>NZ_FNES01000044.1 GCF_900100195.1 Billgrantia gudaonensis
TCTTCTTGAGGATGGCTTCCTTACGCTCTGCGGGGTAACGCATGTTGATCACCTCTCAATCCGTTTAGGTGACAACTACGTTGACGCATAGGGCAGCCGCCGCATGGCCAGAGAACTTCGACGCCGAGGCTACGACGTCGGCCGTTACCAGGCCCGCAGCCTGATGCGGGAAGCAGGTGTAGAGGCACGTGAGCGGCGACGTTGGCGTCATACAACTGACAGCGAGCACACCCTGCCGGTGGCCCCCAACCTGTTGAACCGTCAGTTCATGACGGCAGCGCCGAACCGGGTCTGGGTGGCCGATATCACGGCGATCTGGACCCTGGAGGGCTGGCTCTATCTGGCAGCCGTTCTCGACCTCCACGACCGGCAACTGGTGGGCTGGGCGATGGCTGACCACATGCGTACGCAACTGGTACTGGACGCCTTGGGGATGGCCGTGGGTCGCCGGCAACCTGAGAGCGGGCTGGTACATCACAGCGACCGCGGCAGCCAATATGCGTCGCATGAGTACCGATCCACGCTGGTGCAGCACGGATTCCATACTTCGATGAGCCGCAAGGGGAATTGCTGGGACAATGCCGTCATGGAGCGCTTCTTCGGCTCACTGAAAAGCGAATGGCTGGCCGGCCAACGGTACGCGAGCCGCCAGGCGGCACGCTGGGATGTGATCGAATACATCGAGATGGAGTACAACAGCAGTCGGCTCCACTCGACCCTGGGCTACCAGACGCCGAGGGAGATTGAATTGGCAGCTGCGGCTTGAAAATGTGTCCGCTCTGACTTGACCATAACACTCTACGTCGCGGGTCCGATCCCCCGGGCCTCGTCCAGCCGCTGGGTGATATGCAGCACCGCCTCAAGCTCCGAGCAGCCTTGCTCGCGCATCACGCGCATCCGCTCGGCCTTCTCCTCACCCTCGGTGCCGGCGAGAGCCAGGTAGAGGCTGGGCGGCACCACCCGGAACAGCGCTTCCAGGCGCCCTGACAGCACCACCCCCTCGGTGTACTTCTTCGAGACCTTGGTGGC
>NZ_FNES01000040.1 GCF_900100195.1 Billgrantia gudaonensis
CCCTATGCGTCAACGTAGTTGTCACCTAAACGGATTGAGAGGTGATCAACATGCGTTACCCCGCAGAGCGTAAGGAAGCCATCCTCAAGAAGATGGCGCCGCCGATGAGCATAACCATCCCGGAACTGGCCGAGCAGGAAGGCATCACCGCGACAACCCTCTACAATTGGCGGAAACAGGCCAGAGCACGAGGACAGGTTTTGCCATCACGTTCGAACGAGCCCGACCAGTGGACCAGCCAGGAGAAATTCCAGATCGTCCTGGAGACGGCCCCGATGAACGAGGCCGAACTCAGCGCCTATTGCCGCGAGCGTGGGCTCTACCCCGAGCAGGTGGAGGCCTGGCGGGATGCCTGCATGAACGCCAACGATGATGCAGCGGCCCAGGCCAAGCAGCTCCGCCAGGCGCGTAAGGCGGAGCAGAAGCGACTCCGCAAGCTGGAGCGCGAGCTGCACCGCAAGGATAAGGCCCTCGCCGAGACGGCAGCGCTGCTGGCCTTGTCAAAAAAGGCAGAGGCGATCTGGGGCACGACCAACGACGAGGACGACTGACCAGCCTCCCGGATCGCCAGCGCATCGTGACCCTGGTGCAAAGCGCCCAGCGTGACGGTGCTCGGCTGGCCAAGGCCTGTCAGGTGATGGGCATCAACGTGCGGACCTACTACCGCTGGGTCGCCGAAGGCGAGGTGGTGGCTGATCGCCGCCCCGACGCCGACCGGCCGGAGCCAGCCAACAAACTGTCGCCGGAGGAGCGCGAGGCGATCGTGGCGCTGTGCAACGCCCCGGAGTACCGAAGCCGACCACCAGCCTTCATCGTGGCCGATCAGGCGGACAAGGGCCGCTACCTGGCTTCTGAATCGACGATGTATCGAGTGCTTCATGAATACGACCAGCAACATCACCGGGGCCGACAGCAGGCTCCACAGCGCAAGCGCCTTCCGACGACACACCAAGCCTCGGCGCCTAACCGCTTGTGGTGCTGGGATATTTCATGGTTGCCCGGTCCTGCGCGAGGTACCTGGTGGTATCTGTATCTGATCATGGACGTCTTTAGTCGCAAGATCGTTGGGCACGAGGTCTACGAGACGGAGACCGGCGAGCTGGCGGCCGAGCTGATCCAGAAGGCCTGCTGGCGAGAGCACCTGACAGACCGGCATAAGCCTCTGATTCTGCACTCGGATAACGGCAGCCCGATGAAGGCAGCGACCTTTTTGGAGAAGCTCTACGATCTGGGCATCACACCGTCGTACAGCCGGCCAAGAGTCAGCAATGACAACGCCTTCGCCGAGTCGGCCTTCAAGACGCTGAAGTACCGGCCGGGCTTCCCCGCTGACGGCTTCGCCACCCTGGCCGAGGCTCAGGACTGGGTTCAGCAATTTACCGAGTGGTACAACCACGAGCACCGGCACAGCGCCCTTCGCTACGTCACGCCGAGCCAGCGTCATAACGGCGAGGCCAAAGGCATCCTGGCCCAGCGCCGGGAGGTCTTCGAGGCGGCGAAGCAGCGTCACCCGGAGCGCTGGTCGGGTGACATCCGGAAGCTCAGCCTGCCTGAGATCGTGCACCTGAATCCCGAGCGGGACCCAGTGCCGCAGGCAGCAGGGTTTTAAAGAGCCAGAACTATTTCATATGCCAACTATGTTGACAGACTCCG
>NZ_FNES01000036.1 GCF_900100195.1 Billgrantia gudaonensis
TGAAGTGACCCCCTCCAGAGCTGCACAGGCTATAGTGCAGCGACCAGGAGGACAGGATGAACGACGACAATCCGATCAAGCGATGGACCGCGAAGCGCAAGGCCGCCGTGGTCATGGACATCTTCAAGGGCAAGACCACCGTCGCTGAAGTGGCTCGCCAGTATGACCTCACCGTCTCCGAGGTCGAAGGCTGGATCGATGAGGCCCAACGCAACATGGAGAACGGGTTCAAAGCCCGCCCCAAGGACATCCGTGAGCAGTACGAGTCCGAGCTCCGGGAGACCAAGGAGGCACTGGGCGAAGCCCATCTGCAGATCTATGCACTAAAAAAATTCAAGCGCCTGCTCGACGAGGACGAGAACTCGTAAGGTCGCTGCAGGCGCAACTGGCCGAGGAAGGTCATGTGGTATCGCTCGTCAAGCTCTGCCGCTGGTTGGGACTCCCCCGGCGAAGCCTGTATTACCGGCCCAAGCCGCGGCGCCGTGTGATCAATACCGAGCTGGCTAGCAGGGTGAAGCTGACTCTGGAACGGTTCCCTACCTATGGTTATCGTCGTCTGGCGTGCGTGTTGGGAGAGAACCGCAAGCCTATCCAACGCATCCTGCAGTTGAAGGGCTGGCAGGTGCGCAAACGCCCCCAAGGCTTCCGGCCACGTGCCAGGAGCTTGCCGTCAGTCGCTTCAAGACCTGATGAGCGATGGGCAACTGATCTGACTCACGTATGGTGTGGAAAGGATCGACGAGCCAGCTTGGCGGTGATAATCGACTGTTGCACTCGGGAGATCCTCGGCTGGCGATTATCGGACAACGGCAGTAGCAAGACCGCCGAGGCCGCGTTGGAAGAGGCCCTGGTGCATCGATTCGGCGCCTTGGGCCGAATTCATCAGCCCTTGGCACTGCGGTCCGATAACGGCCTGGTCTTCAGCAGTCGCCACTACACGGGCACGGTGAAGGCCTACGGACTGACGCAGGAGTTCACGACACCGTACACGCCGGAACAGAACGGGCTCGTAGAGCGCTTCTTCCGCTCCCTGAAGGAGGAGTGTATCTGGCTGCATCGGTTCGAGTCGCTGGGACAAGCCAGGGCAGTGATCAACCACTGGATCCGGTACTACAACGAAGAACGGCCACATCAGTCTCTGGGCTATGTGGCACCCCGAGCACACCCGGCATTAGCGGCGTAGGGTGTGCAGAAACTAGGGGGTCATTACATCACGCGCTTGTCGCGTGCATTGCTTTGTTAACATAGTTACTTGTTACAATATATCAACGGTATCGTGTTCATGTCTTTTGCTGCGTGCGCAAATGACGAAATGATCCAAAATAATTGTGTTACATGCCCTCTAACCGGTGCTTTATTTTTTATCTTAAAGAACTCCCTCTCAACATCAGATTTAGAAATGAATGAGCAGCTTAGAACGCACCTTCTATTTAGCTTATAATCTTTTAGCAAGTTATTCAGAAAGCCCTCAAACTGATCCGGATCCCCTTTTCTGATCCTCGCTATATTCGTTTCAATTCCAGAGCTTGATTTATAGTTATATGAAAGAGAGTTATTCAACTTGGAGAGCATCAAATCCATCCCAAAGTACATGTTGCCAAGGTTTTTTATACCTTGACCGACGACATCATGTAGATTGCTAGCAGATGTGCTTGGATCACCATGCTTGGAATGGACAAAACATATATTTGAGTCCTTTTTGTTAAAGGTTATATGGTCTGCCCACTCATCCCCTAGGTCATCACAAAATATGTAATCATCATTTTTGTGAACCGCCTCGACGAGGCTAAACATCGAGTCTTTGGAGAATCTAGATGCACTCTTGTCGAACTTCCCTTTCTCGGAACGCACTTTCGACATGTCATTCATCGGTTGCAGAATTTCCAGAATATTATCAATCTCTGAAACCCCAGATGAGTCCTCAAAGCACGAACCCATAAAATACATGTATTTAGGATCATCGAACGTGATACTGTACAATCCGTTTTTTATTATGAACTTTTGAAGTGTGATCTCCTTTCCGTTCTGAACCACTCGAAACTTAGATAGTGTTTTGGAGTGCAAGGTAAGTGTTTTTTTGTTTTCCCGGACCCACGAGCTATTATCCCCACCAACGATGTTGAGTTCATCATCCAGCTCATAAACCGACTCCAGCGCGCACTCTAGTTTTTTAAAAATACGCGAAGAAACAGATACCTTTTTACCTTTCCTTGTTTTATAAGCCAATGTAAGGTCGTCTTTTTCAATCCTTTCGAATAACGAGGAGCTTTCAATCAAAATAGCATTTGGGTTAGTTAACTCTAATACATCACTGAGCTCTATTTTACTAGCAAAAGCATCAAGGAAATTATTGGATGTTGGAGACTCAATAAGGTTTATCTGATCCCTAACCCAAACTCCAATATCATCAATGGACTCCCTACTAGAAGACTCAACGACACGACCACTTCCAGATATAGACTTAGTTTTCGATCCCTGGCGTAACTTGAAGTAAAATGGTATTGACCTGCCGGCCGAATGCGTTGAAAGTAAGCCTTTTAGATTAGCGGCCTCATAAGACCGTGTCCTCATGGCCCTATCCGATATAGTCATGTTACGGAGTGCCATCTTTTGGAATTCTACATCTTCATCTGAAAAGCTCGAGGAAAACTCCTTATTCCCAATTAAAGTGAAATATTTCTCTAGGGTATCGGATATATTTGCGCAGCTTTTCTTCAAGATTGCTATGTAGTTATCGACTTCTATGACAAGTATGAATGCGTGAACGATGTCCTTAAAATCATCATCCAAGAAGTAGACGGGGCGGGTTGAAGGGAACACTTTTACGGAATAGACAAAGCTGAACTCTTGTTCTTCTAAAAGCCGTTCTTGACGAAAAGAGTCAATGATAAATTCGCCATCCAGAGTGATGTTATCCGCTGCCGCATCAAGTACCTCTTGGACAATTTCATCACTCAAGGGTGATCCTATGCGAAAAAACTGTGCATTCTTTGTCAGTTGCAGCCTTTCAGGCACGGAACAAACTCCTTGTTAACGTGAAAGCTCAGCCGACGCGAAACCGCGTAGCGGTTGAGCGGTCGGCTGAAGCGCCGGGTTAGCGGTCCGGTCGGTCAAGTCGAGCCCCGAAAATATAGCGAACCCCACCTGGATTTTGTCCAAAGAAATACGCGTAGGCTTCGTCCGACAATGTTTCCCCTGATTTCTCTGCGGTTTCCCGCGCGTCCGCTATGCGCTCCTCGATTGTGTTCGGCAGATCTCCTTCGTCATCGCTGTGGGCAACGAGCTGGGCATAGTAGCCATTCCCCAGATCAAGGCAAGCGAGCCAAAAACTCGGCTCCGATTCATGACTCAAATCGATGCGACCGCGCGTAACAAACAACGTCACGACTGTGAGCTTACCCGGAGGCGCGGCCTCAATGTAGACGACATTTTTCCAGTCCTTGGTAGGCCTTTGCTCCGGACGCACGGCCAACTCAGGAGTTGGAAATACCAACTCGAAGGCGCGAACCGTATTGGGGATTGTTTCCGGCGGACAGTCCCACACGTCCCAAGCGCGATTCTCTCCGTCCGGGACAAGTGTGGAATTTGCCGAAACCGCTTCGGCGGTGAAGCCCATTCGCCAGCGCCCGGATGCATGCAGACTAACTTTCGCCTCCCTGAAATTGTCACGGCATGCAATATATGCGTCTCCGTATTTACTCGCCCATATACGCCATGCGTTTGACGTCAGTCCGTTGGGAGGCCCCACTGCAAATCGCACTGGTCCCTCGGTGATTGGCAAGAGCCCTTTCCGTCTTAGCTCATTCGGCGAGATCATCATTTCTCCGCGAACGATTTCTCCGCGCACGCACAACCGCTAACGCTGTGGTTCAGCGAGAGCGAGGTACGAGCGTCCGCTGGAACCATTGGTTAAACGGATGGCTACCTAGAGAACCAAGTAAGCCGCTCCGAAACAGGCTCCTGATCTCTCTCATAAATATCTTGAAAACTGACACTCAGCTCCAAACTTGAGAGAGCCCGACGAATCCACCGACGCTTCTCCATCTCGTCACCATCAAAATTACCCTTTAGAAGGACAAACTCTGCGCCGGGCGCCAATGCCCTACCATCAATGCTGTCAGTGAATGTTTCCCATACCACTTCTGAAGCAATACCACCTATTGCTTCTATGATCCTCTTCGATCTGGCCCCGCTGGGGCCAATCACATCAAAGGACTTAACAATCAATGGACCCGTTCCGTAATTCTTCAGCTTCACGAACAAGCAATCTTCATAATCTCCTTTCGAAAAATGGGCGATGGGCTTAACGGACATGTAGTTATGCTTACGATGAATCGCGAGAGCAATAATACTGACAACCAACGAGAGTACGGATACGAATGTTGCACCCGCTGCAATCACTACCCCAACATTCTCAGCTACCCACTCACTCATGATCGTATCCGTTTAACGGCAAGGCTTACGCGCCGGCTTGGAGGCGCGCAGCGCCGTAAAGGCGGTCGCCGTACAGCCGCTGGTTATGTGCTTATGGTTTCGTCCCACTGGCGACAATCACTGAAACGCCAAGTATTTTGAAGGGACGAAATTCTTGCCATGCAAACGACTCGCACCGTTCTTCAAGAATCTTCCAAACGTTACGGCAACAGTCCGCCGCCCCGATCCAGTTTATAAAACGCGCCCCCAGAGTTAAACGGTTACTATAAACGTCCATGATCGCAAAGCGCGTTCCGGAGGGTGCTGCGTCAAAGATCCGCGAACAGAATTCCCGCCAATTCTCCAGGCACGTAAGCCCCAGCGAAAAGAACACATGTTTGGGCTGCTTCTCAGTAATAGCAGCTTCAACGACTCCGATACCGGTGCTCCGTGAAAAGTCAGCTTCGAGAAACTCGACGTTACTGTCTATATGAAGCTTTCCAGCTCGGCTCCTTGCCTGTTCAAGCATTTCGTGGGAACCGTCTACTGCCAATACTGCGCCTTTCGTCCCGACTTTCTGGATAAGTGTTGGGAGATCTACCCCAGTGCCGCAAAAGACATCCGCGACCTGGCAGCCGACTCCCAGATCTAATTGGTCAATAGCGACTTCACGTGGTTTTCGGTAAAAGAAGTCACCAGCCGTACCCACGTCGTACAGCGGGGCAAATTTGTCGTACCAGGCCGATTCAGCCACGATGCCTCCTTAGCAGATAACTGTTCAGCATTTTTTCGCCGTGCGAAGCATGGCGGATAAATGCCTGTTGGACTAAGCCGCCCGTCAGGCTACGACGCCGCTTCTATAGGGTTTTGTATTGGCCGGAGCGTGACCGGAGGCATCCGGTCGCGAGGGTACGGACCTGTGATGCCGCGTCCGGGCCGTGAGATTGGCCATGTTTTCACCCCTTTCCGAACCCAATTCAACCCAACCTAGCGCGTCTATGGGGCAAAATCCATCCGCGGAACGAGCGCCACCGCGGCCCGCAAGCGAGCCGGTTCGCCGAGTCCGTTGTGTGGGGGTGGCGTTAGGTCATGTTCGATACCGTTGCGTCC
>NZ_FNES01000037.1 GCF_900100195.1 Billgrantia gudaonensis
GCACCTGAATCCCGAGCGGGACCCAGTGCCGCAGGCAGCAGGGTTTTAAAGAGCCAGAACTATTTCATATGCCAACTATGTTGACAGACTCCGTCCGCCCCATACAGGTGAGTGGTGTCATGACCCATGGGCAGGTAGTGGGCAAAGCCCTGCAGGGCCAAGGCGGTCTGGCCGCCCGGCCAGAATGGCGGTGCCGCTGGGTCACTGAGCGCCTGCAGCGCAAACACTCCGCTCTCCCAGGCCAGCGGGTCGCCTGCCCGGCAGTAGGCGCCTCACCCGAGACGCTTGAGCCAGCCGGCTTCCGTGAGCTTGGCGGCATGGTTGGCGCTGATGTCATGGGCCTCCAGCCACGCCGTGGTGACCACGGCGCCATGGGGAATCTGCAGCCACAGCTGGTTTACTTTCGTCGCCATAGATTGCCCAATCAGCCAACTATGAGGCTCATCTTAAACCGCATTGGTTTAACTTGAGCATCTGAAATGGAAGATTAGGCCAACTTCAGCGACTTTTCTAAACCTATGTCTGAAGTGGTCCAATTGGAGCGGACACACCGATAAGCCTCATAATGGAGGCAATGGAGGTGTTCATGACCAAGAAGACTCGACGTCGGTTTTCCGATGAATTCAAGGCGGATGCGGTGAGCCTGGTGATCGATCAGGGGTATTCCGTATCCGAGGCCGCCCGGCGCCTGGGCGTGGAGCGCAGCGTGCTGGACCGCTGGTGCCGCAAGCACCGTCAGCAGGTCTCCGGCACCCCGGAGCGGCAGGAGGACGATCGCGACGCCGAGATCAAGAAGCTCCGCGAAGAAGTTCGTAAGCTTAAGATTGAAAAGGATATTCTAAAAAACTGTTTAGGGATGGTACCCGCTTGTCGGCATAGAAACCCGGCGGCCGCCTATGCTCAGCAATGGCGTCAGAGGCGCAGCCGTCTGCTTTTTGGTGGCATGACCCCGTTAAAAAACGTGGCTCGGGCGGCGTTCTGGACTTGACAGTGGTGACGATGCCCCATTGGGCGGTTCCCGTTTAGGAAGGTGGTACCGTTCCGCGCCGCCTCCTCTGACCCACCCCTATCAGGGTCGTTGAGGAGATGCTGTCATGACACGTCGATCCTCCCACCGTTCTCGCCGACATGAGCGTTTGCAGGTGGTTCACCCTGACGCCGCGGCCATCGATATCGGTTCCCGCTTCCACCTCGTCGCTATCCCACCGGATCGCGACCCCGTGCCCGTCAGGCGTTTCGAGAGCTTTACCGAGGACCTCATCCGCCTGGCCGACTGGCTCGTCGAGAAGCACATCACTACCGTGGCTATGGAGTCCACCGGCGTCTACTGGATCCCGGTCTTCGAGATACTGGAAGAACGCGGCTTGGCGGTCATCCTGGCCAATGCCCGTGATGCCAAAAATGTCCCAGGTCGCAAGACCGATATCAACGATGCCCAGTGGCTGCAGCGCCTGCATGCCTATGGCCTGTTGCGCGGCAGCTTTCGGCCCTCACAGGAGCTGAACAGTCTGCGGGCGTTGGTGCGACATCGGGAGCGCCTCCATGCCTATGCCGCCTCGCATATCCAGCACATGCAGAAGGCATTGATGGAGATGAACCTGCAACTTCATCATGTCGTGACGGATATCACCGGCAAGACCGGGATGCGGATCCTGCGCAGTATCGTCAGTGGTCAGCAAGATCCTGCCGTCTTGGCCGCCTACCGTGACCCTCGTTGCAAGGCGAGCGAAGCGACGATTCGGCAGGCATTGACAGGGCATTATCGCGAGGAACATCTCTTGGCGCTGAGCCAATCCCTGTCTGTCTACGACACCTACCAGACACTGGTGGGCGAGTGTGATCGACATATCGAAGCCGCTCTGAAGCGGCTCGCCGCCACCCGGCCGGCGCCACAGGCGCCCCTCCCACCGCCACGTCACCGGGAGGCCAACCCCAACGCCCCAGCGTTCGACGTGCGCGGCGCGTTGTATCACGTCATCGGCACGGACCTGACACAGCTTCATGGTTTCGGTTCGTATCTGGCGCTGAAGCTGATCGCCGAGTGTGGCCTCGACATGACTCGCTGGCCCACCGCCAAACACTTCACCTCCTGGTTGGCGCTGTCGCCAGGGAGCAAGATATCGGGCGGCAAGGTGTTGTCGTCGCGGACGCGACGCACCAAGAACCGAGCGGCGGCATTGCTACGCTTGGCCGCCACGACCCTGAGTCGGACGGATACAGCGCTGGGCGCCTTCTATCGTCGACTCTCGAGTCGCATCGGCAAGGCCAAGGCCGTCACGGCGACGGCACGCAAGATCGCCGTGCTGTTCTATACCACGCTGCGCTATGGCAGGACCTATCAGGATCCCGGAGTCGACTATTATGAGGCCCGCTACCGACAGAAGATCCTGAAGAATCTCCGCCGTCGGGCAGAAGGCCTGGGATACGAGCTCACCCCCGTGGTAGCCGTCGAGCAGCGGGTTTCTTAGGAAGGCGGCGGCCTTCTTCGCCAAAGAGTCGAGCTGAGATACCAGTTTATCGAGTCGGAGAAGGCCACCTATCCCGTGGCCGTGTTGTGTCGAGTCATGCGGGTCAGCCGGAGCGGTTTCTATGCCTGGCGACGGCGTGGCCCTGATGACCATCGTCAGGCCTTACTTCAAGAGGTCAGAGAGATTCATCGTCAGAAGCGGGGCAGCTATGGCAGCCGGAGTCTGTCAACATAGTTGGCATATGAAATAGTTCTGGCTCTTTAAAACCCTGCTGCCTGCGGCACTGGGTCCCGCTCGGGATTCAGGTGC
>NZ_FNES01000035.1 GCF_900100195.1 Billgrantia gudaonensis
GGCCAGCTCGACCGCACCATCGACGAACGGGCGTGGCAGGCCCACGCCGCCACCGTCTACTGCAACGGCAACGGCGCCTGCTACAACTACGACCCCTTTGATGCCATGTGCCCGTCGTGGAAGGCCACCCGCCAGCGCATCCACTCGCCCAAGGGGCGGGCCAGCCTGATCCGCGAGTGGCTGCGCCAGCAGGAGGCGGCCGGCATCGACCTGGTCGAGGAGTCGCGCAAGAAGAAGGCCGAGGGCGCCTGGGGCTTCGTCAAGGACTTCCCGCTGCGCCTCAAGAACAGCCTGGCCCGGCGGCGCGGCGAGGCGGACTTCTCCCACGAGGTCTACGAGGCCATGGCGGGGTGTCTCGCCTGCAAGTCGTGCGCCGGCCAGTGCCCGGTCAAGGTCAACGTGCCCGACTCGCGCTCGCGCTTCCTCGAGGTCTACCACGGCCGCTACCTGCGCCCGCTGCGCGACTACCTGGTCGGCGGCCTGGAATTCCTGATGCCCACGCTTTCCCGCGTGGCGCCGCTCTACAACGCCGCCCTGAGCAACCGCCTGGTCGAGCGCCTGCTGGCCGGCCCGCTGGGCCTGGTCGACACGCCGCCGCTCTCGCGCGCCAGTCTCGGCAAGCAACTGCGCGCCTGGGGCGTGGCCGAAGCCACGCCGACTGCGCTCGGCCTGCTCACCGAGGCGCAGAAGGCCCGCAGCGTGGTGCTCGTCCAGGACGCCTTCACCAGCTTCTACGAGGCCAAGCTGGTGATGGACATCGTCGAGCTGCTCGCGCGCCTCGACGTGCGGGTGTTCGTCGCCCCCTTTTCGCCCAACGGCAAACCGCTCAACGTCCAGGGCTTTCTCGGCGCCTTCGAGCGCACCGCCGAGAAACAGGCCGCGCGCCTGCGCACCCTCGCCGAGTTCGGTGTGCCGCTGGTGGGCATCGACCCGGCGATGACCCTCACCTACCGCCAGGAGTACGTGCACGCCCTGGGCGCCGACGCCGTGCCCGAGGTGCTGATGCTGCAGGAGTGGCTGGTCACCCAGTCCCCCACCCTGGCCCGCCAGCTCGCACCGGGCGGCCAGACGCTCGACGACCCCGGCTTCAAGCTGCTCGCCCACTGCACCGAGAAGACCACCGCCCCGGGCTCGCCCGGCGCCTGGCAGCAGGTGTTCGCCGCCTTCGGCCTGGAGCTCGAGCTGGTGGCCACCGGCTGCTGCGGCATGTCCGGCACCTACGGCCACGAGGCCCGCAACCTCGCCACCTCGAAGACCGTCTACGCCCAGTCGTGGCAGCCGGTGGTGGAGAACGAGGCCAACGCCGGCCGGCTGCTCGCCACCGGCTACTCGTGCCGCAGCCAGGCCCGGCGCCTCTCCGATACCGCGCTGCCCCACCCGCTGCAGGCCTTGTTGAAGCAGGTACGCCTCGTGCAGCGTTGAACGCTGCACGGCCCGGCCGACGGAACTCGCCGCTGAGTCCCAGGCCGAATCGTACGCAGGGTAACTCGTGGCGGCAGGCTGCCGCCCGAACGCACAAGGAGAATCGTGACCGTCATTCGCTCCCCTCGAAGCCTTCTCGGCCTCGGCCTGCTGCTCGGGCTCAGTGCACCGCTGGCGGCCCAGGAAGCCCTCGTCACCACCGCGCGGGTCGAGGAGCGCGCCATCGTGGAGACGGTCGCGCTCAACGGCAGCGTGACCGCCCCGCGTACCGCCCACCTCTCCAGCGACGTGGAGGGGCGCGTGACCGAGCTACCGGTGGCGCTCGGCGACCGCGTACGGGCGGGCGACCGGCTGCTGGGCATCGACGCCGAGGAGATCGAACTCGAGGCGCGCAGCGCCGAAGCCGACGTCAGCGAAGCCCGCGCGACGCTAGACAACGCCCGCCGACGGCTGGAGGAAGGCACCCGCCTCGGCGAAGGCCGCAACATCGCTCGCAGCGAGCTGAGCGAGCGCGAGACCGACGTCGCCATTGCCGAGGCCACCCTGGAGCGGCGCCGCGCCGAGCGCGACCGCCTGCAGGCACGCCTGGAACGCCATCGCCTACGCGCCCCGTTCGACGGCCGCATCACCCAGCGCGACGTGGCAGTCGGCGAGTGGGCCACGCCCGGCACGCCGCTGCTGACGCTGATCGACCTCGACGATCTGGCGCTCGATTTCGCCGTGCCCCTCGAGCTGCATCACCGCCTCGCCGAGGCCGAACTCGAAGTGCGCCTGCCGGGGCGCGACGACTGGCTCCCCGCCCGGCCCGTCGCCGACGTACCCCGCGACGACGGCGCCTCGCGCCAGTTCCTGCTGCGCGCCACGCTCGACGAGGCCCCGGCGATGCTGCCCGGCATGGCCGTGCAGGGCCGGCTGCTGCTACGCGGCGAGCGCGGCCCCACGGTACCGCGCGATGCCCTGCTGCGCCGCCCGGACGGCAGCGTCAGCCTGTGGCTGGCCGAGGAAGAGAACGGCGAATGGCACGCCCGCGAGCGGCGCGTCACCCCCGGCGCCAGCCACGACGGCCGCGTAGCCGTGCAGGGTGTCGACGCCGGCGAACGCGTCGTGCTGAGGGGCAACGAGCGTCTGGAGGAAGGGCAGCGGCTCACCCTGGAAGACGAATGAAGGAGCACTGAATCCCCATGTTCGCGGCCATCATTCGTCACGGCGTTCTGGTCAGCGTGGTCTCGCTGATCCTGCTGGTACTGGGCATCGCCGCCATCTGGCGCATACCGGTGCAGATGATCCCCGACCTGGAAGTGCGCACCATCGGGGTCGAGACCCGCTGGCCCGGCGCCACGCCCCAGGACATCGAGAAGGACATCCTCATCGAGCAGGAGGAGTACCTGCGCAACGTGCCCAACCTGGCGCGCATGGAATCCACCGCCACCAGCGGCGCGGCAGAGATCGAACTCGACTTCCCCTTCGGCATCGACCTCACCGAGACGCTGATCCGCGTCAACAACGCCCTGAGCCAGGTGCCCTCCTACCCCACCAACGTCGACCAGCCGCGCATCGTGGCCAACTCCTTTTCGGCCAACGCCTTCATGTACTTCAACGTGGCGCCCCGCGAGGGCAACCCGCGCGATCTCGACATGGCAGCGCTGCGCGACTACCTGGAAGACAACGTGCGCCCGCGCATGGAGAGCGTGGAAGGCGTCTCCGAAGTCACCGTCTCCGGCGGCGCCGAGCGGCAGATGCAGTTGCTGATCGACTCCGACGCCCTGGCCGATTACGAACTCGGCGTCGCCGACATTCGCGACGCCCTGAACGCGCGCAACCAGGACGTCTCCGGCGGCGACCTGGAGAGCGGCAAGCGGCGCTACCTGCTGCGCACCGTGGGGCGCTTCCAGGACGTCGCCGAACTCGAATCGCTGATTCTCGCCCGCCGCGGCGACACGGTGATCCGCCTGGGCGACGTGGCCGAGGCGCGGCTCGCCCACGCCGAGCTGAGCGAGCGCTCCTTCGATTCCCGGGGCGATCCGGTGCTCAGCGTGCAGGTACGCCGCCAGCCCGGCTCCAACGTCATCGACATCAAGCGCGACATGCTCGCCGAGGTCGCCTCGCTCAACGACGGCCTGCTCGCCGAGCAGGGGCTGCACATGACCCTCTCCAGCGACGACGTGCGCTACGTCGAGGCCTCCATCGCCAACGTCTGGACCAATCTCGGCCTGGGGGCGCTGTTCGCCACCCTGGTGATGTTCGCCTTCCTGCGTTCGCCGCGCGCCACCTTCGCCGGCGTGATCGGCATTCCCATCTGCACCATCGCCGCCTTCCTGGGGCTGCTGCTGGCCGGCCGCACCCTCAACGTGATCTCGCTGGCCGGGGTCGCCTTCGCCATCGGCATGACCATCGACAACACCATCGTGGTGCTGGAGAGCATCGAGGCCCAGCGCCGCCAGGGCCGCAAACGCTTCGAGGCCGCGCTGGTCGGCGTGCAGCAGGTGTGGCCGGCGGTGCTCGCCTCCACCCTGACCACCGTGCTGGTGTTCGTACCGATCTTCTTCATCGAGGAGGAAGCCGGCCAGCTCTACTCCGACATCGCCGTGGCCATCGCCACCTCGATCCTCGCCTCGCTGGTGGCGGCGATCACCGTGATACCCACCCTAGGCGCCCACCTCGACTTCCACGGCGGCGGCTACTCCGAAACGAAGACGCCGCGCTGGATGCGCGGCTGCCTGCGCCTGGTGGACATGCTGATCGCCTCGGCGCCGCGGCGCGGGGCGGCCATGGTCATGGCGCTGGCGGGAGGCCTGGCGATCTTCGTATGGCTGACGCCGCCGGCCGCCTACCTGCCGGAAGGGGAAGAGGCCAAGACCTTCGCCAGCATGAACGCCCCGGCGAGCTACAACCTCTCGACCATGACGGCCATCGCCGAAGAGGTGCAGGCCGAGCTGCTGCCCCACGTGGGCGCCGATCCCAGCGACTTCGACGAAGGCCGCAGCGATATTCCCGCCATGCGCACCATGGGCACCCAGGTGGGGCCCCAGAGCCTGCGCATCATCGCCGAGACCCGCGACCCGGCCCACATCGAAGCGCTGATGGACGCCCTGACCGAGCGCTTCGAAGCCTATCCCGACATGCGCGCCTTCGCCTCGCGCGGCTCGATCATCTCCAGCAACGACGCCGGCACGCGCAGCATCACCCTGGACATCGCCGGCAACGACCTCGCCGAGCTCTACGCCGCCGCCAACCGGCTCTACGCCCGGGCCGATCACGTCTTCGAGAATCCGCGCATCCAGTCGCGCCCCTCGGCGCTCGACCTTGGCCAGCCACTGATCGAGATCCATCCCGATTGGGACCGCGCCGCCGAGGTGGGCCTGGACGCCGACGCCCTGGGCACCACCGTGGCCGCCCTCACCAACGGTACCTACCTGGACGACTTCTATCTCGAGGACCAGAAGATCGACCTCTACGGCTACGGCGCCGACGTGAACGCCACCGACCTGGACGACCTCGTCGACCTGCCGGTGCACACGCCCATCGGCGCCACCCTGCCGCTGGCCAGCCTGGCGGAGATTCGCGAAACCGTGGGCACCGCCACGCTGCGCCGCGTAGACGGCCGGCGCAGCGTGACCCTCGACATCATCCCGCCCGGCGACGTGCCCCTGGAGGCCGGCATCGAACGGGTGGAGCGCGAGGTGATCGAACACCTGCGCGAAGCCGGCGAGCTGCCGGGCAACATCGACGTCACCCTCACCGGCGCCGGCGACCAGTTGGACGCCACCCGCGCCTCGCTCATGGACAACGGCCTGATCGCCCTGGTCATCGTCTACCTGCTGCTGGTGGCGATCTTCGCCCACTGGGGCTACCCGCTGCTGATTCTGGCCACCATTCCGCTGGGCGCGGCCGGCGGCATCGTCGGCCTGGCGCTGATGAACCTGGTGGGCGGCTGGCTGCCCCGGCTGGGGCTCGCCGAGATCGACCAGCCCTTCGACATGATCACCATGCTGGGCTTCTTGATCCTGATGGGCACGGTGGTCAACAACCCCATCCTGGTCGTCCACCAAGCCCGCGAAAACCTGCGCGAGGCCACCGCCGACGTGCGTCAGGCGGTGCGCGACGCCGTGGCCAGCCGCCTGCGCCCCATCGCCATGACCACCCTGACCACCATCGGCGGGCTCTCGCCGCTGGTCTTCTTGCCCGGCGAAGGCACCGAGCTCTACCGCGGCGTGGGCGCCATCGTGCTGTTCGGCCTACTCGGCACCGCCTTCGTCACGGTGACCTTCCTGCCCGCGCTCACCGTCACCCTGCTCTCGCGAACCGGCCGCCGCCGGCACGGTCCCTTGAAGCAGCAATGAGTTCAGCGTGAGAGGAAACGACCCCATGTCCCGCACCCTGATCATCATCGGCATCGCCATCGTCGCCGTCGGCCTACTCTGGCCGTGGCTCTCCAAGCTGCCGCTGGGCCAGCTCCCCGGCGACATCGTCATCCGCCGCGAGAACTTCTCGTTCTACTTCCCGGTCACCACGATGATTCTGGTAAGCGTGGCGATCTCCGCGGTGCTGTGGCTGTTCAATCGCTGAGAGCGGCGATCAAGCGTTGGAAACGCCCCAGCGAACCAGCCTGTCCGCAGGCCAGTGGGTCGCGAAATCGTCGCTCTCCGGTTCACCATCCAGACACGCCACCAATCGATCCCAGCGCGCTTCCGTCAGTTCCCAGGCCGTGGCGGGCAGGAAGAACACCTTGCGGCTGAAGGAAGGCAGCACGAACTCCGACACCCAGAACGAGGGCACGATGAAAACGCGCGGCGGCTGGCCGCTACGTTTTTGCAGATCCACCAGCGCATACCACAGCGTCGGGCTGTGCTTGCCGATAGCCCCGGCGCCCACGTCCCACTCGCAGCCTTCGCGCCCATAGCGCTGCCGGCGATAGGCACCGCGCGATGTCTTGACCTGTATCGAAAGGCTGCGGGAACCATCGGCCTTGGCCGCCACGATATCCACCGCCGGCGCATTGCCCACCGTCAAACTGGCGTGAATGCCTCGTCGCGCGAGCTCATAACACACGTAGTACTGCCCCGCCGCACCGACGAACTGGCTTTTTGCTTTGGTCAAGTGCGTTGACTCCTGTATCGACGTTGATTTTCTAACGCCTCTGTTGGACGCGGCTGCCTAGCAGCCGTCGAGTTCCATCCCGTGGTTAGGCCGAAACCGTCTACTCGCACGCGTTCGTCTGCCGAGCGCCGTAGGTTGCCTGGCTCTCGGTGTAACCGTCGCCATAGCTGGATGAGAGCTGATCAATCAGACCGCGGCAGGAGAAACCCTGCATTTGTAGGTACAGCCTAGCAGACTTCACCGCCTGCTCGTTCCAATCAACGTTCAGACTATCCACTGCTACCGTCGCATCGGAACGGTCATAACCATCTCCGTATTCGGATGAGAGCTGCTGGATAAGCCCCTCTCGTGAGAACCCTTGCATGCTAATGTACTGATTCGCAGATCGCACGGCGTTCTTCTGAGGACCAGTCAAACTTTCCGCCCATGCCGGCCCCGCAACAAGAACAACAGCAAGCAATACTAAGTTGATGACTTTCATTGAACTGACTCCACTGATAGGACATGTCGGTCTAACTGTTCAGCATTTTTTCGCCGTGCGAAGCATGGCGGATAAATGCCTGTTGGACTAAGCCGCCCGTCAGGCTACGACGCCGCTTCTATAGGGTTTTGTATTGGCCGGAGCGTGACCGGAGGCATCCGGTCGCGAGGGTACGGACCTGTGATGCCGCGTCCGGGCCGTGAGATTGGCCATGTTTTCACCCCTTTCCGAACCCAATTCAACCCAACCTAGCGCGTCTATGGGGCAAAATCCATCCGCGGAACGAGCGCCACCGCGGCCCGCAAGCGAGCCGGTTCGCCGAGTCCGTTGTGTGGGGGTGGCGTTAGGTCATGTTCGATACCGTTGCGTCCTGTGGTTG
>NZ_FNES01000031.1 GCF_900100195.1 Billgrantia gudaonensis
GCCAGGTAGAGGCTGGGCGGCACCACCCGGAACAGCGCTTCCAGGCGCCCTGACAGCACCACCCCCTCGGTGTACTTCTTCGAGACCTTGGTGGCGGAGGCCATCAGCTTGCGCTGAGTGGCAGTGAGCTCCTTGAAGCGGCTGACCTGTTCGATCTCGTCCGGGGGCATGTAGAGGCACAGCCAGAACTCGATCATGTTGAGCAGCTTGCGGGCCGCGTCCGGGAAGTCCTCGAGGTTCTGGGTGGCCATCCAGATCCAGTGGGAGAGCTTGCGGCCCATCTTGCCCACCTTGACCAGGTAGGGGCTGAGCAGCGGGTTGACGGTGAGCAGGTGGCACTCGTCGATGACCTGGACGATGGGCCGCCCGCTGTACTGGTCGCGCTCGGCCAGGTTGGTGATCATGTTGGTCACGCTGATCACCGCCAGGGCGAGCTGGGCCTCGTAGCCCTCCCGGGCGAAGTGGGCCAGGTCGATGATGGTCACGTCGCACTCGGGCCAGGCGGTGCCGGGGCGGTTGAACACCTCGCCGTCGAAGCCGTCGCAGAACAGCCCCATGGCCTCGCCCATGTCATAAGCACGGCGCTGCCGCTCCTCGGGGATCTCCGTGTCACGTGAGATCGCATAGAGCGCCTCGCGCACGTCCTGGGTCATGCAGTCGCGGGCCTCTTCCCGGCAGCGCTCCGCCGCCCGGTAGATGGCGTCGCGCACCATGCGCCGGTCGGCGCGGCGAAACTCCCGCTCCTCCTTGGGGTCGCCGCCGGTAATCATCAGCCGGGCGGTGATCTCCATCTCGCCCAGCAGGTCGCGCTCCTCGTCGGGCTGCTCCTCTTCTTCCTCCACGGGCGCCTCCTCGAAAGGATTGGCGTCCTCGGCGTCTCGGGCCAGGCGCCTCTCCTCCACCTCGTTCTCCAGCAGCCGCGTGGCCGCCGCGAACGGCGGCAGCCTGGCCCCGCAGCCCGGCGACAGCTTGACCTGATTGACACTCATCCCCTTGCGCTCGAAATACTGGCCCAGCAGCCCGAAGCTGTTGCCCACCTCGATGATGAAGAGCCGCGGGCGATGCATGGCCATGACCTGGCTCAGCACGCCATTGAGGGTGGCCGACTTGCCGGCCCCGGTGGGGCCGAACACCAGCATGTGGGCGTTGGCCGAGCGGTCCTTGAGGTTCAGCGGGTCGAAGCTGAAGGTCTCGCCGCCGCGGTTGAAGAAGGTCATGCCGGGGTGGCCGGTCCCGCGGCCGCGCCCAAACACCGGCGCCAGGTTGGCTAGGTGGTGAACGTAATTGAACTGGGTGTACCAGCGGTTCTTGCGATCCTGCTCCGGGTCGAAGTTCATCGGCAGCCAGCGCAGGTAGGTGTTCAGGCCGGCGACCTCATCCTCAGGGTCCACCGGCGAGAGGTTGACCTGCAGCAGCTGGGTGGCCAGCTCCATGCTGCGCTGCTGAAGATCCTGTTCGTCCTCGCCCATCAGGGTGAAGGCGAGGGTGCTCTGGTAGAGCTTGTGGTTCTGGCCCAGGTAGCGGCGGGCGGTCTCGCAGTCTTCGCGGACCTGGCGTGCCAGCACGCTGTCACCCACCGCCTTATGGTGCAGTCGGTTGATATGGTCCTCCAGGGGCTCTTGAGGCGTAGCGACGATGGTCAGCACCGCCTCGGTGCCCTCGGGTAACTTGTCCATCAGCGCATTGCTCGCCTGCCCATCGGAGCGGCGCACCTCGCCGGTGAGATGGCCGACCACCGGCGCCCGGCGCATCTCCTCCACCACCACGCAGCACTGGGGCAGCCCATCGAACCACCAGAGCCCCGTCTCGACGTCGCCGCGGGGCGAGTTGAAGAGCATTCCCTCGGCCAGGTCGTAGTTCCAGGCCACGGCAGCGGCATCCTCGGGGTAGTCGCACAAGGCATAGAAGCGCGCCGGGTCATCGGGGGCAAGACGCGGCCGCGGATTGAAGCGCGGCAATAACCAGCGGTGAAAGGCGCGGCCGTCGTATCGCTCCAGACGCAGGCCCGCGCCGTGCAGCGCGGCGGCCAGCCTGCCGTAGACCTGATTGGCGGCCTGCTCGGGGGAGAGCCCTCGCTGACGTTCCCCGGCCTTGCGCTTCTTGCCGATCCAGCGGTAGAGCACCAGGCGCGTGCGACGGGTCTGGCCCCGCCAGCGGGTCTGGGTCACGCCGTCATCCTGGAACAGCCCACCCGGTTTGGAGATCGCCTTGAGGTGGGCGCCCATGCTCGCCAGCCAGTCCTGGGTGAACTCGGTCTCACGCGCCCGGGGCCGCACATAGTCGCGCATACGCTCCAGGTCGGGGCGGGCGTCGACTTCATCTTTGACGAAGAGCTGCACCACCCAGGGGTGCTGCTCATACTCCGGCAGGCTGTCCTGAAAGGCGGCCTCGATCTGGTCGCGAATCGCCTCCAGAGACTCCGGAGCGCGGCCCTCGGTGGCGATAGGGAAGACCTCGGCCACTACCCCCACCGAAACCCCATCCTCGAGCAGAAAGCAGCCCGACTCGGGTAGGAACTCCACCCAGGGCAGGTAGTTGCTGAAGGACGGCGCCCGACGGAAGTGCGAGCGTAGCTCGGCCACGGAGGGCGCCTTGCCCCTGGGCAGAGCCAAAGGCCGCCCCTGGATATCATGTCTCAGGGCAGCGAGGGCATCTGGCTCGATCGACTGGGCTTCAGGGTCTCGCGCATAAGGCGGCGCCGATAGCAGCTCATCCAGCCCCTGTCCTTGGTCGTCATCATCGGCATTGGCACTCCCGAAGAGTCGATTCATCAGCGCATCGAACTGAGACATCAGAGAGCCCTCCCATCGACCCAGTCCGCAGTGGCTCGCGCACTCTCACCGGGCATGGCGTACTGAACGCGTTGATATAGGGGGAACACCGTCGAGTAGCCGGGTACCGGCACTTGCTCCGTACCTGCCAGGTGGGGAAAGACGTACATCACCAGGTCCGGGTTGGGCAGGCGGCGGAACTGGCTGTAGATCTCGTTGCCCACATCGCGGCTGTAGCGCAGGTGCTCCGTTACCATGTCGTCACTCTTCAGCGGCCGGCGCAGCTCGCTGCGCACATCCAGCAGGCGGCGCTCACCGGTACTTTGGCCGGCCTGGTTCTGCCAGATCTCCATCATGGTGGTGTCACCCACCGGCATCAGCTCTTCCTGAGAGGTCGCACACCCGGTCATCGTCAGGCTCGTGAACAAGACCGCCATCGACATGGTGGCGCTACGGCAGATCGAGATTGGCCGCACTCGAGCGGTCATATCGCACCCTCCTTCCTTGGGTTTCATAGTCGATGGGCAGCTCACGCTCGATATGGATGGCGACCGGCTGACCCGGGGGAACATAGACAGCATCGAAGGTCTGGCCGAAGCGCTCCTGCACCCACTGGCGCACGTCGGACACGCCGCCAGCCAGGGCCTGGCTGGCGGCATAGCGACCCGAGTCACCAGTCAGGCCGCTGACCACTCCACCGCTGTCCACACTGGTGGTGACTTCGTTCATCGCCATGGCATCGGCACCGGCCTCGGCGGCGCCAAGGATGAAGCTGGTCAGCAGGAACTGCTGAGCATTGGTCTTGCGATCCCCGGGGATGCAGGGCAAGCCCCGCGGGTCTGAGAGCCAGCCGAGGGTGGTGCGGCCCGAGCCGTCTCCCGAGTTGACGTCATCGGGAGCCGGCAGGGTGCGCACGGTTCCATCCTCGAAGACGAAGGTCATCGAGTTGACCTGGCCACGCACGCAGGAGAGCGTCCAATCACCGGTGGCGGTGCCGCTGACGATGGCACTCTCCACCTCAGGCAGGGTGACGCCGTTGGCGGTAAGGTTCTCGCGGCCGATCACCACCTTGAACGGATAGGGGTCGTTGACGGTGCCATCGATGGGCACCCTGCCCAGTAGCGCCGTCATGGCCACCGAGCCCATCAGTGTGGAGTTCTCTGGCAGCGTATAGACGGGCTCCACGCTGGATTCATCGGGACGTCCGGTCACCCGGCTCTCTACCGCACTCGAAGTGCTCCGGGCCGCCTCGCCCAGTTCATCGGCGGCCTCACGGAAGCCGGTCGGGAAGGTAGTCTCGCCGCGCCCACGCTCATCCTCTTGGGCGTCCAGGGGCTCGACCCAGGTCAGCGCATGCTCCGCGCCAGGGCCCGAGTAGGATGTCCCATCAGGGCCATCACCTCCCTCAAGGCCCAGGCCAATGGGCAGGTCATCATCACGTTGCCCATCCACCTGGCGGCGCAGCTGATCCAGCTGACGCTGCAAGGTCCCCAGCATGGAGCTGTCCGGCTTGGACCGCGCGATCTCCTGACGTAGACGTTCGCGCTCACGGCGCAGTGCTTCATCAATGACACCGTCCACATCCTGGTGGCGGCTCATCAGCTGCTCGTTCTGGTCACGCAGCGCCTGGGTTTCGGCCTGAGCCTGCTCCAGATCGCGACGCATGGCCTGCACGTGGCCCACCAGGGTGGCTACGGTGTCCCGCGGGGTATCCCCCTCGATGCCCAGCGCCTGCAGCTCGTCATCGGTCAGGCTTAGCGTCGGGTCAGTCTCGGCTGTCCCAGAATCCGTGCCGGCATTATCGCTGCTCAGGCCACGCACCAGAATCAGCAGCACGATCACCAACAGCCCAGGCACCAGAATCTTCAGCAGGGTGTTGCTACGCAGCGTCATGAGGCCCCCTCCTCGGCATCATCCGCCTCTTCCAGGGGAATCAGCGCCCTGTCCAGACCACCGCGGCGGGTAACCAGGAATACCGTGGTGGTGTCCTCCACGGAGCCCCGCGGGGCCAGGTAGGGGTGCATGAAGGTCGCAGAGTAAAAGTCTCCCTGCAGCCAGCGCGGGTCGAGCTCGAAGGCACGCCGCCGATCGTTGTTCTCGAGCTTCACCGCGGTGACCATCCAGCCATCGAGCCGCCAGGCGCCCAGGGGCGTGGCGGTCACCGGCAGTGACGGCAGCAGGGTACTCAGCGACTCGGGCAGCCGCATGGGGACGCGAGAGACGCCGCGCAGGGGCTCGATGGTGCGCTGCGGCGCATAGAGGGACTGGGCGGCATGCCGGGTCAGTAGCACCGGTACAGGCGTGGTGGACGCGCGCTGTGCAGCAGTGCCTGACGCTTGAGCCGACGATGGCGGGGTCGATACTGTCTTCGCCCCGCCGCTGCCCGAGGAAGAGCTAGCCGGGGATGACTCTCGGCTATCCACCACCAGGATCTCCTCGCTACTAACGCCCTCCCCGGCCGACAGGTCCAGCAGCAGCACATCCCCGCTCTCCACGTCTTGCACGCGAACACGCTGGGTCTCGAAGGTCTCGAAGGCCTTCAGGTAGAGTACGCCCCCGGCGCTCTGTACGCGCAGTACCTCGGGATTGGCCAATGCCGGTGGCAGGCCCACGCGAACGTTGCGGTCCAGGGTGACAATCCGCTCCTCATCCACCGGCAGCGGTATCGCCAGCGGTCGACGTTCCCAGTGCATGACCTCCACCGCCAGCGCCTCACCGGCGAACACGGCGGTGACCAACCAGGCCAGCATCACACGCTTCATGAGGAGCCTCCTTGCTTCTCTGCATCTGGTACCGACAGCCGCTGTGGAATGCCATCGAAGCAGTCCACCTGCAGGCCCCAGGGGTTGCGCTGAGGGTCTACGTCGGCCCTCACCACCCGCAGCGGGTAGCGAATGAACAGATCGCGAACCGGCGTGCCGGCGTACTGTTCGTCGATGGCCATATCCAGGGTAACCACCCAAGCATCACGACTAAGGATCTCCACGGAATCGGCGCGATAACCTCGCCCGGGAATTTCGTAGATGCCGCGTACCCGGCCGGAAAGCTCCTGGCGGCGATCGCGGTCCTCGTAGTCCTTGGCCAAGTAGCGCTGACAGGAGGGGGTAAGAAAGGGTGAATAGGCCCTCAGGTTGCGGCGGTAATCGGCTTGACCATCCGCGGGCCAGCGATTGATCTGCTGCCAGACGTAAAACCCGAAGGCATAGACGCTCGACGGGTCGACCTCCCACCAGGCGCGGGTGCTGCCGGAGCGCAGGTCGGGCGGGTTGTGGATGGTCAGGTTCTCCGGGGCCGACTTCCAGCCCCACCACAGGCCGGCGCTCAGCAGGGCCAGCACCACGATGACCAGGCGCAGGGTGGTGATATGGGCATCCCGGGCGCTCAGGGCGTGACGAAAGCGACTCATGGTCGTCCTCCCGGCTGGTAGCGCATCCGCCGCCGCGAGTAGGGGCCGGAGCGGGTGATCAGGGTCTCGCCGCCCCACAGGCGTATCCCCTGCCGGGCCAGGCGGAACTGAAGGCTGCGATAGAGCCAGGAGGCGGGACGGCCGCGACGCAGCCGCCGCATGACGGCGCCACCGACGTAGAGCGCCATGCCGGCACAGGCGAAGGCCACGGTCGGCACCATGGCGATGGCTCCCAGCAGCCAGGCACCGATCGCGCCCGGAAGCAAGCCCGCGGCTACTCCGCCCAGAGCCATCATCCCAACCTCGTGCCCGGTCATGCCCCGAAACACCACCGGTGCGGCATTCAGACGGGTCGGCAGAAAGTCGAGACGATTGACCATCAGAGGATCTCCGCGGCCTTGGTCGCCAGCCAGATGATGGCCACGATCAGCACTACCCCCACGACGACCACTACGCCGAACTTCGACCACTCCCCGCGAACCCGTGCCTCGTTGAAGGTGGCGATGGATGCGATGGCGACGATGATGAATGCCACCGTGGCCAGGATGAGACCGCCAAGGGCGCCGAAATCGTAGAGGTAGTTCTGCAGCGTCTCGATCAGACCACCGCCTTCACCACGTGAGGGTGCCTCCATGGTGGGCAGCCCCTGCCCCATGGCCTGCGGCACTAGCCCCACCGCTGCCAAGGCGGCGAGTCCCCGTGTACGAGTACGAGAGAAGAGTGAACGCACGGTAGTCATAACGAGCTCCTTCTTGAGTAACGAATTGCTGAACGACGCAGGGTTCGAGGCCGGTGACCTCATAGGAAAATCCAGAACATCACCACGACCAGAAAGACGGCGCGCAGCGCGGCAAAGCCGAAGTCATCGCCGCTGACGCGCCCCTTGGCGTAGCCTCGATAGGAGGAGATGGCGCTCCAACACGCCCAGAGCAGCACCACGGTGCAGCCCACCCCGGCAATAAGGACTCCCAGGGGTGGCGCCTCGAAGCCGGCACCGGCGGCGAAGGCCTCCATTAGCGCAACTCCCGCAGGTAGTCCCCGGCGAGGGGCACCGGCTGGCGGGGCGGCAATCGAGGCGGTTCGAGTACGTCATCGATGCCCTTGTCCACGGCTTGGATATCCCGGCGCAGGCGCGGCACATCCAGGAAGACACGAGTGGTCTCAGGGTCGAACTCCCCAACGCGGCTCTCGAGCCGATCCACAATGCGCTGGATCTGGGCCAGCTGATCCTGGATCAGGGCCAGGTCCTGGCGGGCGATCTCATCGCGCACGCCGTCGTGGTCGTTGGCATAGACGGAGTAGGTAGCGCCGAACTGAGCGGTCAGCAGCGTCAGAAGCAGGGGCGACAGGGCCCGTGGCAAGCGGCGAAACGTCATGGCAAGACAGTCCATCCGTTGGCTGGCATTGTCCTCATCCTGTCGCCCGCCAGGGTGCAGCGCAGCAGGAAACCATAAGCGCCGCACACGACGTTTATCTTCGCCTGCTCAATACCCTAGGCACGCAAGCAGCGGAGCCCGCACCGGCTCCGGACGATAGCGGCGAGGCCGCGGAAGGCCTGCGATGTGGAGTTTCAGAGGTACTTCTTGAAGCTTCCCGTGGCGATGCTGACCAGCAAGCCAAATAGGGCCGCGCAGGGCAGCAGGAAGGCGTTGGGATGAATAGCGAAGGGCACGCTCAGGTAGAACAGCCAGCCCACCACGAAGACCGGCGTGATGGCCCGCTTGGCATGGTGGTAGATGAAAGCGGACTCGCGCCCCGCACCGAAGCGGCGCAGGTCGCGTCGCACCAAGCCGTCGACGAAACCAACCAGGGCCGCCAGAGCAAAGAGCGGCGAGGTCAGCAGCAGAATGACCACACGGGTCAGGGTCATCAGCGTGACGTAGAGCGCCGCCTGCACGTAGACATGCAGGGTGCCGAGCCAACCCCCGTGATGGGCGCTGTTCTCAAGCCAGTCCGCTATCCCGCTCCTCACGAACAGCCACTCGTGGGCGCTGGTGACGGCTCGGGTCGCCAGGGCGACCGGGTCCGAGACCAGCAGCGAGCGCGTGAAGTGGGTATCCAGTCGGGCCACTTCGGTTTCCAGGGTCTCCAGCGCATGCTGGGCCCCGGGCTGGCTCCACCACTGCCAGTGGATTCCCGCCCACTCGACCAGCACCGACATCAGCAGCGACACGACCAGCACCGCCATAATCTGAAATGGAAGCCCGAACAGCGTGGAGAACCAGCCGCGTCGAGTTTCCTGGGCACGTTCCGCCGTGGCCATCTCAGTGCACCCTGACTGGCGTCAGCGAGCAGAGCAGCGACCAGCGGCGATCGTGGTAGTGCAGGATCAGCCGCCCCTCATGAGGGTGCTCACCCTGCTCCCATACTGGCGAAAGCCCCTTGCGATAGGCGTGCTGGGTCAGTTCGACGCGGTCGATCCCGATGACCACGTAGTCGAGTAGCCCGAACAGGGCCTGAGGCAGCTCACTCAGGGAGCCGCTCTCCAGGGCAACACTGGAGACTATGGCGGTTGCCGCGGTATCAGGCGTCATGGGCGTTGTCTCGATGTTCATCACGGTTCTCCATCTCTTGGGCCAGCAGCCACTCGTTGAGCAGCTGATCCTCAGCCTCCTCCCCCTGCCGGCGCGCCTTGGCCTCGTCTTTGTCCCGCGCCTCCGCTCGAGCTTCTGCCCGCGCAGGCGGCGGCTCCTGGGCATCGCGGGCCCGCATCGGGAGTTCAGCCCCTAGCTCGCCCAGCTCCAGGTTCACCGGCGGTGGCATCACCGCGGTCCACCACTGCTCGCCGGTGGTGTAGTCGCGCTTCATGCGCTCGGCGAGCTCGGCGATGCTGCCGGGGATGTCCTCGTGCCTGTCGGGCAGCGGCAAGGGCATGCGCACCTTCCAGAGCTGGCCGCCCTCGAGCAGGGCGAAGGCCTGCCCCTTGGGCAGCGAGACCACGTCCGCCGGCTCGATCATCGGCACCTGTACGGTGCTGATGCGGTCGCCGCCGGAGCTGGTGAAGTCGATGTCGTTGGCAATGTCGCTGGAGTCGGAGGCCATGCTGACCAGCATGCGGGTGGCCACGTTGACCTGGCGCAGCTGTCGGGTCAGCAGCTCGGCGGTCTTCTCCTCGCGTACCCGCAGCATCACCAGGTTGTTGAAGTTGCCGACCACCTGACCGGCCTTGGCGGCGTTGCCGATGCGCGCCTCGATGTCGGAGAGGGTCTGGGTATAGGCGGTGATCTGGATGCCGGCGCCGCCCCCCTTGTTGATGAGCGGGATGAACTCGTCGCCCATCAGCTCGTTGAACTCGTCGCAGTGCAGGTTGATCGGCACCTTGCCCATGCGCTTGCCGTTCACAGCCGGCAGGCCGTCATCGATGCCGTGCTTGTAGATATGGCCGGCCACCGAGACCAGGTCGGCGAACATCGAATTGCCCACCGCCTGGGCCACCTCGAAATCAGACATGGCATCCAGGCCCACGTAGACGATGCCGCGTTTGCGGATGATCTGCTGCCAGTCGATGATCGGCCGGGGGTCTTCGATATCGTCGTAGTCCGGCGAGAGCAACTCGGCGATGCGCCCGGTGGTCAGTTTCTCCAGCAGCGGCAGAAGGCTCGCCACGATCTTGTCGAAGTAGGTCTTGTCGTAGCGCACGGCGCTGCGCAGCCCCTCGAGCACGGCATCCACCACCTTGATCTGCTGCAGATACTGCTCGATGGCCACCACCCGCTTGTCGCGCCCCTGAAACTGGCGGGGGATGTTCTTGTCGTTGAGCTTGCCCTCGATGGTGGTGATGCGCTCCCAGGCATGCTGGTCGTGGCGCGTCAGGGTCTGCTGGGCGTACTCGATCATCAGGCCATCGATGTTCACCACATCCGAGAGGATCTGATCGTAGGTGGGGCGCTGCCCCAGTGCATGACGGGCCCGTGCCACGATATTGACGAAGCGCCAGGCGAACTCGCGGAAGGCGGCGCTGTTGCCCTCCCCGGAGAGCTGGCCGGCAAGCCGGGTGGCCACTTCCGAGATGCGCCCGAAGCGGCCCACGGCGTTGTAGCGCGCCGAGATATCCGGCCAGCCCAGATGAAAGACGTAGAAGGCGTCGCCGCGGCCCGCCCGCTGTGCCTCGGCATACATACGGATCATCAGGTCGGCATCGCCCTTGGGGTCGAAGGCGATCACCACGTCACCGCGATGAATGTCCTGAGTGATCAGGATCTCGGCGAGCCGGGTCTTGCCAACCCGGGTGGTGCCCTCCACCAGGGTGTGACCCACCCGCTCCCCGAGGGGCAAGTAGACATCGCGCTCCTTCCACTCCACGGCATGAAGTGCTGCCATGCCGCCCACCGGCGGCAGCGGGCGCACCGGATTCCAGGGCACATCCGCGGCGAACAGCTTCACCAGCGGCCGACCGGCAGTATGGCGCTCCAGCCGGTTCTCCAGCTCACGGGCCAGGCGGTAGGCCGGCCCCGGGCGCAGATAGCGCTGCACGTGGGGCTGCTGGCTCTCATGCAGCCGCTGGGTGTGGCGCGCCTCCCACTTGAAGCCCTTGCCCATCCACAGCAGCCGCTGGCTAACCGGAATCTGCCGGCTGCGCAGCGCGAAGCGCGGCAGGCGCTTCATGTTGCGACGGTAGCGCAGCACCATCCAGGCCTGCCGAGCCCGCCACAGCCCGAAGGC
>NZ_FNES01000030.1 GCF_900100195.1 Billgrantia gudaonensis
CAGTGCAACACCTGCAAATAGAGGAACCGCACGCCGTGCAAGTAGACGCGGCAGCTGGCGGCGGACAAGCCGCGCTCCTGGACCAGATGATTGAAGAAGCGTTGCAGATCGTCGCTGCTCAAGGTGTCCGGCGGGCGGTGGAAATAGCGCGCCAGGTCGGTGATCACCGTCAGGTACGTAGTGTGGGTGCGTGGTGCGAAGCCATGCTGCCGCATGGCCTCGATCATCGTCTGTCGTAAGGCAGTCATCGCCATCACTCCTGTTCTCTGACCCACGTGGGTCAAAAAACAGTGTGGTTCGATGACGCAAAAGACAGGATGCGACGACAGCTACCGCGAAGCGGTTTAGTTCAACAGTGATTGGACTGCACGTACTGATATTGGATGAACGCACCTGCTCGTTCAACAATGTTCGCCAGCATGCGTCTTCTCCCCCTAACCTATTGATTTTTCTTAATCCTAATTATAGCTCGGCCACCTATGCAGAATTCGCGCGCTTGCGCGTTTTGCCGAAATCAATAATGCTGTATGCATATCCATATCAAGAGAGAGCTGCCGTATGGATACGCGCACCAGACCGCCAACGCTGATGGACCGTGTGAAGGCCACCATGCGGGTGAAGCGCTACAGCCCGCGTACCGAGAAAACCTATTGCTACTGGATACGCTACTTCATTCGCTTCCATGGCGTGCGTCATCCCGCCAGCATGGGTGGCCCCGAGGTCAGAGCTTTCCTGGAACATCTTGCGATACAGCGCCACGTGGCAGCCGCCACGCAGAATCAGGCACTGAATGCCATCGTTTTCCTCTATCGCCATGTGTTGGAGAGTACGTGCTGGGCAAAGGCTTTGCCGGCGTACGCAGCCCGCTGGGCTGAGGCTCGGGGGCATTCGGGCACGCTACCGCCCCTACCTGGGCATGCTGCGATGACCCGTTGCCATCCATGCGGTAGTCCTTGCGTACGTCTTGGTCACTCTCGGCTTTGTCCGAAAACTGGCTGCGCTCGTCCATACGGCGTTAAAAATCGGCTCGTGCGCGAGTCCGATCAAAGTACTCATTTACAGCGCGTAAACTCCGTCTTTTCGCCGATTTTTTCCTTGTCTGGCCTTCGCTCGCCGACTTTTCAGACAACGCCTAGCCATCTTCAGCGGCCTTTGCCGTACCGTAACCAGCCGTTACGCCGAGGGCAACGCCCACGAAGGCATGAGTGAGGCTCAGGAACTACGCGGGCTGTTGTTAGCTGGCTTCGCCCAGCATGCTGTCCAGCTCGCTTTCGTCGACGCCGAGCATCTGCAGGATGTTGCGCTGGGCGGCATCGAGAATGCGTTGCCGCTCCTGCTCGCCGGGCAGGCTCTTGGCGATGGCCACGGCGCCCACCAGGGAGGCGAGGATGACGCGGGCTTTGTCGGCGATGACCTCGCGGTCGGGTTCGAAGGGGAGTTTCTTCAGGCGGCTCAGGGCGATGAGCCGGGTTTCGAGCATCTTCTTCATGCGCAGGTAGGAGGCTTCGAACAGCGTGCGGATTTCGGCGTTCTCGTTGCCGATCTCGTTGAACAGTACCGTCTCCGGCCCCGGCTTGTGCTTGCGTTCCAATTCCTGGAGATTCCAGCAGTTGGAAACCAGTTCGGTCAGGTGCTTCACCGAGAGCGGGCCCTTGACCAGCCGGGCCGCACGGCTGCTTTCCAGGGTTTCCCGCACCGAGGCATGGTAGAGCGCTTCCTTCGAGGAGAAGTGCGCGTAGAAGGCGCCGTGGGTCATCTTGGCCAGCTTCATGATCTGGCCGATGGAGACCTTCTCGAACCCCTTGCGGCTGAACAGCTCGATGGCCGACTTGAGGATGCGCTCCCGCGATTTGGCCTTGTGGTTCGTCGAGTAGGGCATGGCGATCTCACTCCCACGCTGAATATTATCTTGATCATATCAAGCCGGCTGCTAGCGTGGCACAAACCCAAGCCGTTCAGGAAATCACCATGCAATCACCGCTCGTCATCACCGGCATGGGCATGATCAGCCCGCTTGGTTGCGGCGTTCATGCCGGCTGGGAACGCCTGATTGCCGGCCGCTCCGGCATTTCCTCCATTACCCGCTTCGACACCGGCGAGCTGCCGATCAAGGTGGCCGGAGCGGTGCCCGGCATCGCCGACGACCCGGAAGCCGGCCTCGACCCGGATCGTGTGCTCGATGCCAAGGAGCGTCGCAAGCTGGAGCTGTTCAGTCTCTACGCCATGGCCGCGGCCGAAGAGGCACTGACCCAGGCCAACTGGTTCCCCTCGAGCGATGCGGAACGAGAGGCTACCGCCACCATCGTGGGTTCCGGCATCGGCGGCTTTCCTACCATCACCCAGGCGCAGAACACCCTGTCGACCCGCGGCCACCGCCGGCTCTCCCCTTTCACCGTGCCGGCCTTCCTGGCCAACCTGGCGGCGGGCAATGTGTCGATTCGCTATGGCTTCCGGGGGCCGCTGGGTTGCCCGGTAACGGCCTGTGCGGCGGGCGTGCAGGCCATCGGCGACGGCATGCGCCTGATCCGCAGCGGCGAGGCCGAGGTCGCCCTGGTGGGCGGCGCCGAGGCCTGCATCGATCCGCTCTCGCTGGCCAGCTTCAACGCCATGAAGGCGCTCTCCACCGAGCAGAACGAACCCACCAAGGCGTCGCGCCCCTTCGATCAGGCACGCAATGGCTTCGTGATGGGAGAAGGCGCAGGGCTGATGGTGATCGAAACCCTGGCCCACGCCGAGGCACGCGGGGCAACGCCGCTGGCCATCCTCAGCGGCTATGGCACCAGCTCGGATGCGCACCACATCACCGCCGGTCCGGAAGACGGCGCGGGAGCCGCGGCGGCCATTCGATCGGCGCTGAAGATGGCGGGACTCTCTCCCGAGGCCATCGATCACATCAACGCGCACGCCACCTCGACGCCGGTCGGCGACCGGGCCGAGATCGCGTCCCTGCGCAACGCCTTCGGCGACGCCCTGCCCGGCATCCCGATCTCCGCCACCAAATCGGCCACCGGCCACTTGCTCGGTGCGGCCGGCGGTGTGGAGAGCATCTTCTCCGCCCTTTCGGCGATGCACGACCGCCTGCCCCCAACCTTGAATCTGGAAAATGCCGACGAGGATCTGAGCGACCTGGATCTCGTCTCGGGCTCGGCACGCGAGCACCGCAGCCAGCACGTGCTGTGCAACGGCTTCGGATTCGGCGGGGTGAATGCGGCGCTGATCGTCAGCAAGGTGTAAGAGTCGCTGCATGGAAGGATGAGTAGCCCCAAGCCGGTCGCCTGGCTTGGGGACGTCATGCCATCGGGCCATGAGTGGAGGCCGCTTCAAGCCTCTTTGCAGCCGATCTCATGCCACGCGCCGCTCGACCAGCAGTCGAAGCGCGAAGAGAATCAACACCGCCCCGGTGATGCCATCCAGCGCCCGAGACAGACGCGGCCCGCTCAGGGCGCGCAGAAAAGGCATGGTCGCTGCGGTAATTGCGGTGAAGAAGACCAAGCCCATCGCTGCATGAATGCCGGCCAGCAAGAGACTGAAAGACACCACCGGCACGCCCTCGGGCAAGAATTGCGGCAAAAAGCTCACATAGAAGACCCCGACCTTGGGATTCAGCAAGTTGGTCATCACCCCGCGCAGGAACCAGTTGGGCGCACGCGGCCACTCTCCCGCCTCGGCTACCGTTTCCCGCTGCCGACGGAAGGCCGAACGCAACATGCCTAGACTCAACCAGATCAGATAGGCGGCGCCCGCGACCTGCACCAGGTGATAGGCCAGTTGCGAGACGGCCAGCACGGCACCAACACCGAGTGCCGCCATCACTCCCCAGGCCAGCACACCGGTGACGACGCCGGCTCCCGCCAACATCGCTCGGCGCGCGCCTTCCACTGCCGCTGTGCGCACAACCAGTGCCGTATCGAGCCCCGGTGTGATCGTCAGCAATGCGGCCGCTACGGAAAAGCTGAGAAGCGCTGTCGTGGCATCCATCCTCGGTCCTCCCTGTGCATCCCGTTACTCTTGACGACGCGATGCACTCAGTCTGATCGCTCGAGAAAACCGGAGAAATGGCAATTCATCGGTAGTTGGACCAAACTTCCGATGAATTCATGGGAATAGAGCGCTAAAATGCCAAACTCGGGACTCGACCGCCTGGACATTTCCATTCTCGAGGCGCTTCAGGAGAACGCCCGGATGCCCCTCTCCGAAATCGGCCGTCGTATCGGCCTGTCGCAGCCCGCGACATCCGAACGCGTCAAACGGTTAGAGGAGCGTGGCATCGTCACGGGCTATGGCGCGCGAATCGACCCAGCGGCCCTTGGGCTGGGCATGATGGCGATCATACGGATCAGGACCACTCATGAGCACATCCATCCAGCTCTGCGAGCCTTCGCCGAAATGCCGCATGTCATCGAGGTCCACCGCATGACCGGCGAGGATTGTTTTCTGCTCAAGGTGCAGGTGCCCTCGCCTGGCCAATTGGAGACCATCGTCGATAGCATCGCCCGGTTCGGTGCCGTCACCACCTCGCTGGTGCTGCGCTCCGAGCCGGCCAAACCGCTCGGCAAGGCGCTTCTGGAAGGAGCGTGAGCGTTCGTGGGTTGCGGATGCGCTCTATCACTCCGCGACGATACGATCCCGCCCGTCCTGCTTCGCACGGTAGAGATGCCGGTCCGCTTTCTCGATCAGGCTGAACGGTCCGCCTCCTTCCGCCGCAAATGCGGTGGCCACACCCATGCTGACGGTGACGAGGTGAGAAACCTCGGAAGCGCGATGGGGAAGGGCCGCATCGTTGATGGCTGCCCGGCAGCGCTCTGCTACCTGCCGAGCGGCTTTAAGATCGGTTTCCGGCAAGACGAGCACGAACTCCTCACCGCCGAATCGCGCCAGCAGATCGCGCGGCCGCACGATCGACGACCCGAGAATCTGCGCAACACGTCGTAGACAGTCGTCGCCAGCCAGATGACCGTAGTGGTCGTTGTACTGCTTGAAGCTGTCGATATCGAGCATGATGACCGAAAGGGGGTCACCGCTGCGTCGAGCGCTCGCCCACTCGGCCTCGAGTACCGAATCGAGCAGCCGGCGGTTGGCGACACCGGTGAGGCCATCCTGGTACGAAAGTTCCTCGAGCTCGCGTTGCAACTGCAGCAACGTCTCTTCGTTCTTCTTGCGCTCGCTGATGTCGAACATGAAGCCGATCAGCGCTTCGACTTCGCCGTTCTCGTTGCGTACCACGTGCACGACGTCACGAATCCATACGTAGCTACCATCCGCCTTCAGCGCACGGTAGTCCGCCTCGTGGTCGATACCCGACTTCGACTGCGCGACGCAAAAGCCGACGACCCGGTCGCGGTCTTCCGGATGCATGCGCTCCACCCAGTCGTCGATGCTGACCCAACTGCCCCGAGGCCAACCCAGCAGGCGCTCGATCTGTGGTCCGATATAGGCGAAACGCAACGTTCCCCAGTCGATTTTCCAGGGAATGGCCTGGGTAGACTCCAGCAGCGTCTTGTATACGGCATTGCCAAGGTTCATGTCCGTGGGAACGTCACTCATGAATGCATGGCCTCGGAAAAAGCTGACATCGCAGCGAAGGATGGTCGAGATCGCAAATAGTGAAGAGGAATGATGCTCAGACACCACTCCTCGGTCTGCACTATAGCCCGTTCGGCTGCGGAGGGGAGCATCGAAAGCCGGCGACACGGGGCACACCGACTCAAAAGAACACGGATTCCGCATCGTGGGAGCCATCGGGGTCGCTGAGTCAGCCGCCGCAAAATGCGCCACCCCCTCGGCGTACGCCTTCACGAAGGCCGGGCGAGCCGTGGCGAGCGCATGTCGAGGCGACTAAACCCAGACGTCGTTCTCGGCCTCGAGGTCGCCACCTTCGTCCCCCGTGTTGACGACGCCTCGCGGCTCGATGAGAAGCACATGGCATTCCGAGTCGGCAAACGGCTTATGCTCCACGCCTCTCGGGACCACATACATCTCTCCTTCGGAGAGTCGCACCGTTCCCTCCCGAAACTCGATCCCCATGGAACCGCTGATCACCAGAAACACTTCGTCCGTCTCTTGATGATCGTGCCATATGAACTCGCCTTCGAACTTGGCTACCTTGAACTGGTAGTCGTTCATCTCCGCGACTACGCGAGGTGACCAGAACTCGGAAACCTTGGCGAACTTCTCCGCTAGATTGACGACTCCTGACGGCATAAGATTTCCCTCCTCTAACTCGTGCCAACGTCATCCATTCTCCGCATACTGGGGAAGGTCGTCCGTTATTTCGAACCATGGCGCCTTACTGTTCACGAAGACGTGGCGATCCGCGCGCACACCGGGATCGGTATCGAGCGTGCCCAGCGGCAACGCATACACTTCGGGTTTCGAATCGAACCGCGTGTGAATGCTCGAGCCGCAGTTCGAGCAAAAGACCTTGTATTCGCCGGGTGAAGATTCATAGGACTTGAGCAATTCCTGGCCCTTGACGGTTCGCCAGTCCTGCGTTCGCACCTTGGCACACGTCCTGAAAGCGGCAGCGTGAAGCTTTCTGCACATGGAGCAGTGACAATGGTAAACGTCCGTGAGGCTACCATTGATTTCGTATTGAACGCCGCCGCAGAGGCAGCTACCCGATAGGCTCATTGATAGACCTCTCTTCACGGTGGCTGAGACGAGCTATCGTTCGTCGAGTCGAGTGGTTGACAGGAACACGTTGGATGGTTGACCCATCCGAAGCGTAAGCAAGAGCGGCGATGGCTGCAAAAACGGCGGTGGGTCGTGGCATCGAACTCGGCGCCCGTTTACCGGTTCCCATCATTGCCCGGCACGGTTGCAGACCCAACGAGCGCCGATCATGATGGTACGAGCCGACTCGGCAACACGTGCCCCCGCCACGGAGCCCCCATGCCACTGTTGATCGACTTTCAGGACGTCCGTGAAGCCACCCGCTGGCGGACCATCAACGATGACGTCATGGGAGGCGTTTCCCGCGGCGAGATGACGGTGGAAAACGGCATCGGCGTGTTCAGCGGCGAACTTTCTTTGGAGCATGGCGGCGGCTTCGCCTCGGTGCGCCGCGATCCCGAGGCCTTCGAGCTGGACGGCTATGCGGGCATGATGCTCAACGTGCGCGGCGACGGCCGCTGCTATCAACTGCGCCTGCGCACGAAACGGCTGTTCGATGGCGCGGCCTACCGGGCTCGCTTCCAGCCACCGGCTGGCGAATGGCAACGCATCGCCCTGCCCTGGCGAACGTTCGAAGCGGTCTTTCGCGGCCGACTACTGACGGATGCCCCACCGCTCGAGCCCGACGCGATTCAGCAGGTGGGCCTGTTGATCGCTGACAAGCAGGCCGGGCCGTTTCGACTGGAGGTCGAGTGGGTGGGAACTCAAGGAGACGGAGATCGAGGATGAGGTAGGGGATCTCTCCCCTCGCCTCATGCCTTATCGCTTCGCCGTAGCCAGTGCTGCCCCGAAGCACATGAACGTCGCCCCTCCGATCCGATTGACCACGCGCGCTCCCGTCGGCGAACCGAGCCAGCCCTTTGCCTGCTGGCCGAAGAGTGCATACAGGCAGTGAATCACGATGACCAGCGTGCTGTAGGTCAGCACCAGCAAGGCGAACTGAGCCTTGAAGCCCCACTCCGGGCTGATGAACTGGGGAAAGACCGAGAGAAAGAAGAACACGGCCTTCGGATTGGTCAGCTGGATTGCAAGCCCTTCGAGAAAGCGGCGGCGAAAGCCCAGTGACGGCGTGGGCCGCTCAGCGAATGCAAGCGCCGGAGAGCGCCACAGGCGAATTCCCAGATACAGCAGGTAGGCGGCACCGAGCAACTTGAGCGCCGTAAAGGCAACTGCCGAGGTCGCCAGTACCACGCCGACACTCGTCGCGGATATGCTCGCCACGATCAGCGTGCCAAAAGCGATACCGAATATTCCACCAAGACTCCCCATGAAGCCAAAGCGTAGCGAGTTGCTGAGCGTCATCACGACACCCGGCCCCGGGCTGAGAACCGTCAGCGTCGCCATGACCAGGAACAGCCAATAAAGGTCCATCTCAAACCTCCTCCGAATGATGGCTCAAAGTTGCCAGAGGCCGTGATCGTTGGAGCCAATGATGTAAATCGCGAACTTTCCCTTCCCGGGAATTTCCATCGGATGCATAGCAATCTTCGCACCCTGAGCCTCGATCCGGGAAACGGCCGATTCGATATCGTTCACGAGCCAATAGGGCCGAACCACAGGGTCTTCTGTCTCTCTCAGTGGGCCTCTGACGCCGACGGTCGTACCGTCGGGCAGTCGACAGGTTCTGGCTCCACCGAGAAGCTCATCCGGGGCACTGAACTCAACGCCATGGGCGGCCTCATATGCGTTGCACACCGCATCGACATCATGCGATACGATTTCCAGGTAATGTACCTTCATGCGCTTTCCTCACTATCGAATGCAACTGGCAGGAGACGGACTGAGACCGGATACGACACTGCATTCGTTTCAATGGCGTATCGCCCCACCGGCATGCGTCAAAATCTTGGATTGATACTCAACGACAGCATGGCCGAGAGATGACACAACGGCCTTCCTGAATTCTGCTGCAGCTCATTGAAGGCATCTTGTACGGCCTGAATGTCTCGCTGACTCGTGGGAGTCCGGTCAATGATGCCGGCGGCCATCAGGCGCGCAACCACATCGCTGGTCAATAAAAACGTATCCTTTCCGACCAGGCGTAAGAATCCGGCACCCGAGCGTCCGCCCAAACGAGCGCCGCGCTTGGCAAGCAAACGCCACAAGCCGATGATGTCGGAACTCGGCCAGTTGGCAATGAACTCGCCAAAGCTGGTGCCATGCTCCTGGCGAACATCCAAAATGAATTGGGCGTTTTTAGGAATGGTCTGGAGCTTGGTACGATGACGAATGACCCGATCGTTTTTCATGTAGCCTTCGATTTGTTCCGGACTGAGCAACACCATTTTCTCGGGTTCAAAGCCCCAGAAGGCGTCTTCAAAGGCCGGCCACTTGGCATCGACCACCGAATGTTGCATACCGGCCTGAAACACCCGCTGGCTCATGGCGGAAAGATAGCGATCATCCCCCTTCTGCTTCAGCTCGTCGGGAGTGAGCGCTTCGGGAAGGAAGGCCTCCAAGGCTTCGTCAGATTCGAAACGCTTGCGTGCGGTGTCGTAAAGCCAGCGGTAGTCGAGTGTCATGCTTGCCTCGATGGAAGTCATGGAATCAGTACCTGCCCAATGCGCTCTGCTCCGGCGGCCCGGAAGTCGTGCCGTTTCTGGTCGCGGCCGGTCGATGATGAATCGGTCGTGCTGGCACCGCTTCAATGTAGGGTGTCGTCGGCTGCTACGCCGGTAGTGGCTCACGAGACACGCTAACGCCCCTAACCTGAAAGGCGTGATGAACTCCTGCCATCCCTGCGGTGGTCTTTGCGCTCCCACGATATTGCTCGAAAGCCCGGTCGTTTCAGGTACCTGAGAAGATCAGCGTATGCAAGAGTAGCGATGGATGCAAAACGGCGGTTCGCCGTGGGCGGTTTGCCGTTCTTGTCGCTTGCGATAAGGCGCTGGGCGTCTCTCGCCTCCAGCGCTATCCAGCAGCATCTCCGCCAGGACGAGCAGGCCTCGAGGCTCATATCGATGAGGAAGCCTAACAGCCCGACAACCTGAAGTGCTCGGAGATGAATGAGGCGGGATATGATAACGTGAGAGCACTTCGCAGATTTTTCTGAAGAAACGGAGGCTCATGTGCTGGAATGGCTGCAACGTCGACTCGGACTGCAGACCATACCGGGGGTGTTTTTTACCTCGGCCGGGATAGCCGCGCTTTTCATCGCACTGGCGATCCCATTTGACGACGTCGTTGCCGAAAGTTTCGGGCTGCTCACCGGTTGGGTCGCTCGTAACCTAGGCTGGTTCTACATCCTCGCCGTGAGCGTTCTGTTGATCTTCCTGCTCGTGCTGGCGATCAGCCGCTATGGCAACATCCGGCTGGGGGCGGACGACAGCCGCCCCGATTATTCCAACCTGACCTGGTTCACCATGCTGTTTGCCGCCGGCATCGGCACCATTCTGATGTTCTGGGGCGTCGCAGAACCGGTTTCCCATTTCGCCCACCCGCCTTTCGACAACGTACAGCCGGGTTCGCAGCGGGCGGCCAGCGATGCCATGACCATAGCGCTGTACCATTTTGGCCTGCACACTTGGACGATCTTTGCCATGCCGGGATTGGCGATCGGTTACTTTGCCTACCGGCATGATCTTCCCATGCGCATTAGCAGTCTCTTCTACCCAATCCTCGGGGAAAGGGCCTTTGGCCCTTGGGGCTGGGCCATCGACGTGATTGCTGTACTTGGCACTCTGTTTGGCGTGGCAACCTCGCTGGGACTCGGTACGCTGCAATTGAACAGTGGCTTGAACTATCTGTTTGGCGTGCCTTCCACCGCCCTGATCCAGGTCGGCTTGATTGCCGTCATTACCGGCATCGCCGCCACTTCGGTGGCGCTGGGGCTAGACAAGGGAGTGCGCCGCCTGTCCCAGGTCAATATTGTACTGGCCATGGTCTTGCTGGCTTTCGTGTTCACCGTAGGGCCAACCGTATTCATTGCCGAGGGTATGGTCCAGAGCGTGGGCGATTACTTCAACGACTTGCCGTGGCTGGCTTTCTGGACCGAGACCTTCAAAGAAACCGACTGGCAGCGGCAGTGGACCCTGTTTTACTGGGCATGGACCATTTCCTGGGCGCCTTATGTGGGAATTTTCATTGCCCGAATTTCTCGGGGGCGAACCATCCGCGAGTTTGTGGCCGGTGTCTTGTTTGCACCCACGGCCTTCACTCTGGTCTGGTTCGGCATCTTCGGGCTCTCGGCCATCCAGGTAGAGATGAACGGCCAGATCTCTCTTTCCGAACAGGTGCAGCAAGATCCCTCGGTGGCCATTTTCGCCTTCCTGGAAGCTTTCCCGCTGGCGGACATAGCGTCGGCCTTGAGCGTGGTCATCATCGTCATTTTCTTTACCACGTCATCCGATTCCGCCTCTCTGGTGATCGATATGTTGACGCGGCGCGATGATCAACCATCGTTGGTGCGCCAGCGTATTTTTTGGGCAGTCGCTCAAGGGGTGATTGCCGCGACACTGCTATTGGCCGGCGGGCTGGACGCCTTGCAAAATGTGATCACCTCCCTTGGTCTACCGTTTTGCTTCCTTCTAGTCTTCATGGCAATGGCGCTGTTCAGAGCGCTACGAGCGGATTATCGCGGCTTCAGTGTCAACGAATTGGTCCAAGGCAGAGCCTTCCCCGAAGTGGAGGGCACTTCCAACGCTAAACAGGAGACCGATAATGTATCAGAAACTGTTGGTCGCCATTGACCCGGAAGACGATGGCGAGGGCAAGTGTGCCATAGCAGCTGCCATGGAGCTGCTGGCAGAGGATGGAGAACTTCACCTGGCCAGCGTTTACAACCCGGGCGGCGGCGGATTTTTCCCGCACGTGACGGAAGAAGCGCCAGAGCAGAAAGAAGCCGAGGTTCGGAAACAACTGGATCTATTCGTTCGCAAGTATTTGCCTTTGGACCGAAATGCGAGCCTGCACGTGGTAGCAGGAAGCGCTGGCGAAAAGCTGGTGGGCCTCGCGGCCCAGCTCTCTGCCGATCTGATGATCCTGGTATCCCGCGGCAGCAGCGGCCACTGGCCCCTGCGCCGTGCCACTGTGGAGTATGTTTCCGTCAATGCGCCATGTCGGGTACTGGTGTTGCCTTCATCGGAACGAGCCGACTCTCAGACTGCAGAAGAAGAGGATAAATAGTCGGATACGCTGACGGAGAAACACGGCCCGGATGCCGGCATGGCAAGGCCTGCCGCTGTCGACAAGCTCGAAGTAAAAGACAAACCAAGCCATTGCTGTGCGATGCTTGAGACTCCCGTCGATCGGGATTTGAACCACAATATATGCATATGCTCTTCATGATGTTATCAGTTGGCTAGGAAAATTGGCTGCGAGAATGGTGTGTAGTCTTGGCTTAACAGTGTTGCCAATGGCGGAAATAGCGGCTCTGGGAGTGTTTCCCATTCAAACCATGCCCAGCCCTCGCATTTGTCCGGCTCCAGCAGTTTAGCCTCGCCGCCCACGGGGCTTGCCACCACGAAAACGGTTACATAATGCTTGTTTTCGGCTTCGAAGACGTCATTCGTGAAGGGGCCGTACTGAAGATCCTGAAGTTCAAGCCCAGTTTCTTCCATAACTTCACGTCGGGCACAGACATCTATTGACTCCCCAAACTCAAGATGCCCACCGGGCGCGGACCAAGTGCCGGCCCCATGAGCTCCCCTTCTCTTTCCTAGAAGTACACATCCGTTCCTAACAATCAGAACACCGACTCCAACTTGCGGCGAAGACATAAAAAAGCCTCGTGGTCGGAGTCTGTCAACATAGTTGGCATATGAAATAGTTCTGGCTCTTTAAAACCCTGCTGCCTGCGGCACTGGGTCCCGCTCGGGATTCAGGTGCACGATCTCAGGCAGGCTGAGCTTCCGGATGTCACCCGACCAGCGCTCCGGGTGACGCTGCTTCGCCGCCTCGAAGACCTCCCGGCGCTGGGCCAGGATGCCTTTGGCCTCGCCGTTATGACGCTGGCTCGGCGTGACGTAGCGAAGGGCGCTGTGCCGGTGCTCGTGGTTGTACCACTCGGTAAATTGCTGAACCCAGTCCTGAGCCTCGGCCAGGGTGGCGAAGCCGTCAGCGGGGAAGCCCGGCCGGTAC
>NZ_FNES01000029.1 GCF_900100195.1 Billgrantia gudaonensis
GCCGGCACAGTGCGATTGGGATGATCAGCCCAGAGGCCTTCGAGGCCCGAGTGATCGCTTAGATCGGTGTCCACGATTGCTGGGTAAGATCAAAGCTCGAGAGGATCTGCTGTTGGTGCTGGGTGGCGTGAGAGCGACCGACGATAACAAAGACCATTCGCTAGACTAAGGTATGGGAATGCCGAAGATACGCAAGAAAGTCACCCTGGAGGACGTTGCCAGGGAAGCCGGGGTTTCCCTGGGTAGTGCGTCCAAGGCGCTGTCGTCTCCTGAAAAAGTCAGGCCGGCCACGTTGAACAAGGTGTTGGATGCCGTGGCCAGGATGGGCTATGTGCGCAATGGCGTGGCTCGTTCGTTGGCCTCTCGAAGAACCTGGCGGGTGGCGGTGGTGTATCCGACGCTGAAGAACCCGATGTTCTCCAATTCGATCGATTCCTTGCAGCAAAGCCTGTTGGAAATGGGCTACCAACTGGTCATCGGCAGCCACGAGTACAACCAGAAGCGCGAGGTCAAGGTTCTCCAGGCCTTGGTCGAGAGCGGTGTCGATGGCGTGATTCTGGTGGGCACCGACCATGACGATGCGGTGTTTCGGATGCTCGAGACCTATGACGTCCCCTATCTGATGATGTGGTCGACGGACGAGACGAATTACCCGCACACCATCGGCTTCTCGAACCGGCAGGCGGCCTATGAAATCGCCAAGCACGTGATCGCCAAGGGGCATCGAAAGGTAGCGCTTTGCGGCGGTCCGGCAGAGGGAAACGAGCGCTCTCGGCAGCGTCGCGCGGGCTTTCTGGCAGCGCTCGAAGAAGCGAATATCGACATCGAGCCGGCGTGGCTCATCGAAACGCCATTCTCGCTCGATGGCGGGCGGGAGGCGATCAAGCGATTGCTGGCGGCTGGGGAACTGCCGACGGTGTTGATCTGCGGTACCGACCTGCATGCCATCGGTGCCATGCATCAGTGCCAGTTGAGCGGTATCGACGTTCCCGGCAGATTGTCGATCACGGGGTTCGACGACATCGAATTCGCCAGTGCCATGTCCCCCGGCTTGACCACGGTGAGGGTGCCGATGCACGACATCGGGGTCGAGGTGGCGCGAACCATCGTCGCGATCATCGATAACGAGGCGCCGGTCGAAGCGCTCGAGCTGGAGACGATGATCGTCGAGCGTGAGAGCCTGAGGGACTTGAGGGATGGCGAAGCGGCTGGATGAGACCAAAGGCTAATATCGACGGCCGTCTTCCATCTGCTATTCCTTACGCAAATCGAATCGAAGGTGACTGACACCTTTTTTTTGAAGCCTGGAATGAAGCGCTTCATTTTTTTGGCGAAGAACTTGAAGCGCTTCATTTTCGGCAGCGGATGCTGCGGGAACGCGGTGAACCCCTCGATGAGGACGATAACGGGATGCATGAGAACTACATCAATGGCGAGTGGGTCGGCGCTGGCGAAGTCAATCGCAACCTGAACCCTTCCGACACGCGCGACGTGGTGGGCGAATATGCCCGCGGCGATGACGCTCAGGCTCGCCAGGCGATCGATGCCGCCAGCGACGCCCTCGAGACGTGGGCCACATGGACGTCCGAGGCGCGTGCCGATGCGCTCGACCGGATCGGCGACCGTATTCTCGCCGACAAGGAGCGTCTGGGCGAGCTGTTGGCCCGCGAAGAGGGCAAGGCGCTGGCCGAGTCGATCGGTGAGGTCACCCGTGCCGGGCGAGTCTTCAAGTTCTTCGCCGGCGAGGCCATCCGCTTCGGCGGTGAATTTTTGCCCTCGGTGCGCCCTGGCGTCAGCGTCGAGGTGTCGCGCGAGCCCGTTGGCGTGGTGGGGATCATTACGCCGTGGAATTTTCCGATTGCGATTCCCGCCTGGAAGATTGCCCCGGCCTTGGCGTATGGCAACAGCGTGGTGTTCAAGCCCGCCGATCTGGTGCCCGGCTGCGCCTGGGCGCTGGCCAGCATCGTCGATGAAGTCGGTGGGCTTCCCAAGGGCGTGTTCAACCTGGTGATGGGGCCCGGCTCCAAGGTGGGCAATGCGCTGGTCACCTCGCCGAAAGTCGATGCGATCACCTTTACGGGCTCTTCGGATACGGGAAGGCGGATAGCCGCGGAGTGCGCCGTTCGCGGCGCGAAGTTCCAACTGGAAATGGGCGGCAAGAACCCGCTGGTGGTGCTCGACGATGCCGATCTGGAACTGGCGGTTTCTACGGCCATCAATGGCGCCTTCTTCTCCACCGGTCAGCGCTGCACGAGTTCGAGCCGTCTGATCGTCGAGAAAGGCATTCACGACCGTTTCGTCGAGCGCATGCGCGAGGCCACCCAGGCTCTGACGGTGGGCAACGCTCTGCATCCCGATACCCAGATCGGGCCGGTCGCTTCTCAGGCGCAACTGGATCAGGACCTGAGCTACATCGAGGCGGCCAAGCGCGCGGGTTGCCGGCTCGAGGCGGGGGGCGAGCGCCTGTCGCTGGAAACGCCAGGCTATTATCTGACCCCGGCGCTGTTCTCGCAGACCCGTAACGACATGCCGATCAATCGTGAAGAGGTCTTCGGCCCTGTGGCAACGGTGATCGAAGCCGATGACTACGAGCATGCACTGGCGCTGGCGAATGACACCGTTTATGGCTTGTCGTCCGGTATCTGCACGCAGTCGTTGGCGCGTGCCACGCACTTCAAGCGTCACTCCAGCGCGGGCATGGTGATGGTCAATTTGCCAACGGCAGGCGTCGATTATCACGTGCCTTTCGGGGGGCGCAAGGGGTCGAGCCATGGACCGAGAGAGCAGGGCAGTTACGCCAAGGAATTCTTTACCAACGTGAAGACGAGTTACACGCTGGCTCAGGGAGTTTGATGTGGAAATCACTGGAAAAACGAAAATTTGCGCCATCATCGCAGACCCGATTCACCATGTGAAAACGCCGCAGGGAATCAACCGCCTGTGCGAGGAGACGGGCAAGGATGCCGTCATGGTGCCGGTGCATGTCTCGAGCAAGGATCTCATTTCAGTGGTGAATGGCTTCCTGGCCATGCAGAACCTGGCCGGTTTCGTGATCACCGTGCCGCACAAGACAGCCGTGGCGAAGCTGTGCGACGAGCTCAGCGACGATGCTGCGCGCATGGAGGCGGTCAACGTCATTCGGCGTAGCGCCGATGGCAAGCTGCATGGCGCTATTCTCGATGGCAAGGGGTTCGTGGCGGGGCTTCGCGAAGAGGGCATCGAGCCCGAAGGACGCTCGGCCTATCTGGTTGGCGCCGGCGGGGCGGCCAGCGCCATCGCCTATGCCTTGGCCGAGGCGGGGGTCAGCCGCCTGACCCTGGCCAACCGCACCCAGGAGAAAGCCGAAGCGCTGAGGAAACGACTCGCTGAGGCCTACCCGGCCCTGCCCGTGAGCCTGGGCGGGCGCGACCCCAAAGGCCACGATCTCGTCATCAATGCCACCTCGCTGGGGCTGAAGGAGGGGGATCCGCTGCCGCTGGACGTCGAGGGCCTGACGCAAGAGCAGATCGTTGCCGAGATCATCATGGAACCCGCGGAGACAGCGCTGCTGAAAGCCGCCAAGAGCAAGGGCTGCACCGTTCAGTATGGGCTTCCCATGCTCAAGAATCAGCTCAAGCTCATGGCCGAGACGATGGGGCTGTGAGCATGCTGCGATCACTCGACAAGCGGGAACGGGAAGCCTGGCGCAATGGGTAAATACGATTACGTCATCGTGGGCGGTGGAACGGCGGGTTGCATACTGGCGAACCGCCTGACGGAGGATGGCAAGTACAGCGTGCTGCTGCTGGAGGCCGGCGGGCCACCACGGAGCCCTTGGATCAAGATTCCGGCGGGGTTCAGCAAGCTGTTGACCAACGGGACCTATAACTGGCGCTTCGAGTCGTGCCCGGAGGCCGGCACCAAGGAGCGGGTGATCGCCATCCCGCGCGGCAAGGGGCTGGGCGGTTCCACCCTGATCAACGGCATGATCTACGTACGCGGCCAGCCGAACGACTACGACCGGTGGCTCGACGAAGGTGCCGCCGGCTGGAGCTGGCGGGATGTCGAGCCTTACTTCAGGAAGCTGGAAAACTTCGCCGAAGGCGGAGCGTCCCGGGGCAAGTCGGGCCCGATGTACCTGGAGCGCGTCAAGGAACGGTTCCCCATTTCCGATGCGTTCCTGGCAGCGGCCGCCGAGGATGGTCAGCCGTTCAACGAGGATTACAACGCAGCGGATCAGGAAGGGGTCGGCTATTACCAGGTCACGCAGCGCAACGGCCAGCGCTGGAGCGTCGTGGACGGCTACCTGAAACCGGCGATGGCGCGCAGCAACCTGACGGTGTCGACCGGCAGCCGAGTGCTGCGCATCGAGCTCGATGGAAGCCGCTGCACCGGCGTGACCTACGAGCGTGACGGAAAGCGTGAAACCGTGGCGGCGGCCCGCGAGGTCGTCCTGTGTGCGGGAGCCGTCCAGAATCCTCAGATCCTGGAGCTGTCCGGCATCGGCAATCCCGACGTATTGTCGAAGGTCGGCATCGAACCCAGGATCGAGCTGGCCGGCGTCGGCGAGAATTACATCGATCACTATGCCACGCGCATGAATTGGCGAGTGCGCAACACCGTCACGCTCAATGAGATGTCACGCGGGCTGCGGCTGACCAAAGAAGTGGTGAAGTACTTCACCAGTCACAAGGGCATACTGACCCTCGGTACGGGTCTGGTTCACGGATTCGTCAAGACGCGGCCGACGCTGAGTTCGCCAGACGTCCAATTCTTCTTCGTGCATGCCAGCTACGCCAATGCGGCGACTCGCGTTCTGGATCGGCAGCCTGGAATGACGATCGGCGTCACGCAATTGCGCCCGACATCGAAGGGTAGCATTCATGTCGAAAGTGCCGATCCGGCGGCGGCTCCGTCGATAAAGCCCAACATGCTGGCGACGGAAAAGGACTGCCAGACACTGGTGGATGGCATGAAGGTGGCTCGTAGAATCGTCGAGCAGCCAGCCATGCAGCAGTTCGTGTCGCATGAAATGTCTCCGGGCAAGGAAGTGCAAACCGACGAGGAGTGGCTGGAGTTCGCCCGGGAGAATGGGCAAACCATTTACCACCCGATTGGGACCTGCAGGATGGGTGACGGCGATGACGCGGTCGTAACCCCGAACCTGCTGGTAAAGGGCGTGGAAAAACTGTCGATTGCCGATGCTTCCGTGATGCCGGCGATGGTGTCGGGTAATACCCAGGGCGCCGTGATGATGGTGGCCGAAAAGGCAGCCGACCTGATTCGTGGCAGGGCTGAATGAGCACAAAGTATGACGATGAAAGTGCTTGTGGTAACGCCGAGTGGTGTTATTTTCAAAGCATAAAATGAAGCGCTTCATTTTTGTGTTTCGTGACCTAATCCGCCATGAAACGCTAGCTGGACACGACAATACAGTGGAGGACTCATGACCCGCAGCACGCAGACGAAAACGATGAAGCAAGTCACGGCTCGGCAGCCGGGCGGTCCCGATGTGCTGAGCGTCGTCGAGGGCGAAATTCCGGTACCGGGCCCACGCGAAATTCTCGTCAAGGTGGCCGGTGCCGGTGTCAATCGCCCCGATGTGATGCAGCGCATGGGGGGGTATCCGCCACCGCCTGGCGCGACCGACGTGCTGGGGCTGGAGATCAGCGGTCGCGTGGTAGAGGCGGGCAGCGAGGTGTCTCGTTACTCGGTCGGCGATGCCGTGATGGCGCTGGTGGCCAGCGGCGGATATGCCGAGTATGCGGTAGTGGACGAGCGCAATGCGCTGCCCGTTCCGGCGACGATGTCCCTGGTGCAGGCAGCGGCGGTTCCCGAAACCTTCTTCACGGTGTGGACCAACGTCTTTCAGCGCGGCGGCCTCGAGGAAGGCGAGACGTTCCTGGTGCATGGCGGAACCTCAGGGATCGGCACGACGGCCATACAGCTCGCCAAGGCTTTCGGCGCGAACGTGATCGCGACGGCGGGAAGCGACGAAAAATGCCAGCAGTGCCTCGAGCTGGGTGCGGCCCATGCGGTCAACTACAAGACCCAGGATTTCGTGGCGGCGGTGAAAGAGATCACCGGTGGTCGTGGCGTCGATTTGACCATCGACATGGTCGGTGGCGACTACCTCAACCGCAATATGGAGGTGGCCGCCGACGAGGGGCGCATCGTGCAGATCGCCGTGATGAAGGGGCCCGAGTCGACCATCAATGCCTGGCTGTTGCTGGCCAAGAAGCTGTGGCTGACCGGGTCGACGCTGCGAGCGCGCTCCATCGAGCAGAAGCAGGACATTGCCGAGGATCTCGAGGCCCGCGTCATGCCGCTGTGGGAGGAGGGGCGCTGCCTGCCGGTTATCGACTCCACCTTCGCCATCGACGATGTGGTGGAGGCGCATCGCCGAATGGATGCGGACCACATCGGCAAGATCGTGCTGACTTTCGAATGACAGGGGGCGTCATGGGCAGGATCGTTGCCGATGGCATCGTCGATGCGCTGGAGCGTCACGGTGTCAGCGAGATCTTCGGCCAGAGCATTCCGTCGAAGGTATTCCTGGCGGCCACCGCACGGGGCATACGCCAGGTGGGGTATCGCACCGAGAATGCCGGAGCGGCAATGGCGGATGCCTATGCGCGGGTTTCCGGCAAGGTGGCGGTCGTTGCGGCGCAGAACGGCCCGGCTGCCGCACTGCTCGTGCCCGGCCTCGCCGAAGCCTTCAAGGCTTCCATTCCCGTGGTGGCCCTGGTGCAGGACGTGGCCGTACGCAGTCGCGACAGGAATGCGTTCCAGGAACTCGATCACTTCCGTCTGTTTTCCGGGGTGGCCAAGTCGACTCGCCGCATCGAGTCGGCCGATCGCGTGGATGACGCCATCGACATGGCTTTCGTCGAGGCCGCCTCGGGCAGGCCGGGACCGGTGGTTCTGCTGGTGCCGGTGGACATCATCGACGAGCCGGCCGGGGAGGAGGCTGCGGTTTCCCCACGCCGCAATCGGTACGGTCGCTACCCATTGGACAGGACGCTGGCGGACCCGGGCGCGATTGCCGGCGCGGCCGATCTGATCGCGTCGTCGCGCAGGCCGGTCGCCATCGTGGGCGGTGGTGTGCATACCGCCGGCGCTTACGCGGAAGTGGAAGCGCTTCAGAACCTGGGAGTGCCGGTGGCCACCACTGTGATGGGCAAGGGCGCGGTCGATGAGACCTCGCCGATGTCCGTCGGCGTGGTGGGTTACTTCATGGCGGCGCGCAGTCGCACGGAACGCCTGCGCTTCGTGGTCGAGGAGGCCGATCTCGTCCTGCTGGTGGGCAACCGGACCAACCAGAACGGCACCGACAGCTGGAGCCTCTACCCCGAGGGAGCGACTTACATCCACATCGATGTCGATGGGCTGGAAGTCGGCCGCAACTATGAGGCCACGCGTCTGGTCGGCGATGCCAAGTTGACCCTTGGGGCCCTGACGCAGGCGCTGGGCGAGCGCGATCTGTCGGCCATGCAGAGCTGGTCGGCGACGGTGTCCGAGCGAATCGCTCACGAGCATGCCGCCTTCGACCGGCGCCTGGCCGAGGCAGTGACGCTTTCCGCCACGCCGATTCGGCCGGAGCGCATCCTGCACGACCTGGATGGCTGCCTGGATGGCAACAGCCTGGTGGTGGCGGATGCCAGCTACTCCTCGATCTGGGTGGCGAACTTCCTGACGGCCAGGAAACCCGGGCGGCGTTTCTTGACCCCCAGAGGACTGGCGGGTCTCGGCTGGGGCTTGCCCTTTGCCCTGGGAGCGAAAGCGGCGATGCCGGATGCGACGGTGCACTGTGTCACCGGTGATGGAGGCTTTGGACACGTCTGGGCCGAAATGGAAACGGCGGTGCGCATGCAGCTACCGGTTATCATCACGGTGCTCAATAACCAGACGCTTGGCTATCAGATGCACTCCGAACTGGTGCTTCACGGGGACTACACCGATATCTGTCATTTTTCTCACGTAGACCATGCAGGCATTGCCAATGCCTGCGGGGTGCGAGGTGTCAGGATTACGCATCCTGACGACTATTTGGTTGAGCTGAGGAGGGCCATTGACGAGAAAGTACCCACGTTGCTGGAAGTCATGATAGATCCAGATGCATATCCGCCAATCACGAGCTTTCAAGGTAGCGAAACGTTACCGAACGGTAACCAATAAAAAGCTAAACATACAGTAATGATCAGGAGCATATGACCATGAAATACAATCACAAATTCCGCCGCACTGTCATCAGCAGCGTCGTTGCGACAGCCCTGCTCGGCGGTATCTCAGCCCCTGCCTTTGCCGAGGTGAAGTTCGGAGCGCTCTATCCACTGAGCGGCGGACTGGCTCTTCTCGGTGAAGAAAGCTATCGCGGCCTGGAGCTGGCAGTCGATCAGATCAATGCGAATGGCGGCGTCCAGGGCGAGACCGTCGTGCTCGAGACGGGCGATGCCGTGGACAACAACCAGGCGATCGGCGAAGCTCGCCGGCTGATCTCTCGCGAAGACGTCAAGGCGATCTTCGGTACCTATGCCTCTTCACGCTCCATCGCTGCCTCCCAGGTGGCCGAAATGAGCAAGGTACCTTACTTCGAGCTGGGGGCCGTCGCCGACGATGTCACTGAGCGCGGGCTGAACTACGTATTCCGTACCAACCCGACTGCCTATCACATGGCCGAGACCATCATCGAGATGCTGGTCGAAGGCATCGCTCCCGAGCTCGGCGTCGACCCGACCGAGCTGCGCATCGGCATCATCCATGAGGATTCCAACTACGGCTCGTCGGTGGGCAAACACCAGCGCGCGTTTGCCGAAGAGCATGGCCTCAACATCGTGATGGAAGAGCATTATCCGGCGTCATCCGTGGATATGTCTTCCATCGTGCTTTCATTGCAGGAAGAAGAGGTCGACGTCGTTCTGCAGACCTCCTATCAGGACGATTCGGTTCTGTTCCTTCGCCAGGCCAACGAGCGCGATTATCGTCCCAAGGCGATCATCGGCGGCGGCGGTGGCTACTCGATGACGCCGACTGCCGAGGCAGTGGGGCACGATGTGATCGACGGTGTCTACGATGTCGACTTCACCCAGTACAACATCGACCCGGAATTCGCTCCCGGCATCGAGGACTTCGTGGCTTCCTATGAAGAGAAGTACGAGGAATCTCCCCGTTCTGGCCACTCCCTGATGAACTATGCCGGGGCCCTGGAACTGCTGCGTGCCATCGACGCGGGTAGCGGGTTCTCCGCCGATGAGATCAAGGAAGCCGTGCTGGCGATGGATGTCCCCGTTGGTGGAACGGCAGCCGGTATCGGCATCAAGATCGGCGAGAACAACCAGAACGAGCGTGCCAGCATGATGGGTATGCAATGGCAGGATGGCGAGTTGGTTACCGTTTATCCGGAAGGCGCCAGCGTTGCCGACATGCGGACTAGCCAATAATAACCCCGAGGTTACCAAATGGAATTAATTATTAGCCTTGTCGTCAATGGGTTAATGCTTGGTAGCCTTTATGCCATGGTCAGCGTCGGTTTGACGCTGATCTTTGGCATAACGAAGGTTATCAACTTTGCTCATGGCGAATTCATGATGATAGGGATGATGTTGACTTACATCATCACGACCTATCTCGGCATTCACCCCTATTTGACGCTGGTCTTCATCATTCCCTTGTTGTTCGTGTTGGGTATTTTCGTTCAGAAATTCCTGATAGAACCGCTCAAGGATTCGGATGAGCACATCCAGATATTTGCAACGGTCGGCCTGTCGATCGCCATGATAAACCTGGTGTTGATGATCGCGGGTTCCGACAATTTCAATACGCCGTCCAGCGGCATGCGCCATGCTCTGGGTCTGGGGCCGGCAACGGTGCTGACAGGACAGGTCGTCATCATGCTGTGCTCCATCTTCATGGTGGGTGGGCTGCATTTGTTCCTGACACGGACGCAGATGGGGCGTGCCATTCGAGCCACCGCTCAGAACCGCAACGCAGCGCAGCTGATGGGCATCAATGTGTCGCGCATCAATATGGTGACATTCGGTATCGGTATCGCTTGCGTCGGTGTCGCTGCCGTTCTGCTGTCTCCGTTGTATCCCGTCAATGCCCAAACGGGGCAAAGCTTCGTCCTGATTGCTTTCGTGATCGTCGTCATGGGGGGATTGGGTAGCATCACTGGGGCTTTCTTTGCCGCCTTGATCATTGGCCTCGTGGATTCTTTTGCCGGTTTCTATCTGGGGTCGTCACTGAAGGATGTCGCGGTGTTCGGTATCTTCCTGCTGATCCTGATATTCCGCCCGTCCGGGCTGTTCGGCAAGGCAAGAAAACTGGCACACGTGTCTTGAGAAACGCTGTGGCGTCACCGGAGAAAGTGTCATGAACGATAAGACGATATCCTCTGCACCGGCGAGGAGTCATGGGGGCGGTATGCAATGGTTTCTCAACAAGAAGATACTGTTCTTCATTACCCTGGCCAGCTTGATTCTCATCCCGATAGGTGTCGGCGATGATTACATCTACCATATCTTCATCACCATCTGTCTGTTTGCCGGGCTGTCGACCGCCTGGAACATCGTGGGCGGCTATGCGGGGCAGCTCTCGCTAGGGCACGCCATCTATTACGGCATCGGCGCCTACACGGGAATGCTGATGCTCAACGCGGGCGTTTCTCCCTGGATCAGCATGTTCGTCGGGGCCATTCTGGCTGCCGGGGTGGCGGTCGCCATCAGCTACCCCTGCTTCAAGCTGCATGGGCCGTTCTATGCTCTTGCCTCCATTGCTTTTCTGGAGGTCTTTCATGTCATTTCGCTGAACTGGGTCGGCCTGACGGGCGGCGCCAATGGCGTGATGGTGCCCCTCGAAATGGGCTGGAGCACCATGATCTTCACGGAGCGGCTGCCTTCGCTGGTGATCGTATTCGGGTTGATGTCGTTTGCCCTCGCCGTTGCCTGGGCGATCCGCCGCAGCAAGCTGGGTTTCCAGTTGATTGCCACCCGCGAGCGTGAGTCGGCCGCCAGGGGAGCCGCGATTCGCACCGTGCATGTGCGGTTGTATGCGGCGGCGATTTCCGCCGGCCTCACGGCCATGCTCGGGACTTTCCATGGTTCGTACCTGACGTTCATCGAGCCCGAATCGGCTTTCAATCTGACGTTTTCCATCCAGATCGTCCTGTTCGCCCTGGTGGGTGGGCTGGGCACCGTTTTCGGTCCGCTCTACGGCACGATTCTGCTGGTGCCCATCACGGAGCTGGCGCGCGGCTGGCTGGGTTCCAGTGCCATCGGTCTGCATGGGTTCGTGTACGGGGTCGTGCTGGTCCTGGTGGTGCTGTTCATGCCGGATGGCATCATGAGCTTCATCCAGCGCTACCTGCCGACTTCCCGGGTTCGCCGCTTCGACACCAGCGTCGAGAGCCCCGTCGATCACGTTCACCTGGACGACATAAGGAAGCCCGCGCGCCCGCCGATCGGCGACGTGGTGCTCAAGGTCGAACATCTCGACAAGCACTTCGGTGGCCTGCACGTCACCAACGATGTCTCCTTCGACCTGCACAAGGGAGAAGTGCTGGGCATCATCGGGCCCAACGGGGCCGGCAAGACGACGGTCTTCAACATGATTTCCGGCTTCTTGCGTGCCGACTCCGGCTCGGTTGCGGTGCTCGGCGAGGACGGCCACTTCGTTTCTCCGAAAACGCCCGGTGCCTTTGCCAGGAGCGGTGTCGGCCGGACCTTCCAGATCGTTCAGCCTTTCGCGGCCATGACGGTGGAAGAGAACATCATGGTGGGTGCCTTCCATCGCTTCCGCTCGGTGGAGGAGTGTCGCAAGGCGGCACGTGAGATCGCCTACGAGCTCGGGCTGTATCGCTTCCTGGACGAAGAGGCCAGAAATCTTCCCATTGGCGGTCTCAAGCGCCTCGAGGTGGCCCGTGTCATGGCGATGCGTCCGCGCATCCTGCTCTTGGATGAGGTAATGGCCGGCATCAACCCCGCCGACCTCAGGGAAGCCATCGAACTGATCAAGGTGATTCGTAACAGCGGCATCAGCATCATTGCCATCGAGCACGTGATGCAGGCTGTCATGGAGCTCTCGGACCGCGTGATCGTGATCAGTTCCGGCGAGATTCTCGCGCAAGGCAAGCCGGAGGAAGTGGTGAAGAACGAGGCTGTCATTGAGGCCTATCTCGGCAAGGAGGCGTCCGATGCTTCGACTGAATAATGTGACGGCCGGCTATGGTGCTACCACGATCCTGCACGATGTCTCGCTGGAGGTGAGCGAAGGTGAAGTCGTCACCATCGTGGGGGGCAACGGTGCCGGCAAGACGACCACCCTGAGAACGGTGTCCGGCTTGATCGAAGCCTCCGCCGGGAGCATCACCTTCGAAGGCGAGGACATTACCCACTTGCCGGCGCATCAGGTGGTGAATCGCGGGATCACGCTGATCCCCGAGGCGCGTCAGCTCTTTCCGGAAATGACCGTGCTCGAGAACATCCAGATGGGCGCTTATCGTCCGGCGGCAAAGTCTCGATACGACCAGCGACTGGAAGAGGTGCTGACGCTGTTTCCCCGCGTGAAGGAGCGCCTTCATCAGCAGGCGGAATCGCTGTCGGGCGGTGAGCAGCAGATGGTTGCCATCGCGCGTGGGATGATGGCCTGTCCCAAGCTGATGATGTTCGATGAGCCCTCCCTGGGGCTGGCGCCGATCGTCGTCTCCCAGGTCTTCGAGGTGGTCAAGCGGATTGCCGAGAGCGGCACGACGGTGTTGATCGTCGAACAGAACGTGTATCAGACGCTCAAGGTCGCCGACAGGGCCTACGTCATCGAGAACGGAAGAATCGTGATGGATGGCCAGGCGGAAGAACTGATGGGCGATGACCACATTCGAAAAGCATATCTGGGGATTTGAGACATGGCTCTAGAGAGTTCCTTACGCTATCGACCCAGCCATGCCGGTAGACATGTACTCGTCACCGGCGGCGGCGCCGGCATTGGCAGGGCCATTGCCATGGCGTTTGCGTCGCGTGGTGCCAATGTCTCGGTCATGGACTGGTCGGCCGATAGCGCCCAGGAGGTGTGCAATGCCATCCGGGAAGCGGGAAGAGGCGATGCCTATCCGTTGTCGGTCGACGTTTCCGATTACGCCGCGGTCGAACGCGGCGTGAGAGAGGCGGAAGCCCACTTTGGCGCCCCCGTCGATAGCGTGGTCAACAATGCCGGGATATCTCCCAAGCATGGCGGCCTGCCGGCCTCCGTCTGTGACATGGCGCCGGAAGAGTGGAATCGGGTGGTGGGGGTCAATCTGACGGGGGCCTTCAATACCATCCGCGCGGTGGGTGATGGCATGCGTCGTGCGCGGCGGGGCCATATCGTCAACATGTCCTCCGTTGCCGGCAAGACCCACTCGCCGGTGGTGGCATGCCATTATGCGGCGACCAAGTCGGCCATCATCGGCTTCACCAAGCACCTGGCCGCCGAACTGGGGCCTTACGACATTCGCGTCAATGCGATTGCCCCGGGGCGGATCGAGACGCCGATGGTGCTTGCGGTGGATGCCGCCATCAACGATGAGCAGGTTCGCCTGACTCCGCTCGGTCGCCTGGGCAAGCCGGATGAAGTCGCGGACCTGGCGCTGTACCTGACGTCGGACGAGTCGAGTTTCGTCACGGGGCAGACCATCGATGTCGCCGGTGGGCTTTACATGACTTGATGCCGCCTTGCGGACGATCTAGCACGAGCGACTGCGATGTCGTGTTTCCCCTTGCCCAGCTTCGTGCTGGGCTTTTTTCCCCGAGATACCATGATCGCCAGACTGGACACGGCCCACACCGACCCGGCCACGCGCCTCGCCGCTCCCTACCTGCGCTTCCTCGAGGCGCTGACCGACGCCGGCTTCGCGGGCGAGATCGCCCCCGACTACGCCAACCGCACGGTGCTCGCCACCGACAACTCCATCTACCAGCGCCTGCCCCAGGCGGTGCTCTACCCCAAACACGCCGACGACCTGGCGCGCATCGCCCACCTCGCCGGCCAGGTGGAACACCGCCAGGTGGTGCTCGCCCCGCGCGGCGGCGGCACCGGCACCAACGGCCAGTCGCTCACCGACGGCCTGGTGGTGGACGTCTCGCGGCACATGAACGCCATCCTCGACATCGA
>NZ_FNES01000028.1 GCF_900100195.1 Billgrantia gudaonensis
CTCCACCTGCTCGGGGTAGAGCCCACGCTCGCGGCAATAGGCGCTGAGTTCGGCCTCGTTCATCGGGGCCGTCTCCAGGACGATCTGGAATTTCTCCTGGCTGGTCCACTGGTCGGGCTCGTTCGAACGTGATGGCAAAACCTGTCCTCGTGCTCTGGCCTGTTTCCGCCAATTGTAGAGGGTTGTCGCGGTGATGCCTTCCTGCTCGGCCAGTTCCGGGATGGTTATGCTCATCGGCGGCGCCATCTTCTTGAGGATGGCTTCCTTACGCTCTGCGGGGTAACGCATGTTGATCACCTCTCAATCCGTTTAGGTGACAACTACGTTGACGCATAGGGGAGTTTAGCGCCTCGCCCCATCATTTGATAAACTTACCCGATAGTCAGTCGCCGCGGGGGCGGCTGTCAGGGATCAATATTACGGGGACCTTTGAACTTGGCCACTTGGAAGAACACCGTTCCCAACCGGGATCAACTGTATCAGGCCAAGCGTGATGCTCTGCTTCGCGAGGCGGTGAGCGCCTTTAACCAGAAGGGCTTTCACGCCACATCCATGGAAGATATCGGCAAGAGCCTTGGGGTGACCAAGGCCGCGCTCTATTATTACTTCCCGAACAAGCACGCCTTGTTGGCTGCCGCCTTCGAGCATGTATTGCAGGTGGCTTTCGAGAGCCTGGAGCAGGCTAAGCAGGGTCCTGGTACGGGGTTTGATAAGCTGAAAGCTACTATTCGTGGCTATCTGGAGTCTACGCTCAGCGAATTAAATCGTTGTGTCATTTTGACCGAGGAACACGCCTTGCAGCCGGAGCAGAGGGCTGCCATTGTAGATAAACGAGATCGGTTCGAGGAAGGGCTTCGTGAGTTAGTGCGCGAGGGAATAGCCGACGGCAGTATTATCTCTTGTGACCCCAAGCTCGCCATTTTCGCCATTTTCGGGGCTGTCAACTGGGTTCCGAAATGGTTCTCCAACGAGGGGGACTGGAATAGTGCTCAGCTGGCTTATGCCATGTCCGAACTGATTTGTCGTTCTATTGCAGCCAAGCCGACTTCCACACTGGCGTCGGATGTGTCGAGGTTGTGACTAAGGCGGCGATATTCTGTATTTCTACTATTGTAATTTTTTGTCGGTAGAAATTAAGAATCATGTGATTGTGATCAGATAGCCTATCTCTCCATTCTGGGCTTTTCGTTGTTCGTGTGCAAGTAAAGGTTCTGTTTAAAATCGTGATCTTGCAAGTTTTTTGTAATTTCGATTCGTTTTAAAAATCAACCAATGGAATGGAGTTTCCCCCGCTGTTTACCGGTGTCATTGCACCTCACTGGTGGGTGAGGAAAGTACCCTGGCATAGGGCGACTGACTCAATCACCGGCGGCTTCTTGAGCCGATCGGCAGCATGCCACCGGCCGAGCGAGAAGCGCTGTATTATGAGCAACAGGGTCAGGCCAAGAAGGCGGCCTGACTCAAACCAACGGGTCTCCGAGAAAATCGGTACGCTACAGCGAGAAATATTTAGTCTTCCGTCTTCACCAGCCACCCATCCACGATATCTGCACCGAACTCATCCTTCCACGCCTTCAGTGTCTTCTGATTGCCGCCGCGGGTCTCGACGACTTCGCCGGTGTTCGGGTTCTTGTAGATCTTCAGCTTGCGCTTGGCGCGACCGGTGCTCTTGGTGCTGCTGGAGGTCTTGTTGGCGGTCGGCGTCGGGTCCAGCAGCTTGATGACGTCGGCGGCTGACTTGTCGAACTCACGCATCAAGTCTTCGAGCTTGTCCCTGAACTCCAGCTCGGCTTTGAGGCGGTCGTCGTTCTTCAGCTTGTCGAGCTCTTCCTGAAGCTGCTTGAGCTGCTGTTCCTTCTGCATATAGGTGCTGAGAATGGACATGATGTTCCTCGTGGTGGGTGATTGTTAGGAAACATTATGGTGTCAATTTCGGCATGAATCAATGTTACTTGTCAGTTAAGCGAAGATATTTTTGACTTCAGGGATAAAGTCTTCTTCGCGACTGTGACGCTGGGTCAGGAAACTTCTCACAACCGAATTAACATTTCTTGATGCTGTCCCTGCTGGTCTCGGCAATGCTGTGTCAGTTCCTTGATTTACTGGAGTGGCAAGCATGGAGAGACACCACCCGCGCCGCTGGCTGGCTGCTTTCGGGCTATCCGCCTGCCTGGCGGGTTCCGCACTCGCTGAGCCTGCCGTCGAGGTCTTTACCACTGCCGGGGAGCCGGCCGTCAATGTGCCCTCAGGCGTGGCGGTTTTAGAGCTCGATGCGCCTGGGCGTTTGGATGCTTCGCTGTCGCAAGATCTGCCTGCAGACCCTGAAGTCGCGGAGGGCCTTATGCGAGAGCGCATGGCGAACAATGAGTGGCAAGAGACGGCCGACCGCTATGCCGATAGTTATCTCGGCTTGGTCAGGGCCTGGCAGCTGGGTGTCGAGAAAGTCCCCGCCGTGGTGATAGATGGCCGTTATGTGATCTACGGCCAGCCGGATGTGGCTGAGGCGCTGAGAGAAGCCGAGCGGATAATGGGGCAGGAGGGCCGCCGATGAGGCCCTTCAAGACGGTTGGGGCTGTGCTGGGCGGTGCGCTGCTGAGCCTGGGTGTGGTGGAGAAGCCTGCCGAGGCGCTGACGACGCCGCAGATCGTTGCCTCGTCGCTCTCCACCCAGTGCCTGGACTACCAGGTCATCGGCATCTGCGTCTGGCTCAACTGCTCCTGGTCGGGCTGCTCGATCCGCACCTCGGTGCAGGTTCGCCACTACGTCCCCGAGCTGGTGGTCTCCAGCTACGAGAACACGGGTGATAACCCCTGGTGGGAGGTGGCGGCGCTGTCGCCGCCTCTGGGTGAGGCGCTGGCCGGTGGGCAGAGCACGTCCGATGCCAACCGGGCTCGGCACGAGCACCTGCGCTTCAAGAACGTGGAAGCCATCGGCCACCCGGCCGGCGAGGCCTTCAGCAGCTTCGCCAACGCCTTCGGCATGACCTGCGCCGGGGCAGCGACGCCTTTCCAGCCCTACCACCTCTCGACCCTGGACGCCCTGGCGTGGCGCAGCGGCATTCCCGAGTCGCTCTACCCCGAGGCACTCATGCCCGGCATGCGTGAGCTGGGCCAGCCCGGCGACCTGTGGGGCAACCTCTACCCGCGCAGCGGCTTCCTGACCCAGGTGCATGATTACAAGACCGCGGCGACCACTGCCCAGCGCTCCGCCGATGTCGTCACCCGCACCGGGCAGCCCCACGTCTACACGCCGCTGGTCGCCGCCAGCCGCGACGGCTACTGGCCCCCCGGGCCGGTCAAGGAGGGCGATGCCTCGACCCATCGCTGGCAGCGCCTGACGCCCAACATGAGCAGCGCCTGCCGGGTGTGGCCGGACCGCGGCATCACCGACACCTATGATGATCGTCTGGACACGGGCGGTGACTACGCCTGGTCGCTGTGGCGCCCCTATCGCTGCTGTCAGCGCCGCGGCCAGACCCTGCTCTATGCCGCCCCCTGAAGGAGAGAAGCCGATGAAAGGATCTCGCACCCGACGCTTCACCCTCACGCCTCTGGCCGGCGCCCTGGTGGTGGGGCTGTTGTCTACCCAGGCCTCGGCGCAATCCGCCGACGCGCTCTACTACCAGATCGGCGGCGCCTCTCCCTTCAGCGTCTCCGCTGGCCGGGGCTACAACCCAAACAGCCGGGGTATCGGCATCAGCTGGAACATGAATGCCACCTGCGGCAACTTCGATATCGGCGCCACGGTCTCCAACCAGCTCAACGGCGTCACCGACGGCTTCCAGAACCTGATGGGGCAGGTCGTCCAGAACGCTCAGGGTGCCGTGGCCTCGCTGCCCGCTATGGTCATCCAGCGGGCCAACCCGGGGCTCTATGACCTGCTAAGCAATGGCGTGCTGCAGGGGCGGGTCGACTTCGACCGGGCTTCCATGTCCTGCCGCCAGATGTCCGAGCGCATGGCCGACATGGTCACCGGTCAGGGATGGCAGCAGATGGCCATGGCCGAGAGCTGGCAGAGCGCGGCACAGACCAACGCCGACGTCGTCGCGGCGCAGGAGCAGGTCGACCAGTCTGGCGGCAACCAGGGCGTGACCTGGGTGGGCGGCCAGCGTCGCGGAGGCAGCGGCCAGAAGCCGATTCGTGTGGTCGAGGACACCGCCCGCGCCGGCTACAACCTGCTGCACGGGCGTAGCGATACCACCAGCACGGCTCCCATCGCCGGCGGCGGTGGCGGCTGGGGATCGGTGGCCACCAACGAGGGCACCTGGATCGGCGGCGGTGGGCTGGCTGGGGCTTCCGGCGGAAGCGGTTCCGGCGGCTCAGGGTCAGGCAGTGGGTCAGGGAGCTGCCTGGGCGGCATGTGCACGGTCTGGCAGAGCCCGGAAGAGGCCGCCGAATGGACTCAGACGGTGATCGGCGAGCAGTCGATTCGCACCTGCGACGGCTGCGAGCGCAGCGAGACTCAGGCCGGCAGTGGTCTGGTGCGCGAGCTGGAGCGTGAGCAGCAGGAGGTCTACGGGCTGCTTCTGGGGCTGGTCGACGGCAGCGAGCCGCTGACCCCGGAGAACCTGCGCCAGGTCTCCGCCGGCGACGGCCTGACCGTCTCCCGCGGGGTGATCGAGTCGCTGCGCAGCGACCCCGAGGCCTCGCTGCTGATCCATCGCCTGAGCGGTGAGATGGCCCTGGCCAGGACGCTGACCAAGGCGCTGTGGGCGCGTCGGCTGCTGCTGGCCGGCAGCAGTGACCCGGGCATCGCCGACAACGAGCAGGGCATGTCGGCACTGGATCGCAAGCTGGTGGCCCTGGATCGGGATATCGAGTCGCTGCGCTCCGAGATGGAGATCCGCCAGGCGCTGGGCAACAGCGCTGCCGGCATCGCCTTGGAGCGCGCTTCCCGGCGCAGCCAGGGAGCCTCTCAGGGCGAGACCTTCCGGCCGGATGCGGCCCTGGACGGCCGCGGACGCCCAGCCGGTGAGGAGGGCGGCGACGGATGACACGACGGGCTTTCTCCTGGATTAATCCGGCCCGCTGGCCGTCGCTGCTGGTCGCCATGGTGGTGCTGGTCGTCATGTTCCTGCTGAGCGGTGCCATTCTGGCCATCAGCGTGCGGCTGCTGGGTGGGATCGAGGCCCACCATAGCGCCTGGCAGGCCGCCTGGCCGTGGCTGCTGGCTTGGCGGCTGAGCCTCTACGCCGCGCTGGCCCTGGTCTGGTGGCGCAAGGTGCGCCCCCGGGCGGTGGCGCGGCTGCGCCGAGACCGCGACGACGGGCGCCAGGCGCTTGCCAAGCTCCGACGGCTCGAGCTGATGGCCCTGGGCATCCTGGTCCTGCTGGAAGTCACCAACCTGATCAACCAGCTGGGAGGTGCCTGATGGGAGGCCCGCTAACCGCGCCGCTGGTGGTGTTCGACTACTTCGCCAACGCCATGACGCTGCTGGGCTGGATCATCAACAACGCTATCTGGAACGTCATGGTCGGCACCGGCATCGCCGCGGTGCCGTTCATTACCCTGGTGCTCTCCGAGTGGTTCAAGGCCCGGCAGGAGGGCGACGAGGCGGGGACCAAGGGCATCCTCACGGTGAACCGCATCGAGACCCGGCTCTACGCCATGATCCTGGCCTACGCCTTCACCTGCCTGCCGCTGCTGCAGGTCCAGCTGGCCACCGCCGATATCGACGAGAGCCGCTCGCTGGAGTGCGGCACCCGCCAGTTCGCCGCCGGCGGCTGGTCCGAGGGGGCGTTCGGCGCGACCGAGAGTTCGATCGGTGGCCAGCAGGCGAGGATTCCGCTGTGGTGGGCGGGGGTGCATGCGGTGTCCCACGGGCTCACCGCTGCGGCGATCCACGCCATTCCCTGCTCGACGGACTTCGAGTCCATCCGCATGGAGCTGGACCTGCACACCATCGAGGATCCCGGGCTGGAGCAGGAGGTGGGCGAATTTCAGCGACAGTGCTTCGGCCCGGCGCGCAACCGCCTGCTGCAGGAGGGTGGTGCCATCGAAGCGACCCGCGCCATGGACGTGGACTGGATCGGCTCGAACTACTTCCAGACCACCCCTGGCTACTACGACAGCTTCTACGCCGGGCGGCCCATCGCCGGCTTCCCCTACGATGCCGACCGGGATGTCTCCCGGCCCAACACCGGCCCCGGCCTGCCCGGCTATCCCTCCTGCCAGGAGTGGTGGTCAGCGGAGAACGTAGGCCTGAGGTCCCGGCTGCATGACGAGGTGAGCACAGGATTCTGGGATGACTTCCGCAGCGTCTTCACCAGCAGCGAGGCCGAGGACTACGTGATCCGGCGCCTGGTCAGCCCCCGCTCGGGTGCGGCCAGCGGCAACCTCGATCAGGCCGTGGTGGGCTTTCGCGGCCTGGATGGCGGCAGCAGCTTCTGGGATGCCACCGTCACAGCCGGCTCCGCCATTGGCGGCACCCTGTCGATCCTGCCCTTCCAGGCCGGCATGGACATGCTCAAGCAGGCGCTGCCGATGGTGCAGGGCATCCTGGTGATGGCCATCATCATCTGCCTGCCGTTCGTGATGGTCATCTCCAGCTACAGCTTCAAGGTCGCCGGCATGGCCACCTTCGGGCTGTTCGCCATGTGGTTCCTGACCTTCTGGTGGGAGCTCGCCCGCTGGATCAACGCGAACCTGGTGGATCTGCTCTACCGCAGCGATGCCGCCAAGCTGAGCTGGCTCTCCGCCGCTAACAACCTCTATGACCGCATGGTGCTGCAGTTCGTGGAGGGGATGATGTTTCTGGTGCTGCCGACCTTATGGGTGGCGGTGTTGGGCTGGGCAGGGATGAAGGTCGGAAGCGAGCTCGCAAGAGGTATCGGCGACGGTGGTGGGAAGACGGCTCAGGGCGCAGGAAAGCAGGGAGGAGACAAGATTCAGTCCAGGTCCTGACCAGTGGTTACCCCGAGCTCTCAGTACTCTGGGTCAGATGAGTACGGAGACCCGCCTGGATCGCTGGAGCCAGGACCGTAGCGAAGATGGTCTGGCACATCCTCACTGTCTTCGCTTGCCGAGGTGTGCTGCAGCATCCCCTGAGCTACACCCCCGGCCACCATGGCGGCACCGCCGACTATCTTGCCGGCCCCACGGGCGATGCGCCGCCACCCTTCCTGGGTGGTGGCGGTCTGAGCGGTTGACTTGGCCATGCCAGTAGCTGAGTCGCGCAGCTTGCGCAGCGAGTCCGCCGTGCTCGTCTGGGTATGCCAGCCATCGGACCAGCCATCCTGTTGCCCCCCGTGGCGGGCCTTCTGAGCAGCCTGGCGGCCAGCGCTGCCGGCACGGGCCAGAAGTGATTTCAAAGCCATGGGCGTCCCTCCCTTGGTACATCAGCTCTCTAGCATAGACCTCGCAAGGGGGAAGCTCCAGTGGGCTCAGCCGAGGGATGCGAGGTGTTCGATGGTCTCAGGATACTTCTGGACCAGGCGGATGAGGGTCTTGGCCTGAGCGTTGGGCTTTGCGCGGCCTTGCTCCCAGTTCTCCAGCGTCCTGGCGTTGGTGCGGAGATACATGGCGAATACCGGGCGAGACATATGCAGCCGTTCCCGTAGCTCGATGAGCTCGCTGGCTGTGACGTCGGGAACCTCCTCCAGTGCTACGGAGTGAGAGCGCAGCGTGCGCTTGCCTTTGCGCTCATCCGCCAGAGCATCAAAGCCCTCGACGAGTTCGTCAAAGATGTTGCGGCCCATGGTCATGTCCTCGCGTTGAGCTCCGCATCCAGCAGCTGTTTCAGGGTCTTGCGCTGGGCTGGCGTCAGGTCATCCTGTGAATCCTTGTCGTACAAGGTGAACAACCAGAATTGGGAGCCACCCAGCCACCAGTAGTAGATGATGCGAACACCGCCCCGTTTGCCCTTCTGCCGCTTGGGGTCGCTGAACCGGACCTTGCGCAGCCCTCCTGTTCCCTGGATGACGTCACCGGCCGCGGGGTTCTTGAGCAAGAAACTCTGGAAGGCACGAAACGCGACGTCGTCGAAGTAGGTGGAGCGATGCCGCTCGAAGGCCGGCAGCTCGACAAAAATTGCTTTCATAAAGTGTACGTAGATTGCGTATAGTTTTGCTGCAGCGCCAGAGAATGTCAAGCGCGCAGGATGGTCAGCCTAGCGGTATTACATCAGTAAAAGGTGAAAAGGCCAAAGGGTAGAAAGGTGGAAGGGAAGGGGAGATCAAGGGGAAGGGGCTTGCCCGGAAAAGCAGGGAGGAGTGAGAGGGGAACCCCAAAGGGCTGAAAGGGCAAAGGATTGCTTCCGGGGCATCGGTGCTGCTCGACAGGGTCACTGCCACCCTGAGCCCGCAGCTGTCTCTAGAAGGAAAACTTCACCGCTGCAGAAAGGAGCCCAGCTAACCTTCTGAATCTGCTGTTTCTTACGCCGCTTTTGGTGCCCCGCCTTCAGCAAGATCTCGCAGCAGTGCAGAATGAAGGACTGACTGCATTTGCCGACAAGGAGGTCGCCGTGGGCTTTCGCTTCCAGCGCCGCATCACCTTAGCCCCGGGCATTCGACTCAACCTGAGTAAGCGTGGTCTCGGCCTCTCGGTGGGCCCGAGGGGAGCCAGCCTCAGCGTAGGGCCGAGCGGCGTGCACGGCCATGCGGGAATTCCCGGCACCGGCTTGGGCTATCGGCAGAAGCTCAACCCCCGGAACCGCCATGTGTCTGGATCTAGCGGTGGCGCCGGGCGTTCCAGTCCCGCTGACGGGCTGGATGCGCTGCTATCACAGGGTGAATCGCTTCCGGTGCAGCTCGAGATCGATGCCCAGGGCGGCATCCATTACTTCCACGGTGACGGCACACCCATGAGGGATGACGAGGCCCGCGTATTGCGGCGGCATGCCAGGGAGTCCCTGCGTGTGCAGTTGGCACAACACTGCGAACGTCTCAACGCCGACCTTGATCGCCTCGGAAAGCTGCACGAGGACGCCCCTCACCCGCACCATAACGGTTACACCACCCAGGGTTTCACCGAAGCGCCACCGTCACCTCCGGAGCTGAGTCCGCCTGTCTGGTGGCATTTGCTGTGGCCGCCGGCCAAGCGACAGGTGGCAATGGAGAATCAGCGACGCCAGGCTGTCTTCGAGGAAGCCTACCGTAGTTGGGAGTGGCGCAAGGCGGAGCACGATGCGGCAGAGTTTGCCCGCCAACAGCGCGAGAGCGAAGGCGTGATGCATGACCTCGATGCAATGGCGCAGACCCTGGGCGAGCGGCTGGAGGAGATCGACTGGCCCCGTGAAACGGCCATCGACTTCGACCTCGGTAGCGATGTGAGCACCATCGCGGTCGACATCGACCTCCCGAGCGAGGACGAGATGCCGGACCGCTACTGGACCATGCCAGCCAAGCAGGTAAAGCTGACGCCACGCAAGCTGAGTGACACCCGGCAGCGCAAACTTTACCGGGACCATGTCCACGGGATCGCGTTTCGCGTGCTGGGAGCCGTCTTCGCCCGCTTGCCGACGGTGCAAGAGGCCCGGGTTTCGGGTTGCCGCCAGGTCACTGACGCCGCTACGGGCGGCGAACGGGATCAGTACCTCTACAGCGTCAAGGTCTCCCGCAGCCAGTGGGAGAAGATCCACTTCGACAAGCTGGATCAGGTCGACCCGGTTGCCGCCGTGGAGGCTTTCGCGCTGCGCCGTGACATGACCAAGACCGGCATCTTCCGTGACATCGAGCCATTCAAGCTGGTGTGAAGGGCGGGAAACGGTGCGTCAGTGACCAAGCCGCTGCGCTTCATGATACTAAGCCCTTGCTATAAGCTTGAGGCCATTGCTCAACCAGAATGACGAGACCGCCCTTAGGCGGCCAGGGAACCGCAGGGGAGCCGTATCATGGAGATCATCGACAACGTCAGCCGGCTGCTCGGCGACGACCTGAAGGATACCCTGCGGCCCGGTGCCCGTCTCAAGATCGCAGCCTCCTGCTTCTCGATCTTCGCCTATGAGGCGCTCAAGGATGAGCTGGAAGCGCTGGACTCGGTCGAGTTCATCTTTACCTCACCAACCTTCGTCCCGGACCAGGCCAGCGACAAGTTCCGCAAGGAGCACCGCGAGTTCCACATCCCCAAGGCGGAGCGCGAACGCAGCGTCCACGGCAATGAATTCGAGATCCAGCTCAAGAACAAGCTGACCCAGCGGGCCATCGCCCGCGAGTGTGCCGACTGGATGCGCCGTAAGGCCCGCTTTCGCTCCAACCGTGGCCAGGCCGCCATGCAGCCCTTTGCCGGCGTTGCAGCCTCAGGCGGCGATACGGTCTACATGCCCCTGCAGGGCTTCACGGCGGTGGACCTGGGCTACCAGCAGGGCAACGCGGTCTCCAACTTCGTCACTCGCTTCAGCGAGCCAGCGCACACCTCCCAGTTCATGGCTCTCTTTGACCAGCTGTGGCGGGACGAGGATAAGCTCGAGGACGTCACCGAACGGCTGCGTGAGCATATCGCCTCGGTCTACCGGGAGAACCCGCCAGAGCGGATCTACTTCCTTATGCTCTACCACATCTTCCACGAGTTCCTGGAAGACATCAGCGAGGACGTGCTGCCCAACGACCGCACCGGCTACCAGGACAGCGTTATCTGGCAGAAACTGTTCAACTTCCAGCGCGACGCGGCCACGGGTGTCATCAACAAGCTGGAGACCTACAACGGCTGCATCCTGGCCGACAGCGTGGGCCTCGGGAAGACCTTTACCGCCCTGGCGGTCATCAAGTACTACGAGCTGCGCAACCGCTCCGTGTTGGTGCTGTGCCCCAAGAAGCTCGCCGACAACTGGCTGACCTACAATCGCAACCTGACCACCAACGTGTTGGCCCAGGACCGCCTGAACTTCGATGTGCTGTGCCATACCGACCTGCAGCGCACCCGTGGCGAATCCTTCGGCATGCCGCTAGATCGCGTCAACTGGGGCAACTACGACCTGGTGGTGATCGACGAGTCGCACAACTTCCGCAACAACGACGTCTACAAGGATCGCGAGACTCGCTACCAGAAGCTGATGAATCAGGTGATCCGAGCCGGGGTGAAGACCAAGGTGCTGATGCTCTCGGCCACGCCGGTCAATAATCGCTTCACCGATCTGAAGAACCAGCTGGCGTTGGCCTACGAAGGCGAAGCCGAGAACCTTACACGCCATCTCAGCGGTGCCAAGGACATCGAGGGTATCTTCCGGCGTGCCCAGGCCACCTTCAACGAGTGGTCGGCGCTCCCACCGGAGAAGCGCACTACGGGTGCCATCCTGCAGGCGCTAGACTTCGACTTCTTCGAGCTGTTGGACAGCGTCACCATTGCCCGCTCACGCCGGCATATCGAAACCTTCTACGACACCAGCGATATCGGCAGTTTCCCGGAGCGACTCAAGCCGCTCTCGTTTCACTGTCCGCTAACTCATCGGCCCGACGTGATCGGCTTCAACGAGATCTTTCAGCAGCTGTCCCAGCTCAAGCTCTCGGTCTACGCCCCGATCAGCTACATCCTGCCCAGCCGCCTCAAGAAGTACGAGGAGATGTACGACACCGAAGTGTCCAGTGGGGGCGGTAGCTTCAGGCAGGTGGACCGGGAGAAGAGCCTTCAGGCCCTGATGACGACCAATCTGCTCAAGCGCCTGGAGAGCTCGGTGGCGGCGTTTCGCCTGACCCTGGAAGGGCTGCAGGATAGCTACCAGACCATCCTGGATAAGATTGCGGCCTTCAAACAGACTGGCCGTTCGGAGAGCTTCGCGGATATCACCGCGTCCTTCGAAGATGCCGACCCCGACGACGACAGCATTCCCATGCCGGGCGATACCACGGTGGGCAAGAAGGTCCAGATTAGCCTGGAGGACATGGACCTGCCGTCCTGGGAGCATGACCTGAGCACCGACCTGGTGTGGATCGAGCTGCTGCTGGAGGAAATGGCCAAGGTCACCCCGTCCGACGATGCCAAGCTGCAGCACCTCAAGACGCAGATTGCCAGCAAGCTGGCCTCGCCGATCAACCCTGGCAACCGCAAGGTGATGATCTTCACCGCCTTCGCGGACACCGCCAAGTACCTCTACGTCAACCTGGCGCCGGTCCTGTTAGAGAGCCAAGGCGTGCACACCGGCCTGGTGACCGGCAGCGACGCCCCGAAATCAACCCTTGGGGCCATGCCGGGTAGCCGCCAGCACTATGACTTCCAAGGCCTGCTGACGCTGTTCGCCCCGCAGGCCAAGAGCAAGGCCATGGTATACCCAGGTGAGCCCCGCGAGCTGGACATCCTGATCGGGACCGACTGCATCTCGGAAGGCCAGAACCTGCAGGACTGCGACTACCTGATCAACTACGACATCCACTGGAACCCGGTGCGCATCATCCAGCGCTTCGGGCGCATCGACCGCATCGGCTCGCCCAACGCCAGCATCCAGCTGGTTAACTACTGGCCGGACATCAGTCTGGACGAGTACATCAATCTCAAGGAGCGCGTCGAGAACCGCATGGTGATCGCCGACGTCACCGCCACCGGCGACGACAACGTGCTCAATGCCCAGTCCAACGATGTTGCCTACCGGCGCGAGCAGCTGCGCCGGCTGCAAGATGAAGTGGTGGAGATGGAAGACCTCAAGTCTGGCGTGTCGATCACCGACCTGGGCCTGAATGAATTCCGCATGGACCTGCTGGGCTATATGAAGGAGAACGGCGACCTGAGCCGTATTCCCAATGGGCTGCATACCGTGGTGCCAGCCCGCCCCGAGAAGGGCCTGCAGCCTGGTGTCATATTCACCCTGCGCAACCTCAATCAGCGGGTAGGTCACCAAGAGAGTGGCCTGCAGCAGCAGAACCGCCTGCATCCTTTCTACCTGGTCTACATCAGCCACACCGGCGAGGTGATCAGCGACTATACCGAGGTCAAGCGCCTGCTCGACCTGGCACGTACTGCGTGCAAGGGGCTGAGCGAGCCCGTCGAAGCCGTCTATCGTGCCTTCAATGAGGAAACCCAGGATGGCCGGGAGATGCACGCCTATTCGGCGTTACTGGATCAGTCCATCCGCTCGATGATCGATGTGAAGGAGGATAAGGACATCGACAGCCTGTTCAGCGGTGGCGAGACCACGGCGCTGGTCGATACCATCGAAGGGCTCGACGACTTCGAGCTGATCACCTTCATCGTCATTCGTGAGGCGGGCTCAGCCACCGAGACGGGCAGGGAGCACCATGCGGCCAGCAGGGGAAGTGAGACGAAAGAACCATGACAGCACCCCTCTACCAGTACCCTGCCAAGACGCTGCTCGGTCGCGTGGTGGCCAAGCAGCGCATCCTGGCGCATGTGCGGGCCACCGCCAAGCTCAGGGAGCGCCTGCGGGATGATGTCACTCAGATCACCTGGCATGCCAAGCTCGCCCATAGCACGCTCAATCTTCCTGGCACCGATGACGTGCCGGAGCTGCAGGTCTTCGTGATTACCCTCAAGGGCGATGACCTGCACCGAGACGTGCTGCGGGCAATCGACCGCGCCATTCCCTTTCCGATCCTGTTCGAGCTACACGGCGCCCGCGGCATCCGTGTCACCGCCGCCTACAAGCGACCCAGTCAGGCCGACCCCAGCAAGTGGGTGCTTGATGACCACTATGCTAGCAGCGACTGGCTGCCAGCTGAGACGCCGCGGCAGCCGCTGCCCACGGCCATCGACCTGAACCAGCTCTATCAGCAGCTGCTGCGCAGCCTGCTTCCCACGTCGGCGCGTCAGGGCGAAGCCCTGCCGGATCAGCTGGAACGACTCAAGGCACTGGAATCCCTCAAGAGAGGCGCCGCCAAGCTCGAGAAGCGCCTGTGCAACGAGAAACAGTTTAACCGCAAGGTCGAGATCAACGCCGAACTACGCTCTATCCGCGATAAAATTGCCGATTATGACACCTGATCATGACCACAGAGTTTTGGAGATACGTGACGCCATGGAAAAACTTAAAATGCACAGCCCTGATCTGAGCCAGAACAATATCGCCAAGATTCGTGAACTGATCTTACCCAGCAATCGTGGACACCGATCTAAGCGATCACTCGGGCCTCGAAGGCCTCTGGGCTGATCATCCCAATCGCACTGTGCCGGCGCTGCCGGTTGTAGTCCATCTCGATGTACTCGAACACTTGCCGCCGCATGGCGTCCCGGGTCTCGAAACGCTCGCCATGGATCGCCTCGACCTTCAGGCTATGGAAGAAGCTCTCGGCGCACGCGTTGTCGTAGCAATTGCCCTTGGCACTCATGCTGCACTTCAGCTCGTGCTGGATCACCAGTGACTGGTACAGGGTCGAACAATACTGGCTGCCGCGATCCG
>NZ_FNES01000027.1 GCF_900100195.1 Billgrantia gudaonensis
CGTTTGACGAGTCGCTTGCCTTGATGATCAGTGACTGCTCACTGCCTCATCGACAAGCGCCCACATGAATTACCTGATCGATTGTTAAAGAGCGGCTCCCATCTCCCGTGAAAACGGAGTGGAGCGTCTCACCCTGCTGTCGGCAGTGCCGCCAGCGCCCGGCGAGGAAGGCGTATTCTACGTGATCGGCGCCGACTGTCAAGAGCGAACGTGTCGCTCGGCGGCCGACTCACGCCAGTGACGAAACCCGCGCAATGCCGGCAAAAAACCTCGCCGCATCAAACGCTTCCGTCACTCTCCACCGCTGGCAACGTGGCCCGTCGCCGGCAGCGGATGCGTACTTTAATCGTTGCTTGGGGACGATGCAAGCCCCCATCGGAAAAATATAGACCATCCACGCCGCCCGGCCAAGTCGTCACATCGCGAATCGATCCATGAAGCGATGCACCGGCATGGCTTCGAGGCCGGCTCGGTCCTGGCAGAGTGACAGAATCGCCTCGCAACGAGCGGCCGGGAAGCGGGTGGCCAGATTGCGGCGGAACTTGTCGATCAGTACCGGCACGCCTTCGTCACGGCGGCGCCGATGGCCAATCGGGTATTCGACCGCCACCGCGTCCGTGGCGCTGCCATCGGTAAAGAACACCTGCACGGCATTGGCGATGGAGCGTTTCTCGGGATCGAGATAATCCCTGGTGTAACGCGGCTCCTCGACCACCTCCATGCGGCTGCGCAGCTCATCGATGAGAGGATGTGCGGCATGAAAGTCATCTTCGTAGTGCTCGGCGGTCAGCTCTCCGAAGATCAGCGGCACCGCGGTCATGTACTGCAGACAGTGATCCCGATCCGCCGGGTTCGCCAGATCGCCCTCCTTGGAGATGATGCGAATCGCCGACTCGTGAGTGGTCACGACGATGCGCTCGATCTCGTCGAGGCGCTCCTTCACCTGAGGATGGAGCGTCACCGCGGCCTCGCAGGCGGTCTGGGCATGAAACTCCGCCGGGAAGGAGAGCTTGAAGAGGATGTTCTCCATCACGTAGCTGCCAAGGTCGCGCTGAAAGATGAACTTGCGCTCCCCCTCCGGTTTGGTGGCCAGATCGCGATTGGTATGGCTGAACAGCACGTCGTAGAAGCCCCACTGCGGCGCGCTGAGCGCCCCGGGAACCCCCATCTCGCCGCGCAGGGCGATGTCCACGAGCCGCACGGCCCGCGACGTGGCATCGCCCGCCGCCCAGCTCTTGCGCGAACCGGCATTGGGCGCATGCCGATAGGTACGCAGGCTCTGGCCGTCCACCCAGGCATGGGAAAGCGCCGAGAGCAGCTGTTCACGACTGGCTCCCATCAGCTTCGCCGCCACGGCGGTGGAGGCAACCTTGACCAGCACGACGTGATCGAGCCCCACCCGGTTGAAGGAGTTGTCCAGTGCCAGCACGCCCTGAATCTCGTGAGCCATGATCATGGCTTCGAGCACGTCACGCATGGTCAGCGGCGCCTCGCCCTGGGCCACTCGCCGCTGGGAAAGGTGGTCGGCAATGGCCAGGATGGCCCCTAGATTGTCGGATGGGTGCCCCCACTCGGCAGCCAGCCAGGTGTCGTTGTAATCGAGCCAGCGAACGATGCAGCCGATGTCCCAGGCCGCCTTGACCGGGTCCAGGCGATAGGGGGTACCGGGGACCCGAGAGCCGTGGGGAACCATGGTGCCCTCCACCAGCGGCCCCAGGTGTTTGGTGCACTCCGGAAAACGCAGCGCCAGCAGCCCGCAGCCCAGCGTGTCCATCAGGCAGAGCCGTGCGGTATCCCACGCCTCGTCGCTGTCGATGCGGTAGTCCAGCACATAGTCGGCGATCTTCTGCAGCTCGGCGTCATAATCCGGCCGCACGTTGGCTTCCACGGTGGCGCTCATGGCGTCCTCCTGTCGCGGGTTTCGGGTACTCCTCTCACTATAGATAAGCTGCCTCGACCCAATGGGGGTCGAGGCACATGAAGACGAGGGAGGATCAGAAGGCGTCGCCCGGAATGCGCACGAAGCCCTCCATCAGCACTCGCGCGCTGCGGCTCATCACCGCCTGGTCGATCGACCAGCGGCCGTCGACCAGGCTGGCCTCGGCACCCACCCGCAACGTCCCGGAGGGATGGCCGAAGGTAACGGCGTTGCGCTTGCCGCCGCCGGCAGCCAGGTTGACCAGAGTGCCTTCGATGGCCGCCGCGGAGGCAATGGCCACCGCCGCGGTACCCATCATGGCGTGGTGCAGCTTGCCCATGGAGAGCGCCCGCACCAGCAGGTCGACCTCGTCGGCCTTCACGTCCTTGCCGCTGGAGGCGGTGTAACCGGCAGGCGGCGCCACGAAGGCGACCTTCGGCGTGTGCTGGCGGCTGGCCGCGTCGGTGACGTTCCCGATCAGCCCCATCTTCACCGCCCCGTGGGCACGAATGGCCTCGAAGCGCTCCAGGGCCGCAGAGTCGCCGTTGATCGCCTCCTGCAATTCGGTACCGGTGTAGCCGATGTCGGCGGCATTCACGAAGATGGTCGGTATGCCGGCGTTGATCAGAGTGGCCTCGAGGGTACCCACGCCCGGCACTTCCAGCTCGTCCACCAGGTTGCCGGTAGGGAAGATGGCGCCTTTGCCGTCCGCCGGGTCCTTGAAGGCCACCGGCACCTCGGCCGCCGGGAAAGTCACCCCGTCGAGCTCGAAGTCGCCGGTTTCCTGAACCTGACCATCGCTCATCGGTACGCGCGAGACGATGGTCTTGCCGATGTTGGCCTGCCAGATGCGCACCTCGGCCACGCCGTTCTCGGGGAGACGCGACGGGTCGACCAGGCCGTTGCTGATGGCAAAGGGACCCACGGCCGCGGAAAGGTTGCCGCAGTTGCCGCTCCAGTCGACGAAAGGCTCGTCGATGGAAACTTGACCGAACAGGTAGTCCACGTCGTGATCGGGGCTGTCGCTCTTGGAGAGGATCACCGTCTTGCTGGTACTGGAGGTGGCACCTCCCATGCCGTCGATCTGCTTCTGGTAGGGATCGGGGCTACCGATCACCCGCATCAGCAGCCGGTCTCGGGCTTCCCCGGGCGTCTGGGCCGACTCGGGCAGGTCCGACAGCTTGAAGAAGACACCCTTACTGGTGCCGCCACGCATGTAGGTGGCAGGAATCTTGATTTGCGGTACGTGTGCCATGAGGCAGTCATCCTGACGTCAGTGACGAAGCGACCCGGGCCGTGATGCAGCGCCGGGTCGAAGGTTCCATGCGGGGAGCGATCACACCGCCACGTCCGCCCCGGACTCCAGGAAGTCCTGGGCGAAACGCTGCAGCACCCCACCGGCCGAATAGATCGACACCTCTTCGGCGGTATCCAGGCGGCAGATCACCGGCACCCGCTGGGTATCGCCGTTGCGGCGGTGGACCACCAGCGTCAGGAGCGCGCCCGGCGCCGGCTTGCCCTCGACGTCATAGGTCTCGGTACCGTCGAGCTCCAGGGTGTGGCGGGTGGTTCCCTGCTCGAACTGCAGCGGCATCACGCCCATGCCGATCAGGTTGGTGCGGTGGATGCGCTCGAAGCCCTCGGCGACGATCGTCTCGACCCCGGCCAGCGCCACGCCCTTGGCCGCCCAGTCCCGCGACGAGCCCTGGCCGTAATCGGCACCGGCAATGATGATCAGCGGCTGCTTGCGCCCCATGTAGGTCTCGATGGCCTCCCACATGCGCGTCACCTTGCCTTCCGGCTCGATGCGCGCCAGTGAGCCCTGCACGACCTCGCCGTCGTCGTCGCGCACCATCTCGTTGAACAGTTTGGGATTGGCCAGGGTGGCACGCTGGGCGGTCAGATGATCGCCGCGGTGAGTCGCGTAGGAGTTGAAATCCTCCTCCGGCAGGCCCATCGACGCCAGATACTCGCCGGCCGCGCTGTCCGGCAGGATGGCGTTCGACGGCGACAGGTGATCGGTGGTGATGTTGTCCGGCAGGATGGCCAGCGGCCGCATGCCCTTCAGTCCGCGCTCCCTGGCCATCTTGCCTTCCCAATACGGCGGACGACGAATGTAGGTGCTCTGCGGGCGCCACTCGTAGAGCGGATTGACTCGTGCCCGCGCACTCTTGTCCAGGTCGAACATCGGAATGTAAGTCTCCCGGAACTGCTCCGGCTTGACCGCCGTCTTGACGATGGCGTCGATCTCTTCGTCGGCCGGCCAGATGTCCTTGAGCGTGACCGGGTTGCCATCCGGATCGTGGCCCAGCACGTCCTTCTCGATATCGAAGCGAATGGTACCGGCGATGGCATAGGCCACCACCAGCGGTGGCGAGGCCAGGAATGCCTGCTTGGCATAGGGATGGATACGGCCATCGAAGTTACGGTTGCCCGACAGCACCGCCGTGGAGTAGAGGTCGCGGTCGATGATCTCCCGCTGAATCTCGGGATCCAGCGCACCGGACATGCCGTTGCAGGTGGTGCAGGCATAGGCCACCACGCCAAACCCGAGATCCTCGAGTTCGGACATCAGTTGCGCTTCCTCCAGATACATCTTGACCGTCTTGGAGCCGGGGGCCAGGGAGGACTTCACCCAGGGCTTGCGCGTCAAGCCGAGCCGGTTGGCATTGCGCGCGATCAGTCCCGCCGCCACCATGTTGCGCGGATTGGAGGTGTTGGTGCAGCTGGTAATGGCCGCGATGATCACCGCGCCATCGGGCATCAGGCCCTGCGCTTCCTCGGCGCGCGCCTCGTCGAGCCCCACGGCGATGCCGCGCTTGGCCAACTCGGCGGTGGGCAGCTTGGCATGCGGCTTGGACGGCCCCGCCAGGGTGCGCTCGACGCTGGAGAGATCGAACGTCAGCACCCGCTCGTACTGGACGGCTTCCAGATCGCTCGCCCACAGGCCGACCTGCTTGGCATAGGTTTCCACCAGCTCGACCTGATCGTCGTCGCGGCCCGTCAGCTTGAGGTAGTCGATGGTCTGATCGTCGATGTAGAACATCGCCGCCGTCGCCCCGTACTCGGGGGTCATGTTGGAAATGGTGGCGCGGTCGCCCACGGTCAGGCTCTGCGCCCCTTCACCGAAGAACTCCAGATAGGCACCCACGACCTTCTCGTTGCGCAGGAACTCGGTGATCGCCAGCACCATGTCGGTGCCGGTCACGCCCGGCTGCAGCTTGCCGGTGAGTTCGACGCCGACGATATCGGGGAGACGCATCATGGAGGCGCGCCCGAGCATCACGCTCTCCGCCTCGAGGCCGCCCACGCCCACCGAAATCACGCCCAGGGCATCGACCATCGGCGTGTGGCTGTCGGTGCCCACGCAGGTATCGGGAAACGCCACCCCTCCTTGCTTCTGCACCACGGGCGACATCTTCTCCAGGTTGATCTGGTGCATGATGCCATTGCCCGGCGGAATCACGTCGACGTTCTCGAACGCCGTCTTGGTCCAGTCGATGAAATGGAAGCGGTCATCGTTGCGACGATCCTCCACCTGGCGATTCTTCTCGAAGGCATCCTTCTCGAAGCCGGCATGCTCGACGGCCAGGGAGTGATCGACGATCAACTGGGTCGGCACCACCGGATTGACCTTGGCCGGGTCTCCGCCCTTCTCGGCGATGGCGTCGCGCAAACCGGCCAGGTCGACGAGGGCCGTCTGGCCGAGGATGTCGTGGCACACCACCCGCGCCGGATACCAGGGGAAGTCGAGATCGCGGCGGCGCTCGATGAGCTGCCTCAGCGCATCGGTGAGCAGCGCCGGCTCGCAGCGGCGTACCAGCTGCTCGGCCAGCACCCGCGAGGTGTAGGGAAGGGTATCGTAAGCACCGGGCTGGATCGCCTCGACGGCGGCACGCACGTCGAAGTAATCCAGCTCGGTGCCGGGAAGCGGTTTTCGGTATTGGGTATTCATGAGTCGACGGTCTTCGCGTGGTGTTCGAGTCAGGCGGCGGAAAAGGCGGCCCTGAGGCCGCCTGAGAACGCCTTCGTTGGGAGGAAAGCTCAGTCACGCTCCTCGATGGGCACCCACTCGCTCTTTTCCGGGCCGATGTAGTCGGCGCTGGGGCGGATGATGCGATTGTTGGCGCGCTGCTCGAAGACATGGGCGCACCAGCCGGTGACGCGCGAGCAGACGAAGATCGGCGTGAACAGCTTGGTGGGGATGTCCATGAAGTGGTAGGCACTGGCGTGGAAGAAGTCGGCGTTGCAGAACAGCTTCTTCTCGCGCCACATCACCGCCTCGACGCGCTCGGAAACCGGATAGAGAACGCTGTCGCCCACGTCGTCGGCGAGCTTCTTCGACCACTGCTTGATGATGGCGTTACGCGGGTCGGACTCGCGATAGATCGCGTGGCCGAAGCCCATGATCTTCTCCTTGCGCTCGAGCATGCCCATGATCTCGCGCTCGGCCTCGTCCGGGGACTGCCAGTTCTCGATCATCGCCATGGCCGCCTCGTTGGCGCCGCCGTGCAGCGGGCCGCGCAGCGAGCCGATGGCCCCGGTCACGCAGGAGTGCATGTCGGAAAGCGTGGAGGCGCACACTCGCGCGGTGAAGGTCGAGGCGTTGAACTCGTGCTCGGCATAGAGGATCAGCGAGACGTTCATCACCCGCGCGTGAAGTTCGGAAGCCGGCGCGTCACGCAGCATGTGCAGGAAATGGCCGCCGATGGACTCGTCGTCGGTCTCGGTATCGATGCGCACGCCATCGTGGCTGTAGCGGTACCAGTAGCAGATGATCGAGGGCAGCACGGCGAGCAGGCGGTCGGAGACGTCCTGCTGCTCGTCGAAGCTCTCCTCGGTTTCCAGGTTGCCGAGCATGGAGGCGCCGGTGCGCATCACGTCCATGGGGTGGGCATCCTTGGGAATCTGCTCGAGCACGGTCTTCAGCGCCTGAGGCAGACCGCGCAGGCCCTTGAGTTTGGTGACGTAGGCATCGAGCTCGGCCTGATTGGGAAGCTTGCCCTTGAGCAACAGGTAGGCGACTTCCTCGAACTTGGCCTTCTCCGCCAGCTCCTTGATGTCGAAGCCGCGATAGGTGAGGCCGGAGCCGCTCTTGCCGACGGTACACAGCGCGGTGGTACCGGCACTCTGGCCGCGCAGGCCGGCGCCACTGTTCGTCTTCTCTGCCATGTCGTGTCTCCTTTTACTGTCTCGTATTCTTGTCGTGGCTGGTTATCGTCGCTGGACACGCCCCGCTCAGGCGTCGTCGCCCTTTTCGGCAAACAGGGCGTCGAGCTTCCGCTCGAAGGCGTGATAGTTGAGGAAGTCGTAGAGCTCGTCGCGGGTCTGCATCATGTCGACCACGCCCTTCTGGTGGCCGTTGTCATGGATGCTCTGGTAGACCTTCAGCGCCGCGGCGTTCATGGCGCGGAAGGCCGACAGCGGATAGAGCACCATGCGGCAGCCCACTTCCTGGAGCTCGTCTTGCGTGAACAGCGGCGTGGCGCCGAACTCGGTGATATTGGCGAGTATCGGCGCATCGACGCGCTCGCAGAATGCCCGGTAGTCGTCCAGAGTGTGCACCGCCTCGGCGAAGATGGCGTCGGCACCGGCCTCGATGCACGCATTGGCGCGCTCGATGGCAGCGTCCAGCCCATCCTTCTGGAAGGCATCGGTACGGGCGATCAGATAGAAGTCGGGATCGATTCGCGCGTCGGCGGCGGCCTTGACCCGGTCGACCATCTCCTGCTGGGAAACGATCGCCTTGTTGGGACGGTGACCGCAGCGCTTCTGGGCGACCTGATCCTCCAGATGCACGGCGGCCACGCCGGCCCGCTGCATCTCCTTGACGGTGCGCGCGATGTTGAAGGCGCCGCCCCAGCCGGTGTCGATGTCCACCAGCAGCGGCAGCTCGGTGGCGCCGCAGATCCGGTGAGCATCTTCCACCACGTCGTTCATGGTCGTCATGCCCAGGTCGGGCAGACCGAAGGATGCATTGGCCACGCCACCGCCGGAGAGATAGATGGCCTTGTGGCCCACGCGCTCGGCCATCATGGCGGTGTAGGCGTTGATGGTGCCGACGATGGGCAGCGGCCGGTTGGCCTCGAGGGCGGCACGGAATCGGGCGCCTGGGGTGGCTTGCGTCATGACGATGCTCCTTGGTTGATCGGCAGAGGTCAGGTAGAGGCCTCGGCCTGCTGTTCGAGAATGGCGGCGTAGCGGTCGGCGACATTGGCGCGCGACGCACTGACGTGACGGCGCATCAGCAGCTCGGCCAACTCCGCATCCCCCGCTTCGATGGCGTCGACGATGCGGTGGTGCTCGACGAAGGCGCGCTGTGGGCGCGTGCCGCTGGCGCTGAACTGGGTGCGATAGAGCCGCACCAGGTAATAGAGGTCGTCGCAGAGCAGGGTCACCAGCATGCGGTTGTGGCTTCCCTGGACGATCCGGTAGTGAAAGTCCAGGTCGCCTTCGCGCTGGTAATACGCCTCGCCGCTCTGCAGATCGCTCTGGCGTTCGTGAACGGCGAGCACCTCGCGCAGCCCGGCGATCTCGTCGGGCGTCATGTGCTCGGCGGCCAGCCGCGCGGCCATGCTCTCCAGCGCCTCGCGCACGTCGAACAGTTCGAGCAGCTCCTCCATCGAGAGCTTGACGACGCGCGCACCCACATGCGGCACGCGCTCGATCAGGCGGTGCGCTTCGAGCCGGCGCATCGCCTCGCGCAGCGGCCCGCGGGAAATGCCGTAGCTCTTGGACAAGCCCGGCTCGGTGATCTTGCTCCCCGGCATCAGCTCGCCGCGAACGATGGCGTCCTGCAGCTGGTGGAAGACCCGCTCGGCCAGGGTACGAACCTCGGGGGTTGCATGTTCGGGTGCGGCAGAATTCATGGCAATTGTCGACAATCGAATGATGGAAGCACTTTAGACATTGCCCAATGGTCGGTCAACCGCGCAACGGGCCCCAGGCATTACGCCTTTGGTTGTAGGCGACGGCTGACACCCTGCCGTGGATGTCGACAATCCCCCGTTTACTCACCGGAAGAGCCGGCCACTTCCAACGCATGGGACAAACCTGCACCACACCCCTAAAATGGGCGCCTGCTCCAAAAGGCCCGACGATGACGACACGACTCGAAATCACGCCCCTCCCCTACCGGCCGGACCCGCTCGACCATTTCGCCGCGCTGCGCCAACGCCGTGGAGCCGTGCTGCTGGACAGTGGACGGCCGGTCGCACCGGGCGGCCGCTACGACATCATGAGTGCCGAGCCCCTGGCCCTGCTCGAGATCGATGCCAGCGGCCAGGCGTGCCTCGACGGCGAGCCGATGCACGACCACGCCCCCTTCGCCGCCCAGCAAGCGCTGCTGGACAGCCTCGAGCTGACCGCCCCGACCAGCGAACTGCCCTTTCTGGGTGGCTTGATCGGCTACTGGGGTTACGACCTGGGCCGCAACCTGGAGCCGGTTGCCGGCCTCGCAGCTCCGGCGGCTCGACTCCCCGCCAGCCGGGTCGGCCTCTACGATTGGGCGCTGATCCAGGACCATCGGCGCCGGGAAAGCTGGCTGGTGGCGAGCGCCCCACGCCGCGACGAAGTGCAAGGCTGGCTGGCGGCGGCGCCCGCGACGGGCGAGCCCTTCGAACTCCTGGCGCCGTTCACCGGCGAGCTGGACCGCGCCGGCTATGCCCGCCGCTTCGCCGCCGTGCAGACCTACATCCACGCCGGCGACTGCTACCAGATCAACCTCGCCCAGCGCTTCAGCGCCCCCTACAGCGGCGACCTGTGGGACGCCTACCGGCGCCTGCGCCACGCGACACCCACGCCATTCGCCGGCTACCTGGCCTGGCCCGCCGAGCAGGGCGAACAGGCCATTCTTTCGCTGTCACCGGAGCGCTTCCTGCACTGCCGTCCCGATGGCCGCGTCGAGACGCGTCCCATCAAGGGCACCCGCCCCCGCGGCACCACCCCCGAGGCCGACCGGGCGCTGGCCGAGGAGCTGGCTGCCAGCCTCAAGGATCGCGCCGAGAACGTGATGATCGTCGACCTGCTGCGCAACGATCTGGGCCGAGTGTGCCGCCCCGGCAGCATGCGGGTTCCGCAGCTCTGCGGCCTGGAGAGCTACGCCAACGTGCATCACCTGGTCAGCGTGGTCACCGGCGAACTGGGCAGCGGACGCACGCCGCTCGACCTGCTGGCCGCCGCCTTTCCCGGCGGTTCGATCACCGGCGCCCCCAAGGTGCGTGCCATGCAGATCATCGACGAACTCGAGCCCAGCCAGCGCAGCGTCTATTGCGGCAGCCTCGGTTATGTCGACGTGCGCGGGCACATGGACACCTCCATCGCCATTCGCACCGCCGTGGCCGATGCCGGCCAACTCCACCTGTGGGGCGGCGGCGGCCTGGTGGCCGATTCGCGCCTGGACGAGGAATACACCGAGACCCTCGACAAGATTCGCCACCTGATGGCAGCACTCGACGCCAAAGCACTGGAATAAGAACCAGGCTTCTTATGCGATATTAGCTATAGATACCCAAGAAAACGGTATTGGGCGGGCTCCCTGCCGCTCCGCTAGGGTAGGGGCAGACGATTCAGGAGATACCCCATGAGCGAGTCACTCGACATCATCAATCGCGACCTGGGCAACGACCCCGAAGCCCTGATCCGCTGGGCCCTCGAACAGGGCAGCCGGCCGATCTGCACCACCAACTTCCGTCCCTTCGAGGCGGTCATCCTGCACATGGTGAGCCGCCAACGCCCGGACGTTCCCGTGGTGTGGATGGACCACGGCTACAATACCGAAGCCACCTACCGCTTCGCCGACGCCCTGGTCGAACGCCTCGGCCTCAACCTGATCACCTACCTGCCGAAACGCACGCGGGCGCATCGTGAAGCCGTGGAAGGCCCCATGCCCGGCATCGACGACCCACGCCACGCCGCCTTCACCCAGGAAGTGAAAATCGAGCCCTTCGAGCGAGCGCTGCGCGAAATGGCCCCGGACGTCTGGTTCACCGCCCTCCGCGCCGAAGACACCGCCGAGCGCGCACAGATGTCGCCGGTCAGCCGCAACGCCGACGGCCTGCTCAAGGTCGCCCCGCTGCTGCACTGGACGGCCCGCGACCTCTACCGTTACTTGCAGGAACACGACCTGCCCAACGAGTTCGACTACTTCGACCCCACCAAGGTGGAAGCCAAGCGAGAGTGCGGGCTGCATCTGCAGCACTAAGGTCCCGGGGAGCGGCGCGTAACGCAGCGATTCGCCCGTGCAGCCATTCGTGCAGCGTTTACCTAGCGCACTGGCAGCTCGATGTCTTCGAACAACCCCTGCTCGTGGCGCGGCCCCGCTTCCAGAGCCGCGTCCACCAGATCGCGTTCGAGATGCCCGGCGAATCCCTTGACGAAGTCGTACATGTAACCGCGCATGAAGGTGCCGCGACGGATGCCGATCTTGGTGGTGGAGCTCTCGAAGAGGTGGTCGGCCTCCAGCGCCACGAGGTCGGTGTCGAGTGCCTCGTCGAACGCCATGTGGGCGACGATGCCCACGCCCAATCCCAGGCGCACGTAGGTCTTGATCACGTCGGCATCGGCGGCGGTGAGCACCACGTTGGGCGAAAGCCCCTTGGCGCGGAAGGCATCGTCGAGCTGCGAACGGCCGGTGAAGCCGAACACGTAGGTCACGATGGGATGAGCGGCCAGCGCCTCGAGGGTCAAGGTCCCCATCTCGGCCAGCGGATGGTCGCGCGGCACCAGCACGCAACGGTTCCAACGGTAACAGGGCAGCAGCACCAGGTCGTTGAACAGTTCCAGCGACTCGGTGCAGATGGCGAAGTCGGCCTGACCGTCGCTGACCATCTGGGCGATCTGCTTGGGCGTGCCTTGCTGCATGTGCAGTGCCACGTCGGGGTACTTGCGGGTGAACTCGCGGATCACCGGCGGCAGGGCATAGCGGGCCTGGGTATGGGTGGTGGCAATGGAGAGGCTGCCGCGCCGCTCGTCGCTATGTTCCTGCGCCACCTCCTTGATGTTCTCGGTCAGGCGCAGCACCTGGCCGGCCAGCTCGACGATGGCCTGACCGGCCGGCGTTACCCGGGTGAGGTGCTTGCCGCTGCGGGCGAATATCTCGACCCCCAGCTCGTCTTCCAGCAGACGGATCTGCTTGGAAATGCCCGGCTGCGAGGTGAACAGGCTCTGAGCCGTGGCCGAAACGTTGAGGTTGTGGCGCGTCACTTCCCAGACATAGCGAAGCTGCTGTAATTTCATGGATGCACTGCCTCCGTTGCCACACTCGTGCAATGCCCGCCATGCCGCCGGCTGGCCTCGCACACCCTACTCATCGGAAATATTCAGCATAAATATGATTACTTTATAGCATATACAACGGCCCATGGTCAGGGCGGTCGGTGCGCACTCGCCATCGATGCAGGGCATCGCCATCATCGATGGAGTGCATTTGCCAGCGACCCGGCCGCCCGCTACCATCTGCCGACCGGGCGTGATTGCACGCCGAACCCTTCGCTCGATGCAGCGCAACGCAACTGGAGAATCACATGGCCAACAACGTCGATGTCACCAATGCCAACTTCGAGCAGGAAGTACTCAAGGCGGACAAGCCCGTGCTGCTCAAGTTCTGGGCACCCTGGTGCGGCCCCTGCAAGGTCATGGCCCCCGTGGTGGACGAAGTCGCCGAAGAGCGCACCGGTAACCTCAAGGTCGTCAGCATCAACGTCGACGACGCGCCGGAGATCGCCGCCGAGCAGGGCGTTCGCGGCGTGCCCACCGTGATGCTGTTCAAGTCCGGCACCAAGATCGCCTCCCTGGTCGGGGCCCAGTCGAAGTCCCAACTGGCCCAGTTCATCGACCAGAACGCCTGATCGCGCCCCTTCTTCCCTACCCAGACACGAGCCCCGGCAATTGCCGGGGCTCGTGTCTTTCAGCATCGTCTCACTCGGCATCGCGCCGCTTCAGCGGCGGCCGGTCCGCCACTTCCAGACTTTCGTCGTCCTCCACCAGCAGGCGCTGACCGGGTCCCAGCAGGTGGGCGATCCAGCGCGTCTGCGGGTGGCTGTCCAGGGCGATCTTCAGCGTCATGGTGAGCACCACCGAGAGCAGCATCCCCACCGCGCCGAAGATCCAGCCCCACACCACCAGCGACAGGAAGGCCACGAAGGTGGAAAGCCCCAGGGCGCGCCCCATCACCTTGGGCTCCACCAGGTTACCCAGCACGAAGTTGATCACCAGATAGGCCGCCGCCAGGAACAGCGCCGGCAATAGGCCCCCATCGGGCGAGACCAGCAGCAGCAATACCGGGGGAACGGCAGCGATGGCCGAGCCAATGTTGGGAATGTAATTCAGAGCAAAGGCGAGCACCGCCCACAGCAGCGGAAAATCGACCCCCACCAGCAGGCAGGCCAGCCACACCAGCAGGCCCGTGGCCAGACTGATCAGCGTCTTCACCGCCAGGTAGCGCTTCAAGGTCAGACTGAATTCGCGGAAGCGACGCAGGCTGGGCGCCGGGTTGGCCAGCGCATGCGACAGCTTCTCGCGAAAGTTGAGCGTCTCGAACAGCAGGAACACCACCAACAGCGCCACGATGACGCTCTGCATCAACAGGTTGCCCAGCTCGCCGATCAGCGCCGGGATCTGGCTGCCGAACTGCTCGGCATCGATCAGCTCGGCCAAGCGATTGGTGTCGATGGCCAGGCCCATGCTGGCCAGGCCGTCCAACAGGCCCAGATAGTAGTCGTACAGTTTCTTCTCGATGCCGGGCAATGCATCGACGAAGGTGCCGAAGCTGTTGACCAGCAGCAGGCCGAGCAGCGACAGCAAGCCGCCGATCACCACCAGGGTCAGCCACACCGCCAGACGTACGCTGACGCCCAGACGCTGCAGCCAATGCACCGGCGCCGTACACACCACGGTAATGAACATGGCCAGCATCAGCGGCACCAGCAGGCTGGAACCGGCGCGCATGCCAGCCACGATGATCACCAGCGCGGCCAACGCCAGGGTCAGGTTCAAGGGAATGCTGCGGCTGGTTTCGTCATCCATGTGCATTCGGCACGCTCTTCTCGCCAACTGACCGTTCATCATGGCGCGTCGTCTCGCCGGGCACAAACCCCAGACGGCCGGCGGGGAACCTTAGCCAACGACGCGCCTCGAAAGCGACGAGCGGATTGCCATTCGTCACCCAACAAGGAGAGTGCCATGCCCCCTTTCGTCACGCTACGCCGCAGTGCCCCCATCGCCCTTCTCGCTCTAGCCCTGGCGGCACCGGTCGGCGCCCTGGCCGACGACGACACCAAGACGCGCCGGCTCGACGTCCAGGCGCAGGCGCAGCTCGATGTCGCGCCCGACCGCGCCTCGCTCAGCGCCCGCCTGTGGGAGCACACGCCGGCCGTAGCCCAGGATGCACGCGACAGCGACCCCGAAGCCCTCGGCGAGGCCCGCGAGCGCCTCGAGCGCCGTGCCGGCGAGCTGATTCGTACCCTGGAAGCCGCCGGCCTGGAGCGCGACGCGATTCGCGCCGGCTCGCTGCAGGTTCGCCCCGAGCACGTCACCAGCCCGAGCCGCAACGGCGAAGGTGAAGCGCCCAAGGTACGCACCCGGCTCGAGCGCCCCATCGACATCGAGGTGAACGACATCGAGCGCGTACCGATGCTGCTCGACGCACTGACCGAAGCCGGCGTGGACGCCCTGGACGGCGTGCGCTACGACCTCGCCGACCGCGACGCCGCCACCGACGAAGCGCTGGTCAAAGCACTGGAGAAGGCCCGCCACAAGGCGGAGCTGATGGCCGACACGCTGGGCGTTAGCCTCGGCGATGTCATCACCGTCAGCGAAACGAACTCGCCGGTGTTCCAGCCGCGCATGATGGCGATGAGCGCCGACGGCCGCGAAAGCGCCCCGCAGGCGGAATACCGCCCCGGCACCATCAGCATCGACGCCGGGGTCAGCGTGAGTTGGGAAATCGAGCGGTAAGCGGCGGGCGGCGGGCTGCGAGCTGCCAGCGAAATGGTGGCTCGGAACGAAAGTGCCCGTCGCCCGTCGCCCGTCGCCCGTCGCCCGTCGCCCGTAGCCCGTAGCCCGTAGCCCGTCGCTCAGCTTACATTGATCGTCTCGACCCCACCCATGTAGGGCTGCAGCGCCTCGGGCACGGTGATGGAACCGTCGCCGTTCTGGTGGTTCTCCATCACCGCGATCAGGCAGCGGCCCACCGCCAGGCCGGAGCCGTTGAGGGTGTGCAGCAGCTGCGGCTTCTTCTGATCCGGGCGGCGGAAGCGCGCCTGCATGCGCCGCGCCTGGAAGTCCTCGCAGTTGGAAACCGAAGAGATCTCACGGTAGGTCTCCTGGCTCGGCAGCCACACTTCCAGGTCGTAGGTCTTGGCGGCCCCGAAGCCCATGTCGCCGGTGCACAGGGTCACTACGCGATACGGCAGCTCCAGCGCCTGCAGGATCGCCTCGGCGTGGCCGCGCATCTCCTCCAGGGCGTCGTAGCTCGTCTCCGGCTCCACCAGCTGCACCATCTCCACCTTGTCGAACTGGTGCTGGCGGATCATGCCGCGGGTATCGCGGCCGTGCGAGCCCGCCTCGCTGCGAAAGCAGGGCGTATGGGCGGTGAGGCGCATCGGCAACTCGCGGTGCTCCAAGATCTCGTCGCGCACGAAGTTGGTCAGCGGCACCTCGGCGGTGGGAATCAGGTGGTAGCCGCGCTCGTCGTCCAGCCGGAACAGGTCCTCGCCGAACTTGGGCAGCTGGCCCGTGCCATGCAGCGAGGCCTCGTTGACCATGTAGGGGACGTAGCACTCCTCGTAGCCGTGCTCGAGGGTCTGCTTGTCGAGCATGAACTGGGTCAGCGCCCGATGCAGCCTCGCGATGGGGCCGCGCATCACCGCGAAGCGCGCGCCGGTCAGCTTGGTGGCCAGCTCGAAGTCCAGATCGCCCTTCAGCGCGCCGAGGTCGACGTGATCGCGCACCGTGAAGTCGAACGCCCGCGGCGTACCCCAGCGGTGCAGCTCGACGTTCTCCGCCTCGCTTTCCCCTTCCGGCACGCTCTCGTGGGGCAGGTTGGGCAGGCCGCTGGCCAGCTCGTCCCACTCCGCCTGCACCTCCGCCAGGCGCGCCTTGGCAGCGTCCAGGCGGTCGCCCAGGTCGCTCACCTCGTCGAGCAGCGGCTGGATGTCCTCGCCCGCCGCCTTGGCCTTGCCGATCGCCTTGGAGCGAGTGTTGCGCTCGTTCTGCAGCGACTCGGTCTCGGCCTGCAGCTCGCGACGCCGGGACTCCAGCGCCGAGAGCCGCTCGGTGTCGAGAACGAAGCCTCGTTTGGCGAGTCGTTGGGCGACCGTCTCTAGGTCGCTGCGCAGCAGTTTGGGATCGAGCATGGAATCCAGTCCGTTGCAGTCGGTGAAGTCGCAGGGTAATGCGGCCTAACCCCGGCGCCTCCACGATGGCTGACCGTGACGGCGTTGGGGAAGCCAAAAATCAGATCGCCCATTGTAGGCAAAAGGGTGAAGCGGCGCCACGCAGTGCCATCGTTGACATGGCAAGAGGGCCGGCTTGTCGACGGACCCGCTCCGAGCGAGGTGCGTACCACCGCCCCGGCGCGGTAAAGTAGGTTCACTTATCCTTTTCCCGTACAGACTTTCATGATCGCCAGACTGGACACGGCCCACACCGACCCGGCCACGCGCCTCGCCGCTCCCTACCTGCGCTTCCTCGAGGCGCTGACCGACGCCGGCT
>NZ_FNES01000026.1 GCF_900100195.1 Billgrantia gudaonensis
AGATGCCCAAGCAGGTGATCGTACATTCGGATCGCGGCAGCCAGTATTGTTCGACCCTGTACCAGTCACTGGTGATCCAGCACGAGCTGAAGTGCAGCATGAGTGCCAAGGGCAATTGCTACGACAACGCGTGCGCCGAGAGCTTCTTCCATAGCCTGAAGGTCGAGGCGATCCATGGCGAGCGTTTCGAGACCCGGGACGCCATGCGGCGGCAAGTGTTCGAGTACATCGAGATGGACTACAACCGGCAGCGCCGGCACAGTGCGATTGGGATGATCAGCCCAGAGGCCTTCGAGGCCCGAGTGATCGCTTAGATCGGTGTCCACGATTGCTGGGTAAGATCACATCAGCAGCAGGTACACCACGAACGTGAAGCCGATGGCCATGTTGTTTTCAACCATGATGGGGTTCCTTCAGTCGATGTTGTTGTGTCGACAGTCGTTGGGATCGATCAGGCGATCACTCGTCTTCCAGCGCCAGCAGGGACGCATTTCCGCCCAGGGCAGCGGTATTGTTGGTCACCGTCTTCTCGGTGGCGAAGCGCAGTAGGTAGTGCGGTCCGCCGGCCTTGGGCCCGGTGCCGGAAAGCCCTTGGCCGCCAAAGGGTTGAACGCCGACGACGGCGCCGATGATGTTGCGGTTTATGTACACGTTGCCAGCACGAATCTTCTGCGCGATGGCCTCGGCAAAGGATTCATTGCGGCTGTGCACGCCGAACGTCAAGCCATAACCCCGCCCATTGATCGACTCGATCACGTCGTCGAGTTCGCTGGTCTTGTAGCGCACGATGTGCAGGATCGGTCCGAACTGCTCGCGTTCCAGGGTCTCGATGCCGTCGATGGCGAAGGCCACCGGCGCTACGAAGGTTCCCTCGGCGGTATGGGCCGCCTCGAGCGGGGTTTCGGCGACCAGGCGACCCTCGCTCTTGAGACGCTCGATGTGTGCCATCAGTCCACGGCGGGCGTCGTCGTCGATCACCGGGCCCACGTCGGTGCCCAGATCCCGGGGATCGCCCACGTGCAGCTCGGCCATGGCGCCTTCGAGAATCTCGATCACTCGGTCGGCCACGTCATCCTGCAGGTAGAGCACGCGCAGCGCGCTGCAGCGCTGGCCGGCACTCTGGAAGGCCGATTGGATGACGTCCACGACCACCTGCTCGGGCAGCGCCGTGGAGTCGACGATCATGGCATTCATGCCGCCGGTTTCGGCGATCAGGGTGGGCAGGGGGGCATTGTCACGGGCTGCCAGGGCGCGATTGATCACCTGGGCCGTGTCGGTGCCGCCGGTGAAGACCACGCCGGTGATGCGTGCATCGCCGGTGAGCACGCTGCCCACGGTGGGGCCGTCGCCGGGCAGCAGTTGCACCACGTCGCGCGGCATGCCAGCCTGGTAGAGCAGCTCCACCACGCGATGGGCGATCAGTGAGGTCTGTTCGGCGGGTTTGGCCAGCACGGTGTTGCCGGAAACCGCGGCGGCGACCATCTGGCCGCAGAAGATCGCCACCGGGAAGTTCCATGGGCTGATGGCGGCGAACACGCCGCGGCCGGCCAGCGACAGTTCGTTGGATTCACCGGTGGGGCCGGGCAGTGGCATCGGTTCACCGAACAGCTCCTCGGCGCGCATCGCGTAGTAGCGGCAGAAGTCCACCGCTTCGCGAATCTCGTCGACGCCGTCGGTGAGCAGCTTGCCGCCTTCACGGGAGCAGAGCGCCATCAGTTCGGCGAGATTCTCCTCCAGCAGATCGGCGAAGCGGCGCAGGATGTCGGCACGCTCGGCGACCGGAGTGGCGTCCCAGCGAGGGAAGGCGGCCCAGGCGGCATCCAGCGCTTGGCTGGCCTGCTCGCGCGTGGTCCACTGCACGCGGCCGACGATCTGACGACGATCGAAGGGGCATTTCACTTCGTGGGTATTGGCCGGGTCGTCGGTGACCTCGACGGCCAGCAGCGGGCCGGCTCGGTAGGTCTTGTCCATGACCTCGTTCATGGCCTCCATCAGCGGCCGGTAGTGGCTACGGATATTGAGGTTGACGCCACGCGAGTTGCGGCGTTTCTCGCCGTAGATGTCCGCCGGCAGCGGAATCTTCGGGTTGGCGAGCCTGGCGTGCTGGCGCAGCGTCTCCACCGGATGCTCGCACAGCGACTCCACCGGCACCTTGGGGTCGACCAGCTGGTGCACGAAGGAGGAGTTGGCGCCGTTCTCCAGCAGACGGCGTACCAGGTAGGGCAGCAGATCCTTGTGAGCGCCCACCGGGGCATAGATGCGGCAGTAGGTGCCCTCGGGGGCGCGCTGTAGCGCGGCGTCGTAGAGCGCCTCGCCCATGCCGTGCAAGCGCTGGAACTCGAAGTGACGCCCGGTTTCATTGGCCTGCTCGAGAATCGTGCAGACGGTATGGGCGTTGTGCGTGGCGAACTGCGGGAAGATGCGACCGCGAGTCGCCTCGGAGAGCAGGAAGCGCGCGCACACCAGGTAGGCGACGTCGGTACCCGCCTTGCGGGTGAACACCGGGTAGCCTTCGACGCCGAGCTGCTGGGACTCCTTGATCTCGGTATCCCAGTAGGCGCCCTTGACCAGGCGTAGCGGGATCTCGTCGCCCTGGCGTTCGGCCAGGCGGTTGAGGTAGTGCAGTACCGGCAGGGCTCGCTTGGAGTAGGCCTGCACGACCAGGCCGAAGTGGCCCCAGCCGCGGCAGGTCTCGCTCTCGTAGACGGCGCGGAACACTTCCAGCGACAGCTCCAGGCGATCGACCTCTTCGGCGTCGACGGTCAATGCCACGCTGCGCTCGCGGGCCAGGGCAGCGAGCTCGCGCACGCTGCCCACCAGTTCGCGCAGGATCTGCTCGCGGCGACCGAACTCGTAGCGTGGATGCAGTGCCGAGAGCTTGATGGACACCGAGGGGGCGGGCGTGGCTGCGCCGAGGTTCTGGCTGGTCTGACCCACGCGCTCGATGGCGTGCGCGTAATCCTTGAAGTAGCGACGGGCGTCGTCACGGGTGCGTGCGGCTTCGCCGAGCATGTCGTAGGAATAGGTGTAGCCCTTGTCGAACAGCGGCTTGGAGCGCTTGAGCGCTTCGTCGATGTCGCGCCCTAGCACGAACTGGCGACCCATGATCTTCATCGCCTCGACCATGGCGTGGCGAATCACCGGCTCGCCCATGCGATTGACCAGCTTGTTGATGAAACCGCTGGGGCGGCCGTCGCGGGGCTTGTCCAGCGTCACTACCCGGCCGGTCATCAACAGTCCCCAGGTGGAGGCGTTGACCAGCCAGGACTCGCTCTTGCCGACATGCGCCTTCCAGTCGGCCGGTCCCAGCTTGTCCTCGATGAGGGCGTCGGCGGTGGCCTTGTCGGGGATGCGCAGCATGGCCTCGGCCAGGCACATCAGCATCAATCCTTCGTGGGTATCGAGGCTGTACTGCTGGAGCAGCTCGTCGATGGTGTCGACGGCGGTGTCCATTTCGCGCACGTCGCGCACCAGTGCCGCGGTCTTGTCCGCGATGCGGCGGAAGTCATCGGCATCGGCGGCGAGCACGTCGACGAGTTCGCCGACGAAGGCTTCCTCATCGACGGCATAGTGATCGCTGATGCGGTCGAACAGGGCGTCCAGATCCTGCTGCCACGTATCCGCAGCAAGCATGTTGTTGGCGTTGAGCATGAAAGATCCCCCGGGTTTCACCCGTCTGAAACGGCATACCCACGGCAAGACTCGAGCGTACTCGCTCGAGACCGGTGGATGACTTTGACTCTAGAGTGGGACACGGCGAACTGCTTGCAAATTTCCCGGAACTCTTTGTCGATTTCGCGGTTGCCGGTCGCCATGGGGTTGAAATTACGACTTAAGTCTAGCGGATATCGACGGTCAGGCAGGGGGTGCGACGTGGTCCGGGCGCTTGGCGCAGTTGGCTGGGCGGATGGCCGTAGGTGCGACGAAACGCATGGGAGAGGGCGCTTTGATGGGCGAAGCCGGTGCAGGCGGCGATTTCCGAAAGCGGCATCCGGCTGCTCTCGAGCAGCTGGCGAGCCGCATCCAGTCGGCGGCGGCGCACGTACTGCCAAGGGGTGACCCCCGTCTGCTCGCGAAAGCAGCTGCGGAAATGCGCTTCGCTGAGGCATGCCTCTGCGGCCAGATCGCCGACGGTCAGCGGGGCGGCCAGATGGTGGTCGATGAATCGGTCGAGCTGGCGCAGGTCGAGACGGCGCTGTGGTGCCGAGGGTTCACCGCCCAGGCGGGCGTGCAGGCAGCCGAGCAGGGTCGCGGCCAGCCGGTCGCTTTGCGACGGGTCGTCGAGCCCCTCGGGGGACTGGGCGAGCTCCATCAGCAGGAAGTCGAGGTAGCGCTTCAGCGGGGCATCGAGGTCGAAGAATCGCGGGGCGTCGAACAGGCGAGCGAGTTGGCGGTGATGTCCGGTGAGCGCGGGGGCGTCGCCGGGCAGGTCGAGGATCAGCTGGTGATTGTCGCCCTGGCCCGCGTAGTAGTGAACGTGGTTGGCCGGCACGATGCAGCCGGAAAAGGCCGAAATGGCGCCGCCCAGTCCTTCGATCTCGAACTCCGCCTGACCGCGCAGGCCGATGACGATCTGATGGAAGTCATGGTCGTGATGGCGGGTGTGAGGCTCGAGAGGGATCTGGCGAATGGCGCTGGGCATGATGAGGCCCTCCAACCGGGATCAGAATGTCGGGCGCACAGTATAGCCGATGGGCGCTCAGCGCTCATGCCGTGTGGAGTCGTTGGTTCCGCGTTGCAGTCGCAGGCGTGCCGCCAGATGGTCGCGCAGTGCGGCGAGTTCCTCGTGACCGGTGGCATCCAGCAACGACCTGCCGCGAGCCATGCGACCATAGCGGCCGTGCTCGTCCATCAACCGGTAGGCACGGCGACGTATGCCTTCCAGATATTCGTCGTGGCGAATGGGATAGCCGATGACCGCATGCCACTCGCTCTCGTTGACGCGATTCTCCAGGGCCTGGTCGAAGAGTTCGAGCAGGTGTTCGGGCTCGGTACGATAGCGTGGCGTACGCGACACCAGCAGCAGGACCACCACGCTGCCGATGACCAGCAGGCAGACTGCGAGGACGAGAAGAAAGAGTGCCATGCAGAAGCTCTCCTCAGGGGTCGCTAAGCATTGGAAGCGCAACGCTGGGGTTGCGTTCGGGCCAGCAGCGAAAGTGGAGCGGGTGAAGGGAATCGCCCCTTGCTTCTCAGCTATATGTAAAATCAGTAGGTTACGCGATAAAAGTAGCCATCTGTAGCCTTTGGTGTAGCCATTTGCGTAGGCAACAGTTTATATGATCGTACGGGTGGCAGCATGGACTAGCAATGGTACTCTAGACGGAGTCTTGCCCATTTGGCGAATGTTCTTCTACTAGCCTGATCTGTTAGGGGAGGCCACCAAGTCAGCTATATCATCGAGATTGCCTGTTTCTAGAAATTGATGGCCTTCAACAGGAGGGCCTTCTAATCTGGCCCAAAGAATTCTGTACTCTTCTTGATAAGCGAATGTGCAGTCTTTGTGCATGACGCTGGTAATACTCCCCTTCAAGCCTATATCATATTTATCATAATAGTTTACTGGGCCATGATGAAAATACCACCTACTGTAGACTTTTCTTCCAGCCTGTTCAATACGACTCAAAAACTCATCCACATCGTTGACGACAACACAATGAGTAGCATCGCCGAAGTCTTCAAATAGTTCTTCATCCCAAGCCTGTGAAAGGCATAGCATATGATAATCTATTCCGCCTGTAGTTCTATGAAGATTACCTATGGGACGTATCTCTTGTCCTGACTTAGTGGTGATCTTGACATTTTCTCCATGTAGCACTGAACTTTTGTATTTTTCGTCGTCAGCTCTGGCTACATCACCCTCCATTTCAATGTAGGTCTCGGCAGGTGAGAATCTAAAGATTCCTTTTTGTATCATGTCTTCCGCAAACTCTTTCTTCAGGTAACGGAACAGCTTTGTTGTTTGAGCTACTTTGAGGTCAGGGTAACGGTTGTTGCGTGAATGAATAGTTCCAACCAATGGTGGAGGCGGCAAGGTATATCCAAGCTCTCGTAGAGAAATCTCAAATCTGGCTTGGTGTTCTTTGCGTAGCCAGTACCAAGTGCTATGAAATACTCCTATTGGTATTTTAGAACGTTCATCCGTATAGAACTTGCTCAGGTTTCTTCTGATCTTCTTGAGTCGATCCATTAGTTCTATGTTGTCTAGCGTCTTGAGATATCTATGAGTTAGGTACTCAAACTCCCAAAATTCAGGATCGTAGTTTGTTTTATTATGATTATAGCTCCGCATTGCTTTTTCTGATGGCAATGTTACCGGCAGTTTGGCTGAAGGAATCCGTGTTCTTTGTGTCATAACATTTACTCTCAGCCCTATTGGTATGGTAATTTCTGAAATGCGGCGTTTGCTATTTAGTGGAATTACGAATAATTGGAAGTGCTATGGGCGTTGCTTGGAATGAGAGTTTTTTGACCTCGCTTTGCTTCGAAGTGTTTCTTTGTATTTAGTAACATAAAAAAATAACCCCACCCAACAAGTGGGGTGATATTAAGATTATTCTGGATGTGGCATTATGTTAAAGGTTCTCCAGAAGAGAGTTTTACTCCCTGATTGTTGCAAGAATTTCTTCTTCCAAGGCCCCATTAGGGACGCAGGTAGTCGCTTGCCCATTTTGGCTCGGGGGGAAAGAAGCAGAGCCTCCCGATCCGAAGTTGATTGTTTCAGATGCTGACTGGCTCATGTTGTTGGCTGCCGCCGTTACATTGATATCTCTTTTAACCACATAGTGAGTATTGGCGGTAACTTTAGTGGTGTCAGGGGTTATCTCTTCGTAGATAATATTTACCCTTCCATCAAGATTCATAGACCTGTTTATGTAGTATAGGCTTCCGGAGTTCATGATTTCATAGCGCTGACTTGATCGGGCTCCAGGGAATCTGTAAGTCCTCTCTCCTTGCGCATTTTTTACGTAGGAAGTTACTTGCCCGCAATTAATATATTTTTCTGGATCAGCAGAATAGCTAATATTTATCAGCCCTGATGATCGATCAATATTGTTAATAACAAAAAAGCTTTTACCTAATTTGGGTATGCTGTCTTTCCAAACCTCTTCTCTAGGCTTGTTAATGACGGCTGAATTGGATACCTGGTTTTCTTGTATGGGAGGAGAGTATTCTACACGCCCGGCACAACCAGTTGCTATGAGGCAAACTGAAAATACTGAGAAGAGCTTTTCCTTCATGTTCCCTGCCTATTCTTGAGGTATTGTTTTTAACTTACCTTAGCGAACCCTTTTTAGCAATAAGTACCAGACTGAGCAAGCTGTGTCTATTAGGGTGCACCTCAGAGACTACGTGATGAGAGCCTGTCGAACCGTGTTCACATCATCTGTTTGACAACCCTAACGATCACACTTATTATGAATACATCCAAACGAAAACAAAGCGACTACCAGGGAGTGACAGGAATGACTTTCATCCGTGCCTACCTCCGCGCATCCACTGACGATCAGAACGCCAGCCGTGCTCGTGAGGCGCTGACAGCCTTCGCCCAGGAGAAGGGAGCCAGGGTCGCGTCGTGGTACGTCGAGAATGCCAGCGGGACCAGAGCAGACCGGACAGAGCTAGCGCGGCTTATTGACGACGCACAGCCTGGAGACGTGCTGTTGGTCGAGCAAGTGGACCGTCTGACACGCCTGACCAAGTCCGACTGGGACAAGCTCAAGGGAGCCATTCAGAGTGCTGGGCTCCGTGTGGTGTCTCTCGATCTCCCCACCAGCCACACTGCACTGACAGTGAGCAGTGGCGATGACTTCACAGGGCGGATGCTGGACGCAGTTAACGCCATGCTACTGGACATGCTCGCCGCTGTCGCTCGGAAGGACTATGAGGACAGGAGACGGCGTCAGGCCGAGGGCATCGCCAAGGCCAAGGAACAGGGCCGCTACAAGGGCCGTCCGGTGGACGAGGAGAAGCATCGGCGAATCTTGGAACTGAGGGAACAAGGCTTCAGCGTTCGCAAGACAGCGGACATCATCGGCTGTGGAGTCAGCACCGTCCAGCGCGCCGAAAAGAGGGCATCGGCTGGTTAGAACAGACAGAGGGTAAGAAGGGAAAGCCAGGAGATCACCGTTCGGCGGGGCCTATCAAAGCCCCGTCTTTTGTCTGTGATTCATCCGCTTCTCGAACTATTCCTCTCGTAGAATTAATCCATTAAATCAGAGGGTTGAGTGGTTTCTGTCATCGCCAGTAAAGTCCTTCCCGTGTGGGAGGTAAAGCTCGCCACGCAGCGATAGCAGCACAGCCGACTGGGCGAGTGTTGAGTATCGAGCCTATCGAATGACAGAGACAGTTGAGGAGGCGTAAGTATGCTACTGAAGCTGGAACGTTCGGGAATTGAAGTAGGAGTTAGCAGCCTGATCATCCGATTGGTATCGGGTGATGTGTTCATCCGTGTGCCGATGGTCGGGCAAATGGCCTGGAATCAATGCGGTCTGTTCTTGGATCGGTGGGCGGACGCCAAGCATGACCCAGTGTTATAGGCCAGGCGCTCGGCTTTGGGGGATGGGTGCCCGTCCGTGTCGTTCATCCCCCATGTGGATGCCTCGAAGATCAACTTTCTGAAGCCACCACGCGCCAACTAAGGGGGTGGTACGGGGCAATCGCGCTGCTCTATATACATCAATACCGGCTCAGATGTTCGCCACGAAATAGCCGGGGGTGGTCAATCCTCTGGACGAGAATCGGTAGGCACACACTGCAAAGCGGTTACGTAGGAGTCCCGTTCCTCCTCGCCACGAATGAACACACGGAGTCATGGGAACACAGGCAGATCACTTTCCGCCGTGTCTACTGTACGCGCCATGGTGGCACGTCCTCAGTTTGAGGATGAGCAACGCCCCCGAGAGGGGCCATGTGAATTGGATAGCCTTAGGACAACCCGTCCATCACCGCCTCAAAGCAACCCTCGACAACAGAGAGAGCTGAGCAATGACTACTGGAATCCGCGAAGCACAGCCGAGCATCCGCACCTTCAACACTGCCAACCACATCACCGGCGTCGACCTCGACATCCGAGTCGTGGATCAGGGTATGACGCCCTGGTTCGTAGCGAACGATGTCATCAAGGCGCTCGGCCTGTATGCCAGTGAGTATCGCCGCCTCGATGACGTGGAGAAACGCTTGTTGCGTCGAGAGCAATTAGGTCTCAAGCCTGGCAAGCCGATGATCGTCATCTCCGAGTCCGGCCTCTACAAGCTGATCATGCGGTCGGACAAGCCCCAGGCCCGAGCCTTCCAAGACTGGGTGACCAAGGTCGTCCTGCCCGCCATCCGGAAGGACGGCATGTACGTCGCCGGTGAAGAGAAGGTCAGCACCGGTGAGATGACCGAGGACGAGATGATCCTCAAGGCGATGGAAGCACTGAAGGCCAAGTGTGACCGACTCGCCGAGGAGAACGAGTACATGGACAACCTCCCGACGCTATCAGGTATCAGTCTGATTGGCCCAGCCGGAGCCACCGTAGGGCTTTGCTGCAGTTGACCCGTATGACTGATTCGAGGGTTGCATGGACGCCAAGCTTGCAGCGCCACCGGCAGCCGTCGATGCCATGCCCGCAAGAGCTGTCCCTCGCGAAGGTTCTTGGCCTTTCGGTACGGAGTTGATCCGGTTGATCGATTGGGTACGCGCAGATTGCTTCTTCCGCTGAAGCTGACTGAGAGTCCAGTCGAGGTTCCGGTCGATAGTCGAACGGTCACGAGCCGCAGCTCCTGATATGTCTCTCAGCCCGAGACGTACAGATTTACCCGTGATCCCAGCTTCACCAGCAGCGACACGCGCCCGTGCCATCTGAGATCGAGACTCCCTTGTCCGTTGCTCCTTCTGTTCGACGGCTTTCTGTTGTTCTTGGGATTGTCTCTCGTTAATGTCTCCGTACTGCCGACCGAGTGCCTTATAGACATTCTTCCTGTTCTGCTCAAACATTCGATCTTGGGCTTCAGCCTGTTGGGCCGCAGCTTCATATTGCTGCTGCTGTCCATACATCTGAGCGCTCGTTCTAACAACCGTCATGGCTGTAGTGGCTATCATCGTCGGATCACACATGGTCACCTTCCTTTGAGTTATCAGCCAGTGAATCAACCGCTAGCGTGTCGTACTTCCTCACTGACTCCCCTTCAGCGCCAGCCACCGCCAGAGCATCCGCCAGTTCATTCTCCGGGTGACCACAATGGCCACGGACCCAATGAAAGCGGACTGAGTGAACCCCAAGCAGGTCATCGAGCCGTTGCCACAGGTCGGCATTCTTGACGGGCTTCTTGCTCGCCGTCTTCCAGCCTTTCCGCTTCCACCCGTGAAGCCATTCCGTGGCTCCTTTCATGACATACTCGCTGTCGGTGGTCAGGTCTACGATTGTCGCCTTCTTCAGTGCCGACAGTGCTTCAATGACGGCTGTCAGTTCGGCGCGGTTGTTAGTCACCGGCTCACCCTGGAGCTTACCGGCGATCTTCAGTCGATGTCCCGAGGCGCTGAGTAGGACAGCCCCCCAGCCTCCCTGAGGGTTGCTCTGTCCGTTGCTGCTACAGGCTCCATCGGTGAAGATGCTGACAGCATTGGTTGTGCCATTGGTATCGGAAAGTGTGTTTGGTGCAATCATGATTATTTCGTCCTCATTGTCGGAGACAGTCGGTTCCCTTCAGACAGGCGGACCAGCAGACGGACGAAACCGCCAGTCTGACCGACTGTCTTCGAGAATGCGCTGGTTGGTTTGATTGGTGATGATGGCTCAAGGGAGGAACCGGTAAGGAGGAGAGAGATCTATTGGTAAATCTTACCAGAAGAACTGAGAGAGATTTCTGTAAAGGGGGATCATGGATGATGACCACTCCAACAGAAAACTAATAGACAATCTCTGTCGGTAATCCCAGAGGGTTAACTTAAAGAGATAATCTAAGAGAGATGGTCTCAGGTGCCAGTCTTCTGGATCCCCCGCCACCCGTAGTCAGCCCGACGATCAGTTATCGTCAGGTCGCTCGGACTGCACTCAGGGCCACCACCTCCTGAGGATCCTTCCGCCGATCTTCAGAGCGGCTCACAGGGCCATAAATCGGGCCAGGGAGTGAATGCTCATCGCTGCTTTCTGTGTTCCCGTCAACTGGCGAGGTTGAGTCGAGACACCGATAAGCAGCTTGATCGGACTGTGTCGGGTTGACCTCCTTTCTCATGCATCCTCAATAGAGGACCGTTACTTGGAGTCTCCCGAAAGCGATTAAGCTACGGTTATGGCGGGGCTGAAGGTGATCTCAGTATGCCGAGCCTTCTTGGATTGCCCCCAGAGGAACTTCTCCTCCTGAGGTGTCAGGGAATTGCATTGCTGCTGCGTGGGTTGAACCCACGTTGTGTGCTTAAACTCTCTCCTCACCCATCGGCAAGAAGCTCACAGGGATAATGCCTAGCTCCTCCAATTCGTACCAATTCCGTGGCGAGAAGTTCGGAGCCACAGCCACATAGACTTCCTTGACGGTCACCGATGGGCTATCGATGGCGATGTCTACGGCTTCCTCCAGAGCTGAGACATAGCGGATGTAGTCTCCAGCGTTCTCTGTGAAGAGTGGATAGATGCCAAGGGCGAACATCTCGAGGTTCTCAGGCTCGAGAGGTAGACCATGGACCGCAGTCAGTACGGCCGCCTGTAGATTACCTGCGGGTATCTCGTGTTTGAGAAGATCGGCTTGAGCTTGGAGAACTCGCTTCAGTCCTTCTTCGAATATCTTCTTCTTGGCTATAGGGGTGTCGTCAGTCATGATCCGCTTCACTGGCAGGAGTTTCATGGGGAAGCCGTTGGTGAGAGCTTCGCTCGAACGCACAGTGACGGGAGTGTCTGCATTGATTTGGATGTACATGGATATAGGCTCCTTCAAGTGGGTATCCACCGAGCCTCACCGTCGGCGTCATGAGCCGAGACTGCTCACAACGAGACGCACGATGGATATTCAGTTGATCTCTCGATGGGTTGGTTTCGATTGGCCATGCCGGTGAGGAGGCTGGCACGGGTCCTGCTATAGAACTGATGAGAGGTCAGGTGAGTGTGTGGTGAAAGCGTCCTCGAACGCCAGTGAGACTGGCTCGCTTGAACGCTGTGGTGATTCGAAGAGGGGCTGCTCTTCCTAAGGTGTCAGGAAATTGCATTGCCGCTGTGCGGCTGCCTCAGGCTCTTCAGGGAAGGAGCCCTAGCGAGGAGGTGGGAACTGCTTAGGGACTCGCTCAGCCCTGTCTGTGTCATCCTCGCCCCGCTCATCCTCTTTGCCTGAGTTAGTCGCTTCTGCTCTTCAGCGATCTCATACTACTGCCCAGCCTAGGCGCGGGCTGCTTCGGCAGGGTTTTTGAAGTCAGGGAGTGCCGGAGCCTTCGGGTGGCGGGTATGGCGGGCCACCAACTCGTCATACGCAAGGATGGCCTTCAAGTGGAATGTTGGGCTGATCCACATGGCTTAGCCATAGACCAGCTCCTTGACGACGAAGGTGCCGCCGTAGCGTCCTCGTTTGGCGTTAATGGCTGGAATCCCTGCCTTTTCGACCTCAGCAACTAGTTCTAGAAACTCGGCGCGATTGGTTAAGTTGACGTCTTGTCTTACGGACGGTGATGTTGGCGGCGGTCAGTTGGTTATGGCTCATTGCTTAGATCAGCGGACTATGTCAGAAAGTGTCGCGGCCAGTTCCTCACCCTTCTCGGTGAGAGGCACGAGATTCCTTCTGCGCTCTGTAGGGTCTTCCTCCGTCCAGACCAAGCCGAAACCACGTTTATCGTATTCCTGCCATTCGGAAAGTACAGAAATACTCCTTGAGCAAGTTGATTGCTTTGTGTTGGTTCGCTCTCGCAGTTCATCCATTGAAATGCCTGGGTTCGCAGCGACGTAGGCAAAAAGGGCAGCTATTTGTAATGGAAAGTCAGACTGAAGCTCGCGAAACTCCTGTGCAACGCCAAGAATGCGTCGCATGGAAATCTTTTCGTTCAGGGACAACTTTGGTTTCTGATGTTCCATCATACAGTTTCTCTTTGCTGGCTATAGGAATGGTATGCTTTGATACCTAACGTTACAAGCTGCCGCTCCATCGGGGCGCTGCTCACTCAAGGGCCGCTGCAACGACTTCGGTTTGGAGCTGGTCGTATGCATGGATCACCTCCAGATGAAACGTAGGGCTGAGTCAGCCGCTTCTGCTCTTCAGCAATCTCATACTACTGCCCAGCCTAGGCGCGGGCTGCTTCAGCAGGATTGTTGAAGTCAGGGAAGCCCATCATGGCAGACCTCTAGGCTTGGTGTTTATTTGGTTATTCCTTCGTAGAGCAAAGCCTTATGGCTATATTCGAATACGAAGTCGTACATATCTTTCTGCTCTTCTTTATCAGAGGGTGGTAAGTCTTCAAATAACTCTGGCACGTCGAGAAGAATTTTTCTGGCAACGCCATCCGCAGCTAGTGCCAGCTTTGTCAGTTTCCAATGTGAGGCTCTGTGACCATTTTCTTGAAGCCATGCTGTAACGAGCTTATGCCTAAGCTCTTCGTCAGCCCACGACCCCTGCTTTTTGTAATAGCCAATACTTGACGCTGCTACATAGGTGACAAGATGGGTCATTTGATCAAGGTTCATTGTGTTGCGAGTGAAAAACCCCATAGAATCACATCCCTTTTGCAGCGAAGCCGTCTTGGGATAAGGCATCCAGTAAATTTTCTTGGGCTTTGAGTCTTTCATGATGTCCCAGCTTTGCCGTGACCATCATGTTGTTTGTCAGTTCAAGTGAAACCTTGTCAGGGTTGTAGGGCTTCAGCTTGTCTGTTAAATCTTGGTAGCTACGTGTATACCTGACTTCTTCTCGGTTTAGGTTCGAAGAGCGATTAACCTCTACAAACAAGGTGGTTAGTTTCGTAAGAGTCCTTCCTAGCTTCAAGTTGGCGATGACTCCCATTTTGATACTACCTCATTGCCCTGTACTTTTGTTCCCACCGTAGCCCACAGCTAGAAGGTACTTCAATACGCGTAGCTAATGTGCATAAATGTGTATAAAAATACAGATGACTAAGGTCATGCCCCCGGTGCTAAAGCCGACAGACGTCCTCATTTATGGCTTTTAGCGAATAGCAGGTCCCGACGTGCCAGCACTCGCTATAGCTGAGCTGTGTCGTCCTGATATGCCCGCCTCAGTACAGCGCTTCAAGCTGTATCGTCTCCACAGCCTCCAGCCTCGTCTTGAAGGTTGGCCCCCTGTTGTAGACCTTGTTGGCGGTAGTGAGCCCTCGCTCATGCCCAGTCACCCAGACGATGACCGACTCGTTCACTCCAGCATCTCCCATGATCGTGATGGCGGTTGATCGGAAGGAGTGGAATGCCAGCTTCCGGCTTCCCCTGGCGACTGTCTTTGCCATCAACCTGCTGAACCACTGGGAGAACTTGGGGCTCTTCTTACCGTCGCTGCGCTTGGTCGCTTCAGCCTCTGCAAACAGGTATTCCCTCCCTGTTTTCTTAGCGTCCTTGAGCTGATCGAGTACGGGAACCTTGATCTCTGGATGCAACGGCACTTCTCTGGTGGCATTGCTGTTCTTTCCCTCACGGATCGCCAAGCACCAGACGCCTTGCCGCTGGATGATGTCCGTCACCTTCAACGAACAGAGTTCATCGATACGGGCTCCCGTGTAGAAGCCAATGCGGGGCAGCAGTCGGTAGATCCCTTGATTGCCATCGGTGGCTGAAAAGATCGCCTCAACGTCGGCCCGAGAGAATTGGTCATAGTGCTGGACAGAGGCCTTGGGCTTGAGCTGGTGTCCCTTGAACGGGTTGCCGTTTGGCAGCTCCTCTTCCATCGAGTATTCGGCGTGGTGCCAGAGCGCCGACAGCCCGGACAGGTAGTTGGCTACGGTCTGCTTCGTCTTGCCCAAGCCGAGCATCGAGGTGATGAAGTCCTTGATCTGTCGCCGGTCGAGAGAAATCAGTGTTACGTCATCCTCACCCAGGTACGCCAGCAAACGCTCCATGGCCAATTCGTTCTTCGAGCGAGTCGATGGCTTGCGCTCCACCAGCGGCGACGTCTTCCAGTCCTCCAGCGCCGCTCTCAGTGTCAGACGGTAGCGGGCCGGTGTGTCCCCCTCATAGACGCTCCTGAGCGCATCCTGCTCGATCTCTGGCAGCTTCTCGGGGTCCATGATCTCGGTCAGGCTCACAGGATCGCGGGGATCGACGCTGACGAGGGAATCTTCTCTGTCCTGATAGTGGTCCCGTGCCTGGAGGAACATCCGCCGTTGTTGGAGTTGGCTAGCCTCGCCCTTCAGTTGGGCTTCAAGGTCGCCAAGATCGGCAAGCACACGGTCACGTATCCGACAGGCTTCATCAAGGTCACCCGTCTGGGTGCTCTGCTGGAGCATCTTCTTACCGAGGTGCTTGGCGAGGGTGGGCGATAGACGCTTCTGGATGAACCAGACACTGCCACGCTGTCGGAGGCTACGGGTGTCGGTGGGCTTGCCCCTGGCCATGATGGTCCCCCAATCGCACGGGAAGCAGACTTCGACCGTAGTCGTCTGCGGTGGTCACTGAGGCAAGGGTATCACTGGAGCGGGGGACAGGTGTAGCCACTGCTGTAGCCATTCCTGTAGCACCTAAACCCATGATAGGCAGGAAAAATATTTGGTGTCAGTGGGTTAGGTTAAGCCTGGAGCGGGTGAAGGGAATCGAACCCTCGTCTTAAGCTTGGGAAGCTTCTGCTCTACCATTGAGCTACACCCGCGAGGAGGCCAGGGGATCATAAAGGAGCCTTTGCCGGGAAGGCAAGCATCGGGTGCCAGGGCTTGCCGTTGCCTCGCCGTCAGGGCCGTATCGTCGACGGTGGGGCAAAACGAGAAAAGATATCTTCGTCACGGTGAGAACTTTTTGTCTGAAGGCTGTCATAGAGGTACAGACAGCAGCGCGATGGCAGTCGCTAACACTGTTGTTCTGGCTCGCAGTTTCGATCTTGCCGCCCATGCACCGCATGTGGCGGCTTCTTTTATGCCCGTGGGGCAGCCAGTCATGAGCGGGCTGGCGAGGTGTCGAAATGCGCTGCGCCCGGCGATTGCCGGGCGCATGGATGGGCGCTGCGACGCGAGCGGCGATCAGGCATGGCGCATGCGTAGCAGGGCGCTCAGTACGTCGCGGCGGGTGACGATACCCACCAATCGCCCCTGTTCGGTGACGGGGTACACCTTGGGCTTGGCTCCCAGCATTTCCTGGGCGAGGTCGGTGATGCTCTTGGTTGGCATGACCGACAGCACCTCGTGTCGCATCAGCTCCCTGACCAGCGGCGGTTCGTCATTCAGGTAAGCGCTTTCCAATACCTTGCCGAGCACGTCCTGCTCGGAGATGAAGCCGATCAGGTGGTCATGACCGTCGACGACCGGCACCCCCGGCAGGCGGTGCAGCGCCAGGCCTTCGGCCAGGGTGGTGACCGAGGTGTTGCCGGTAACCCGATAGCAGTCGCGGGACATGATGTCGCGCACGATGGTGGGGGCCTTGCTGGGCATGGCGGATCTCCTTGTCCAGTGACGTTGGGCATGTCACGCCTTCAGCATAGCCGAGTCGTGCCCAGGTCTTCTCGGCGCTGCCAACACTTTCGCCAACGCTGGGCGCGGAACCCGAGCAAGCTTTCGCGACTCCCAAAGGAAAGAGGAAGTGATCTTGCCCAGCAGCAGTGGACACCTCGTTAAGACAGTACACTGAGACGAGGTGACCCATGGCAAGGCAAGCAGCTTCGATGAAGAAGACCCGTACCCGCTACTCCCAGGACTACAAGGCCGAGGCACTGGCCCTCGCCGACCGTGTCGGCATCAGTGCCGCCGCCCGAGAGCTTGGCCTGCAGCCCAGCCAGCTCTACCAGTGGCGAGCCAAGGCCCAGCAGCAGCAAAGCGCCTCAGAGCGCGAGCAAGCCCTGGCCGACGAGAATGCCCGGCTCAAGCGTCAACTGGCCGAGAAGTCGGAAGAGCTTGAAATCGCAAAAAAAGCCGCGGTGTACT
>NZ_FNES01000038.1 GCF_900100195.1 Billgrantia gudaonensis
CTGTTGAACTAAACCGCTTCGCGGTAGCTGTCGTCGCATCCTGTCTTTTGCGTCATCGAACCACACTGTTTTTTGACCCACGTGGGTCAGAGAACAGGAGTGATGGCGATGACTGCCTTACGACAGACGATGATCGAGGCCATGCGGCAGCATGGCTTCGCACCACGCACCCACACTACGTACCTGACGGTGATCACCGACCTGGCGCGCTATTTCCACCGCCCGCCGGACACCTTGAGCAGCGACGATCTGCAACGCTTCTTCAATCATCTGGTCCAGGAGCGCGGCTTGTCCGCCGCCAGCTGCCGCGTCTACTTGCACGGCGTGCGGTTCCTCTATTTGCAGGTGTTGCACTGGCCGTCGGTGGACGTATCGCCGGTGGTGCCGAAGACGCCGCAGCGGATTCCGGAACTGCTGACGCGCGACGAGGTGAGGCGGATTCTGGCGGCGTGCCACAACGCCAAGCATCGCATGATGCTCGAACTGTGCTATGGCTGCGGACTGCGCGTGAGCGAGGTCTGCCACCTGCGGGTCAGCGACATCGACAGCCAGCGCGGCCAGCTGCGTGTCGCGCAGGGCAAGGGTGCCAAAGACCGTATGGTGCTGTTAACGGCTACCCTGCTCGATCGCTTGCGCGATTACTGGCGCGCCTATCGACCGCGAACCTGGCTGTTTCCGAGCGCCCAATTCCCGGAGCGTGCGCTGCATCTGAGTGCGCCACAGAGGGCCTTTACCCGGGCCAAGCGCCTGGCCGGTGTCGAGCGGGTCGGTGGCATCCACAGCCTGCGCCATGCCTACGCCACGCATGCCCTGGAACAGGGCCTGCCCGTGCATCAGCTCCAGCGGCTGCTGGGCCATCGCAGCATCCAGTCGACGATGCGTTACCTGCACTGGTTGCCGGGCCAGCAGGGAGCGAGTCAGGGCCCTATCGATCTGGTGGCCGGCTTGGAGGTGGCCCATGACTGAAACCGCCACCCTCCAACAGGCCCTGTCGCGCTTTCTTGATCCGGCCGGCCTGGATCGCCAGCGCCAACGGGTATGTGGCCACCTGCTGGCGTGTCGTACCGAGGCGATGGGCGGGATGCTCCTGCAATGTACGGACTGCGACCACACCCAGCCGCACTACTTCGGCTGTCGTGATCGCCATTGCCCGCAGTGCCAGGGCCGCGCCATGCACCAGTGGGCCGAGCGGCAACAGGCGAACCTTCTGCCGGTGCGCTATTACCATGTCGTGTTCACGCTGCCCCACCGCCTCAACGGCTGGGTTCAGCTGCATCCCGAGGTGATCCACCGACTGCTGTTCCAGAGCGCCTGGCAGACGCTGCGTGCCTTCGGTCGCGATCCCAAACGCCTCGGCGGCGAGATGGGCATGAGTGCCGTGCTCCATACCTGGGGCCAGAATCTGAGCCAGCATGTGCACCTGCACTGCCTGGTCCCTGGCGGTGCCTTGGACGACGATGGTCGCTGGCATGGGGCGCGTGGCCACTACCTGTTCCCGGTGCGAGCCCTGTCGCGCCACTATCGTGGGTATATGGTCAGCGCCCTGCGCCAGGCCGCCACTGCGGGTGAACTCCACCGGGTCACTCGGCCCGGTGACGTCGATGACCAACTCAACACCCTGATGGCCACCGAGTGGGTGGTCTACAGCAAAGACTGTCTCGAACACACCGATACGGTGGTGCGCTACCTGGCGCGCTACACGCGCCGGATCGCCATCAGCAACGCCCGCATCCTCGCCGTGGACGATCACCAGGTCACCCTGCGCGTCAAGGACTATCGCGACCGTGACCGACACAAGCCGCTCGTCCTGGATGGCGAGGAGTTCGTGCGCCGCTTCCTGCTCCATATATTGCCCAAGGGGCTGATGCGGGTCCGTCACTATGGCTTTTTGGCCAATCGTTGCCGACGACGACGTCTGGCCCAGATCCGTCAGGCGCTGACCGTTATCGACGCGACAGCGGATGCCGATACCGCCGCCAGCGACTCGGCACCGACCTACACCTGCCCGCATTGCCGACAACCGACCCTGCGGGTGATCGGGACACTCAGCCCCCGACGATCCCGACTCGACAACCACAGGACGCAACGGTATCGAACATGACCTAACGCCACCCCCACACAACGGACTCGGCGAACCGGCTCGCTTGCGGGCCGCGGTGGCGCTCGTTCCGCGGATGGATTTTGCCCCATAGACGCGCTAGGTTGGGTTGAATTGGGTTCGGAAAGGGGTGAAAACATGGCCAATCTCACGGCCCGGACGCGGCATCACAGGTCCGTACCCTCGCGACCGGATGCCTCCGGTCACGCTCCGGCCAATACAAAACCCTATAGAAGCGGCGTCGTAGCCTGACGGGCGGCTTAGTCCAACAGGCATTTATCCGCCATGCTTCGCACGGCGAAAAAATGCTGAACAGTTA
>NZ_FNES01000025.1 GCF_900100195.1 Billgrantia gudaonensis
TCCCGCCAGGCCTCCACCTGCTCGGGGTAGAGCCCACGCTCGCGGCAATAGGCGCTGAGTTCGGCCTCGTTCATCGGGGCCGTCTCCAGGACGATCTGGAATTTCTCCTGGCTGGTCCACTGGTCGGGCTCGTTCGAACGTGATGGCAAAACCTGTCCTCGTGCTCTGGCCTGTTTCCGCCAATTGTAGAGGGTTGTCGCGGTGATGCCTTCCTGCTCGGCCAGTTCCGGGATGGTTATGCTCATCGGCGGCGCCATCTTCTTGAGGATGGCTTCCTTACGCTCTGCGGGGTAACGCATGTTGATCACCTCTCAATCCGTTTAGGTGACAACTACGTTGACGCATAGGGCGGAGCGCCGCTCGCAGTTGCCGCTATGGCTGAGTCAGGCCGACTGGGCCGGGGCTATCGATCTGCATCAGGACAAGGGGCTGCCGGTAGATCTCCCCGGTAGCCTCACGGACTACAAACCGCCTGGCGTGGGGGTTACTCTCCGTATTTCGACGCCGGAGCGCGCTATCCTTGAGTGGATCGCCATCACGCCCAACGACCTGCTGTTCAGCAGCGAGCTGGTGGATACCTTCACCGGGCTCAATACGCTGTGCCCGCGGCGGCTACAGGCGCTGCTGGCAGGGTGCCGCTCGGTGAAGACTAAGCGCGCTTTTCTGGTGTTGGCTCGCCATGCCGGCCACGCCTGGTACCATCGATTGGAGACCCACAGCCTCGACCTGGGGAAGGGCAAGCGGCAGCTCTACAAGGGTGGCCGGTTGGACAAGGAATATCGGGTCACGGTCCCGGAGGAGTTCATGGATGAGCATTGATGCCCGCTACCACGAGCAGGTACGTCTGCTGGTCGCACTGCTGCCCTTTCTCAACGACGAGCCATCGTTTTACCCTGAAGCCCGCTACGGGCAACGACTTTGATCATTCGAATCCACATGAACTCTCGAAGAACCGAATTTTGGAGTCAGTCAGAATTTGGCCAGTTTCTTCAGTGTGCGAGCGCGATTGGCAAGCCACCAGCCGGCTTGCTCCGGCCATTTTTCAAAGCCAGCTTCGGACCGTAAGGCCTGCTCGGCGTGCAATGCCCAGTTTGGGTTGTTAAGGGCCTCGCGCGCGATGGCGACCAGATCCGCCTGCCCTTGGCGAAGAATCGTCTCGGCTTGCTGCGCCTCGATGATCAGGCCTACGGCCATAGTTGGTATGTCGACCTGCCTGCGTATCGCCTCTGCATAAGGTACCTGAAAGCCGAACCCTCGGGGAGCGCCGCTGGCGGTTGCCGCCCCGCCTAGCCCGCCGCTGGAACAGTCGATCAGGTCCACACCCCGTGCCTTCAATTCTCTGGCGAAATACAAGCTGTCATCCAAGGTCCAGCCATCCTCAAGCGCGTCCACGGCAGAGATGCGCACCAGCAGCGGCTTGTCTTCGGGAATCGCCGCGCGCAAAGCCTCGACCACCTCTAGCGGGTAGAGACAACGCGATGCTAGCTCGCCACCGTAGCGATCTTCGCGCAGGTTGCTCAGGGGAGAGAGGAATTGGTGTAGCAGATAACCGTGGGCACAGTGTAGTTCGATTACCTGGAACCCCGCGGACAGGGCACGCCGGGTAGCATTCACGAAGTCTTGTTTCAGTGTCATCAGCGCAGCCGCGTCCATGGCCTCCGGTGCCGGGGCGTTTTCACGCAGGGGTAGTGCACTGGCCGATACCGTAGGCCAGGCGCCTTCCTTACCTGTGGAACCTGAGGAATTCGGTTCGAGCGGCGCGCCGCCATGCCAGGGGCGTTGGGTGCTGCCTTTGCGTCCTGCGTGACCGAGCTGGATGCCGGCCACAGCGCCCTGAGTGCGGAGAAAGTCGGCCAAGCGCCGCAAGCCGGGGATATGCTCATCGGACCAGATTCCCAGGTCGCCGTGGGTAATGCGGCCCGCACGGCTTACCGCCGTGGCCTCGGCAAAAACCAGGCCGGCACCACCCAGAGCGTAGCGCCCGAGTTGTACCAGATGCCAGTCGTTGACTCGGCCCTCATCGGCCGAGTACTGGCACATGGGCGAGATGACCACGCGGTTGCGTGCCCCCACCCCCCGCAGACGGAAGGGGCTGAATAGCTTCGGGTCGTGCTCGGTCATGGCGGAGATCCTCACATTTCCAGGTAATTCGGTCCGTCGCCACCGTGGGTATGGTCCAAGCGATATTTGAAGTGGCCCCATCCTCTGGACCACCTGACAGGTCATCTAAGCTTGGATCCTCATCGGCGTCAGACCGCCTTGGCTCGGTTTCGGCACGCAACTATGGACGAGGAGCCTTTAATCAACTATACAGTCAGTAATCTAACTGTACGGTAGAAAATCATCAAGCCGGGTATCCGTAGGCTGATCAGCCGCCTGGGCGGAATGCACCGAAAGGAGCGAACATGAAGATGCTGGTCGCCAATCATCTGGTGGTCAACTGCTACTTCAGGGGCCACGTGAGGGTGGACGGCATGTTTGTCACGGGCGCTGGATCAATCGGGGTGAGAGTTTAGCTATTCATAATGACCCACGGCTGTCGCCCAGATTTCCGGGTGCAGGCAAACAAAATTTCCGGGGGGCATTTTAGGAGGAGAGCGGCAATGAGCATTGCAGGACAGTATGAGTTCCTGGCCCAGGATCGGGTGGTGTTTGGTGTCCCTGCGGCACGGGCGGTGATGGAGCAGGCCGAGTGCATGGGCGCGAAGCGGGTTTTCCTGGTTTCCAGCCAGACGCTCAGCCGCAAGACTGACGAGATCGACCGCATTAGGGACGCTTTGGGTGAGCGTTTCGTTGGTCTATTCGATGAATGCGTGGCCCATGTGCCCCGGAATAGTGTGCTGCGTGCTGCCGCCGCCGTGCGGCAAGCAGATCCGGATCTTATCGTCACCGTGGGCGGGGGCACCCCCGTCGATACGGTGAAGGTTTTACTGATTTGCCTCGCCCATGACCTGCAAACCCCCGAGCAGCTGGACTACTACCGGGTTCGGGTCGGCGAGGACGGCGCCAAGGTGTTACCGGAGGTGGCGAGCCCGCCGCTGCGCCAGATCATTGTGCCCACCACGCTCTCCGGTGCCGAGTTCAGCAAGATTGGCGGTGCGACCGATCCGGTGCGTGAGGTCAAGGATCTCTACATCGGCCGGGAGATCGGCGGTCAGGCGGTGATCCTGGATGCTGCGATCACCATGCATACTCCCGATTGGTTATGGCTGTCCACCGGCCTGCGGGCGGTCGATCATGCTGTCGAAACCATTTGCTCGCGCGCGCCTCAGCCCTTTACAGATGCCACCTGCCTGCATGGTCTGCGCATGCTCAATGAATCGTTGCGCATAAACCGTGAGCGACCGGAGAACCTGGATGCGCGCTTGCAGAGTCAGCTGGGCGTCTGGCTGGCTTCCACTGGCCTGGGGCGGGTGGACTGGGGCGCAAGCCACGGGATCGGTCATCAGCTGGGCGCAGTGGCCGGAGTGCCACACGGTTACTGCTCCTGCGTGATGCTACCCAGCGTGCTGCGCTATAACCACGAGGTGAACGCCGACCGGCAGCGTCTGATCAGTGAGGCTCTGGGTCAGCCCGAAGTTCCTGCGGCGGATCTGGTGGCGGCGCTGATCAAGGATCTGGGTCTGCCCACCCGGCTGCGGGATGTGGGTGTGAAGCGTGAGCACTTCGACGCTATTGCCCGGGGGGGTATGCAGAACATGATGGTTCGCAGCAATCCGCGTCTGGTGAGTTGCCCCGAGGACATACTAGAGATCCTCGAACTGGCCTGGTAAGCACTTTCTTGTCGAGACACGTTTGCTCCGGATGGCATTGTTGTCCGGAGAACTAGCCTTCGTGATCTCATGAGAGCCTCGCTGCGTTGCAGCAAATCTGGTCAAAATTGCAGCGTAGGCGGATTCGGGATTGACAGGCGTTTATGTCTGCCCCATTGTCTACTTAACAGTCGGTCAAATAACCGACGCACCATACGAATTTAGGCTTCCTGAGGCGCGCAGCCCAGCTAGCGCAAGGAGTGACAGTGTGACGACGCGCAAGACCGCCGAACTGCTTGAGCTCTATGAACGGATGTATCTGATCCGTCAGGTGGAGCTTCGTCTGGGGCGCCTGTTCGCCGATGGTGAAGTGCCCGGTTTCATACACCTGAGCATTGGTCAGGAGGCGATCGCCACTGGCGTTGCGAGTGTCCTGCGCGCCGACGATAGCGTGGCTTCCACTCATCGCGGCCACGGTCATGCACTGGCTAAGGGCGTGGATGTCGAGCGGTTCTTCCTCGAGCTGATGGCGAAGGAGGAAGGCATGTGCAAGGGCCGCGGCGGCTCCATGCATGTGGCTGATCTGTCCATCGGCATGCTGGGGGCGAATGCCATCGTCGGGGCCAGTATTCCCATTGCCCTGGGCAGCGCGCTTGCCCACCAGGTGCGTGGCACCGACGCGCTGGCGGTGGCTTTCTTCGGTGACGGGGCGATGGCCGAGGGTACTCTCCATGAAAGCCTGAACATGGCCGCCCTCTGGCAATTGCCGCTGGTTTTCGTCTGTGAGAACAACGGTTGGGCGGAGTTTTCTCCCACCTCTCGACAGTTTGTGGCCTCGCTGGACAAGCTCGCCGGCGCCTTCGGAATTCCTTACGCCAGGGCGGACGGCCGTGACGTGCAGGCCGTCGCCAAGGCCAGCGAACGGGCCGTGGCTGCCGTGCGTGCCGGCAAGGGCCCGCGGGTACTGGAGTTCACCACCCATCGCTTTCGCGGCCATTACGAGGGGGACCCGCAGAAGTACCGCGATGCCGATGAGCTGTCCGGCCTGGGTGAGCATGATCCTTTGAGCCTGCTGGAGCCGCGGCTCGCCAAGGCGGGCGTCGCCGATGCGCAATTGCAAAGTCTGCACGAGGCGGTAGATGCGCGGGTGGACGCCGCGGTGGAGCGTGCTCGTAAGGGCAGTGCGCCAGACTTCGAAGCCGGGCGCGCGGATGTGTACACACAGACAGGAGCTGCCTGAGATGGCGGAAGTACGGTTCGGCAAGGCAATCAATCTAGCGCTGGCCGATGCGCTGGAGCAGGACCCGGCGGTGTTCCTGTTCGGTGAGGACATCGCCGACGTGGGCGGACCCTTCGGTGCCACGCGTGGCCTGAAGGATCGTTTCGGCGATCGGGTACGGGATACTCCGATCTCCGAGGCGAGCATGGCTAATGCTGCGGTGGGCGCGGCGCTCTCCGGGCTCAAGCCGGTGCTCGAGATCATGTTCATGGATTTCATGACCCTGACCATGGATGCTTTGGTCAATCAGGCCGCCAAGGTCCGCTACATGTTTGGTGGGCAGGCCTCGGTGCCCATGGTGGTACGGACCCCCCACGGCGGCGGTATCAGCGCCGGCCCCCAGCATTCCCAGTGCCTGGAAGCCTGGTTCGCCCATGTGCCGGGGCTGAAAGTCATCTGTCCGAGCAATCCCGCCGACGCCTACGGCTTGCTGAGGGCCGCCATCGCCGACCCGGACCCGGTGGTGTTCGTGGAGAACAAGGCCCTATACGCCATGAAGGGCGAGCTGGCCGAAGGCGCCGGACCGGAGAGTATCGGCAAAGCGCGCACGGTGCGTGCCGGCCGCGATGCCACGGTAGTGGCGTATGGCGCAGCCGTGCATACCGCCGAGCGGGCAGCCGGGCAGCTTGCCGAACAGGGGCTGGAAGTAGAGGTGCTGGATCTGCGCAGCATCCAGCCCTGGGACGAGGCTGCGGTGATGGAGTCACTGGCTCGCACCCACCGATTGCTGATCGTGCACGAAGCGGTAGAAGCCTTCGGCGTGGGCGCGGAAATCGCCGCGCGCATCGGCGAGATCGGCTTCGATGAGCTGGATGCCCCGATCATGCGAATTGCCTCGCCCTTCGTGCCGGTGCCGTTCGCGCCCAGCCTGGAAAAGGCTTATCAACCTGACGCGGAGGCCGTAATCGCAGCCGTTCGCAAGCTTTGCGCCTAGGAGAGTCAGACCGATGAACGATAACGCCATACTCAGCGAGGTGCGCGGCCATGTGGGCCTGCTCACCGTCAACCGCCCCAAAGTCCACAATGCTCTGAGCACTCCGGTGCTGCTGGAGCTGGAGCAGGCCTTCATCAAGCTCGAGAACAATCCCGAGGTGCGTGTGATCGTGTTCACCGGTGCTGGCGACAAAGCTTTCGTGGCCGGCGGGGACCTGTCGGAAATGGTGGAACGGGACGGTATCGCCCACTACCAGGAGTTTGCCGAGGACATCCATCGGGTGTTCCGCCGCTTCGAGGTCAGCGACAAGCCGACCATCGCCGCGGTGAACGGCTACGCTCTCGGCGGCGGGACCGAGTTGCTGCTGAGCCTGGATATACGCCTGCTGGCCGACAGCGCCAGCCTGGCGCTGCCCGAGATCGGCCTGGGGGTGTTTCCCGGTGCCGGTGGTACCCAGCGCATGATTCGCCAGGTGCCCGCCTGCGTCGCCAGGGAACTGATGTTTACCGGCCGGCGCTTCGACGCCGAGGAAGCCGTGCGGATAGGCTTGGCCAACCGCGTGCTGCCTCAGGCCGACCTGCTGGATGAGGCCCTGGCCATGGCGGCAAAGATCGCCGACAAGTCGCCTCTGGTGCTGAAGCTGATGAAGCGCGCTCTCCGCGATGGGGCTGATATGCCCATGGCCGCGGCCCTGGCTCATGAACAGGCGATGATCGGTCTGGTGTTCGACACCCAGGACGCCCACGAGGGCATCGCCGCTTTTCTTGAGAAGCGCAATCCGAGCTTCACCGGACGTTAAGACATGAGCGAACTGAACGACATGCTGATGCCCAAGCTGGGGCTGACCATGACCGAGGGTACGATTTCGGAGTGGTCGATTACACCGGGCGATCGGGTGAGCCCCGGCGACCTGATGTTCGTGGTGGAAACCGACAAGGTGGCCACCGAGATCACCGCTGAGGCCGAGGGCGAGCTGCGCGAGATCGTGGTACCTGTCGGCGAGACCGTGCCGGTGGGTGCCGTGGTGGGTCGCTGGACCGGCCCTGGCCAGGGCGTGCCCCAGGACGAGGAGGAGGTCCAGGACGAGGCGCCAGCCGAGGCTTCAGTGGCCCCGCAGCCCGACACACCGGTGACACGCGCTGTCGATGGCGCCAGGGTTATTGCCACGCCCCTGGCACGGCGCTTGGCGCGGGAGCATGGGCTGAAGCTTGTGAGCCTCACGGGTAGCGGCCCCCGCGGTCGTATCAAAGCGGAGGATGTGCGAGCCGCCGCTCAAGGAGGCGCGCCCACCGCGGCGGTTCAGGCGCCGCCGGACACGGCTTCCGCCGATCCCGGTCAGTGCAACCCGGCTTCCGGGCTGGTTCAGGCCATGGCCCGGCGCATGGTCGAGGCGAAGCAGCAGGTGCCACATTTCTACCTGGCGGCTGAAGCTGAGGTTACCGAGTTACTGGACTTGCGCGGTCAGCTCAACGCCCAGGAGGGCTACGACAAGCTCACCCTCAACCATATGGTGCTGGCCGCGGTGGTGCGGGCACTGGAGGTTACGCCGGAGCACAATCGCATCTTCCTGGACAACCAAATTATTCAGTTCCAGGACGTTGATGTGGGTATGGCGGTGAGTACCAAGCGCGGCCTGCTGGCGCCGGTGATCAAGGGTCTGGCCGGTCGTAACGTGGACGAGATCGCCGGCCGGGCCCGTTCCCTGCAGCAACGGGTGTTGGAAGGTTCCGCCGACCGCGAAGACATGCAGGGCGGGGCGATCACCGTCTCCAATGGCGGCATGTTCAACGTCAGCTACATGACGCCCATCATCAACCCGCCCCAGTCGGCCATTCTCGGTGTCGGCAGTATTCGCGAGGTGTTCCGCCCCGACGATAACGGTCAGCCGGCGCTGCGCCGGGAGATGGGCCTGGTGCTGGCCGCTGACCATCGGCTGCACGATGGCGCCGGCGCGCTGGTTTTTCTCAATCGCATCATCGACGCGCTGCAGCAGCCGCACCGACTGCTTCGCCCCCGCGCGCCTTTACGTAGAGGTTAATCATGGATTTCGCACTCACCGAAGAACAACAGATGATCGTCGATACTGCCCGCCGCCTGGGTGAGGATTATGGTCTGGAGTATTGGGCGGCCCAGGACAGTGCCAAGACCTTTCCGCAGGATTGCTGGAGCGCGATCTGCGAGACCGGACTCGCCAATGTGCTGCTGCCAGAGAAGTACGGCGGCGCGGGCTTGGGCATGCTGGAGATGGCCTTAGTTGTCGAGGCGCTGGCCGAGGGAGGTGCCGGCAGCACCCTGGGGCAGCTGTTCATGATCAACCCTATCTTCGGTGGGGTCTCGGTGGCGCAGTTCGGCACCGAGGAGATGAAGGCGAAGTTGATGCCAAAGCTCGCGGCCGGCGAACTGAACTTCTGCATGGCGCTCACCGAACCGGATGCCGGCAGCAACACCCTGGACATGGACACCTTCGCCGCCGCGGACGGTGAGGGTTGGCGGCTGCGCGGCCAGAAAATCTGGATAACCGGGGTGAGCACCGCCGGCAAGATGCTGGTGGTGGCACGTACCCGGAAGGCCGACGAGGTAGAAAAACCCACCCAGGGCATCTCCATGTTTCTGGTTGATACCGACCGCGAGGGTTTGAGCCATACACCGATCGAGAAGTTGGGCACCCACACCCTGAGCGCCAGTTCTGTATTCTTCGACGATGTGCGGATCGAGCCCCACGAACTGGTGGGCACTTTGCATGGTGGCTGGCGCGAGCTGTTGCAGGTGCTCAACACCGAGCGCATCGTCACCACCGCCAGCTTGATCGGTGCCGGCAAGCTGGCCACACGCCTGGCCGTGGACTATGGCAATGAACGCAAGGTGTTCCGCAACCGCCCGGTGACCAGCTACCAGGGTGTGCAGTTTCCGCTGGCCGAATCCCACGCCGAGCTGGAATGTGCCCGCATGATGAATTTGCGCGCCGCCGTCCAGTGCGATCTTGGTCAGCCCTACGGTAGCGAGGCGAACATGGCCAAGCTGGTCGCAGCCCGCGCGGCCATGCATGCCATCGAGCGCAGCATGCAGACCATGGGCGGCATGGGATATGCCCGCGAGTACCACGTCGAGCGCCTGTGGCGCGACGCGCGGCTGTTCAAGTTCGCGCCGGTCTCCGAGGAAATGATCCTCAACTTCATCGCCACACACGACCTGGGTATGCCCAAATCCTACTGATTTTGGCCTCCGCAGGGGCAGGATCACCGCGACGTGATCGTCAGAGTCGCGCCGGTTTGTAAGGAAGGAGTGAACAAAGTGGTTAACCTGAGCGCTTTTATCGCGTTTCACGCCCGCCAGCGACCAGACCACACGGCGGTCATCTACGGCGAGCGCCGGGTAAGCTATCGCGAGTTCGATGAGCGCATTCGCCGCCTGGCCGCTCTGCTCGCCCAGCGCGGCATAGGCGAGGGTGACGTGGTGGCGCTGTTCATGAAGAACAGCCCCGCCTTCCTCGATATTGCCTTCGCCACCAGTTACCTAGGGGCGGTGTTCCTGCCGGTGAACTTCCGGCTGGCCTGCAAGGAAGTGCGCTACATCCTCGCCGACGCCGGCGCCAAGCTGCTGTTTGTGGACGAGCAGTTTGACGCGGTACGTAACCTTTACGACGACACCGTGGTGGTGGACGCCGCCGCCCAGAAGGACAGCCGGACACTATCGGATTCCACCTGGCCCATCCCCGAGCCTCGTCCCCGGCGCAGCGATCAGCTGTTTCGGCTGATGTACACCTCCGGCACCACGGCCCGCCCAAAGGGCGTGATGCACAGCTACGAGAATTTCTATTGGAAGTGCATGGACCACGTGATTGCCGTGGGCCTGACCGGCGAGGATCGGCTGCTCACCGTGGGCCCGCTCTATCACGTGGGCGCCTTCGATCTGCCCGGTGTGGCCCTCCTCTGGCAGGGAGGGACCCTGTGCCTGCATAGGGAGTTCGATGCCGAGGCGGCGCTGCTGAGCATTGAGCGCCATCGGCTCACTTGCGGCTGGACCGCACCGGTGATGCTTAACCAGATACTGGCGGTGGAGAACCCGGAGCGTTTCGATCTGTCCAGCTTCCGCTGGTGCATAGGCGGGGGCGAGAAGACCCCCGAGAGCCGCATTCGCGATTTCACCCGGGTGTTCAGCGCCGGGCGTTATATCGATGGCTACGGTCTCACTGAGACTTGCAGTGGTGACACCCTGATGGAGTCGGGCATGGAGATCGAGAAAATCGGCTCCACTGGCCGGGCGCTTGCTCACGTGCAGATCCGCATCTGCGATGAGCAGGGCCGTGAGCTGCCAGCCAATACAGAGGGCGAGATCTGCCTGCGCGGGCCCAAGGTCACCCGCGGCTACTGGAACGCCTCGGACAAGACCAAAGAGAGCTTCTTCGGCGACTGGTTTCGTAGCGGCGACATTGGCCATCTCGACGAGGACGGCTTTCTCTATGTCACTGACCGGCGCAAGGACATGATCCTCACCGGCGCGGAGAATGTCGCCTCCTCCGAGGTCGAGAACGTGATCTACCAGTTGCCGGAGGTGGCTGAGGCCGCCGTGATCGGCCTGCCCGATGAGAACTGGGGTGAGCGCGTGGTGGCGGTGGTCGTGCCCCGCGAGGGCGCGGAACTTAGCTACGAGATGCTGGAGGCTCACTGCCGGAAGCATCTGGCGAACTTCAAGGTGCCCAAACAGCTGCTGCTCAGTGACGCCCTGCCCCGAAACCCCTCTGGCAAGATCCTCAAGCGCAAGCTGCGTGAGACCTATGCCGGTGGCGCCTGAAACCGGAACGCTAAGGAGGAGAGCTATGAGTCTGGCGAATGCGATGGCGGATTTCGTCCACGGCCTGGACATCGAAACATTGCCCGCCGAGGTGGTAGAGAAGGCCCGGGCCTGCGTGCTCAACGGTTACGGCATCGCCCTGGGTTCCCACGCCACGCCCTTCTTTCCGGTGGCCGCCGAGGCCGCGCTGGCCATGGACGGGGAGCGGGCGCAGGGCGCGACCCTGCTGCGTGATGGTCGCAAGAGCACGGTGGCCGGCGCCGCCCTGGCCAATGCGGCCCTGTTTCATGGGCGCGCCCAGGAGGACACCTGCGGGGTGGCGCATTTCGGCGCCGTTCTGCTGCCGCTGCTCACTGCGCTGGTGGAAGCGGAAGAGGGTCCGGTGGAGCGGCTGTTGCCGGCGCTGATCGCCGGTTACGAAGTGGGCGGCCTGCTGGAGACGGCGTACTCGGCCACCACCACAGGCAAGGGCCTGCGGGCCTCGCCGTTGTTCGGAACCATTGCCGCCGCCGCCGCTGTGGCGAAGTTCCGCGGCCTGAGCGCGGAGCGCACCGCCGCGGCGCTTTGCAACGCAGCCTCGTTCACCGGTGGCATCCTGCAGTCCTTCGGTGACGGCACCGATGAGTGGCGGTATCAGGTAGGGGTTGCTGGTCGCAACGGCCTCGTAGCCGCCCGCCTGGCGGAGGCGGGCTCGGTCTCCGCACCGGAGGCCTTCGAGGGGCACAGCGGTTTCGTACGCGCCTATGTCGGCAAGGACTGCGATGTCGACGCCCTGGTCACGAAACTGGGTCGGGAATGGTCGGTGCCCAAGGTGACCTTTAAGCCCTATCCGGTCTGCGCGCTGAACCAGACGCCGGTGACCGCGGCGCTGGAACTGCGCGAGCGATTGGATGGCCGCAAACCGATCGCTGTACGTATCCGAATGAACCCCACCTGTGTGGGCTACGCAGGCATGCATAGCGTCGGCCCCTTCAGTTCGCTGTCGGGCAGCCTGATGAGCATCCAGTTCTGTGTCGCCACCACGCTGATTCACGGGCACCCCACCGTTGCGGGGATGAGCGATTTTGATGATCCGACGGTGAATGCGCTGATGCCGCACGTCGAGCCCATTGCCGATGCCGACTACGGGCTGCTCGCCTGCCACATCGAGGCGGACGTGGCCGACGAGGCGCAACCGCTGAGTGTGGAGCGGCGCACCGATCATACCGAGTACAGCTTCGACCGCTCACAGGTGTCGGCATTGATTCGCCGCATTGGAGAGGAAACGGGCGTACCCGGGCACGCCTACGACCGTCTGGAGCGCTTCAGTGAAGCCTTGCCCCGGGCGGATGTCGCCGACGTGCTCGAGGCTTTCAGGGAAATCCAATAATAAAGCCGAGCCCCATCTTGGGGCATACAGTCGACAACGACAAAAAAGTGAGGTGAACCACTATGAACTGGCGCAACAAGACCGGAAAGAGCCTGGCAAAGATCGCCCTCGGGCTATCCGCGGCGGCAATGATCGCAAGCCCCACCCTGGCCGAGGACGACACCATCAAGATCGGCATGACCTCGGCACTGACCGGGCCTTACAATGAGTTCGGTGAGGGCAACCGCAGGGCAGTGGAACTCGCCATCAAGGAGTGGAACGAAAACGGGGGCATCAACGGCAAGAAGATTGAACTGGCGATGCTGCTGGATGACCAGCTCAACCCGGATCGCGCGGTGCAGAACATGCGCCGGATTCTCGATGACGAGGAAATCGTCGGCATCATCGGTCCGGCTGGTAGTGGTCCCACCCTGGCGGTGATCGATATGGCCGAAGCCGATGGCCGGCCTTACATGAACCCCATCGCCCAGACGCCGGACGTGACCTATCCGGATGGTACTGGGAACACACCGCGTAAGAACGTGTTCTCTTTCGCCCTGCAGAATGACGTGGAAGCCTCTGGCATGGGCGAGCATCTGGTGAATAACTTCGACCGGGTCGGGGTGATCCACGAGAGCACGGCCTACGGGGTATCGGGCTTGGAGTATCTCACCGAAGCCATGGAGGCGGCCGGTGGCGAGGCACCGGTGGCCGACGATAGCTACAACCAGGGTACTCAGGACATGACCGCCCAGGTGGCGCGCATGAAGCGCTCAGATGTCGACGCCATTGCCGCCATCGGCCTGGGCCGTGACCTGGCTGTTCTGCGCCGGACCATGGCCCGGTTGAACATGGATGTGCCGCTGGTGGCCTCCAACGGCGCCCTGGGTCAGCCCTTCCAGGAAGGGGCCGGCGATCTGGTGGAAGGTGTCCAGGGGACCATGATTGGTGCCTTCGGCCAACGACCGATGCGCGAGGCCACCCAGAAGTTCGTTGACGCCTACAAGGCCGAGTACGGCACCGATCGCTGGTGGGGTGATGACGAGGAAAATCCGCAGCTGTTCATGGCGATTTCGGTATCGAACGGTTACGACGCGGCGAATATCCTCTTCGAGGGCATCAAGCGTGCCGAGTCCACCGATCCCGATGCCATCATCCAGGCCATCGAATCCATTCAGGGCTACGAAGGGGTCAATTCCGTCTACAACTTCTCCGAGGATCGGCACCACGCCATCGAGGCGGATGGCGTCGAAGTTTTCGAGTACGTCAAGGATGGTAACAAGTTCCCGCTGGTACCGGTGAGCGAGCAGTAATCACCGCGGTTCAGTGATGCCTGGGCGGACCCGCAGGGCCCGCCCGAATCTTCTCGGCAGAGAGCACTAAGACCATGGTTTTCTTCCTGCAAATGGTTTTCGCTGGCCTAAGCGTGGGCGCGGTATATGCGCTGATCGCCCTGGGGTTGAATCTCACCTTCTGGACTACGCGAGTGCTGAATTTCGGTCAGGGCTCGGTGTTGATGATAGGCGCCATGCTCACTGCGGTGCTGATAGCCTATGGAGTGAATTTGCTGTTGGCGGTGCTGATCGCCCTGGTGGCAGCCGGTCTGGTGCTGGTCGTGACGGAAATGGTGGCAATACGCCCGTTGCTCAAGGCGAGCGGTAGCATGGGCTGGGTGGTGTCTACGCTGGGTGTGGGTGTGTTCCTGCAAGGTCTGGCCAGTCTGGTATTCGGCACTCAAGCGGTGGCTTTCCCGGATGTGTTGTTCAGCAGTTCCGCTACGCTACAGATCTTCGGTGCCTGGGTGTCGGTGCAGTACATCGCTGTGTTCGTGATCAGCGTCGTCATCGTCGGGCTGATGGAGCTTTTTCTGCGCCGCTCCACCTGGGGCTACGGCGTACGTGCGGTCGCTCATGATCGGGAACTTGCCTCCCTGATGGGCATCCCCGTGCGCAAGGTAGTGCTGTTGTCTTTCGTAGTCAGCGGTGTGCTCGCTGGTGTGGCCGGTATCTTGACTAGCCAGATTTCCGGCACCGTGGATCCGGGCTTTGGTTTGCACCTGCTGATACTCGCTTTTGTTGCGGCCGTCGTGGGCGGGATGGGCAGCGCAGTGGGCGCGCTGATCGCCGGACTGGGCCTGGGTGTACTGGAGAAGCTGATAGCCGGTTACTACTCGCCAGCGGCGGCCCAGACCGTCGCCTTCGTCCTGCTGGTCGTCGTGCTGGCGGTGCGACCCCAGGGGCTATTGGGTAAAAAGGAAACGGTGAAGGTATGAATCCACTCCATATGCTCGGTAAAGCGATCAGTAGCCCCTGGCTGGTGGGGGGGCTGTGTGTCGCTGCGGCGGCAGGCGCGAGCTTCGTGGATCAGGGCACGGTGCAGATGTGGTGTTTCTTGATCGTCAACATCATGCTCGCCCAGAGCATCAACGTGCTCACCGGTATCGCCGGTCAGATTTCATTGGGGCACGCGGGTTTTCTCGCCATTGGTTCCTACGCGTCCGCGATTCTGCTCAAGGACTACGGTCTGCCCTTTCCCCTGGCCATTGCGGCATCGGCGTTGATTTCGGCGGCGGTGGGCTATGTGCTGGCCATACCGTCGGGGCGGGTGCGTGAGTTCTATTTGGCAATGATGTCGCTCGCCTTCGGTCTGATTGTTTATGAGTTGGTTCGCGAATGGCGTGGTATGACCGGCGGAGTGATGGGCATGCGCGGCATTCCGTCCCCCGGGCTCGGTACGTTGGAGCTGTTCGGCTGGCGGATCAGCCCGGAGTGGTACTTCCGCATCATGTTGATTAGCCTTATCGGCTTGATGTTGATGCTGCGCAATTTCGTGAAGAGTCACTTCGGGCGGGCGTTCTACGCCATCCATGTGAGCGAGATCGCCGCCGGCAGTCTGGGAATATCCCAGGGCGGCACAAAGCGCTTCGCCTATGCGCTGAGCGGCGGCATAGCTGGCTTGGCGGCAGGCTTCTATGCCTTCATGGTGGGTTACATCACACCCGAGAGTTTCACTCTGATGCGCTCGGTGGAAATTTTGGTCATGGCGGTGGTGGGGGGACTGGGTTCCCTGGTCGGTCAGGTTCTGGGTGCGAGTTTGTTCACCTATCTGCCACAGCAATTGCAGGCCTTCAGTGATTATCAGTATATCGTCTACGGGTTGATTCTGGTTTTCTCGTTCACCTTGTTGCCCCGGGGCCTGGCCGGCTTGCTGGGTACCCATACCCGCTATAGCAAGCATGATCAGTTGTGCGGTCAGGTGCCGGATCTTGACACGGTGCTGAGCCAGCGAAGTGGTGGCGGGCAGGCGCTAGTGGAGGTGCGTGATGTGGTCATGAACTTCTCGGGCCTGCGCGCCCTGGACGGGGTCAGCCTGACCGTGCGTCGCGGCACGGTGACTGGACTGGTGGGACCCAATGGCTCTGGCAAGAGCACCTTGGTGAACGTCATCAGCGGCATTTATACCCCGACCGCGGGTGGGGTGCGCTTCAAGGACGAAGAGATCGCCGGCTGGCCGGCTCACCGGGTGGCCCGGGCGGGTGTGACGCGCACTTTCCAGGATCCGCGAAACGTGCCGAGCTTTAGCGTTCGTGAAAATATTCTCATGGGTGCTCACCGGCTCTATGCTCATGGTGCTTTCGCTGCCTCCGTGAACAGCGCAGCGGCGCGACGCGAAGAGGGGCGCTTCCTCGCCCGAACCGCGGCTCTGATGGAGGCGGCCGGCCTTAGCGCATACGCCGATGATCCGGTTGGGGACCTGCCCTATGGGATTCAGCGTCTGGTGGAAGTGGCCCGTGCGTTGGCCTCCGACCCCGAACTACTGTTGCTCGATGAGCCGGCGGCGGGTCTGTCGGATACCGAGGCCGAGCGGCTGATGGCATTGGTTCGCATGGCGCGGGATCACGGTGTGGGTGTGATGCTCATTGACCACCACATGGATTTCCTCGAGGAACTGGTAGACGAAGTGGTGGCTTTTGACGCGGGGCAGGAAATCTATCGCGGCGACATGGCGGGCATGCGTGACGATCCGACTGTGATCGAGGCCTATCTGGGCAAGGAGGAGACGAGTCATGCTTGAGCTGCGCGATATTTCGGTGAGCTACGGTGCCATCGACGCAGTGGAGTGCGTTGACCTGAGCGCCGCACCCGGGACCATCACGGCGCTGATTGGCGCCAATGGCGCCGGCAAGTCCTCGCTGCTAAAAGCCGTCTCCGGGCTGGTTAAGCCCAAGGTCGGGCGGATCCTGTTGGATGGTGAAGACATCGGCGCGCTGCAGCCTCATGAACGGGCGCGTCTGGGTATCGCCCATGCCCTGGAGGGGCGGCGGCTGTTCCATCAGCACACGGTGGAAGAAAACCTGGTTACTGCCTGGCACTTCCGGCATCCGAGCGGTGATTTCAAGCGCGCGGTGGATCAGGTCTATGCCAATTTCCCCATCCTCGCCGAGCGTCGCCGTTTGAAGGCCGGCACCCTCAGCGGTGGTCAGCAGCAGATGCTGATCCTGTCCATGGCTACCTTGCATGAGCCGCGACTCGTGTTGCTTGATGAGCCCTCCCTGGGCCTGGCGCCGATTATCGTTAGTCAGATCTACGAATTTATCCGTGGCTACTGTGCTGAAGGTGGTCGCACGGTGGTGCTCAGTGAGCAGATGGCGAGTCTCGCTCTGAAGGTCGCGGATCAGGGTTATGTGCTGCGCCAGGGTGAAGTGGTTCAGTCCGGAGACAGTGCGCAATTGAGGGGCGACGGCGTAGCCGGTGCCTACTTGGGCTAAGCGAGATTTATGATGAACAGCGAACAGAGCAGGCCGGAGCAGGCGCAACTGCTGGTGTTGGGCGGCGGGCCGGGGGGATACACGGCGGCCTTCCGCGCGGCGGACCTGGGCCTGGATGTGGTACTGGTCGAGCGCGAAGCCACGCTCGGTGGCGTGTGCCTGAACGTCGGTTGTATACCCTCCAAGGCGCTGCTGCATACCGCCCACATCATGGATCAGGCCCGAGGTCTGACCGAGCAGGGAATCGACTTTGGCGAGCCGGACCTGTCCTTGGACAAGTTGCGTGGCTGGAAGGAATCGGTGGTAAGCAAGCTCACTCAGGGGCTGGCGGGGTTGGCGCGACAACGTGGGGTGCGGGTGCTGCGGGGCGAGGGGCGATTTACCGGCCCTGACAGCCTCGTCGTGCACTCCGAAGATGGCGCGCGGGAACTGCGTTTCAGCAAGGCAATTATCGCCGCCGGCTCGCGCCCGGCGCGTTTGCCTTTTCTGTCCGAGGATCCGCGCATTCTCGACTCCACCGCTGCGTTGGAACTGGAGGATATCCCGGAGCGTCTGCTGGTGCTCGGGGGCGGCATCATCGGCCTGGAAATGGCGGCGGTGTATGCGGCACTGGGCTCCAGGATCACCGTGGTGGAACAGGCCGAGGGCCTGCTGCCGGGTTGTGACCGTGATCTGGTGGAACCGCTGCGAAAGGATCTGGAGCAACGCTACGAGGCATTGTACACCGGGACTCGCGTGGCGGGTGTGCAGCCGCAGGCATGTGGTTTGAAGGTGAGCTTCGAGTGTGACCGCTCGCCGGAGGTTTTCGACAAATTGTTGTGTGCCGTCGGTCGCCTACCCAACGGCGGCCTGCTGGATGCCGACAAGGCGGGTGTCCGAGTGGACGATCAGGGCTTTATCGCAGTCGATGAGTTTCAGCGTACCAATGTGCCCCATGTGTTCGCCATCGGTGATCTGGCCGGTGGACCCATGCTGGCCCATAAAGCCGCGCATGAGGGCAAGGTGGCTGCTGAAGTGGCCGCTGGTCTGCCAGTGGCCAATGAAGCGCGGGTGATTCCGTCGGTGGCGTATACCGATCCGGAAGTGGCCTGGGTGGGGCTGACCGAGACTCAGGCACAGCGGGAGAACCGTCGCTACGAGAAGGCATGCTTCCCATGGATGGCCAGCGGCCGGGCGCAAACGCTGGGTGCGGGAGCGGGCTTGACCAAGATTCTGGTGGAACCGGACAGTGGGGTGCTCATCGGCGCAGGTATTGTCGGCCCCAGTGCCGGGGATCTGATCGCCGAGGCCACGCTGGCAATCGAGCTGGGCCTGGAACCGGCGGAAATAGGCTTGACTGTGCACCCGCACCCGACGCTAGCGGAGACGCTGGCCTTCGCCGCCGAAGCCTACGAGGGCACCCTTACGGAGCTTTACCTCGGTGGCAAGACGCCGAATACCTGAACCGGAGAGTGGTATGCAGCTGCGTGATTTAAGCGATTTGACGGCGGTGGTCACCGGTGCTTCCAGTGGTATAGGGGCGGCCGCGGCACGGGCGCTGGTTGCCGAGGGCATGAATGTGGTGCTCAGTGCTCGCAGCGTCGACAAGCTCGAGGCTCTGGCGGAGGAACTGGGCGAGCGGGCTAGCGTGATGGCCGCTGACGTGGCCGATAGAGATCAGGTCGCACGCCTATTCGCCTTCGCGGGGGAGCGCCACGGGGGGTTGGACTTGTTGTTCAACAACGCAGGAGTAGGCTATGCCGCGCCTTTCGTCGAGAGCGATCCGTCGGATTGGCAGCGTACTTTCGAAGCCAATGTGTATGGGGTCTTCAACTGCACCCACGAGGCGATTCCACTGCTTCGAGGTCGTTCGGGGGCGATGATCAGCAGCGTCGCCAGTGTCGCCGGGCGGCGTGGAGTGGAGAATCTGGCCGTGTACAGTGCCAGCAAGTTTGCGGTGGTGGGTTTCCACGATGCCTTGCGCAAGGAACTGGGGAACGAGGGTATACGAGTGTCACTGATCGAGCCTGGTGCCGTGTATACCAACTGGGGTTATGGCTTCGCCGAGGGCGAGTTGAAGCAGCGTCGTGACGAGCTGCATGCCTTGAGCGCGGAGGATATCGCCCGTTTGCTGGTGTTCGGCTTTGCCCAGCCGGCGAACGTGAACTTGCAGGAGATGTGGGTGATGCCTACGCGTCAGCTCCAGCCGTGAGCCTGCTAAGAGCTTGCCCAGTCAGCCGAGTCGGAGTCTGTCAACATAGTTGGCATATGAAATAGTTCTGGCTCTTTAAAACCCTGCTGCCTGCGGCACTGGGTCCCGCTCGGGATTCAGGTGCACGATCTCAGGCAGGCTGAGCTTCCGGATGTCACCCGACCAGCGCTCCGGGTGACGCTGCTTCGCCGCCTCGAAGACCTCCCGGCGCTGGGCCAGGATGCCTTTGGCCTCGCCGTTATGACGCTGGCTCGGCGTGACGTAGCGAAGGGCGCTGTGCCGGTGCTCGTGGTTGTACCACTCGGTAAATTGCTGAACCCAGTCCTGAGCCTCGGCCAGGGTGGCGAAGCCGTCAGCGGGGAAGCCCGGCCGGTAC
>NZ_FNES01000039.1 GCF_900100195.1 Billgrantia gudaonensis
TGTGAGCACTTGCCGCGAAACAGCGAGTCGTCGATTAAGGAGGTGATCCAGCCGCAGGTTCCCCTACGGCTACCTTGTTACGACTTCACCCCAGTCATGAACCACACCGTGGTGATCGCCCTCCCGAAGGTTAGGCTAACCACTTCTGGTGCAGTCCACTCCCATGGTGTGACGGGCGGTGTGTACAAGGCCCGGGAACGTATTCACCGTGACATTCTGATTCACGATTACTAGCGATTCCGACTTCACGGAGTCGAGTTGCAGACTCCGATCCGGACTGAGATCGGCTTTTCGGGATTGGCTCGTCCTCGCGAACTCGCAACCCTTTGTACCGACCATTGTAGCACGTGTGTAGCCCTACCCGTAAGGGCCATGATGACCTGACGTCGTCCCCACCTTCCTCCGGTTTGTCACCGGCAGTCTCCCTAGAGTTCCCGACCGAATCGCTGGCAAATAGGGACAAGGGTTGCGCTCGTTACGGGACTTAACCCAACATTTCACAACACGAGCTGACGACGGCCATGCAGCACCTGTCACTCGGCTCCCGAAGGCACACCAGAATCTCTTCCGGCTTCCGAGGATGTCAAGGGTAGGTAAGGTTCTTCGCGTTGCATCGAATTAAACCACATGCTCCACCGCTTGTGCGGGCCCCCGTCAATTCATTTGAGTTTTAACCTTGCGGCCGTACTCCCCAGGCGGTCGACTTATCGCGTTAACTGCGCCACTAAGCTCTCGAGGAGCCCAACGGCTAGTCGACATCGTTTACGGCGTGGACTACCAGGGTATCTAATCCTGTTTGCTACCCACGCTTTCGCACCTCAGCGTCAGTGTCAGTCCAGAAGGCCGCCTTCGCCACTGGTATTCCTCCCGATCTCTACGCATTTCACCGCTACACCGGGAATTCTACCTTCCTCTCCTGCACTCTAGCCTGACAGTTCCGGATGCCATTCCCAGGTTGAGCCCGGGGCTTTCACAACCGGCTTACCAAGCCGCCTACGCGCGCTTTACGCCCAGTCATTCCGATTAACGCTCGCACCCTCCGTATTACCGCGGCTGCTGGCACGGAGTTAGCCGGTGCTTCTTCTGTGGGTGATGTCCTTCCTCGAGGGTATTAGCCTCAAGGCCTTCTTCCCCACTGAAAGTGCTTTACAACCCGAAGGCCTTCTTCACACACGCGGCATGGCTGGATCAGGGTTGCCCCCATTGTCCAATATTCCCCACTGCTGCCTCCCGTAGGAGTTCGGGCCGTGTCTCAGTCCCGATGTGGCTGATCATCCTCTCAGACCAGCTACGGATCGTCGCCTTGGTGAGCCGTTACCTCACCAACCAGCTAATCCGACATAGGCTCATCCGATAGCGCAAGGCCCGAAGGTCCCCTGCTTTCTCCCGTAGGACGTATGCGGTATTAGCCTGAGTTTCCCCAGGTTATCCCCCACTACCGGGCAGATTCCTATGCATTACTCACCCGTCCGCCGCTCGACGCCTGGAAGCAAGCTTCCATCGTTTCCGCTCGACTTGCATGTGTTAGGCCTGCCGCCAGCGTTCAATCTGAGCCATGATCAAACTCTTCAGTTCAAATCATCGTGATCCTTGCCCTTCCGAAGAAGGAAGCGGATCAATCTTGGCTCAAGGTTCAAACGTCTCGTTTGACGAGTCGCTTGCCTTGATGATCAGTGACTGCTCACTGCCTCATCGACAAGCGCCCACATGAATTACCTGATCGATTGTTAAAGAGCGGCTC
>NZ_FNES01000006.1 GCF_900100195.1 Billgrantia gudaonensis
TGTAATGACCCCCTAGTTTCTGCACACCCTACGCCGCTAATGCCGGGTGTGCTCGGGGTGCCACATAGCCCAGAGACTGATGTGGCCGTTCTTCGTTGTAGTACCGGATCCAGTGGTTGATCACTGCCCTGGCTTGTCCCAGCGACTCGAACCGATGCAGCCAGATACACTCCTCCTTCAGGGAGCGGAAGAAGCGCTCTACGAGCCCGTTCTGTTCCGGCGTGTACGGTGTCGTGAACTCCTGCGTCAGTCCGTAGGCCTTCACCGTGCCCGTGTAGTGGCGACTGCTGAAGACCAGGCCGTTATCGGACCGCAGTGCCAAGGGCTGATGAATTCGGCCCAAGGCGCCGAATCGATGCACCAGGGCCTCTTCCAACGCGGCCTCGGCGGTCTTGCTACTGCCGTTGTCCGATAATCGCCAGCCGAGGATCTCCCGAGTGCAACAGTCGATTATCACCGCCAAGCTGGCTCGTCGATCCTTTCCACACCATACGTGAGTCAGATCAGTTGCCCATCGCTCATCAGGTCTTGAAGCGACTGACGGCAAGCTCCTGGCACGTGGCCGGAAGCCTTGGGGGCGTTTGCGCACCTGCCAGCCCTTCAACTGCAGGATGCGTTGGATAGGCTTGCGGTTCTCTCCCAACACGCACGCCAGACGACGATAACCATAGGTAGGGAACCGTTCCAGAGTCAGCTTCACCCTGCTAGCCAGCTCGGTATTGATCACACGGCGCCGCGGCTTGGGCCGGTAATACAGGCTTCGCCGGGGGAGTCCCAACCAGCGGCAGAGCTTGACGAGCGATACCACATGACCTTCCTCGGCCAGTTGCGCCTGCAGCGACCTTACGAGTTCTCGTCCTCGTCGAGCAGGCGCTTGAATTTTTTTAGTGCATAGATCTGCAGATGGGCTTCGCCCAGTGCCTCCTTGGTCTCCCGGAGCTCGGACTCGTACTGCTCACGGATGTCCTTGGGGCGGGCTTTGAACCCGTTCTCCATGTTGCGTTGGGCCTCATCGATCCAGCCTTCGACCTCGGAGACGGTGAGGTCATACTGGCGAGCCACTTCAGCGACGGTGGTCTTGCCCTTGAAGATGTCCATGACCACGGCGGCCTTGCGCTTCGCGGTCCATCGCTTGATCGGATTGTCGTCGTTCATCCTGTCCTCCTGGTCGCTGCACTATAGCCTGTGCAGCTCTGGAGGGGGTCACTTCAGTGATTGTGGCGTTTAGCGAGCCTAAGTTACAAATAGGATTTTTCTTTTGGTCACATCTTCAAAAATTAAACCATCACAACTACCTCGCGTTGGATACACATACCAAGATCTTATGTGTATTCGCACGCTGATAAATTGGTTTCACGACCCAGAGAAATACCAATGGATGAGCATTGAGGGCAATCAAGGTCTTGGCCATGTTAAGAGCCTTGATGATGTTATTTGCTTTACAGCAAGCGGAGAATATGAGCTCTACCAAGTCAAATTCACAATTGATTCTGAACGTGACGATTTGCGTTTAGATTTTGACTGGATACTCAAGAAGAAGGGCAAGGGCACATCACTTATCGAAAAATGGTCAGCTGACATCGAGAAGTTCGGTGCTTCCAGCACAATATCCATTGCTAAGCTTATTACAAACAGAATACCTGACCAGGTTCTATCAAAATGTCTAAAAGATAAAAAGGTTGATTACACCCTAGTTCCAGAATATATCAAATCAAGAATAACTGCTCAGCTCGGCAGTGAAGAGAAGGCCATAGCTTTCTTCAAGAATCTTATTTTTGAACATAGTCAAAAGGAAATTGACGATTTAGAGATACAGTTACGTGAGTCACTTGTACCAGACCATGCTAACCCCGAAAGTTGGTTTCAGCTATTAAAAGCTGTTGAACGCTGGGCTTCTCGAAAAAATGAACCGGCACCAGATGGCAGAATCTACCTTAAGCAGATACACGACATTTTATCGCTTAGCGATAAGAGAACTATCTCTCAGTTTTTTGAAATACCTGGCGGTTACAAGCCACCAACAGAAGAATTTTATAAAGAAACTCTTATCAAAATCTCTAACCCGGGCTGCCATGTCATCTCTGGATTGCCAGGAATGGGGAAAAGCACCTTTCTATCCTTCTTAACCGACCACCTAATAGAAACAAAAACTCCCGTTATACGACATCATTACTACTTATCTCCTCAATTTATTGGTGACAGAATTGCTTTTAATAATGCAGCTCAGTCATTGCAAAGTCAGATAAAAACCCTTTATCCCAATGAATTCGATAGTGACAAAATTGACCCTCATCAGCTAGAGACTTGGATAAGCAAGGCGGCAGATACGGCTGCAGAAAGCGACAAAACTCTAGTTGTCATTATTGATGGGTTAGACCATGTTTATCGCGAAAGGTCGGATATAAGCCAACTCGAACATTTAGTTAATCGGATTACCCCATTCAAAAATAAGGTTTGTTTGCTGTTCGGAACGCAGCCAATAAGCGACGAGCATATTCCCAATTCTCTGTTACGCTCTGCGCCAAGAGAACGCTCCTGGATCGATATTCCCCCTATGGGTCTTGATGCCATAAAGTCGAGGCTAGACTTCATAGTATCGAGCGAAGAAATAAAATTATTAGGCAATGAAGATCACCAGCGTAGTGAAGTGGTAGAAATTTCACAGGCCCTACTCGACATTTCACATGGATATCCCCTACATATTATTTATTCTCTTAATAGTTTGCAGTCAGCAGATAAGAATATCAGCAAATATGATGTAGAACGACTCCCCACATGTCTTGATGGCGACATTCACGAATATTACGAGAATTTATGGGTATCACTATCTGAAGGAGCAAAAGAAATTCTTCTTCTTATAGCGAATGCAGATTTTTCATGGCCTGATAAAACGCACATCAGTTACTGTTTTGAGGATAGTCTTACTTTCCAGAACAGTTTTTCAGAAATTCAACACCTCATAGAACAAAGATTAAGTGGGATATATCCATTCCATAACAGCCTATTTGTATACCTAAGACGCAAAGACACCTTCGTTCAATCAAGAGATAGGCTAAATAGAATTTCTAAAACCTGGATCAATACACATGCTCCAGAGTATTGGAGATGGGGCTGGGAATGGATTATTGAAGCCAATCTCGGAAATACTACGCCTCTGTTTCAAGGCCTAAATAGGGGCTGGCTTGTTCAATCTCTCTGCAATGGTTATCCATTAGATCATATAGAGCACATCTTCAGCGTTGCCGAACATATCGCATTTGATCTAAGTCAGTATCCTGAGTTAATAAAATTGCGAATTCTGAAAACAAGACTATTAAATGGTCCAGAGTTTCAAATACAGAGGTTTAGCGATTTCCTGGACTGCTCGTTAAGCATCTCACATGACAATTTTGGCCTTCTTTGGAGAGCGGACAATCTGAGAATTATCCCGGACAATGAAATTGTTATTATTGCGAAGCATTTTCAGGGGAGAGATGAAAGAATTGGCGATGCATGTGCCAATGAAATCTATCGTAGAATTCGATTCTATGCCCGACTAGAAGACTCTAATCACTACCAAACATTAAACAGCCTTGTAGATGATTATCTTCATACGCTCGCTAGCTACAGCAATCCCGATTTAGATGCCATAAATGGGTTCTATGAAAGGCTAAGTGACAAGGATTCCTCTTTCACTCGAATTGTCGAATTGCTCATTCAATATGGCCATAGACACTTACTAGTTGATCTATCTCGGTTTGATATTCCAGATAATATTGCTTCGGCAGTCTGCGACGAAATCGTTTTGGCTGCAAGCATCGAAGGCGTTACACTCGATGAGAATAGCCCCATATTTAGCGGCACTGAATCTAGCATATATCTACTTCAACAGCTTTTAGCTGGAAACGATATCCAAAGAGATCAACTTCAAGAAATTGAGTGTCCTGTTGAGTATGAACACAGACGCCATCTTCCTTTTTATGAGCACTTCTTTAGAACACTTATATCAAACTTCAATATCTCAGCCGAAATTGACGCTCCAGAACTAGCCGCCCCCACAGATATTCAGGGATTCCTCAAGAACGCCTGGTCAACATTCTATTTTGCCTCCTCAAGAATTGCAAAAACCCTTAAGGAACAGGGCAAGTTTTACCCATCTGATTTGTATGAATCCTTTGCCATACTCGAACAACCAGACAAATTCTTGATGGGCTATCAAATTGACGCTGTCTTGTTCAGTATTCGAAAGTCTTTAGTAAAAATATCCATTCACCTAAATATCTTATGCAACTCGATTGATGTATTTTCAAATCTTGATAAAGATCAACTCGACATACTTTCAAAGAGCATTTGGTGGGATTCTAGAGTGTTTTTTGATGTTGCCTCTAGAAATGCAATTTTCAACTTTCCTAAAGAATCTTCTTCCCAGGAATTCGTCAGACTTTTTAATGCCGAACTACTACGCAGAGATGATACTGCAACGCTGGCTAACGACAGCCTTGATCTAGCAAAATTAGCAACCAGTCTAGGTCTGCATAACGAAGCAAGGAAGTTTCTTGAGCGTACCGCGCTCAATATAGTCGGATATGGCCATAGAAAAGACATTACTTTACATGAGGTTTTTGAAGCCATACAGGAATGCTCTGATTCTAACTGCTCTCAAGTTTCTGATTGGCTAGAACGAGTAACAACCTTCACAACCGATGTCTTTGATTTTTCAGAGCGAGAAATTCGACATATTCCCGGATGGTTCACAAAGTTATTGGCAAAGCACAACCCAGAGCGCCTAGTAGACGAATTTGACTATCATCTATCGGAAGAAAATTGGCATAGAACACATCTTATTCTCGAAAATGTCGTAAGATCATTTCCTCTTTCTTCGCAGCCAGAGCATTCCTTTCTAAGATGCATGACAACATTTGATGCAATGACAGCATTAGATGAAAGAAGCAAAGATAGTGATGTTCTGAAGGGTATTTACGAAGACCAGTGCAACGTTCTTGGAGGCATGCCTCCACCCCCACGAGAGCGATTTTCTACTAACGAAGAGGTCAACACTGAATGTCCTGAAGTATCCACTATACACCCCACCAACCTTACTGATTTTGCGGCAGCCTTACATTCAGTTTCATACCAGATTCGTGAAACGTTTATTTCGAATTGGATTGACTATTGGGTTGATCACGGCCAAGCGAGCATAATTCTCACTGCTTTCAGCGACTACTATGATGAAAGCAAATCAGACTACGAACTGGATAGATGCTTACACCATATTTTCTTGCTAAGCAAAAAAACCGAGGGCAAGACAGCAGCTTATAAATGGGCTGTCAGAAATATCAAACTAAACAATTGCTGGAATCCTTATTTTTCTTCTGGATCAAAAGAGGCATTAAGGGAGTATGGCAATACTTACAGCAAGCATTGGGAAAACCTCCTTCGCGACACAATGGCACCAGGATCTTCTAGTCTACAGAGGGATGAGAATATAGTCATTCCCTCTACTCAGCTTGTTACCTATTTGGCTTCGGCTGGACAGGTCGCCCTGGCGGCGGAGATTACTGAAACAATAGTCACTAGCCTTGAAGGTGATATAGCACATCTTCCTTTGACCAAACTGTATTGGTATGACGACCCCGTATCATTCCAAAATATTCCATTGCATCTAATTCTATTGCACTTCAAGTGGCCGGATAGATACGCCAGATTTCTAACAGCGAAGCAAATAGCAGCCCTCTTAAAAGAGGACTCCAGTATCGAATTTCGCGCCTTATATTTGCATTTTTTGAATAACCAACCCTACGAGGTTGATATCGTTGATTTTTTATCTGTTTTGTTGCTTATCGAAGCACCCCCTTTTACTGAAGAAGAGATTACCAAATCTATTCACTACCCTTCGCTTATTTCTGATGCTCTTCTACTGTCGTTGGATTTGGTAAATGAAGAACGGAAGGACTTGTCGACTCTGTATTCTGATTTTTCAGATGACTTAGAACCAAATGATGCCAAATATGAAAAGTATGCTAATGGTCTTGCATTGAGGTTTATAGGCGTTATCAAGACGCTTGAAGATGAGCACCAAGTCCAACTGGTGAGACACTTTTTTCTTGAATGGGAACAAATCCAACAAAGGTGTTCTTGTTATATTTTTAGACCTCACAACTTTTCAAGTGATCAGTTTTATCCTCAAGACAAGATTGGCTGTAGTTTCTCATGGCGAGCAGAAGTGTCCATTCTATCTGCTTATGTCAGAACATTAGCTTATGCTATGAACAAGCACTGCATTCCTGCCGAGGTTTGCTTGTCCCATGCCCAAGAGGTATTACCATTCGGTTCTATTGCAATAAATTTATCTCCTTCTGACCCACCATGCAATTGGCCCATAATGGACGACTTAAACAAAGACGATCCTTTACCTGGCGAGAAGGAGGTTGAGCAATATTTAGCAGATTTTGCCGCATCTACTGATGAAATATTGTTACGTGCCGACGGCCCGGTGCTAAGAAATCACTCTGGCGTATGCATTGATCTAAAGGTCATTCTAATTTCTCTTCAGAATTCTGAAATTGACGATCCAAAGATGATGTTTGATTCAATAGATCATATGAGGAATTCTGAACAAGGCATATTTCCTTTGGTTAAGTGGACTTGTCCTATTTCCTTTGGCAGATGGGAGATTGACTGGTTATCAAGAGGCTATTTTCAACCTACTTATTCCGTTGGAGATTTGCCAGTTAACACCGTAAGTAAAAGTGATTCTAGTGTAGAGTATTTCGGTGGTAGTATAAGTAATGGCGTTTGGAGGTACTGGGTCAACCAATGGTATCCAGTCCATCACGGAGGTGTAGGAAACTCTTTCGGAACGTATTTTGTAGTTTCCAAAGAGTTTTTTGAAAAGTTCAGAGCACACACTGGTGGTAACTACTATCTCATTGCCAAGATGATTTGTATTGACAGACGTGATTTCACTCACACTGCGGAGCCTAATGAAACGTTTGCCATTTTACCTGTATAGATTTATGACCATCATTCGTATGGCTTATTCTCAATGTTTGCTGGGGAAGATGCTGGCGCTAACAAAGCCAAGCACGGCGACAGCTTTTCCATTGCAGCTGCGCCTCCACTTCAAAACTGCGCGCGTTGGCGGCGTTAGGCCCTTGAAGGAATAATATGAGTGATCCCAGTAACAGTGATGATGAACAATGGCATGAACGCCTCATGATGGCGTGCCATAACGACGGGAATAGCATTCAAGAGGAGCATGATTTTTTCAGAGAAGAAGCTGCAGCTGCTCCTTTTGAGGCACTAGAGCTTTTCCTCTCTTCCCCTGAAGGAAAGTATGAAGGTCCGGCTAGAGCTGTTATGGCACAGGTCTATCAGAAAAGAGCTAATAGGCTGCAGCAGGAAAAAGCACGCAGAGAAGGGCGGGCCGAATGGTGGAGAGGCTTGGCTCAACAAGTGAGCGCGCAAATTATTGGTGCTTTACTTGTTGGTATCTTTGTGGGCTTCGTAACAGGTGTGTGGTTTAGTTGTTCGTAGCGCGGCGTGAGCCTAACTAGTGGCGGCAGTCGGACCTGGAGTTCCCCCACTCCAGTGGACACGCATAGCGGAAGCGCTAGCGTGAAGAAACTTGCTAACCGAAGAATGCACGCGTCAGGCGCGTGATTGCGGCGTTAAATGGCAAAGGAGAGTGCATGAAAATTTATGGTGATGCCAAGTCAGGTAATTGCTACAAGGTTCAGATTATTTGCAGTCTTCTGAATATCGAGCACGAATGGATTGATGTCGATATTCTTTCTGGCGATACACGCTCGGACGAATTCTTGGGTAAGAATCCAAACGGAAAAATACCTTTGCTGGAGCTCGATGGGGGCGAAACCCTTGCTGAGTCAAACGCGATCATCAACTATTTGGCGAGCGGTACGGCTTTTTATCCAGACGACAGCCTGGCTCAGGCACGTGTCTTGCAATGGCAGTTTTTTGAGCAATACAGTCATGAGCCGCTCATTGCAGTAGCCCGCTTTATCAACAAGTATCTGGGGCTGCCTGAGGATAGGATCGATGAGTATGCCTCAAAGCAAGCGGGCGGGCACAAGGCATTGAAAGTAATGGAGCAGCAGCTTGAAAGAACGCCATACATAGCCGGTGAGAACTTTACCACTGCTGACATTTCGCTTTATGCATACACGCATGTGGCTCACGAGGGTGGCTTCGTTTTGGCAGCCTATCCGGCCATTCGGGCATGGCTGGATAGGGTGGCTTCATTGCCAAATTTCAAAAACATGTCGTGATTACCATGTAACCATCATAGTCACGGCGACGGTTACTGCATTGCGGCTCCGCTCCCATTCCGTAACCGCGCGTGCTGGGCGGCGTTGGGCGGTTGAATAGATAGGAGGATCAGTGGCAAGCAATATCGAGATCAAGGCGTGGCCGAGAGACATCGAGTCGCAAGAACGCATAGCCGCTCGCCTTTCGGACGGCCCGTCCGTGCTGATAGAGCAGGTGGACACCTTCTTCCATGTGCAGCGGGGGCGGCTCAAGCTCCGGGAATTTGGCGACGGCACAGGGGAGTTGATTGCGTATGATCGACCGGATGCTTCTGGGCCCAAGCAATCAACCTATAGCCGCTCCGCTACCGACGAGCCCGATTCTCTCAAGGCAGCGTTGGAGGCGGCGCTTGGTGTTCGTGCAGTGGTTAAGAAGAAGCGCAGGCTGTTCCTGGTGGCACAAACAAGAATCCATTTTGACGAAGTAGCAGGGCTTGGACGGTTCATCGAGCTTGAGGTTGTGCTTCGGCCTGGGCAGACCGAGGTGGAAGGTCGCATGATTGCGGATAGACTGATGTTAGAGCTTGGAATCGAGCCGTCAGATTTAATCGCTGGGGCGTACGTGGATCTGCTGACAAACGAAGAACCCAACAAGGCCTCTGCCTTGGGGCGGCTTGATGTGGTGGAGAAACATCGAAAAGGATGATCACTTCATTATGCAGGAGCACAGGGTCGGTCTTCCGGTTTGACCCTATGTATATGGAATTACTCTTCGTGAGAACCGAGTGGAGATCGCGAACTCAAATGATCGGGAAGAAATTTGCATGACTGGTATTATCTGCAGAGCCATGCTGTGCCCCAGGTCAGTGAGGGCGCGCGAGCCACATCGGTTGAATGGCCCATTTGGGGTTGCCTGTTGTTAGCGGTTTTTTGAGCAAAGGTGTGAGCATGGAAAACATAGTTTTGGGAGTCGTCAATATTTCAGTCTCCGCTTTAACCATATTGCTTTCTATCCCGCTCGTTAGACGAAAGGTTCGCATGAATGGAATCTACGGAGTCAGAACAAAATACTCATACCATTCCGATGAAGCTTGGTACGAGATCAACGCGTATGGAGGAAAGCAGTTCATCCTTTGGTCGATGATTCTCGCTTTGGTTGGGCTGGTCGCCTTTTTCGTCGAGTTTGAGGGTCATCCTGCGTTGACTATGCTATTTGCATTCGCGCCGCTGTTACTCATCGTACCTGCAGTCATGAGCTGGCACTATGGAAAGAAGCTCAATGTTGTAGAGAAAAGATGATGTTCAGTTGCGGCTGGGCAGATTGTTCATTTTGTTTACGGCAGCAGGTGCATGGCTGTGGTGAGAGTGTTGGGAGAATGCCCGAGATGGCGTGGCGCTATTTGTATTTTTTCTTCTCTATTATATAGGTACTTACCCTGTGATATTGATGCAGTGAGAAGCTTTAGTCTAGGAGGAAAAGCGTGATCGGTTTTGGAAGGATGGTCATCCTCGTCAAGGACTATGAGAAGGCTCTTGGCTTTTATGCCGGAAAGCTTGGTCTTGACGTGGAAGTCGATATCGATGCCGGCGATCGTCGTTTCGTTCACCTGACGTTTCCGGGTCAGGAAAGTGCCGGATTCTGGCTATTGAAGGCGGAAACCGAAAGGGACTTGACTACCGTTGGTCGGCAGGCGGGTGACCAGCCTTTTGGGGTGATCTATACGGACGATTTCGACGCGGAATACGAGCGGCTTCAAGAAGCGGGTATCGAGTTTCTGGAGCGGCCGGTCAACGGTGAGGGGGCGATTTCCGTTCACTTTTCGGACTTGTATGGGAACAAGCTTGTGCTCGTGCAGGTGACGAAGGCATGATCGAGCCATGCCAGTCACTACCCACGGTCGCTGAACGCTGGTGATCTTGCACCGTTGATGGCGGCGTTGGATCTCATAGGAGAGTCACCGTTCATGTTCTCTGCCGAATTCCTGCTTACCTCATTGGTCGTCGTGCTCATTCCTGGTACCGGTGTGGTATTCACCGTTTCCACCGGTCTCATGCAGGGGCGTAGGGCCAGTCTCTACGCATCGCTCGGCTGCACGCTGGGCATCGTTCCGCACCTGTTGGCCACCGTCCTGGGGCTGGCGGCCATCCTGCATACGAGCGCGGTCGCCTTTCAGGTACTCAAGTATGCCGGTGTGGCGTATCTTCTCTACCTTGCTCTCGCCACGTGGCGCGACCGGAGTGCTTTCTCCGTTCAGGAGGTGCAGGGGAAGGCGGGCGCTGTTTCGTTGGTGATCAAGGCATTCCTGCTGAACATCCTCAATCCCAAGCTCACCATTTTCTTTCTGGCGTTCTTGCCGCAGTTCGTGGCGGCCGAGGCGGTGGCGCCGATGGCTCAGTTGCTGGGCTTGAGCGCCATTTTCATGGTCATGACCTTCGTCGTCTTCGCCATCTATGGGCAACTCGCCCATGCGTTCCGAGCCATCGTCATCGAGTCCCCAAGGGTTCAGGGGTGGTTGCGGCGTAGCTTCGCCGCGGCGTTCGCCGGGCTCGGGGCGCAGCTCGCTCTGTCGGAGCGGTGAGGCCATGAAGTGCTCCCCACCAAAGCTGCACAGGCAATGTAGGTACTACGCCTGATTCTCACCCTAATCTATCAGCTCGGTTCGTTTGGCGTCAGTCCCGGCGGAACTTCGTCAGCGTCGATGATCCGGTTCCGGCCTGTTTGCTTGGCTTCATAGAGCGCGATGTCGGCTGCCTTGAGCAAGCTGTGCACGTCATGTCCGTGCGAAGGGTAAAGGGCAGTGCCGGCGGAAACGGTGACTTTCTCGGCCAGCTCGGGCAGATCCAGCGCCTCGATACGGCTGCGCACCAGTTCGGCCAGGGTGCGCAGGCCTTTTTTATTGGCTTCGGGGATGATCAGGGTGAACTCCTCGCCGCCGTAGCGGCAGGCGATGTCCTCGCGTCGGACAGTGCTCCTGAGCAGTTCGCCGACTTTGCTTAGTACCTTATCGCCGATATCGTGGCCGTAGCAGTCGTTGAATCGTTTGAAGTGGTCTACGTCCAGCATGACGATGCCGACCTGGCCGCCATGGCGTTGCACTCGGGAAATCTCGCTGGCGAGTACCTCCTCCAGCCGTCTACGGTTGAACAAGCCGGTCAGCGAGTCCTTGATGGACTGTTCGCGTAGGCGCTCGCGGAGCCGCAGGTTGGTGACGGTGAGAGCGGCATGTTCGACGACCGTCGTCATCAGCGGCTGACGGTTGCCGAGCACTCGATTCATGTCTTTGTCGCGCTCGGTGGCCGGGATCAATTTGATGATTCCGATCATGGCGTCTTCCGTCTGTAGCGGCATACATAGGGTCGCTACCCCTTCGTCTTGGCAATGACGGCAAGGGGCGTGGTCGGTGGTGGGAACGTGGCGTTGGGCCTTGCCGAGTCGAAACGCCGAGCACGACGGGTCGGGTCCATCATCTGGGGAGTGGTGATAGTTATCGCCCCATTGAGCTGACAGTTGCAACTGGCCGTTTGAGTCCGCTAGGTAGGCGCGGCCTGCGTCATGCGGAAAAAGCGCCTGGCTAGTTCGAGTCACGGCAGCGAAAACCTGCTTTTCGCTGGAGCAGGACAGGAGTCGTTCGCCCATGCTGGTGAGTTCGGCGTTCTCTCGGCTGCGGTCTTCTAGGCTCCGGACCGTTTGGGCCAGTGCGGTGGTACGCTCCGCCACGCGGTGCTCCAAGTTGTGAAACTGGTCCCGGAGGCGGGCGATCATGGTGTTGATGGCCTTGGCGAGAATGCCGATCTCGTCGTTGCGGTCGATGTCCGAACTCGCTGAGAGCTCGCCGTCGCCGACTCGGGTTGCGGTTTCGGCGAGCCGGCTGATCGGCGTGATGATTCGGCGCAGAAAGAAGTAGGCGCCGATGAAAGTAACGATCAGGATCAGGCCGGCGATGAACAAGATTCTCGCAGTCAGTTGGTCCCCGGTACGCTGTAGCTCGTCGCGGTAGACCGAGGAGGCGATGTACCAGTCGAATTCGGGCAGATAACGGACCCAGGAAACCTTATCGTAGATGTAGTTTCCCGGATCGCTTGGCTTGTCCCACTTGTAGACGACCCGACCATCCGGAGTTTCCGCTGCCGTCATCAGTTCGCTCGAGAGCGAGCGGTTGCTGATCGGGTTCAGCAAATCACGGACGTTGGTGCCCTCGATGTTCGGGTTTGGATGGATGACCATCTCATGGTCGCTATCGAATACGAACAGGTAACCGGAATCGGCGATGCGTGTTTCGTGCAAGTGGCGGCGCAGGCGTTCGGTGAAGATGGCCTTCCGGGCCGCAACCTCTTCCTCTAGGTTGTCAACGTAGTCGTTGTCCTGATCGTATCCAGTATGGCGTATGCTCTCCAGCAGCTTTGTCGTGGCCACCCCGGCGTTGAGGTTTTGGGCCGCGATTTTCGCCTCCAGGCGGTGAATGCCTGCCTCGACGAGTTGGAGAAGGTTGCGCCGTTCGTGGCGGCGAGTGCGCAAGGCGGATTCTTGCCACGCTTGGATTTCTTGATGCGCGCTGGAGGCAAGCTCGTAAACGTTGTCGAGGACGACCCTGCCGGTGCGCTCTTCCTGCCGCTCGAGAAGATTCCGAAGCCAGGGCACCGACGACAGGTAACTGACGCCGGTGAACGCCAGTACGCAGACGATAATGCCAGCATACGTCTTGAGAAAGAGCTTGGATTTTAGCACGTCATATTCCAAGGCGGTCTCATGACGGGCTGCGTTCTCTTCTGTATGTTTGCGGGGCAAGCCATCGCCGCCGCAAATACTCATGCAACCAAACCGCTTTATGCAAAAAGGATCGCAGCCTCATTGCCTCGAAAGGCAGAGGTTGCCGGAGCACGGTAGCACCGGGAACTTGGCCGCAGACCATACAATCGTTGCGTGGGCTTCGTTTTGATTGAGGTCAAATGCCTATGTTGTTCTTCCGTATAGCGCCGCCGTGAACCGTGCCACGTTGCCCGGAAAACCGACGAGCTGCCATGAAGCCCCCGAGCCAGTGCACTGACTCGGGGGCTTGTCGTTTCCGCTGCGCGATTACTTGGCGGCGAGCGCCACGCCCACCTTGGAGCGGTTGGGCCGCCCGATGGTCTGGGTGATCCAGGTGCCGGTGGCGGCGAGCGCGTCGAGGTCGATGCCGGTCTCGATGCCGAGGCCGTCGAGCAGGTAGACCACGTCTTCGCTGGCCACGTTGCCGGAGGCGCCCTTGGCGTAGGGGCAGCCGCCGAGGCCGGCGACGGAGCTGTCGACCACGGCAATGCCTTCTTCCAGCACGGCGTAGAGGTTGGTAAGCGCTTGGCCGTAGGTGTCGTGGAAGTGGGCGGCGAGCTTGTCCATGGGGATCTCGCGGCTCACGGCCTCGAGCATGCGCTTGGCCTTGAGCGGCGTGCCCACGCCGATGGTGTCGCCCAGCGAGACTTCGTAGCAGCCCATCTCGAAGAGCGCCTTGCTCACCTCGGCGACCTTGGCCGGGGCGATCTCGCCTTCGTAGGGGCAGCCGAGCACGCAGGAGACGTAGCCGCGCACGCGCACCTTGGCCTCGCGGGCGCGCTCTAGCACCGGGGCGAAGCGCTCCAGGGATTCGGCGACGGAGCAGTTGATGTTCTTCTGTGAGAAGGCCTCGCTGGCGGCACCGAACACGGCGACTTCTTCCACGCCGCACGCCAGCGCACCCTCCAGGCCTTTGAGGTTGGGGGTGAGGGAGGCGTAGGTGACGCCGTCGCGGCGGGTGAGGCCGGTCATCACTTCGCGGTGGTCGGCCATCTGCGGTACCCACTTGGGCGAGACGAAGCTGGCCGCTTCGATGTAGGCGAGGCCGGCCGCGCCCAGGCGGTCGATCAGTTCCAGCTTGGTTGGCGTCTCGATCGGTTCGGGTTCGTTCTGCAGCCCGTCGCGGGGGCCGACCTCGACCAGGCGCACGCGTTTAGGAAATGCCATCGTAGTTCTCCACTCGTTTCCGCACAGCAGGTACTGTCTATGCGGCTTAGCCGTCGACAGGGCTATACGGAGGCGCTGTGAACCCCTCCTTGGGCGCTACATTTGTCATCCATGACAAATGACCTCCGCTTCGCCCTGTCCCCGGCGCCGCTCGCTTTGGTTGGCCGGTTATTCTTCCGGCGCGAACTCGAGCAGCACGTCCCCCTGACCTACCGTTTCGCCGGCCTGGAAGTGGAAGCTCGCCACGTGGCCGTCGGCGGGGGCGGTCATGGTGTGTTCCATCTTCATGGCTTCCATGACCATCAGCGGCATGCCTTTCTCCACCTTCTGGCCGGCTTCCACCAGCAGGGCGACCACGGTGCCGTGCATGGGCGCGGTGAGGGTCGATTCCGCCTCGTGGTGGCCGTGATCGATGGCGTCGATGCGCCGCCAGAACAGGCGCGTTTCGCCGCTGGGGTCGACCATCACCACCACGTTGCCGTCGCGGCGGGCCTGCAGGCGGCGGCGGTGGCCGTTCAGCGTCACCGCCACGGCATCGCCTTCCAGCGGTTGCAGGCTGGCGGTGAGCGTTTCGCCACGAATGGCCAGCTGCCAGCCGGTGTCGGTGCCGCGCTCGCGCCGGCCTTCGACCACCACCACGTTGTCGGAGCTCTCGTCGTCCTGCACGTGGGTGGGGTCGCACAGGGCGATGCGGATGGTGTGCGGGGCGTTGAGGCGGAAGCCGTCGTGGCGGTCCCACGGGGAGTCGCTCTCGCATTCGCGGGCCAACTGGTTGAGGCCGACCAGCGCCGCGCCGGCATACTCTTCGATGCGATACTGGCGCGGGGCGAAGAGCGTCGCCTCGTTCTTCTCGATGAAGCGGGTGTCGAGCTCGGCGCTCTGGAACGCCGGGTGGGTGGCCAGGCGCTGCAGGAAGGCGCGGTTGGTGACCACGCCCTGCACGTCCAGCGCCGCCAGCGCCCGGTTGAGAGTGGCCAGCGCCTGCTCGCGGTCGTCGCCATGGACGATCAGCTTGGCGAGCATGGGGTCGTAGTGCATGGAGACGGCATCACCGGTTTCCACGCCGCTGTCCAGGCGTACCCGCTCGGGGTCGAGCCCGGCGCCTGCGAGGTCCATGGCGAAGCGCGTGAGCGTGCCGGTGGCGGGCAGGAAGTCCTGTTCCGGATCCTCGGCATACAGGCGTGCCTCGAAGCTGTGGCCGGTGATGGTGAGTGCTTCCTGGGCCAGCGGCAGTGCCTCGCCCATGGCCACGCGCAGCTGCCACTCGACCAGGTCCTGGCCGGTGATCATCTCGGTGACGGGGTGTTCCACCTGCAGGCGGGTGTTCATCTCCATGAAGTAGAACGAGCCGTCGGCATCCAGCAGGAACTCGACGGTGCCGGCGCCCACGTAGCCGATCTCCTTGGCGGCGCGCACCGCAGCCTCGCCCATCTCGCGGCGCAGCGCTGCGGTCATGCCGGGGGCGGGGGCTTCCTCGAGCACCTTCTGGTGGCGGCGCTGCACGGAGCAGTCGCGCTCGAACAGGTAGACGCCGTTGCCGTGGCTGTCGCAGAACACCTGCACCTCGACGTGGCGAGGCTGGGTCAGGTACTTCTCGATCAGCATGCGGGTGTCGCCGAAGGCGGCCTGGGATTCGCGGCGGCAGCCATCCAGCGCGGCCTGGAACTGTTCACCGCTCTCCACCACGCGCATGCCCTTGCCGCCGCCGCCGGCGCTGGCCTTGAGCAGCACCGGGTAGCCGATCTCGTCGGCCTCGGCCTTGAGCAGGGCGTCGTCCTGATCGTCGCCGTGGTAGCCCGGCACCAGGGGCACGCCGGCGTTGGCCATGCGCGCCTTGGCGGCGGACTTGTCGCCCATGGCAGCAATCGCCGAGGCGGGCGGACCGACGAAGGTGATGCCGGCAGCGTCCAGCGCTTCGACGAAGGCGCCGTTCTCGGAGAGGAAGCCGTAGCCGGGGTGGATGGCGCCGGCGCCGGTGCGCTGGGCGGCTTCCACCACCGCCGCGATGTCGAGGTAGCTCTCGCGCGCGGCGGCCGGGCCCAGGCGTACGGCCTCGTCGGCCTCGCGCACGTGGCGGGCGGTGGCATCGGCGTCGGAGTAGACGGCCACGGTGCGCAGGCCCATTCGGCGGGCGGTGCGCATCACCCGGCAGGCGATCTCGCCGCGGTTGGCGACCAGCAGGGTGTCGAACGGGGTGGTGCGGGTAGCGGGGGAGTGGCTCATGAGCGGCGCTCCGTGGCGGAAGTCGTGTCGTCGTCGGGGTCGGGAGTCCAGGCCGGGCGGCGCTTCTCGAAGAAGCTGGCCAGGCCCTCCTGGCCTTCGGCGCTCACGCGCAGTTCCGCGATCACCCGGCAGGTGTGCTCGCGGGTAGCCTGGCTGTCGGGCTCGCGGGCGACCTCGGCGAGCAGTCCCTTGGTGGCGCGCTGGGCCTGGGGCGAGCCGGCCAGCAGGTTATGGAGCATGGCGATCACCGCGGCATCCAGCACCTCGTGCTCGACCACCTGGTGCACCAGCCCCAGGGTCCAGGCGGTGTTGGCATCCATGACCTCGGCGGTGAGCGCGTAGCGGCGGGTCTGGCGCGAGCCCAGGGCGCGCTGCACGTAGGGGCTGATCACCGCCGGCGAGAGGCCGATCTTCACCTCGGAGAGGCAGAACCTGGCCTTCTCGGAGGCGATCACGATGTCGCAGCAGGCGGCCAGGCCCACGGCGCCGCCGAAGGCGGCGCCCTGCACGCGGCACACGGTGGGGCAGGGCAGGGTGTCCAGGCCGTGCATCAGCTGGGCGAGCTTGTGCGAATCGGCCAGGTTGCCGTCGAAGTCGTACTCGACCATGCGCTTCATCCAGCCGAGATCGGCCCCGGCGGAGAAGCTCTTGCCCTCGGAGCCCAGCACAACGGCGCGCACCTCGCCGTGGCCGGCGGCATCGTGCAAGCGCTCGAGGTGGGCATTGAGCTCGGCGATCAGGCTGTCGTCGAAGGCGTTGTGCACCTCGGGGCGATCCAGCGTCAGCCAGGCGATGCCGCGATCATCGATCTCGAGTCTTGAGTAGGCGGTGTTATCTGACATCTCGGACCTCTTTCAAATAGCTGTAAGCTATAAGCTGCGAGCTGTAAGAAACCCCTCGAGTCCAGGCGCTGGCGCTAATCATCCAGAGCTTATGGCTTACGGCTTACAGCTTACGGCTCCACGCGAAGCGTGGGACTACATCCGGAACACGCCGAACCGGGTCTCTTCCACCTCGGCGTTCATGGCCGCGGCGAGCGAGAGGCCGAGCACGTCGCGGGTCTGGGCCGGGTCGATCACGCCGTCGTCCCATAGCCGCGCGCTGGCGTAGTAGGGGTGGCCCTGGTGCTCGTACTGCTCGCGGGTGGGCTGCTTGAAGGCTTCTTCCTCCTCCTTGCTCCACTCGCGGCCTTCGCGCTCGTACTGCTCGCGCTTGACCTGGGCCAGCACGCCGGCGGCCTGTTCGCCACCCATGACGGAAATTCGTGCATTCGGCCACATGAACAGCAGGTTGGGGTCGTAGGCGCGGCCGCACATGCCGTAGTTGCCGGCGCCGAAGCTGCCGCCGATCAGCACGGTGAACTTGGGCACCTTGGCGCAGGCCACCGCGGTGACGAGCTTGGCGCCGTGCTTGGCGATGCCTTCGTGCTCGTACTTGGAGCCGACCATGAAGCCGGTGATGTTCTGCAGGAACACCAGGGGGATCTTGCGCTGGGCGCACAACTCGATGAAATGCGCCCCTTTCACCGCGGATTCGGAGAACAGCACGCCGTTGTTGGCGACGATGCCTACCGGATAGCCGTGGATGTGCGCGAAGCCGGTAACCAGGGTGTCGCCGTAGTAGCGCTTGAATTCGTCGAAGGCGGAGTCGTCGACGATGCGGCCGATCACCTCGCGCACGTCGAACGGCTTCTTGAGGTCGGTGCCGACGATCCCGTAGAGCTCGCTGGGATCGAGCCGCGGGGGCTTGGGCGCCTGCATCTTGAGCTCGCCGCGCTTCTGCCAGTTCAGCCGCGACACGCAGGCGCGCGCCAGCTGCAAGGCGTGGGCGTCGTTCTCGGCGTAATGGTCGGCCACGCCGCTCACCTTGGCGTGCACGTCGGCGCCGCCCAGGTCCTCGGCGCTGATGCTCTCGCCGGTGGCGGCCTTCACCAGCGGTGGGCCGCCCAGGAAGATGGTGCCCTGCTCCTTGACGATGATCGACTCGTCGGCCATGGCCGGCACGTAGGCGCCGCCGGCGGTGCACGAGCCCATCACCACGGCGATCTGCGGGATGCCCTCGGCGGAGAGGGTGGCTTGGTTGTAGAAGATGCGCCCGAAATGGTCACGGTCGGGGAAGACCTCGTCCTGGCGGGGCAGGAAGGCGCCGCCGGAGTCGACCAGATAGATGCACGGCAGGCGATGCTTGCGGGCGATCTCCTGGGCGCGGATGTGCTTCTTGACCGTGAGCGGGTAGTAGGTGCCGCCCTTGACGGTGGCGTCGTTGGCGACGATCACGCACTCCACGCCCGAGACGCGGCCGATGCCGGTGACCACGCCGGCGGCGGGTACCTCGCTCTCGTAGACCTCATGGGCGGCCAGCGCCGAGAACTCGAGGAACGGCGAGCCTTCGTCGATCAGGTGGTCGATGCGGTCGCGCACGAACAGCTTGCCGCGGCTCTCGTGACGGGCGCGGGCCTTCTCACCGCCGCCCTGGCTGATGGCGGCGGTCAGCTCGCGCAGCTTCATCACCTCGTGGCGCATCGACGCCTCGTTGGCCTGGAAGCCCTCGCTGCGCGGGTTGATTTGGGTAGTTAGCACTGCCATGAAATATCCTCTGACGAGCTTCGAGCTTCGAGCTTCGAGCTTCGAGCTTCGAGCTTCGAGCTTCGAGCTTCGAGCTTCGAGCTTCGAGCTTCGAGCTTCGAGCTTCGAGCTTCGAGCGGCTCGTGGCCCGAAGCCCGGAGCTGGGGTTAAGCCGATTCGTTGAAGATCTCGCGGCCGATCAGCATGCGGCGGATTTCGCTGGTGCCGGCGCCGATCTCGTAGAGCTTGGCGTCGCGCAGCAGGCGCCCGGTGGGGTACTCGTTGATGTAGCCGTTGCCGCCGAGCAGCTGGATGGCGTCCAGCGCCACCTGGGTGGCCTTCTCGGCGCAGTAGAGTATCACGCCGGCGGCGTCCTTTCGGGAGGTCCGGCCGCGGTCGCAGGCGGCGGCGACGCTGTAGAGGTAGGCGCGGCAGGCGTTCAGGGTGGTGTACATGTCGGCGATCTTGCCCTGCACCAGCTGGAACTCGCCGATGGGCTGGTCGAACTGCTTGCGCTCGTGAACGTAGGGCACCACCACGTCCAGCGCCGCCTGCATGATGCCGATGGGGCCGGCGGCGAGCACGGTGCGCTCATAGTCGAGGCCGCTCATCAGCACCTTGACGCCGCGGTTCACTTCGCCCAGCACGTTCTCGACCGGCACTTCGCAGTCTTCGAAGACCAGCTCGCAGGTGTTGGAGCCGCGCATGCCCAGCTTGTCGAGCTTCTGGGCGGTGGAGAAGCCGGCCATGCCCTTCTCGATGATGAAAGCGGTGATGCCCTTGGAACCGGCATCCGGATCGGTCTTGGCGTAGACCACCAGTACGTCGGCGTCGGGGCCGTTGGTGATCCACATCTTGTTGCCGTTGAGCACGTAGTGGTCGCCTTCGCGGCGCGCGCGCAGCTTCATGGAGACCACGTCGGAGCCGGCGCCCGGCTCCGACATGGCCAGCGCACCGACGTGTTCGCCGCTGATCAGCTTGGGCAGGTACCTGGCTTTCTGCTCCGCGTTGGCGTTGATCTTGAGCTGGTTGACGCACAGGTTGGAGTGAGCGCCGTAGGAGAGGCCCACCGAGGCGCTGGCGCGGGAGATCTCTTCCATGGCGATGCAGTGGGCCAGGTAGTCCATGCCGCTGCCGCCGTCCTCGTCGGGCACGGTGATGCCGAGCAGGCCCATGTCGCCGAACTTGCGCCAAAGATCGTTGGGGAATTCGTTCTTCTCGTCGATCTCGGCGGCACGCGGGGCGATCTCGTCGCGAGCGAAGGCGTTCACCTGGTCGCGCAGCATGTCCAGGGTTTCGTCGAGGCCGAAATCGAGGGGCTTGTACGGCGTTTGCATGGCGGAACTCCGTGGTGTGTCACGTCAGTGGTCGATGCCACAAGATTAGGCGAGGTTGACGTTAACGTAAAGTGCAGGTCTTCAGGGGTGCGACGAATGTCGAAGGGGAAGGGCGGAAGGAAGGCATCGGAGGGAAGAAAACAGCAATGAGAAGGTAGAGGGAAGACGTCAGGAATCAGGGGAAAGACGTCAGGAGGAAGGCGAGAGCGGGAGGGGGGAGAGAGGCCGGCCACCGTTGGGTGGCCGGCCGGATGGCTCTAGCCGCTGAGCCACTGGACCAACTGATGATAGAGCGGGATGCCCAGGATCACGTTGAGCGGGAAGGTGAAGCCCAGCGAGGCGAGCATCGCCAGGCCGATGTTGGCCTCGGGAATGGCGGTGCGCATGGCAGCCGGCGCGGCGATGTAGGAGGCGCTGGCGGCGAGTGCCGTCAGGATCAGCAGCGAGCCGGTGGGCAGGCCCAGAGCGAGGCCCACGGCGAGTCCGGCCAGGGACAGCAGCGGCGGAGCGAGCAGAGCGAAGGCGAGCAGCCGCCAGTGGCGCCAGGGAACGGGGCGCAGGGTTTCGGCGGCGGTCAGGCCCATCTCCAGCAGGAAGAGGGCCAGCACGGCGTGGAAGGCGCCGGTGAGCAGGTCGGTCACGTTGGCGCCCTGGCCCGGGCCGTACATGGCGCCGATCACCACCCCGCCGGCGAGCAGGATGACGCCGCGGTTGGTCAGGGTCTCGTGGCATAGGCCGCTCATCGCCTCGCGGGATTCGGCACCGCGATAGCGGCGGTACAGCGCGATGGCCACCATGATCGCCGGCAGCTCCATCATCACCAGGTAGAGGGTGACCTCGGCGCCGATGGGCAGGCCGCGCCCTTCGGCGAACGCCAGGGCCACGGCAAAGGTGCCGGCACTCACCGAGCCGTAGTGGGCGGCGAGGCTGGCGCTGTCGGCGGCGGAAAGGCGTATCAGTCGGCGCAGCACCGGCATCAGGGCCAGCGGAATCAGCCCGCCCAGCGCAGCCACGGCAGCGAGTTCCGGTACCAGCGACCAGCTCAGGTTGCCGTAGAGCGCCATGCCGCCCTTGAGGCCGATGGTCAGCATCAGCAGCAGGCTCAGGGTGTCGTAGGCGGCCTTGGGAATGGTCAGGTCGGATTTCACCAGCCCGGCCAGCAGACCGAGCAGGAAGAACATCACCACGATATCGGGCATAGCGTCAGCTCGTTGCAGCATTGAAGGTGCTGCGGATTGTGCGGATGGCCGTGCATTGATACCAATAACATTCGCTCCATGCTTGAATAGACGATCATCCATACTAAGCGTGATCGCGCATGAATATCCGCCATCTGACCTTTCGTCTGCTGCAGGTCTACGTGACCGTGGTGCAAGCAGGCTCCATGAGCGAGGCGGCGCGCCAGCTGCACCTGACCCAGCCCACCGTCTCCCAGCAGCTCAAGCGGCTGACCGAAGCGGTGGGCGAACCGCTGCTGGAGGGACGTCACGGTCGGTTGATTCCCACCGAGGCAGGCAGCGAGCTCTACCGCGCCAGCCGCGAGGTGCTGGGGCGCTTCGCCGACTTCGACGATTATCTCTCGGCGCTGCGCGGCGGCGAGCGAGGGCGCTTTTCCATCGCCCTGGTCAACACCGCCCAATACGTGTTGCCGCGCTTGCTCGGCCCCTTCAGCCAGGCCCATCCCGAGGTGGACGTCACGGTGCACATCGGCAATCGGCGCCAGATGCTGACGCGATTCGAACGTCAGGACGACGACCTCTACGTGTTCAGCCATCCGCCGTCGCTGGCCCATGCCGTGGCCGGTCGCTTCCTGCGCAACCCGCTGGTGGCGGTGGCGCCGCACGGGCACCCGTTGGTGGGTCGCGAGCGGGTGGCGATGAGCGAGCTGCTGGGCGAGCGCTTCCTGCTGCGCGAGCCGGGCTCGGCGACGCGCATGCTCTTCGAGAGCTGGCTACAGGAGCAGGGGCTGTCGCTGGGGGCGACCCTGCAGATGGCCAGCAACGAGGCGATCCGTGTCGGCGTGGCGTCGGGACTGGGGCTGGCCGTGCTCTCCGAGCACGTGTTGCCGCCGGAACATCCCGACCTGGTGATCCTGCCGGTGACGGGCCTGCCCATCGAGAGCCACTGGCAGTTCATCGTGCGCCGTGACCGACGCCTCCCGCACGCAGCGCTGGGTTTTCTGCGCTTTGCCGAGGGGCATCTCGGCGAGTGCGTCGAGCCGCGCTTCCTGGCCAATGAGATCGGCGATCTGCTGGTGGGGTTGGCCGCAGAAGGCGTGGCAAGGGCTTGAACGGCCCTTGCCGGCCGGTCACTTAGCGTTGGGGAAGAACAACTGCTGCCCTTTGAGTTCGAAGTCGGCAATGGCTTGCTGGCCGTCTTCGGAGAGCAGCCATTCGTGCCACTGTTGGGCCAGGTCGTGCTCGAGGTGAGGGTGGCGTTCTTCGCTTAGCAGCAGGCTGCCGTATTGGTTGAACAGTGCCTCGTCACCTTCGAAGAGGATTTCCAGGTTCTGGCGGTTGTCGAAGGCGACCCAGGTGGCGCGGTCGGCCATCACGTAGGCGTCCATGCCGGCGGCGGTGTTGAGCGTGGGGCCCATGCCGCTGCCCAGCTCGCGATACCACTCTCCGCCGGGCTCCACACCGGCCGCTTCCCATAGGCGCCGCTCGGCGCGATTGGTGCCGCTGTCGTCGCCGCGCGAAGCAAAGGGGGCTGCGGCCTCGGCGATACGCGAGAAGGCGTCTTCGACCGTTTCGGCATCGCCGATGCCGGCGGGGTCGTCACCGGGGCCGATGACCACGAAGTCGTTGTACATCACGTTGGCGCGTTCGGTGGCGTAGCCCTCGGCGACGAACCGTTCTTCGCCGGCCGTGTCGTGAACCAGCAGGCTGTCGGCATCGCCGCGCCGGGCGATCTCGAAGGCCTGGCCGGTGCCCACGGCGACGACGCGGACCTCGATGTCGGTGGCTTCGGTGAACTGGGGAAGAATGGCGTCGAAGAGCCCCGACTGTTCGGTGGAGGTGGTGGAGGCGAGGGTAATGAACCGCTCGTCGTCCTGAGCCACGGCGCTCATTGACCACCCCATCAGGCTCAGCGTGGCAAGTGCGAGTCCTAGTTTATGCATGTCGTCTTCCTTCTGTCGTACTCAGTGTCGTGGGAGGCGTGCCGCTCGAACGGCAGGGGCGGCCGGTCTACCAGACCAGCTCGCCTTCGATGAACGCCCTTGCGGTGGGTGACGAAGGCGTCGTGAAGAAGGTGGCGGCCGCGCTGTGCTCCACGAGACTGCCCTCGTGGAGGAGCACCACGTCGTCGGCCAGGCGCCGTGCCTGGTGAAGATCGTGGGTGGTCATCACGATGCGGGTGCCTCGCCGGTGGAAGTCCCGAACGGCCTCCTCCACCGCTCGGATCGAGGCCGGGTCCAGGGCGGCAGTCGGCTCGTCGAGAAACAGGACCTCGGGATCGAGCAGCCAGGCCCGAGCCAGCGCCAGGCGCTGCTGCTCGCCGCCGGAGAGCACCCGTGCCGGGCGTTTTTCGAGGTGCGCCAGACCAAAGTGCTCAAGTGCTTTGCGTGCTAGATTCTTTCGCGACTGCCAAGGCGTGCCGTTGACGGCCAGGGCGTAGGTGAGGTTGTCCAGGGCGGAGCGTTTGAGCAGCACGGGGCGCTGGAAGACCATCGCCTGGCGTGGCGCGCCTCCTTGCCAGTGAACGCGCCCGGCGCTGGGTGTCAGCAGGCCGTGGGCGAGGCGCAGCAGCAAGCTCTTGCCGGCTCCGTTGGGGCCCATGACCAGGGTGCAGCGCTCGTCGCTCAGCGACAGGGTCAAGGGGCGGAGCAGGACTTGGCCGCGGTGAACGACGCTGGCACCCTCGAAGTGCAGCGTGGCTACGGTTGGCACCTGGTGCGACATGTCGTTCATCCCAGCCGCCTCCGCGCCGTCTCGCCCACCAGGTAGGCGCCGGCGTTGATCAGGGTGACCAGGGCCAGCAGCACGAGACCGAGCCCCAGTGCCAGCGGCAGATTGCCCTTGCTGGTTTCCAGCACGATGGCGGTGGTCATCACCCGGGTGACGCCGTCGATGTTGCCACCCACGATCATCACCGCGCCCACCTCGGCGCTGGCGCGTCCGAAGCCGGCGAGGATCACCGTCAGCAGGCCGAAGCGGGCATCCCACAGCAGGGTCGGTATACGACGCAACCGCGAAACTCCCAGCGACTGCAGCTGCTCGCGGTATTCGCCATGGAGCTCCTCCACCTGCTGACGGGTCAGCGCGGCGATGATCGGCAGGATCAGCAGTACCTGGGCCACCACCATGGCGGACGGCGTGAACAGCAGGCCGAACTGCCCGAGTGGCCCGGCTCTGGAGAGCAGCAGGTAGACGGTGAGGCCGGCCACCACCGGCGGCAGGCCCATGAAAGCGTTGAGCACGACGATGATGGCGCTGCGCCCCGGGAAGCGCCACAGCGCCAGGGCGGCGCCCAGCGGCAGGGCGACCAGTGCGGCGAGCAGTACGGCGGTGAGCGAGACCTGCAGCGACAGGGAGACGATGCCCAAGAGGGTATCGTCCAGCCCCAGAATCAGGGCGAGGGCGGTGGAGAAGGCGTTGTCGCTGGCGGTCATGGTCACCGTTTTTTCGCGTTGTTTGAGCCGCGCTCGCCGACTTTACCGGGCAAAGCCGCACAGTCGGCTTCGTCGGGGTCGTGGATGATTGTCTGCAGCATGTGCGGAAAAAGCGTTGCCTGCACGCTATGCTGAAATCCGTGCAGTCATAGACAGGCTAATGCGGAGCCGCCGGCGCCATGACCCCATCCACGACTTATGCCTACCTGACCACGACGGAAGTGGCCGACTACCTGCGATTGAAGGAGCGCAAGGTCTACGACCTGGTTCGCCAGGGACAGATTCCCTGCACCAAGGTGACCGGCAAGCTGCTCTTCCCGCGTCACAGCGTCGACCTGTGGCTGATGAACCATCTGGAGGGAGACCAGCCGAGTCAGCGGCCGGTGCCCAGGGTGCTGGCCGGCAGCCAGGATCCGCTGCTCGAGTGGGCGGTGCGTGAAAGCGGCTCGGATCTGGCCCAACTCTGTCACGGCAGCGGCGACGGCGTGCAGCGCCTGTTGGGCGGCGAGGCGATGCTGGCCGGTCTGCACCTGCTGGACCCGACGAGCGGTCGCTACAACGTGCCCCAGGCGCTGGGGCTCGGCGGCATGCGCGACCTGGTGATCGTGCACTGGGCGGTGCGTCGTCAGGGGCTGTTGCTGGCACCGGGCAACCCTGCCGGGGTGGGCTCGCTGGCCCAACTCGCCGGCAGCGGTCTGGTGGTGGCTCACCGTCAGTCGGGAGCCGGGGCCGAGCGATTGCTGCACCACCTGCTGGCGTCGGCGGGCGTGGCACCGGACGCGCTGACGTGGGCTGCACATCCGGCGCTCTCCGAGGACGACCTGGCGCTGGCGATTCGTCACGGCACGGCGGATGCAGGGCTCGGCGTCGAGGCTGCCGCACGGCGCCAGGGTCTGGCATTCGTGCCCCTGCACGAGGAGAGATTCGAACTGGCCCTGCGCCGGCGCAGCTACTTCGAACCGCCCGTGCAGCGGCTGCTCGCTTTCGCCCGCGAAGCGCGCTTCGCCGAGCGGGCCGAAGCGTTGGGCGGCTACGACATCGGCGAACTGGGCGCCGTGAGGTACAACGCCTGAACGCTCGGTAGAAGAGCGCGCGTGGCCGTACGATCCGGTTGTATCGCGTTTGCGATGCGCTGGATCAACAAAGGCATCGAGAGCATGGCTTGGGTGGCTGCTGGGCACTACGCTAAGAAGACATCGAGAATGCCGAGCGGGCCATGCTCCGTACGGAATCGGCACCAAGCGCATGAGCCTGCGCCCTGAAGATCCCTCCCCTCCCTGACTATCGTTGTCCCTGGCGTCCTGCCAGGTCGACCGCATCGCTGCGCGAATGTCGTGCGGCGAGTCTCGATAGGAGCCAACCCATGCAACCGACAACCGAACAGCGCCTCTGGATGTACCGCCACATGGTGCTCAGCCGCTACCTCGAAGAGCGCATCGAGGAACTCTACATGGAAGGCAAGACGCCAGTCTTCAACATGGCCAAGGGGCCGATTCCCGGCGAGATGCACCTCTCCAATGGCCAAGAACCCTGTGCGGTGGGCGTCTGCGCGCACCTCACGCCGGATGACATCGTCACTGCCACCCATCGGCCACACCATATCGCCGTGGCCAAGGGCGTCGATCTCGATGCCATGGTCGCGGAAATATTCGGCAAGGCCACCGGGCTATCCGGTGGGCGCGGTGGGCACATGCATCTGTTCGATGCCGCCGTGAACTTCTCCTGTTCGGGAATCATCGGCGAGGGCCTCGGGCCGGCGGTCGGTGCGGCTCTGTCCAGGAAGATGCAGGGCAAGCCGGGCGTTGCCGTGGCCTTCCTGGGCGATGGTGCGGCCAACCAGGGCGCCTTCCACGAATCGCTCAATCTTGCCGCGGTGTGGCGGCTGCCGGTGGTGTTCGTGATCGAAGACAACGGCTGGGGCATCTCGGTGCCCAAGCAGGCTTCCACTGCCGTGCCGCGCAATGACCGGCGCGCCAGTGGTTACGACATACCTGGCATGCACGTGGCCGACAACGATGTGGAGGGCGTGTTCGCCATGGCGGGCGAGGCCATCGCCCGCGCCCGCGAAGGTCAAGGGCCGAGCCTGATCGAGATCGAGACGTCGCGGCTCGCCGGCCACTTCATGGGCGATGGCGAGGAGTACCGGCCCAAGGGCGAGAAGGAAAGGCTCGAACAGCGTGACCCCATTCCCCGCTATCGCCAGCAGTTGCTCGACATCGGCGCGCTCGACGAAACCTCGGATGCCGAACTGGTCGAGCGGGCGCAGACACGTATCGAAGCCGCCATTCGCTTTGCCCAGCAGAGCGAATTCCTGCCGCCCGAAGCGGCGCTCGAGGAAGTCTTCGCCTAACGCCAGGAGAACCGTGATGACGACTACTAGCAAGAGCACCAGCCGCAAGCTGACCATCGCCCGGGCCATGGCCGAGGCCATGGCCCAGGAAATGCGCCTCGACCCGCGGGTCTTCGTGATGGGCGAGGACGTGGGCCCCCTGGGTGGAGTTTTCGGTAACACCCGTGGCCTGTTCGAGGAGTTCGGCGCCGAGCGCGTGCGCGACACGCCGATCTCCGAGACCGCCTTCATCGGCGCCGCCGTGGGGGCCGCCTCCGACGGCATGCGTCCCATCGTCGAGCTGATGTTCGTCGACTTCTTCGGCGTGTGCATGGACGCCATCTACAACCTGATGGCCAAGAACACCTACTTCTCCGGCGGCAAGGTCAAGGTACCGCTGGTGCTGATGACCTCCACCGGCGGCGGCTATTCCGACGCCGGCCAGCACTCCCAGTGCCTCTATGGCACCTTCGCCCACTTGCCGGGCATGAAGGTGGTGGCGCCCAGCAACGCCTATGACGCCAAAGGGCTGATGACGGCAGCGATACGCGACGACAACCCGGTGGTGTTCATGTATCACAAGTCGCTTCAGGGAATGGGCTGGCTGGGCACCGAGAAGGGTGCCACCGTTCCGGTGCCCGAGGAGAGCTATACGGTAGAGATCGGCAAGGCCGCCGTGGTGCGTGAGGGCCACGACGTGACGTTGGCTAGCCTCGCCGCTGGGGTGCATCACTGCTTGCGTGCGGCCAAGATTCTGGAGGAAGGGGGCTTCTCCGCCGAGGTGGTCGACCTGCGCAGCCTGGTACCGCTCGACCGCGAGACGTTGCGTGAATCGGTGGCCAAGACCGGCCGCCTGATCGTGGTCGATGAGGACTACCACAGCTATGGCGTCAGCGGCGAGATCATCGCCAGCGTAGCCGAGTACTCCGGCTGCCGGCTCAAGGCCGCCCCCCAGCGCGTGGCCTATCCGGACATTCCGATCCCCTTCGCGCCGACGATGGAGCAGTGGGCGCTGCCCAATGCAGACAAGGTCGTTGCCGCCTTTCACGAGATGATGAAAGAGAACCGAGGAGAGAATTCATGACGTCCGATATCCGTGTGCCGGAAGATCTGTGGGAAGGCGACACGGAAGGCGTGATCACCGCCTGGCTGGTCGATGACGGCGCTACGGTGGCTCAGGGGGACCTGATCGCTGAAATGATGGTTGAGAAAGCGCAGTACGAGATCGAAGCGCCGGTCTCGGGGCGGCTCGTCATCGCCAAGGAAGAAGATGAGGTGGTAGCCAAGGGAGCCGTCATCGCTACTGTGGAGACCTGAAAGCCCATGAAGATCGAGATGACGACTCGCCTCGCTTGCCTCGTCCCTGGAGTGTCGGGTCGGCGCTCGCGATGAGGCGGTGATGAGCGCCAGCATGGAGACTTTCGAGCTACAGCGACTTACGGTCGAAACCGGCCTCGCGCTCGAGGAGACGCTGCTGGAATCGATCTGCCAGGGCGAGAGCCGCTTCGGCCTGGTGGCCTGGTCGCCCACCGATCGGGCGCTAGTGATGCCGCGCCGCCACGAGCGCGTGGCGGGCTTTCCCGAGGCGCGCCGCGCCCTGAGCGAGAGGGGCTGGCCGATCCGCTTTCGCGCCACCGGCGGCACGCCGGTGCCCCAGTCGCCGGCGGTGGTCAACGTGGCGTTGGCGCTGCGCTGTCAGGTGGGCAGCTCAGCGGCCCACCTGGAATGGGGCTATCACCGCCTTGGCGATCCCTGGTGCGCCTGGCTCGCGGCGCTGGGCGTCCGGTACGTCGATCTGGGCTCGGCCCCGGGGGCCTACTGCGACGGGCGCTTCAACGTGCGCATCGGCGGACGCAAGCTGGTCGGCACCGCCCAGCGCTGGCGACGGGTTCGCGGCAGCCGCGATATGGCCATGCTCGCCCACGGCGCCATGCAGGTGGGCGATACCCCCGAGGCGCTGGTCGCGGTGGTCAATGCCTACCAGGCGACCGTCGGCGACCCGCAGCGCTTTGCGGCAGGTAGCCACGTCGCGCTGAGCCAGGCATTGCCCGACCTCGCTCCGGAGGCCGCGCTGCCGGAGTTGCTCGAGCGGCTGGTGGCTACACCTCATGCTCATGGAGTGCAGCCAGTCACTGGCGATAGGGGAGAGGCGAGGTCGTGATCGTCTCGGCCATCCGCTCACAGCAGCAGGTCACCCTCCAGGGGCACGAAGCGCGTGGCCGATTGGATCAGGGCCCCGGCGGTGAGCGCAGGGACGCCATAGACCTCGACCTCCACGCCGTGCTCGAGACGCAGGGTCTCGGCCAGCAGCGCGAAGTCGCCATCGCCTGAGGCCAGTACCACCACGTCGGCTCGTCCGGCGTGTTTCACCGCATCCAGGGTGATGCCCACGTCCCAGTCGCCCTTGGCCGAGCCGTCGGCCCGTTGGATGAAGGGCTTTAGCTTCACCTCGAAGCCGATGGCCCGAAGGATGTTCTGGAACTGGCGCTGCTTCTCGTCGCCGCGGTCGATGGCGTAGGCGAACGCTCCGGTCGCCCGGCGCCCTTCGGTCGCCCGGGCCCAGAGGGTGTTGTAGTCGATATGCCGACCGTAGGCATGGCGAGCGGTGTAATACAGGTTCTGCACGTCCACCAATAGCAGTACGTTCTGCATGATGAGGAACCTTTGGGTGATGAGGTGCGTCGTCCTGGGTGGTCGCTAGTCGTCTAGCGACCATGAGTGCACGGTAACTGCTAGAACTGATAGTGACAGCGTCTCGGCCAGTGAGTTGGGTGGATGCTGTCTGTGGGCGCCGCGATCAGTGGCTGCGGCGCTTCCCCTGACATAGCACTGGGAGGTACCGCCATGAATACAACAACAGACCAGCATGTCAGCGAATACGTGGCCTTCTGGAACGATACCCTGGCGGAGAAGTTCGAGCGTTTCCAGGAGATTCTGATGAATGGCCTTAGCTACCACAGTCGGGTTCCCTTGGAGAAACTCGATGTCCCGGCGGGTTCGCGCATCCTCGATGTGGGTTGCGGCTGGGGCGATACCGCCATCGAACTGGCGTGCAAGACCGGTCCCCAGGGGCAGGTGCTGGGGATGGACTGCGTCGAACCGTTTCTCGAGGAAGGTCGTTATCGGGCGGCGCAGAACGGCTTGGGCAATGTGCGGTTCGTGGCCGCCGACGTGGAGCGATACCCCTTCGAGCCACGCTATGACCTGTGTTTCTCGCGCTTCGGCATGATGTTCTTCGAGCACCCCGTGGTGGCCATGCGCAACATCAACAAGGCGTTGCGGCCGGGCGGCGAGCTGATGTTCATCGTGTGGCGCGACATCGAGGACAACCCCTGGCTGGGGCTGCCCAAACAGGTGGTGCTGGACTTTCTGCCGCCTCCCGGCGAAGACGCCCGCACCTGCGGCCCGGGGCCCTTCTCCATGGCCAACCCGGACGTGGTCGGCCAGCAGCTGGAGATCGCCGGCTTCGAGGCGATCGAATTCGAGCGCAACGACGGTCCCGTGGAGGTTGGCGACTCGGTGGAGAATGCCATGCGCTTCCAGCTCGCCCTGGGACCGGCGGGGGAGGTGTTCCGCGAGGCGGGCGAGGAAGCGGAACGCCAGCGTCCGCAGATCGAGGAGGCATTGCGCGATGCCCTGGCCCCCTATGAGCAGGAGGGCAAGATCGTGATGGGCTCGAGTTCGTGGACCATCACCGCTCGCAAGCCGGAAGCCTGAGCTCGCCCCGCCCGGGCTGATCCGCGGCGACGAGAAGTGGCCCGCCAGGCAACTGGCGGGCCGTTTTCGTCCACCCTACCGTGGCGGTTCGATCACCCAGGACTCCAGGGCGACTTCGTCCTTGCAGCTGTCGTCGACGCGGGCGTAGGGATCCGCCAGGAAGGCATCGATCATGGTCGAGCGGCACTCGTTGACCGGGCTGTGGCCGAGGCCCTGGAACTCGACGAACTGCAGGTTGGGCATGCCCTTGGCGATGTGCTCGCTCCAACGCGTGCCGCAGCAGGGGTCCATCTGGCCGTGGATGGCGAGCGCGGGTGTCTCGGTTTGAGGCGGGTCGTTGTGTGCGGCGGGCACGTCGCCGTCCTCGCCCCACCAGGCGCATAGCCACGGCGGCTCGAAGCCGAGCACGGCCGGTTCGCGCTGCACCGCGGCGATGGAGTCCTCCGGCGTGGGGCGGTTGTTGCCCATGTCGCTGCACACGTGGGACAGGAAGTAGCCCAGCGCATAGTTGGGCGCGCTGGGGTCGGGGTTGTAGTCATCGAGCAGGAAGAAGTCGTGCAGGCGCGAGTAGTCGCCCGCCTCGATGTCCGCGAGCAGGCTCGGCAGCTCGGCATAAGCGGCGGGCAGCATCAGGTAGAGGGTGTCGAGGAAGGCGGCGCCGTCGAAGTAGAGGCGCTTCTCGCTGCCGTCGCGCTCCTCGACGGTGGCTACGTAGGGGTGGCCGTCCAGGGTGCGGCGAGCGCGGTCGATGGCCTGCAGCCAGTCGGGCAGCAGCTCCCGGCATGCCGGCTCGTCGGCTACGCAGCGTGCCAGCACATCGGTGAAGGTCTGCTTGGCGGTGTAGAACTCGTCGACCGGTGGACGGTTGCGCAGGTGGCTGAACCAGGGCCAGCCGAAGATCGCCGCGCGCACGCTCTCGGGGTGATATTGGATGAAGGAGAGCGCCGTGCCGCTGCCGGTCGAGGAGCCGAAGGCATCGAGGGTGTCATAGTCGAGGAGGCGACGGATCTCGTCGACGTCGCGCGAGACGCTGTACTGGTTGTACTGGGTGACGTCGATGCCTTCGTCGGTGAGCTTGTCGTAGCATGCCGTGACCTGCGGGGCGATCGCCTCGAGGCGCTCCATGGGGTCGAGCGAGGCGGTGATTGCCGGCGTGTGAATGATGTTGTGATAGGGCGAGACGGCTGCGTAGTCGGGGCACTCCAGCGTCGGCTCGGCATGGATGAAGCCACGGTGGTCCATTGTCACCAGGGTGCGTTCTCCGACGTCGTCGAGCAGTTGTTCGAGATAGCCGCGGTTATCGAGCGATGAGTAGCCGGGGCCACCGGGGAAGAAGAATACGGGCACTTCGCCACCCTCGGCATGCTCGGGCTGGAATACCGCGACGGGCAAGGCGACGCTGTTGCCGTTGGGCTCGTCCCAGTTCTCCTCGCCGTGGAAGGTGTAGCACTCTGCATCCAGTTCGTTGAGCGTCTCAGTGGCGCACTCGGTAGACTCGAGGCGTGGCAGTCGATCGTCATCCGACGACTGTGCGAGAGCGGAAAGAGAGGCGGTGGATAGGGTTAACACAAGGGCGCCGGGCAGCAGCCAGGTCCGGGGCGCGCCGTTCGATGAGGAGAGGGGGCGCATGGCGGTCACCAAGGGTTATTGTTGGAAGAGTGTGGGCCATTACATCATCCATAGAAGCTAGTGGTGGTAGGTGATGGGGTCAAACGGCGGACGCCGGCCGCGGCCCGGTGTCATGCAGGCCTCGAGGAGGCTCGGGCGACGAGGCCACTTGCGCCGGTTCGGCGGTGAGCCCGAAGCGGTCCGAAATGGCGAGCCGATGCGACCCGAAGCTTCGGCACGGAACCATGAATGTCATGCATTCGATGTTCGCTCTCGGCCCGTCGATCGTGTCGTGATTTCATTTGACGGGGGACAAGACTGAGTCATGATGAAGAATAGACCGGTCGGTCTGCACGGAGTGCCCATGACACGAAGCACCAAGGAGCGATTGCTGGAAGCGGGACTCGGCATGCTTCTACAGCACGGCTACAACGACCTGGGGATTCAGGCCCTGCTCGAGAAGACGCAGACGCCGAAGGGCTCCTTCTATCACCATTTCAAGAGCAAGGAGGACTTCGCGCTGCAGGTCATCGACCGCTACATGGTCGATGTCCACAAGGGCCTGGACCTGTCCCTGGGCAATTCGTCGCTGCCGCCCCTGGACCGGGTGCGGCGCTTCTTCGAGCTATCGCGGGACAAGTATCGGGATGAGGGGTATCTGGGGTGCCTGCTGGGCGGGGTCGGTCAGGAACTCTCGGGAGTGAGCGAGGTGTTCCGGCGCAAGATCGAGACCTGCTTCAACGCCATTGCCGAACGTGTCGCCGAATGCCTGGAGGAGGCTCGCCAACGCGGGGACTTGCCACCCGATCGCGACCCACGAAAGCTGGCCAACCTGCTGGTGGACTGCTGGGAAGGCGCCGCGCTGCGCAGCCGCCTGCGAGGGGCCCCCGATCCCTTGGATGCGATGCTCGACTTCTACTTTTCGGCCGCTGCACGTTAGGGCATTTTTCCGGGCCGAAGTCTGTACCGACTGGTCTGTTCGCAGGCCGGGCCTTCGCCCGGTCCGGACACCAGCGACTAGGGCCGGTTCGATCCGGTCCGGGAGGTGCAAGATGAGCAGTGCAACCCTGTACGAGCGTCTCGGCGGCGAGAGCGGCATTGCCGCTCTGGTCGACGATATCGTCGAGGCGCACATGCAGAACCCGACGATCCAGGCCCGTTACCTGCCGACTCGAGACGATCCGGTGCATTTCGAGGAATTGAAAGGTCATCTGCGTGATTTCCTTTCCGCCGGCAGCGGTGGGCCCGCGGAGTACCGGGGGAGGAGCATGCCCGAAGCGCATCGTGGCATGAACATCGGCGAGGCCGAGTACATGGCCGTCACGGACGACATTCTGGCGGTGCTCGATCGCCACGGCGTGGATCCCCAGACCCGCCAGGAGATGCTGGGCATCGCCTACTCGCTCAAGGACGAGATCATGCATCTGTGACGCCAGGAAGACATTCCTTCCGGCTGGGGAAGAAACCGTAGCGCATGGGATGACTGCGCTTGCCGCCGAACGGATCGGCCAGGGATGGCCCGCTTGCGGCTCGGTGTGATGAGGTCGGTCATGGGGCTACAGCCATTCCCTGGTCATCTCGCCAACGCGGCCATCGACGCTGCGCAGCAGCCTCTCTTCTATTTCGTTGCACAGTGACTCGACCTTTTGCGACTCCTGCGCCACCACCACGAACGTCCATTCGCTGGCATCCAGCCGGTCCCGCTCGCCGCTCTCGCACACGGCGACGGCGGGGTTGCGTCCGAAGCGCTCGTGAATGCCACCCATGCGCTGACGCTTCTCCTTGAGTGAGCGGCAGCCGGGCAGGGAAATCGAGACGGTCAGGATGGCAATGTGCATCGGCGCACCTCTCCTTCGCTATTCCTCTTCCCTTCGACATGGCCGCTGGGCCAACAGCACGGCGCTGCGACGGTCAACGCTCGGGACGCGTGAACGCCCGGCGGGCGTGGGCCACGTCGTTTCTGAGGAAGCAGTCCTCGGCATGATCGTTGATCAACCCCATCGACTGCATGAAGGCGTACAGGGTGGTCGGACCCACGAATCGCCAGCCGCGGCGTTTCAGCTCCTTGGATAGTGCATGAGATTCCGCACAGGTAGTGAGCGTCTGCGGAGCCGGCAGGGCTTCGGGGTCGGGTTCGTAGCGCCACAGGAAGGCGGCTAACGAGCCTTCCCGCTCGATGAGTTCTCGAGCGCGCCGCGCGTTGTTGATCACCGCTTCGATCTTGCCGCGGTGACGGATGATGCCGGGGTCGGCCAGCAGGCGTTCCACGTCGTTCTCGTCGAAGTGCGCGACTTCCTCGACGTCGAAATCGCGGAAGGCGGCGCGAAAGTTCTCACGCTTGTTGAGGATGGTGCGCCAGTTGAGACCGGCCTGGAAACCCTCCAGGCACAGTTTCTCGAACAACCGCCGGTCGTCACTGACCGGAAAACCCCATTCGCGGTCGTGGTAATCGGTCAGTTCCGGCACGCTTCCGCACCAGAGGCAACGTGGCTGCCCGTCGGGGCCGGTGATCGTGGTGGTCATGACTCGCGTTTCCTTGGCGTAGTGGCTTGCGATACCTGGCAATCACTACCACAGATTCTGCCTGCTGTCCGACCGATGCCGAAGCCTCGGCCGATGATGGCGAAGCGTGCGGCAGTTGGAAAGGGGTGGAATAGGGGCCGCGCTGGGCGCGGCCCCGATGGGGGTCAGCTCTCGGCGTTCATGCAGTTGTCGTAGAAGGTGACGGTGGCTGGCCAGTCGCTGAACAGGCCGATGATGCCGACGTCGCGGGCCAGCACGTCGAGGGTCAGCAGCTTGTCGCCTTCGTTGTCGATCACGTCGTCGGTGGTGCCGTGGTACCACTCGCCGTCTTCGGTGAGCGGGCCGGAGCGCTCGAAGGTCCAGGCGATGAGGTCGAGCCCTGCCGCTTTCGCCCGCTCGGCATAGACCGAGGGCACGATACGGCTCTCGTCGTCGCCGGCTTCGGGGTTGGAGGACAGCAGCATCCACATCGGCGGGGCGAGGATCTGCACGCCTTGCTCGGCCAGTTCCTCCATGCTCGGCGACCAGGTGGCCGGATCGCTGTGGTCGAAGTCGTCCAGTCCATAGCGGTCGTCGAGGTACACGGCTTGCTCGCCGAATTCGGGTTCGTTGTCGATCCAGTAGCGTACGTCGTCGAGCTCGAACGACTGGGCATAGACGTCGCTCGCCGGTACGTCGGCAGCCTTGTACTCGTCGATCATCTTCTGGGCGTAATCTTCCTGGCTCATGCCCTCGAACGGCATCTCGACGCTGGGCGCCTTGAGCTCCGGAGTCATCTTCACGCCCAGTGCCTTGAACAGTTCGATGCTTTCGGCGTGAGTCATCAGGGTGCCGCGGGTGGCGTAGAGGTCGGTGCGCCAGCCGGGCGTGCCGGCGAGGTACGCCTCGATGCTGGTGGCCTCGGTGTCGGCGCCTTCCATCTTGCCCTGGAGCGTACGGAATTCCGCCAGGGTGATGTCGCTGGTGCAGCACTGGATGTCTGCGGCGTTGGTCAGCTCGCCCGCTTCATTGAAGGCCGGTGGGACGCTGCATTTCTGGGCCAGTTCGGTGTCGACGATGTTGGTGGTGGTGTGAAGATCGCACTGCGAGTGGCGGCAGACGAGCTCCTGGTCGGCGGTGAAAGTGACGTCGCACTCGAGGATGCCGGCACCCATCTGGGCACCGGCAAGGTAGGACTCGCGGGTGTGCTCGGGAAACTGCAGCGCCGCGCCGCGGTGGCCGATGCTGAAGTCGCTGCGCTGCCAATTGCCGGTGTTCGCCGCACAACTTTCCAGTTCGGCCTTGAGCTCGCGTGAGCGCTGGGTGTCTTCGTCCATGTCCTGGACCAGGAAGAGCGGGCGGGGCCCGAGGGTGACGTTGTCGGCAGCGGCAGTCACGTCCTGGGCGGCGATGACGGTGGGGGCGAACAGCAGCGTTGCCAGCCCGCCGAGAATGACGATCGAGGAAGGGGTTTTCATGTAAGCCTCGCTTTTTCTTCTTGAGTGAATGGATAACGCCGGTACAGCATGCCCGATGGGGTGTGACGACACCGTGACCCCCTGTGTCGGGTAGGCGGAATCACTTCCAGCGTAGATGGTCGTGAGGCATTGGATGGTCGTGAGGCATTGGTCGGGCGAGGGCGTATGCCCTCGCGCGGTGGGTCAGGGTCGGCAGACGTACCTACCCCAACGCTTCCGCCACGGTCTCGATGGCGTGCGGGTCGACCGCGGCCATGGGTGCGGCGCACCAGGCGTCGTGGACCAGCGCGGTGAGGGTGGCGACGCCGTTCTCGGCTACCGGCAGGTGGCCGGAGAGTACGGTGGCCGGGGCCAAGCGCTCGAGGGCGGTGAGAGTGCGGCCCAGGGCATCGCGGTCGGCCGTGGCCAGCCAGGGGGCATCGAGTGCCGACCAGGTCACCAGGCCGTCACGCAGCGTAGTCGGTTCGATCGCCTCGACGCTTTCGGCGGGTTGCGGCAGCAGGGCGCCGAAGCTGTCGGCGGCGAAGAAGGCGCGTGAGCGGGTGTCGAGGAATCCGAGTGTCTCCGGGGCGTCGTAGTAGGGCGGGCGCAGCGGCACCAGCTCCCGGTCGGGCAGCTTCAGGCGTGCGCCGGGCTCCAGCAGGTGTACACGACTCACGTCGAGGCCGAGCAGGCCCATCTTGCCCATCCCCAGGAAGTTCGTGACCACCTTTGCCTGGGGCGCGCGATCGAGCACGCGAGCGAGATTGCCGATGTGGTCGGCATCGGTGTGGCTCAGCCATATCCAGCGCAGGTCGGCAAGGTCGATCTCCGCCTCGAGGGCGGCGAGAAAGTCGTCGCCTAGGGCGGCCAGGCCGGTATCGACCAGTACCGGCTCGCGGCCCTTGTGCAGGAAGGCGTTGATGGCGAGCCCGCCCATGCCGGGGAGTGGCAGGAAGGCGGGCAGCACTCGCCAGTCGTGTCCGGCGCAGCGGGCGTCCAGCAGGGTGGGGGCATCGGGCGTAGTCATCGAGGGAGCTCCGTTCGTTGTGGTCGTGTCAGCGTTCGCTTCACCTTTCAGGGTATAGGCCGGTTGCCGAAGCTTGTCATCTGCCGCGTATCACGCAGCCTTGCAGGTCGTCATATTTCATTGGAAAGCATTTCCAGGCGGTCCGAAAAGGAGGTGGCCGTGCCGTGGCGCTGGCCCCGGGCCAGCCAGGCGGCCAGGTGGTTGCCGAGTTCCCGGGCGTCGTCATCAGCGCCATGGATGAAGCTCGAGCGGCGCCGCCGCAGGAAGGGCAGGCCCAGTACGTAGAGGCCCGGCGCTTCGACCACGCCGCCGCGGTGGCGCAGCCGTCCCTTGCGGTCGAGCACCGGCACGTGCAGCCAGGCGTAGTCCGGCCGGAAGCCGGTGGCCCAGACGACGCTTTGGATCTCGCCGCGGGCGAGATCGATGCCCAGGCGCGGAGCGACCGGCAGGTGGGTGGGTTCCGGCCGTTCCGGCGGGCCGACCGCGCTGTCCATGCTCGATTCGCGGGCCCAGGTGTCCAGGCCGTCGAGCAACCGGCCGAGCTTGAGATCGGCTGCTGCGACGTGCGCCGACAGCGAGCCGGAGAACTGCAGCCGGGTGTCGGAAAGGCCCACCAGGCGGCCGACCAGTTCAATGCCCCGTACGGTCAAGGCATTGAGATCCAGGGTGTGGTGGTCGTCGCTGCCCACCAGCTGCGGGGAAGGCAGGCGGCGCACGCGCTCCGGGTCGTCGACGGCCTCGGGTCCTTGGTCGAGCAGGCCCGAGGCCTCCAGCCACCATTGGATGTCGCGGCCGCGGTAGCGGCGCGGCAGGCGCACGTGCTCGCCCACGGCGAGCGTCACCGGCCGGCCGCTGGCGTGAATTTCCGCGGCGAGCTGCACGCCCGTCGCCGAGGCGCCCACCACCAGCACGCCGCCCGGCGGCAGTTGTGCCGGGTGGCGATAGTCGAACGCCGTCACCCGGCACAGCGATGCCGGCAGGGCGGCGTCGAGCGAGGGCACCACCGGCCGGTTGCAGGCGCCGCTGGCGAGCACCACCGCCCGGCACCGCCAGTCGCCGCCATCGGTGATGACACGGTAGCCGCCCTCCGTGGGCTGCACCGAGCGCACCGTGGTATGCGTGTGGACCGGGGCGGCCAGCACCCGGGCGTAGTGGCCCAGGTGGTCGGCGAGTGCCTGGGCGTTCATGAAGCCGTCGGGGTCCGGGCCGTTGTAGCCCAGGCCGGGCAGGCGACACTGCCAGTTCGGCGTGAGCAGGCGCAGCGAGTCCCAGCGCTCGTGCCGCCAGCTGTTGGCCACCTCGCCGCGTTCCAGGATGACGTGATCGATGCCCCGCGTCGCCAGGTGGTGGCTCATGGCGAGCCCGGCGTGGCCCGCGCCGATGACCACGACGGTCACGGTGCGGGCCGCGCGGCGCGCCGGTAGGCTGCGGCCGTCCCTCATTTCACGCGTACCTCGACCTGGGTGGGGTTGGTGAGGGCGTCGAAGACGGCCGAGCGCTTTTGCGATTGGGCGACCAGCGCCTCGATATCCTCGCGGCTGGCGTCGGCGTCGATCGCGTAGGTGACCCGTACCGCATCGAAGCCGTTGCGAACGTCGCTGTCCATGCCGAGGATGCCCTGGATGTCCATGTCGCCCTCGACGGTGGCCTTCACCGAGCGCAGCTGGATGCCGCGGTTCTGCGCCACGGCGGCGATGCCTGCGGTGAGACAGCCGGCGAGCCCCATCAGCACGTACTCCACCGGGGTGGGGCCGTGGTCCTCGGCGGCGAAGACCTCGGGGTGGTCGATGTCGAAGGCGAAGCGTGAGCGGTGCGCCTGTTCTTCGCCGAGGCCATGGAAGCCTTCGATGACGGTGCGGCTGTGGGTGCCGTGAACCCAATCGCAGCGGGCGCGCCAGGTGAAGCGGGCTGCCTCGGGGGCCTGAGCCAGGGCCTGGCGGGCGTCGAGCAGGGCGGTGACGTTGACGCCGTTGTCGATGGTGCGCTCTACGGTTTGCATGATGTCTCTCCTCGTTCTTGCCTCAGGGGTTGTCGTCGTCGGACGGGTGTTGCCACCTGTCACGAGCGAGCTTGTGCCCGGGCCGTGGGATCGAGCGTGGGAGAGGCCGTGGTTTTTCAGGTGGTGGCGTTGGAACCGGTGGGCTGGGGCGGGAGAACGGCGTGGAAAGCCCACACGCGGGTCATCGGCATGCCGGCCTGGCGCTGAGCCAGGCGCACCGACTCGGCGTCGGGGGCGCGATAGAGGCAGACCATCCGCTGGCGGTTTCGGGCGAAGAAAGTGCGCACGAAACGCACCCGGTGGTTGTCGAGACAGGTGGCGCCGGCATCCTCGATCTGCTGGATCGCTTCGACGGTGACCGGCGCCGCGAAGTCACGCTCCACCAGCACGTTGGCGGCTGGACCCGTCGTGGTGTCGAGGTCCGCGGCGTCGTGCACCGTGCCCGGCCAAAGGCCGCGGACTTCGGCGCCGTACGCCGCGATGGCCTGCTGCAGGGTGGAGTCCGAGAGCGTCTGGTGCAAAGCGAGACGTGTCGATTCGGCGTCCGGCGCTTGGAAGTGGCAGAACATCCGTCGGCCGTCCAGGGCCACAAGGCTGCCCTGCCAGGTCACGCGATGACGGCTGAAGCAGTCGCCGGCGCGCAGGGAGATGGCCAGCACGGCCTCGGCGGTCAGCGGGGTCGTGAAGCGTCGTTCGAGAAAGACGTGGGTCATCGTTCCTCCACTTCGTGATCGGTCATTCGGCAATCTGGCCGCGTCGGGCCCAGAGCGCTACCGGTGCTTGGTCGAGGGCGGCCATGTCCGCGGCGTGCGAGCGGGCGGCGGCGAGCTCGTCCAGTGCCCGATGGGCCTCGACGAGGAGCCGATGGGCGACCCATTGTTCGCTGGCGCGCTCCAGGGTCTGTGCGCAGGCGAGGGCTTCCCGGGCATGCATCACGGCGGCGGCCGGACGTGCTCGCTGCAGGTCGAGGCGGGCGGTGCGGTTCAGTAGCCAGGCAAGACGGTGCTTGGCATCGGCATCGCGCAGCGCGCCGAGGGCGGCCTCGAGCGGGGCGGCATCGTCGGTCAGGGCGTAGTGGCACAGGCCCTGGGCGGCATGGGCGAAGGGGGCTTCGCTGCCGTCACGCAACCGCTCGCCGAGTGCCGCCAGAACGGCGCAGCGGGCCTGGGCGTCGTCGAACCGGCCGTGTTCGACGGCCATCATCATCAGAGACTCGTTGGCCTGGAACTCGCCGAGTCGGTCGCCACCGGCCTTGCACAGGGTGCGGGCCTCCTTGAAGTGGGTCTCGGCTTCGTCCTGGCGGTCGGCGTGCCAGGCCAGCAGGCCTTCGGCCATGGGCAGGGCCGGATGACTCAGCCGGCGCTGGGTGGCCAGTTTCTGGGCGTCTGCCAGCATGGCGCGGGCCTGGTCCAGGTCGCGCTCCAGCATGGCCAGGCATTTGGCCGTTTCCGCCATGGCGATGATCTGTTCCGTGTCGTCGGCACTGCGCGTCACGCGCTCCGATTGCAGCGCTTCTTCACGGGCGTTCGCCCACTGGCCGTGGGCCCAGCGCAGATGGCTGGCCAGCTGGTAACCGAGTCGGGCGTGGGCCAGGGCGCCATGTTCCAGTGCCCGTTCGGCCAGCATGACCAGCGTCTCGGCGGTGGCTTCCCAATCGTCGAGGGGCGCGGCGCTGAGCAGTACCTCGTGCAGTTCCAGCAGCAGGCAGAGGCGTCGGCCGCCGGAGAGCCGTTCCGCCTGAGCGATCCCCTCCTGGGCAAGACGCTGGGCCTGCTCGTTGGCACAGAAACGCAGGCACAGCCGGCCGGCAGTGACCAGGGCGCGGGTCGCCAGCTCCGGGTCGCCGCTGAGCCGGGCGTGGTGCGCCAGATCGTCGGCGTGCTCGAGCTCCAGCGCCGGGTCCTGGGCCAGCCGTTCGGCGAGGTGACGGTGCATGAGCTGGCGCCGTGCCACCGAGATCCCCGCATAGAGGCGGTGGGCCACCCTCTCGTGGGAGAAACGCAGTCCGCCCTCGGTCGCCTCGAGGAACTGCAGACGTTCGGCGACTTCCAGCGCCGCCCCGATGTGCGCGTCGTCCAGGCCGCTGACCCGACCGAGCGTCGCGGCGTCGAGGCGGGGGCTGAGCACGGCGGCCCAGTCCAGAACCTCCCGAACGTCCGGGGCGAGGCGCTCCAGCGCGGCCTCCATCCGGTCTTCCCATGGCAGATCCGGGACCGTCTCCGTCGTGGCTGGCTGGGTCGCACTCGGCGGAACTTCGGCCGAGCGGTACGGTGAGGCGGTGACGCCTTGGGCGGCGGTGCCTCGACGGGCGCGCAGCAGGGCGCCGCTGGAGGCAATGCCCGCTTGCTTGAGCAAGCGCAGCCCCTGCTGGAAGTGATGGTCGGCCGCCCGAGGGCGGCGCAGCGTCAACAGCAACTCGATGAGCTTGGCCCGGGCCTTCTCGTCGAAGGGCGAGAGTCGCACCAGGGCGTAGGCATGGGGCAGGGCCCGCTCGGGCGATGATGTCGCCAGCCGCTCGACCAGCGCGGCGAGCAGGGTGGTCTGGGCGCGCAGGGCGCGCTCGCGCTCGGCCAGGCACCAGCTGTGAAAGTCGTGCAGGTTCGCCAGATCGAGCCCTTCCAGGAAGGGGCCACGGTAACGGGCGGCGATGGCCTCGAGGGTAGCCGGGTCGCTGGTTTCGGCGTGGGTGTCGAGCGCCGCATGCAGGGCGTTCACGTCGATGTCCATGGCCCGGGTGTCGAGGCTCACGCTGAGGCGGTCGGCGATCAAGCGGGGGTGGCCTGGGTCGTCCACCAGACGGCGCAGTTTGGAGAGGCTCCAGCGCAACGAGCCACGCGGGTCGTCGGGCAACTCCCACAACAGGTCGCAGAGGTGCTCGCGACTGAACGGGCGCGCGTGCAGGGCGAGGTAGGCGAGCAGCGCACGGGTCTTCTTCGAGGGTGGCAACGGCACGGCCTGGCCGTCTCGAATCACTTCGAGATCGCCCAGCAGGTTGAGGGTCAGCGCGCTCATGGCTCGCGCCTCGGTGAGGGACCCTTCCTGAGTATAGCCGCTCCATGTACCGTTCCAGACTACTGCATTCACACGCCGGAAACGGCAAAAACCACGCTGATTTCCACGCCCGCTCTCCCGGAGCGAGTCGATGCTGGGACGACCATTCCGGCACGACACACTGAGGGAGGCATCATGGCCCGTTACGACAGCATTCTGGAGACCATCGGCAACACGCCACTGGTGCGCCTTGACGCCCTGGCGCCCGCCGGGGTGAATCTCTACGTCAAGGTCGAGGCGTTCAATCCCATGGGATCGGTGAAGGACCGCATGGCGCTGGCGGTGATCGAGGCCGCCGAGCGCAGTGGCGAACTGCGCCCCGGACAGACGGTGATCGAGGCTACCAGCGGCAACACCGGTATCGGGCTGGCCATGGTCTGTGCCCGCAAGGGCTATCCGCTGGTGGTGACCATGGCCGAGAACTTCAGCGTGGAGCGGCGCAAGCTGCTGCGCTACCTGGGCGCTCGCGTGGTACTGACTCCGGCGGCGGAGAAGGGCACCGGCATGCTCAACAAGGCGATCGAGCTCGCCGAGGCCCACGGTTACTACCTCTGTCGCCAGTTCGAGAACGAGGCCAACGCCGATGCGCATGTTCGCACCACCGCCCGCGAGATCCTGGCGGATTTCGCGGATGAACCGCTGCACGCCTGGGTCTCGGGGTTCGGTACCGGTGGCACCCTCAAGGGGGTGGCCAGCGTGCTGAAGCTGGCCAGTCCGGCCACGCGCATCGTGGTGGCCGAGCCGGACAATGCGCCGATGCTCGGCAGCGGCCTGGGCCAGCCCCGCGACGCCGCGGGAGAACTCACGGCCAGCCATCCGCGCTTCCGTCCCCACCTGATGCAGGGGTGGAGCCCCGATTTCCTGTCGCGGCTCACCGAGGATGCCGTGGCCGCCGGCCTGATCGACGAGGTGTTGCCGGTGGCGGGAGACGAGGCGCTGCGCCTGACCCGCGAGTTGGCGCGTCGCGAAGGGATCTTCGCCGGTACCACGAGCGGCGCCACCCTGGCCGCCGCCCTCCAGGTGGCGCGCCGTTCGCCGCCTGGCAGCAACATCGTCTGCATGCTGCCGGATACCGGCGAGCGCTACCTCTCCACCCCCCTCTTCGAGGGCATCGGCGAGGCGATGGACGATGCCGAGCTGGCCCTGTCGCGCTCCACGCCAGGCTACCGGTTCGGCGCTGCTGCGGCCGGCCAGCCTGCGTCGCCAGGCGTACCGCTCCGTGCCGACGAGCAGGATGCCGAGGCCGAACGCCTGGTCGAGACGCTTCTGGCCAGCGAGCCGGTGGTGATGTTCGCGCTGGAGTGGTGCGAGTTCTGCTGGTCGGTGCGCAAGTTCTTCGCGCGCCTGGGCATCGCCTACCACAGCGTCGACCTCGACTCGGTCGCCTACCAGTCGGACGATCTGGGTGGCCGGATTCGCCCCGTGCTGGCCGCGCGGACCGGGAGCGTCACCATTCCGCAGGTCTTCATCGGCGGTGAGCCCATGGGCGGTTGCACGGCGCTCTTCGACGCCTGGCGCAACGGCTCGCTGCGCCGGCGGCTCGAGGCTCAGGGCATCGCCTTCGACCGCAGCGTCGAGATCGATCCCGACGACCTGCTGCCCGGATGGTTGCATCCCCGGATGACCACAGCCTGAGCGCCAGTGACGCTAGTCAATAGGAGGAGATGACCATGGCTTTCATCGAAACCCTGGACCCCGAACGGGCCTCGGCGGAAGTGCAGGCGATGTACGAGCGTCAGCGCCGCCACTTCGGCTTTCTGCCCAACTACGCACGGCTGTTCAGTCATCGCCCCGAGGTGATGGCGAGCTGGGCGGGCCTGCTGGCGAGCATCCGGCGGCACGTCGAGCCGCGCCGCTTCGAGCTGGTGACCCTGGCTGCGGCCGCAGCGCTCGGCAACAGCTACTGTGCGTTGGCTCACGGCCGGGCACTGGCCGAACTGGTCGACGCGACGACGGTGCAGGCCATTGCCGAGGCGCGCGAGGCGACGTCGCTGAGTGCCGCGGAGCGAGCGGTGGTGGCCTTTGCTCGCAAGGTGGCCGTGGACGCGGCGAGTGTCGAGCAGGTCGACATCGACCGGCTGCGCGGCCATGGCCTCACCGATGCCGAGATCTTCGACATCGTGGCCGTGGCCGCGGCACGGGCCTTCTTCACCAAGGTGCTGGACGGCCTGGGTGCCGAGCCGGACGCGGCCTTCGCGGCGATGGCGCCGGAGCTTCGCCGCGCCCTCACTCCGGGGCGGCCCATTGCGGCCGCCGTCGAGCCTGTGCCCGAGCCTTGATCGGGAACGCACGGCTGCGCGGCCTCGTTCAGCGACAATCAGCAGGTCGCGAGGCGTGCCGGGAAGAGGCGCGTCATGCCTTGGCCTCTTCCGGAGCGGGCCGGTGGATGGGGGCTTCATCGATGAACCAGTGCAGGACGGCGGCCACCACGGCGAGCATGACGGTGAGCTTCCACACCACGGCATAGTCGCCAGTGAGATCGTAGAGGTAACCGCCGAGCCACACGCCCATGAACGATCCCACCTGGTGGAAGAGAAAGACGATGCCGCCCAGCATCGACAGGTGTCGCACGCCGAATACCGCGGCCACGATGCCGTTGGTCAGCGGTACCGTGGAGAGCCACAGCAGGCCGATGGCGATGCCGAAGACATAGGCGCTGATCGGGCTGAGCGGCACCACCAGAAAGAGGGTGATCACTACGCCGCGGGTCAGGTAGAGCCAGGTGAGCAGGCGTGGCTTGGAGTAGCTGCCGCCCAGCCAGCCGGCGGTGTAGGTACCGACGATGTTGAACAACCCCACGAGAGCCAGCACGGTGCTGCCGACGTGAACCGCGATGCCGTTGTCGAACAGGTAGCCGGGCAGGTGTACGCCGATGAACACCACCTGGAAACCGCACACGAAGAAACCCAGGCAGAGCAGCCAGAAGCCGCGGTGCCCCGTGGCCTCGTCGAGTGCCGCACGCAAGGAGATGTCTCCACCGGTGGCCGGCTTGGGGCGGTCGCGCAGGCAGGCGCCCAGCGGCAGCATCAGCGCGGCGATGGCGCCCATCACCAGCAGCGCCGATGACCAGCCCAGCCATTCCAGCAGGCCCAGGGTGCCGGGCAGCATGGCGAACTGGCCGAAGGAGCCGGCGGCGCTGACGATGCCCATGGCCAGGCTGCGCTTTTCGGGAGCCACGGCGCGTCCCACGGCACCCAGCACGACGGAGAAAGTGGTGCCGGAGAGGCCCAGGCCGATCAACAGTCCGGCGGAGAGCGTCATCCCCAGGGCCGATTCCGAAAGGCTCATGAAGGCCAGGCCCAGCGCGTAGAGCGTGCCACCGGCGACGATGGCGCGAGCGGCGCCGAAGCGGTCGGCCAGGGCGCCCGCGAAAGGCTGGGCCAGCCCCCATGCCAGATTCTGGACGGCCAGGGCAAAGGCGAAGACGCCGCGGCCCCAGCCCAGGTCGCTGCTCATGGGCTCGAGGAAGAGCCCGAACCCGTGGCGCAGACCCATGGCCAGCGAGATGACGAGGCTGCCAAGCAGCGTCAATAACAGCGCGTGACGGCGAATGGCGTCCATGTTAGGCGAGACCCGTTTGCAGACTAAGAATTCAGCACTATGGCGCGTGTTGCGACACTCTGCCACTGTCTCCATTGAGAGACGGTCGCGTCGCCGGTGTGCCACATGGGTAGAGCGGGTTGCCTTGGCTAGAATGGGCGTCGAACCTCACCATTCTGGAGCTTGGCATGTTGCGCACTCTTCCGTTCTTGCTCGTCGTCTTGTCGACTACCTTGCTGATGGCTGGCTGCAGCTATCAGCCGGCGCGTATCCAGTCCGAACCGCTGGTGATCTTCGATGATGACCGTGGCCATCATGGACACGGCCGCGGGCACCATCGCGCCGAACGCGGCTTCTGTCCGCCCGGCCTGCACAAGCAGGGGCGTTGCTGAGCCGGCGGTATCGGGTCCTGGAGGCTGTCAGTCTCGACCGATCGTCGCGGGGACATTCGGATATCGTCGTCGACCGGCGTTGAGTCCGACAGCCACCCTGGGGTGTTGCGTTCGCGGTAGGCGGCGCTACAGTGGAACGGCTCCCCCATGCCAGCCATGGCGCGACGCAGCGGCGAGGTCACCGGCGCATCGGTGCCGGTACCGATGCCGTCGTCGACGATCGGCGCAGCGATGACGAGACCGAACCACAAGGACCCAGAGGATGATGTTCTATTACCACCCCGACCAGGAACGTCATGCGCCGGGAAGCTTCCAGGTGCGCGGCCAGACCACCAGCTCGCCGGAGGGGCCGGTGCGTGCCCAACTGCTGGCCGCCGGCCTGGCCGAGGTGGGCCTGTCGCTGAGCGCGCCCACGCAAGTGGATAGCCCTTTGCTGCGACAGCGTTTGTCGCGAATCCATACCGATCGCTACCTGACCTTTCTCGAGACCATCCATGCGCAATGGCGGGAATTGCCCGACGCCTCGGAGCTGGTGCTTCCCAACATTCACCCGTGCGGCGGCGGCCACCACTACCCGAGGCATCCCGTGGGGCGGGCCGGTTGGCATCTGCACGACATGGCCTGCCCGATCGGTGCCGACAGCTTCGCCGGCATCCTCGCCAGCGCGGCCAGCGCCCAGGCGGCGGCCGAGGCGGTGCTCGGCGGGCACGGCAGTGCCTATGCGCTGTGCCGCCCACCTGGGCACCATGCCGGGCCGGATCGTGCCGGCGGTTTCTGCTTCTTGAACAATTCGGCGCTGGCCGCCACCGTGCTGCGCGAGCAGTTCCAGCGGGTGGCGATTCTGGATGTCGACCTCCACCATGGCAACGGCACCCAGGACATCTTCTACTATCGCGGCGATGTCTGGACCGGCTCGCTGCACGTCGACCCCAGCGACTTCTACCCCTTCTTCTGGGGCGGTGTCGACGAAGAGGGCATGGGCGAGGGACTGGGGGCCAACGTCAATCGACCTCTGCCCCTGGGCAGCGACATCGACGCCGTGCTGGCGACCCTGGATGAGCTGCTCGAGCGGCTGGCCGAGTTCAAGCCGCAGGCCGTGGTCATCGCCCTGGGCCTGGACACCCACAAGGACGATCCGCTGGCGGGCATGACGTTGACGACTCCGGATTTCACCGCCATCGGCGAGCGCCTGGCTACGCTTTCGTTGCCGACCGTTCTGGTGCAGGAGGGGGGCTATCCCACCGACGCGCTGGGCGACAACCTGGCCGCCTTCCTGCGCGGCTATTACGCATTGTAACCCCCCGGTCCGGCGGGGCCGCCTGTCTACCCAAGGAGACGACCATGAGCGTGAGCCATCACGACAGCAATGCTCGCATGAGCCAGATCACCATTCACAACGGCACCGTCTATCTGGCCGGGCAGGTGCCCGACGATGCCACGGCCGACATGCGTGGCCAGACCGAACAGGTGCTGGCCCGCATCGATGCGCTGCTGGCAAAGGCGGGCACTTCCAAGGAGCATCTGCTGGCCGCGCAGATCTGGGTGACCAGCATGGCCGAGTTCGATGCCATGAACGCTGCTTGGGATGCTTGGGTGGTGCCCGGTCGGCCGCCGGTTCGTGCCGCCGTGGAAGCGAAGCTGGCCAAGCCGGAGTGGAAGGTGGAAATCATGGTCACTGCCGCACTGCCGGAGGGTTGAGATGCAGATCATCACCGGCGAACAGGTGGCGGCAGCGTTGCCCTGGCCGGCGCTCATCGAGCGGCTGGCCGCCACCTTCCGTGAGGGCGTGGAGTCGCCGCCGCGCCACCACCACGCCATGCATCGCCCTGACGGAGAGGCCACCATGCTGTTGATGCCGGCCTGGGAGCCGGCCGGCTACATCGGCGTCAAGATGGTCAATGTCTTTCCTCAGAATGCGGAGCACGGGGTGCCGGCCATTTCCGGCCTCTATGTGCTCAGCGAAGGAAAACATGGCCGGCCCCTGGCCTGCCTGGACGGCAGCGAGCTGACGCGACGCCGTACTGCGGCGGCCTCGGCGCTGGCGGCGCGCGAGCTGGCGCGCACCGATGCCGAGACTCTGCTGGTGGTGGGCACCGGCAAGCTGGCGCCCATGGTGATCGAGGCGCATGCCGCCGTGCGACGCATCCGGCGCGTCCTCGTCTGGGGGCGCAACCCGGAAAAGGCCGAGCGCCTGGCTGACGCTTACCGCGATCGCTTCGACAGCGTGGCGGTGACCGACCTGCCCGCGGCGAGCGCCGAAGCCGACGTGATCAGTTGCGTGACGCTCTCTACCGAGCCGCTGGTTCGTGGCGAATGGCTGCGTCCCGGCACGCATCTCGATCTGATTGGTGCCTTCCGTCCCTCCATGCGCGAGACCGACGGCGAGTGCCTGGTCCGCAGCGAGGTGTTCGTCGACACCTATGCCGGCGCCCGGGGCGAGGCGGGAGACATTCACCAAGCCATCGACGAAGGGCTCTTCAGTTTCGAGGCCATTCGCGCCGATCTCGCCGAGCTGCTGAAGGGACAGAAACCCGGACGGTCTTCGGATGACGCGATCACGCTGTTCAAGTCGGTGGGGGCCTCGCTGGAGGACCTGGCCGCCGCCATCGAGGTGTGGGAGCAGCGCGAGGCACGCGGATGAGCGAGCCGACCGGTTTCTATTGGCACGAGCGCTGCTTCTGGCACGATCCTGGCGCCATCGGCGTCTTTTCCGCACCGGGCGAGTTTCTCCAGCCTCAACCCGCCTCGGAGAGCCCCGAGAGCAAGCGGCGGCTCAAGAACCTGCTGGAAGTGTCGGGGCTGATCGACGAGCTGGCGGTACGCAAGGCGCCGCCGGCCGGCCGCGAGGATCTCGAGCGCTTCCATACCGCACGCTATCTCGATGCCCTGGAAGCCGGCGACCGTGAGCGCGGCGGTGACGGCGGCGATTGTGCGCCTTATACGCCCGGCAGCCTCGCTGCGGCGCGCCAGTCGGCGGGGTTGGCCATGGCCGCGGTGGAAGCGGTGGCCACCGGCGAACTGGCCAACGCCTATGCTCTGTGCCGCCCGCCGGGTCACCATGCCGAGGCGGATCGCGGGCGCGGCTTCTGCCTGCTCGGCAACGTGCCGCTGGCGGTGATGCGTGCCCGAGCGCTGGGCCAGGTGGGGCGCGTGGCGATCCTCGACTGGGACGTGCACCACGGCAACGGCCAGCAGACGGCTTTCTACGCAGAGCCCGAAGTGTTGACCGTCTCCATTCATCAGGCCGGCAACTTTCCCCTGGAGACCGGGGAGTTCGCGGAGCGCGGCAGTGGGGCGGGCGAAGGGGCCAACGTGAACCTACCGCTGCCGCCGGGCTGTGGGCTCGGCGCCTACGAATACGCCATGGGCGAGCTGGTGTTACCGGCCATCGAGGCCTTCGCTCCCGAACTGATCGTAGTGGCCTGCGGCTACGACGCCTGCGCCAAGGACCCGCTGGGCAAGATGCTGCTCAACAGCCGCGCCTTCGGCGACATGACGCGACAGCTCAAGTCCCTGGCCGAACGCCTCTGCGATGGCCGCCTGGTCATGATCCACGAGGGCGGCTACTCCGAGGGCTATGCCCCGCTGTGCGGGCATGCCGTTATTCAGGCCCTGGCCGGCAGCGCCATCGAAGTCCCCGACCCGCAGAACGACGAGATCGCTGCCTGGGCCTATCAGGCGCTCCAGCCGCATCAGCGTGAGCTGATCGATGGCTGGCAACAACAGCTTTTCGGGAAGAACGCATGACACCACTCTACGATCGCGACGGCTGGTTGTGGCACGACGGCGACTGGCTGCCGTGGCGCGAGGCACGCACCCACCTGGTGACCCACACTCTGCACTACGGTATGGGCTGCTTCGAAGGCGTGCGCGCTTATGAAGGCGCTCGAGGCAGCCACCTCTTTCGGGTGGCCGAGCACACCCGACGCTTGCTGGATAGCGCCCACGCTCTAGATATACCGTTATCTTTCAGTGCCGACACCCTGATCCAGGCGCAGCGGGAGTGTCTGGCACGCAACCGTCTGACCAACGCTTACCTCAAGCCCACGGTATTCCTGGGCGCCGAAGGCTTGGGACTGCGAGCGAAAGGACTCACCACTCACGTGATGATCGCCGCCTGGGATCTCGGCGATTACCTGTCGCCGGAGGCCGCTTCCGTGGGCATTCGGGCCCTTACCTCTTCCTGGGCGCGCCACCATGTCAATATCAGTCTGTGCCGCGCCAAGACCAACGGCCATTACGTCAACTCCATGCTGGCGCTCAACACCGCGGTCAAGGCCGGCTTCGACGAGGCGCTGATGCTCGATCCGGAGGGATACGTTGCAGAGGCCTCGGCGGCCAACGTCTTTCTGGTGCGCGACGGCGTGTTGCATACCCCCGAGGTGACCTCCTGCCTGCAGGGCATCACCCGCGACAGCGTGATTCGCCTGGCGCGCGACGTGCTGGGCCTGGAGGTGTGCGAGCGGCGCATCACCCGCGACGAGCTCTACACGGCCGATGAGGCCTTCGTCACCGGTACGGCGGCGGAGATCCTGCCGCTGCGCGAGCTCGACGGCCGCCATGTCGGCGCGCGGGCGGGGGCACCAGCCGTGGGCGAGCCCATCGCCGACGATTCCGTGACTGCCAGCCTGCAGCGTCTCTACCGACGCGTGACTCGCGGCGAGCTGGGCGATGAGTTGGCTGGGTTCAGTCATTGGCTGACGCCTGCCGTTTCGTGCGCACCCACCGAGTGAAGGGCGTCATCCCGTTGAGCCGTGGCCTCATCAAACGTGCTAGCCTGCCGGCAGTTTCGGGCAGGCATGAGTGACGATGGCACTGGCACTCGCATGGAGTACGCTTTTCACGCTGCTGACGCTGGGCATGGCCTGGGGAGCGGCGGCGTTGTGGTTTCGGCTTTCCCTGCCGTCCCCCTGGCGTCGACTGACCTTGGCGCTGTGGGCCGTGATGGCGGTTGGACTGGTGACGCTGGGGTTCCAGGGACATCGCGTCTCGGCGCTGGGCGGGCAAATCGCGCTGCTGGCGGTCCTGTCGCTGTGGTGGTTTCGGCTGCGTCCTACCCATGACCGCCCCTGGGCCGACGACGTACTGCACCTGGCGACGGGGCGCGTCACCGACGAACGGCTGACGCTCGATCGCGTGCGCCATTTCGACTGGCAAACCCGCAACCGGGCGCGGGTCCATTGGGAGGCGCGCGAGTATGACCTGGCACGCCTCGACTCGGCGGACTTGATCGTATCGAGCTGGGGTCGGCCGGGCATCGCCCACGTGATGGTCTCATTCGGTTTCGGCGGCGAGGCCTTCGTGGTCTTTTCGGTGGAGGTGAGGCGCCAGAAGGGCGAGCGTTTTTCAGAGCTCGGTGGCTTCTTTCGTCAGTACGAACTGGCCATCGTTGCCGCCGACGAACGCGATGCGGTACGCCTGCGCAGCAACGTGCGCGGCGAGACGGTACGGCTCTACCGCCTCGACATGTCGCGCCACGCCATCCGTTCGCTGCTGCTGGCGTATGTGGATGAGGCCAACCGCCTGGCGCACGAACCGCGTTTCTACAACACCATCACCGCCAACTGTACGACCCTGGTGTTCGCCATGGCTCGCCGTCTGGGTGCCGTGCTGCCGCTCGATCACCGCCTGCTGCTCACCGGCAAACTGCCGGAGTACGCCTATCGCGTGGGAGGGTTGTGGCCGGGCCATACTCTGAAGACGCTGCATCATCGGGGCAGCATCGTCGAACGAGCGCTGGCTGCGGATAGCGATCCGGCGTTTTCCCGGCGCATTCGAGAGGGCGTACCCGGCTGGGAAGCGTTGAGCGGAGAAGAAAGGGAAGCGGATTCGGCGCCTGGGGCTTGAAGCAAAGAGAACGCCACGGGATTCCCGTGGCGTGAGCGCTCCATCGGCACCGTCCCGGTGCCCTGTCTCCCTGCCGAACTCCTTGCCCGGCTGCATCCGTGTCGCTTGGTGCGGCAGTGTCCGTTGCCCGTCCCCGAAGGAACGATTCCTTTATCGCCGATACGCATGACGATCGAGTGACGAGGGAATGACGTTTCGGCGACAGGCGGTTCGCATGAGCTATTCGTCGCTAGCGGGTTCCAGCGCCCTGAGCAGCCCCCGCAACAGTGACAGCTCCTTTCGACTCGGTTGTGCCCGGGCGAACAGTGCCTGGAGCTGCGCCTCTGTGCGGGCGTGGGGCTGGGTGAGAAAGCCGCTGTCGGCCAGCACTCGTGACAAGTGGGCATGGAAGTGATCGAGCTGCTCGCGAGTGGGCGCACGTTCGCCGCGGGGGCGCGGGGGGCGGTAGCCGCTCTCCGGGCGCTGGCGCCACGCCTTGAAGGTCTCGTAGGCCAGCACCTGTACCGCCTGGGCGAGGTTGAGAATGCCGTAGTCGGGGTTGGCGGGAATGCTCACCTGATGCGTGCAGCGGCGAATCTCGTCGTTGGTGAGCCCGAATCGCTCGCGACCGAACACCAGTGCCACCGGATCGTTCTCGGCGTGCTCGACCAAGGTCCGTGCCAGCGTTTCGGGTTCGTCGTAGTGGGGTAGAGGAAGGCTTCGCAGGCGGGCGCTGGCGCCCACTACCTGTACGCAGTCGTCGATGGCAGCGTCGAGCGATGTCACCACCCGAGCGGCATCGACGATGTCCTCGGCGCCGGCGGCAAGCCGCGAGGCTTCCGAGTCGGGAAACTGGCGCGGGTTGACCAGTGCCAGGTCGGTCAGGCCCATGGTCTTCATGGCGCGGGCGGCCTGGCCGATGTTGCCCGGGTGGTAGGTCTGGACGAGGACGATGCGGATGTTCGAGAGCATCTCGTAGCCGTGCGTTACCGAAAATCAGGCCGTAGTGTACTTGGGCTACGGGCTACGGGCTACGGGCTACGGGCTACGGGCTAGGCGCCGAAACCAAGAACGCTCGCGACTCGCTGCCCGCAGCCCGCGGCGGCACGAAAAAACCCCGCCGGCTGTCGCCGGCGGGGCTTGTCTCAGGCAAAGCCTGGGGCAGTGGGGGCTGGCTTACATCATGCCGCCCATGCCACCCATGCCGCCCATGCCGCCCATGTCCGGAGCGGATTCCTTCTCGTCCGGATCCTCGGCGATCATGGCTTCGGTGGTGATCATGAGACCTGCCACGGAGCCGGCGGACTGCAGGGCAGTACGGGTCACCTTGGCCGGGTCCAGCACACCCATCTCGAACAGGTCGCCGAACTCGCCGGTCTGGGCGTTGTAGCCGTAGTTGCCTTCGCCTTCCTTGACCTTGTTGATGATCACGGAGGCTTCTTCACCGGCGTTGGTCACGATCTGGCGCAGCGGGGCCTCGAGAGCACGCACGGCCAGGGCGATGCCATGGTTCTGGTCTTCGTTGTCGCCCTTGGTTGCGGCGACCTTGGCCAGGATGCGCACCAGGGCGGTACCGCCACCGGGCACCACGCCTTCCTCGACGGCGGCACGGGTGGAGTGCAGGGCGTCCTCGACGCGAGCCTTCTTCTCCTTCATCTCCACTTCGGTGGCGGCACCGACGCGGATGACGGCCACGCCGCCAGCCAGCTTGGCCACGCGCTCCTGGAGCTTCTCGCGATCGTAGTCGGAGGAAGTCTCCTCGATCTGGGCGCGGATCTGGTTGACGCGTGCCTCGATGTCGGCCTCTGCACCGCTACCGTCGATGATGGTGGTGTTCTCCTTGGACATGGTCACGCGCTTGGCGGTGCCCAGGTGGTCCAGAGTGGCCTGCTCGAGGGTCAGACCGACCTCTTCGGAGATCACGGTGCCGCTGGTCAGGATGGCGATGTCCTGCAGCATGGCCTTGCGACGGTCACCGAAGCCGGGCGCCTTGGCGGCGGCGACCTTGACGATGCCGCGCATGGTGTTCACCACCAGGGTGGCCAGGGCTTCGCCCTCGATGTCCTCGGCGATGATCGCCAGCGGCTTGCCGGCCTTGGCGACGGCTTCCAGCGTCGGCAGCAGCTCGCGAATGTTGGAGATCTTCTTGTCGACCAGCAGGATGTACGGGTCTTCCAGCTCGACCTGCATGGTGTCCTGGTTGGTCACGAAGTAGGGCGACAGGTAGCCGCGGTCGAACTGCATGCCTTCGACGACTTCCAGCTCGTCTTCCAGGCCGCGACCTTCATCGACGGTGATCACGCCTTCCTTGCCGACCTTCTGCATGGCGTCGGCGATGATCTCGCCGATGTTGGCATCGCCGTTGGCGGAGATGGTGCCCACCTGGGCGATGGCCTTGGAGTCGGTGCAGGGCACGGAAAGCGCGCGGATTTCCTTGACGGCCGTAGTGATGGCCTTGTCGATGCCGCGCTTGAGATCCATCGGGTTCATGCCCGCGGTCACGCCCTTCATGCCTTCGGTGATGATGGCCTGGGCCAGCACGGTGGCGGTGGTGGTGCCGTCACCCGCGTCATCGGAAGTGCGCGAGGCGACTTCCTTGACCATTTGCGCGCCCATGTTTTCGAACTTGTCCTTCAGTTCGATCTCCTTGGCCACGGAGACGCCGTCCTTGGTGACGGTCGGCGCACCGAAGGACTTCTCGAGCACCACATTGCGGCCTTTCGGGCCCAGGGTGGCCTTGACGGCGTTGGCCAGGAGGTCGACCCCGCGGGCCATGCGCTTGCGTGCATCATCGGAGAACTTGACTTGTTTCGCTGCCATTTTTCGTGTCTTCCTGTGAGTTCGTGAACGTCTTGGGAAACGGATTGGGAGCCGTGGCGGTTTAGCCTTCGACGACGGCGAGGATGTCGGACTCGCTCATGATCAGGACTTCTTCGCCATCGATCTTCTGCTTCTCGACGCCGAAGCCTTCCTTGAAGATCACGGTGTCACCGACCTTGACGTCCAGCGGACGGACGTCGCCGCTGTCGAGAATCCGGCCGTTACCGACGGCGAGGACTTCACCACGTGTCGGCTTTTCCTGGGCATTGCCCGGGAGCACGATGCCGCCAGCGGTCTTCTGTTCTTCCTCAACGCGACGGACGACGACGCGATCGTGCAAGGGACGGATGTTCATTGCTCACGTTCTCCTGATGGTTTGCTGTGCCGGGAAGCATTCCGGCGGTTCATCATCAACCCTTCCAGGATCCCTGGAAGGGGGAGGCGAAGATCGCCTTCCCTGTCGAAAGTGTCGAGCGGTGTCGACACCAAAATCGCTTGCTGACCGTGAAATGGGGACGGGCCGAACCCTTTCAAGGGGGCGCCATGAAAAAAATTGCGCCCTCCTGCATCAAGAAGGCCGCGTCAACGACGTGGTTCGTCGCGGCCGATGAAATCGCCTTCCAGCGGCCCCTCGTGCCGGTCATCTCGAGCTCGGGATTCCGAACGCTCGCTCCCTGGCCTTGAGTCGTCGCTCTGCCAGCCGGCTTCACCGTTCGCGTACGTGGAGCGGCGGGCATGGGCCATGCCCCGTACGCCGAGGTTGAGGCGGGCCAATACGCGTCCTACCAGGCGTCGTGCTCCGGGGATGACGCATATGAAGCCGAGCGCATCGGAAACGAACCCGGGGGCCATCAGCAGCGCACCGCCGAAGATCAGGGCGGCGCCGGTCAGCAGTTCACTGGAAGGCACTTCGCCAAGCTCCAGCCGCTGGCGGGCGCGGGCGAAGGTGGCGGCGCCTTCGCGGCGGACCAGGTGCAGGCCGAGAAAGCCGGTGGCCAGTATCAGCCCCAATGTCGTCAGCAGGCCGATCTGGCCGCCGACGGAAAAGAGGATGACGAAATCGAGCAGGGCGAACAGGGTGAAGAAGAGCAGGAAAGGCATGAGGGCTCCTGACTGTCGGTTCCCCTCGACGTGGGGGTAACCCTGGGAAATTCAAGGTGCGAAATCAGCGCTGGGCGTCGACATGGGGTGGCGAGCAAATGATGCAGCGCACAATAAATGCTAGGCTGTGACTCAAGCTCGCTGCCTTGGCTGCCGATGAATGATGCCGATGGCAGCGGTGTTCCGTTCTCATTGCCATGCATCTCGTCTCACTGGGCGCCGGCAATCCATTTTCGTAGCGAATTTCAAGGACTGGGGGGAAACATGCAACTCGACAATCGCGTGATCGCCATTACCGGGGGGGCCCGTGGACTCGGTTTTGCCATGGCCGTGCGGCTGGGGCGCCAAGGCGCTCGGCTGGCACTGCTCGATGTCGATCGCGAGGCACTCGACGAGGCGGTGACACGGCTGCACCAGGCGGACATCGAGGCGAGAGCCTTCGTGGTGGACGTCGCCGACGAAGCGTCGGTGCAGCAGGCGTTTGCCGACGTTGCCGAGACCCTGGGACCGGTCAGCGGGCTGGTCAACAACGCCGGCATCCTGCGCGATGCGTTGCTGGTCAAGGCGCGGGACGGCAAGGTCGAGAAGCGGATGTCGCTCTCGCACTGGCAGCAGGTGATCGACGTCAACCTGACCGGCGTCTTCCTTTGCGGGCGCGAGGCGGCCACGCAGATGATCGAGGCGGGCCATCAAGGGGTGATCGTCAACATCTCCAGCATCTCGCGGGCCGGCAACATGGGGCAGAGCAATTACGCCGCCGCCAAGGCGGCCGTGGTTTCGTTGACCACTACCTGGGCCAAGGAACTGGCGCGCTACGGCATTCGGGCGGGTGCGGTGGCACCGGGTTTCATCGAGACCGACATGACCGCCTCGATGCGCCAGGACATGCTCGACAAACTCACCGCCGGGGTGCCGTTGAAGCGGTTGGGGCAGCCGGAAGACATCGCCGAGAGCGTGGCTTTCATCTTCGCCAACGACTACTTCACCGGGCGTGTGATCGAGTGCGACGGCGGCCTGCGACTGTAAGGCGGTTCCGGACGCAGCGACGCCGTCAGCCCTGGCTGACGGCGTCGTGGTTTTGACCCGCGTACGGAGCGCTTGAGTCGCGCAATGTCAGAATTCGATCTGGTCGGCGATTCCCTCCACGGTGGCTGAGCCGATTCCGTTGACCCGAGTCAGGTCTTCGGGGCTTTCGAAGTCGCCGTTGGCATCGCGATCTTCGATGATCGCCGCCGCGCGGGTGGGGCCAATGCCTGGTAGCTCGGCCAGCAGCTCCGCGTCGGCGGTATTGACGTTGATGGGGGCCAGATCCTGGGCGATGCCCGGCGTAGCAAAGGTCAGCAGCATACCGAGCAACAAGCCCCCCACCAGCGCCTGCCCCTTGCGTTTCGTGGTCGATGATCCTTGCATGACTCCTCCCTGTGGTAACGGCGGCGAAAGTGACACCCGGCTGGTGTCCTGCTTCAACCTAGCCGAGGCGGGCCTTGTCGAGTCGAGTCCCAGAACGCTCCGTTATGTAAGACATCTCTTATCGTTGCGCTGGCTTTCGTCCATTGGTGGTGTCCAACGACACGCCCCGACCATGAAGTCGTCATGGTCGGGGCGGAGTCGAGACGTGCAGGGGCGGGAATCTCGGCGCGATCAGTCGGCGACCTCGTCGGTACGGGCTGCCATCACGAAGTCGTTCTTGTGCAGTCCCTTGATCTTGTGCGACCACCAGGTGACCGTGACCTTGCCCCATTCGGTGAGCAGTGCCGGATGGTGGCCGACTTCCTCGGCCAGGGCGCCCACGCGATTGGTGAAGTCGAGCGCCTGCTGGAAATCGTCGAACGTGAAGACGCGCTCCAGCTGTTGAACGCCGTCGCGCTCGACCAGGCTCCAATCGGGGATGTCGCGACGATAGGTGGCGACTTCCTCATCGGTGACGCGGGGTGCGTCGATGCTGCAAGCCTCGCAGGATTGCCGTGCCAGTTGAGCCATGGTGTTTCCTCATTGCCTGAGAGAGTGAAGCCTCCCGTCAGTTAAGGTCGTGCATGGAGCGCGGGCTCGTCAAGATCGGCAGCGTCATGCCGGCCGGGTGGGGTCGCCCCCCTGTCAGCAGCGCGAAACTGACCTAGTATGGGATAGGCGCAAAGCCACCGGCAGGGGTAACGACGCTGATGCGATACCCGGCAGGCAAGACTGGCAAGACCCTCCCCGAGCTGAGATACGGCCACGCCCACTGCGGCGTGGGGGCCCTGGTCAGCCTGCGTGGCGCGGCGAGCCATGGCCTGGTCGCCGATGCCCTGCGCATGCTGCGCCACCTCGACCATCGCGGCGCGCGCGGGGCCGAGGAGAACACCGGCGACGGCGCGGGCCTGCTGCTGCAGGTGCCGCACCGCTTCTTCGCCGACGAGGTGCCCGGGCTGCCCGCGGCCGGCAGCTATGGCGTCGCCCAGTGCTTTCTGCCCCGCGACGCCTCGCATCGCCACGCCATCCAGCGCCTGATGGAAGAGGCCGCCACCGATCTCGGCCATCGCCTGCTGGCCTGGCGACGGGTGCCCACCGACAACCGCGGCCTGGGGCGTACGGCGCTCGACTCCGAACCGGTGGTGATGCAGGCCTTTTTCGCCCCCGAGACAGCCCTCGCCTCCGAGGCACTGGACGTCGCCCTCTACGTGCTGCGCTGCGAGATCCAGAACCGCGTGCGCGACCGCGGGCTGTGCGGTGAAGGCGCCGAGCTCTTCTATCTGTGCAGCCTCGATCGGCGCCGGATCGTCTACAAGGGGCTTTTGACCTGCGACCAGTTGGGTACCTATTATCCCGATCTGCGCGACGACCGGCTGGAAAGCGCCCTGGTACTGGTTCATTCGCGCTTCTCCACCAACACCCTGGGGGCCTGGGAGCTGGCCCACCCCTACCGCACCTTGGTGCACAACGGTGAGTTCAATACCCTGCGCGGCAACGTCAACTGGATGCGGGCGCGGGAAGCGCGGTTGGCGAGTCCGCGCTTGGGCGAGGCCATCGAGCGCATCAAGCCCGTGCTCGCCGAGAACGAGCAGAGCGACTCCGCCGACTTCGACCACGTGCTGGAGCTGTTGCTGGCCGGCGGACGTTCGCTGCCCCATGCGCTGCGCCTGCTGATTCCCGAGGCCTGGGAGAAGGACGCGCAGATGGCGCCGCAACGCCGCGCCTTCTACGACTACCACGCCACGCTGATGGAACCCTGGGACGGGCCGGCGCTGGTGGTGGCCACTGACGGCGAGAGCGTGGGCGCGGTCATCGACCGCAACGGTCTTCGCCCCTGTCGCTACTGCGTGACCCGCGACGATACTCTGATCATGGCCAGCGAGAGCGGGACTCTGGACACCCCGGTCGGTGACATCGTCACCCAGGGGCGGCTGCATCCCGGCCAACTGTTGCTCGCCGACACTCGCGAAGGGCGGCTGGTGCCCGAAGCGGAGGTCTTCGACCGTCTGACTCGTGCCGCTCCCTACGGCGAATGGCTGGCCCGGCACCGGGTGGCGCTCGACGATCTCGCCGCGGTCGCTCCCCAGCCCGCCATAGAGCCTCTCGACCCAGCGACGCTCACCGCCCACCAATGCGCCTTCGGTTACACCCTGGAGGGGCTGCGCGTGCTGCTCGGCCCCATGGCCGAGTCCGGCAAGGATCCACTGGGCGCCATGGGCAACGACGCGCCGTTGGCGGTTCTCTCGGCGCAGCGCAAGCCGCTCTTCGCCTATTTCCACCAGCTCTTCGCCCAAGTGACCAACCCGCCACTGGACTACCTGCGCGAAGCGCTGGTCACCTCGCTCTCCGCGCACCTCGGCGCGCAGCAGAACCTGCTCGCCGAGACGCCCGAGCACTGTCGGCGCCTGCGCCTCGACAGTCCCATCCTCGACGACCGCGAGTTCGTCACCCTGGCCGCTCTCGACCGCGACGGGCTGGTGGTGCACACCCTCGACGCCACCCAGCCGCCCGGTGAGTCCCTGGCCGATGGCATCGACCGGTTGCGCGACGAGGCCGAGGCCGCCGTGGATGCCGGTTCCACTCTGTTGGTACTCGACGACCGGCGCGTGGGGCCCGCACGGGCGGCGATGCCCTCGCTGCTCGCCGTAGGGGCCGTCCACCACGGCCTGATCCGCGCCGGCAAGCGCACCCGCGCCTCGCTGGTACTGGCCAGCGGCGAGCCCTACGCCGTGCATCATTTCTGTACCCTGGTAGGCTACGGCGCCGATGCCGTCTATCCGTGGCTCGCCTACCGCAGCCTGGAGCGGTTGCAGGCGGACGGGGCGCTGGCCGACGTCACCGATGCCGGCGCGGCGTGCCGCGCCTACCGAGCGGCCCTCGAGGATGGTCTGCTCAAGACGATGGCCAAGATGGGCATCTCCACCCTGGAGAGCTACAAGGGGGCGCAGGTCTTCGAGTGCATCGGCCTGGACCGCGAACTGGTCGACGACTGCTTCGCCGGCACCCCGGCGCACCTGTCCGGGGTGGGGCTCGCTACCCTCGAGGCGGAGGTCGTCAAGGCCCACGCAGAAGCCTACGGCGAGCGCATCGTGGGCAGCCTGCAACTGACACAGGGCGGCGATTTCTACTGGCGTCGCGACGGTGAGTGGCACCAGTGGAACCCTCGAACCATCGGCTACCTACAGCAGGCGGCGCGTCACGGCGATGCGGAGAGCTACCGCCGCTTCGCCGAGCTGGCCAACGCCCCGGCGCCCAGCCTGCAGACGCTGCGCGGCCTGCTCGCCTTCGATGTCGAGGGCGACGTGACCGCCAGCCGGTCCATTCCCCTCGATGAGGTCGAGCCGGTGGAGGCGATTCTGCCGCGCTTCGGCACCGGCTCGATGTCTTTCGGTGCGCTGTCCCGCGAGGCCCACGAGGCGATGGCGATCGCCATGAACCGCATCGGCGGCAAGGCCGGCAGCGGCGAGGGGGGCGAGCAAGTCGAGCGTTTCGGCACCGAGGCGGAAAACTCCATGAAGCAGTGCGCTTCGGGGCGCTTCGGCGTCACCGCCCACTATCTGGCCAATGCCCGTCAGATCGAGATCAAGATGGCCCAGGGCGCCAAACCGGGTGAGGGCGGCGAACTGCCGGGCGGCAAGGTCGATGCGGCCATCGCCGAGGTACGCTTCACGGTGCCCGGGGTGGGGCTGATCTCGCCGCCGCCTCACCACGACATCTACTCCATCGAGGATCTCGCCCAGCTGATCCACGACCTCAAGTGCGCCAACCCCGACGCCGAGATCCACGTCAAGCTGGTCTCCAAGGCCAACGTCGGCACCATCGCCGCCGGCGTGGCCAAGGCGCGGGCCGATGCGGTGCTGATCTCCGGCGACGCCGGCGGCACCGGGGCGGCCAAGAAGACCTCGATCAAGCACACCGGCACGCCTTGGGAGCTGGGGCTGGCCGAGACCCACCGCGTGCTGATGGCCAACGACCTGCGCTCGCGCATCAGCTTGCGCGTCGACGGTGGAATGAAGACCGGTCGCGACGTGGCGATCGCCGCGCTGCTGGGCGCCGAGGAGTTCGGCTTCGGCACCGCTCCCATGGTGGTGGTGGGCTGCTTGCTGCTGCGCAAATGCCACTGCAACACCTGCTCGGTGGGAGTGGCGACCCAGGATCCCGAGCTGCGCGCGCGTTTCGACGGCGCCCCCGAGCACATCGTCACCTACCTGCGTTTCGTCGCCGAGGAGCTGCGCGAGATCATGGCCACGCTGGGTTTCGCCACGCTCCGCGAGATGATCGGGCGGGTCGACCGGCTGCGCCAACGCGAAGTGAGCCACTCACGCGGTATCGACATCGATGTCGGCGAGTTGCTCGCTGGCGTGGCATCGAGCGACACGCCCTACAAGGTGCGCGAGCAGAACCACCAGCTCGGCGACAAGCTCGATCGGCGCCTGATCGCCGAGTCGGCGCCGGCGTTCGAGCGCGGCGAAGCGGTGCGCCTCGAGGCGCCGGTGTGCAACCGCGACCGCAGCGTCGGCACGTTGCTGTCGTCGGCGCTGGTCAAGCGCTACGGCGCCCAACTGCCACCCGACGATACCTTGGAGGTGCGACTGACCGGCACCGCCGGCCAGAGCTTCGGCGCTTTCGTCGCCCGCGGCATCAGCCTGCACCTCACCGGCGAGGCCAACGACTACGTCGGCAAGGGGCTCTCGGGCGGGCGGCTCAGCGTGCGTACCCCGCCAGCGGCCGGCTTTGCTGCCGGCGACAACGTGATCGTCGGCAACGTGGCGCTGTTCGGGGCCACCGGCGGCGAGGCTTACGTCAACGGCCTGGCCGGCGAACGCTTCTGCGTGCGCAACTCCGGGGCGCTTGCCGTGGTGGAGGGGATCGGCGACCACGGTTGCGAGTACATGACCGGCGGCGTGGCATTGATCCTCGGCCCCTGCGGCAAGAACTTCGCCGCGGGAATGAGCGGTGGCGAAGCCTACCTGCTCGATGACACGGGCGACCTGGCGGAGCGGGTCAACCCCGAGCGCGTCGCCCTCGAGGCCGTGAGCGAACCCCGCGACATCGCCCTGATCCGGCGCCTGCTGGAGAACCACTTGGCCTATACGGGAAGCGCGCGTGCAGCGGCGCTGCTCGACGACTGGCCCACCGCCGTGGCGCGGTTGGTCAAGGTGGTGCCCGAGGCCTATGCCGAGGTGGTCGATCGCGAACTCGCTCGCGGGCGCGACATTCGCGTCGGCCCGCCGGCGCCGGCCCGGGAGGTGGCCTGATGGACGAGAACCATCCCGACGGTTATCTCAAGCACCCGCGCGAGCCCATCGGCAAGCGCGCCCCCCGCGAGCGCATCGGCGACTACCGCGAGATCTACGCGCCGAGCTGGCGCGAGGAGCACCTTCGCGAGCAGGGCGAGCGCTGCATGGACTGCGGCGTGCCCGCCTGCATGGGTGGCTGTCCCATCGGTAATCTGATTCCGGACTGGAACGATCTGGTCTACCGCGACCGCTGGCGCGAGGCGCTCGACCGCCTGCATGCCACCAACAACTTTCCCGAATTCACCGGCTATACCTGTCCGGCGCCCTGCGAGCCGGCCTGCACGCTGGCCTACAATGCCGACGCCGTGGCCATCAAGAGCCTCGAGCGGGCGATCGTCGACCGCGGCTGGGAGCGCGGCTGGATCCGCCCCGAGCCACCGGCGCGGCGCACCGGCAAGCAGGTCGCCGTGGTGGGCAGCGGCCCGGCGGGACTGGCCTGCGCCCAGCAGCTCAACCGCGCCGGCCACGCGGTGACGGTGTTCGAGCGCGACGAGGCGCTGGGCGGCCTGATGACCCTGGGCATTCCCGACTTCAAGTTCGCCAAGCACCAGGTCGAACGGCGGCTCGAGCAGCTGCACGGCGAGGGCATCGCCTTTCGCACCGGCGTCGAGGTGGGCCGCGATCTCGCGCTCGCCGCGCTGCGCGGGCGCTACGATGCGGTATGCCTGGCGACCGGCGCCCAGCGCCACCGCGACGTGGCGATTCCCGGTCGCGAGCTGGCCGGCATCCACTTCGGCATGGCCTACCTCACCGCCGAGAATCGCCGCCAGGCGGGGCGGGAAGGGGCCGTGATCGACGCGCGGGGCAAGCGGGTGGTGGTGCTCGGCGGCGGCGATACCGGTGCCGATTGCGTGGCCACGGCGCACCGCCAGGGGGCGGCGGACGTGGCGCAGATCAGCGTGCGCGACCAGCCGCCGCTCGAGCGCCCCGCCGACAACCCTTGGCCCTGGCAGCCGCGCACCTTCGAGCAGACCTATGCGCTGGAGGAGGGTGGCCGTGCGCTCTATGCTCTGGACGTGACCGCCTGCGTCGACGAGAACGGCGACGGCGCCGTGGATGCGCTCACCGCCGAGCGCGTCCGCTGGAGCCTCGACGAACGCGGCCGGCGCGTCGACAAGACGGTCCTCGAGGCGGACATCCGGCTGCCTGCCGATCTGGTGCTGATCGCCATCGGCTTCGCCGGCACCGAGGCCGACGCCTTGGCCGAGGCGGGCGTCGGCCTGAGCGAGCGCGGCGTACTGGCTGCCGACGCGACCCTGATGACCGAACTCGACGGCGTTTTCGCCTGTGGCGATGCGCGGCGCGGTGCCTCTCTGGTGGTGTGGGCGATCGGTGAGGGGCGCGACGCCGCCCGCCACATCGACCGCTACCTGATGGGCGAGTCGCGGCTGCCAGCGAGCCTGCAGACGCTGACCCCGCCTACCGATGACGACCGCTGACTCTCGGGGCCGCGCCGGCGGCCAGTCGCGCCCGAACCTCGGCATAGGGGTAGGCCTCCAGCGCGGCGAAGCCGGGCAGCTGCCGCGCCTTCAGGCGGGTGAGCAGGGGGCTCGTCAGGCCGCACAGGAAGCGCGCCAGCCGGTCGGGCGTGGCGGGGTGGTCGTCGCCGTGCTCGACCAGGCGTTGTTTCAGTGGCCGGCACAGCGCTGCGAGGTCGTGGTGCGCCAAGGGTTCGCTCGGCGTGGCCGCAGGCAGTACGGCCACCCGGCCGCGGCAGGCCGAACAGTGGCCGCACTGCATCGGGGCGCGCGCGTCGCCGAACCAGTCGGCCAGCCGCCGGGAGAGGCAGGTGTCGGATTCGAACAGCGCCAGCATGGCGTGCAGCCGTTCGATTTCGGCGCGCTCCTTGCTGCGGAAGTAGCCATGCAGTTCGTCGGTCAGCTCGGCGGCGTCTAGGTCGTTGTGCAGCACCGCGTAGACGTCGGTCATCTGTTTGCTTTCCAGCGTCATCCAGCCCTTGTCGACGAAGTAGTCCAGGGCGGTGAGCACGCGGCTGCGGGACGTGTCCAGGCCGCGTTCGGCGCCCAGCCGTTCGAGGGCGGCGAAGTCGAGTGCGTACCAGGTGCGCGCCTTGCTGGCCGCGTCGAGGATCGCCTGCACGAAGGCGCGCCGCTCGCCCTGGAAGCGGGCCATCAGCGCTTCGGGATCGCCCTCGAGGCGGAAGCGGTAGTCGGCGAAGTAGCTGTAGCGCGGCGCGATGACGCCGCGCAGCTCCAACTGGACGAGCAGCGTCTTGAGCGGCAGCGGGCGGATGTCGCTGGCCTGCGAGAGACGGTTGAGCGTGAGCTCCCATTCGCCGCCGGCGCTCTGCAGTTCGTCGATCACCCGGCGGATGCCGTGGGGCTCCGGGGTGTCGCCGTAGACGAAGTTCTCGAGCACGTGGAGGTGGTCGCGGCCGGCCAGCATCAGACAGTCGGACGGCTGACCGTCGCGCCCGGCGCGGCCGATCTCCTGGCTGTAGTTCTCGATCGACTTGGGCAGGTCGAAGTGCACCACGTTGCGGATATCGGCCTTGTCGATGCCCATGCCGAAGGCGATGGTGGCAACGATGCAGGGCGTCTCGCCGGCCATGAAGGCGCGCTGGATGGCGTCGCGGCGCTCGCCGTCGAGGCCGGCGTGGTAGGCGGTGGCGGGCAGGCCTGCCTTGCCGAGGTAGGTGGCCAGGCGCTCGGCGGTCTGCTGCAGGGTGACGTAGACGATGGTGGGTTGGGGCGGGTCGGTTGCCAGCCGCGGGCGCAACCACTCCACCAGGGCCCGTGGGCGTGCCGCGGCCGGCGCCGGGTCGACCTCCAGGTTCAGGTTGTCGCGGTAGAAGCCGGTGGCGGCGACGTCACCGGATTCGATGGCGAAGCGCTCGCGCATGTCGGCGATCACCCTGGGGGTGGCCGTGGCAGTGAGCAGCAGCACCTGGGGGATGGCGAAGTCGTGGCGGTAGTCGGGCAGCTTGAGGTAGTCGGGACGGAAGTTGTGCCCCCACTCGGAGATGCAGTGCGCCTCGTCCACCACCATCAGCGAGATCGGCACGCGGCGGATGAAGGCGCGAAAGCGCTCGTTCTTGAGCCGCTCAACCGAGACCATCAGAATGCGGATCTCGCCGCGGGTCACCCCTGCCATCACCCGTGCAGCCTCCTCGCGGCTCTGGCTGGAGTCGAGGCTGGCGGCGGCGATGCCGTGGCGGTCGAGAAAGGCCAGTTGATCCTGCATCAGCGCCAGCAGCGGCGAGATCACCAGCGTCAGGTGGGGCAGATGGAGGGCCGGCAGCTGGTAGCACAGCGACTTGCCCGAGCCGGTGGGAAAGATCGCCGCCGCCGAACGGCCTTCCACCACCGCCTCGATCACCGGGCGCTGGCCAGGGCGGAAGTCGGGGTAACCGAAGACGGGTATCCGGAATATCTGGTTGATATTTGGCTATCACAGAAAGGTTCTTGCTCTAGTCCTCAACGGATTTCTTGGTTGGTAGGGATGGTGAAGGGCCTCGTGGGTATAGAGCCCCTGGCCCTCCGTGAGGGCCAGTGGATGGCGGTCAAAGCATACGCTTCAGTTCGCCGTAGTCGCCGTCGAGGCGCAGCACGACGGTCACGTCGTTATCGTTGCGGTTGCGGAAGAACCAGCCGTGGTTACCGGTGAAGGCCGCTTCCAGGTCGCCCTCATCCTCTGGCACGCCCCGTCCCTTCTCGTAGCTAATGGCGTTGCCACCACCGTCGCCATGGGTGTCGAAGTTGATCGGGCCGCCCTCGGATTCCCAGGCGAAGCGGGCCACGGCGCCTTCCTCCATGGTCAGCTTGTATTCCGTCCCTTCTCCCGGTGTCAGGGTGAACTGCACCTCATCGCGCCAGGTAGCGGCCGGCTCGGGCGCCGGGGCCTCCTCCTCGGAGGCGTCAGGCGCGGTGTCGGTCGGCTCGGCGCTGGTTTCGGCGACGACCTCCTGGGCCTCGGAGCGCTCCGGCGTGGTCGCGGCCGGCGCCTTTGGCTGGGACGCAGCCGCGGTATTCGCCCGGTCGAGTTCGGCCTCCTCGGCCAGCTGTTGCTTGATCTCCCCCATGTCGGTCAGCCCCAGGAGGCGTCCTGCGCCGGTGGGATCGATGGCGTACTCCGCCGGCAGGACCACGGTGACTAACAGCACGGTGGCGGCCACGGCGGCCAGCAGGGTCGAGCGGATCAGTTTCCCGGTAGAGGGCAGTTCGGCGCGGTTAGGCATATCGGTGTTGTACATCTCGGACTCCTTGAAATCAGGCGGTGAACAGGCCGGTGAGCTGATAGCCGATCAGCACGAAGCCGGCGCACATCATGGCGACATTGGCGGTGTAGGCATGGCGCAGGAAGCCGGCGGTGCGCCGCCAGAACCCCATCACGATGAGGATGGCCCCCAGGGCCAGCAGCTGGCCGATCTCCACGCCGATGTTGAACGCCAGCAGGTTGGGGACCAGGCCGTTCGGGGAGATCTCGTACTCGATGATCTTGGTCGAGAGGCCGAAGCCGTGGAAGAAGCCGAAGACCAGCGTCGCCGCCTTGGTGTTGGGCTGGAAGCCGAACCAGCGCTGGTAGGCGCCGAGATTGTCCAGCGCCTTGTAGACGACCGACAGCCCGATGATGGCATCGATCAGGTAGCTGTTGATGCCGATGTTGAAGTACACCCCGACCAGCATCGTTGTGGAATGCCCCAGGGCGAAGAGGCTGACGTAGATGGCGATGTGCTGCATCCGGTAGAGGAAGAAGATCACCCCTAGCAGAAACAAGATGTGGTCGTACCCCGTCACCATGTGCTTGGCGCCGAGGTAGATGAACGACATCAGGTGGATGCCGTAGATCTCCTGGATATAGCCCTTGTCGCCTTCCGCGACGGCATGGGCCAGGGCATCGCCGCTGGCTCCTAGGAGCAATACCAGCAGGGCGAACAGGGTCAGGGCGAAGTGTCGGGCCTTGTCAGGCACGCCGCACACGCCCCTCATCGATGAGGGAAACATGAAACTCTCCACGGTTTAGGTATCGAATCATGGTCACCCAGCGGGCGACCCCGGTCATGCCGCGATGACCGGCCGTGGAGGACGCTCGAGCCGGAAGGCACGGCGAAGCGGGCGGCCATCCCGCTGCTGCCTCCGGATGGTGCTGGGGATCAGGGGCGCCACGACGATCCCGTCCGTGACCCGACCCGCCGTCTCGTGGAAGTGGCTACCGCTGTCATGCGGCAGCGGCTGGTGGTCGGTCGACACATGCGCGTGGCCGTGCGCATGGCCATGCACTGCCTGGAGTTCTCCCTGAAGCGAGTGCTCGACCGCTGCCGAGTCGACCAGCCCATGCGCGCGTATCTCGCCGATGCCGGACATGACCAGCCCCTGCGCGATCAGCAGCAGCAGGATCAGGTGACCGAGGCGATGGCACAGGCGGTTGAGCATAGGGACAGATCAGCACCAGAGCGGAAAACCGGGAGTTAGGCGCTATCGGGCCGTTTCCCCATGGGGCATTGGCACGACAGCGCCCGGGAGCTTAACATCCCCCCCAGGGGGATAGGAATACCAACAAGGAACGGACCATGACATCACACACCCACCAGTCGCATCCCGACATTATCAAGCGCCTGAAGCGTGCGGGCGGGCACTTGGAGAGCGTGACCCGGATGATCGAGGACGGGCGCCCTTGCCTGGAGTTGGCCCAGCAGCTTCACGCCGTGGAGAAGGCGATTCAGCAGGCCAAGCGGACCCTCATTCAGGATCATATCGACCACTGCCTGGACGCAGCGATCGCCCCCCAGGACCCGGCGCAGAGCGCCCACGTCGACGACTTCAAGGCGATCGTTCGCTACCTGTAACCGCTCTCTCGTCGCAAGGAGAACCGCATGCTCGAAGTGCTGAGTCACCGTCGCTACCGCCACCTGTTCCTGGCCCAGGTCACCGCCCTCGCCGGCACCGGGCTGACGACGGTCGCCCTAGCGCTGCTGGCTCATGACCTGGCGGCGGGACAGGCGGGTGTCGTTCTGGGCACGGCACTGGCCATCAAGATGGTGGCCTATGTGTGCATCGCACCACTAGCCGGGGCCTACGCCTCCCGTCTGCCGCGCCGCACGCTGCTGGTCGGCCTGGACCTGCTGCGGGCCTCCGTGGTCTGTGCGTTGCCCTTCGTCGCCGAAGTCTGGCAGATTTATGTGCTGATTTTCCTGCTCAACGCCGCCTCGGCAGGCTTCACCCCGGTCTTTCAGGCGACGATCCCAGATCTCCTCGAGGACGAGAGGCAGTACACCCGGGCGCTGTCGCTGTCGCGACTCGCCTATGACCTCGAGAACCTGCTAAGCCCCATGGCAGCCGCGGTGCTGCTGATGGTGATGAGCTTCGATGTGCTGTTCCTGCTCAACGGCCTGGCCTTCCTGATCTCGGCCGGCCTGGTCGTCTCGGTGGTGCTGCCGTCGCCCCAGGCGGCGGAGGACGAGTCGCCGAGCGTGTGGCGCAAGGTCTCCCACGGCATGAGAATCTACCTGAAGACGCCTCGGCTGCGCGGGCTGCTGGCCCTGAACATGGCAGTTTCGGCCGCAGGGGCCATGCAGATCGTCAATACCGTGGTCTACGTCCGCTCCACCCTTGGCCTGGGCGAGCAGGCGGTCGCCATGGCCTTCGCGGCGGTGGGGGGCGGTTCGATGCTGGTGGCCCTGCTACTGCCGAAGGTTCTGGAGCGCGTGCGTGAGCGCCCGGTCATGCTCGCGGGCGGTACGTTGATGACGGTGAGCCTGTTCCTTGGGCTGCTCGCTCCCGGATTTATCGGCCTGATGGGGCTGTGGTTTCTGCTAGGCGCCGGCGCCTCGCTGGTCATGACGCCCACCGGTCGCCTGCTCAAGCAATCGTGTCACTCAGAGGACCGGCCGGCGTTGTTCGCCGCGCAGTTCTCTCTGTCGCATGGCTGCTGGCTGGTGGCCTATCCGCTGGCCGGCTGGTTCGGGTCGCAGGCGGGCCTGATCGAGACCTTCGCCCTGCTGGGGACGATTGCTCTGGTGTCTACGGCGCTCGCGACCCGTGTCTGGCCGTCACGGGACCCGGTGGCGCTCGAGCATGACCATGCTCCTGTGGAGCACTCCCACCTGCATTACCATGACGACCACCACCAGCATGAACATGAGGGCTGGGAGGGGCCTGAACCGCATCGCCATCCTCACCATCACCCGAGGGGCAGGCATCGGCACATCTTTGTCATCGATGGCCACCACACGAAATGGCCGTCGTGACATGACAAAGAGGCACAAGGAACGTTTGTATGACCATTTTGGCCGACAACATTCTTCACCTACCGGAATACCGCATCCTGGGTACAAAGACGGAAGAGCATGATCTCCACTTTCAGCTTGAAGCTCCGGTCCCGGTGGCCTGCAAGGAGTGCGGCGTAGAGGGAGAGTTCGTCAGGTTCGGCAAGCGCGATGTGGCTTACCGAGATCTACCCATCCACGGCAAGCGTGTCACTCTATGGGTGGTCCGTCGTCGCTACACTTGCCGGGCCTGCGGAAAGACATTTCGCCCAGCGCTTCCCGAGATGATGGACAACCAGCGCATGACCCGGAGGTTATACAACCACGTCGAGAAGGAAGCCTTTAACCACCCCTACGCCTACGTTGCCGATACCACGGGGCTCGACGAGAAGACCATCCGCGAGATCTTTAGGAAGAAGGCCGAGTTCTTGGCGGCTTGGCACCGCTTTGAGACGCCCCGTTTTTTGGGCATCGATGAGCTGTACCTGAACCGTCGCTACCGCTGCATCCTGACCAATCTGGAGGAACGCACCCTGCTGGACCTACTGCCCGGCCGACAGCAGGACGCAGTAACAAGGCGACTCATGAACATGACCGACCGCCACAAGGTAGAGATCGTCAGCATGGACATGTGGAAGCCCTACCGTCGCGCCGTTCAGGCGGTATTGCCACAGGCTCGTATCGTGGTCGATAAGTTCCATGTGGTGCGCATGGCCAACGAGGCGCTAGAGAAGATTCGCAAGGGCCTCAGGAAAGACCTGACAGCCAATCAACGGCGAACTCTCAAAGGTGACCGGAAGATCTTGCTGAAGCGGGCTCACGACCTCACAGACCGCGAACATCTCATCATGGAAACCTGGACGGGTGATCTTACCCAGCAATAGTGGACACCAGCCTAAGCGATCATTCGAGCCTCGAAGGCCTCTGGGCTGATCATCCCGATTGCACTGTGCCGCCGTTGCCGGTTGTAGTCCAACTCAATGTACTCGAATACCTGTCGCCGCATCGCGTTCCGCGTCTCGAATCGCTCGCCATGTATGGCCTCGACCTTGAGGCTGTGGAAGAAGCTCTCGGCGCACGCATTGTCGTAGCAATTGCCCTTGGCACTCATGCTGCACTTCAGCTCGTGCTGGATCACCAGTGACTGGTACAGGGTCGAACAATACTGGCTGCCGCGATCCGAATGTACGATCACCTGCTTGGGCATCTTACGGCGCCACAACGCCATCTTGAGGGCGTCACCGACCAGGTCAGCCGTCATGCGGTCGCTCATCGCCCAGCCGATGACCTTGCGTGAGTACAAGTCGATCAGCACCGCCAGGTAGAGCCAGCCTTCACCGGTCGCCAGGTAGGTGATGTCGCCGACCCATTTCTGGTTCGGCGCATCGGCGGTAAAGTCCTGCTTCAGTAGGTTGGGGGCCACCGGCAGTCCATGCCGTGAGTTTGTGGTGGCCTTGTACTTGCGAGCCGCTTTCGCCCGCAGATTCTGCCGCCGGAGGCTGGCGGCGACCGTATTCCGGCAGACCGATACACCGGCCCCGTTGAGGTCGTGAGTCAGCCTAGGGGCGCCTGAGCGCCCCTTGCCGTGCTCAAAGGCCTCAGCCACACGCTGGTCGGTAATGGCCTGCTGGCGGCGCCGCGGGGACGGTTTGCCACCACGCTGTCGCCAGGCGTAGTAGCCGCTGCGTGCCACACCGAGCACAGCGCACATACGCTGGGTGCTGAATGCCTGGCGATGCTGCTGGATGAAGGCGTACTTCACTTCAGGCTCTTCGCAAAGTACACCGCGGCCTTTTTTGTTATGGCCAATTCCTCCGACATTTCAGCGAGTTGCCGCTTAAGTCGGGCGTTCTCATCAGCCAGTGATTGCTCGCGATCGGACGTGTTCTTCTTCTGCTGGGCCTTGGCGCGCCATTGATAGAGCTGGCTGGTCTGCAGGCCCAGCTCACGGGCGGCGGCTGCAGCCCCCACTCGGTCAGCGAGGGCAAGAGCCTCCTCACGATAGGCATCGGAGTAACGGGCGCGGGTCTTCTTCATCGACGTTGCTTGCTTTGCCATGGGTCACCTCGTTGAGTGTAATACCTTAACGGGGTGTCCACTGTTGCTGGGCAAGATCAGGGAGCCTTCCCCCAACTCCTGGAGGCCTATGAGCACAAAGAGCGGTTCTTCCACATCTGGGACTGCACCAGCCGGCGCGATGCCGAGAAGGCGCTGGCACGCTGGATTGACGACATTCCGCAAGGGCAGAAGGAGGTCTGGAAGGATCTCGTCATTGCCGTCAGTGGCTGGCGAGAGGAGATGCTGACCTACTTCGAGACCGACATCCCGATCACCAACGCCTTCACGGAGTCGATCAACCGCTTGGCCAAGGACAAGAACCGCGATGGCCGAGGCTATTCGTTCGAGGTGATGCGAGCCCGGATGCTCTACACCACCAAGCATAAGAAGAAAGCGCCGCAGGCCAAGGAATCCCCGTTCCTAGGCAGAGCCACCATGACCTACAACATGGGTCTCCCCGAGGCCGAGAAGAACTACGGCGTCGATCTCTCAACCTTCTGGGAGGATTAAGGGTTCAGGGAGCAGGGAGGCTCTATAAACCATTTAATCCGGATACCTCCGTTTTTTTTACCACTCATCCAGCACATAGTGGAGGTGGAGCTTCGTCAACAAGGGAAAAAGCACACCGGCAACAACATAGCAAAATCCTGCCTACACTGGGCTTTGATAGGGCCTCGATGTTGCTTTAACCATGGCTTCGCGGGAACGTGCCAGGTGGCGTGGGCATTTGACAATAACTCAGCCATTGGAACACAACGGATTGGACTAAAAAACCGCCGGATATTTGGCGGCAATCTTTTAATTAGTAGGCAACCTAGCTGCGCATTAGAATGCACGAGAGTCTGAAGAAGCGCCCCAGCGATCCTACTCGCCAGGGCGCCGCTGTACTGATGTATTGAACGCTACTCAGTCGCGGTCAGCCACCATTGCCCACTCGCAGGGCCACGAAATAGGCACGGCCGTCGCGGTTGAGCAGAACCGGCGCCGTTTGGTCGTCCGGCAGGTTGGTCAGCAACTCCGTCAGCTGTTCCGGGCTCTCTATCGGTTGCTGGCCCAGGCTGACCAGCACATCGCCGGGGCGAATGCCGGCGGCAGCGGCGTGACCGGTCGGATCGACCTTGGCGATGCGTACCCCATGATCAATGCCAAGCCGGCGCTTCTCCATGCTACTCAGCGGCTGAACCACGATCCCGAGGCGCACCGGGTCGCCCTCGGCCTGATCGGCACCGGCATCCGGCCACTCGCCAACTTCCACAGAGATGGTCTCCTGCTGACCATCGCGCAGCACCATGAGCTCGACCTCTTCCCCCGGACTCGTCTGACCGACCAGGCGCGGCAGCGTGGTGGAGTGGTCTACTACCTGACTGTTGACCTCGAGAATGACATCACCTGCCTTAATCCCGTCTTTCTCCGCAGGGCTGCCGGGCTCGACCTGGGCGATCAGGGCACCCTCGGCCTGTTCCATGCCGAAGGACTCCGCCAGGTCCTTGGACACCGGCTGTATGCTGACGCCCAGCCAACCGCGGCTCACGTAGCCCTCTTCGCGCAGCTGGTTGGCCACGTCCAGCGCCACATCGATGGGAATGGCGAAGGAGAGGCCCATGTAGCCCCCGCTGCGGGTCAGGATCTGGGAGTTGATGCCCACGACCTCACCGTCGAGGTTGAACAGCGGACCACCGGAATTGCCCGGATTGATCGCCACATCGGTCTGGATGAAGGGAACGTAGACGTCCTGGGGCAGCGTGCGGTTGATGGCACTGATGATCCCAGACGTCACCGAGTGGTCGAAGCCGAAGGGGGAGCCGATGGCAGCGACCCATTGGCCGACTTGAAGGTCGTCGGAGTTGCCCAGCTCCAGGGTAGGCAGGTTGTCGGTGTCGACCTTGAGCACCGCCACATCGGTCTTCTCGTCGGCCCCCACCAGCTTGGCCTCGAGTTCGCGACGGTCGTTGAAGCGCACCAGGATCTTGTCGGCGCCCTTGACCACGTGGGCGTTGGTCATGATGTAGCCGTCTTCATCGAAGATGAAGCCCGATCCCAGTGACTGACGTGGGTCCTCATTGCGATTGGGCGCCCCGCCGGGTGGCATCGGGAGACGGTCGCCGAAGAACTCTCGAAAGATCTCCGGCACCTCCTGCCCCCCAAACTGCCGAGAGGACGTCATGGACCTCTCAACCTCCCGTGAGGTGGAGATGTTGACGACGGCCGGCGCGGCCTTGTCGACCAGCGCCGTGAAGTCTGGCAGCCGTGGCTCGGCGAGGACTGGCGTCGCCAGCATCAAGAGTAAAGCTAGGCTCATCAGCCAGGTGTGCGAGTGAGGCTTGGGTATCACAATGGGCTCCTTCCGGGGCATGGGACATGGTAACCATGTCTGTTACAGCGCCCACTATGCAAAGTTCCACCACGCCTAGCCTTGGCTCGGTATTCATTATAATTCGGGCTTGAAGCTCGAGTTGGTATAGGTTTTATACTGTCGCGTCATCAGGTGACACCACAAGGACGACGCATGGGACATCATCACGATCATCCCCATCTTGACCCCACCTCTGGTGACCGTCGGGTGAGCATCGCCATCTGGGCCAACGGGATATTGACCGTTGCTCAGATTGTTGGGGGTATCCTGGCGGGAAGCCTCTCGCTGATCGCGGATGCGCTGCATAATTTTTCCGACATGGCGGCGCTCGTCATTGCCTTTGCGGCCCGCAAGATAGCAAGACGACCGCCAGACTCACAGATGACGTTTGGCTATGGACGAATCGAGATTGTGGCGGCGCTGATCAACTACACCACGCTCATTCTCGTCGGCGTCTACCTGATTTACGAAGGCGCCATGCGCATGATCGACCCGCCAGCGGTTCAGGGCTGGATCATCGTTGTCATCGGTGCCGTCGCCTTAGCAGTCGACGCGCTCACGGCCTTGCTTACCTGGTCGATGCAAAAGCATAGCGTCAATATTCGGGCCCTGTTTCTGCACAACCTATCTGATGCGCTTGCGTCCCTCGCCGTGATCATTGGGGGCTCGCTGATTCTGCTATACGACATGCGCTGGGTAGACCCCGCGATTACGATCGGCATTGCGCTCTATATTCTTTATCTCGCCTTTACGGAGATTGGTGGCCCTATCCGGACACTGATGTTGGGATCGCCACCCGATATCGACGGCCAATCAGTCATTGATGCGCTGCGTGACGTCGAGGGTGTCCAGGATGTACATCATGTCCACCTATGGCAAATGCAGGAAAGCACTGCCGCGCTTGACTGTCACGTGGTGCTCACGGAAGCCGGCTGGCAGCAGCTTGAGGCGATCAAGGCGGATATCAAGGCTCAGCTAAAAGCGCGCTTTGACATTGGCCACTCCAGCTTGGAATTCGAGCATATTGATCATGCGCATCAGAGAGCCAATCTTTATGGGCATGGATGACACGTCACTATTCGCCGACTTAGGCACCCAACAGCGGTTGAGATCTACTCAGCAGCTCTCTGGTCTTGCTTTCCGCTTAACCACTTGAATTGGAGAAGTCAATGTACAAAAAAGCGACGTTTATCCTGGTTGGCGCGTTGATGCTGACCGCCCTCATCGTGATCGTAGCGAGACCCTCGTTGTTGGGCATGGGCGCCGAGGCGGCCAGCCAGGATGGCGCTCAGGCCGAAAACTCTCTGGTGCGCTCACACTCGCCTATTCTGGGGCCGGAAGAAGCGCCGGTGACCATCGTGGAGTTCTTCGACCCGGCCTGTGAGGCCTGCCGTGCCTTCTATCCGCTGACCAAGCGCATCCAGGAAGAGTATCCCGACCAGGTGCGGTTGGTGGTGCGCTACACGCCCTTCCACGGAGACGTGTCCGATACCGCCATTCGCGTGCTGGAAGTCGCCAGGCGCCAGGACGTCTTCCAGCCGGTGCTGGAAGCGTTGCTGGCCCGGCAGAGCCAGTGGGCGGCTCATGGCAGCTTCGATGAGGCCGCTATTCTGGATATCGCCAGCGAGGCCGGTCTGGACAGGGCTGCAGCAGAGGAACAACTTGATTCCCCCGAGGTACAAGCGGTCATTGACCAGGACAAGGAAGACGTCAAGGCCAACCAGATCCGCCAGACGCCGACCTTTTTCGTCAATGGTGAGCTGTTGGACCCCTTCGGCATGCAGGAACTGGTCGACGCCGTCAATCGTGAGGTGACCGAGGTCGCTGGCGAGGACGATGCGTCATGACACGGCGCTGGTTGCTGCTAGGGTTGGTGGGTCTGGGCCCTCTGCTGGCCGAGGCCCATTGGCAAGAGAACACCTTGCTATCACCGAGCGAACCGGCATCGGCCAGGGCACAAGCTCTCGCGCAGAGGGGCTCAGCGCCCTTGGCCGTTCAGCCGCCCGAGATCGTCGCCCAAGAGCTCACCGTGGCACCAGGGGATACCCTGAACGCACTGCTGTTGCAGCTTGGCGTGAATGCCGAGACGCGCACCCAAGCGTTGACATCGCTGGCGGGGAGGTTCGACCCAAGAGGCTTGCGGCCTGGAGACCGTCTCACTGTCACCTCTCTGACGACCGGACAGCCGGTGTCGGTGGCCATCGAGCGTGACTCGGGTATTCAATACGTCGTTACACTGGGGGAGCGGCCGTCGACGCGGATTGTCCCGCCTCGTCTCGACACCCTGACTCTGGGCCGTGAAGTGGACATCGAAACGTCACTTTATGCCGCCTTGGCGGCAGAGGGGATACCCACGCGTTTCGCCATGGACCTCGAGGTGCTGCTAGGCGGACTCATGGACACAGCCCGAGATATCTCGGGCGCGGAGCGCCTGCAGTTACTGTGGGAAGAGGATCGCCGAGAGGATGGCACGCGAGTCGGGCCTCCCCGTCTGACCTATATGGGATTGGCTGACCCGTCGGCACGACTGGAGATGGTATGGCCGACGGACCAGAGAGCCACCGTGATGCTCTTCAAGGACGGTAGCCTTGTGGAGACGAAGCGGTTCCCGGTGCTCGGCGCACGCCTGACGTCCGCCTTCGGCAATCGACGCCATCCCGTTTACGGTGGGGTACGTCGTCATGACGGCGTCGACCTTGCCGCCCCTCGCGGCACCCCAGTCATGGCGACGGCGCCGGGGCGGGTCTCCTTCGTCGGTCGCCGGGGAGGTTATGGTCGTGTCGTGGAGGTAGAGCACGAGAGGGGCACTCTCAGTCGCTATACGCATCTCAGTCGCTTCGCCTCCGGCCTGTCGGTCGGGGACGCCATCAATGCCGGCGACACGCTGGGTGAAGTCGGGGCCTCCGGACTCACCACGGGGCCCAACCTGCACTACGAAGTGAGAGTGGGTGACCGACCTGTCGATCCCCTGGAGGAGGGGCAGCGCATCATTCTGGGGGAGTCACCGACACCCCAGGATTATCGAAGCGCGCTCTTCGAGGCTCGTGGTCGTCTGAAAAAAGCCATCGGTACGTCTGGTCTGGTCGCCTTGGATAATCGATAGGCCGCCAGGCTGGCTTGTTGTATGAGACGCAGCGGTGGCCATGTAATGGCTATCGTCGTGTGACTCAACATTCCCTGCAGTACCAACCCTCCAAAGGGGAAGGGTCTATGGAAGGTGTCTCTCCAGTCACGCTGGGGTTTTTGGGTAGTCTTGCCGCCGGTTCGATGACCGCGATCGGAGCGCTACCTATCCTGATCAGCAAGGCGCCCGATCGTGCCGTTCGCGACCTGGCACTCGGATTCGCCGCCGGTGTCATGCTGGCGGCGTCCTTCTTTTCACTGATCATTCCCTCCCTGGAAGCCTCTGGACTGCGCTATGGCGGTAGCGTCTTGCCTGCCGTCATTGCCTGCGCGTCGATACTGATGGGGATGGGGCTGGTCGCCCTGCTGAATGAGCGACTCCCCCACGAGCATTTCGAGCAGGGGCGTGAAGGGCCACAGGCAGCATCGCTTCGCCGAATCTGGCTGTTCATCATTGCCATCACGATCCACAACCTGCCAGAGGGTCTGGCGGTTGGTGTGGCTTTTGGAGCAGGGGGAAGCGAAGGGGGACTTCCCCTTGCCATCGGTATCGGCCTGCAGAATGCGCCGGAAGGCCTGGCGGTGGCAGTGGCACTGCTGGGTGAAGGCTATTCACGCTGGCGATCCTGGACCATTGCCTCCCTCACCGGGCTGGTAGAGCCGCTGGGTGGCCTGCTAGGTGCGGGAGTCGTCAGCATGTCACAAGTGCTGCTCCCCTGGGGGCTGGCCTTCGCCGCCGGCGCCATGCTCTATGTCATCAGCCATGAGATCATTCCCGAGACCCACCGAAGTGGCCACCAGAACAAGGCGACGTTGGGGCTCTCGGTGGGGTTGGTACTCATGCTGTTCCTGGATGTCTCGCTGGGCTAGCTTGCCGACCCTTCCAGGCGCCTACCCCAGGTCGTGAGCGCCTCCGTGGGCCTGGTCGCTGATACAAAGCTGATGATCGCTCAACACTTCGATGATCCGGCAGCTTTCGACCTTCCCCCCGGCACACTGGCTGACCATCCGTTTGAGCTCGTCACGCAGTGCGGAGAGCCGCTGCAACCGCGACTCGACCTCCTCCAGGTGGTGCTTGGCAATGGCGTCGACCTCCTGACACGGCATGTCGGGCTGGTCTGACATGGCCAGCAGTTCACGCACCGCTTCCACCGAGAAGCCGAAGTCCCGAGCATGGCGAATGAAGGTTAGCCGCCTGACGGCTTCCTCTCCGTAGCGGCGTTGACCGCCCTCGGTACGTGTCGCGTCGCTCACCAGCCCGATGCTCTCGTAATAGCGAACCGTTTCGGGCTTGCAGCCGGCACGCCGGGCCAGTTCGCCGATGCCGATATTCCTCTCCGGGACGTGGGACGTGTCGACAGAGTTGGTCATGGTGGCATCTCCGTAAAAACGATCAGCGTCTGAACTACCCCAGAGTTGCAAGGGAAGGAAAGAGTCCCAGCATGAAACTTGAAAGCTGGGTCATGGTGCCTGTCGCGATCGCAATCCCCATGACGATCACGATCGTGCCCGCCACAGGTCTTGTATAGGCACTCCACCTACCGAGCTTCCGGCTGTTTTGCGTCATGACGTTCAGAAAGATGGTGCTAGCCAAGAAAGGAAGTGCCAGACCAAGAGAATAGCTTGTCAGATAGACCATGCCGGCCTGGGCGCTGACAGCACTGCCGGTCGCCATCAGGATGGCTCCCAGGATGGGACCGATACAGGGTGTCCAGCCAATGGCGAAGGACACGCCAAAGATAGTTGCCGATAGCGGTGAGCCACCCTGGACATTGGGTGAAAACTGCAGCGTTCGTTGCAGCAGTGGCAAGCGAAGTATACCGGTCATGAAGACGCCTAGGAGGATGACCACGCCTCCCGTAATCCAGTTGAACTCGTTCCGATAGCCTCGAAGCAACTGACCAATGCTGCTGGCCCCCAAGCCCAGCATGATAAAAACCATGGTGAATCCCAAGATGAAGAAAGAGCTGAGAATCAGGGCTTCCAAGCGCTTGTCCTTTTTCCCGGCGCTTCCTCCCGTAACCACCGACAGGTATGCCGGGAGCAAGGGCAGGGTACAGGGGGAAAAGAATGAGACAAGGCCACCCGCGAAGGCGCCCAGCAAGCCAATGGACGACAAGGATTCCAACGTGCCCTCCCAAAGAACAGCCCTTCAGGCTGTAACCGATGGAGCTTGAAGCTGTAGTTGCTACAGGGTTTATGCTGTCGAATAATACATCATCCCACGGAGTCACACCATGGAGAAATCGACACACTTTGAGGATTCGCCTGCCTTGAAGCTCCGCGTCGAGGGCATGGACTGCGGCGGCTGCGAGCGTAAGGCCGAGGCCGCCCTGGGCCGCCTGGAGGGCATCAAGGAGGTGTCGGCCAGCTCGGTTACCGGCTCGGTCACGATCCAGCTTCATGAGCACTCGACGCCCTCGCATGAGTCGATCGAGGAGACTCTCATTGAGCTTGGCTACCGCCTCGTCGACCAGGATGAGGAAAGTGAATCCACTACCACGCCGGACTCCTGGTGGCAGACCGCCAAGGGGCGCCTGGTGCTCGTCACGGGGGGGCTGCTGGCTCTGGCCTTGGTCCTTCGCATGACCTGGCCGGTCCTGGGGGGCTGGCCTTTTGTCGCCGCCACCCTGGTGGGCCTGATGCCCATCGCCCAGGGCGCCTGGGGCGCACTGAAAATGCGCAACCCCTTCACCATCGAGATGCTGATGAGTATCGCCGCCCTGGGCGCCCTGGCCATCGATGCCGCGGCCGAGGCGGCAGTGGTGGTCTTCCTGTTCGCCGTGGGCGAACTGCTGGAGGGCGTGGCCGCCTCACGGGCGCGACGCAGCATCTCGGCCCTGGCCGATCTGACGCCGTCTACCGCGAGATTGATGGAGAATGGGGATGCCCGGGAGGTCTCGGCCGCCACGCTCACACCTGGCCAGCGGGTACTGGTAAGGCCGGGCGACCGTGTCCCCTGCGATGGGCGTATCCTGGCTGGTGAGTCCGATGTGGATGAGTCACCGATCAACGGAGAGTCGGTGCCCCGCTCGCGTGCCCCGGGTGACGACGTCTTCGCCGGCACGGTCAACCTCGATGCCGCCCTGGAGGTGGAGGTAACCCGCGGCGCCGAGGACAACACCATCGCGCGGGTCATCCGCCTGGTGGAGGAGGCCCAGGCCGCCAAGGCACCGGTGGCCCGCTTCATCGATCGCTTCGCTTTCTACTACATGCCGGCGGTGGTGGGGCTCGCCCTGCTGATGGCGGTGGTGCCGCCGCTGGTCTCGACCATGGCCTGGTCGGAATCGGTCTATCGCGCCCTGGCCCTGCTGTTGATCGCCTGCCCCTGTGCCTTGGTGATCTCGACCCCCGCGGCGATTGCTGCCGGCCTCTCGACGGGCGCCCGGCGGGGCCTGCTGATCAAGGGCGGCGCGGTACTCGAACAGCTGGGCAAGCTCCGAACGGTGGCGTTGGACAAGACTGGCACCCTCACCGCCGGCACTCCCCAGGTCACCGACGTGGAGAACTGGGCCACCGACCAAGGCGAGCACGAGGTACTGAGGCTGGCAGCGGCGATGGAGCGGGACTCCAGTCATCCCATCGCCACGGCCATCTTTTCGCACGCGCAGAAGCTGGGCCTTTCCATCCCCCAGGCGAACGGTAACCGCGCCCTTTCGGGACGTGGCGTCACCGGCTGGATCGAGGGGCGTGAGCTGAGCCTGGTCTCCCCCCGTCACCTGACAGCGCCGACCGCTCTCGATGACGGTCTGCGTGCCCGAATTGCCGAGCTGGAACATGCCGGCAAGAGTCTCGCCCTGCTGGTCGAGAGTGAGCGTCCGCTGGGGCTGATCGCCGTTCGCGATGAGCCGCGTGGGGACGCCCGGGAGGGGCTCGCCGCCCTGTCACGTCTCGGCGTCGAGGCCGTCATGCTCAGTGGTGACAATGCGCGTACCGCCGCTGCCATCGGTGGCTCGCTGGGCATCGAGGCCCATGGCGAGCTGATGCCCGAGGACAAGGCCCGGCGCGTGCAGCAATGGCAGGCCACCGGACGCGGGCCGGTCGGCAAGGTGGGCGACGGGATCAACGATGCCCCGGCACTGGCGGCGGCCGATGTCGGCATCGCCATGGGCGGCGGCACCGACGTGGCACTGGAAACGGCGGATGCGGCCCTGCTCAAGAACCGCGTCACCGGCATCGCCGAGCTGATCGACCTGTCTAGGGCCACGCTGCGCAACGTCAAGACCAACGTCGCCCTGGCGCTGGGCCTGAAGGCTATCTTCCTGGTGACCACGGCGCTGGGCATCACCGGCATGTGGATCGCGGTGATGGCGGATACCGGTGCCACCGTGCTGGTGACCCTGAACGCCATGCGGCTGCTGGGCTATCGCTTCTCACCAGGGACCGCCATGAGCGGCTCGGCAAGCCCGCGCTACCAGGCAGCCACGTCATGAGAACGAAACGGATAGCGATGGCGCCGCAGAGTCGGTACTGGTTGGCACTGGCGGGCCTGGTCGGCCTGGCCGACCAGGCCATCAAGGGGCTGGTACAGGCGCTGATGCCGTATGGCCAGGCCAACCCGCTGACCCCATTCTTCAACTGGGGCCACTGGTGGAACACGGGGGCAGCCTTCAGCTTCCTCGCCGATTCAGGTGGCTGGCAGCGCTACCTCTTCCTCTGCCTGACAGGAATAGCGGCTATCGTGCTGACGTTCCTGTTGTGCAGGCCCAGGCCCCGCCTGGAGGCGCTGGGGTACAGCTTGATGCTGGGTGGCGCGCTGGGTAATGGCATCGACCGCCTGGCGCGAGGGTATGTGGTGGACTACCTGGACATCTACTGGCGAGAGTGGCACTGGCCCGCCTTCAACCTGGCGGATATCGCCCTGTTCCTGGGTGTCATTACCTTTGCGATGGCGGCCTTGCATGAACGTCCCTCCCCCAGGTTGTCCGAGTGACGGCATGGATGCACAGAACCCGCCAGTCCGGGACATGACGCTTTTCGGACGGCTCTCTCCGGTCCTCGGCTGTTTGCTGGCCCTGACCGCCGGAGGGTTGACCACCCTTAGTGCCGCGCCCTTCACGCTGTGGTGGCTGGGCCCGGTGGCGGTGGCCCTGGTCTATGTCGGCATCCATGCCCTGACACCCGCTCAAGCCGCCCTCCGCGGTTGGTGCTATGGCGTGGGCCTGTTCGGCTCCGGTACCTCCTGGGTCTTCGTCGCGATCCACGACTATGGCGATACGGGGGCGCTCCTGGCGCTCTTCCTCACCGGTGTGTTCGTGGCCAGCCTGGCGCTGTTCTATGCCGTGCCCTTCTGGCTCTATCGCCGCGTCACGGGCCCACGCCTGGCCTTCCTCAGCTTCGCCGGCGCCTGGGTACTCAGCGAGTGGCTGCGCACCTGGCTGTTTACCGGGTTTCCCTGGCTGCTGCTGGGCACCTCTCAGGTGGACTCGCCGCTGGCGGCCTGGGCCCCGGTAGGCGGCGTCTATCTCCTGTCGCTGATCACCGCCCTGACCGGCACCCTGGGCGTGGAGCTCCTGCGCCGCCGCTGGTGGGCCGCGGCGCCCATCGCCGCTCTCTGGCTGACTCCCCTGGCCCTGCCGGCCCAGTGGACCTTCCCGGCCGGCGAGCCGCTGGGAGTCGCCCTGCTGCAGGGCAACCTGGACCAGTCGATCAAGTGGACGCCCGAGGGCCAGCGTGAGGCGGCCAGTATCTACACGGTGTTGACCCTTGCCCAGTCCAACGACCTCGACCTGATTGTCTGGCCCGAGGCGGCCTTGCCGATGTTCGAGGAGAACGCGCGGCCCATACTGGAGCGGGTGCAGTCCAAACTGTCGCCCGACACCGCCCTGCTCACAGGCATCCTGCAGCGCGACGGCGGCAACAACTACAACGGCGTGATCGGCCTGGGTAACGCCGAGGGCCATTATCGTAAGGTGCGTCTGGTGCCTTTCGGCGAGTACCTGCCGCTGAAGCGCCTGCTCGCCGGCACTATCGCCTTCTTCGACCTGCCCATGCCGACCATGACCCCCGGGGCCGCGGCTCAGGGGCCGATCCACGCCGCCGGAACCACCATCGGTAACGCCATCTGCTACGAGATTATCTATGCCGACCGGGTCGCCGAGCAGGCGCGCGATGCCGAGCTACTGTTGACGGTCTCCAACGACACCTGGTTCGGCCGCTCCATCGGCCCCCTGCAGCATCTGCAGATGGCCCGCCTGCGTGCGCTGGAGAATGGCCGATACCTGATCCGCGCCACCAGCAACGGCGTGACCGCCATCGTCGATCCTCAGGGCCGTGTCACGGCCCGCGCACCACAGTTCCAGGCGACGAGCCTTCGCGGCGAGGTACTGCCCATGCAGGGCCTCACCCCCTTCACCCGAACCGGTAGCTGGCCCGCTTGGCTGTTGGCCGCACTGCTGACTCTACTTGGGTGGAAACGCAACCTACATCGGTCGATTGACAACACACCCGGCGAAAAAGGAAGAGCGTAATGGCCTTGTCGACATTTCATTCAGGTGCTCTGGAGAAACCACTGTTGGGGCAACGTCGAACCAGCATACTGATCGCTGTGATGGCCGGTTGGCTCGCGCTCATCGGCGTTGCTCAGGCCCAGGAGGAGAACAAGTGGCCCCGCGGTCACTATCCGCTGCCTGAAGAAGGCAATGTGATCGGCGACACCTACCGCATAACGGTGGAGGATCGAGAAGATACCCTGCTCGATATCGCCAGGCGACACAACCTGGGGTACAGGGAGATCGTGCGCGCCAACCCGGACGTGAGCATCTGGATTCCCGGCGAGGGTACCGAGGTGACCATACCCGGGCGCTTCATCCTGCCCGCCACAGAGCGCACTGGCATCGTCATCAACATCGCCGAGCTGCGCCTTTATTACTATCCCGAGGTGGATGACGACGAGACATCACGTGTCGAGACCTATCCTATCGGCATCGGTCGCGAGGGCTTCGATACTCCCCTCGGTGTGACCAAGACCACCATGAACATTAAGAACCCCGCCTGGTACCCACCCGAGTCGGTTCAGCGCGAAGCCAGGGCACGCGGTGAAGAGGCGCCCAGCGTGGTGCCACCAGGCCCGGACAATCCGCTGGGAGACCATGCCATTATCCTGGGTTTCGATGGCTACTTGATCCATGGGACCAACCAGCCGGATGGTATCGGCATGCGTGCCAGTCGTGGCTGTATTCGCATGTTCCCTGGGGACATCGAGTCGATCTTCGACCGCGTGCCCGCCGGCACCCAGGTCCGAATCGTCAACCAGCCCATCAAGATCGGCTGGCATGAAGGGCAACCGCTGGTTCAGGCATTCCCGCCTCTGGAGGGGGAGGGGCACAGCATGTCCACGTTGGTAGAGACCGTCACACGCCTCAACCAGCGCAAGGCCGAGGGCTGGAGCTTCGATTATGAACAGCTTCGTGGCCTGTTGGATGACCCCAGCGGTCGCATGGTAGCCCTGAATCCCAAGCCGGAGCCGGAGCCAGATAAAACACCTGACCCTGACTACCAGGGTATCTACGCAGAAATTGCGCTGCGCAGGCCATGACGACGACAACATGGCGGGTCCTGTCAGTCTCGTGATGTTGACTTCAGGCGTGGCTGATACAGGACCTATCGCCCTGTGCAGGGTCACTGGCGGCGCGTTGGCGGTATACCCAACTACTGAACTGGTGCCGTGCCTTGGGGCGCGGCCTTCCTCGCCTCCCAGGCACCGAGGTGCGGGCTCTGGCTTCATCTGCGTTTATAGTCCCACCTTGCCGCATGCCACGTTGGGCTCCTAGTCTCACCGTTGGCATGCCGATTCTGGGGAGGGAAGGGCTATCGACCTCGACGTTGCTCTGGGCTACCTGCTGCCGTGGGAGTTCTCGCTGGCCTGGTCGGGGGCCTGCCTGCTGGCCATCGCGCTCTACCTGCGTGGCCTCCGGCAGCGCCGACGGCGAGGCGAGGCCACCGGCGCAGGCCGAGTCCTTGCCTACCTGCTGGGTGTCGCCACCATCTATGGCGTCACCCAGACCCATTACGACTACCTCGCCCAGTACATGTTCTTTACCCACCGGGCACAGCATCTGGTATTGCATCACGCCGGTCCCTTCCTGATTGCCCTGGCCGCCCCCCTGCCGGTACTGACAGACGGCTTGCCGACCCGAATCAGGCACTTTTCAGGATGGAGGCCGGTCGCGCGCCTGCTGCGCCCCGTATACCGGACGCTTCAGCATCCACTGATCGCTCCCGTACTGTTCGTCGGGCTGATCTATTTCTGGTTGATTCCCGAGGTCCACTTCGATGCGATGCTGAGTACCGACCTGTATCAAGTGATGAACTGGAGCATGGCGCTGGATGGGTTGCTGTTCTGGTGGTTGATCCTGGATCGCCGCACGCCGCAGCAGGGCGGCCTCGGTTACGGCAAACGCATCGCCATCCTGCTGGTGGTGATTCCGCCGCAGATCGTGCTGGGGGCCTATATCGTCTTTAGCAAAAATGTCATTTTCGATGTCTATGAGGTGTGCGGGCGCGCCTGGCCGCTGGACCCTCTGACTGACCAGCTCCTCGGTGGCCTGTTGACTTGGGTACCGGCCACGATGATGAGTGCCATCGGGGTTCTGATCATTCTCAGCTTTCTGTTCCGTGATGCCCGCAAGGAGGATGCCGCTGATGTCTCTCACGCCACACCCTAGTCTGCCGCGACTAGCGAAACCCTGGTGCTCGACCTTCCTGCTGCTGATCGCGACGTCCGGCACGCTGGCGGCTGCCGAACTGGAGGTCAGCGAGGCGCGTCTTAGGCTCCTGCCCGGGGACCTGCCCGCGGCAGGCTACTTCACCCTCATCAATACCAGCGAAAAGGGCGTCACCCTGACAGGAGCGGATAGTCCCGCTTTCGGTAATGTCATGATGCACCGCAGTGTCAATCAGGATGGCGTCACCCGCATGGAGCCCGTCGCCCAGCTGGTGCTGGCGGCGGGGGAGCAGGTCGAATTTGCCCCGGGTGGCTACCATCTCATGCTCATGAAGCGGGCTCGCCCCCTCGCCGTTGGTGACGACGTCGAGGTGACTCTTCATTTCGCCGGCGATCAGCGACAGCGTGCCACGTTCCGCGCCGTGGCGCCGACAACACAGTAGGGGGAGCAGGATGCGCCGATGCATCATGGCACTATTCGTGACGCTATGGATTGCGGGCTGCAGCGATCCAGACTGGCAGACCAAGGATATCTCGGGGCTGATGCCTTCCCTGGCGTTCGAACTCATCGACGAGAACGGGAGTACGGTGAGCGCCGATCAGTTCCTCGGCAAGACGACGCTGCTGTTCTTCGGCTTCACCCATTGCCCCGATGTCTGTCCGACCACCCTTTCGCGTCTCGACGCGGCCACTCAACGCATGGATGAGACCGCGCGCGATGAAATCCAGGTGCTCTTCGTCTCGGTGGATCCTCGCCGCGATGACGCCGAGACGCTGGATAGCTACACCGACGCCTTCGGCCCCCGGTTCATCGGCCTCACGGGGGATAAAGCGGCACTCGATAAGCTGACACGCCGCTATCGAGTGACCTACGGGTATGGCGAAGAAGACAGCGACGGCAACTATGATGTGTCGCATTCCAGCGCTGTCTTCGCCTTCAATGCCCAGGGAGAGGCGCGCCTGCTGATCCGCGATAGCGACCCCATGGAGGCCGTGGTTGCTGACCTCGAAAGGCTTGCCAGCGGTGCCTGAGTAGTCACCGTCCATCGCCCCTATCTTCCGTCGGGGATCGGGATGGGGGCTTGCCTAGGAGTACGGTGCAAGGTTCGTCGTTGCGCCTTGAGGCAGCTGAACACCACGTTCGATCACCTTTCACTCCTGGAAATTGGGTCAGATAGCTGCAAGGGCTATGTGTGAGAGGGCTCCGGGATCAACTTGCCCGGCACCCATCTCAGGTAGGCCACCATGCCGAAAAGTTCGACCAGCGACTGGAAGACGATGACCACCACGGCGGCTTGCCAGGCCTCGGGCAGCGCCAAGGCGATGGGCAGCACCACGAAGGAGTTGCGGGTGCCGAAGCTGAAGGTCAAGGTTCTGGCCGAGCGCGTGGGGAGCTGGAACAGTCTACCGAGGGTCTTGCCCAGGAAAGCGGCGAAGATCAAGTAGGCGACGAAGATCAACAGCACTTGCAGCAACACCCCGCTGAGGCCGGTCACGGCCGCCACCTGTGATGCCGCGATGACGAAGACCACCAGTGCCAGCAGCGGCACGGGCAGCATGCCCAAGCCATGCACCCACTGTCTGGCATTGAGATGACGCTCGGCCAAACGCTCGGTCACCCAGGCCAGGACCAAGGGGGTGAGAATCAGCCCCGCAAACGCGCCGAGGAGGTGGGTGCTGATCGCGGCCTGAAGCCACTCCGCGCCCAGAAAGAGCCAGAGATAGGCGGGCAAGGCCAGCAGCTGCGCGAGCAGGAGCACCGGCGCGGCGGCAATGGCCCTGCCGGCATCGCCTTTGCCGAGGTGGGTGAAGCTGATGAACCAGTCGGTACAAGGAACGAGCAGCACCAACAGCACGCCGGCTTGCAAAGCGGACGACACGGGCAGGAAGGCCATCAGCCCGCCCAGGACGAGGGGGATCACCACGAAGTTGCCGAGCAGAAGGGCCGCCAGGAAGCGCCAATCCTTCATGCCCTGGCCGATTCGCGTCAGCGGCACCTGGGTAAAGGTGGCATAGAGCAGACCGCCGAGCAGTGGCCAGAGGAAGGCTTCCAGCCGGGATGTCACATCAGGCTGATCCAACCCGATGGCCAGACCCGCCAGGATGAAGATCAGATAAATCCAGGATTGCTGCCGTTCCATCCAGTCGCGCATGGGCAAGCGCCCTCCTCAGTGTTCCAGTTACAAACAGCAGGTGCGGTACGGCGGACGCTACAATCAGTTTGGGGCTGATCGCCAGGCCAGCAAGCATGCCGTCGCTGTGTCTTCCCTGTCCGCTAACGCGGCCTTCTCTGTCAGCGCTTTCACCTCCGCCCTGAACTGCGCCTCCAGCTTCTTGGTGTGACCATACGTTAGCCCCTTGTGCTTGCTGGCGTCAGCCTTGAACTCAGTCCCGTCCAAGGCGATGGTGCCGAACTTGAGTCGCTTCATTTCGCGGGCCAGCAGCACCTGTACGAAAAGCTGTTCCAGTTCCGGTAGTAAGCGGCGGCGAAAGGTAGCCAGTATGTCATGGGCCGGGTGGGTGTTGGCGGCCTGTTAGCGTAAGGCCGCCGAGTCATAGATAGCTCGCTGAATCTTGCGACTGGAGACCACCCCCGATGGCGCAGTCGAAGACCATCAGTCTCAGCAATACGAGATCTGCTTCATAGGGTGGCCTAGTCAATGGATAAGAGGGAGACCAGTTTTTTCCTCGCCGACGGCTGCCATACAGCTACAGCAGGGTTTATGCACCGTTTCCCTAGCATTGAATCGTTGAGAGGGTTTTGGGATGAAACTTTATTTTCATTAATTGGTGATTATCGAGTTAGTTTCCTTTGAATTAGGATGATTCTTTATTGAGAGAGTTGGTCAGAAAGTGAAAAAAATCTGCATGCTTTTGCATGGATTTAGGATGATATTTTATTTCCTGATTACGCATAACAGTCAGCTATCTTCAGGAACCGATACGGCATTGGCGGTGTTTTCGACGCCACCGTGAAAAACGCGGTATCATGGCCTTGAGGGTCCTGGATTCATAGAATAACCGCAGCACTTTGGTCACCACGGTGGAAGCAGGAGGGCCAGCGCCGGTACCCTTCTCGGCTCACCGGCCAAAGTGATGCAGAGCATGGGATACCGACAGCTGACCCAGACCCAACGATACCAGATCCACACGCCCGCTATGACCTGGGCATCAGCCAGCGACAGATCGGCAGGGAGCTGGGTATCCACAGCAGCACGATCAGTCGTGAGCTGCGCCGCAACGCCACCTCCGGTGGCTACGATCCCGAGCAGGCCCAGGCCGTCAGTGATCACCGGCGCCGTACCTCTTGGAAGTGGACGAAGCGCTTACCGAGCATGATCACCGCCGTTGTCGGCCGGCTGCGTGAAGAGTGGAGCCCACAGCAGATCAGCGGCTTCATCGCGCCCCTGGCGGGCGTAGGCGTCAGTCATCAGTGGATCTATTCCTTGATCTGGGACGACAAGGCACTGGGTGGCGACCTCTGGCGCCATCTTCGTCAGCCCAAGCGTCGCAGCAAGCACCGTGCCCAGGCCAAGAGCGCTGGTCTGGGCAAGATCCCTAACCGGGTTGGCATCGAGCACCGACCGGCTGAGGTCGATGACCGGCGCTTCATCGGTCACTGGGAGGGCGACACCGTGATTCAGGGGCACAAGCAATCAGGCCTGGTCACGCTGGTGGAGCGGCGTAGCGGCTATCTTCTGGCGGCACGGCTGCCCAAGGTCTCGGCGGGGCTGACGAAAGCGGCCATGATCCGCCTACTGAAGCCTCGTCGGGGAGCGGTCCAGACCATCACGCTGGACAATGGCTCTGAATTCGCCGAGCACCAAGCCGTAGCCAAGGCAGTGACGGCAGCGACGTTCTTCTGTAAGCCCTATTGTTCCGGGCAGCGTGGGACCAACGAGAACACGAATGGCCTGATACGGCAGTACTTTCCCAAGGGAACAGACTTCCGCCAGGTCACCGATGTCGAGTTGCGCCGGGTGGTCAAGAAGCTGAATGACCGCCCGCGAAAACGGCTCGGCTATCGAACACTGGCACAGGTGTTTCTGGGGGAATACTCAGGAGCCCTGGATACCGCAGGTGCTGCGCTTATTGCTTGAATTCAGGGGTCATAGCGTCTATTGAATCGGTACTCGAACTCGGCCAGGTAGCATGGGCATGCTGCCCGCGGATGGCATGGTAAGTGCCGGTGATCGCGTTCTTGACGTTGCCCAGCAGGGTGTTGACCCCAGTTGAACTCGGGGTTCTCCACACTGGCACGCCCACCCCCGGTGATGTGGCAGTCATGGACGTAGAGGGGTGTGTCGAAGGCTCGGAAACACCCGAGGCCGTCGCTGATGACATGGCTCCCAGGGGCAATAGCCTGGTGGGCGTAGCGACGGATCTCGGTGAGGGTGAAGCCGCTCACGCGGAGAAGCTGAACACGCAGTGGGTGGCCTTCCTCATCGGCCGCCACGAATGGGAACTTGTGCTCAGCGCCGCGCCCGCGCTTTCCCGGTCGTTCACCTCCCAGGTAGGCATCATCCAGCTCGATGCGGCCGGAGAGCCGCTCTCCTTGGTTGCGCTCGTGCATGACCTGCAGCAGCTTGTGCTTGAGCTTCCAGGCGGTGTTGTAGCTGACGCCGAGCTCCCGGGACAGCTGCAGCGCTGAGATACCGCTCTTGCGCTGGGTCAGCAAATAGATGGCCAGAAACCAGATGGTCAACGGCAGGTGCGTGGCATGGAAGATGGTACCGGCAGTCAGCGAGGTCTGATGATAGCAGCGATGGCACTGGTAGAGCCCCCGCGACAGTCGGGGCACACGAACCCCTTGGGCCAGCGATGCTGGAAGAGGGCTGCCTGGCATTGCGCTTCCGTGCCGTACTGCTCGAGAAACGCCGGCAACGACAGGCCGGGCTGGAACTGGATAGGATTGCGTGCCATGAGGTCACCTCATCTACTGGACATAACATCAGTATAGGGGAGACTGACGGGGTGGTGGCTGATCAACATGAGTAATCAGGTTTTATTTTCATTCTTCACCTGGAGGCCTATGAGCACAAAGAGCGGTTCTTCCACATCTGGGACTGCACCAGCCGGCGCGAGGCCGAGAAGAACTACGGTGTCGATCTATCAACCTTCTGGAAGGATTAAGGGTTCAGGGAGCAGGGAGGCTCCATCAACCATTTAATCCGGATACCCCCGAAGACCTGCTGTAGTGTCTGTTGAATCATGAAATGGAACTCCCTTTCCCGCACATTCTCGCATATCGTCGGCTTCGACGACGCTCCCTTCCCCCGCGACCACCGTGGCGGGGTGTCCGTAGTCGGCGCGGTCTATTCGGGGCGGCGCCTGGAGGGCGTGCTCACCGGGCGAGTGTGCCGCGACGGCGACGACGGCACGGGGGAACTGGTGCGGCTGGTGCGCGATTCGAAGTTCGCCGCCCACCTGCAGCTGGTGCTGCTGCAGGGCATCGCGCTGGCCGGCTTCAACGTCATCGACGTGCCGAGGCTCGCCGCTGCGCTGGGCCTGCCGGTGCTGGTGGTGGCGCGCCGGGCGCCGCGCCGCGAGGCCCTGCGTGCGGCGCTGCTGGCCCACATCGCCGATGGTGAGCGCAAGTGGGCGTCGATCGAGGCGCTGGGGCCCATGGAGCCGCTGGGCGGGGTTTACGTGCAGCGCTGCGGGCTCTCCCGTGACGAAGCGTTCAGGGTGTTGCGCGAGACCGCGATCCACGGCGCCATTCCCGAGCCCTTGCGCACGGCCCACCTGATCGCCGGCGCCCTGGCCACCGGCGAGAGCCGCGGACGCACCTGAACTGGAGAGGCACGCCGCCGGGTCTCTACACTGGTGTAGAGAGAAAGATCGCACGGGCGATCGGGAGGTACGACATGGCAATCGCCGAGCGCGGCGTCGCCATCGAGGTGGCCGAAGCGACGCTGGAAGGCGACCTGCTGCTGCCCGAAGGGGCAAGCGGCATCGTGGTCTTCGCCCATGGCAGTGGCAGCAGCCGTTTCAGCACCCGCAACCGGCAGGTGGCCCGCTATCTCAGCGAGCAGGGGCTCGCCACGCTGCTCTTCGACCTGCTCACGCCCGAGGAGAACGTCATCGACGAGCGCACTCGCGAGCTGCGCTTCGACATCCCGCTGATCGGGCGACGCATGACCGGGGCGGTGGATTGGGTGGCCCGCGCCGAGCCGACCTGCGCGCTGCACATCGGGCTGTTCGGTGCCAGCACCGGGGCGGCGGCCGCGCTGATCGCCGCCGCCGAACGTCCCGATACGGTGGTCGCCGTGGTGTCGCGTGGCGGACGCCCGGACCTCGCCGGCGAGGCGCTCGCCCGAGTGGCGGCCCCGACGCTGCTGCTGGTGGGCGGCCAGGACGGCCCGGTGATCGAGCTCAACGAGCAGGCCCGGGCACAGATGTCCGCGCCTTGCGAGCTTGCCATCGTGCCCGGGGCCACCCACCTCTTCGAGGAACCCGGCAAGCTGGAGGAAGTCCAGGAGCGCGCCGCGCGTTTCTTCCTTGCGCACCTGTGAGTCGCGTTCCATGACGGCTGGGATTCCCCTTGGCATAATGCGCCTTTTGCCCACAGGGAAGACCCATGACCGCCTGGAGCAAGCTGCTCGTCGCCACCACGCGGCTGATCGACCTGCACGACAGCGGCCACGAGCCGGGCTCGCCCTTCGTGCAGGTCAGCCAGGAGCAGCGTCGTGGCTGGCGCGACGGCTACTGGCTGGACCTCGGCTGCCTGCTGCTCGACTACCTGCTCGACGTCGACTTTGCCACCAACAGCGCTTTCGTTTCCCAGACTCGCTGCCTGACACACCTGCGCGAGAGCTACCCCGAGTCCTATGCCGCGCTGCCCCATGACGACCTCGTCTACGTCATCAATCTGCTGGCCACCCCCAGTGAGATCCACTTTCGCCAGCCCCGGGGGGACCAGGACGGTGAAGCGGCGGGCCGCGCTGCGCGCAGCACCAAGCGTACGGCACTGATCGAGAAGCAGGGCCAGACAGGGCAGGTGCGTCTCACCCCCAGCGGCCGCCAGGCGGTGACGCTCGCCGGCCAGGTGGAGGATCTGCTCTATTCCGAATACGATGCTGCCAAGGTGTTGGCAGCCCTGGCACGGGGCGACTTCGCGTGCATTCCCGACATCACCAACCAGATCCTGTTGGCGATCCGCGCCCTGACCCAGGAGCTGCGTCGAGTGCGCGAGAATCCCACCCGAGAAGGCAAGCTCTCGGCGCTGCTCGACAACGAACGTCACTACCACAATGCCTTGACCAGCATCCAGCAGACCCTGCTGGATGCCCGGGCACAGCTGTCGACGGCGCGGCTGATGGAGCGCTTCGATGCCTGGCGGGAGATGCAGACCGAGGAGTGGGATCTGCGCATGCTCTCCAGCGCCATTGGCCGGGTGCTCACTGCCATCGAGAACCTGTCGCGGCGCCTCTCCGAGCTGCTGGCCGACATCGCCGAGGGTCGCATCCAGTCCATGGGCGTGGTCGACTTCCAGGCTCTGGCACGCCACCTGCTCGAAGCGCCCGGCGAGTCGAGTCTACAGCAGGCCGTGGTGGCTCGACTGATGCCGCTGTACGCTCAGCCCGCCTTCCCGCGAGTCGTGCCGCTGATTCCGCTGCTGGAAAGCCGTCGCGCCGAGGCCAGTCACGCCGCTCTGGTGTTCGACGAGACGAACGATGCCGACCCCGAGGATCCGCTGCTGGCCCGTTTCCTGGAGGCGCGCGGTCCGGCGCTGCGCGAGCGCCTGCGTGGCGGTCCGCTGCCGTTGCCCGAGGCGCTCGCCGAGGGCTGGCACCGCTTCGAGGACGGCGACTGCCTGGCCCAACTGCTCAATACGTTCGTCGACACCGAGCTGCTCGCTCCTGGGTTGACCGTGGGCATCGAGCCCCAGCCGTTCGCGCTACGTCTCGACGACGGGCGACGTGTCGAAGGGGCCGTGACCCCGTCACTCGGCTTCTTTGAGGAAGAACGCGCATGAACATGACCGAAATGGGCGAGGTCGTCGCCTACCTGCTGCGTTACCGCAGCGCCGAACGGGCGCCTGGCAGTGGACGCAAGCGCCGCGCCGCCCGCGAGGGACAGCTCGCCGAGCGCGATGTCTGCGCACTGATCGACGATGCCAGCGACCTCGAACGAGAGGCGCTGCGCGATTTCCTGGCCGGTCAGGGGCTACGCCTCAAGGTCTTCGAGGCCGGGGACTATCCGGGGATCGCGCCTGGCTCGCGCTACTATGCCCTGCTGCCGGACCCCGAGCTCGAGCAACCGCCACTCTATACCCGCGACCCGGTGTTCGAGGCCCTCAAGCTGCGCCAGGAGAGCCGCGCGGAGCTGGCCCAGTGGTACCTGCAGCTGTGGCTGCTGATGCATACCCTGCTTTACACCCGCTACAACCGGGCGCTCTCCGATGTCAGCCGCTATCAGGAAGCCACCTTCACCACGGCGGAGCTCGCCGAGCTGCTGCGCGAGCAGCTCGAGGCGCTGCGCGAGCTGGGTGAGGCGGCGCCAGAGACGAGCCGCGCCCTGTGTGAGGAGCGTGGCGAGGACGTCAGTCGCCGGGTTCGTGCCTTCATCGATCTGCAGGCGCGGGCCGGTCTGCTCGAGGCCGTGCGTAGCGACGACCGCGAAGCGGAGGGAGAGATCTGGCAGCAGACGCTGCTCGGCGCCCTGGAGAGCGAGCAGGTGGGCGTGCACCAGCTCGCCCATCTCCAGGTCCTGGCCCAAGGTGGCGTCGGCCAGACAGCCGCTGAGGCCGGCGATGATACGTTCGGTGGGATGTCCGCCGGCGAAGGAGACGAGGAGGTCGCCCCATGAGCGTGATCCACCGCATCGAGGTCGCCAACCTGCTCAACAAGCACGGCGACGTGGCCTCGCCCTGGGATGCCAAGATGCGCCACCTGCTGCTCGATCTGCGCGGCCAGTCGAGTGCCATCAGCATGGAAAACGGTTTCGGCAAGACCACCCTGGCCGAGGCATTGATCGGCTTGCTGTCGCGGGATCGCAGCCTGCTCTCGCGCACGCGGCGCAAGTGTTCCCCCTCCACGGTGTCGGGGGAAGGGCGCAGTTGGAGCCACTTGCGCGTCGAGTTCCGCTCGCGCAGTGCCGCGCCCGGGCAGGACGACATGCTGGCCGCAGCCGGCGAGGAGGTGGCCGGCGAGACATTCGTGTTCGGCTTCTACGGCTACAGCGACGGCAGCGGGCTCTCCTTCTACCACTATCCCGGGCGGCTCGAGGACATTCCGGTCCACCACCTGACGCGGGACGGCAAGCTGGCGCTCTACGCCAATAGCGACGTCAAGGCGATGATGGCCGAACGCGGGGTGCGATTGACCCACAATCGCGACGAGTGGCTGGAGGCCGTGGGGGCTCACGTATCGCGGCGCGAACTCGTTCAACTTGCCGCCTTCCAGAAGGAGGGGGGCGCCGACAAGAGCCAGATCTTCAACGCCATCAAGCCGCGTCCCGGCGAGAAGGCCGACCAGGCGTTCTTCTTCGAGGTGCTGGCGCCGGAGATCCTCTCTGGCGCCACGCGCGGCGAGACCGACGAGAGCGAGGAACTGATCGAGGAGGTGATCCTCAACTCGGGCACCAACATCACCGAACTGCGTCATCGGCTCGAAGAGGCAGAGCACGACCAGCGCCGCGCCCGGGACAAGGTCGAACGTCTGGCGGCGCTCGAGGGCGAAGGCGAGGCCCTGCTCGCCGCTCGTCATGAACTCGCCGAGAGCGACCGCGAGCTGGCCCAGAGCGAGGCGCTGCTGGGCGGACAGGCGCTGGCCGGTTTGCCCGGCGTCCCCCGATTGTCGGATCAAGCCGCTGGCGACGCCGCCGCAGGTCTGGCCTGGGCGGTGGGCGACACCGACCGGCCACGGGTCTCCACCTGGCTGTTGGCCCGGCTGGCAGGGGTGAAGGAGCGCGCCGTGCGCGGCGCCCTGGTCGAGCGCGGCGACCGGGTCGAGAGCCATCGGCGGCTCGTTCACCTGCCCGGGGCAGACTGGCCGGCGGCGCGCGAGGTGGGCCACGTGAGCTTTGCCGCGGCCCGCCAGTGGCTAGCCGAGAGCTTGGCCTTCGACGACGATGCGGCGCGCTATCGCGCTCTAGCGGCACTGGACGAGGGCGCCGAAGCGTTCGAGGCGCAGGACGGCAACCGTTTCCGCGAAGAGGTGATCGGCGATACGGTCTACCTGGATGAATTGAAGCACGAACTGAGCGATCAGGAGGCGCGCCAGGAAGCGCTCGATCAGGAGCGCGAGCGCCTCGAGTCCCAGCAGCGCGACTTCGTCGACAACCAGAGTTTCTACACCCAGGCCATCGCCGATGGTCTGTTCAGCGAGGCGGAGCTGGAGTCGCCAGAGACCACTGCCGCCGTGGCCCGTGACGAGGCCGCTGCGGCGCGCACTGCGCTCAACGAGCACCTGGGACGTGTCGGCGAACTCAAACAGGTGGCCGGCTGGCATGCGGATTTTCGGCGAGAACGCCCCGACGAGAGGCCGGCCGAACGGCTGGCCGAGAAGCAGGCAACCGAAGCCGAACTGAGTGAAACCCTCGACCGTCTTAGCGGCGAGCGCGACGAGAGCATCACCGCCTACGAGCAGGCGCGTGCCGAGCGCGAGCGGCTCAATGCCGAGCGCGAGCGTCTGACCGGGGAACGCGGCCCTCTGGCCCACGGCCAGGCGCCGTGGCGTGCCTTCCTCGAGGGCTGGCCCGGCGAGTCGGTGCAGGGCTTCTGGGGGCGGCGCAAGACGGCGCTGGCCGAGCTCGAGAGCCGCTGTCGCGAGGCCGAACAGCGCCGCCAGGAGGCCGAGCGTACACAGGCCCGTCTCGCTCCGCTGGCCGAAGCGGCGGCCCGCTACGCCGAACTGCACGGCGACGATGACCCGGTGCACCTGCGGGTGCGCTTGCGCGACCGGGAGCGTGAGCTGGCCGACGAGTCGCATCGACTGGAGACCGAAGAGGCGCACTTGCGCCAACTGCATGCGGCCCGGCTCTCCTTTGCGGAACTGAATGGCGCTAGAGAGCTCTCCCCCGAGGCGTGGCTGGCCGATGCACGGCGTCGCTATCCGCGGCTGCTGCGCGAAGCCGAAACGCTGGCGGCGGACATCGCCGCCCGTGAGGCCTACCTGGCGCAGTTGGCCGGCGACCCGCTGGAACGCCGCGCTGCGGAAGCCGAGGCGCATCGTCTCCTCGAGGAAGCTGGCATTGCCTGGCAGCCGCTGCACGTCGTGCTCAATGCCAAGGACGTGGCCGAGGCCCGGCGCCGTGAGCGGTTGGCCCAGGCAGCCGGTCTGCTCTTCGCACCGGTGGTAGCGGGGAGCGAGGCGGCGCGACATGCCGCTGAGGTACTGATCGATGCGGGCCTGGCCGTGCCGGTGTTCGAGGCACAGCGGCTGGAGGCACTCCTGGAGCGCGGCGAGCCGCCCCTGGGCGCCGTGCAGGGCGTGGAGACGCTGGCGGTGAAGGCGGCCCTGGATCCGAGCTATCTGGAGGCTCTGCGCGAGGCGACCGAGACGCGTCTGGCCGCGGATCGCGCACGTCAGCAGGCGCTGGAAGCCGAGTGCCAGCACCTCGACCCTCATGGCGAAACCTTCGCCTTGGCTCTGGAGGCCCGCGAAGCCGATGACAGCGACGTGGAGCGTGCGCTGGAACGCTTGGCCGAGACGCAGTCGCGCCTGGGCGAGCAGCAGGAGAGACTCGCGCCGCGCTTGAGCGAGGCGGCGCTGGCCTGCATCGACGACTATCAGCGCTATCTGCAGGAGGGCGGCGACCTGGCCCTGGAACGAGCGGCCGAGACCCGCGCCGAGGCGGACGAGACCCTGGCCGAGCTGAGGCCGCAGCGCGAGCAGGCGGCTCGGGAACTCGAGGCCCACGGCAGTACTTGGCTGGCTGCCGAGCAGTTCAACGATGCCGGCGGCGTCGAGCGCCTCGCAGCCCTGGATGAACGCCTCACCGAACTGGAGAGGTGGCTTGGCGAAGCGGATGAGCGGCTTGGCGAAGCGGAGCGGCGCCGCGAGGCCTTGACCCGCCAGCATGCTGAGGTCGAGGTACGTCTGCGCCAGCTCTTCGCCGAGGGCGAGCGTGAACGTCTGCGCGCCCTGGCCGACTTCGAGGCTCAGGGCGGCGAGGCATTCATGGCCACGGCCACGGAGGTCCAGGAGACACGCGAGGCGGAACTGGCGTTGGCCACCAAGCGTGCGGATTTCGACTTCTCACGCATACGCGCCTATCTCGACGTGCGCGATGCCAGCGGCGGTAGCCAGCAGCTCGAGCGCGAGATCGCGCGGGTCAAGCGCGAGATTGCGGCGTTGCGTGAGGCGCGCAAGGCAAAGCAGCGCGAACGCGATGCCGTGGCGCAGCGTCTTGCCGATCATCGGCGTGCTCTGGAGTGGGTGGACCAGTTGGCCGTGGAGTGGCTGCGCGCCCTACGCGAGTTGCCGGCCGGCTGGGATCGGCGGCTGGCCGAGTCGGCACCGGCAATCTGGCCCGGCGATGACGACGAAGACGCCCCGCGCACCCAGGCCCTGACCGAGTGGCAGCGGCTGGCTGGCGAGTTGGTGGCCGATGGCGCCCTCGATCTGGAGGCTCTGGAGGCGTGCCAGCAGACCCTGCTGGACGCTCTGGCCGAGCTCAACCTCGGCGAGCGGGCCCGCCATCGCGAACGCCTGGCGAAGCGCGTGGCGGAGGCCGAGCGGCAGCTGACGGCATCGCTGGAGGAGGCCGCTCACAGCCGCCTGTTCAGCGATACCGAACGGGCCCGTCTGGGGGCGCTGGCCGGGGTCAGCCAGGCCGGTCTCGACGATCTCGCTGCCCTGCATTCCCAACTGGCCGGCCAACTCGAGGCACACCGCGAGCGGGTCGGGCGATTGCAGGCCACCCGCGAGCAGATAGAGGGCACCCTGGTGGAGCGTCTGAGTTCGATCATCTCGGACGCCGCCGGCAATCTCGACATTCTCAAGCGGGTGGCGAAGAGCCATGGTGCCGGCGGGGCCTTCTTCGAGGTCAAGGCCGCGCTGATCGGCACCGAGCAACTGCGCGAACTCATCGCCACTCTGCTGGCCGACATCGACGAGCATCAGGCGGCGATGCGCCGACGTGCCGAACGCGACGGTGGAGTGGCTGACGGTGAGGTGCGCCGGCGCGACGACGATCTACTGCGCCAAATCCGCCGCCGCATCTACCGTGGCCTCTTCCATGACGTCTCGATCCGCCTCAAGCACGACGCCATTCGTCCCCATGGTCGGCTCTTCTCGCTCAACGAGGAGATGTCGGAGGGCCAGCGTGAGGCGGTGTCGCTGATGTGGCTGGTCAAGCTCTCGGAATTCGCCATCGAACGCGAGCTGCGCGAGCTTCCGGGACATCACAAGCGCCGCGCTCGCGCGAGTCGCGAGAGCGTGATCCTGCTCGACGGGCTCTTCTCCAAGCTTTCGCACCGCCGCCTGATCCAGGACTCGCTGGAGTCGCTGCGCAACACCCGTGGGCGCTTCCAGATGATCGGCCTGATCCACAATCCCAACTACGAGAACGACCCGGAGATCTTCCCCACCTACCTGGTGGGCAGCGTGATCGGCGGCGTGCAGGGGCAGGGCGGCCATGTCATGGTGCGCGACGGTCGCGTTGCGTCGCCGGAGAGCCTTGGCCGCAGCCAGGGCGAGGCTAGCCTGTTCGGCATTCATGTCAGCGAGCCGGCGACTCAGGAGTAGGCCATGAGCGATCCGGCTCTCATGCTGAGCGAGGCGGACGGGAAAGCCTTGGTCTGGCTTCCAGCCGGCCGAGACTCGACGCTTTCCGCCTCGTTCGGTCCCATGCAAACGGCCTTCGAGATGGGTGCCCGTCACTCCCTCGATGCATTGACCGGCAAGGTGGGCTGCGCACCAGCGGGGATTGGCAGCATGGGCTCGACCAGGAGTGGCTCGAGGAGAGCCAACTCATGCTTCTGGCAGGAAAATCGCTCGAGCCCACCATGCAGGAGGCGTTGTCGTCCCGCTTGCAGGGATGATGCGGCCAAGTCGAGAGCAGTGTCCAACCGAGAGGGTTAAAGCATGCACGTCATCATCGATCTCTGCGTGGTGCCGCTGGGCATCGGCGTCTCGGTCTCCAAGGAGATCGCCGCCTGCCAGCGGGTGATCGAGGCGTCCGGTCTCGAGCACCGGATGCACGCCTACGGCACCAACATCGAAGGGCCCTGGGACGACGTCATGGCGGTGGTCAAGCGTTGCCATGAAGTCGTGCACGAGATGGGCGCACCGCGCATCACCACCACGATCAAGCTGGGTACGCGCACCGACCGCGAGCAGTCCATGGACGACAAGGTGGAAAGCGTCGAAGCGAAGCTGCGCGACTCGCAGTGAATGCCGGGCATATCGTGCTGCTGCCATTCGACGGAGAAATCCGGCACACTACGCACTCTTTTGTGGTCGGATCGCACGTCTTTTGGCTATCCAACAGCATTTTCACGGTGATACATGATGACTCCCCATTCCCCGCGCACCCAGTGGCTCGGCCGCTGGGGCTTCGTGCTGGCGGCCACCGGCTCCGCCGTCGGCCTGGGCAACATCTGGAAGTTTCCCTACATGACGGGCGAGCACGGCGGTGGCGCCTTCGTGCTGGTCTACCTGGCCTGCATCCTGATGGTGGGGGTGCCGGTGATGATGACCGAGATCGCCCTGGGACGTCGCGGGCGTGGCAGCCCCATCGACGCAGTGCGCCGGGTGACCATCGAGTCGGGGCGTAGCGGCATCTGGTCGCTGCTGGGCTGGATGGCGATGCTGTGCGGCTTTTTGATCCTGTCGTTCTACGTGGTGGTGGCCGGCTGGTCCTTCGCTTATCTATGGAAAGCGCTCAGTGGGGGGTTGGTCGGCGCCGGCGTCGACGACATGGCGGCGATCTTCGCCGCCAACAACGAGAACCCGCTGAATCTGGGTTTCTGGAGCACCCTGGTGACGCTGGCCACCATGCTGATCGTCGGCAAGGGGGTGCAGGCTGGCATCGAGAGAAGCGTCAGTTGGATGATGCCGGGTATGGTGGTCATGCTGGCGATCCTGATCGGTTACGGGGCGTTCTCCGGCGGTTTCGTCGAGGCGCTGCGCTTCCTGTTCGTGTTCGATGCCGGCAGCCTCTCCAGCGAGGGCATGCTGGCGGCGCTGGGCCACGCCTTCTTCACCTTGTCGCTCGCCTCGGGGGCGATCCTCACCTATGGCAGTTATCTGCCGGCGCGGGCCTCCATCGCGCGGACCACGCTGATGGTCGCCGTGGCCGACACCCTGGTGGCGCTGATGGCGGGGTTGGCCATCTTTCCGGTGATCTTCGCCAACGGCATGAGCCCCGAGGGGGGGCCGGGGTTGCTCTTCATGAGCCTGCCGCTGGCCTTTCAGGCGATGCCGCTGGGCTTTCTCTTCGCGATCCTGTTCTTCGCCATGCTCTCCATGGCAGCGCTCACTTCCTCGATCTCTATGGTCGAGGCCACCGTCTCCTGGCTCGTCGACAACAAGGGCTTCTCGCGGCCTGCCGCGGCCTGGGGAACCGGTGTGGTGCTGTGGCTGGTCAGCAGCTTGGCGATGCTCTCGTTCAACGTCGGCGCCGACTGGACGCTGGCCGGGCGCCACTTCTTCGACTGGCTCGACTACCTCACCTCGCGCTGGATGATGCCGCTCGGCGGCCTGGGCATGGTGCTGCTGGCCGGTTTCGTGCTCAACGCCGAGAATCTTCGCGGGGAGCTGGGGCTCTCGCCGCGCTGGCATGCCCTGTGGCTGTTCATGGTGCGTTACGTGAGCCCGCTCGGGATCCTGGTGATCTTCGTCGATGCGCTGGGCATGGCGCGCATCGATTTCGCGGTGCAGTGGCCGGGGCTGGCGTCACTGTTGGTGGCGGTCGTCGTGGTCGGCGAGTGGGCCAGCCCCGGTTTGCGTCGCGCCTTGGCTGGCTGATTTCTCCATGTCCGGCAGCTTCGCCCTTGTCGATGCGCGGGGCGAGGCGTTTCCCGTTGCGAGATGCGGTTCAGCGAAACGCCGGTCCTTCGCGGTCGAACTCACGCTGCCAGCGTGTGAGCAGTGCCTCTCGCTTGAGGTCGTCCAGGGTGGCGAGCAGGCCCGGGCCGAGAGCGATGGGACGCAGGGCGTCGCCCAGCTTTTCGCGCAGGGCGGCGGCTGTGCCGGGTCCCTCTAGGTCGGGATGCACTGCGCCCAGTTGGGTGCGCTCGGCGATGGTGCGCTGACCGGTCTCGCCGAGAAGATAGTCGAGAAACAGCCGGGCCGCTTCGGGGTGGGGCGCCTGGCGGGGAATGAATGCCAGCCGTTGTACGACCAGCGCATAATCTTCGGGCACCACAATGGTCAGCTCGGGGTGGTCGGCGACCGCATCGCGCACGTAGCTGCCCAGCAGATTGTAGCCCACCAGGTAGCGTCCCGATGCGAGCCCTTCGAGCATTTCGCCGGTGGTCTCGGCGAGCGCCGTGCGCGCCTGGCCCAGCACGGCCACGAGATCCCAGTAGCGCGGCGAAAGGCGCGATTCCTCGATGGCGTAGGTGTAGCCCGCTCCGCTGCGCTGTGGGTCGTAGGTGACCACGCGGCCGGCCAGGGCGCGTGGATGGTCGGCGAGGCGCTCGAGCAGGTCGCCATGGCTTTCGAGCTCGCCGAAGCGTTCGGTGAAGTCACGGTGTACCACCATGACGATGGGTTCGAAGGTGAAGGCGAAGAGCTCGTGCCGCCAGCGCGCCCAGGCTGGCCAGGCGTGGGCGATGTCGCTGTCGAGCGGCTGGGCGTGGCCGTCGTTGGCCAGGCGATACTGCCAGGGCATGGCCGAAGATAGCACCACGTCGGCGGCATCCGGTGCGTCGAGGAAGCGCTGGTGAAGCTCGAGTGTGGTCAGGTTGCGATAGGTGATGTCGAGATGTGGGTGCCGACGGTGGAAATCCTCCAGCAGCGGTCGCGCCTGGTGCAAATCCAGGGCTGCACCGATGACCAGCGGGGTCTGCCCCGTCCCGGACTCGGCGTGCAGGTGCAGCGTTTCCTCACCGCTGGCAGCGAGACTCCACAAGGCCAGCAACAGAGCGCTCGTCAGGCGTTTCAGGGCCGTTGGCATCATGGGTCCTCCCGGGGAAAGGTCAGCGATACGATCAGCCCCCGCCCGCCGGTGCCTTCGCCGAGCCGCAGCCGGGCACCATGGGTGCGTGCGATGCCGTCGACGATGGCCAGGCCCAGGCCTGAACCTTCGCCGTCGTCCTGGCCGCGATGGAACGGACGTAGCACCAGCAGGTGGCGCGATTCGGGGATGCCCGGTCCATCGTCCTCGACCTCCAGTGCGGGCGGCTGGGCCCGGGCCCGAACGGTGATGCGTCGGGCGCCGTAGCGCCGCGCGTTGTCGATCAGGTTGCCGAGGGCTTCGTCGAGTTGCCACGTCACGCCGCGGATCGTCGCCGGCGAGCCGGGGTCTTCCACGCCCAGGTCGATGCCGTCGCGGTGGCAGTGCGCCCAATGGTCGCGTACCGCCTGACGGGCCACGGCAGCGAGGTCGAGTTCGTCGAATTCCGGGGCGTACTCGGGATTGTCGAGGCGTGTCAATGACAGCAGCTGCATGGCGAGCCGCGCGGTTCGTGCGCTGGTGGCCTGCATGGCGACGAGCGCGTCACGCCAGCGTTGCGGATCGTCGTGGCGTAGCGCCAACTCGGCATGGGCCGAGAGCCCGGCCAGTGGCGTGCGCAGTTGATGGGAGGCATCGCCGATGAAGCGCTCCTGGTTGGCGCGCACCCGACGCATGCGTGCCAGGAGGTCGTTGAGCGTCTCGCGCAGTTCGGCGAGCTCGCGGGGCAGGGGCAGTTCCAGAGGGGCCAGCGTGCGTGGGTCACGCGCCCGGATGGCACGCCGCAGCCGCGTGAGCGGTGCCAGGGCGGCGCGAATGGCCAGCAGCAGCACCGTCACGGTCAGGGCGGCCATGACCAGGATGTAGGCGAGATTGCCGCGCAGCAGCTCGCGGGCGAGGGCATCGCGACCTTCACGGCTGTGTGCCACGCGAACCTCGTAAGGTTCGCTTTGCCGCCAGTCCTCCAACTGCGAGCGCCGTACGCCCTGACGCAGGGCCAGGCCTTGCCACTCCAGGTTGCGAAAGAACAGGGTGTCGCCACTCTCGCGGCTGCTGCGCGAGTCGCCAGGCAATTCGGCATTGCCGGTGATGAAACGTCCTTCGCGGTCCACCAGACTGTAGAAGACCCGTTCTTCGGCGTCGGTGGCGAGCATTTCCAGGGCGGCGGGGGGCAGGTCCAGCCATAGCCGGTCATCCTGCCACTGCACCTGTTCGGCAATGGCCAGGCTGGCGGCTTCGAGCAGTCGGTCGAAGGCGCGGTCGGCGGTACGCCGCGCCTCCAGCCAGGCCTGTACCACCATCAGGCCGGCCAGGATCAGCGCGGGCAGCAGCAGCCAGGTTAGCAGCCGGCGGTAGAGGCTGTCGCCGTGCTTCACACGCCCTCCAGCAGGTAGCCGAGACCGCGCACCGTGCGCAGCGCCACGGCGCTGTCGGCCAGACGTTTGCGCAGGCGGTGCACGTAGACCTCGATGGCGTTGTCGCCCATGGGCTCGCCTTGAAAGGCTTCCTCGGCGAGGCGTGCCTTGTCCACCGGCTCGCCGGCATGGCGCATCAAGCAGGCCAGCAAGCGCTGCTCGCGGGGCGGCAGGGCGAGGGCGTTGCCGTCGAGGGTGAAGCGCTGGGCCAGGCCGTCGAAGGCCAGCGGGCCGACCTGCAGCGTCTGACCGCGGCCGCGACGGCGCAGCAGGGCGCGCACCCGGGCTTCCAGTTCGTCCAGGGCGAAAGGCTTGGCCAGGTAGTCGTCGGCGCCCAGATCGAGACCGCGCACGCGGTCTTCCACGGCACCGCGGGCGGTGAGGATCAGCACCGGGGTGTCGCGGTCGTGGCTGCGCAGCGTCTCGAGAATCTCGAGGCCCCCGGCGCCGGGCAGGTTGAGGTCGAGCAGCACCAGGGCGTGGTCGTGATCGGGCATGGCCAGTCGGGTGCGTGCCGTGTCGCCGTCTGCCAGGTGGGTCACGGCGTAGCCGGCCAGTGCCAGAGCGTCGACCAGCGTTTCGGCGAGCAGCCGGTCGTCTTCCACCAGCAGCAGGTTCATGATGCGGTCTCCGCAGTCGGCGTCTCGGTCGGGCGAGCGGCCAGCGCCTGTTCGGCGGCGGCCAGCGCCACGCTGGCGCGCTCGGGGGAGAGACGACCGGCCGGGCCGGAGAGTGCCAGCCAGCGCAGCGGCTCGCCGGGAGACGAAGCGAGCCGCCGCACGATCATGGTGCCGCCGAGCAGTTCGGGGCAGGGGTTCTCTGCGTCACGCAGCCACCAGCGGCTGCCTGGGTGGAGGTCGTGGCGCAGGGCCGTGTCGGGCAGGGCGGCCAGGCGGACCTCGACGCGGTTGCCTTGCGCCTCGAGCAGCGCGGCGGTTTCGCCGGTCTCGATGGTCAACTGCTTGAGCAGCGGCTGCACGCGGGCAGCGAGGTGACGACTGGGTGGGTGACGGCGCGCCAAGCGCAGTGGGGTGGGGCCAAGTTGCCAGCGGCCATCAGCGGAGCGCTGCACGTAGCCGAAGCGGGCGAGCGAGCCGAGCAGACGTAGCAGGGTGCTCTTGTAGAAACCGGTGGTCTGGGCGAGCTCGGCCAGGCTGAAGGCCTCCTGGGAGGAGTCGAAAGTTTCGAGCACCGTCAGTGCTCGCTCTACGGCTTCGACGCGGTCCTGTGCCATGGGTGTCGTGTCTCCGGTGGCTGGGGCGTTGAACTTTCGTCGCAATTCACGTGCGAAGCGTTGACGCCGCCCTGACGGGTGCCTAGCTTTCCATTCTGAAGAACGTTGTTCTGCCTTACAGAATTGTAAGCGAGTCGATAGCGTTCTGCAAGCCACTCAAGACACCAGTCACTGTCCGATCAGGAGGACAACAACAATGTCCACGAGAACGCCGCTCAAACTGTTCGCCATCGCCGCCTTTTCCGTCACCGCCGGCACGGCCGCGGGCTTCGAGCCGGAAGGCAAGGTGGAGTGCCTGGCGCCCGCCGATCCGGGTGGCGGCTGGGACTTCACCTGTCGCAGCGTGGGCAAGGTGATGGAGGATCTGGATATCGTTCCGCGCAGCGTGCAGACCATCAACATGGCCGGTGCCGGCGGCGGTGTGGCCTACGCTCACACCGTGAGCAAGCGTGCCGGGGACGAACAGCTGCTGGTAGCCGCTTCGACTGCCACCACCACCCGACTGGCGCAGGGCCAGTTCCAGGGCATGGATGCCGACATGGTCAACTGGATCGGGGCGCTCGGCGCCGACTATGGCGTCATCGCCGTGGCCGACGATTCCGAATACGAAGATCTGCCCGACCTCATGGCAGCGCTGGAAGAGGATCCGCGCAGCGTCAAGTTCGGCGGGGGAAGTGCCAAGGGTGGCTGGGATCACCTCAAGGTATTGATCGCCGCTGACGCCGCCGGTGTCGAGAACCTGCCGCGCATTCCCTATCTCTCCTACAACAACGGTGGCGAGGCCATGACCCAGGTGGTGGGGGGCCATGTGGATGCCTTCACCGGCGACATCTCGGAAGCGCAGGGTTTCATGGAGTCCGGCGATCTGCGCGTGCTCGCCGTGCTTTCCGAAGAGCGCCTGCCGGGTGAGTTCGACGACATTCCCACTGCCCGCGAGCAGGGCATCGATGCGCTGGGGCCCAACTGGCGCGGTTTCTACATGCCGGCGGACATCTCCGACGACGCCCGCGACTACTGGGTCGACGCCATGGACACCATCTACGCCAGCGATGAGTGGCAGCAGGTGATGACCAACAACGGCCTGATGCCGTTCCACATGAGCGCCGGTGAGTTCGAGACCTTCGTCAAGAACCAGATCGACGATATCGAAACTCTCTCCAAGGACATCGGGCTGATCCAGTGATGACCTTCAATGATCGCATCTTCGGGATACTGCTGCTCGTCCTGGCCGTTGCATACGGCTGGGGCGCCAGCCAGTTTCCGGAACCGTTCGGTGGGGCCGAGGCCATCGGCCCCGAAACCTTTCCCTACCTGCTGGCCGCGGTACTGGGACTCTCCAGCCTCTATCTGATCGTGCGTCCCGATCCCGATAATGCCTGGCCATGGAGTCGCACCGGCGTCGAGCTGCTCATCGCCATGGTGGTGCTGGTGTTCTATGCCGCGCTGCTCGAACCCCTGGGCTTCATCGTCAGCACCGCTCTCGCCGTCGGAACCTTGTGCTGGCGAATGGGAGCGGCTCCGCTCAGGGCCTTCGCCACCGGGGCGATATCCGGCGTGGTGGTGTTCCTGTTGTTCAGCTACGCCCTCGACCTGTCGTTGCCGTTGGGCCTGCTCTCGTTCCTGGAGGTGAGCTGATGGAAACCCTGGGCTTTCTGATCGACGGCTTCGGCGTTGCGCTGGCGCCACACAACCTGATGTTCGGCTTGATGGGGGCCTTTCTGGGCACTCTCATCGGCGCCTTGCCGGGGCTGGGCCCGGCCAACGGCGTGGCGATCCTGATCCCGCTCGCCTTCACCCTGGGGCTCGCCCCGGAAACCGCGCTGATCATGCTGACCGCGGTATATGCCGGCGCCATGTACGGAGGGCGGATCTCGTCGATCCTGCTCAACATTCCCGGCGACGAGCCGGCGATGATGACCTGCCTGGACGGCTACCCCATGGCGCAGCAGGGCAAGGCCGCCGAGGCGCTGGCGATTTCCGCCGTGGCCTCTTTCATGGGCAGCCTGATCGCCACCATCGGTCTGATCCTGCTGGCGCCGCTGCTGGCGGATTTCGCGCTCACCTTCGGCCCGGCCGAGTACTTCGCGCTCTTTCTGCTGGCCTTTGCCACCCTGGGCGGCATCACCGGCAAGAATCCCATGAAGACGGTGGTAGCGGCGTGCCTCGGCCTGATGATCTCCACCGTGGGCATCGACAACACCGGTGTGCAGCGTTTCACCTTCGGCGTGCTCGAGCTCTATGAGGGGGTCGACTTCATCCTCGCCATCGTGGGCCTCTTCGCCATCTCGGAACTGCTGTTCTTCATCGAGGAGAAGGCCGGCGGCGGCAAGGAGAAGATGAGCGTCAACAAGCTCGAGCTGAGCTGGGCCGACATTCGCGGCATCATGCCCTCGAGCATTCGCGGCGGCATTCTCGGTTTCATCGCCGGGGTGCTGCCCGGAGCCGGAGCGTCGCTGGGCAGTTTCATCGGCTATACCCTCGAGAAGAAGGTGGTCGGCAAGAAGGGCTACTTCGGCAAGGGCGACCCGCGCGGCGTGGCGGGCCCCGAAGCGGGCAACAACGGTGCCTCCAGTGGTGCCCTGGTGCCCATGCTGACGCTGGGCGTGCCGGGCAGCGGCACCACGGCGGTGCTGCTGGCGCTGCTCATCTCGCTCAACATCACGCCCGGCCCGTTGATGTTCACCCAGAACGCCGACATGGTGTGGGGAGTGATCGCAGCGCTGCTGATCGGCAACTTCCTGCTGCTGGTGCTCAACATTCCGCTGGTGGGCATCTTCGTCAAGCTGCTCTCGGTGCCGCCGATGTACCTGCTGCCGATCGTCACCATGATCGCCTTCGTGGGCATCTATTCGATCAGCAACACGACGTTCGATCTCTACTTCATGGTGGCCTTCGGCATTGCCGGTTACATCCTGCGCAAGCTGGAGATCCCGCTGGTGCCGATCATCCTCGGCCTGCTGTTGGGGCCGGAGATGGAGAAGAACCTGCGTCACGCCCTGGACATCGCCGACGGCGACTGGACCATCCTGTGGAACAGCGGCCTGGCCGTTGGTCTGTGGGTCTTTGCGGCACTGGGTCTGATCCTGCCCTATATCGTCGGTCCGATCCTGCGTCGACGCATGAGGGCGGCCGAGGCTGCTGCCGGCTCCGAGGGCGACTGAACCGCTCGAAATCCATTCATTCCGACCTTCCCGACGGGGCGTCGAACCATCGACGCCCCGTCGTCGTTCGTGGCCGCCTTGCCAGCCCGGTGCAACGACCGGCGGCGGTGCAGTGCGGTGGTGCGTGGAGGGCGGGGTTTCGCTGCCGTCCGCACCGCAGCGGTGCAGGACGTCGCTTTTTTCACCGACGGCGTTTTTTCAAGCCGATGAAATGTCGAGCGAAAGTCGTCCTCCGACGTGAGTGGCGCGGTCGTTGCAAACGGTTGAGTGCCGCTCGGTCCATGCGGGCGGCACCGCCACGTTACAACAAGCCCTCACTCGAGAGGGAGCAAGGAGGTCCAAGTGATCACTTCCCAACGCAAGACACACCCTTCTCTCTGGTTTGCCGCTTCCCTGCTGAGCCTCGGCGTCGCTTCTCCTGCGCTGGCACAGGAGGACGACCCGATCAAGGTCGGCGTTCTTCACTCCCTGTCCGGGACCATGGCAATCAGCGAAACGGTCTTGAAGGACACCGTGGAGATGCTGATCGAACAGCAGAATGCCGAGGGTGGTCTGCTGGGTCGTCAGTTGGAAGCGGTAGTGGTCGATCCGGCTTCCGACTGGCCGCTGTTCGCCGAGCGGGCCCGCGAGCTGCTGGCCCAGGAAGAGGTCGACGTCATCTTCGGCAACTGGACCTCGGTGTCGCGCAAGTCGGTGCTGCCGGTGGTTGAGGAGCTCAACGGCCTGCTCTTCTACCCGGTGCAGTACGAGGGCGAGGAGTCCTCCGAGAACGTCTTCTACACCGGTGCCGCTCCCAACCAGCAGTCGATCCCTGCGGTCAACTACCTCCACGACCAGGTGGGCGTGGAGCGCTGGGTGCTGGCCGGCACGGACTATGTGTTCCCGCGGACCACCAATCGCATTCTCTCCGCCTATCTACAGGATGAGTTCGGCGTGGCGGAAGAGGACATCATGGTCAACTACACGCCCTTCGGCCACTCGGACTGGCAGAACATCGTTTCCGACATTCGCCGCTTCGGCAGCGAAGGCAAGAAGACCGCGGTGGTTTCCACCATCAATGGCGATGCCAACGTGCCGTTCTACACCGAACTGGCCAACCAGGGCGTGGATGCCGCCGACATTCCGGTCGTCGCCTTCTCGGTGGGCGAACAGGAGCTCACGGGGATCGACACCGGCCCGCTGGTGGGTCACTTGGCTGCCTGGAATTACTTCATGAGCGTCGACACCGACGCCAACTACGATTTCATCGATGCCTGGATCGAGTACACCGATGACGAGATGGCGGTGACCAACGATCCCATGGAAGCCCATTACATCGGCTTCAACATGTGGGCCGAGGCGGCGCGCAAGGCGGGTACCACCGATGTCGATGCGGTCAAGGATGCCATCATCGGCGTGACGGTACCCAACCTGTCCGGTGGCTATGCGGCGATGATGCCCAATCACCACATCACCAAGCCGGTACTGATCGGCGAGATCCAGGACAACGGCCAGTTCGACATCGTCTGGCAGACCCCTTCCACGGTGGCCGGCGATGCCTGGTCGGACTACCTGCCCGGATCGCGCGACCTCATCGCCGATTGGCGCGCGCCGATGCGCTGCGGCAATTTCGACGTCACCGAAGGCTCCTGCGGTGGCAGTACAGCGGCCGAAGAAGCCGAAGCTGCCCTGGCCGAGTGACGCCTGCCTCCGCATCCCGCCAGGGATGCGGGGGAGCACGCCTTCCTGACGATTTCAGAGGAAAGCCCGATGAGGAATTTCCCCTTGCCATGGTCGACCACGGCCCAGGGCGGTGCCGTGCATGCCGATGAAGTCCGGATTCGTACGCCCTGGGTGCTGCTCATGGCCCTGGCCGTGTCGTTGCTCGGCCTTGCCCATGCGCCTTCGACCCTGGCTCAGGATGCCGAGGCCGTCGTGTTGCTCGAGGCGCTGGACGTGGACGATTACGCCGCCAAGGGCGAGGCCATCGACGCCATCGTGAGCAGCGACGACGAACGCGCCCGCGACTGGCTGCAGGCCTTGCTCGACGGGCGCCTGCAACGCACCGATGATGGCCGCTTCGTGGTGGTGCTCGACAACCGTGGCCGCGACTGGCCAGTGGAGAATGCCCTGACGGGCGAGGCGCTGGGCGAGATGTCGCGTCGCGAGCTGGAGCGCATCGGCATCAACAATGCATTGCGCAACCAGCTGCGCAGTGCATTGGCCGTGGTCGATCTCTATTCGCCGGATCTCGAGCGACGACGGGCCTCCGCCGAGCGTTTGCTGGGCGAAGTGGATGACGACCTGTCGGGGCCGTTGGCCGAGGTGATCGAGGAGGCCACTGACGACCGGGTGCGTGAGCGCCTTAGCCTGGCGTTGGCGATCCATCGCCTCGAGCAGGGCGAGCTGGAAGCCGTCGCCGAACTCGAGGGCAGCCTGCATCCGGAGGTGCGGGTCGCACTCAACCGGGCTGCCCAAGGCGATGACCCCGTGCTGGCGACCTCAGCCGGTGAGGCGTTGCGCGGCATCGAACAGACGCTCAAGCTCAACCGCGCGGCCGAAACCCTCTACTTCGGCCTCTCCATGGGCTCGGTGCTGGTGCTCGCCGCCATCGGCCTGGCCATTACCTTCGGGGTCATGGGCGTGATCAACATGGCCCACGGTGAGCTGATCATGCTGGGCGCCTATACCACCTGGGCGGTGCAGCAACTGCTGCCCGGCCAGCCCGGGCTGGCGTTGATCCTCTCGATTCCCGCCGGTTTCCTGGTGTCGGCGCTGGCCGGCGTGGCCATCGAGCGGGGGGTGATCCAGTTCCTCAAGGGGCGCCCACTCGAAACGCTGCTGGCCACCTTCGGCGTCAGCCTGATCCTTCAGCAACTGGTGCGCACGGTCATCTCGCCGCAGAACCGTACCGTGGTGACGCCGGAGTGGATGAGCGGTTCGCTGGCGGTCAACGATGCCCTGTCACTGACTCTCAATCGGATGGCCGTGCTCGGCTTCGCCCTGCTGGTGTTCGTCGGCCTGATGCTGGTGATGCGTCGCACGCGGCTCGGCCTGGAGGTGCGCGCCGTGACCCAGAACCGTGCCATGGCGCGCTCGATGGGCATTCGCGCCACCCGGGTGGATATCCTGACCTTCGCGCTGGGATCCGGGGTTGCGGGGCTTGCTGGCGTTGCGCTCTCTCAGCTCACCAACGTGGGGCCCAACCTCGGCCAGAACTACATCATCGACTCCTTCATGGTGGTGGTCTTCGGTGGCGTGGGGAACCTGTGGGGCACCCTGGTGGCGGGGCTGTCACTGGGGGTGATCAATCAGGTGCTCGAACCCTGGGCCGGCGCCGTGCTCGCCAAGATCATCGTGCTGGTCTTCATCATCCTGTTCATCCAGAAACGCCCCCGCGGACTCTTTCCGCAGAAGGGCCGCGCGGCGGAGGGCTGATCATGCAATCGCGATCCTGGCTGCTGAGGCCATTCAGCGAGCGCTCGACGCAGCTGTTCATCGGAGTGCTGCTCGCGGCTCTGGCGCTGGTCACCGTGCTGCACCTGGCCGTACCGGCCGGTCATCCCCTGAATGTCACGGCCTATACCGTCAATCTGTTCGGCAAGTATCTGAGCTATGCGCTGCTGGCGGTGGCGGTGGACCTGGTGTGGGGCTATCTGGGGATACTCAGCCTGGGCCATGGTGCCTTCTTCGCCCTGGGCGGCTATGCCATGGGCATGTACCTGATGCGTCAGATCGGCGATCGGGGCACCTACGGCGATCCGGTCCTGCCGGATTTCATGGTGTTCTTGAACTGGGAGAGCCTGCCCTGGTACTGGCAGGGCTTCGACATGGCTTGGTTCGCGTTCGCCATGGTGCTGCTGGCTCCGGGGGCGTTGGCACTGGTATTCGGTTGGCTGGCCTTCCGTTCGCGAGTCACCGGGGTGTATCTCTCCATCATCACCCAGGCGATGACCTTCGCTCTGATGCTGGCTTTCTTTCGCAACGAAATGGGCTTTGGCGGCAACAACGGTCTGACCGACTTCCGCGATATCCTCGGTTTCAGCCTGCGCAACGATGCCACGCGTCTGGGCTTGTTCATCGCCACTGGCGTGGCCCTGGCGCTGGGCTACGTGATCTGCCGGGCCATCGTCGTCAGCAAGCTCGGACGGGTATGCGTGGCGACCCGCGATGCCGAGGCGCGCACGCGCTTTCTCGGCTACCGCGTCGAACGCTTCCAGCTCTTCGTCTTCGTGATCTCGGCGATGCTGGCCGGGGTGGCCGGGGCGCTCTACGTGCCTCAGGTGGGCATCATCAATCCCAGCGAGTTCGAGCCGATCTTCTCCATCGAGATCGTGCTGTGGGTGGCGCTGGGCGGTCGGGCGACCCTCTATGGCGCCGTGATTGGGGCGATTCTCGTCAACTATGCCAAGACGGTGTTCACCGGGGTGATGCCCGATGCCTGGCTGTTCGCCTTGGGGGCCCTGTTCGTGCTGGTCACCGTGTTCCTTCCCAGGGGTGTGGCGGGGCTGCTCGCCTATCGCTTCAAGCGCCAGCGCCGCTCATCCGACGATACCGCGACTCCCCAGGAGGCAAGCGCATGAGTCTTCTACGCTCTCTGGCCGACCGTGACCGGGTGTTCGACTTCCTGGTGCCGGCGGCGTCTCCCGTGGACGTGCGCCATGGGCCGATCCTCTATCTGGAGGACGTGACCGTCAGCTTCGATGGCTTCAAGGCCATCGACGGCCTCGACCTGACCATCGACGACGGTGAGCTGCGCTGCATCATCGGCCCCAACGGTGCCGGCAAGACCACCATGATGGACATCATCACCGGCAAGACGCGCCCCGACACCGGCAAGGTGTGGTTCGGCAGCCGTCACGATCTGCTGGCCATGAACGAGCCGGAAATCGCCAGCTTGGGGATCGGTCGCAAGTTTCAGAAGCCCACGGTTTTCGAGGCGCTCAGCGTGTTCGAGAACCTCGAGCTGGCCATGGCCGCCGACAAGCGGATTCTACCGACGCTGATGGCGTGCCTGACCGGCGAGGTTCGCGATCGCATCGATGAGGTGCTCGCCACCATCGGACTGGCCGGCTTGCGCCACCGTCCGGCGGGGATTCTCTCCCACGGGCAGAAACAGTGGCTGGAGATCGGCATGCTGCTGATGCAGCGGCCGCGGTTGTTGCTGGTCGATGAGCCGGTGGCCGGCATGACCGAGCAGGAGATGGAGCGTACCGCCGAACTGCTCACCGGTCTGGCCGGTGCGGGCAAGCAGTCGGTGGTGGTGGTGGAGCACGACATGGGGTTCGTGCGCTCCATTGCCCGCCAGGTAACGGTGCTGCACCAAGGCAGCGTGCTGGCCGAGGGGAGCATGGACCGGATCTCGCACGACCCCAAAGTCATCGAGGTCTACCTGGGCGCGGAGGAGGCCGCCTGATGCTGACCGTCGACGAACTCAACCAGTACTACGGCGAGAGTCACACCCTGTGGGATCTCGATCTCGAGGTCCCGGCGGGGCAATGCACTTGCGTGATGGGCCGCAACGGGGTCGGAAAGACCACCCTGATGAAGGCGATCATGGGCGAGGTGGCGGTGGCTTCCGGCAGCATTCGCTATGCCGATGACGTCGAATTGACCCGACGCCGGGTGGAGGATCGCTCGCGGTTGGGGATCGGCTACGTGCCTCAGGGGCGGCAGATCTTCCCGCTGCTCACCGTGGAGGAGAACCTGCGCACCGGTCTTGCCGCCCGCGGCGATGGCCGCCGCCGCATTCCCGAACGCGTCTTCGAGCTGTTTCCGGTGCTCGCGGAGATGAAGCACCGCCGTGGCGGCGATCTCTCCGGCGGGCAGCAGCAGCAACTGGCCATCGGTCGGGCTCTGGTGCTAGAACCGCGCCTGCTGATCCTCGACGAACCGGGAGAGGGCATTCAACCCAATATCGTCACCCAGATCGGTCAGGTGATTCGCCAACTGATTGCCGAGGATGGCCTGACCGTGCTGCTGGTGGAGCAGAAACTGCCCTTCGCCCGTCGGTTCGCCGATGGCTTCGTGATCATGGATCGTGGCCGCCCGGTGGCCAGGGGAACCATCGGCGAGCTTTCCGACGTGCTGATCAAGGAGCATCTGACGGTCTAGGCTCTGGGGCTGCGGGCTGCGGGCTGCGGGCTGCGGGCTGCGGGCTGCGGGCTGCGGGCTGCGGGGGCCAAGGGCTTCGAGATATGAGCCGTGGGTCAGGAGCACACGTCTCGGTGACGGTGTCTGCCTCGTTCCATGGCGGTGCGCACGCTGCTGTAGCGCACCCCAATGGTGCCGATGCCTGCCCTTAAGCGGCGCCGATGGTGCAAGCGGGATGTCGCACAGCACTTTGTGTACAAAGTATGTCGCTGATAAATCGACTGTTTGTCGCATTTTCACCAGATTGGTACACGGCTTGCTGAGGGAGGGTAACACCCTCGAACGCACAGGTTGCTTGTCAATGACGGCCATTCCGCGCGCCATCCCCTCCGGTTTCGATTCGGGTCACCGCTTCGATGTCGGTCGACGCTGGGCGGCCTCCCTCGAACTCGGTTTTGCCGCCCGCCAGGGCGTCACGCGGATGGTCGCCACTCGTCACCGAGGCCCGCTGCGGGTACAGCGCCCCTTTCATCCCGAGGGCCGCGTGGGCACTTGTCATGTCTACCTGCTGCATCCGCCCGGTGGACTGGTCAGCGGCGATGCCCTGGCCATCTCGGCGCGAGTCGAGGCGGGGGCGCAGGCGTTGTTGACCACGCCGGCCGCCAGCAAGCTCTATCGGGCCGACAGCCATGGCGTGGCCTGGTCACAGCACACGCGACTCAGCGTCGCCGATGGGGGGCAGCTGGAGTGGCTGCCGCAGGAGACGATCGCCTTCGACGGCTCCCGCGGCGAGCAGGTCACCACCATCGCTCTCGAAGGTGACGCCCGTTGTCTGGGCTGGGAGATGATGGCGCTGGGGCGGCCGGCCAGCCAGTTGCCTTACGCGTCCGGGCGCATCGAGCAGCGCTTTCGCTTGATGCGCGACGGGGCGCCGCTGTGGCTGGAGCGTCAGCCCCTGGACCCGACCCACCCGCGTTTCCTCGGGCGCTGGGGCCAGGGTGGGGCCAGCGTCCAGGCCACCCTCTGGGCGGTGGGACTCATCGATGAGACCGAAGCCATCGAGGCCCTGCGCGAAGCACTGCCCGCCAGCCCGTGCTGGGCGGTCACGATACGCCACGGCGTGATGCTGTTGCGCTATCTGGGTCTGGAGCGTAACGAGGCTTGGGACCTCTGCGAGCGCGCTTGGCAGGTGCTGCGACCGCGGCTGATCGGTCGCGAGGCCTGTGTGCCACGGATCTGGAGGACATGACGGCACTCGTGCCGGCTACGGGCGACGAGCCGCGGGCTTCGAGCATCATGCCGAAGCCGGAAGCCCGAAGTGCCGTTCTTACATCTTGAGGAGACCGCTGTGGAACTGACCCCTAGAGACAAGGACAAGCTGCTGCTGTTTTCGGCGGCCCAGCTGGCCGAGCGTCGCTTGGCGCGTGGCCTCAAGCTCAACTATCCGGAGGCGGTGGCACTGATCAGCTTCGAGATTCTGGAAGGCGCCCGCGACGGCCAGAGCGTGGCCGAGCTGATGAGCCACGGGCGCGAGATCCTGACCCGCGATGACGTCATGGAGGGAGTGGCCGAGATGGTCGATGAAGTTCAGATCGAGGCCACGTTTCCGGACGGCACGAAGCTGGTCACCGTCCACGAACCGATCGTCTAAAACTGGCAGCACTCGGCCATGTGGTGTTGGCATCGCGACAAAAAATGCTCATTGACGAAAGTAAACGCCGCTTTTTTGCCGCTCGCCACCTTACCTGTGGCCTGCGTTCGCTCAGTTTTAGCCGTTCTCAAGCAGCCACAAGCGAAGGGGGAAGCGCTCGATGATTCCCGGTGAATATCAATTGAAGGATGGCGAGATCGAACTCTGCGAAGGGCGCGAGCGGATCGCCGTCGAGGTCGCCAACACCGGCGACCGACCCATCCAGGTGGGCTCCCACTACCACTTTGCCGAGACCAATCCGGCGCTGCGATTCGACCGCGACGCGGCGCGCGGTTACCGCCTCGACGTGGCTGCCGGTACGGCGATTCGCTTCGAGCCCGGCCAGACTCGTCAGGTGACGCTGATTCCCTACGTCGGGCGACGCCACGTCTACGGCTTTCGCGGCGAGGTGATGGGGGCGCTCGACGCCCAGGGAGGTCTGTCATGAAGATCTCTTGTCAGGCCTATGCCGACATGTACGGTCCTACCGTGGGCGACCGGGTGCGCCTTGGCGACACCGAGTTGTGGATCGAGGTCGAACGCGATGCCACTCACTACGGCGACGAGGTGAAGTTCGGCGGCGGCAAGGTGATTCGCGACGGGATGGGACAGAGCCAGCGCCATGACGACAGCGTGATGGATACCGTGATCACCAACGCGCTGATCCTCGACTGGTGGGGCGTCGTCAAGGCCGACGTGGGCATCCGTGGCGGGCGGATCGAAGCCATCGGCAAAGCCGGCAACCCGGATACCCAGCCGGGCGTGGAGATCGTCATCGGCCCCGGCACCGAGGTGATCGCCGGGGAAGGCAAGATCCTCACCGCCGGGGGCCTGGACGCGCACATCCACTTCGTCTGCCCGCAGCTGGTGGAAGAGGCACTGATGAGCGGGATCACCACCATGCTGGGTGGTGGCACCGGGCCGGCCACCGGCACCAATGCCACGACCTGCACGCCCGGCGAGTGGCACATTGGCAAGATGCTGCAGGCCGTCGATGACCTGCCGATGAACATCGGCTTTCTCGGCAAGGGCAACGCGAGCCTGCCCGAACCTCTGGAAGCGCAGCTCGAGGCCGGGGCCATGGGGCTCAAGTTGCACGAGGACTGGGGCACGACACCGGCGGCCATCGATAACTGCCTCGCCGTGGCCGAGCGATACGATGTCCAGATTGCCATTCATACCGATACGCTGAACGAGTCGGGCTTCGTGGAGGATACGCTCGCCGCTTTCAAGGAGCGCTGCATTCACACTTACCATACCGAGGGCGCCGGAGGCGGCCATGCGCCGGACATCATCACCGCCTGTGCCAAGCCGTACGTGCTGCCGTCGTCCACCAACCCGACGCGGCCCTATACGGTCAACACCATCGATGAGCATCTCGACATGCTGATGGTGTGCCACCACCTGGATCCCAAGATTCCCGAGGACGTGGCCTTCGCCGACTCGCGCATCCGCCGCGAGACCATCGCTGCCGAGGACATTCTCCACGACCTGGGCGTGATCTCGATGATCGCCTCCGACTCCCAGGCCATGGGCCGCGTGGGGGAGGTGGTGTGCCGGACCTGGCAGACCGCCCACAAGATGAAGGTGCAACGCGGCCTGCTGCCCGAGGACGAGGCCCTGGGCGCCGACAATTTCCGCGCCAGGCGCTACATCGCCAAGTACACCATCAATCAGGCCATCACGCATGGCATCGCCCATGAGGTGGGCTCGGTGGAGGTAGGCAAGCTCGCTGACCTGGTGCTATGGAAGCCTGCCTTCTTCGGTACCAAGCCGGCCATGATCATCAAGGGAGGCATGATCGCTGCCGCGCCCATGGGCGACCCCAACGCCTCGATTCCCACGCCCCAGCCGGTGCACTACCGACCCATGTTCGGCGCCTTCGGGCGTGCGGCGAGCCGGACGCGGCTGACCTTCGTCAGCCAGGCGGCGCTGGATGGCGGAGTCAAGGAAAAGCTGGGGCTCGCCAGCGAGCTTTCGGCGTGCAAGAACGTGCGCGGCGTGCGCAAGAGCGACATGAAGCTCAACGATGCCTGCCCCGATCTCAGCGTCGATCCACAAACCTACGAAGTGCGCTGCGACGGTGAGCTGCTGACCTGTGAGCCGGCCACTGAGCTGCCATTGGCGCAGCGCTACCACTTGTTCTGAGCTACGGGCTACGGGCTACGAGCCCGAAGCTCGCGGCTCGCAGCCCGCGACTGAGGTTGAACCATGCTGAAACTGATCGAACGTCTGGGGCCCATCGAAGCGAGCCAGGAGGCCGATACCCTGACGCTGCCCTATGAACTGCGCATTCGCGGCCGACTCAAGGCGCTGAGCGATACCGGTCGCGAGCTGGGCCTGTTCCTCGACCGCGGACCGGTGCTGCGCGACGGCGAGGGCTTGCGCGCCGTGAGTGGCGAGATCGTGCGGATCCGGGCCGCCATCGAGCCGGTAGTGACCGCCCGGATCTCAGCCGGCCTGCCGCTGGCGCGGCTCGCTTACCACCTGGGCAATCGCCACGTGCAACTGGCGTTGGGCGAGGACGAGCGGGGTGGCTACGTGCGCTTTCCACCGGACCACGTGCTGGAAGCGCTGGCCGAGTTGCTAGGAGCGAGCCTGGAACGACACGAGGCTCCCTTCGATCCCGAGCCGGGCGCTTATAACCAGCTCGGCCATTCGCATTCACACGCCCATGGCCACGAGCACGATCATGACCACCACCACGGCCATCACCATGCCCACTGAGGGATTCCCATCGGGGATGGCGCAAGGCAACGACCTGGCACTGCTGGGGCTGCTGCAACTGGTCAGCCCGGCGTTGCCCATCGGCGCTTTCGCCTTCTCCCAGGGTCTGGAGAGTGCCTTCGAGCTGGGTTGGGTCAGAGACGAAGCCAGCCTCGGCGAGTGGCTCGAGGGTGTGCTGGACGACGGCTTGACCCGCTGCGAGCTGCCGGCGCTGGCGCGGCTGCAGGCGGCCTGGGCGAGCGGCGACGGTCTGGCCGTGGCCGAGTGGGACGCCTGGCTTGCCGCCAACCGCGAGACCGCCGAACTCGCCGCCGAGGATGCCCGGCTCGGCGCATCGCTCGTGCGTTTGCTGGGCAGTCTGGCGCTGTTGCCCGAGGACCTTGCGGAGGGGGTGCCGGCGATGCCCGACAGGGCCGGTTACGTGACGGCTTTCGCCTGGGCCGCTCATCGCCGCGGCATTCCGGTTCGCCAGGCGCTGCTCGGCTTTGCCTGGACCTGGCTGGAGAACCAGTTGGCGGTGGCCTGCAAGGCGCTGCCATTGGGCCATACCGCCGCCCAGCGGCTCGTCGAACGGCTACGGCCGACTGTGGTGGTTGCGGTGGACGAGGCCCTGGCCCTGGGCGATCACGAGCTCGGACCGGCGCTGCCCGGCCTGGCCCTGGCCAGCGCCTTGCACGAGACCCAGTATTCGCGGCTATTCAGAAGTTAGGAGATCGACATGACACATTGCCTACGCGTCGGCGTCGGTGGCCCAGTGGGCTCCGGCAAGACGGCGCTGCTCAAGCAACTCTGCCTGGCCCTGCGCGACCACTACGACATTGCCGTGGTCACCAACGATATCTATACCCGCGAGGACGCCGATTTCCTGCTGCGCCACGAGGCGTTGCCTGCGGATCGCATCCTCGGTGTGGAGACCGGTGGCTGCCCGCACACGGCGATCCGCGAGGACGCCTCCATGAACCTGGCAGCCATCGACGAGCTCCAGGAGCGTCACCCGGGCCTCGAACTGGTACTCGTCGAGTCCGGCGGCGACAACCTCTCGGCCACCTTCAGTCCCGAACTCTCCGATCTCACCCTGTACGTGATCGACGTTTCCGCCGGCGACAAGATTCCGCGCAAGGGTGGGCCGGGCATCACCAAGTCCGATCTCTTGCTCATCAACAAGATCGACATCGCCGAGCAGGTGCACGCCTCGCTCGAGGTGATGGAACGCGACGCGAAGACGATGCGCGGCGAACGCCCTTTCGTCTTCACCAACCTCTATGACGGCGTCGGGCTGGAGACCGTCATCCAGTTCATCCTCGACCGCGGCATGCTGCCGGAGCGCCGGCCTCAGAGTACCGGCACGGCCGGTGCCGGAGTCTGACCCTTTTGGCATTCGACAAGGAGTTCACCACCATGAGACTGCGTTATTCCGCCACGACTCGTGCTGCCCTTGCGGCGGCTCCAGCCCTGCTGCTGGTCGCCGGCCTGAGCGTTGCCCATCCCGGTCACGATGCCGCCCACGGCGGCGGTTTCGCCGCGGGGCTGACCCATCCGTTGCTGGGACTCGATCACCTACTGGCCATGTTCGCCGTGGGACTTTGGAGCCTGCGCCAGGCAAGGTCTCTGAGGCTGATGGCACCCGTACTCGCCATCGGTGGCATGCTGCTGGGAGCCACCTTCTCCTGGGCAGGCCTGCAGCTGCCCGGCGTGGAGTTCGGCATCGCCATGAGCGTGCTGCTGGCCGGCGTGCTGGTCGCTGCCTTGGCGCGGGTGCCGGCGGTGCTGGGGGGTGCCGCCGTGATGCTGTTCATGATCTTCCATGGCCATGCCCATGGCGGTGAAATGCCGCATGGCGTCAGTGCGTTGGCCTATTTGGTGGGGTTCAGCTTGGCGACCCTGGCCATTACCCTGACCGGCCGTCTCGCCGGCGACTGGCTGATGGCCCGCGAGCATCGCGTGTTGCGCGGCCTGGGTGCTGCGATCGCCGCCATGGGGGCGTTATTCGCCTTTGGCTGAATGCAGGACGGTCAGTTCCGAAGCAGTGCGCCCGGCTCCGACCGGGCGCACTGCGTTCGAGCCTGCCTTCGGAGTATGCTGGCGATGGGAGGTAGGATGCGCGCGCAGGGAGTAGGGCGGTTGGCCAAGGCGAGGAGGCAAGGAATGTGGCTATGGATCGTGGCGGCGGTACTGGCGGCCTGGTTTGCCATGGGGGTCTGGCAGCGTTTCAAGCCGCTGCCGGAAAGCGTTGGCCGTGCCTGGCCGGAGCGTGCCGCCGAGCGGGTGCGTTTCCTGGCCGACGTGACCTGGTACGACGCCGAGGGCGAGCGCCACATCGATCAGACCATCTTCGACGAGATCCTCGCGCTGATCGGTCAGGCCCGGCGCCTGGTGCTGGTCGACATGTTCCTGTTCAACGACTTTGCCGGCAGCGCCGACGGCGCCGAGTTCCGTCCGCTCTCCCGGGAACTGACCGGGGCCTTGGTAGCGGCGCGGCGGCGCCATCCCGACCTTGAGGTCGTGGTGATCAGCGACCCGCTGAACACCCTCTACGGGGGGCTCGAGCTACCCCATTTCGAGCGGCTGCGCGAGGCTGGCGTGCGGGTGGTGGAAACGGACCTGAACCGGCTTCGGGCCTCCAACCCGCTGTGGTCGGGGCTGTGGCATCTGGGGCCGCGCTGGCTGGGCAATCGCGCCGATGCGGGCTGGCTGCCCAACCTCCTGGGGCCCGGCCGGGTGACGCTGCGGAGCTATCTCGCCATGCTCAATTTCAACGCCAATCATCGCAAGACGCTGGTGGTGGATCGGGGCGATGACTGGGTCGGGCTGGTCACTTCAGCCAATCCGCACGATGCCAGCAGCTTGCACGGTAACGTGGGGCTGAGGTTTTCGGGGCCAGCGGCCCACGACTTGCTGGCTTCCGAGCGGGCGGTGGCGGCCTGGTCGGGAGTTGATCTGTCCGAGTTTTCGCCCCCCGTGGCCGAAGGCGGCGAAGCGGCCGAAGCGCGTATTCAACTGCTCACCGAGGGGGCAATCCGCGACGCCACGATCGCGGCCATCCAGGCCGCCGATACAGGCGACCGGCTCGACGTGGCGGTGTTCTATCTGGCCCATCGCGGGGTGATCCGGGCACTCGAGCGAGCGCAGGGCAGGGGCGTGGCGGTGCGCGTGCTGCTCGACCCCAACCAGGATGCCTTCGGGCTGGTGAAGGGCGGCATTCCCAATCGTCCGGTGGCCCATGAGCTTCACGAGGCCGGCATTCCCGTACGCTGGTGCGTCAGTCGCGGCGAACAGTGCCACTCCAAGCTGCTGCTGCGCTGGCCCGCCGATGACGATGCCGAGGCGGAGATGATCCTGGGCTCGGCGAACTTCACCCGGCGCAATCTGGACGACCTGAACCTGGAGACCAGCGTGCGCCTGGTGGGTGCGGTGGATACGCCGGCGCTGGCCGAGGCGGCGGCCTTCTTCGAGTCGCGCTGGGCCAGCACGCCGGAGCATACGACCAGCGAGCCCATCGCTGCGCATGACGACGTCAGCCGCTGGCAGCACCTACGCTACCGGATCATGGAGTCGAGCGGATTGTCGACCTTCTGATGCGCTCAGTCGACGCGGGTCACGGCCTGGTGCCGAGGGTCGACGTACCAGGGCAGGCCGAGTCGGGCGTTACGCTCCAGTTCGGCGATCACCTGGGCGCCGAGCAACAGGATGATGGCGCCGACCTCCAGACTCAGCAGCACCACGATCAGGGTGGCCAGCGAGCCGTAGACGGCGTTGACGAAGGAGAGGTTGGCGAAATAGTAGACCAGCAGCAGTCGCACGCCTTCCCATAGCAGCGCTGCCACGAATCCTCCCACGATGGCTCGGCGAAGGGCGATGCGCACCACGGGCAACACCTTGTAGATGGCGCTGAACAGCGCGAACACCCCGCCGAAGCTGAACAGGTTGAGCGCTGTCTCCGAGAGCCCGGCCAGGGGGAGTTCGCGGTCGAACAGGGCGAGCCACAGACTGTTCACGGCGCCCGCCAGGGTGACCAGTAGCGTCAGGGCCAGCAGGCCGGCACCGAGCAGCAGCATGAACAGATAAGGCAGCAATACCGAGACCCAGACGCTACGCCCGCTGTGGACGTCGGTTGCATGGAAGATGAGCGCCAGGGCGTCCTCCAGCATGCGAAAGGCGAAGGAACTGAAAATCAGCAGTACCAGGGTGCCGAACAGTCCGATGACCTCCGGTGAATCCAGCAGTGTGCGTACGGCATCCAGCAGAACCTCGGCGTGCGCCGGTGCCAGGTGGCGTGCCTGTACGGAGAGCACGTCGAACAGAGCCCGCTCGTCGACGACCTGCGTGAGCAGTACTGCCAGCAGGGCGAATAGCGGCACGATGGAAAGCAGTATGTTGTAGCCGACCCCGCCGGCCAGCAGGATGCCGCGGTTGCGCAGGAACGCCGCCAGCACGCGCCACAGGAAGCTGGCTACCCTCGGCAGCAGGACGAAGGCCAGGTGGCGGGAACGGGTCGATGGAGGAGAGGCCATGCGCTATCCCTGTCGGGGCTCTTTCCGGCATGATACGTGCAGTTAGACATCGACGGTCAAACGAATCCGGCCTTGCCGTCGATCGTTGCCATCCATTCGCCACGAGGAGCCTGGCATGAGCGAGGCACTGCCCCCTGAAAATCCCCGTCCCGACACTCCGCAAAGCCCTCTCGAGCGGCGTTTCGAGCAGTTTCTCTGGCAGTCGCGCTTGCTGGTGTTGCTGGCGGTGATTCCCGCACTGCTGGGTGCCTTGACGCTCTTCGTGATCGCCAGTCTGGATATCTTCTCGGTGGTGATGGACACTTGGCGTCACTACGTAACGGGCGGTTCGGACATTCACAAGAGCGTGGTCACCGATATCATCGTCGCCGTCGACATCTACCTCATCGCACTGGTATTGATGATTTTCGGGCTCGGGGTCTACAAGCTCTTCGTGTCGCGGATCGAGCCTGCCGAGGGACGCGACCCCTCGCACCCCTTCAATGTCCAGTCGTTGGACCAACTCAAGGACAAGATCGCCCGGGTGGTGATCCTGGCGGTGATCATCGAGTTCTTCCGTGCGGTGGTGGGCATCCAGTTCGCTACGCCACTGGATGCGATCTACCTGGCGCTCTCGGTACTCGCCCTCGCGCTAGCGCTGTATCTCATGGCGCTGGCGCACAAGGCGGAGTGAGCCGAGCCGGCAGGGGCCGCTCATCGACCATACTGCTTCGCATCGACGATGACAGGGCCGCGCATGTTGCCGTTCCGATCAAGGTGGAGAGTCCATTGCCGTTGCGTGATCTGGACGGCGTTGCTGGCGCTGCTGGCTGGTTGCACCGGTCGGCTGGTGCCGCCCGCCGAGGTGGCCGATCCGGTGGACGTCTACCTGCTCGACCATGGCCGTCATGCCAGCCTGGTGATGCCTCATCACGAGGGGGGCGTGGTGCGCTACAGCTACGGCGATTGGCAATGGTACGTGGAAGGGCGGCGGCACCTGCTGTCAGGGGCGGCGGCGATGCTGTGGCCGACCGCCGGGGCATTGGGGCGGCGTATCGACGAGGGACTGGAGCTTCCCGCCCAGCTCTCGCGCCTGTCCCCCGAAGGGGTGGCGGCGAGCCATCCGCTGGTGGTCGAACGCTCGCGCGCCAGGGCATTGAGCCGACGGCTGGATGCGCGCTTTGCCGCTGCGGGACCTGGCGTCGAGAGCCCCGAGTTCAACCTCGTCTTCGTCCGCGATCCGCGTGACTACTGGCTGGTGCATCAGTCCAACCTGGTCGTGTCCGGCTGGCTGGAAGAGCTGGGCGTGGAGGTGAGAGGGCTTCCCTGGCTGTCCCGTTGGCGCATGACTCATTGAGCGTTGAAACCCTGATGCGAGTCATCTCCCGGTCGTGCAAGACTGTGGAAACGTATCAGTGTGTGTATGCTGAAATATCGACGGCACGTGTTTGCCGCCCGTATGGCGGTAAGCGTCATCGATCAACTGGAGGGTGCAGCCCATGTCGGATAACCCCAACAGCGCCTTGTTCAAGGACAATCGCGTCAAGGCCCTGGCTGCCGTGGCAGTGATTGCCATCGTCTGGGCCATCTTTGCCCACACCAGCGGTAGTTCCTATCGCGAGCACAGCGAGGCACTCGAATCACAGCTCTCGAGCATGGAAGCCGAGAACCAGGAACTCAGCAGCCAACTCGAGAGCCGCGAGTCGCAGCTTGCCGACCAGGAAGAAGCGGGTGAGGAGTTGGCCGCTCTGAAGTCTGAGATCGCCGAACTCGAGGAAGAGCGCGAGGCCATGCAGTCGGAAATGGCCGAGCAGCAGGCAGCCGCCGAGGACCAGCTCGAGGCGCTCGAGGCCGAGATCGAGGATGCCGAGGCGGAGCTGGCCGATCTACGCGAGCAGCAGGAGTCGCTACAGTCCGATATCGAGGCTCGCCAGGACGAGCTCGCCGAGGTGGAAGAGCGTCTGGCGGCTCTGCGCGACGAGCAGCAGTCGGCCGAGGAGGCTCTCGACGAGGCCGTCTCCGAGCGAGAAGCCGCCGTGACAGAACGCGAAGAGGCCGAGGCGGCTCGCGATGATGCCATCGAAGAGCGAGAGAGCGTCGTGACGGCCCGCCAGGAAGCGGAGGTCGCGCGGGATCTGGCGGACAATGAGCTGGCTGCCATCGAGGACGAGATCACCGCCGCCCTGGAGCGGCTGGAAAGCCTGGATGCCGAGATTGCCGAGCGCGAAAGCATGCGCGAGGCGCTCGACGACGACATCGCTGCGCTGGAGACCTGGCGTGACGAAGTGGCCGAAGAGGTGGGCACCATTCGCGAGGATCGCGACGCCCTCCAGGCCGAGGTGGAGCAGGCGCGCATCGATCTCGACGATACCCTGGCTGCCATGGAGATCGGTCGCGAGGAACTGGCCGATCTCGATGAGCAGACGGCGCAGCGGGAGGCGCAGCTCGAGCGCCTGGAGTCGCAGCTGGCCAACTGGCGTGACGAACTGGAACAGCTCCAGCAGCGGACGGCTTCTAATGAGGCGCCAGCCTCTGAATCTGAAGCGATGGCGGAATCTGACGACAGCGCTGATGATGAAGAGTCAGACGAGGGTGCCTCCGCCATGGATGCCCAGTCCCAAGCACTCCAGGAGTAAGCGGCCGAGCAACAGCAGCTGGCTTAGCAAACCAAATAGGCCACTGGGAAGTAACGAACGGCGAGCCTGGCTCGCCGTTCGTCGTTTCGGGCCACTGCACGTTATACTGCTAACGGAACTCACCGTTGCGGCGGTCGCCGCTTCGCCATCAGCACGAGGAGTCAATCGTGATCGAAGGGGTCAAGCATATCGTCGCCGTGGCATCCGGGAAGGGCGGTGTCGGCAAGTCGACCGTCACCGTCAACCTGGCGCTGGCCGCGGCTGCCGAGGGCTACCGGGTGGGCATTCTGGATGCCGACATTCACGGCCCCAGCCAGGCGCAGATGCTGGGCGTCGGCGAAGGCGTGCGTCCCCAGGCCGCTGGCGAGAACCGCATGCGCCCGCTCGAAGCTCACGGGATTCAGGCCATGTCCATGGCCTTCATGGTCGACATACGCGAACCCATGGTGTGGCGCGGCCCCATGGTAGCCGGTGCCTTCCAGCAACTGCTCACCCAGACCGTCTGGGACGACCTGGACGTGCTGTTCATCGACATGCCGCCGGGAACCGGCGACATCCAGCTCACCCTGGCACAGAAGGTGCCGGTGGACGGGGCGGTCATCGTGACCACGCCCCAGGACATCGCCCTGCTGGATGCCCGCAAGGGCATCGAGATGTTTCGCAAGGTCAACGTGCCGGTGCTCGGCGTGGTGGAGAACATGAGCCTGCACGTCTGCTCGAAATGCGGCCACAGCGAGCCGATCTTCGGCGAGGGTGGCGGCGAGCGCATCGCCGGCGAATACGACACGCGGGTACTGGGACGGCTGCCGCTGGCACTGGGCATCCGCGAGCAGGCCGATGGCGGCCGGCCCACCGTGGTGGCCGAACCCGAAAGCGAGGTCACCGCCACCTTCCGCGACATGGCCCGACAGGTAGCCGAACAGCTGGCGGATCAGTCGCCCGAGGGGCCGTCCATCTCGTTCAGCGAGTGAAGCGTGGCGTCACCCCGTGACGCTCGCCAGTGGGGCCGCTATCATGGCGGCCCCGACTTCTTTCCACGAGCAGGACGACCCATGAGTATCAAATCCGACCGTTGGATCCGCCGCATGGCCGAGCGGGAAGGCATGATCGAGCCCTTCGAAGCCGATCAGGTTCGCTATGTGAACGATCAGCGGGTGATCTCCTACGGGACGTCCAGCTACGGCTACGATGTGCGCTGTGCCGACGAGTTCAAAGTGTTCACCAACATCCACTCGGCGGTGGTCGACCCCAAGGGTTTCGACGAGAAGAGCTTCGTCGACATCAAGGGCGACGTCTGCGTCATTCCACCCAACTCCTTCGCCCTGGCACGCACCGTGGAATACTTCCGCATCCCGCGCAGCGTGCTGACCATCTGTCTGGGCAAGTCGACCTACGCACGCTGCGGCATCATCGTCAACGTCACCCCGCTGGAGCCGGAGTGGGAAGGGCACGTGACTCTGGAGTTCTCCAACACCACCAATCTGCCGGCCAAGATCTACGCCAACGAGGGGGTGGCGCAGATGCTGTTCCTGGAATCCGACGAGGTTTGCGAGACCTCCTACAAGGATCGCGGCGGCAAGTACATGGGGCAGAGAGGCGTGACCCTCCCGAGGACCTGACCCGGCGAAGCCGGCTCAGAAGCGGGAAGATAGTCTGCTTCGCGGACGTAAGCCTGAAGCTGGAAGGAAAACCGCCCCTGGCGCTTGCCATGGGGCGGGTTGCTTTAGACTGCCTTCCAGCTTACCTCTCTGGATCCTCGTCCAGCTCCTCCGCCGCATCGGCGTGGGACATGCGCAGCCCGTGAGGCGGCAGTGCGACGCCATCGAAGGTGGCGCCACCGTTGGCGAACTTCAGTCGACCTTCCAGGCACCACTTCACGGCGATGGGGTAGATCAGGTGCTCGCGGGCATGCACCTTGGCCTTGAGACTCTCCTCGGTTTCGTCTTCGCTCACCTCGACCACGGCCTGGAGCACCACGGGGCCGCCATCCAGCTCTTCGGTGACGAAGTGCACGCTGCAGCCGTGCTCGGCAACGCCGTCGGCCAGTGCCCGGGCATGGGTGTTCAGCCCCTGGTAGGCGGGCAGCAGCGACGGGTGGACGTTGAGCATGCGCCCCAGAAAGCGCTGCACGAAGCGTGGCGTGAGGATGCGCATGAAGCCGGCCAGCACGATCAGGTCGGGCTCGTGACGTTCGATCACCTTGATCAGAGCGCCATCGTAGGCATCGCGGCTGTCGTACTCACGGTGCGGAAGCACCACTGCTTCGATGCCGGCTTCGTGGGCGCGGTGCAGGCCGTAGGCGTCTGGCTCGTTGGAAATCACGGCGACGATGTCACCGCCCAGGCGGTCGTGGGCCTGTTCGTCGATCAGCGCCTGCAGGTTGCTGCCGTTGCCGGAGATCAGCACCACGACCCGGCGCGTTTCGGCGGGCTGGGGTGCCATATCGTTGAGGGTGTCGCTGGCGTAGTCGGTGTCGCTCATGCCGTGAGGTTCTCCAGCCGGACTGCTTCCCCGTCGCCGCGAGTGACGATCTCACCGATGCGCTGGACTGTCTCTCCCTGCGCCTGCAGGTGAGCACGGGCTTGATCGGCCTGGTCGGCCGGTACCACCACGACCATGCCGATGCCGCAGTTGAGCACGCGGTGAAGTTCGTGCTCGTCGACGTTGCCTTCACGCTTGAGCCAGTCGAAGACGGCGGGGCGTTCCCAGCTTGCGGCGTCGATGCGCGCGGCAAGGCCTTCCGGCAGCACCCGCGGCAGGTTCTCGACGAGCCCGCCGCCGGTGATGTGGGAGAGTGCGTTGACGGTCACGCCGCTTTCACGGATCAGCGACAGCAGCGGCTTGACGTAGACTCGGGTAGGGGCCAGCAGGGCGTCGGCCAGTGGCCGGCCGTCGATGGCGGTGTCGAGGTTGGCGCCGCTCACTTCGAGGATCTTGCGAATCAGCGAGTAGCCGTTGGAGTGCGGTCCGGAAGAGGCGATGCCCAGCAGCACGTCGCCCTCGGCTACCCGACTGCCGTCAAGGATTTCGGACTTCTCGACCACGCCGACGCAGAAGCCGGCCAGGTCGTAGTCGCTGCCCTGGTACATGCCGGGCATCTCGGCGGTTTCGCCGCCCACCAGAGCGCAGCCGGCCTGCGCGCAGCCCTCGCCGATGCCGGTGACCACGTCGGCGGCGATGTCCACATCGAGCTTGCCCGTGGCATAGTAGTCGAGGAAGAACAGCGGCTCGGCGCCGGCCACCACCAGGTCGTTGACGCACATGGCGACCAGGTCGATGCCGATGGTGTCGTGGCGGCCAAGGTCCATCGCCAGGCGCAGTTTGGTGCCCACGCCGTCGGTACCGGAGACCAGCACCGGTTCGCGATAGCCGGAGGGCAGTTGGCACAGCGCGCCGAAGCCACCCAGGCCGCCCATCACCTCGGGGCGGGTGGTGCGCTTGGCCACGCCCTTGATGCGGTCGACCAGGGCATTGCCGGCGTCGATATCGACACCGGCATCCTTGTAGCTGAGCGAGGGGCGGGAAGGGGAATCGGTCATCTCGGGTCCTGTCGTGGGTCGTCGGCATGCTGCGCCGTTCGCTGGGCGAGCCGATGCAGTGGGCAAGATCGGGGTCGAAATTGTAGCATCATGGCAAGCGACTGGCAGCCGCCAGGGGCGCCGCGACACAGGGAGAGCGGGATGCGCAGAGAGTGGTGGGTGGCCATCGGCCTGACAGCGCTGGTGCTGTGGTTTTTCGTCAGCATCGAACCGGTGCTGATGCCTTTCTTCGTCAGCATGATCCTCGCCTACCTGGGCGATCCCCTGGCCGATTGGCTGGAGAGTCGCGGCCTGTCGCGCCGCCTGGCCGTGGCCCTGGTATTCCTGCTGTTGACGCTCGTCGTGGTGATCACCCTGCTTCTCGTGCTGCCCATACTCGGTCGCCAGCTCGGCCAACTGATCGATTCGTTGCCGGCGGTGCTCAACTGGGTCGAGCAGAGCGTGGTGCCGCGAATTCAGGCGCTGACGGGCCTGGATCTCTCCACCGACATCGGTCAGCTGCGCCAGGCAGTGGTCGACAACTGGCGGGAGACCGGCACTGCGGCGGCGACGCTGCTCGCCCAGGTGTCGCGTTCGGGGCTCGCTCTGGTGGGGTGGATCGGCAATCTGGCGCTGATTCCGGTGGTCACCTTCTACCTGCTGCTCGATTGGGACGTCATCGTCGCCAAGGTGCGTGCGGCGTTGCCGCGGCGCTGGGAGCCCGATGCGGTGCGTCTGGCCGGACAGTGCGACGAGGTGCTTTCCGCCTTCCTGCGCGGGCAACTGGTCGTGATGCTGTGCCTGGGCGTGATCTACGCCATCGGCCTGACTCTGCTTGGCGTGCGCTTCGGGCTGTTGATCGGCCTGCTGTCGGGCCTGGCGAGCATCGTTCCCTACCTGGGCGTGATCGTGGGGATCAGCGTTGCCGGGCTGGTGGCTTTCTTCCAGTTCGGTGACTGGCTGATGCTGCTGGGCGTGGCGGCGGTATTCGCCTCCGGTCAGGTTGTCGAGAGCGTGGTACTGCAACCCAAGCTGCTCGGCGACAAGATCGGCCTGCACCCGGTGGCGGTGATCTTTGCCGTACTGGCTGGGGGCAACCTCTTCGGCTTCACTGGCGTATTGCTGGCGCTGCCGGCGGCAGCGGTGATCATGGTACTCTTGCGGGAACTCAACGATCGCTACAAGCGCAGCCGCTTGTACGATGTCAGTCGGCCGGAGCGCCCCCACGACGAGGAGTCGCCATGAGTCGAGCACCCGCGCAGCTGCCGCTGGGCGTGGGGCTGCGCGATGATGCCACCTTCGCCAACTTCCACGCCGGGCCCAATGCCAGCCTGGTCGATCGGCTCGTGCGTCAGCTCGATGGCGAGGGAGAGCCGTTTCTCTACCTGTGGGGGGCGGCAGGGACGGGGCGTAGCCATCTGCTGCAGGCGGCCTGCCATGCGGCCTCGGACCGGGACCGCCGTGCCCTCTACCTGCCGCTGCGCGAGCTGGGCCATTTCCCGCCGCTCATGCTGGAGGAAGTCGAGAGACTGGATCTGGTGGCCATCGACGATCTGGAAACCGTAGTGGGTCGCCGACGTTGGGAGGAGGGGCTCTTTCACGCCTTCAACCGGCTACGCGATGCGGGGCGACGCCTGGTGATAGCGGCGGCTGCCCCGCCGCGGCAGTTGCCGGTCGAGCTGGCGGATCTCGCCTCGCGGCTTTCCTGGGGCATGACCTACCACGTCAAGGCGCTCGACGACGAGGAGCGCTTGGCCGCCTTGCAGCTGCGTGCGCGGGTGCGCGGCATGCAGCTCTCCGGTGAGGTGGCGCGCTATATGTTGCATCGCGGTCCGCGCGAGCTGGGCGAGCTTTGCGAATCGCTGGCGATTCTCGACCGCGCCTCGCTCTCCGCTCAGCGCAAGTTGACGATTCCTTTCGTCAAACAGGCGCTGGGCTGGTGAGTCAGCGACTCAGTTCGAGCTGGAGATGCTGGCCCGGACCGAGCGAGACCTGGCGAATCACGATGCCGGGATTCCCGCTGCGCGGATTCTCGACGCTGCCCGAAACGTAGAACTCGCCGGACGGCAGGCCGGAGAGCTTGAAGCGTCCGCTGCCGTCGGTACGCGTGGTATGGGTGTATTCGCGGGCGCGTGGGTCGGCCGGCTCCACGGCGACGCCGGCGAGAGCCTTTTCGGCCGCTTCGGCTGAGTAGGTGGTGACGGGGGCGACGGCAATGGCGGCCTGGGCAGCAGCCCTGCCACCAACGGTCAGACGACCGCTGATCGCTGCCGTTCCGCACTTTTCCAGACGGGCGTATTCGGACTCGGGAAAAGCCACCTTGCGGGCCACTCGATCCGAGGAAGAGGGCCGCTTTTCTGGCTCGGGCTCGCTAGGGGTCGGCTCGCTGCGGTCGATGACCTCGATACGCTCGGGCGAGGTGGTGGAGCGTGGCTCCATCATCTGGCAGCCGGCCAGCGTCAGGCCCAGCAGCATGGCGATGATCCAGGCTTTCATGGTGTGCGGTCCTCGTGATCGTTGGCCCCGTGCATCTCGAGGATAGCCGATGCACCGCCGTCGCTGACAGGCCGGGACAGTCTCGAGTGGTGCCGCACAACGCGCAGGGCCCGCCGATTGGCGGGCCCTGCGATCGACAACGTCGCGCCGTCGGACGTTACTTGGCGGCCTTGGTGGCCGTTTCCTGGGCTTGCTTGACGCTGGTCTCGGTCAGCTTCTGGCTCTGCTGCACGAAGTCTTGCTGCAGGGCGACGACTTTCTCGGCATCCCCCTTCAGGCGTTCGGTCAGTTCCTTGGCGACTTTCTGCTGGCCTTCCAGGTAGCTGCGCAGGCCTTCGGCGTCCTTGACGTCGAGGAAGTCGCGCACCTGAGCGAGGCAAGTGTCGGCATAGCTCTTGCCGGCCTCGAACTGGGCGTTGGTCAACTTCTCGGTGTAGTCGATACCCAGTGCGGCATAGGCGCGAGCCGGGCCGAAGAAAAGAGTTTCGAACTGTTGGGTGAACTGTTGAGTATTGAAGTGGGTCATGGACGACCTCCGTTCGAATGGCAAGGCAATGTGGCGTTGGCATGGCTGGATGGCCATGCGGTGCGTCTGTTGCAGTGCAACATAGCAGTTCGTTTTGTGCATTGCAACATGTCTTGCGAGCCCTCGTCTTCGCCTCGCGGAGAGAAGGCAAGGCCGTCGTCTGCGAGCGGGTGACCTTGAAAGCCACGGGTGGGAGCACGATGCTGCTATGAGGTCTTTCGATCCCCTGCAAGGAGACGATCATGAGCGAGCAACGAATCGAGCGCGACAGCATGGGCGAACTGGCGGTCCCGCGCGACGCGCTCTATGGTGCCCAGACGCAGCGTGCCATCAACAATTTCCCTGTTTCTGGCCAGCCGCTGCCAGCGTCGTTCATCCACGCCATTGCCCGCATCAAGCTCGCTGCGGCACAGGTCAATGCCGAGCTGGGGCTCCTGGATGCCGAGCGAGCCGAGGCCATCATCGAGGCGGCACAGGCCATCGTCGACGGACAACACGATGACCAGTTTCCGGTCGACGTGTTTCAGACCGGCTCGGGCACCTCGAGCAACATGAACGTCAACGAGGTGATCGCCACCCTGGCCAGTCGCGACGGCCTTTCTGTCGGGGCCAATGACCATGTCAACATGGGGCAGTCGAGCAACGATGTCATCCCCACGGCACTACACCTGTCTGCAGCGTTGGCGGTCACCGTGTCGCTGCGACCGGCGCTGGTGCAGCTGCGCCAGACCATCGATGCCCGTGCCGTCGAGCTCGACGGGGTGGTGAAGACGGGACGCACCCACCTGATGGACGCCATGCCACTGCGCATGAGTCAGGAGCTGGGTGGCTGGTCGAGCCAGGTGGGTCAGGCGATCGAGCGCTTCGACGGTGCGATGCTGCGTCTGACGCGCTTGGCTCAGGGCGGCACGGCCGTGGGTACCGGCATCAATGCGCATCCTGAATTTGCCGAGCGCATGGCGCGGGCATTGAGCGAGCAGACCGGCCTGTCGTTGTCCCCCAACGACAGCTTCTTCGCCAGCCTGGGTAGCCAAGACGCCGCCGTGGAGCTCTCCGGTCAGTTGCGAGGCCTGGCCTGCGTGATCATGAAGATCGCCAACGACCTGCGCTGGATGAACTCCGGTCCGCTGGCGGGGCTCGGCGAGATCGAGCTCGAAGCGCTACAGCCCGGCAGCTCGATCATGCCCGGCAAGGTCAACCCGGTGATTCCCGAGTCTGCGGCTCAGGCGGCGGCGCAGGTGATCGGTCTGGATACCGCCATTACCGTGGCCGGCCAGAGCGGCAACTTTCAGCTCAACGTCATGTTGCCACTGGTCGCCAGCAACCTGCTGACCCAGGTCACCCTGATGACGAATGTATCGCGGCTGCTGGCCGAGCGGGCCATTGCCACCTTCAAGGTGCGCGAGGCGAATCTGGCGGAGCCTCTGTCGCGCAACCCCATCCTGGTGACGGCGCTCAACTCGGTGATCGGCTACGATGCGGCCGCCGCCATCGCCAAGTCGGCCTACCAGGCAGGTCGGCCGATCATCGACGTCGCCGAGGAGCAGACGGATCTGTCGCGGGAGGAGCTCGAACGGCTGCTCGACCCGGTGGCGCTGACGCGGGGCGGCATCCCGGAGTAGCCATCGGCTGCCAGGCCAGGGCGCTCAGGCGGCGGGTTCGTGGCGCCGCTGGGCCAGATAGTCTTCGAGACGGTTGCGCTGGGCCGGACTCAGGCGCAGGCCGAGCTTGCTGCGGCGCCACAGGATGTCGCTGACATCCCGTGCCCACTCCTGATCGATGAGGTAGTCGACTTCGGCCTCCGTCAGACCCGCGCCCAGAGCCTCGCCCAGATCGTCCTGACGATCGGCATCGGCGAGGAAACGCCGACACAGTGAGCCGTAGGTGCGCGAAAAGCGCTGCACCTGATCTTCGCTCAGGAAGGGGAAGTCGCGACGTAGCTCTTGCTGGAAAGCGACTTGGCTGTCGATGTCGCCTCCCGGCAGGGGGTAAGCGCTCGTCCAGGGCGCGCCCATGGTCGGCAAGTGGGGCGCAAGGCTATGAAGGGCCGCCTCGGCGAGCTTGCGGTACGTCGTGATCTTGCCGCCGAACACCGAGAGTAGCGGGGCCCCAGCGTCGTCGAGATCCAGGGTATAGTCGCGTGTCATGGCGGTGGGCTCGGCCGATTCGTCGTCGCACAGCGGGCGGACTCCCGAGAAGGTACGCAGCACGTCGCCGCGGGTGAGCGGTGTACGGAAGTGCTCGTTGACCACCGACAGCAGGTAGTCGATCTCCGCATCGCTGGCGGCTGCGCTGGCTGGGTCGTCGTCATGGCGGCAGTCGGTCGTGCCGATGAGGCTGAAATCGTCTTCGTAGGGCAGCACGAACACGATTCGCTTGTCGGTGTGCTGCAGGATGTAGGCGCGCGCATCGGGGTTGCGGCGCGGCACGATGATATGGCTGCCACGGATCATGCGTACGCTGTGGCGCGAACGGCGGTGGGTTCGCTCGCGTACGATTCGGTCGACCCAGGGTCCGGTCGCATTGACCAGTACGCGGGCGTACCGTCGGGTGATCCGGCCGCTGATGACGTCCTCCAGGGTGATCTCCCAAATCCCCTCGACCTCGCGGGCGTCTACGCAACGGGTGCGCACTCGTATGTCGGCACCGTGCTGGCGAGCCTGCATGGCATTGAGAACCACCAGGCGAGCGTCATCCACCCAGCAGTCCGAATATTCGAAGCCACGGGTGATGTCGCCGGCGAAACCGTGCTCGGTACCCAGGCGAATTCCGCGGGAACTCGGCAGGCGCTGCCGCTTGCCCAGGTGGTCGTACAGGAAGAGGCCGGCGCGCAGCATCCATGCCGGTCGCAGGTGGCCACGATGAGGCAGTATGAAGCGTAGTGGCCAGATGATGTGGGGTGCCTTGGCCAACAGGACTTCGCGTTCATGCAGCGCCTCGCGCACCAGGCGAAATTCCCGATGCTCCAGGTAGCGCAACCCGCCATGGATCAGCTTGCTGCTGGCAGATGAGGTCGCGCCGGCCAGATCGCCTTGCTCGCAAAGTGCCACGGCCAGGCCGCGCCCGGCCGCATCGTTGGCGATGCCGGTGCCGTTGATGCCGCCGCCGATCACGAAGATGTCGAGCGGGTTGCTGGGGGTGTCGTTCATGTACGCTCCCGAAAGGGCAAGCGGTGGGTCGGGATCGATATGTTTGAAAGCGAAAATAGACGATAAAAAATCGAACATCAAGCGATGGCACACTGCCATGACTCGCGGCCTGGGGCGCGAGCCGTTTTGGCGCGGGGGAAGGGGGCTGCCGAATTCAGGCGACGTGCAGGGTGACGTCGTGCTGCTGGAGCAGGCTGAGGATGGCTTCGGGCGGCTCGCGGTCGGTGAACAGCGCATCCAACTGGGCGAGATTGCCTTGCCTGACCACCGGGTTGCGCTGGAACTTGGAATGGTCGGTGGCCAGGAAGACTTGTCGGGAGTTCCGGATGATGGCCTGGGCGACACGCACTTCTTGGTAGTCGAATTCGAGCAGCGAGCCATCCTCGTCGATGCCGCTGATACCGATGATGCCGAAATCCACCTTGAATTGGTTGATGAAATCGATGGTGGCTTCACCGATGATGCCGCCGTCGCGAGTGCGCACCTGACCGCCGGCGACGATGACGTTGAAATCTTCCTTGTGCTGGAGAATCGCCGCGACGTTCAGGTTGTTGGTGATGATCTCCAGCCCATGGTGATCGAGCAGCGCCTCGGCAATCACCTCGTTGCTGGTGCCGATGTTGATGAACAGAGAAGCCTGGTCGGGAATGTGCCGGGCCACCAGGGCGGCAATGCGCTGCTTGGCATCCAGGTTGAGCGTCTTGCGCGTGGAGTAGGCGGTGTTGACGGTGCTCGATTCCAGGCCGGCGCCGCCGTGGACGCGACGAATCAATCCTTCGGTGGACAGCGCATTGAGATCGCGTCGAATGGTCTGCGGCGTTACCGTGAAATGTTCCGTGAGCTGTTCGATGCTGGCATAGCCTTGACGGCGCACCAGCTCGACGATGGCGTCCTGGCGTTGTTGCTGATTCATGGCGTCTCCCTGTGGCTGGCGCCAGTGTAGGCGATTGGCGTGGGGCAAGCAGCTTCCGGGCCGTCGTTGCGACCATCGTCGTAGAGATTTCCGAACATTTTGCCGTACCCTGAATGATTATAAACGAACATTTCAACAGGAGCCCGCATGGCCGACTATCTGCTAGCCATCGATCAGGGCACCACCAGCTCTCGCGCCATTCTGTTCGACAGGCGCGGGTGCAGTGTGGCTACCGCACAGCGCGAGTTCAGCCAGCACTTTCCGCGTGACGGCTGGGTGGAGCACGATCCCGAGGCGATCTGGGATAGCGTGGTGGCGACTTGCCGCGAGGTGCTGGAGCATGCCGGCGTCGATGCGGCAGCGGTGGCTGGCATCGGTATCACCAATCAGCGCGAGACCACGTTGCTTTGGGATCGCGCCACTGGCGAGCCTCTCCACAATGCCATCGTGTGGCAAGACCGGCGTACCGCCGGTGCCTGTCAGGCTTTGCGCGACGGCGGCCATCTCGATGCGGTCCAGTCGCGTACGGGGCTGCTGATCGACCCGTATTTCTCGGCCACCAAGCTGGCCTGGCTGCTGGACAATGTGCCCGGGGCTCGCGAGCGCGCCGAGCGTGGCGAACTCGCCTTCGGCACGGTCGATACCTTTCTCATCTGGCGGCTGACCGGTGGGCGCGTGCATGCCACGGATGCGACCAACGCCTCGCGCACCGCCTTGTTCAACATCCACGAGCAATGCTGGGACCCGGAGCTGCTGACATTGTTCGACATTCCTGCGTCGCTGCTGCCCGACGTCAAGGATTCCAGCGACGACTTCGGCACCGTCGAGCCGCACTGGCTGGGCGGTGAGCTGCCCATTGCCGGCGTGGCCGGAGACCAGCAGGCGGCTCTGTTCGGCCAGGCGTGCTTCACTCCCGGCATGGGCAAGAGCACCTATGGCACCGGTTGTTTCATGATCGTCAATACGGGCGACATGGCCGAACGCTCGCGCAACCGGTTGCTGACGACCGTCGGCTACCGCCTGAACGGCGAGCCCACTTTCGCCATCGAAGGCAGCATCTTCGTTGCCGGCGCCACGGTACAGTGGCTACGCGACGGTTTGCAGCTGTTTCGCGATGCCGCCGAGACGGAGGCCCTGGCGCGGCAGACGCGCAGCGGTCACAGCGTCTACCTGGTACCGGCTTTCACCGGCCTCGGGGCGCCGCACTGGGATCCGCAGGCGCGCGGCGCCATTTTCGGCCTGACGCGAGATACCGGCATTGCCGAGATCGTCGCTGCCGGTCTGCAGGCCGTCTGCTATCAGACCCGCGACCTGCAGGCGTGCATGAGCGACGACATGGACGTCACGCCCGACACCCTGCGCGTGGATGGCGGCATGGTGGCCAACAACTGGGTGATGCAGTTCCTGGCCGACATGCTCGGGGTGAGCGTGGACCGTCCCACGGTGCTGGAAACCACGGCTCTGGGGGCGGCCTACCTGGCCGGTCTACGCCTGGGCTGGTACCGCGACCTCGATGAGATCGCGGCACTGTGGCAGTGCGAGAGGCGCTTCGTACCGCAGATGGAGGAGGCCGAACGGGAGCGGCTATACGTCGGCTGGCAGGAGGCGGTCGAGCGAGTCAAGAGTTCGCGGTGAAGGTTCCGAGGCCGTTATCGCTTGCAAAGTGCCGCCGAATCGGTAATATATGCAGCCGTTGCCGCGGCGGAGAACGCGCCGTGTCAGCCGCGTGCGAGCCGAGATGGCACTTGATAGGACCATAGCTCAGTTGGTTAGAGCGCCACGTTGACATCGTGGAGGTCGGCGGTTCGAATCCGCCTGGTCCTACCAGCGTTAGTTTCGATTCGCCAACCACATTCAGGACCATAGCTCAGTTGGTTAGAGCGCCACGTTGACATCGTGGAGGTCGGCGGTTCGAATCCGCCTGGTCCTACCAGATTTCCAAACGCCCCGCAGTCCTGCTGCGGGGCGTTTCGCTATGCGAGATCGCTACGCTCGGCGAACACGGCGGCCAGCCGCTCGATGCCGGCTTGGTCCTCCTCGCTGAACCGATGCTTGGCAGGGCTGTCCAGGTCCAGCACACCCCACAGGCGATCTTCGATCACGATCGGTACCACCAGCTCGGCGTTGGAAGCGGCGTCGCAGGCGATATGGTCGGCCACGGCGTGGACGTCGTCGATGCGTTGCGTCTGCCGGGTGCGCGCGGCGGCACCGCAGACCCCCTTGTCGAAGGGGATGGGGTGGCAGGCGGGCTTGCCCTGGAAGGGACCCAGCGAAAGCAGCTCGGGCTGGCGCTGAAGGTAGAAACCGACCCAGTTGAGGCCGGGCACTTCCTGCATGAGAAAGGCGCAGGTCTGGGCGCTGTTGGTGAGCCAGTCGCGGGTGTCGAGCAACGCTTCGAGCTGGCGGGCGAGCAGGGCATAGTCGGGTGTCATCTCGGCTCCTCGAACGCGCAGGGCCGGCACTGTGGCCGGCCCAAAGATTACACGCATCGTGATGTCGCTCGGGGGTTGATCCGTTGGCAAGCCTGCGAGGAGGCGCTGTACATTCTTCCCTGTACGCTTACCGATTCCTTCCCTGGAATCGGAGCTCCTCTTCGGCTTGCCTCCGGCGCTCCCCGTGGCGAGCCATTGGCGGCGGTTACTTCCAGCCGGGTACTGCCTGCGCCCCGAACAGCTCCTCGGCCTTGGCCTCGACCTCGTCGGTCTGGTATGCGTCGACCAGCTGCTGGATGGCTTCGCGATCCTCGTCGCCGCCACGCACCGCGATCAGGTTGACGTAGGGCGATTCGGGGCCCTCCTTGATCAGGGCGTCGTCCAGGCTCAGACCGGCGGGCTGGGCGAAGGTGTTGTTGATGAAAGCCATGTCCACGTCGGGCAGCACGCGCGGCAGCTGCGCGGCCTCGATCTCGCGGAATTCGTAGTCGTTGGGGTTGGCCACGATGTCCAGCGGGGTGGCTTCCAGGTTCTCCGGATCGTCCAGCTCGATGAGCCCTTCATTGTGCATCAGGATCAGTGCACGGCCCTCGTTGGAAGGATCGTTGGGCAGGGCGATGGTGGCACCATTCGGCAGTGCGTCGATGCTGTCGTGTTTCTCGGAGTAGGCGCCGATCGGATAGACGAAGGTGTAGCCGGCCACGGCGAAATCGTAGCCGCGATCCTCCACCATCGAGCGCATGTAGGGCTCGTGCTGGTAGGCGTTGGCGTCGAGGCTGCCGTCGGCAAGGGCCGCGTTGGGGGTCACGTAGTCGGTGAACTCGATGATCTCCACCGTCAGGCCGTATTCGCGCTCGGCGACCTCGGCAGCGACCTCCATCACCTCGGTCTCGGGGCCGGCCACGGTTCCGACCTTGATAGCGTGCTCGTCGGCGAGGGCGCCGCCGGCGCCCAGGGCCAGGCTGGAAGCCAGCAGGGAATTCAGCAGTGTCTTGCGCATGTGTCGTAACCTCCTGTAGTGATGCCTCGATATTAACGGAATAAAAAACACAAATTAAATAGCTAAAAGCTATTAATCGAGAATTTTCGCCCTCACTTGTGGTCGCTCTTGCGGACCAGATAGTCACCCAGACTCTGGAAGCCCTGCACCATCACCACCAGGATCGCTACGGTGATGAGCATGATGGTGGGGTTGAAGCGATTGTAGCCGTAGCGGATGCCCAGATCGCCCAGACCGCCGCCACCCACGGCTCCGGCCATGGCCGAGTAGCTCACCAGCGTCACCACGGTCACGGTCAATGCCGTGAAGATGCCGCCGCGCGCTTCGGGTAGCAGAACCTTGAGGATGATCTGCCAGGGCGTGGCGCCCATGGACTGGGCCGCCTCCACCAGGCCAGGGTTTATCTCGTTCAGCGCGCCTTCCACCAGGCGGGCGATGAAGGGGATGGCGGCGATGGTCAGCGGTACGGCTGCAGCATTGGTGCCGATGGAAGTGCCGACCAGCATCCGCGTGAAGGGAATGATGGCGACCATCAGGATGATGAAGGGAATGGAGCGACCGATGTTGGTGACGACGCCGAGCACGGCACTGGTCACCGGCTGGGCCAGTACCTGGCCGGGGCGGGTGACGTAGAGCAGCACGCCCAGCGGGATGCCCACCAGTGCCGAAATCGTGCCGGAAACGGCCACCATGTACAGGGTGTCGAGGGTGGCCTCGAGGATCAGGTCAATCATTGCGCTGGACATGGCCGAGCACCTCCACGTGCAGATCATGGGATTCGAGGTAGTCGAGGGCCTCGCGGGTCTTGTCCGAAGAGCCCATCAGTTCGGCGATCATCAGTCCCAGGGTGCGTTCCTGTATGGACTCCACCTTGGCCTGGAGGATGCTCACGTCCACGCCGCATTCCCGTGCGAGGCGCGAGATCAGCGGCGTGGAGACGGCATCGCCCGAGAAGGCCAGGCGAACCACCGGATGGCTGTGGCGGCTGGGGTTCTCTTCGAGGCGGTCGATCAGCGCGCGCGGTGGCTCGAGCTTGAGAAAGTCATTGAGGAAGTCGCGGCCCAGTCGGGTTTGCGGTGCCGTGAAGAAATCTCCCACCTCGGCTTCCTCCACCAGCTCGCCATCGGAGATCAGGCTCACTCGGTGGCAGATCGACTTGACCACTTCCATTTCGTGGGTGATCAGCAGGATGGTCAGCCCTAGCTTGCGGTTGATGTCGCGCAGCAGTGCCAGTATCGAAGCGGTGGTCTGGGGGTCCAGGGCCGAGGTCGCTTCGTCGCACAGCAGCACCTTGGGGCGGCTGGCCAGTGCCCGGGCGATCGCCACTCGCTGCTTCTGACCGCCCGAGAGCTGGGCCGGATATTGGCTGGCCTTGTCGTCGAGGCCCACCAGCTCCAGCAGGGGCGTGACGCGCTCGCGGATCTCGCCGCGCCGCATGCCCATCAGTTCCAGCGGCAGCGCCACGTTGGCGAAGACGGTACGGCTGGTCAGCAGGTTGAAGTGCTGAAAGATCATGCCGATGCCGTGGCGCGCGGCGTTGAGCGCCGGGCCGGAAAGGGCGGTCAGCTCCTGGCCGTTGACGGTCACGATACCGGTGGTGGGGCGTTCTAGCAGGTTGACGCAGCGGATCAGGGTCGACTTGCCGGCCCCGGAGAGGCCGATGACGCCATGGATCCGTCCTGCTGGAACATGAAAGTCGATGTGCTTGAGGGCCTGGACCGTTCGCGGAGATCCGCCGTCGTCGCGACGCCCCTTGAGCGTGTAGGTCTTGGAAACGTTGTGGAGTCGAATCATGGATGCCACCCAGGTGGGCGCCGGGCGGGCGAGTGCGGCGGGTGAAAAAAGGCCACCCTGCCGGGTGGCCATCAACGCTGGACACACCCTTTTAGCTGCACTTCACGCCGAGGAGAACCTCGTCGCAGGCGCCCGCAATCCGGGTACAAATCGGCGCCAAAATGTAGCGCGATATAATAAGGCAAAAGGCTCGAAGTGTCAACGATAACCGGATGAGATTGGTAGTGGTACCACGACTGATAGAAAAAAACACCATGGAGCGGCTCATGGGCGATGTAATGCTTCGAATGCGCGTGAATCAGGCGTCTTGCTGGATGGACGTTGGGGCCGCGACTTTCTACACTGCGCCCTCGTTCATCTTCCCGTGCGCGGGAGCAGCGTGAGGATTTCCCATGTTCACAGGCATCGTTCAGGGAATGGCGGAAGTGGTCGCCGTCCATGAGGCAGAGGCGTTCCGCACGCATGTGGTGGTGTTGCCGGAAGCCCTGCGCGAGGGGCTCGAGAGCGGTGCATCGGTGGCTCACAATGGTGTTTGTCTGACGGTGGCTGCCATCGAGGGCGAGCGGATCAGCTTCGATCTGATGCGCGAGACTCTGGCGGTGACCAATCTTGGTGCGTTGCAGGTGGGGCATCGCGTCAACGTCGAGCGTGCGGCGAGGTTCGGCGACGAGATCGGCGGCCATGCGATGTCGGGCCATGTCATGGCGATGGCCGAGCTGGTGGAAATCGATGAGGCGCCCAACAATCGCCGGATGTGGTTCGCGCTGCCCGACGCGCTGGAGCGTTTTCTGTTCGTCAAGGGCTACATCGGTGTGGACGGGGCGAGTCTGACCATTGGGGAGGTGCGTCCGGGCGTAGGTGAGCGCGGGCCTCGCTTCGCCGTCGATCTGATTCCCGAGACGCTGACGCGCACGACGCTGGGATTGCTCGCGCCCGGTGATCGCGTCAACATCGAGATCGACCCGCAGACTCAGGCCATCGTCGAAACCGTGGAGCGCGTTCTGGCTTCGAGATCCGCCGGCTGAAACATTCGTCGGGCCTGCGTTGGTCGCCGAACTGGCGCATGGCCCGCACTTTGCTTATACAGAGCGAACCGTGCCGCCACGGGTGACCTCGATCCAGCCGCCTCGCATCGCGGGGCCCCTTTGGTTACCATGAGCGGCTTTTCTCGCACCCTGGTCGATGACCAGCTCTAGCGCGCAGGAATGCCACCATGCTGAATCGCCTGATCGACAATCATTTCAAGCTCACCGAGCACAATACCAGCGTGAAGACCGAGGTCATTGCCGGGATCACCACCTTCCTGACCATGGCCTACATCATTTTCGTGAATCCCAGCATTCTGTCGCAGACCGGCATGGATTCTGGGGCCGTCTTCGTCGCCACCTGCCTGGCGGCGGCATTCGGTTGTCTGATCATGGGGCTGTGGGCCAACTACCCGATCGCCCAGGCGCCGGGAATGGGGCTCAATGCCTTCTTCACCTACGGTGTGGTGATGGGGATGGGCTACAGCTGGGAGGCGGCTCTGGGGGCCGTGTTCTTCTCCGGCTTCATCTTCTTTCTGCTCAGCGTGTTCAAGGTGCGCGAGTGGATCATTCACTCCATTCCGCTCTCGCTGCGCCTGGGCATCGCCGCCGGCATCGGCCTTTTCCTGGCGATGATCGCGCTGCAGAACGCCGGAATCGTGGTGGCCAACGATGCCACTTTCGTGGCGCTGGGCGATCTCTCGGAGCCGGCTGCCATCTATGCGCTGCTGGGGTTCTTCGCCATCACGGCCATGGCCTATCTCAAGGTCACCGGGGCGGTGATGATCGGCATCCTGGCGATCAGCGTGCTGGGGATGCTGCTGGGACACAACGAATACGGCGGCCTGATGTCCATGCCGCCTTCCATCGCTCCCACCTTCCTGGCGTTGGATTTGGCCGGGGCGCTGGACGTTGCCATGCTCAGCGTCATCTTCGCTTTCCTGTTCGTCGACCTGTTCGACACGTCCGGCACGTTGGTGGGCGTGGCCCAGCGCGGCGGGTTGCTCGACAAGGATGGTAAACTGCCGCGTCTCAACCGCGCCATGATGTCCGATAGCAGTGCCTCCATGGCCGGCGCATTGCTGGGCACCTCGACCACCACCAGCTACATCGAGTCGGCGGCGGGCATCGCCTCGGGCGGGCGTACCGGCCTGACTGCCGTGGTGGTGGCGATCCTCTTCCTGGTGAGCCTGTTCTTCGCGCCGCTGGCCGGCTCCATTCCCGCCTACGCGACGGCCGGCGCCCTGCTCTACGTAGCGGTGCTGATGGCCGGCAGCCTGGCCCACGCCAACTGGGAGGACCCCACCGACGCGGCGCCGGTGTTGATCGCGGCGCTCGCCATGCCGCTGACCTTTTCCATTGCCGAAGGCATTGCCCTGGGTTTCATCAGCTATGCAGCGATCAAGACGCTCTCCGGGCGCTTTCGCGACCTGAACCCCGCCGTTATCGTGCTGGCGGTGCTGTTCGTGCTGAAATTCCTGTTCCTTGATTGATCACCCATCACCGAGATCTGCGATGAGCATCTACGGCGACTACATCAAGTCCGTGATTCGAACCGTCCCCGACTGGCCGCAGCCGGGGGTCAATTTTCGCGACATCACGCCGCTGCTGCAGAACAGTGCGGCGTTTCGCAAGCTGATCGACAGCTTCGTGCACCGCTACCAGGAAATGGAGATCGATGCGGTCGCTGCCATCGACGCCCGCGGTTTCATCATCGGGGCACCGCTGGCCTATGAATTGGGCTGCAGCTTCGTGCCGGTGCGCAAGAAGGGCAAGCTACCGTTCCGTACCATCAGCGAGACCTATACCCTGGAGTACGGCGAGGCCGAGGTGGAGCTGCATTCGGACGCCTTTCGCGAGGGTGACCGAATCCTGATCGTGGATGACCTCATCGCCACCGGTGGAACCATGTTGGCCGCGGCCAAGCTGATCAGCCGCAGTGGCGGACATGTCGTGGAGACCGCCACCATCATCGATCTGCCCGATATCGGTGGGTCGGAGAAGATTCGCGAGGCCGGTTTCAGTGTCTTCGCGGTGTGTTCCTTCACCGAGGACGAGTGACGCTGCCATGAGTACCCATCGCTATCACCAGCACTTCACCGTCTCCTGGGATCAGCTTCACCGCGACGTGCGCGAGTTGTGCCATCGGCTGATCGAGCGCGACTTCGATGGCATCGTGGCCATCACCCGCGGTGGCCTGATTCCGGCGGCTCTCATCGCCCGCGAGCTCAATGTGCGCCTGATCGATACCGTGTGCATCAAGAGCTACGATCACATGGATCAGGGCGGCCTGCAGGTGCTCAAGGGCATCGACCACGATGGCGAGGGCTGGCTACTGGTCGACGATCTGGTGGACACCGGCAAGACGGCGCGCAAGGTGCGCGAGATGCTGCCCAAGGCGCATTTCGTCACCGTTTATGCCAAGCCCGAAGGCAAGCCTCTGGTGGACCAGTACCTCACCGAAGTGGCTCAGGACTGCTGGATCCAGTTTCCCTGGGACATGGGGGTGGCCTACGTGGAGCCCCTGGCCGACCAAGTCAAGCGCTGAACGATGAGTACACCGCTTCCCGACAGCTGGCAGCAGTGGCTGGGGGCCGAGTTCCAGGCTCCCTACATGCAGTCGCTGCGCGATTTCCTGGCCGCCGAGAAAGCGGCCAGGAAGGTGATCTATCCTCACTCCTCCAACTGGTTTCGCGCCTTCGAGTTGACCCCGCTGGACCGGGTCAAGGTGGTGATCCTGGGCCAGGATCCCTATCACGGCCCCGGTCAGGCTCACGGCCTGTGCTTCTCGGTGCGGCCGGGCGTGGCAATTCCGCCGTCGCTGGTCAACATCTACAAGGAGCTTGCCGCCGACGTCGGCTTTCAGCCAGTGAACCACGGCTGCCTGGAGCATTGGGCGCGGCAGGGCGTGCTGCTGCTCAACACCTCGCTGACGGTGCAGCAGGGCAATGCCGGCTCGCATCGCGGCAAGGGGTGGGAGACCTTCACCGACCGGGCCATCGAGACGGTCAACGCCCACGCCGAGCCTTCGGTGTTCCTGTTGTGGGGCAGCCATGCCCGCCAGAAGAAGGCGCTGGTGGATGCGTCGCGGCACTTGGTGCTGGAGTCGCCGCATCCTTCGCCGCTGTCCGCCCATCGTGGTTTCTTCGGCAACCATCACTTTTCGCGAGCCAATGCGTTTCTCGAGCAGCACGGCCGCGAGCCCATCGACTGGCAACTGCCTGAGACGCCAGAATCCTAGGCATCTCGGGGCTGATCCGGCGACAGGCCTGCGGGGAGGCGCTGTGACCCCTTCCCTGGGCGCTACTTTTGCCCTGCTTCGCTCTCGCATCCTGCTCCGCTTGCAGGACCGGTGCTGGCCATCCATGGCCAGCCCGTTCGGAGCAGGGCTCCTCACCCCTGGCGAAAGATCTCCCCTTTGGCCTGCCCCGACGCCCCTCGATAGGCTTACTACCTGGGCAGTTCGGCTTAACCTCGCGACGTGATACGGGTAAAATGGCGCGCAATTTGTCGGTGCCGTCCATCCGGCGAAGGTCGTTCCCGCCCACTCCGTCGTAATGAGGTCACCCATGAGCGTACACGCCATCCAGCACCCGTTGGTCCAGCACAAGTTGGGACTGATGCGCGAGGCCGGCATCAGTACCAAGAGCTTTCGCGAGCTGGCCGGCGAGGTGGCCAAGCTACTGACCTACGAGGCGACCCAGGACCTGGAACTCCAGACCCAGGATATCGACGGCTGGAGTGGCAACAAGATCCCGGTGCAGCTGCTCAAGGGCAAGAAGGTCACCATCGTGCCGATCCTGCGTGCCGGTCTCGGCATGCTCGACGGCGTCACCGACCTGATTCCCAGTGCGCGCATCAGCGTGGTGGGACTCTACCGCGACGAGGAGACGCTGGAGCCGGTGCCCTATTTCGCCAAGTTCGCGAACGATCTCGACGAGCGCCTGGCCATCGTCATCGATCCCATGCTGGCCACCGGCGGCACCATGGTGGCGACCCTCGACATGCTGCGTGAGCGTGGCTGCAAGCACATGAAGGTGATCGTGCTCGTGGCGGCACCCGAAGGCATCAAGCGCGTTCAGGATGCCTATCCCGACATCGAGATCTATACTGCCGGAGTGGACGACCATCTCGATGAGAACGGCTACATCGTGCCCGGTCTCGGCGATGCGGGGGACAAGATCTTCGGGACGCGCTGAGCCGGCACGCTTCTTTCACTGCTCGGGCACGATGTTCGCATACGAACATCGTGCCCGTTTCTTTTGGCGGGATTCCTAGGCAGCCAGTTTCGTGCCGCTCTTAGCCGAAAGTTCAATTTTTGGTTTTAAGTTCAGAAAATCAATGGCCTGAGTTGAAAAAGGCAGGAAGGGCACGAGGTGGCTAGGGCTTTTTCGGTAATATACATTTGAGTAAGAAAGCGAATCTCGACTATCGTGAATCCACGCCGACCTTGCGCGTATTCACACAACGAAGAACAGCCGAGATCCGCAATGTCATTGATCCTCGACAACATCGACCTGGTGGTCGGTGGCGCCACTCACATCGAGGGAGTGAATCTGGAGCTCAAGCCTGGCTCCTTCAACGTGCTGCTGGGACGCACCCTCGCGGGCAAGACCACGCTCATGCGCCTCATGGCCGGGCTCGACACCCCAACCCGCGGACGCGTGCTGATGGAGGGACGGGACGTCACCGGGGTGTCGGTAAGGCACCGCAACGTGTCGATGGTCTATCAGCAGTTCATCAACTACCCCGGTCTCAGCGTCTACGACAACATCGCCTCGCCGCTGCGCCTGGCCAAGGTGGAGCGGGCCGAAATCGACCGTCGCGTTCGCGAGACGGCCGAGCTCCTTCACATCGAGCATCTGCTAGAGCGTTCCCCACTGGAGCTTTCCGGCGGCCAGCAACAGCGCACCGCCATGGGGCGGGCATTGGTCAAGGATGCCGATGTCATTCTCTTCGACGAACCGCTGGTCAATCTCGACTACAAGCTGCGCGAAGAGCTGCGCGAGGAGCTTCGCACGCTCTTCGACGAACGCCGCTGCATTGCCGTGTATGCCACTACCGAGCCGGCGGAGGCGTTGGCTCTGGGAGGGAATACGGCGGTGCTGCATGAAGGGCGCCTGCTCCAGTACGGGCGTACGGAAGACGTCTATCATCGACCGGTCAGCCGTTCGAGTGCCGAGATGTTCTCGGAGCCGCCGATCAACATGATTCGTGGTCTGATTTCAGGCGACGAAATCTCTTTCGACCGACGGGCTGCCTTTCCCCTCAGCGATGACCTGCGCTCGCTGCCTCCCGGGGAGTACCACTTCGGCGTGCGCCCCTCGCACATCTCCCTGCAACCCCGAGCCGATGACGATCTGGCGGTCGAAGTGAGCGTCGAGCTGGCCGAGATCAGCGGCTCGGAAACCTTTCTTCACGTGGCCAACGACCTCTTCGCCATGGTGGTGCACTTGAGCGGTGTGCACGAGTTCGATGTCGATCAGCGCATCACCATCCACTTCCCGATCCATAAGGTATATGCCTTCGATCGCCATGGTGACGTGGTGCATGTCCCTTCTCACCTGGGAGGCCTGTGACATGGCGGAAATCACTCTCAAGTCCTTGGCCCATACCTACTTGGCAGAACCCATGGGGCCCGAGGACTATGCCATCCGCGAGATGGATCATGTCTGGCAGCAGGGCGGGGCCTATGCATTGCTGGGCCCTTCCGGCTGCGGGAAGTCGACGTTGCTCAACATCATTTCGGGGCTGCTGCAGCCGTCCAGTGGCGAGGTCCAGTTCGATGGCTGCAACGTCAATGCGCTACCACCGGAAGAGCGCAACATTGCCCAGGTTTTCCAGTTTCCCGTGGTCTACGACACCATGTCGGTCTACGACAATCTCGCCTTCCCGCTGCGCAACGTTAAGACCCCCGAGTCGCGCGTGCACGAACGCGTGATGGAGGTGGCCGATGTGCTCGAGCTGACCGCCCAGCTCAAGCGCAAGGCTCGCAACCTCACTGCCGACGAGAAGCAAAAGGTGTCCATGGGGCGCGGCCTGGTGCGCGAAGACGTGACCGCGATCCTCTTCGACGAGCCCTTGACGGTGATCGACCCACAGTTGAAGTGGAAGCTGCGTCGCAAACTCAAGGAGATTCATCGCCGTTTCAACATCACGATGGTCTATGTCACCCACGATCAGCTAGAGGCGTCGACATTTGCCGACAAGATAGCGGTGATGTACCAGGGGCAGGTGGTCCAGTTCGGTACGCCGCGCGAACTCTTCGAGCGGCCTTCGCACACCTTCGTCGGCTACTTCATCGGCAGCCCCGGGATGAATTTCCTCGACGTGGCGTTGCGAGGTGAGGCGGTGTTGGCCGGTGATGTTTCCCTTCCCGTGAGCGGCGCATTGCGCGATGCCATTGCCGGAGCGAGATCCTCCAACGTCAAGCTGGGCATTCGCCCCGAGTTCATCGAGGTGCATGCCGATCCGGTGGCCGGCAGCGTCATGGCCGATGTGGAAGACGCGCAGGATCTCGGTACCTACCGGATTCTCTCCCTGCGTCTGGGTGAGCATGTCTTGAAGGCTCGCGTCGAAGAGGGTCGAGTGGTGCCGCGTCGCACTGCCCATCTGCGGTTTCCCGACAACCGGCTCGGCCTGTACGTCGATGACTTCCGCGTGGAGATCGGTCATGAATAAGGTCTACAACAATCGGGCATGGCTGCTCATCCTGCCCATGCTGTTGCTGGTGGCATTCTCGGCGGTCATACCGCTGATGACGGTGGTCAACTATTCGGTGCAGGATGTCTTCGACGCCCATACGCGCTTCTTCACCGGTACCGAGTGGTTCGAGGCCACCCTCAACGACCCGGCGTTGCAGGCCGCCTTGCTGCGCCAGTTCGCCTTCTCGTTCACCATTCTGGCCATCGAGGTGCCGTTGGGAATCGGCATTGCTCTGCTGATGCCCAAACGGGGCTGGCGTGCTTCGGTGGTGATGATCCTGGTCACCCTGCCTTTGCTCATTCCCTGGAACGTGGTGGGCAGCATCTGGCAGATATTCACCCGAGGCGATATCGGCCTCATGGGGTGGAGTCTTCGCGAGCTGGGTTACGGCTACAACATCACCAGAAGCGCCGTGGATGCCTGGGCCACCATCGTGTTGATGGATGTATGGCACTGGACCCCGCTGATTGCCTTGCTCTGTTACAGCGGGCTGCGTTCCATTCCCGATGCCTACTACCAGGCGGCGCGCATCGACCGCGCGTCGCGCTGGGCGGTGTTCCGCTACATTCAGCTTCCCAAGCTCACCAACGTACTGGTCATCGGCGTACTGCTGCGCTTCATGCACTCCTTCATGATCTACGCCGAGCCTTTCGTGCTCACCGGCGGAGGCCCAGGAAGTTCCACCACTTTCCTCAGTCAGTCGCTGACCACCATGGCCATTGGTCAGCAAGACCTCGGCCCTTCGGCGGCCTTCTCGCTCATCTACTTCCTGATCATCCTGCTGGTCTGCTGGGTATTCTACACCGCCATCATGAACCTGCAGAAAGACAAGCAAGAGAAGGGGGCCTGACATGTCCGATTCGCTGCCCACCACGCCGGAAGCCGTGCGCCGTCGCGCGGAGGCGGTGGCTGCCAAGCGCCGCCGTCAGGCACGACCGGTCGTCCGCCAGTGGCGTCGAACCGGTTTGTTGACGACCTACATCCTCTTCGTGCTGTTGCCGATCTACTGGCTTTTGAACATGTCGTTCCAGTCCAACAGCGAGATTCTCGGTGCTCTGACGCTGTGGCCGAGCGACTTCACCCTGGAGCACTATGCGAAGATATTCACCGATGCCAACTGGTACATGGGCTACGTCAACTCCATCGCCTATGTACTGATGAACATGCTGATCAGCATTCTGGTGGCGCTGCCGGCTGCCTACGCCTTCAGTCGCTTCAGGTTCATCGGCGACAAGCACCTGTTCTTCTGGCTGCTGACCAACCTGATGGCTCCGCCGGCGGTCTTTCTGCTGCCCTATTTTCAGCTCTACTACACCGTGGGCCTGTTCGATACCCACGTGGCCGTGGCGCTGGCTCATTGCTTGTTCAACATTCCGCTGGCGGTGTGGATCCTCGAGGGTTTCATGAGCAGCGTGCCCAAGGAGATCGACGAGACCGCCTTCATCGACGGCTACAGTTTCCCGCGCTTCTTCGTGAAGATATTCATCCCCATGATCCGCTCGGGCATCGGCGTGACCCTGTTCTTCCTGTTCATGTTCTCGTGGGTCGAGCTGCTGCTGGCCAGCACCCTGACTTCTACGGGGGCTCAGCCGATCGGCTCGGTGATGACCCAGACCAAGGGGGCCTCGGGCATCGACTGGGGCGCGCTGTCGGCGGCCGGGGTGCTCACCATCCTGCCGGGAATCGTGGTGGTCTACTTCGTGCGCAATCACATTGCCAAGGGCTTTGCCCTGGGTCGTACCTGAGGAGGCCGATGTCATGGAATGGATGGTATGGACCACGCCCACGGCGCTCTTCTTCGCGGCCATAGCCGCCATCCTGATGGGCATGACCGCCTGGGAGATCGTCTCGCCGACGGTGGAGCGCAAGGGCTTTCTACCAATTGCCACCACCCGCGGCGACCGCCTCTTCATCGGGCTGCTTTCCTCCGCCTACCTCCATCTACTGGTGGTGGGCTTCACCCCGCTGAGCATCTGGCTGGCTCTCGGTGCATCGGTCGTTTGGTTGCTCGTACTGCTGCGCTGGGGCTGACCGGGAAGCAAGGAGCCAATCGTTCATGGAAAGAACCACAACAACCAAAGAGGTCAACATGAAATCGACAACAATACGACTGTCGCTACTGGCCAGCGGTATCATGCTGGCAAGTGCGCCGCTGCACGCCGACGACCATGATGCCCGTGCCATTGCCGAGCGCCTGGTGGACGAACACTTCCAGAACTCGACCCTCAGCCGCGAGCAACAGATCGAGGAACTGATGTGGTTCGCCGAGGCGGCCGAGCCCTTCCGCGGAATGGAGATCAACACCGTCGCGGAAGGGCTGACGACCCACATCTACGAGCGCGACGTGCTGGCCGAGGCCTTCACCGAGCTGACCGGCATCGAGGTGACTCACAACATCATCGGTGAGGGGGACGTCGTCAACAACATGCAGACCCAGATGCAGTCGGGGCGCAACATCTACGACGGTTACGTCAACGACTCCGATGCCATCGGTACCCATATTCGTTACGGCACCACCATCAATCTCTCCGAGGCGATGGACAACGAGTGGGCCGATTACACGCTGCCCACGCTGGATCTGGATGATTTCATCGGCATTCAGTACACGACCGGCCCCGACGGCAGTATCTATCAGCTGCCGACCCAGCAGTTCGCCAACCTCTACTGGTTCCGTTACGACTGGTTCCAGCGCGAGGATTTCCAGGATCAGTTCCGCGAGATCTATGGTTACGACCTGGGGGTGCCGACCAACTGGACCGCCTACGAGGACATCGCCGAGTTCTTCACCGAGCACGTCGGCGAAATCGACGGCGAGACCGTCTACGGTCACATGGACTATGGCCGCCGTGATCCCTCTCTGGGCTGGCGCTTCCACGACTCCTGGCTTTCCATGGCCGGCATGGGCAGTCCCGGGGTGCCCTTCGGGAATCCGGTCGACGACTGGGGCATCCGGGTCGATGAAGAGAGTCGTCCCGTGGGGGCCAGCGTCAGCCGCGGCGGGGCGACCAACTCGCCCGCTTCGGTGTTCGCGGTGACGAAGATGGTCGAATGGCTCGACAAGTATGCTCCGCCCGAGGCCCAGGGCATGACCTTCGGCGAGGCCGGACCGGTGCCGGCCCAGGGCAACGTGGCCCAGCAGATATTCTGGTACACCGCGTTCACCGCCGACATGACCGACCCTGGGCTGCCGGTTACCGAAGAGGACGGTACGCCCAAGTGGCGCATGGCGCCGTCTCCGACCGGCCCTTACTGGGAGGAGGGCATGAAGGTGGGCTATCAGGACGTGGGCTCCTGGACCTTCTTCGACTCCACCCCGGAGGATCGACGCACGGCAGCCTGGCTGTTCGGGCAGTTCACCACTTCCAAGACGGTGTCGTTGGAAAAATTGATGGCCGGCCTGACGCCGATTCGCGAATCGGACATCTTCTCCGATCAGATGAGTGAGATGGCACCCAAGCTGGGGGGGCTGGTGGAGTTCTATCGCAGTCCCAACGAGTCCAACTGGACGCCTTCGAGCACCAACGTGCCCGACTATCCGCGCATGGCACCGCTGTGGTGGCAGAACCTGGCCCCGGCGGTCAGCGGTGAAATCGAACCCCAGGAGGCGCTCGACAACCTGGCCGGCGACATCGACAGCGTGATGGCGCGCCTGGCCCGGGCCGGCGTATTCCAGGTCTATGCGCCGCAGCTCAATGACGAGCAGGACCCGGAAGTGTGGCTCTCTCAGCCTGGGGCTCCGAAGGCCAAGCTGGATGATGAAATGCCGCAGGGCACCACCGTTCCCTATGACGAGATGATGGAGGCGTGGATGGCGGCCGGTACGCGCTGACACCCGGTGGCGGGCGGCTGCCCGCCATCACTCGGCCCGGCCGGGAAATCGATACCAGTGCGACCGGTTGCCCGAACGGGACCCAGGCCCCGCTCGGCTAGCGCCGAGCGGGGCCTTTCGCTGCTGAGAAGGGCTACACATGCAACTTCGCCAGAACAATTTCCGCAAGCTGCGCGAGCGCACCTTCGACGTGATGATTGTCGGTGGCGGCATCAACGGGGCTGCGGCGGCCGCTGCCTTGAGCGGCAAGGGCGTCAGCGTCGCCCTGATCGACAAGGGGGACTTTGCCAGCAGTACCAGCATGCATTCCTCCAACCTGGTGTGGGGCGGGATCAAGTACATGGAGAGCGGCGAGTTCTCCTTGGTGCGCAAGCTCTGCCGAAGCCGGAATCACTTGATCAGGAGCTATCCCTCTTCGGTGAAGGAGATCCGCTTTCTCACCACCATACACCGCGGGTTTCGCCACCATCCGCTAGTGCCCTGGGCTGGCACCTGGCTGTACTGGCTGATGGGCAACGCCTTCACGCAGCGCCCTCACTACATGCGGCCGCCAGCTCTCAAGGCGCGAGAACCGATCATCGACACCTCGTGTGCGGTTGGCGGCTTCGAATACTCCGACGCCTACCTGCATGACAACGATGCCCGCTTCGTTTTCAATTTCGTCCGCCGAGCGCTGGACTTCGGTGGCGTGGCCGCCAACTACGTGGAGTATCTTTCCTCACGTCGTGAAGAGGGGGGCTGGATCGCTCGAGTCCGCGATGTGCTGGGCGGCGACACCTTCGAGATCCGCTCGCGGGCGATGATCAACGCCGCGGGCCCCTGGGTCGACGACCTCAACCGCCGCGACGGGCAGCGCACCGAGCACCATCATGTCTTTTCCAAGGGAATCCACCTGATCGTGCCGCGGCTCACCGAGGGGCGTCGGGTGCTGGCCTTCTTCGCCGATGACGGCCGCCTGTTCTTCGTCATCCCCATGGGGCCGCGCACCTGCATCGGCACCACCGATACCCGGGTCGAGAGTCCGGTGGTGACGGTCACCCCGGAGGATGTGGCCTTCGTGCTCGACAACATCAACAAGCGCTTGTCGCTGAAGCGGCCCCTCGACGAGACGGACATCATCGCCACCCGCTGTGGAGTGCGGCCGCTGGCAATCAAGCCCTCCGGCGGAGGGGAGCGAGATTTTCTCAACCTGTCACGCAAGCACGTCATCGACCTCGACACCGAGCGGGCACACCTCAGCATCTTCGGCGGCAAGCTCACCGACTGTCTCAACGTTGGAGCGGAAATCGTCGAGGCGGTGAAGGGCCTCGGCATTGCCGTGCCGGATGAGAACCGGCGCTGGTATGGAGAGCCGGATGGCTCGGTACGCGATGCCTTCCTGGAGGAGGCTCGGCGGATGCAACTCGACGACCTGACCGCGGCACATGCCTCCGAACCGATCAGTCAACGCCTGTGGCGTCGCTATGCCGACCAGGCCTTCGATATGCTGGAGGCGGTGCGCCGCGACCAGCGCCAGGCCGAGGTGCTGATCGAGGGTACCGAGTACCTGAGGGTGGAACTCACGCAGGCTCGGGATCGCGAGATGGTCACGCGTCTCGAGGATCTGTTGCGGCGCCGTTCGAAGATCTCGCTGGTGGTGCCCGAGACGTCGATCGGCCGATCCGCGGGCGTGAGGGAGGCCTGCGAGGTGCTTTTCGGGGACACGGCGGAGCAACGTCTTGCCGAGTACCTGGAAGCGCTGTCGATGGACCAGCGTGAGCGAAGAGTGGAGCAGGGCGATGGGGGCGGCGTCGTGCCGGGAGCGCGAGGCTGCTAGAATGCCGCGCGATTTCCGCCCAAACATCCAGGAGCCCTGCCATGACCGATTCCGCGGCCGTTCAGCGACCCGCCGACTCCCTGCCACGCACGCTGCTGACCGGTGCCCAGATGCTGTTCGTGGCCTTCGGGGCCCTGGTTCTGGTGCCCCTGCTGACCGGCCTGGATCCCAACGTGGCTCTGTTCACCGCCGGCATCGGTACCCTGATCTTTCACGGCGTGACCCGCGCCAGCGTGCCGGTCTTTCTCGCCTCTTCCTTTGCGTTCATCGCCCCCATTCAGGGGTCGGTGGCGAGTTTCGGCGTTTCCGCCACCCTGGGCGGATTGCTGGTCGCGGGGCTGGTCTACGTGGTGATTGCCCAGTTCGTGCGCCTGAAGGGGACCGCCTGGCTTCACCGGCTCCTGCCGCCGGTGGTAGTGGGGCCGGTGATCATGGTGATCGGCTTGGCGCTCGCCCCTGTGGCGGTGGACATGGCCACCGGAGAGACCAGCGAGCACATCGGTTACGGGCGGGCGGTCGTGCTCTCAATGGCCAGCCTGCTGGTGACGCTGCTGCTCGCGGTATTCGGTCGCGGCCTGCTGCGCCTGGTGCCCATCATGGGGGGGATCGTCACCGGTTATGTGCTGGCCCTGCTAATGGGCGTGGTCGATTTCACCCCGGTTCACGACTCGGCATGGGTGTCGCTGCCGAGCTTCACCGCTCCGAGCTTTCACTGGGCGGCGATCCTGTTCATGATTCCGGTCGCCATTGCGCCGGCCGTGGAGCACATCGGCGACATGATTGCCATCGGCTCGGTGACCCGCAAGAACTATCTGAGTGAGCCCGGCCTGCATCGCACCCTGCTCGGCGACGGCCTGGCCACTTCCGCGGCGGCGCTGTTCGGTGGTCCCCCCAATACCACCTACTCCGAAGTCACCGGAGCGGTGACCCTCACCCGCGCCTTCAACCCCCATTTCATGATCGTGGCCGCCTGCCTGGCCGTGTCGCTGGCTTTCATTGCCAAGCTCGGCGCGCTGCTGCAGACCATCCCCGGGCCGGTCATGGGAGGCATCATGACGCTGCTGTTCGGGTCGATTGCCGTAGTGGGCATGAACACCCTGGTGCGAGCCGGTCAATCGCTCACTGCGCCGCGCAATCTGGTGGTGGTGTCGCTCATCCTGGTGTTCGGCATCGGCGGCATGCAGTTCGGTGGCGGCCAGTTCACCCTGCAGGGGGTGAGTCTCGCTGCCGTAGTCGGCATCGTGCTCAACTGGGCCCTGCCCGGAGCCGAGGAAGAGACTGCCTAGACGTGGTGCTGCTCGTGACCGCCCTCGGCGAATGAGGGCGGTGAGTTGGCACTGACGATCACGCACTCTTCGCTGCCCCGGTTGCGGAAGCGGTGGGGCAGCCGTGAATCGAAGTAGTAGGCATCGCCGGGACCGAGTTCCTCGACTTCATCCCCGACGGTGAGCTCGATCCGTCCGGCGATCACCACCCCGCCTTCCTCGCCGTCGTGTTCGAGCATCTCCTCGCCACTGTCGGCTCCCGGCGGATAGCGCTCGTGGATGATCGACATGCGGCGTTCCGCGCGGCGTGCCGCCACGAGCCGCCACGAAAGGTGGCCGTCACCGATCTCGGTCAACTCGCTGGCCTTGTAGAAGTGGTGCGGCGGTGCGGGTTCGTCGCCGGCGAAGAAGGTGCTGATCGACACCGGCAGGGCATCGAGGATCTTCTTGAGCGAGCTCACCGACGGGCTAACGCTGTTCTGCTCGATCAACGATATGGTGCTGTTGGTGACGCCGGCGCGCTTGGCCAGCTCGCGCTGTGAGAGTCGGCGCGCCTGGCGCAGTTCGCGCAGGCGGCTGCCCACGTTGAATCCTTCCATTGCTTGGTCTGCCGTCAAACGTTCGATTGGGTTGACGGATGATACCCTTTAGCGGTGCTTCGTCTCCATGTTCGATGATCGTCGTCATGGCGCGTCGTGGCAGGCATGGCACGGCGAAGCTGCGTCAGGCATCATGATTGCAACGCCATAGGGGCGAGCGAGGGCATTGATGGATCCGCGACAAGAGGTGACCGGCCTGATACTCGCCGGAGGACGGGGGCGCCGCATGGGCGGGTGCGACAAGGGGCTGGAGCCCTTTGCCGGACGGCCGCTGGTAGCCCATGTTCGCGAACGCTTGGTGGGGGAAGTGGCGGCGGTTTGGATCAACGCCAATCGTCATCTTGCCGAGTACGCAGCATGGGCCGAACGCGTGGTGAGCGACCGCGAGCCCGACTTCCAGGGTCCCCTCATGGGCATTCACAGTGGCCTGTGCGTGGCTGGAACTCCCTGGGTGCTGGTGGTTCCCTGCGATAGCCCGGCCTTGCCGGTCGATCTGGTACCACGCCTGGTGGCGGGTGTCGGCGGGGGCGACATCGCCGTGGCCCATGACGGCGAGCGGCTGCATCCCGTGGTTGCATTGATACGCACGTCGCTTGCCGAGGACCTCGCCGCCGCCCTGAGCGATGGCGAGCGCAAGATCGACCGCTGGTATGCCCGCCATGCCTGGCGCTCGGTGGATTTCAGCGACTGTCCGGAAACCTTTGCCAATCTCAATACCCGGGATGAGAAACAGCGCCTCGAGGCGCGCCTGAGCGAGGAGTGACGACTGCCATGAGTGCCGTGATCGACGCTTCCCTACCGTTCGATGATGCCCTGCCGCTGCTCGGCATCGCTGCCTGGAGCGGCACCGGCAAGACGACCCTGCTCGAGCAGCTGTTGCCACGGCTGACCGAACGTGGCCTGCGGGCGGCGGTGATCAAGCATGCCCATCACGCTTTCGACATCGATCAGCCGGGCAAGGATAGCCATCGCCTGCGCTGCGCCGGTGCTTCGCCGATGCTGATCGCCTCGCGGGCGCGCCTGGCACTGATGATGGAAACGCCGGACCAGACCGAGGCCGACCTGGCGCAATTGATCGAGATGATCCGCCCCCAGCACCCGGACCTGGTGCTGGTCGAGGGATTCAAGGCGTGGCCGCTGCCCAAGCTGGCGCTGCACCGCGAGGCGCTGGGCAAGCCGCTGCGCGTGGACGATGACCCTTGGATCAGGGCCGTGGCCAGCGCCGAGCCGCTGTCGTTGCCGGCGGGCGTCGAGGCGCTGGATCTCGACGACCTCGAAGCGATCGCCGACTGGGTGGCTGCCTGGCCGACCCGCTGGCCCAGCGAGCAGGTCCCTCGCGGGGTCGTGGAGGCAGGGGCATGAGCCTGTCCTGTTTCGACCTTGGCGAGCGCATGCTGAGCGTTGCGGAGGCGCGAGCGGCGACGGCAAGCTTGGTCGCAGCACCTCTGCCGTCCGAGTGGGTGCCGTTGGCGGCCCTCCATGGCCGCGTGCTCGCTGAGTCGCAGGTATCGCCCATCGACGTGCCGCAGAATACCAATGCGGCCATGGACGGCATCGCCCTGTCCTGGCCGGAGCGAGGGACGCTACCGGCCAGTTGGTCGCTGGTCGGCGAAGTACTGGCTGGCCACCGCCACGAGGCGGCGCTGGCCGCTGGCGAGTGCGTGCGCATCACTACCGGTGCGCCGCTGCCTGCCGGGGCAGACACCGTTGTCATGCGCGAACAGCTCGACGAGCGGGACGGCGGCGTTCGGATTCATCGCGCGGAGTGCGTGCGGCGTGGCCAGAACGTTCGCATGGCCGGCGAAGACATCGCCCGCGGCGCCACGGCATTGACTGCCGGAACGCGTCTCGGGGCCGCCGAGCTCGGCTTGCTGGCCTCGTTGGGCGTGGCCGGGGCCAGCGTGCATCGGCGTGCCCGCGTAGCGATCTTCTCCACCGGCGACGAAGTGACGGCGCCCGGCGAAGAGCTACCCCCGGCCGGCATCTTCGATGCCAACCGCTTCTCGCTGCGTGGCCTGGTCACCGAGCAGGGTGCGGAGGTTCTCGATCTGGGCATCCTCCCCGACGATCGGCAGCGCATCGTCGCGGCCTTGGCCGAGGCGGCCCACCAGGCCGATCTGGTGATCACCAGCGGTGGCGTATCGGTCGGCGAGGCGGACCGGGTGCGGGGAGCGCTGCAGGAAGTCGGCGAGCTGGGTTTCTGGAAGATCGCCATGCGTCCCGGCCGGCCGCTGGCGTGCGGACGGCTGGGAAGCTTGGCCACTCCTTTCTTCGGATTGCCGGGCAATCCGGTCGCCGCCATGGTCACCTTCCTGCAGTTCGTGGCACCGCTGCTGTGGCGTTTGCAGGGGAGTACCGAACCGCAGCCGCGGCGCCTCACGGCTCTGGCCGAAGAGTCGCTGGCCAGCCGCGCAGGACGCGTGGATTTCCTGCGCGGTCGCTTGCGTAGCGATACCGAAGGGCGGCTGTGGGTGTGCAGTACCGGCCGGCAAGGCTCCGGCATTCTGTCTTCCATGGTGGCCGCGGACTGCCTGATCGAGATCGACCCCGAGCGAGCCGGGGTCGCCGCCGGCGATCCCGTCACCGTGCAACCGTTATCCGATGACCTTTGTTGAGGCGTTGCCGACATGACCCTGACCCATCTCAATCAACGCGGCGAAGCCCATATGGTGGACGTCGCCGACAAGCCCGAGAGTCGCCGTGAAGCGACCGCTTCGGGGCAGATCACCATGCAGCCGGCGACCCTGGCTCTGCTCGCCGAGGGGAGTCTGCCCAAGGGTGACGTGCTCGCCACCGCTCGCATTGCCGGCATCCAGGCCGCCAAGCGCACCCACGAACTGATTCCGTTGTGCCATGCGCTGCCGCTTTCCAAGGTGAGCGTCGATTTCCGCCTCGACGAGGCGAATTCGCGGGTCGAGGTGAGCGCCACTTGCCGTCTCAACGGACGCACCGGCGTGGAGATGGAGGCCTTGACCGCTGTCTCCGTGGCATGCCTGACGCTCTACGACATGTGCAAGGCGGTGGACAAGGACATGGAGATCGGTGCCATTCGCTTGGAGGCCAAGAGCGGTGGCCGCTCCGGCGACTACCGCCGCGATGCGGGGGGAGCCGTGGCGCCGCCCGAAGCGCCGATCGTTACCGGAGAGGGGGCGGCCGGCGAAGTGTCCGTGGGCCTGCGCTGCGATCTGGAATCGCCCTGCGTGCGCGTCAAGTGCCTGGCCGAACTGCGCGAGAGTCTTGGCGTCAGCGAGCTCAGCGTGGCCCTCGACGATCTGCCCACGGCTGACGTCGGCGGCCTCAAGGCCGCGCTGATCGAGCGCGACCCGAGATTCTCTCGGCTTTCGGAAGGTCGCGTTCTGTGCGCCGTCAATCAAGTCATGGCGGTGGACGCCACGCCGATCACCGACGACGATGAAGTGGCCTTCTTCCCGCCGGTCACGGGAGGCTGAGCATGATCCGGGTACAGCAGGCGTCCTTCGATGCCGGCGAGGAACAGCGGGCATTGCTCGCGGGACGAACGGACATCGGGGCCGTGGTGAGCTTCACCGGATTGGTCCGCGACTTCAACGAGCGACCGGAGGTGATCGCTCTCACCCTTGAGCACTATCCGGGAATGACCGAAGCCGCTCTCGGCGAAATCGTGAGCGAAGCCGAGCGGCGTTGGTCGTTGCAAGGCGTCAGCGTGATCCATCGGGTTGGACGGCTGGCCCCCGGTGATCCTATCGTATTGGTAGTCGTGGCCAGTGAGCACCGACGCCAGGCCTTCGAGGCCTGCGATTTCATCATGGACTATCTCAAGACTCGCGCGCCATTCTGGAAAAAGGAGCACAGCGCCAGTGGCGATTATTGGGTCGCCGAGCGCGAGTCCGATCAACGGGATGCCAGTCGCTGGGAGAGGTGAGCATGGAGTCAGAGCTGATCGATGACTTCGGACGACGCGTCCGTTACGTGCGACTGTCCGTCACGGACCGCTGCGATTTTCGCTGTGTCTACTGCATGAGCGAGGAGATGACCTTCCTGCCGCGAGCCCAGGTGCTCACGCTCGAGGAACTGGCCACCGTGGCGCGTGCGTTCGTCGAGCTGGGGGTGGAAAAGGTTCGCCTCACGGGCGGGGAGCCGTTGGTCCGACGCAACATCGGCAAGCTCGTCACGGAGATCGGCGCCCTTCCCGGGCTCAAGGACTTTGCCATGACCACCAATGGCGCCGGGCTCGCAAAGCAGGCCGTGAGCCTGCGAGAGGGAGGGTTGCAACGGCTCAACATCAGCCTCGACTCCCTCGACCCGGAACGTTTTCGTCGGCTGACCCGCACTGGTGATCTCAGCCGCGTACTGGCGGGCATCCGTGCGGCTCGCGATGCGGGTTTCGAGCGAATAAAGCTCAACGCCGTCATCCTCAGGGGGCGCAATGATGACGAGGTGCTGGATCTGGTCGATTTCGCACGCGACGAGGATCTGGACATCAGTTTCATCGAGGAGATGCCACTGGGGGACGTCTCCGATCATTCCCGAGCCGAAACCTTCTGCTCCAGCGATGACGTACAGGCGATGATCGAACGGCGCTATTCGTTGCTGCCCACGACGGAAAGTTCGCTGGGACCTTCGCGCTATTTCCGCATGCCCGACAGTGCATCACGGATCGGTTTCATCTCCCCGCATAGCCACAATTTCTGTGCCAGCTGCAACCGCGTTCGCGTTACCGTGGAAGGGCGGCTGTTGCTGTGCCTGGGCAATGAACACTCCGTGGACCTTCGGGCGGTGTTGCGTCGCTATCCGGGAGATATGGATGCGCTCAAGGAAGCCATCGTCAGAGCCATGCCGCTCAAGCCGGAGCGGCACCATTTCACCACTGACGGCGACGTTCAGGTCGTGCGCTTCATGAACATGACCGGAGGTTGAACTCTCAGGTTTTTTCCCACCTTTGGCTGACAGAGTAGAAACGTGCAGTATTTTTTTGCTGGCTTTTTCTTGCCAAGGTGGTTCCAACGCATATACTTTTGGTGAGAAAGTCGTCAGATTCTCTCGTCGTTTCCTGCATGGAGGAGACCAATGTCCAGCGAAACTCTGGAGCGTATCGCCCGCAACAAGAACGTGGCCCGAGCGGCAGCTCGCCAATTGAGCATGGAGCAGTTGCACAAACTCTCCGACGTGATTGGCGAGGTCATCGAGCTGAAGAAGGAAGAAGAGAAACGCCGTGAGCAGGAAGAGGCGGACAAGGAAAGGAAGCTGGCCGAGATTCGCGAGGCCATGCAGGATGCCGGTCTCTCCGTGGAGGATCTGGTGGGAGAGCCGCCGCGCCGCCGCCGTGGCCGGCCACCCAAGAATGCCAACGGCAGCTGATACCAGACTGTCGGCGTGGGTCGAGTATGAACGGGGGTCAATCCTGGAGATTGGCCCCCGTTGCGTAGGGTCAGGACGACGTGCCGAAAACCGGGGATTCCATCGCCATCAGTTGCAGGTGAACGTCGGGAAGCTGACGCAGACGCTCGCTCAGCCAGGCGGTGATGAGGGGCTGTAGCTGCTGGCGCAATTCGGCGAGGGTTTCGGCTGGCAGTGCCTCGAGCCGTTCGTCCAGCCAGTCGCTGAAGTCGTCTTCGTCCAGAGGCCGCATGTGGTGGGCATCGAACATCAGGCGGCCCAGGCGGGTCCAGCCCGTGCCGGTGGCAGCGACCGGGATCGCCAGATAGAGGGTTCCGTGGCGCGAAGAGCCGCGATCGGCGGCCAACCCGGGGAGGAGAGCGACGCTGTCCTGGCTGACGATGCAGGGGCGTTGGGGGTGGCGTGAGACCCGACTCAAGCCATCGCCATCGAGGCGGATCAGGTCGCCATTCACCGGACTGAGCGGTGCGCGGATGCCCAGCTCTTCGGCGAGACGGCAATGCGCCCGTTGATGACGAGCTTCGCCGTGGACCGGGAGCAGGTAACGCGGTTTGACCCAGTCATACAGCGTGCGCAGTTCATCTTGAGCGGGATGGCCTGAGGCATGTAGCTCGGGGTGATTGAATTCGTCCCAGATGGTCACCCCGAGCTGGCGCAAACGGTGCTTGAGACGCTCGATGAGCGGCTCGTTGCCGGGGATCGCCTTGGCCGAAAAGATCACGGTATCGCTGGGCAGCAGTTCCAAGCTGGCGTGGCGGCCGCTGGCCAGCCGGTTCAGGGCCGCGCGCGGCTCGCCCTGGCTGCCGGTGGCGATCACCAGTACCTCGTGCGGTGGGAGGTAGCCGAGATCCCGAACCGGCACCAGCGGCGGCATGTCGTCGAGATAGCCGAGGCCCCGTGCCACGCTCACCATGCGTTCCATGGCTCGCCCCATCAGGCTGATTCGGCGGCCGCTGTGCTCGGCTGCCCGGGCCACGGCAAGCAAGCGTGCCAGGTTGCTGGCAAAGCAGCTCACCACGACGCGTCCGGTGCAGTCGGCGAGGGTTCGCTCCAGGGCGCGGGCAACGTCGCCTTCGCTGCGCGAATGGCCAGGAATGGGAGCATTGGTGGAGTCGCCTACCACCAGATCGATGGGTGCCAAGGCGCTTAGTCGGCTCCCGTTCACCGGGGCGCCGATGAGCGGCTCGGGGTCGAGTTTCCAATCCCCGGTATGCAGTACGCGGTAATTTCCAGCGGCGATCAGCAACGCACAGCTCTCGGGGATGGAGTGGGTGAGCGGCACGAATCGGACCGTGAAGGCCCCGCACGTCAGAGCCTCGTCGGGGTCGATCACCTGGATGGCATCGGTGGACAGCCCGCGTTCCATGAACTTGGCGCGCAACAGGCCGGCGGCCAGCGGCGTGGCATGAATGGGGCAGCCCCATTGCGGCCACAGCCAGGCGGTCGCGCCGATGTGGTCCTCATGGCCGTGGGTGATGAGCAAGGCATCGGGGATGATTTCGAGCGTCTCCAGCGTCTCGACGCTGGGCACCTGCAGTGGCGTATCGGGTAGATCCTGGCGCAGCATCATGCCGCAGTCGACGGCCACCCAGGTGTCATCGAAGCCATAGAGCCCAAGGTTCATGCCGATCTCTCCGCAGCCGCCCAGGGGCAGGTAATGAAGCGGTGGGCGGCGGCGGGGGCGGATCGTCACGCGGGGTGGTCGCATCGGCATGTCAGTGGTCTAATCGTGGGACTTTCACTATACGGGATGGCCCGGAGCCTCCACAATCCGGCCGGCTCTCCCAGGCCGCATTCGGCGGAGATTCCCTCGGGCCGGCCGCTGCCATGACACTGGCAACTTCGCTACAATGCCTGACCGATTTCCCGAACTGCGCAGCGTAGGCCGTCATGTCCCATTACTATCGCCTGGTCGTTTCCTGTCCCGATCGTCGCGGCATCGTGGCGCGCGTTTCCGGCTTCATCGCCGGTCACGGCGGCTCCATCACCGAGGCGAGCCAGCACTCGGACCTGGAGACCGGGCGCTTCTTCATGCGTTACGAGATCCTTGCCGATTCCATCGGCATGACTGGCCAAGAGTTGCGTGATGCCTTCGAGCCGGTGGCACGAGAATTCGACATGCAGTGGGCGCTGCGCGATACCCGACATCCTCCACGTGTGGTGGTGATGGCGTCGCGTGAACGCCACTGTCTCGTGGACCTGCTGTATCGCTGGACGGCCGGGGAGCTCGAAGGCGACATCGTCGGGGTGATCTCCAATCACGACGACATGCGCAGTCTCGTGGAGTGGCATGGCTTGCCCTATCATCACGTTCCCGTGCCCAGCGACGACAGGGCATCCGCCTTTGCCGAGGTCGAGCGTCGCATCGAGGCACTCGGGGCGGACACCGTCGTGCTCGCTCGCTACATGCAGATTCTGCCGCCGGCGGTGTGCCAACGCTATGCGGGCCGGGTGATCAACATTCACCACAGTTTTCTGCCTTCGTTCGCCGGGGCACGACCCTATCATCAGGCGCATGCCCGCGGCGTCAAGCTGATTGGTGCGACCTGCCACTACGTCACCGAAGAGCTGGATGCCGGCCCCATCATCGAGCAGGACATCCATCGCGTCAGTCATTGCCATACGGCCGACGACCTGGTGCGCTTCGGGCGCGACGTGGAACGCGCCGTGCTCGCGCGCGGACTGCGCTGGCACCTGGAAGATCGCGTGCTGATTCACGGCAACAAGACGGTGGTGTTTGCCTGATACCGCCGCTGGAGGAGGGGAGTGACGTTCGCCGAGAACCTGCTCGAGCCCTGGCTGCTCATCCTGGCCGGCCTGGCGTCGGCCGGCATGCTGGGCCTGGCCATGGCCCAGCGTCCGTGGCGGGCGTTGCTGGCCGACACCGGCCTGCAGCACCGGTGGCTCGCCGCGACGGTGGCCGTTCTGCTGCTATGGCAGCTGCGTGCCCAGGCGGTGGACTGGCTGAGCCTGCACCTGATGTTCACGGCGCTGTTGACCCTGGTCTTCAAGGCGCCGCTGGCGCTGGCGACCAATCTCATCGTCAATCTCTGCCTGGTGGCGCTCGGTAGCGCGGCTTGGCCGCTACTGGGCGTCAACGTGCTGATCACCGGCATCGTACCGGCCGTGGTCACGATACTGATATGGCGCGTAGTCGACCGTTTCCTGCCGGATAACCTGATGGTCTTCCTGTTCGTGTGCGGTTTCTTCGGGGCCGCTCTGGCAACCCTGGGCACCGGGCTTGCCGGGCTGGGGCTGGTGATGCTCGGTGCCACGGATCCCGAGGCGATCCATCTGGCGCGGGAATACGCGCTCTTCCTGCCATTGCTGATGCCCTCCGAGGCATTCATCACCGGCATGCTGATGAGCATTCTGATGGTCTACCACCCGAGCTGGGTGGCGACGTTCAACGATCATCGCTACATCGATACGAAGTGACGTCTACAGCGGCAGTGTCAACTGGCGCCTGGCATCTTCGGAAACGAGCCTCACGCCGACGCCGAGCAGGCGCACGGGGCGCTGGCGTCGCACCCAGGCCTGGTCGAGCAGGTCGAGGAAGCCGGACAGGGCGGGTTCGCCGCTGCGTTCCTCCAGAGTGGTGAGGCGAAAGTCGTCGCAGCGCAGCTTGACGAAACGGCCGGCCACCGGCGGATGCCCGTGACGGGCCAGGCGCGCCTCGAGACGTTCGCATAGCGGCGCCAACGCCTCACGGCAGTGGTGCAGGTCGGGCAGGTCGCGAGCGAAGGTGGTCTCGACGCTCACCGACTTGCGCTCGCGTTCGACTCGAACCGGGCGGTCGTCGATGCCGCGGGCGAGTTCATGGAGCCGGCGGCCGAACTTGCCGAACTCCTTGATCAGGCGTTCGAGCGGCTGGCGCTCGAGGTCGGCGCAGGTCTCGATGGCCAGCGCCTCGAGTCGCGCCGCGGTGGCGGGTCCCACGCCATGCAGCTTGGTCACCGGCAGCTGGCGTACGAAGGCACTCACCCGCTCGGGCGGGATCACCGTCAGGCCGTCGGGTTTCTCCCAGTCGCTGGCGATCTTGGCCAGGAACTTGCTCGGGGCCACGCCCACCGAGACGGTGATCCCGGTACGTGACAGGCACTCCTGCTTGAGCCACTGGGCCATCCAGGTGGCGCTACCGGCAAAACGCGTGACGTCGCTGACATCCAGGAAGGCTTCATCCAGCGAGAGCGGCTCTACCAGCGGCGTGAGTTCGTGGAAGACCGCTTGAATCTGCAGCGAGACTCGGCGGTACTTGTCGAAGTTGCCGGGCAGCAGCGTCAGATGGGGGCAGAGGCGCAGCGCCCGAGCCGTGGGCATGGCAGAGTGGATGCCGTACTCACGGGCCGGGTAGTTGCAGGTGGCGATCACCCCACGCTGCTCGGCACGACCGCCGATCGCCAGCGGTACCTCGCGCAGCCGCGGGTCGTCACGCATCTCCACCGCGGCGTAGAAGCAGTCGCAGTCGGCGTGAAGGATCTTCCTCAAGGCGCTCGCCTCTAAACCAGAACGCGTACCGAGCACGATTCGGGCGTGCCGGGCAAGTGCCTACCCCAGGGCGGTACCATTGCCACCACGGATCACCCCGACACCGATGCCTTCGATCTCCAGCGCCTGGTGGCGCAGATCCACCTCGATGGGCGAAAACTCTGCGTTCTCGGCAGCCAGCGTCACTCGGTGGCCGTGGCGGTGGAAGCGCTTGACGGTCACTTCGTCTTCGAGGCGAGCGACCACGATCTGTCCGTCGCGCACCTGATCGGTACGGTGTACGGCCAGCAGGTCGCCCTCCAGGATGCCGGCCTCTTTCATGGAAAGACCGCGCACCTTGAGCAGATAGTCGGCTCTCGGGGTGAAGAAGTCGGGGGGAAGCGGGCAATAGCGGTCGATGTGTTCGGCGGCGAGCACCGGGCTTCCGGCGGCGACCTCGCCGATGATCGGCAGCCCTTCGCTGGGCGCTTCCTGAGTCGGCTCGGGGTCGGCGAGCGGCAGGCGGATGCCTCTGGAGGTGCCGCGCATCACACGAATGACTCCCTTGCGCTCCAGGGCGCGCAGGTGTTCTTCCGCCGCATTGGGTGAGCGAAATCCCAGCGCGCGGGCGATCTCGGCCCGGGTGGGAGGGTAGCCCAGCTCGTTCATCGTCTTGACGATGAAGTCGAAGACGTGCTGCTGGCGTGGAGTGAGGGAGCGAGTCATACGACCTCCGGCAAACGCGGTTTCATTGGTCAAGTATACAGCATGGAAGTTCATCCAGTAAGTCTGCAAACGCTCGCTGGAAATAATGGCGTTTCAAACGCCCCAGTCCAAGCTTGCGTTAGGAGAGCGCCTGTGTTTTCGTAAGGTTCCCTGATGTTTCAAACAATCGTTTCCATCGAGGCTCGGACCATGGCTCAGACCGACACCGTCACGCGCATTCTCGATACGGCCGAGGTGCTGTTCGCCGAACGGGGGTTCGCCGAAACGTCGTTGCGCACCATCACCAGCAAGGCGAGGGTCAATCTGGCGGCGGTGAACTACCATTTCGGCTCCAAGAAAGCGCTGATCCAGGCGGTTTTCTCACGTTACCTCGATCCTTTTACCGAACGTTTCCATGGCGTGCTGGACGACCTCGAAGCGCGCCATGCCGGCGGTGTCATCCCTCTCGAGGAACTGCTCGAATCCATGGCCCGGACGGTGCTGGAGGTCCCCGCCGAGCGGCACAGCCTCAAGGTGTTCATGAAACTGCTGGGACTGGCCTATAGCCAGGCTCAGGGGCACCTGCGTCGCTACATCCAGGAGGAATACGGCAGCGTGTTCATGCGTTTCACCGAGCTGGTGCGCCGCGCCACGCCCGAACTGCCCGATTCGGAGCGTTTCTGGCGTCTGCATTTCGTGCTCGGCACGGTGATCTTCACGCTTTCGGGCCTCGATGCGCTGCGCGACATCGCCGAGAAGGACTACGGCGAACACGTCACGGTGCGCGATCTCATTCGACGACTGCGTCCGGTGGTGGTGGCCGCGTTGAACGCGCCGCTGCCCGAGGCTCCGGTGGCCAGCCACGCCGAGGCGAGCTGATGCGCACCCCGTGTCTCGAGGCGCTGCCGCCGGCTGACGGGCCCTGGCTGGAGATCGATGTGTCGGCTCAGCGCCTGTGGGTATGGCATGGCGAGGTAGCGGGTGCCGAATATGCGGTGTCCACCGGCGAAGCCGGCGCTGGTCAGCAGGAGGGTAGCGGCCAGACCCCGCTCGGTTGGCACTACGTACGGGCGGCCATTGGCGACGGGGAGCCATCCGGCGCCGTCTTTCGCGGTCGTCGTGCCACCGGCGAGGTGTACAGCGACGCTCTGGCCGCAGCCCATCCGGGACGCGATTGGGTGCTCACCCGGATTCTCTGGTTGTGCGGTCTGGAACGCGGCGTCAATCGCGGGGGAAGCGTCGACAGCCAGCGTCGCTACATCTATCTGCATGGCACGCCGCCCAGCGAGCCCATGGGCGAGCCCCACTCGCACGGCTGCGTGCGCCTGCGCGACGAAGATCTGCTGGCACTGTTTGCCATCGCCGTGCCGGGAACTCCGGTGTGGCTTCACGACTGAGGCTTGTCGCTGACAGCGGCGTCTCGCTGGGCTAGAATCGTCCTCCTTCCGGCGAAGGTACCCCACCATGACTCATTCCCTAGGCCCGGTGATTCTCGATCTGGAGGGCATCCGGCTGACGACGGATGAGCGCCAGCTGTTGATGCGCCCCGAGGTGGGTGGCGTGATACTGTTCGCGCGCAACGTCGAAACGGCCCGGCAGGTACGCGAGCTGTGCGATACCATTCGGCGCCTACGTCCTGAGCTGCTACTCGCCATCGATCAGGAGGGCGGTCGCGTGCAGCGCCTGCGCCAGGGCGTGACCCGCCTGCCGGCCATGGGGCGCATCGGCCGCGATTTTGCCGTGGCGCCGGAGGTCACCCTGCGTCTGTGCCGCGATGCGGGATGGCTGCTCGGAATGGAGATGGCCGCCTGCGGCCTGGACGTCACCTTCGCGCCGGTGCTCGACGTGGACGTGGGGCTTTCCAGCGTGATCGGCGATCGCAGCTTCGGCGCCGATCCCGATGCCGTGGCCGCTATGGGCCATGCCTTCGTCACCGGCCTTCACGAGGCGGGCATGGCTGCCGTCGGGAAGCACTTCCCCGGCCATGGCGGCGTGGCTGCCGATTCCCATCACGAAGTGCCGGTGGACGATCGCCCGTTCAGCGAGTTGAAGAGCCGGGACCTGGTGCCTTTCACCGCTTTGGCCGGTCAGCTCGATGCCATCATGCCGGCGCATGTGATCTATCCGGATTTCGACGCCCGGCCCGCCGGCTTCTCGCCTGGCTGGCTGGGCATGCTGCGCGAGTCGCTGGGTTTCAAGGGCACGCTGTTTTCCGACGACCTGGGGATGGCCGGCGCCGGGGTGGTCGGGGGGCCGTCCGAGCGCGCCCGGGCGGCGCTCGAGGCCGGTTGCGATGCCGTGTTGGTGTGCAATGACCGCCAGGCGGCTCTCGAGGTGATGGATGCCTGCGTCGGACGTCGCTTCAAGCCGGCGTCTCGCCTTCGCTATGGCCGTGCCCGTCCAGAACTCGACACTCTCGAAGCCCTCAGCCGCTGGCGTCGCGTGCACGCCCGCCTCGAGGCCATGGCCGGGCACTGAGATCGCCATGGCCGCCAACGTTTCGCCATCCGACAGACGACCCAACACGAGTCCACTGCATGTCCAAGCTCGACCTCGATCTTCCCGATTCCCTGGCCACCATGCGCGAGGTCATGGAGACCGCCGACTGCCTGATCACCCATCAGGAAGTCGAGCGCGCCCTCGACCGCATGGCCGACGAGATCACCCGTGACCTGGGCGACCGCTTACCGGTCTTCTACTGCGTGATGAACGGTGGGTTGATTACCACCGGCCACCTGCTCACCCGGCTGGGCTTTCCGCTCGAGGTCGACTATCTGCACGCCACGCGCTATCGCGGCGGCATCCGTGGCGGTGAGTTGTTCTGGCGCGTCTCGCCGGAAATCCCCATGGCCGGTCGTCACGTGGTGATCGTCGACGACATCCTCGACGAAGGGGCGACGCTCGCCGCCATTCTCGAATATTGTCGCGATGCCGGTGCGGCGAGCATTTCCACCGCGGTGCTGGTCGACAAGCGCCATGACCGCAAGGCAGTGCCCGGGCTCGAAGCCGACTACTGCAGCCTGCAGGTCGCCGACCGCTACGTGTTCGGCTTCGGCATGGACTACAAGGGCTACTGGCGCAATGCGCCGGGGATCTTTGCGCCCAAGGGGTTGTAACCGCCCCTTCGGGGCGAGCTGTAAGCCTTGAGCCGTAAGCTATAAGAAACCCCACGCGCCTGACGTGAACTGCACCCCGAAAGCTGGACACCCAATCCAACCTTCGGGGTTTTTCTTACCGCTTAAAAGCCTACAGCTTAAGCCAATCCCAGCTCGTGGGTGGCTTCCTCGCGCATCTTGAACTTCTGGATCTTGCCGGTGACGGTCATCGGGAATTCGTCGACGAACTTCACGTAGCGCGGAATCTTGTAGTGGGCGATCTGGCCCTTGCAGAATTCCTTGAGCTCGTCGGCGGTGAGCTGCTGGCCGTCGCTGAGCTTGACCCAGGCCATCACTTCCTCGCCGTACTTCTCGTCGGGTACGCCGATCACCTGGACGTCGGAGATGGCGGGATGGGTATAGAGGAAGTCTTCGATCTCGCGCGGGTAGATGTTCTCGCCGCCGCGGATGATCATGTCCTTGATGCGTCCGACGATCGCCACGTAACCCTCGTCGTCCATGGTGGCCAGATCGCCGGTGTGCATCCAGCGGGCTTCGTCGATGGCCTTGTTGGTGGCCTCTTGGTTGTTCCAGTAGCCCAGCATCACGCTGTAGCCCCGCGTGCACAGTTCTCCGGTCTCGCCACGCGGCACCACGGCGCCGGTTTCGGGGCTGACCAGTTTCACCTCCAGGTGCGGATGGATGGTGCCCACGGTGGTGACGCGCTTCTCCAGCGGGGCATCGGTCTGGGTCTGGAAGCTAACCGGGCTGGTCTCGGTCATGCCGTAGCAGATGGTGACGTCTTCCATGTGCATCTTGTCGATCACCTGGCGCATCACCTCGATGGGGCAGATCGACCCGGCCATGATGCCGGTGCGCAGATGGGAGAGATCGAAGCGGGAGAAGTCCGGATGCTCCAGCTCGGCGATGAACATGGTGGGCACGCCATACAGAGCGGTGGCCTTCTCTTCCGACACAGCGCGCAGCGTGGCCTCGGGCTCGAAACCGTCACCGGGGTAGATCATGGTGGCACCGTGGGTCACGCAGCCCAGGTTGCCCATCACCATGCCGAAGCAGTGGTAGAGCGGAACCGGGATCACCAGGCGGTCCTTCTCCGTGAAGCCCATGGTGCGCGCCACGAAGAAGCCGTTGTTGAGGATGTTGTGATGCGACAGGGTGGCGCCCTTGGGCGCCCCGGTGGTGCCGGAGGTGTACTGGATGTTGATCGGTTCGTCGAACTGCAGCGTGGCTTGCACCTCGGCCAGGTGCTCGGCGGAGACTTCGTCGGCATGCGCAAGCATGCTCTCCCAACTGAACATGCCGGTGAGCGCGCGGTCGCCGTCCAGGCAGATCACGCGCTCGAGTTCGGGTAGCTTGGCACTGGAGAAAGTGCTCGGGGCACCGTCGCGCAGCTCTGGAGCCAGCTCGGCCAGAGTCGCCACGTAGTCGGAGCTCTTGAACGCGCCCTGCAGGATCAGCGTGGAAGTACCGGACTGTCGCAGTGCGTACTCCAGCTCATGGGTGCGATAGCTGGGGTTGATGTTGACCAGGATGGCGCCGATCTTGGCGGTGGCGAACTGGGTGATGGTCCACTCGGCGCAGTTGGGCGACCAGATGCCCACGCGGTCTCCTTTCTTCACGCCCAGCGCGATCAGGGAGCGAGCGGCGGTATCCACGGCATCGCGAAGTTCACGCCAGGTGTAGCGCAGACCCTGATGGAGGCTCAGCAGGGCGTCGCCGTTGGGAAAGCGCGCCACCGTCTCATCGAAGCAGTCACCGATGGTCTGCCCCTTGAGAGGCGTGTCGCTGATCCCGCTGACGTAGCTGTTGTGATCCTTGTGAGCGTCTTGGCGTGTCATTGCTGTTACCCATCTTGTTGTGGCGAATGTGTAGAGGCGAAGGACGTCATCCCGGGGCCGTGCCGGCAATGCAGCGACGCAGCGTCAGGCTCCCTGGCGAGCCAGGCGGTCGAGCACCTCGCGGGCCCGGCTCTCGACGTCATCGAGTTCACGCTGCATCAAGCGAATGTCTTCCAGCTGGCGTTCCATGTTGGCGCGCTTCTCGCCCAGGATTTCCAGCAGACGCTTGAGCTGTCGGGCGTTGCCGTCCGGCATGGCGTCGTACATCTCGATGACTTCGCGAATCTCGGCGAGCGAGAAGCCCAGGCGCTTGCCGCGCAGGGTGAGCTTGAGGCGCACCCGGTCTTTCTCGTGATAGACCCGCGTCTGGCCGCGGCGCTCGGGTGCCAGTAGCCCTTCCTGCTCATAGAAGCGGATGGTGCGCGGGGTCACCTCGAACATTCGCGCCAGTTCGCCGATGGAATAGGTGCGCCGCTGGCGCGGAAGGCTGCCGCTGACCGAAGAGGTGACGTCGGGACTGGAGGTGCTCATCGCTGCTGTCCTGTAGCCGGGTGGTGCGCCGTGTGGCTGTCCACCATCGTATTCGCAACACTAGACGACGTTGACGTTAACGTAAAGTGGTTGTCGACTAAGGGTGGTGTGCGCTAAAACCTAGCAAGTGCTAGGTTGGCTTGCATCGAGCCAGCGCTGCGGTGGTGGCCCTGTCGCCGACCATGACGCTTTCGTCTCCACGCCGTAACCAAAGAGGATGCCCCCGATGGATTTTTCCCTGACCGATGACCAGAAGGCGCTCGTCCAGGCCGCTGCGGATTTCTCCCAGGCAGAATTGGCCGAGCATGCCGCCGAATGGGATGCGACGTCGCACTTTCCGGTCGATGTCATACGTCGCGCCGGCGAAGCGGGTCTGCTGGGCATTTACATTCCCGAGGAACGCGGCGGCCTGGGGCTGTCACGCCTGGACGCCTCGCTGATCTTCGAGCAGCTTTCTCAAGGGTGCATCGCCACGACAGCCTATCTTACCATCCACAACATGGTGGCATGGATGGTGGCGAGCTGGGGCAGCGAAGCGCTGCGCGAGGCCTGGGTCGAGCGTCTGGTCAGCGGTGAGTGCCTGGGCTGCTACTGCCTCACCGAACCCGGCTCGGGGTCGGATGCCGCCAGTCTGCGTACCAAGGCCGTGCGCGACGGAGACGACTACGTCATCACCGGCTCCAAGATGTTCATCTCCGGCGCCGGGGCCAACGACGTGCTGGTGGTGATGGCGCGAACCGGCGAACCCGACAGCGGCGCCGGCGGGGTGTCGGCGATTCTGGTGCCCGCCGATGCCACCGGCATCGAATACGGCAAGAACGAAGACAAAATGGGCTGGAAGAGCCAACCCACGCGCTTGATCAGCTTCGACGGCGTGCGCGTGCCGGTAGGCAACCGCCTGGGCGAGGAGGGCGAGGGATTCAAGCTGGCCATGAAAGGGCTCGACGGCGGTCGCCTGAACATCGCCAGCTGTTCGCTGGGGGCGGCTCAGCACGCCCTGACGCTCGCTCGCAACTACATGACAGAACGCAAGCAGTTCGGCCGCGAACTGGCCGGCTTCCAGGCGCTGCAGTTCAAGCTGGCCGACATGGCCACCGAACTCACTGCGGCACGCCTGATGGTTCGCCACGCCGCCTGGCGGCTCGATCAGGGCGACCCCGAAGCCACCGTTCACTGCGCCATGGCCAAGCGCTTCGCGACCGACATGGGCTTCGACGTGTGCAACGAAGCGTTGCAGATCCACGGCGGTTACGGTTATCTCAGGGAGTTTCCGCTGGAGCGCATGGTGCGCGACACTCGAGTGCACCAGATCCTCGAGGGCACCAACGAGATCATGCGTGTGATCGTGGCCCGCCGCCTGCTGGCGGATGGCGTGATCGAAGCGCTGCAATGACAATCAGGAGAGAACGAGCATGACGGATCTTGCGGTCATCTTCGATGAACTGCCCACTCGCGACGGTGGCCGAATCGGCGTGGCCACGCTCAACGCGCCCAAGTCGCTCAATGCCCTGTCGCTGGAGATGGCACGGCAGCTCGATGCCAAGCTGGATGCCTGGGCGGTGGATCGCAGTGTCGTGGCGGTGTGGCTGGAAGGAGCGGGCGACAAGGCCTTCTGCGCCGGCGGCGACATCGTGGCGCTCTACCGCTCCATGACCGAGGAGGGCGAGAACCGCGGCGCCGGTCGCGACAGCGTCTTTGCCGAGACCTATTTCACCACGGAGTACCGGCTCGATTACCGCATTCACTCCTATCCCAAGCCGCTGCTGGTGTGGGGTGACGGCATCGTCATGGGAGGCGGTCTCGGGCTGATGTCCGGCGCTTCTCAACGGCTGGTCACCGAAACCACGCGCATCGCCATGCCGGAGATATCGATCGGGCTCTATCCAGACATTGGAGCCAGTTGGTTCCTCAATCGCATGCCGCCGGGAGTGGGTGCCTATCTCGGCCTCACCGGGGCGCAGCTCAATGCACGCGACGCTCTGGACCTGGGCATGGCGGACCGCTTCGTGCCCCGCGAGCGGCGCGATGCATTGCTGGATGCCTTGACTGCGGCCGACTACGGCAACCGCTCGCCGGCAGCGCTGCGAGCCGCCGTGCAGGCGGTGCTCGATGCGCACGAGTCCCGTGAAGCGGCACCGGCCGGGCAGGTATGGCCACTCCTCGATCATATCCAGCGGTTGGTGGGACGCGTCGACGCTGCCAGTGCCGTGCAGCGGATTCTCGCCGATGACTGCGATGGCGAGTGGCTCGCCGCCAACCGAGCGCGCCTCGCTGCCGGCAGCCCGCTTTCGGCACAGCTGGTGTGGCGCATGCTCGAGCGTCACCGTCATACCAGTCTGGCCGAGGCTTTCCGCGACGAGCTCTCGCTCTCCGTGCAGTGCTGCCGTCAGGGCGACATCGCCGAGGGGGTGAGGGCACTGCTGATCGACAAGGACAAGAGCCCCCGGTGGCGACATGCGGATGCCGCCAGCGTACCGGAGGAGGACGTCCAGGCGATGATGACGCCATTGTGGTCGGACGAGGAGAATCCGCTGCGCGACCTGGGCAGCGGTCATCGCGTCGGCTGATGGCGGCGACGCGACGCCACACGCATTTGCCACGACAAGACAGGAGCTACATCAATGAAAATCGCCTTCATCGGACTGGGCAACATGGGGGCCCCCATGGCCACCAACCTGGTCAAGGCCGGGCATGACGTCCATGTCTTCGACCTGGTCGAGGGAGCCGTCAAGGCACTGGAAGCCGAAGGTGCGACGCGCGGCGAAAGCGCCCAGGCCGTGGCGCGCGGAGCCGAGGTGGTCATCTCCATGTTGCCGGCGGGCGCCCACGTTCGCGGTCTCTACCTGGGCCGTGACGGGGAGGTCGGCCTGTTCGACGCCCTCGACGGCAAGCCGCTGATCGTCGACGCTTCGACCATCTCGCCGGAAGACGCCCGTCACGTTGGCGCGGCCGCCGCCGAGCGCGGTCTCACCTATCTGGATGCCCCGGTCTCGGGCGGCGTGGGCGGTGCCAAGGCCGGCACCTTGACCTTCATCGTCGGGGGCGTCGAGGCCGGTTTCGAGCAGGCTAGGCCGGTGCTCGAGAACATGGGCAAGAACATCTTCCATGCGGGCCCGGTCGGCGCCGGACAGGTCGCCAAGATCTGCAACAACATGCTGCTGGGGATTCTGATGAGCGGCACTGCCGAGGCCCTGGCTCTAGGCGTGAAGAACGGCATGGATCCGGCGGTGCTCTCCGAAATCATGAAGCAGAGCAGCGGTGGCAATTGGGCGCTCAATGTCTACAATCCCTGGCCGGGCGTCATGGAGGGCTCGGCGGCTTCCCGCGACTATCAGGGCGGCTTCCTCACCGACCTCATGGCCAAGGATCTAGGGCTCGCCTGGGAGCTGGCGCTGGGCAGCAAGGCGACAGTGCCGATGGGGTCGCAGGCGCGCAACCTGTTCGCGCTGCACAGCGCCCAGGGGAGCGGCCAACTCGATTTCTCCAGCATCCAGAAGCTGTATCGAGCTGGGGAAGAGGGCTGACCCTGTCTTTGGCAGCTCATCGCGAAACGGGCACAATCGGGTGCCCGTTTCGCCGTCGAGAGTCCGAATGAGCGCCCGCACGCCTGCTACCCCTGCCGCTTCCCGCCGTCCTGCCCGCCGCGATCTGCTCGAAGGTCCCATCGCCGTCACCCTGCTGCGCAAGAGCCTGCCGGTCGTCGGCGGCATGATCGCCATGATGAGCTTCAACCTCGTGGATGCCTGGTTCATCGCCCGGCTGGGTACCCAGCCACTGGCGGCGGTGTCTTTCACCTTTCCGGTGGTGTTCTCGGTGATCAGTCTGGCGATCGGTCTGGGCATCGGCACCTCGGCGGTGGTGGCGCGTCGCCTGGGACAGGGCGATCTGGCAACGGTGCGTCGCCGGGCCACCGATGCGGGCTTGCTCGCACTGGTCGTGGGCGTGGCGTTGACTCTCCTCGGGCTGGCTACGCTGGAGCCACTGTTTCGCCTGCTGGGAGCCGATGCGTCGCTGCTGCCGCACATACGCGACTACATGGGCATCTGGTACCTGGGTGCGGCGGCCTTGATTGTGCCACGGGTGCTCAACAGCGTGCTGCGTGCCCAGGGAAACACGCTGATACCCGGGCTCATGATGGCCCTGGCCGCCGCGCTCAACGGACTGCTCGACTGGCTGCTTATCTTCGGCGTGGGGCCGCTGCCGGCGCTGGGCGTCTCTGGGGCCGCCCTGGCCAGCGTGTGTAGCTGGGGGCTGATGGGCGTGGCACTGTGCTGTCAACGTGAACTGCGTGAGCTCATCGATCTCGCCGGCCTGACCCTGCATGGACTGGTCGAGTCCTGGCAGGAATTGTCGCGAATCGCCGTGCCGGCCGCCATCACCAGCGTCTTCACCCCGCTCGCCATGGCCATGATCACCCGCATCATGGCGCACCACGGGCATGCGGCGGTGGCGGCTTTCGGAGTCGGCACGCGCCTCGATGCCATCGCCCAGATCGCGGTGTTGGCGCTTTCGATGACGCTGCCACCGCTGGTCAGCCAGAACAGCGGTGCCGGGCAGGTCGACCGCGTGCGGCGTGCCGTCTTCGGCTGTTTCGCTTTCGTGCTGGTGTGGCAACTGGCGGTGTGGCTGCTGCTGCAAGGCCTCGCTCCCTGGCTGGTGGCAAGCTACGCCGAGGGGGCGGCCACGGCCGATGTGCTGCGAACCTTCCTGTGGTGGGTGCCGTTGGGGCTGGGGGCTCAGGGCGTGGTGATTCTGACGGTTTCCTCGCTCAATGCCCTGCACGAGCCGGGGCGTGCCATGCGGCTGTCGCTGATTCGGCTGTTCATCCTCAGCGTGCCGTTGGCCTGGCTGGGTGGCCGGCTCGCCGGGCCGAGCGGCGTTTTCCTCGGCATGTTGCTCGCCAATGGGCTGGTGGCGTTGGTGGCCTGGTGGCAGATCCGAGCTCGGCTGGCGGTGGCCGAACGGGTGGCGGCGACGCCGTAAAGTGATGTCGATTGCCGTGCTTGGCGAATGATTTCCTCTTCGACCCGTCCCCGGCATCCGTGCGTGCCCGGCTCCGGTCGCTTGCATGATCGCCGGGGCGGGTTGGCAGTGGAGCGGTTTTGCTCTACATTTAGTGAAAATATAGAAATTATTTGCCTGCCACCGAGGAGCCCGCCATGAGTTCGATCACCCCCGTCACCTGGGACGATCCCTTCCGCCTCGTCGACCAGCTCAGCGAAGAAGAGCGCATGGTCCACCAGACCGCCCAGGATTACAGCCAGGAGAAGCTGCTTCCCCGGGTGCTCGAGGCCAACCGTCACGAGATCTTCCATCGCGAAATCATGAACGAGATGGGCGAACTGGGTTTGCTGGGTGCCACCATCGACGGCTACGGCTGCGCCGGCCTCAACTACGTCAGCTATGGCCTGATCGCCCGTGAGGTGGAGCGCGTCGACTCCGGCTATCGCAGCGCCATGAGCGTGCAGTCGAGTCTGGTGATGTATCCCATCCACGCCTTCGGCAGCGAGGCGCAGCGCGAGAAATACCTGCCCAAGCTGGCCAGCGGCGAGTGGGTGGGGGCGTTCGGTCTCACCGAACCCGATCACGGCTCAGACCCGGGCGGCATGTCCACTCGCGCCATCCGCACCGATGGCGGCTGGCGTCTCAATGGCACCAAGACCTGGATCACCAATTCGCCCATCGCCGATGTCTTCGTGGTGTGGGCGCGGGACGACGAGGGCGTGATTCGCGGCTTCATTCTCGAGCAGGGCATGAAGGGGCTTTCCGCACCCAAGATCGAGGGCAAGTTCAGCCTGCGTGCTTCGGTCACCGGCCAGATCGCCATGCAAGACGTGGAAGTCTCCGATGAGGCACGTTTGCCGGGCGTGACCGGGCTCAAGGGGCCGTTCTCGTGTCTCAACCGGGCGCGCTACGGCATCGCCTGGGGCAGCATGGGCGCCGCTGAGGCCTGTTGGCACGCCGCCCGCCAGTACACCCTCGATCGCAAACAGTTCGGCCGTCCCCTGGCCGCCAACCAGCTCATCCAGAAGAAGCTCGCCGACATGCAGACCGAGATCGCCCTGGGCTTGCAGGCGGCGCTGCGCGTAGGGCGTATGATCGACGACGGCCAACTGGTGCCGGAGGCGATCTCGCTGATCAAGCGCAACAACTGCGGCAAGGCGCTGGACATCGCCCGGGTGGCGCGCGACATGCACGGCGGCAACGGTATCGCCGACGAGTACCACGTCATCCGTCACGTGATGAACCTGGAGGCGGTGAACACCTACGAGGGGACTCATGATGTCCACGCGTTGATTCTGGGTAGGGCACAGACCGGCATCCAGGCCTTTACTGGCTGACGGGTAGGCAACAGGAAACGAGTCTAACGAGAGGCGCTGGGAATAAGCCGAAGGGGAGGTCCTATGCCAGGGGTGAGGAGCGCTGCTCCGAACGGGCAGGCCATGGATGGCCTGCACCGGCCCTGCAAGCGGCGCAGGACGCGAAAGCGCCGCAGGGCCTAGCGTACAGGAAGGTATTCACAGCGCCTCCCCGTAGGCTTGTTGCCGGATCAGCCCCGAGTGAGCAAGGAGCTCAAGATGAGCGGACCGCTGGACGGTATCACGGTACTCGATATGTCGCGTGTGCTGGCGGGCCCCTGGGCCGGCCAGTTGCTCGCCGACCTGGGCGCCCGGGTGATCAAGGTCGAGCATCCCCAGCGCGGCGACGACACGCGCGGCTGGGGGCCGCCATGGCTGGCCGAGGACGACGACCTCGACAGAGTCGCCGCCTACTATTTGTGCGCCAACCGCGGCAAGCGATCGCTGGCCGTGGACATCGCCACCCGCGAAGGCCAGGCGCTGGTGCGGCGTCTGGCCGCTGGGGCCGACGTGATGCTCGAGAACTTCAAGGTCGGTGGCCTGGCCAAATACGGCCTCGACTACGCCAGCCTGAAGTCGGAGAACCCGCGGCTGATCGGCTGCTCCATCACCGGTTTCGGCCAGGACGGCCCCTACGCCCAGCGTGCCGGCTACGATTTCATGATTCAGGCCATGGGCGGACTGATGAGCGTCAGCGGCGAACCCGATGGCATGCCGATGAAGACCGGTGTGGCGATCACCGATGTGATGACGGGGCTCTACGCCACCGTTGGCGTACTCTCGGCGCTGCACGAGCGTAACCGCACCGGAGAAGGTCGCTATATCGACGTGGCTCTGCTCGACGTCCAGGTGGCGGCGCTGGCCAACCAGGCGCTCAATGCCCTGGTCAGCGGTGCCTCGCCCGAACGTCACGGCAATGCGCATCCCAACATCGTGCCGTATCAGGCCTTCGCCTGTGCCGATGGCCATCTGGTGCTCACCGTGGGCAACGATGGCCAGTTCGCGCGCCTGGCCGAGCTGCTCGGCCACCCCGAATGGGCGACGGACCCAGCCTATGCCACCAATGCCGCCCGGGTGGGCAATCGCGAGAAGCTGGTGCCGCAGTTGCAAGCGATCCTGCTGACCCGCGGCCGCGATGCCTGGCTGACGGACCTCGAGGCACGCGGCATTCCCGCCGGGCCGATCAATACCGTCAGCGAGGTCTTTGCCGACCCACAGGTCGAGCATCGCCGCATGCATCGCACCCTGCAGCGCGGCGAGCTCGCGGTGCCGCAGGTGGCCAACCCGCTGCGCTTCGACGGTGAGTCCGCCACCAGCGAGGTGGCGCCGCCGCGCCTGGGCCAGGACAGCGATGCGATACTCGCCGAGATGGGGCTGACTGCCGATGACATCGCACGGCTGCGCCGTGAGGGAGTGGTGCGCTGAGGCATGCGGTTCAGCAGTGGGCGGGCTGGGTGCCTCGGGCGAGGCCGGGGATCGCGATGCTGCCGAGCCCAGGCAGCTTGAGCTCGGGAGCGAGAGGGTCGATGCCGATCACCAGGCCGGCGATATTCACCTCCAGCCCTTCCGCAGCGCCCAGGGTGGCGCCGAGCACGCCGCCGAGCGACAACTGCAGGCCACTTCCTCCGGGGGGGATGGCGACGAGCTCGCGGCCCAGATAGTCCTTGCCGATGGCCGTGGCGGGCAGGGCGACGTCGAGTTCCGGCACCTGGCGCACCAGCCAGGCCACGAAGGTGTTGCTGTTGGGGCCGGGCCAGGTGCGGTAGACGTCGCGATAGGGATAGTCGGGCAGCAGCGATTCGATGCGCCCGATGGCCGCTGCGGCCGGTGGGCCGCACAGCGTGGCGTGTACGCTCGGAGTGCTGCCGAACCAGGCTCGGTCGGGAGTGCCAGGTCGCGAACTCAGGGTAGGGCGCCGCCACCCGGTCACCTGGTGGACGGTGTAGCCCGCCGCGTCCTGGGGCTTGGTGGCGATCCAGGTATGCACGGCGAACAGCCCGCGCCAGTCGAACGCCCGGGCGGAATAGACCTGAACCACGGCTTCGCGGGTGCGCTGCGGGTCGGGGGCGAGTCCGGCGCTGGAACGGTCGGCGCTGCGCCAGTGGCCCTGCAGATTCACTTCGCCGCTCAGCCACAGGGCGGTGGGGCCGGTGGCGAGCAGGACCAGCACGATGGCGGTCATGAACAGCCAGCGCTTCATGGTATGTCAGTGCGGCGAGAAACGGCGGTGGAGCCCCGTCTCGGCGATCATGCGGGTGGAGATCTCCTCGACCGAGAAGCGCGTGGTGTCGATGAACGGAATGTGCATCTGACGATACATCGCCTCCGCCTGCTGAACCTCCTGCATGCACTGATCCATCGAGCTGTAGCGGCTGTTGGGGCGGCGTTCGTGGCGAATCGCCGCCAGCCGGCGCGGGTCGATGGTCAGGCCGAACAGCTTGTGGCGGTGGCTGGCCAGTACCCGTGGCAGCTTCAGCGTGCCGTCTTCGTCCTGATCGTCCTCGGTGAGCGGGTAGTTGGCGGCGCGAATGCCGAACTGCAGTGCCAGGTAGAGCGAGGTGGGCGTCTTGCCGCAGCGCGAGACGCCGATGAGAATGATGTCGGCCTTGTCGTACTGGTGAGTGCGTGCGCCGTCGTCGTTGTCCAGGGCGAAGTGCACCGAGTGGATGCGGTCCATGTAGACGTCGTCGCGGCCGATGGAATGGGTGCGTCCCACGCTGTAGCTGGAGTGGGTGCCCAGTTCCTCCTCCAGCGGTTTGAGAAAGGTGGAAAAGATGTCGACCTTGAAACCGAGCGCCTCGCGGATCACCGCGCGCACTTCCTCGTCGACGATGGTATCGATGATGATCGGCCGTTCGCCATCGCGTACCGCCGTGGCTTCGATGACCGCCACCAGCGAGTGCGCCTTGTCGAGCGTGTCGATGTAGGGCTTGGTGAGCATGCGGATCTCGACGTCCTCGAACTGGGCGAGCAGGCTGCGACCCAGGCTCTCGGCGGTGATACCGGTGCCGTCGGAAATGAAGAAGGCGGTACGGGGCATGGCGAGGTAGGCTTTCGTAACGGGGCGATTCGCCCATTGTCGGGCCTGGCGCTTGCGTCGGCAAGCCGGCTTCGCGCCGCCACTACAGGAACCCGGCCGGACCGGTCGCTGTTGTAAAAATCCTCCACTGCCTTCGATGTTAGACCAATGGCGAATATGACGCCGAGCGGGTAAGGTGGCGACCATCGCATTGGAGCCTGCCGCGGGCGCGGGCATCGCAGATCAAGGGGGTCTCGTGGAAGCTAACATCCTGTGGTTCGATCAGCTCGGCATGGACGATGTGGAGCGCGTGGGGGGCAAGAACGCCTCGCTCGGCGAGATGATCTCCAACCTATCGGGAGCCGGGGTGACCGTCCCTGGCGGTTTTGCCACCACGGCTCATGCCTATCGCGAATTTCTCTCCCACGAAGGGCTCAACGAGCGCATCAACCAGGCGCTGGCGCGCCTGGACGTGGACGATGTCGGAGAGCTCGCCCGCGTGGGCGCGGAGATTCGCCAGTGGGTGATCGACACGCCGTTGCCCCCGCGCTTCGAGGCGGAGCTGCGCGAGGCCTATGAGGCTCTGGCCGCCAAGCACCCCAATCTCAAGGTGGCAGTGAGAAGCTCGGCCACTGCCGAAGATCTGCCCGACGCCTCCTTCGCCGGCCAGCAGGAGACCTTTCTCAACATTCAGGGCTTCGACAACGTCAAGCGCGCCGTGCACGAGGTTTTCGCCTCGCTGTTCAACGACCGCGCCATCTCCTACCGAGTGCATCGTGGCTACGCCCACGAGAACGTGGCACTTTCCGCGGGCATCCAGAAGATGGTGCGCTCCGAGACCGGCGCCGCCGGGGTGATGTTCACCCTGGACACCGAGTCCGGCTTCCGCGATGCGGTCTTCGTCACTGCCTCCTGGGGCCTTGGCGAAACCGTGGTGCAGGGCGCGGTCAATCCCGACGAATTCTACGTCCACAAGCCGACGCTGGCCGCCGGCCGGCCGGCCGTACTGCGCCGCAACCTCGGTTCGAAGCTGATCAAGATGGTCTACACCGACGACGCCAGCGCCGGAAAGTCGGTCGACACCGTGGACGTGCCGCTGAAGGATCGCGGCCGTTTCTGCATCGATGACGGTCAGGTCATGGCGCTGGCCCAGCAAGCGGTGACCATCGAGCAGCACTACGGTCGCCCCATGGACATCGAATGGGCGCTCGACGGCGACGACGGTGCCCTCTACATCGTCCAGGCGCGTCCCGAGACGGTGGTTTCGCAGCAGGAAGGCGGCAAGCTAGAGCGTTTCCATCTCAAGGAGAAGGGCCGCACCCTGGTGACCGGACGGGCCATCGGTCAGCGCATCGGACGCGGTGCCGTCAAGGTGGTCTTCACCCCGAACGACATGGACAAGGTGAACGCCGGCGACGTGCTGGTGACCGACATGACCGACCCGGACTGGGAGCCGATCATGAAGCGCGCCTCGGCGATCGTCACCAACCGCGGCGGGCGCACCTGCCACGCCGCGATCATCGCCCGCGAGCTGGGCATTCCCGCCGTGGTGGGCTGTGGCGATGCCACCGAGTCCCTGGCCGACGGCCGTGACGTCACCGTCTCCTGCGCCGAAGGCGATACCGGCCACGTCTACGATGGCCTGCTGGAGTTCGACCGCCGCGTCTCCAGCGTCGATGCCATGCCCGAGATCCCCTTCAAGATCATGATGAACGTGGGCAATCCGGACCGAGCCTTCGGCTTTGCCGGGTTGCCCAATGCCGGAGTGGGTCTGGCGCGTCTCGAGTTCATCATCAATCGCATGATCGGCGTGCATCCCAAGGCGCTGCTCGAGTACGACACCCTGCCGCTCGACCTGCAGCAGACCATCGATCTGCGTACCGCCGGTTACAGCGACCCGGTGAGCTTCTACGTCGACAAGCTGGTGGAGGGCATCTCGACGCTGGCCGCCGCCTTCTATCCGCAGCGGGTCATCGTGCGTCTCTCGGACTTCAAGTCCAACGAGTACGAGAACCTGATCGGCGGCAAGCTCTACGAGCCGGGCGAGGAAAACCCCATGCTCGGTTTCCGCGGCGCCTCGCGCTACGTATCAGACGCTTTCCGGCCGTGTTTCGAACTCGAGTGCCGGGCGCTAAAGCGCGTGCGCGACGTGATGGGGCTCGACAATGTCGAGATCATGGTGCCCTTCGTGCGCACCACCGACGAGGCGCGCGAGGTGGTCGATCTGCTGGCCGCCAACGGTCTGGCCCGTGGCGAGGGCGGTCTCAAGGTGATCATGATGTGCGAACTGCCGGCCAATGCCCTGCTCGCCGACGACTTCCTCGAGCACTTCGACGGTTTCTCCATCGGTTCCAACGACCTGACCCAACTGACCCTGGGCCTGGACCGCGATTCGGGCATCGTCGCCCATCTCTTCGACGAGCGGAACCCGGCGGTCAAGAAGCTGCTCTCCATGGCTATCCAGGCGTGCCGTGCCAAGGGCAAGTACGTGGGGATCTGCGGCCAGGGGCCTTCGGACCATCCGGAGCTCGCCAAGTGGCTGATGGATCAGGGCATCGATTCGGTGTCGCTCAATCCGGATGCGGTGCTGGAGACCTGGTTCATGCTGGCTGGCGAAACCCTCGCCTGAGCCGCCAAGTCTCTCCGCCCGACGCCCTGCGTCCGGCCGACGCGAGTCCGCCGGGCGCAGGGCGTCGGGGAATCGCCTATGCTGTGTGTCTCCCCCTGACAAACGACGATGACGAGGAGAGTCGCGCATGGGTGTTCCACCAGTTTTCGTGTCTCGACGCTGGCCGTTCGCCGGTCTGGCCGCGGTGCTGCTGTCGCTGTCCTCCGGCCTGAACGCCGAGGCGGATTTTCAGTATCGGATGCCGGCCATCGAGCCGGAAGCGGCTTCCGAACGCGAGGACAAGCCAGGGTGGGCCACCGAACGTTTCGCCGTGGCCGCTGCCAATCCGCTGGCCACCGATGCCGGCTACCAGGTGCTCGAGGCGGGTGGTTCGGCCATCGATGCCGCAGTGGCCGTGCAAATGGTGCTGACGCTGGTCGAGCCCCAGTCCAGCGGCATCGGTGGCGGTGCTTTCCTGATGCACCATGACGGCGAGGACGTCGTGGCCTACGGCGGGCGAGAAACGGCTCCCAGCGGTGTGGACGAGACGCTTTTCCTCGACGAGGAGGGGGAGCCGCTCGACTTCACGGCGGCCGTGGCGAGCGGCCTTTCTGTCGGGGTGCCCGGCACCGTGCGCATGCTCGAGCGCGCCCATCGCGAGCATGGCCGTCTACCCTGGGCGGAGCTCTTCGAGCCGGCCATCCGCCTGGCCGAGGAGGGGTTCGCGGTCGGCCCGCGCCTGCATGCCAGCCTGGATGGCGATGAGTTGCTGCGTGACGATCCGTTGGCCGGCGTCTACTACTATGACGAGGAAGGCAAGGCTCTGCCGGTCGGCCACGAGCTCAAGAATCCGGCGCTGGGGGCCATTCTGCGCGTGATCGCCGAAGAGGGGAGCAGTGGCCTGCACACCGGCCGCATTGCCGAGGATCTGGTGTTCCGCGTGCAGAATCACCCCGAGCGTTCCGGTTCGCTGTCGCAGGAGGATCTTGCCAGCTATGCCGCCAAGACCCGGGAACCGTTGTGCACGGCATGGCGCGACTACCGGGTATGCGGCTTCCCGCCGCCTTCGTCCGGGCACCTGACCATCATGCAGATTCTCGGCATGCTCGAGCGCTTGCCGGCACTCGAGTCGCCGCTGGCCGAGGGGCGGCCGAGCGATGCGTGGCTGCATCGTTTTCTGGAGGCTTCGCGGCTGGCTTTCGCCGACCGCAACCAGTACATCGCCGACCCTGAGTTCGTCGACGCACCGGGCGGTGACTGGGAAACCCTGCTGGCTCCCGACTATCTATCCTTGCGTGCCGAGCGTATCGGCGAGCGGAGCTTGGGCAGCGGTGGAGCCGAACCGGGCAACCCCGGCGCGCTGGAAATCGCCTGGGACATCCAGCCTACCCAGCCCGAAGCCGGTACCAGCCATATCAGCATCGTCGACGAACACGGCAACGCCCTGGCCATGACCACCACCATCGAGCAGGGCTTCGGCTCGCGGATCATGGCGGATGGCGGTACCGGACTGCCGGGTGGCTATCTGCTCAACAACGAGCTCACCGATTTCTCCTTCTCCCCCGAAGGCGAGAATGGCAAACCCATTGCCAACCGGGTCGAAGCGGGCAAGCGTCCGCGTTCCAGCATGAGCCCGACGCTGGTCTTCGACCGCGACAGCAACGAGCTGGTGGCCAGCCTCGGCTCCCCCGGCGGCGCGGCGATCATTCACTACACGGCCAAGACGCTGGTGGCCATGCTCGACTGGGGCCTCGATGCCCAGCAGGCCCTGGAACTGCCCCATGCGGTCACCTTGGGCGGGCCGGTGTTTCTCGAGGAAGGCGGTTTTCCTGCCGCGACGCTGGACGCTCTCGAGGCGCTTGGCCATGAGGTCAGCGAGCGCGAGCTGGTCAGTGGCCTGCAGGCGATTCAGGCTACCGAGGAAGGGTTCTTCGGCGGTGCGGATCCGCGGCGCGAAGGTGTGGTGATGGGAAAGTAGCACGGTCAACTGGAGAGCCAGTTGCGCAGCTTCACCAGCAGCAGCTCGCCGTCGCTCAGTTCGCTGCGCTGATCCATCAGGGCGGCGAGCCGGTCGGGGCGATCGGTGATGATGGCGTCGACCCCCAGGTCGATCATGCGCGACATCTCGCGTGGATCGTTCACCGTCCAAGCGTGCACTTCATAGTCGAAATGGCTGGCCAGACGAATCTCCCGCTCGGTGATTCGGTTGTAGCGCAGGCCCAGGGCATCGAAGCCGCGACGTTCCAGCGTGCCGGGAAGAATCAACTGGGCCAGCAACGTGATACGCAGCGACGGCTCGCGCAGCCTGATCGCCTCGATCAACCAGGGTTGGGCGACGGCCAGGCGGGTTTCGCCGATGACGTCGGGATTGCCGCAGTGAGCGGCGCTGAGCGGCACACTGAGCGTTGCCCGGCAGGCATGTCTCAGTGCGGCTTCCTGCTGCATGGCTTCGACTACCGCCTCGGCCAAGGCCACCTCGCGGCCGGCATCCGGCTTCATGTCGATCATCAGCGTGGCTCGGCCGCGAGTGATGGCGAAGGCATCGGCGAGGGTGGGAATCTTCTCGCCGACGAAGGCGTCGCCAAACCACTGGCCGACGTCGAATTCGCGGAGCTCCTCCAGGGTCAGCTCGCCCACCTGCTGCGGATTGCCGGTCAGGCGTTGCAGGCTGCTGTCGTGGTAAAGCACGACCTCGTCGTCGGCGCTCAGGCGCACGTCGATCTCCACGCTGTCGGCCTGCTCGTCGATCGCCCGATTCACTGCGGAAAGCGTGTTCTCCGGGGCCCTCATGGAACTGCCGCGGTGCGCGATGATGGTCACTTCATCGCGCAGCTCGAAGCTATTGACGATCCACCAGGCCTGGCTGAGCGCGAACAGCACCACCGATAGCTCCACTGCCCAAGCGAGACGCCCGGGATGGGCATCCGCCGGGGGCGACTCCGGATGGGGCTCGCGATGGGCGAGACGCAGATAGAGACAAGCCGACAACAGGGCGTTGGCGGCGATGCCCAGGAAGGTGATCGCCAGGGTGACCAGTACGTAGGCGGCAACGTAGACGAGCGTGGCGGGCACCAGCACGGCGTTGCGTTCCGGCAGCCACCATAGCAGTGGGGCAAAGAGCCGTTCGAACAGATTGCTGGAGATCAGCGGCAGGGCAATGATCGCCAGCAGCAGGGTGATGACGGCGATGGTGAGTGCCCAGGACCTTCCGCGCGTGAGTCGATAGCTACGGCGCAGTGCCGCCAGCGGTCGATGCCTTTCCAGGGTGACGATGGGTAGTGCCAGGATCCAGCGTACGTAGAGGTGGCCGGCGACCACCGCCCACAGCAGCGTCAGCGGCAGTGCAACGCCCAGGTACTGCCAGAATGCCGGAGGACGCACGCTCTGCACGTAGTAGGGATCGAAACCACCGAGAAAGACTCCGTAAAGCCACCCCAGGCCGAGGGCCAGCGGAACCAGCAGGAGAAGATGGGCGCCGACCTGAAGAACCACCAGGCCGGCCAGTGCCGGTAACCGGTGCAGGGTCTGCCACAGCGCGATGAAGGCGAGCTGGAAATGATTGTCTCGGCGGCGTATCGCCACCAGAATCATCCCCGCCTGCTGGAGGTAGAGCACCAGGAAGGTCAGGCCGGTTGCGAGCAGTGCCCATAGCACGCCGCCCGGACTCAACAGCAGGTCGAGCAGTTCGCCGGTGCTGAGGATCGCTCGGTCGAAACGCCCCAGTAGATGGGACAGCGTCCAGGCGACGCCGGGCAATAGCAGGCTCGAGGCCAGCAGGGTGAAGAACAAGTGATAGGCGATCAGCGGCCGCAAGTGTTCACGTAGTGAACGCAGCACGCTGCGAACGAGCGACCTGAATGTCAGCATGTGCGACGACGAGACACGGACATGGCGTCAAGCTTGGCACCGGGGGTGGGTGCCCGGCAAGGTTCGTCGGCGCCACCATGGAGCGGCCCGAGGGAACCCACCCCGTCTGCCCGTGGCATCAAACGTCCAGCGGCAGGCGTTCTTCGGCCACGACGATGCCGTTGTTGTCGGCATATAGCCACTGACCGGGATGCAGCGTCACGCCGGCAAAGGTCACGGCAATGTCGCGGCTTCCTTCGCCGCGCTTCTCGCTCCTGCGCGGATGGCTGCCCAGCGCCTGGACGCCCAACTCGGTTTCGGCGAGTACATCCACGTCACGCACGCAGCCGTACATCACCACGCCGGCCCAGCCATTGTTGGCGGCCTGTTCGGCGAGCATGTCGCCGAACAGGGCGCAGCGCTGTGAGCCGCCGGCATCCACGACCAACACCGCGCCTTCCCCGGGCTCGGCCACCGCCTCCTTGACGCGTGAGTTGTCTTCGAAGCACTTCACGGTTCGCACCGGACCGCAGAAGGCCTCGCGGCCGCCGAAGTTGACAAAGATCGGGTCCAGTACCCGTACTTCAGGATGGGCATCGCAGATGTCAGGGGTGACAATGGCACTCATGGCAGTTTCCTCGTCGGGGCATGGCAGGACAATCATTCCCCCACCGATGATGCCATGAATGGTGGCGGGGAAAAGACGTCTTTGGTTTAGAGGTCGAAGGGCTGGGAGTCAGTCGGCGCTGTGCACGCAGTTGCGTCCGGTCTGCTTGGCCTGGTACATCGCATGATCGGCGCGCGCGACCAGCGTCTTGAGGTCGTCTTGCGGTCGGCAGGCGGCGATGCCGATGCTCGCCGTCACCCGCCCCACTTCCTCGAAGTGCGTGTCCATGATCCGTTGCCGTATTCGCTCGGCCAGCTCTTCCGCCCCCCGCGCATCGGTGCCGGTGGCCAGAACGATGAACTCCTCGCCGCCCCAGCGCCCCAGCCGGTCCGTTTCGCGCAGCGTTTCCTCCACGCGGGAGACCAGCGTCATCAATACCTTGTCGCCAACCTCATGGCCATGATCGTCGTTGACCGCCTTGAAATGGTCGACATCGAAGAGCAGCAGGGCGCAGTCGCGTGAATAGCGCGTGGCGGCGGCAATCTCGTCTTCGATGGCCTGTTCGATACGATAGCGGTTCCACACCCCGGTGAGGCTATCGTGCGAGGCCAGGCGCTCCAGACGGTCATTGACCTGACGCAGCCGAGCGTTGAGCAAGTGTATTTCGTGACTGGCGATGATCGCCGCGAGGTTCTCGGCCAGGTCGCTGGCGGCGCGGCGTTCGCTGCGGCGCCATACTCGGCTGTGATCGCTGACCTTCTCCTGCCATTCGGCGAAGGAACGGCGCGGTGCCAGCACCAGCTTGTCACCGCTCGTCCTGGCACGCTTCTCCGGCTTGCCGGCCCAGCGGCGGGTCGTCACCTGCTCGTTGCGAAACAGCAGCAGCCAGCTGGGTTGCTCGGTATCGATGGGCAGCAGGACGGCCAGCAGGCCGCAAGACTCGCTGCGCCAGTCGGCCAGCGGCGTCTCCTTCAGACAGTGGCTATACCAGGCGCCGGTGCGGTCCGCATGCTCTCCCAGCCAGGTCACCAGACGTTCGAGATTCGCGGCATCGGGAAGCGAACCGCGACGCCCACAGCGGTTACGGTGCAGCAGGGCAAGGCCATCGGCGCGGAACAATTCCAGCCATTCGGTGCCGCGCTGGCTTACGATCAGGTCGGGGTCGATCCAGCGTTCGTGGGCTTTGTTCAACAGCTCGCGACCCACCTGAACGCGTTGCAGGAGATCGCTTTCGTGCTTGCTGCGAAGCAGCATGAGCTGGGGTACGGCGATCAGCACCAAGGCATGCACGGCATCGCGCACGCTGGGCGAGAGAGCCAGCGGTGCATCCAAGGCGTGGCAACTGAGCAGACCGCTGAGGCGCTCTTCGTCATCGTGCAGCGCCACCGAGAGTGCGCTGGCTACGCCCATGTTGGCCAGATATTCCTGGTGGATCGGCGAGACGGCCCGCAGCAGGCCGAGCGAAAGGTCGAGGGGCGGGTCGCTGCCGCCCTCGGGGGGCGCCAGCAGCGGCACCGCCGGCGCCGTGGCATCGGGTATGCTGCGCAATCGGTTGCGATCGTAGAGATGGCGGACCTGGGGAGGGATATCGCTGGCCGGAAAGTGATGCCCGAGCAGGCTGTCGACGTTCTCGGCGAGGCTTTCGGCGACCACGCTGCCGTTCCAGCGCTCGTCGAAACGGTAGATCAACACGCGATCGAAACCGGTGATCTCGCGTACCTTCGCCACCAGCTGATTCCACAGCTGTTCCTGGCCGGTGGTTTCACCCATGGTCATCAGCCAGCGGTTGAGTGTGACCAACAGCCGATGGTCGTCTTCATGCAGCAGCGGCTCCAGCTCGACGACCAGCCATGTTCCGCTGCGATAGGCGGTCAACTGAAAACGGCGTTGTTCGGGGCCCAGGTGGGCGCTGCGGGATTCGGGAACGTCTCCTGGAGAAGCCAGTGCGTGGACGAGCGACTCGTAGAGGGAGTCGCCGAGCAGATGCCGGGGAGATTCCCTCAGCGCCTGCTCGGGGGAAATGCCCAGCACGTCTGCGAGGTTGGCACTCACCTGACGTATCGATTCCTTCTGGACATCCAGGCAGAGCAGGCAGCCATGCGGCTGTATGGCGCCGGGGATGTGGACGGGCTCTTCGGCACAGCCGCTCAAGGCCTCGGCGAGCCGTGACTCGCCGGTAGGGAATGGGGAATGCTCGTTCACGGTCTCGTGAGCCTCGCGCTGGAAGGGGTATGGGTCCCAGGGGCTGTCGTTACGATTGGCACACCCTACCAGTTCCGTACCGTATTGGCATGCTGATACAGGTCAAGTGATGTGCGGGACGCGGTTCCACTGGACGGCGTGAGGCCGGCTCACCGTAGACGAAAAAAGCGCCCCGCAAGGGGCGCTTCCGTATCGGACGCGGCCGTCGCGAACGACGACCTCCGATGGTGCGAGCATCGGCGTCGAAAGACAGGGTATCAGGCTTCCTGGGCGACGGGAATCACGTTGGAAGCGGCGTTCTGATACTCCTCGATCTCATGGAAGTTCATGTAGCGATAGATCTCGCCGGCCATGGCGTCGAACTCGACCATGTAGCGGCGGTACTCCTCGACCGTGGGCAGGCGACCCTCCACCGCGGCCACCGCCGCGAGTTCCGCCGAGGCGAGGTAGACGTTGGCGCCATCGCCCAGGCGGTTGGGGAAGTTGCGGGTGGAAGTGGACACCACGGTGCTCTTGGCGGCCACGCGGGCCTGGTTCCCCATGCACAGCGAGCAGCCCGGCATCTCCATGCGCGCTCCGGCGCGGCCGTAGATGCCGTAGTAGCCCTCCTCGGTGAGCTGATGCTGGTCCATCTTGGTCGGCGGTGCCAGCCACAGGCGGGTCTTCAGGCTGCCGGCCGGCTGCTTCTCGAGCAGCTTGCCGGCGGCGCGGAAGTGGCCGATGTTGGTCATGCACGAGCCGATGAACACCTCGTCGATCTTCTCCCCGGCAACGTCGGAGAGCAGGCGGGCGTCGTCCGGATCGTTAGGCGCGCACAGCACCGGCTGGTCGAGCTCGTCGAGGTCGATCTCGATCACCTCGGCGTACTCGGCGTCCTTGTCGGCGCGCATCAGGCTCGGGTTGGCCAGCCACTCTTCCATGCCCTGGATGCGACGTTCGATGGTGCGGCGGTCGCCGTAGCCGTTGGCGATCATCCACTTGAGCAGAGTGATGTTGGACTTCAGGTACTCGGTCACGCTCTCCTCGGACAGCGTGATGGTGCAGCCCGCGGCGCTACGCTCGGCGGAGGCATCGGAGAGCTCGAAGGCTTGCTCGACGGTGAGGTCCTCGAGGCCCTCGATCTCCAGCACGCGACCGGAGAAGGCGTTCTTCTTGCCCGACTTCTCGACCGTCAGCAGGCCGTCCTTGATGGCATAGAGCGGGATGGCGTGAACCAGGTCACGCAGGGTGACGCCGGGCTGACGCTTGCCCTTGAAGCGCACCAACACCGATTCCGGCATGTCCAGCGGCATCACGCCGGTGGCAGCGGCGAAGGCCACCAGGCCGGAGCCGGCCGGAAAGGAGATGCCCAGCGGGAAGCGGGTGTGGGAATCGCCGCCGGTGCCCACGGTGTCGGGCAACAGCATGCGGTTCAGCCAGCTGTGGATGATGCCGTCGCCCGGACGCAGCGAGACGCCGCCGCGGTTCATGATGAAGTCGGGCAGCGTGTGGTGGGTGTCCACGTCGACCGGCTTCGGGTAGGCGGCGGTGTGGCAGAAGGACTGCATCACCAGGTCGGCCTGGAAGCCGAGGCAGGCGAGGTCCTTGAGCTCGTCGCGGGTCATCGGCCCGGTGGTGTCCTGGGAGCCCACGGTGGTCATCTTCGGCTCGCAGTACATGCCGGGGCGCACGCCCTCCATGCCGCAGGCCTTGCCGACCATCTTCTGGGCCAGGGTGTAGCCCTTGCCGGTGTCGGTGGGCTGTTCGGGAAGACGGAAGACATCGGAAGGTGCCAGACCCAGCGACTCGCGTGCCTTGGCGGTCAGGCCGCGACCGATGATCAGCGGAATGCGGCCGCCGGCGCGCACCTCGTCGAGAATCAGCTGGGTCTTCAGTTCGAAGGTGGTCAGCACCTCGTCGGTGCCGTGCTTGCAGACCTTGCCTTCATACGGGTAGACGTCGATGACGTCGCCCATGTCGAGCTTGGCGACGTCCATCTCTACGGGCAGGGCGCCGGAATCTTCCATGGTGTTGAAGAAGATCGGGGCGATCTTGCCGCCGAAGCAGAAGCCGCCAGCGCGCTTGTTGGGAACGTTGGGAATGTCGTCGCCGAAGAACCACAGCACCGAGTTGGTGGCGGACTTGCGCGAGGAGCCGGTACCCACCACGTCGCCGACGTAGGCGACCGGATGGCCCTTGGCCTTGACAGCCTCGATCTGGCCCAGCGGCCCCTTGACGCCCGGCTCTTCCGGCTCGATGCCGTCGCGCTCGTTCTTGAGCATGGCGTTGGCATGCAGCGGGATGTCGGGACGCGACCAGGCGTCGGGCGCCGGGGAGAGGTCGTCGGTGTTGGTCTCGCCCGGCACCTTGAAGACGGTGAGGGTGATCTTCTCCTCGAGGGCCGGCTTGGACAGGAACCACTCGGCCTCGGCCCAGGAGCGGATGACGTCCTTGGCCACGGCGTTGCCGGCCTTGGCGCGCTCCTCCACGTCGTGGAAGGCGTCGAACATCAGCAGGGTGTGCTTGAGCTGTTCGCCCACTTCCTTGGCCAGTTCGGCATCGTCGAGAAGCTCCACCAGCGAGACGATGTTGTAGCCGCCCTGCATGGTCCCCAGCAGCTTCACTGCATGGATCTTGTCGATCAGCGGGGACTGGGTTTCGCCCTTGGCGATGGCGGTGAGGAAGCCGGCCTTGACGTAGGCGGCCTCGTCGACGCCCGGCGGCACCCGGTTGGTCAGCAGGTCGAGGACGAACTCCTCTTCGCCGGCGGGCGGGTTCTTCAGCAGTTCGACCAGCTCGGCCACCTGCTCCGCATTCAGGGGCTTGGGCGGGACGCCCTCGGCGGCGCGTTCCTCGACATGTTGGCGATAGGCTTCAAGCACGTTGGGGGCCCTCATCTGTGTTGTGGTAGCCGGGGCGGGAGAGTGGCGTAACGCCGCCAGTGCCCCGTCCCGGCCGTGAAACGGTCTTGACGGTCGGTCTTGACAAACCACGGGTCATTGGGTGGCGGGATTCTACGGCAAACTGTCGACAATGTTAAGGTGAGCCGCCGGTCAGGCCCCTAGAACTTTCGGCAAACGAGACCTTGGGCGAACCTCGCGTCATGCCCTGCAGCGTGGGACATCGCCGAACGGAAGGCGCATTTCAGGTGGTACTTTGGCCTCGACCGGGAGCGGGTTACCATGAGCGGTGATTGTGAAGAGGATCGCTATGGCTGCTCCCGATATTTCCCCATCAGTGTCCGGTGCCGAGGAGGCGTTGCTGCCTGCCGACCTGCTCGAGTTTCTCGGCTGTGCCACGCCGCATGCCTGGGTCGACTGGGCGCTCGCCAACCCGGAGCTGCTGCTCATCGATCACGCCCAGTGCGAGAAGAAGGCGGCATCCACCGCCATGAGTCTGCTCTATCGCTATGTCAGCGAACCGCTGCTGCTGACCAAGATGAGCCAGCTCGCCCGCGAGGAGCTGCTGCATTTCGAGCAGGTGGTCAATCTCATGTCGGCGCGCGGCATCGCCTATCGCCACTTGAGCGCTTCGCGCTATGCCGAGGGGTTGCGACGTCATGTGCGCACTCAAGAACCCGATCGGCTGGTCGATATCCTGATCATTGGCGCTTTCATCGAAGCGCGCAGCTGCGAGCGCTTCGCATGCCTCATCCCCCACCTGGATGAGGTGCTTGCCAAGTTCTATCGCAGTCTGGTTAAGTCGGAAGGTCGCCATTACGAGGATTACTTGATGCTGGCGCAGCATCTGGCGCCGTCGCCCATCGAGGATCGAGTGGCCTTCTTCGCCGAGCGTGAACGCGAATTGATCGTGACGCCGGATACCGAATTTCGATTCCATAGCGGTGTACCGGCCTGAAACGGCCGCACCGCCACGCAGGGTGCCAACATGCAGGACGCTTCAGACGTTCACGAGACCGACCGGGACCGGCTGGCGCTGTTTGGCCACTTCTCGCTGTCGTTGGGCGACGATGTCCTGACCCAGTTCAGCTACGACAAGGTCAAGGCGTTGCTGATCTATCTGCTGCTGCATCAGCAGCCGGTCAATCGCGCCAGTCTGGCCGAGTTGCTGTGGCCGGATCAGGGGCTGTCGTCGGGACGTACCAACCTCCGCCATGCCTTGCACTGCTTGCGCCAGTCGCTCGGCGAAGAGGCCGAGCGGGTGCTGGTCGTCTCGCGTCAGACCATCGCCTTTCGCTTGCCGGAGTCGTGGCGCTTCGATCTCCACGTCCTCGACCGGCTGCTTGAGGGGCCGCAAGACGTCGACAACCTCGAAGCGGTGCTTCAGCACTATCGCGGTGACCTCGTCGAGGAGCTGCAGCTACCGTCGTGCACGGAGTTTCAGCGCTGGCTCGTGCAGCTTCGCAACGAGTGGCGCCAACGCGTGATCCGCTTTGCCGAGGCGGTTCTCGAGGCGCATGACGAAGTGCCCGACCGGCTGCTCGAGGCGCTGGTCAGCCGCTTCTCCGGCTACGGGCCCTTTCATGAGCGGCTGGTGCGCCAACTGGCCGAGCAGGATCAACTCGCCGCCGCGCATGAACAGTACAACGCCTACCTGCAGCTGCTGGCGCTTTCCGGCCAGCAACCCGAGCCTGGCTTTCTGCAGCTCGCCCGCTACTGGTCCGACGGTCAGCCCGACCTGCAGGGGATGTCGCCCCAGGGCGCCTTCTCGCGCACGCTGGCCGCCGACAGCTCGCCGCTGCGCGATGACGAGATCGAACAGCGACAGCTGTCGGTGATGGCCATTCGCCTGCGGCTCAAGGGGGAACTCTCCGCCCGCGATGAAGCGCGTGCCTGCCTGACCCTGCAGATCGAGCTGATGCGTTGGCTCGAGCAGCAGTGTCGCCACCTGGGCGGGTTCTGGCTACCCGGTGCCACTGGCGGGCTGGGGCTGGCCTGTTTCGGCACCCATGGGCCCGCCCACCAGCTCGCCGAGCTGGTGGCGCTCTACGAACACTGCCGCCGAGTGCTGCCCGACGAGGTCGCTCGGCACTGGAGCGGAGAGGGCGAACCGCCGCGTATCGAGCTGGCCGCCGGCCTCAACAGCGGGCGCGTGGTCTATCTGCCGGAGCGCCATCTGGTCGATCCCCTGGGGCAGGTGACTCAAGGTTCGGTGGAGCTGATGGATGCCGCCGAGGGCAGCGAGCTGGTGATCTCTCAGGAAGCCAGCCAGCACATGCCACCGGCGCTCGACCTGCAGCCGCGGCTCGCTTCGCGGCTGGTGGCCAGTGACGGCCGGGTGCGCCTGCGGGCGCTGGTCCTGGGCGCGAACGAAGGCGGCCGCGATGCCATGCCGCCGAGCCTCGTGGGGCGGGAAAGCTCCCTGCGCGTGCTGCGCGATGCCCTGGCTCGTGCCGGCATCGGTCTGCGTCAGAGCGTGCTGGTGCGCGGGGCCTCGGGCATGGGCAAGTCGGCGCTCATGGTGGGCTTTCGTCAGTTGGAGCTGAGTCGCGATGCCGCCATTTGCTGGCAGCCCACCACGCGGCTCTCGGTACTCGAACCCTTTGGCGTGGCCCGTGCCCTGTTGCGCTGGCATCTCGGCGGTGAACTGAATGCCGAGGGGCTCGGGGAACTGCTCGAAATCCACACCGACGGGAACCTGGAAGGCGAGCAGCGCGAGCGGCTGGAAGCCGCTCTGGGGGTGCGCCAGTCGTCGGAAGAGACGCAGCTCGCCAAGAGCGGCGAGACGGCCGAGCGTGTAGTGGCGCTGCTGTGCCGGATCATCGAACGGCAAACCGCCGAACGGCCGCTGGTGCTGATGATCGACGATCTGCAGTGGCTCGACGAACCCTCTTTCCGAGTGCTCACCGGCCTGCAGGCACGTCTGCCCATCAACTGTGCCTTTCTGCTGGTGGCTAGCCACCACGGGCGTGAGGCGTTGCCCACCCGGCTGCACTGGGATCAGCAGGTCACGCTGGGACGTCTCGATGCCATGCAGTCGTCGCGGCTGCTGTCGCAGCTGGCGCGCCGCTATCGCCTGCACCTGAGCCCGCGCCTGCGCGGCCAGATCATCGAGCGCTGCGACGGCGTGCCGCTCTACATGCAGGAGATCTGCCGGCGTCTGGAGATGGATCGCCGCGAAGGCCGCAGCGTGCATCTCGAAGAGCTGCCCCGCGGATTGCTGGGGCTGCTCGCCAGTCGCATCGACCAGCTCGACGGCGATCGTGAGGTCGCCCATGTGGCGGCGGTGCTGGGTCGGCGCTTCCGGCTGGACTTCCTGGCCGAATGCAGCGGCTGGGAGATGCCGCGCCTCAATCGCGCGCTGGAACAGATGCGCCGCCTGGAGATCATCGAGCCGGCCAGCGGCGAGGAGGGCGGCCGCGAATTCCAGTTCAGCCACCAGTTGCTGCAGGAAGCCGCCTACCTGTCGTGTCCGCGCGACGTACGGGTACGCATTCACCGCCAGGTGGTCAGTCTCATCGAGGAGCATTTCCCGATGTGGATCAGTCGCCATCCCGGCGACTTCGCCACCCACCTGCGGCGCAGTGGCCACTACGCCCGCGGCGCCCGCTACTTCGAACTCGCCGCGCGCGAGGCGCTGAAGGTCAGCGCCAACCGTACCGCGCTGCGCATGGCCGATTTCGGCCTGGCCAGCCTGCGCCACGTGGAGAATCAGGAGGAGCGCGAGATTAGCCTGCTCACCGTGCGTGGGCAGGCCGCCTTCGCGCTGGAAGGCCATGGCTCGCCCACCGCCCACGAGAGCTTCGTGAAAGCCCGCGAACTGCTGGTCGGACAGGAAGCCGGAGTAGGCGACGACCCGGAAGACCTGGAGCAGGCGTTTCTGGTCAAGTGGGGATTGTGGGTCGGTTGCAGCCAGCGCCACGCCCACGCCGATGCCTTTTCGCTGGCGTCGAAGCTGGCCGACCTCGCCGCGCGACTGGAGGATCCGCGTTACCGTCGCTTGGCGGATTACGCGCGGGCCAATTGCGAATACTGGGCCGGACGAATTCGCCAGGCCTACGAGCATCTCGACGAAATCGATCCCCTCGAGCAGCCGATGCTGATCGAATGGCTGCCGTTCTCCGACCATCCCCAGGTCGCCGCTGCCTGCTTCCAGGGCTGGACCATGTGTCTGCGTGGCGATTACCGACGGGCCGAGCAGCAGGTCGAGGCGGCGATCCGCCTGGCCGAGCGCATCGGCCATCCCGGTTCGCTGGCCATGGCACTGCTGTTCGCCGCCTCCCTCTATCGTCAGATGGGGCACGTTCATCTGGCCGCGCGTCGCGCCGAGCAGGCCGTCGAGCTCACCGAAACGCCGGATCTGCACTTGTGGCAAGTGACCGGCCAGGCCGTGCTCGGCTGGCGTCGCGCGCTTTCCGGCGATCGTGACGGACTGGCGCTGATCGATGAATCCCTCGAAGAACTCAGCGAGATCACCGGTCGCGATCGCTTTCACCGCCCCACGCTGTGGTACAGCGATGCCTGCATCGCCCTGGGCGAGTACGCCCAGGCCGAGGATTACCTCGACCAATGCCTGATGATCGCGCGCGAACGCAGCACGCTCTTCGCTCCCGAGCTGGCGATTCAACTGGCCAAGGTGCGTCAGCGTCTGGGGCATCCCCAGCACGAGGTCCGCCGCCTGGTGGAGGAAGGGCTGGAGGTGGCACGTCGTCATGAGAACCGCCACCTCGAGCTGTGCGCGTTGGAGTCCTGGTTGACGCTGGTCGACGCGCGTGACGCCGCCGCCCGTGAAGTCTGTCGGACGTTGCTGGGCGAGGTGAGCCACAGCGATGCGCCGGTGCTGGTGCGCTGGCGCACCCTCCTCGATCGACGCCAGCCCGTGGCCGTTCAGGTTCAGGTAGAGGAGTGAGTCGTCGGCGGGTGAGAAAAGCAAGCCCACGGCGGGCTCGAGAAGCGGCTCAAGTCGCGAGTTCAAGCGCTGCGATGCGCGCCAGCGCCTGGGCGCGATTCGCGCCGCACAGCTCGGCATCGTAGTCGAAGCGGCGGCAGACCCCGGGGCGGCGAGGGTCGTCGAACAGCCGGCACAGGTTGGCCTCATCCAACTGCACGCAGCGCACCCCTGCAGGTTTGCCGTCCGGCATGCCGGGAATCGGCGAGCTGATCGACGGTGCGATGCAGCAGGCCCCGCAGCCGGGGCGACACCCTCCGATTTCGTCGATCATGGCCAGCTCTCCTCGTACTGAAAGGCGGGGCGCATCAGCCTACGCAATCGGCCATGATCTGGCCAGGATCGGCGCCAATTGCTAGACTCTCGGCCCCTTTTCATCGTCCTGACAACGGTGACCCCCTGATGCAAGCTCCCGAACTGCTCTCCCCGGCAGGGACGTTCAAGAACATGCGCTATGCCTTCGCCTACGGTGCCGATGCCGTCTATGCGGGGCAGCCACGCTACTCGCTGCGCGTACGCAACAACGACTTCAAGCTCGACAACCTTCACAAGGGCATTGCCTACGCTCGTGAGCGCGGCAAGCAGTTCTACGTCGCGTCCAATATCGCTCCGCACAACAGCAAGCTGAAAACGTACCTGCGCGACATGGAGCCGGTGATCGAGGCCGGCCCCGACGCGCTGATCATGTCCGACCCGGGCCTGATCATGATGATCCGCGAGCGCTGGCCCGAACAGCCGATCCATCTTTCGGTGCAATCCAACGTGGTCAACTGGGCAGCGGCCAAGTTCTGGCAACGGCAGGGCATCAGCCGCATCATCCTGTCGCGGGAACTGTCCCTCGAAGAGATCGCCGAGATTCGTGCCGAGTGCCCGGATCTGGAGATCGAGACCTTCGTCCACGGCGCACTGTGCATTGCCTACTCCGGCCGCTGCCTGCTCTCCGGCTACTTCAACCACCGTGACCCCAACCAGGGTACCTGCACCAATGCCTGCCGCTGGCAGTACAACACCGTGGCCGCCGCTCACGACGAGACCGGCGACCTGGTGCCGGCCAACTCGGCCGCGGCCCATGCCGGCAGCGGCGTGTGGACGCCGGAGGGGCAGGGCGGCCTGATCGCCTCGGGCGGTGGCAGCACCCGTCACGGCACGGCCACCGCCGGTGGCGTGGAAGGCCAGGACGAGCTTTCGGCGCTGATCGAGGACGCCACTCGCCCCGGTGAGCTGATGCCGATCTTCGAGGACGAACACGGCACCTACATCATGAACTCCAAGGACCTGCGCGCCGTACAGCACGTCCCGCGGCTCGCCGAGATGGGAGTCTCCTCGCTCAAGATCGAGGGGCGCACCAAGTCGCATTACTACGTGGCGCGCACCGCGCAGGTCTATCGCCGCGCCATCGACGACGCCGTGGCCGGCCGGCCCTTCGACATGCGCCTGATGGACGAGCTCGACAACCTGGCCAACCGCGGTTACACGGAAGGCTTCTACCGTCGGCACGTTCACGACGAATACCAGAACTACGAGCGTGGCCACTCGGTGGGCGTTCATCAGCAGTTCGTCGGCGAGGTGATCGGCTACGATCCGGATCGCGGCACGCTGGAGATCGACGTCAAGAACCGCTTCGAGGTGGGCGACGGCGTGGAACTGATGCTGCCCGGCGGCAACCGTCGCTTCACGCTGGAGCATATCGAGAACCGTCGCGGCGAGTCGGTGCAGGCGGCTCCCGGCTCCGGCCATCGGGTGCGCATCCCGGTACCCGGCGACGCCATTGCGCCCGAGCGCATCGAGTTTGCGCTGCTGATGCGCGACCTGCCGTAGGCGTCTTCCCGGGGCGATTCGACGCCCAGGATGGACGCTTCAGTGGACGACTACCACCGGCAGGGGAATGCGAGCCAGCATGTCCGGGTCTTCGTCCAGCAGCCGGGCGAGCTGGGCTCGGTGCAGCAGCAGGCCACCGGCTTCGCTGCGTGCCAGCAACCGCTCCAGCTCGCCGGCGCAGTGAGCGGTCAGGGGGGCGACGCCATCGAACAGGGCGGCCAGCCAGTTCGGTACCGTTCCCGCCTCGAGCGGATGCCGGTCGTGCTCCACCAGACGCAGCGGCCCGCGTCGGAAGACGTGGCGCTCGTCCCATACGAGCACGGCGCAGGGCGCCTGGAGCAGCAGACGGCGGCTGGTGGAGCCGAGTCGCGGGCCGAAGCGTTCCGACATGCCCGCCTTGCCCATCACCAGAACGTCGCCGGGGGTCGCCTTGGCCAGAGTTTCCGCCACCACCTGGCCGCGGCTCACCTCCAGTCGGTGGCGCAGTTCGTGGCCGGCCACGGCATGCTCCACCGCCTGGTGGATACGGCTGCGCTGGCGGGCGATGGCCGCTTCGAGGCCGGACGTCGAAAGCGGTCGGACCAACCCGGACTGGGCGCCGATCTCGCAGGCAAAGGGGAATCCCGCGCAGCTCAGCAGGTCGAGGTCTTCCACGTAGAGCGCTACCAGCTCGGCGCGACGGCGGCTGGCCAGGTCGACCGCCACCGCCAGCGCTACCAGGCTGTGGCGCGATGCATCGAGCAGGGCCAGCACGCGGGCGAGTTCCGAAGGGGGTGGCCCGGCTCCTGTCCGGCGGTCGGGCGGAGGGGGCGTTGCGCTGCCAGCGTCGGAGCGTTCAGCCATCATGGTCGTCGACCTCCTCGTCCTGACCGCCCTCGTCGCCGTCATTCCCCTCAGCCTTGCGTTTCACCGCCTCGTGGAAGGCGGCGAGGCGCTCCATTACCCCGGCGTTGAGCGTGCCTGCGGGGTAGCGGCCCTCGCTGTCGGCTTCGCCCAGCGGCAGGCCGGTGAGCAGGGTCAGCGCTTGGTCGAGATCCGCGATGGCATAGAGGCGAAACCGGCCGTCGGCAACCGCCTCGCGAACTTCGTTGCCGAGCATCAACTGCTCCACGTTGGTGGTGGGCAGCAGCACCCCGTGGCCATTCAGCTCGCCGCGGGCTCGGCAGATCTCGAAGAAGCCCTCGATCTTCTCGTTCACTCCGCCCACCGCCTGTACGCGACCATACTGATCGATGGAGCCGGTGACGGCCAGGCGCTGGTCGATGCCCGCTCGGGCAATGGCCGAAATCAGGGCGCAGGCTTCGGCCACCGAAGCGCTGTCGCCTTCGACCCCGCCATAGGACTGCTCGAAGGCGAGGCTGGCGGAGAGCGACAATGGCGTGTCCGGTGCGTAGCGGCCGGCCAGGCAGCGCGACAGGATCATCACCGCCTTGGAGTGAATCCGCCCGCCGAGGCGTGCCTCGCGCTCGATGTCGACCACCTGGCCGGCGCCGGGCCGTGCCGTCGCCGTGATGCGCGTGGGCTGACCGAAGGCGAAGTCGCCCAGGGTGAGCACGGAAAGGCCGTTGACCTGGCCCACCTCATGCCCTTCGGTGCGAATGGCGAGGGTACCTCGGACGATCTGCTCGAAGCTGCGTTCGCGCAGGCGGCCGGCACGCCACAGCTGCTGAGAGACGGCCTTCTCCACGTGCTCCCGGGCGATGACCGCGGCGCTGGCTTGGCCTGCCCAGTGGTCGGCCTCCTGCAACAGGTCGCCCAGGGCTCGGTGGCGGGCGGTGAGCTTGCGTTGGTCGTCGGCCAGGCGGCTGGCGCGTTCCATCACCGCTGCCACGCCGCTGCGGTCCAGGGGGCGCAAGGCCGCCTCGCGGGCCTGGGTGGCCAGCATCCGGGCGAACAGCGGGAGGTTCTCGTCGTTGCGCGGCAGGTCGTCTTCGAGATCCGCCTGCACCTTGAACAGTTCCAGGAAATCCGGGTCGTGCTCGCACAGCAGGTAGTAGAGAAGCCGCTCGCCGAGCAGCACCACCTTGAGATCGAGCGGCACCGGTTCCGGCTCCAGGGTCGTGGTGCTGATCAGCCCGTAGGCCTGTTCCAGCGATTCGGTGCGAATCTCGCCGGCGCGCAGCACGCGTTTGAGCGTCTCCCAGGCGCCGGGTTGGGTGAGCAGGGTGCGGGCGTCGAGGACCAGGTAGCCACCGTTGGCGCGATGCAGGCCGCCGGCACGAATCAGCGAAAAGTCGGTGAGCAGGGTGCCATTGTGTACGTGATGCTCGATGCGCCCCACCAGATGCTGGTGGCTGGGCAGGTCGAGATAGACCACCGGAGCGCCGTCCGTGCCCTGGTTGTCGACGATCAAGTTGAGATGGCAGCGGCTGAAAACGGCCTCCGGCGGGATGTCCGGCTCGTCTTCGATGAAGGAGCCGACGTGCGCCAGAATCGCCTCGCGAATCGCCGTCAGATGGGCGAGCACGCCCTCGTGGTTGGCGTAGCGCTCTTCCAGTTCCTCCAGCGGTGTGCCGATGGCCGACTCCAGCATTTCCTCGTTGAGGGCATCGACCTGCTCGCGCAGCTGCTTGGCCAGGCGCGGCATCCGGCGAATGGCGGCGGTGAGCTTCTTCTGCAGGATCGCCACCGTGCCTTCGATGCGTTCGCGGTCATCGTCGGGTAGCTTCTGGAAATCCTCCGGCGACATCATCTTGTCGTCGTCGGCCGCAGGAGCGAAGGTGAAGCCGTTGGGCGTGGAGAGCAGCAGGATGTCGTGTTCGCGAGCCTCGCGGCGCACCGCCTCGATGGCATCGCGCTGGCGCTCGCCCATGGCCTGCTTCAGTTCGTGCAGGCGGTTCTGGTACTCGTCGCTCTCGAATACCGCGGGGATCGCCGTGCGCAGTTCGTCGACGAGGTTGTCGAGGTCGGCGCTCAGCACGCGTCCGGTGCCGGTGGGCAACGACAGGTAACAGGGGCGAGCCGGGTCATCGAAGTTGTAGCGATAAGCGATGTCGGGGGGAGTGGGCTCGTGATGGGAGCGTTCGGCCAAAAAGCGCCCGGTCATGTCGTGCATGCCGTGGCCGGGTTGGCCGAGCACGAAAAGATTGAACCCTTCGCTGCGCATGGCGGTGCCGAAGTCAAGGGCATCCCGGGCGCGGCGGTGGCTGCTGAGCAGGTCCAGCGAGCCAAGTTCGCTGGTGACCTCGAAGTCGAAGAGGTCTTCCGGGCAGGCTCGATAGATCTGCGCGACGGATAGAGGGCTCATGCTGTCCTGCGCATCCACGTCCTGGGTCTCCTTGCCGCATGGCTGTCACCGAATGCCATTCAGTATGGCTGAGCCAGCCCTTCCGCGCATGATACGGGTCAAGCCATGTCCTGACGGTAGCGGTGGATGCGCAGGCTGGGCAGGAAGGGTTCCGCTTCCAGGCGTTCGTCGCGACGTCGTGCCCGGGTGCGTGTCTCGGGCGGGGTGGCGGGGGGCTCGTTGCAGTGTGGCAGCCGGCCGCGAGGCGCCGGGATGAATACCGGCAGGGCGACGTTGAGCGCGCGCCGCGTGCGCCCATCCGCTAACGGTTCGGTGAAAAACAGGTTGGCGCGCATCAGCGGTGCCTGGCCCTGTACCTGGGCGAGCGGTTCGCTGCCGGGAAGCCCGGCCAGCTTGCGCAGCTGGATGCGCACGTGGGGAGCGTCGGTATCCAGAGCGAGCAGTTTCCGTTCCGCCTCGCGCACCGTGAGGCGCTTGATGGAACGCCCACTGGCGTACCAGGCGAGGCGCACCCGCGCCACCGGCGCTTCGGCCACCGGAATCGCCCGCCAGCATTGCTTGAGGTGCAGGCGTGCCAGGCCGCTGCCGCGCAGGTGCTGATGCAGCTCGGGGCGTCGGAAGGGTAGCACCGCCTTGATCTCGGCGATGAGAGGCGGGTGCGCCTCGCGAATGCGGCCGAGCAGGGCGGCGAACTCGGCCTTGGCGACGTTCACCGCAGCGACTCGTTCCAGCAAGGCGTCGTCGGCGGCCACCAGGCCCACGTGGCTACGCGTGACGCGGCCGTCCTGGCCGTCCTGATACCAGAAGTCGAGCAGGGCCTGGCGTAGCCACTCGGTGGTCGCTTCGGCCTGGAAGGCCCAGGCCTCGCCGGGCGAGCGGGCGTAGGCGGCCAACAGCGCCTCGGTGTTTTCGATCAAGGTGTCGAAAGCGGCCTCCAGCTCCGCCAGCAGGCGATACTCCGGGGCGTTTACGTGACTCATCTCAGTCGCCTCGATCGGCGCGGGCCAACCACTCGTCGATGTTGGTTTCGTCAAGGGCCGGTTCGCCGGCGATGCGATGCGACTCCTCGGCCCAGGCGCCCAGGTCGAGCAGTTTGCAGCGCTCGCTGCAGAAGGGGCGGTAAGGGTTGTCCGTTCGCCATTCGACCTTGCGGCGGCACTGCGGGCAGGCGACGGTCAAGGGGGGCTGCGCTTGGCTCATGGGTCCGCTCGTGTCGGGAATGTGCTGCTCATTCTAGCGAGGAAAGCCCGGTGGATGACAGCCGCCGGTACTGCTGGTCGAGTCGTTCGACCTGCGCCTCGAGCGCGGTTTCGTCGCCGCCGTTGTCGATCACGTCGTCGGCGCGAGACAGGCGCTCGGCGCGCGGCATCTGAGCGGCGACGATGGCGCGGGCCTGGGATTCGTCGACGTCGTCGCGGGCGGCGGTACGGGCGATCTGCACGGCCTCAGGCACGTCGATCACCAGGCTGCGATCGACCATCTCGGCCTGGCCCGACTCGAAGAGCAGCGGCGAGACCAGCAGCACGTAGGGGGCGCCGCCGGCCTGCAGCCGTTCGAGCTTTGCGACCAGGCGCTGGCGGATGCGTGGGTGAGTGACGGATTCGAGCCAACGCCGTTCGTCGGCGTCGGCGAAGACGATCTCGCGCAGCGCGCGGCGATTCAGGCTGCCGTCCTCGTTGAGCGCTCGGTCGCCGAAGCGCTCGACGATCTCGGCCAATGCCGGCTCGCCGGGTTCGACCACCTCGCGGGCCACGTCGTCGGCATCCACCCAGGGAATGCCCAGGCGTTCGAAGGCGCGAGCCACGGTGGACTTTCCCGAGGCGATTCCGCCGGTCAGACCGATGATCATGCGTGACTCCCTGCGCTCGGCGGTATCGTCATGACGTCCAGGAAAGATACACCGCCATCAGCGGTTCGCCGATGAGCAGGGCGATCCAGCCGGCCATGGCGAGAAAAGGACCGAAGGGCATGGGGGCTCCGCGCAGACGGGGCAGGACGAGCTGCATGGCAATGCCGATGATGGCGCCGGTACCGGCGGCGAGGATCAGCACCAGCGGCAGGTATTGCCAGCCTAGCCAGGCGCCAAGGGCGGCCAGCAGCTTGAAGTCGCCGTAGCCCATGCCCTCCTTGCCGGTGACGAGCTTGAACAGCCAATAGACGCTCCACAGCACGAGGTAACCGGCCATGGCGCCGATCACCGCGTCGGCGAGCATCAGCGGCTGGAACAGCAGCTGGTAGGCCAGGCCCGCCCACAGCAGCGGCAGCGTCAGTACGTCGGGCAGCAGTTGGGTGCGAAAGTCGATCACCGTGAGGGCGAGCAGTGTCAGGCAGGCGCCGAGCACGAAGAGTGCCGGCCAGGTAGGCCCATGCAGCCCCAGCACGGCGAGCGTGAGCACGCCGCCGGCCAGTTCCACCAGCGGATACTGCGGACTGATGCGTGCCTGGCAGTGGGCGCAGCGTCCGCGGCGCTTGAACCAGCCGAGCAGCGGCAGGTTGTCGTGCCAGGCGATGGGCTGTTCGCAGTGCGGGCAGATCGAGCGCGGCACCAGCAGGTTGAATCGCGGGCGTTCCTCTTCGGACAGCTCCAGGGCCTCGCGGGCTTCGGCGCGCCAGCCATGCATCAGCATCACCGGCACACGCACGATGACCACGTTCAGGAAGCTTCCCAGGCACAGGCCCAGGAAGGCGGCCAGCGGCCAGAATAGAGCGGGGGGAAGGTCGACCAGCAAGAGCGCACCTCGTGGCGTTGAAAAACTCGCTTAAAGTACTGTACCAAGCTCGAAGATCGGCAGGTACATGGAGACCACCAGACCGCCGACCAGTACGCCGAGTACGACGATGATGAAGGGTTCGAGCAGCGAGGTGAGGGCGTCGACCTTGTTGTCGACTTCCTCTTCGTAGTAGTCGGCCACGCGATTGAGCATGGCGTCCAGTGCGCCGGATTCTTCGCCGATGCCGACCATCTGCACTGCCAGCGGCGGGAAGCGTTCGGTCAGGCGCATGGCGAAGTGCAACTGCTGGCCGGTGGCCACGTCCTCGCGCACCTGCTCGATGGCGCGCTGGTAGACGAGGTTGCCCGCGGCTCCGGCGGAGATGTCGAGCGATTCGACCATCGGCACCCCGGCGCCGTAGGTGGTGGCCAGAGTGCGTGCATAGCGCGCCACGGCGGACTTGTCGAGGATGTCGCCGATCACCGGAATCTTCAGTGCCAGGCGGTGCATGCGGTAGGCGAAGCTCTCGGAACGCTTGATGCCCTGGCGCAGCAGGAAGACGCCGGCCACGGTGGCCCCCAAACCGTGCAGCCAGTACTGCTGGGCGAACTCGGAGAGGGCGATGGTCATCTGCGTCATCGCCGGCAGCTCGGCGCCGAAGCCCTGGAACAGGCTCTCGAACTGCGGAACCACCTTGATCAGCAGCAGGGCAGTGACCCCGACGCCCACGGCGATCACCGCGGCGGGGTACCACATGGCCTTCTTGACGCGCCCCTTGAGCGACTCGACCTTCTCCTTGTAACTGGCGATGCGCTCCAGCATGCCGTCCAGCGATCCGGAGGTCTCGCCGGCTTCCACCAGGTTGCAGAACAGCGAATCGAAGTGCTCGGGATGGCGGCGCAGGGTCTGCGAGAAGCTGGAGCCCGCCGCCACCTCGTTCATCATCTGCTGCACGACGGCGCTCATGGCGGGCTTGCGGATGCTTTCCGCCACCACCTGGAAGGCCTGCAGCACCGGCACGCCGGCGCGAATCATGGTGGCCATCTGGCGGGCGAAGAGCATCACGTCACGCGGCTTGACCCTGCCCATGCCGCCACCCAGTCCGCTCTTGCGGCGAATGCTCTTGACGATGATGTTCTGGCCGGCCAGTTCCTTTTCCACCTCGAACTTCTGGCCGGCCACCACTTCGCCCTTGACCGGGCGGCCGCCGGGGCCCTTGCCGGTCCATTTCCAGCGGTAGAGCCTGGGCTTCTTGCGGGGTTGCTGTGCGGTTCGAGTTGCCATCGCGGGTTCCTGCCAAGTGGGTAGAGCGGCTGGGTGAGGATCAATCCTTGGTCACGCGGTTGATCTCGGTCAGGCTGGTCACTCCCTGCATCACCTTGAGAAGCCCGCTGCGGCGCAGGTCCGGATGGCCTTCCTGGCGGGCCAACTGGTCGAAGTCGATGGCATTGCCCTGGCGCATGATCAGCTGGCTCATCGCGCTGGAGACGGGAACCACTTCATAGATGCCCACGCGCCCCTTGTAGCCCTGAGTGCAGTGCTGGCACCCCACGGCCTCGAACACCGTGGCGCTCTCGACTTCCGCTTCGGTGAAGCCCTCGCGCAGCAGCGCCTCGCGGGGGATCTCCGCGGGCTGGCGGCACTGCTTGCACAGCCGCCGCGCCAGCCGCTGGGCGATGATCAAGCTCACCGAACTGGCGATGTTGAACGGTGCCACGCCCATGTTGGCCAGGCGAGTCAGCGTTTCCGAGGCCGAGTTGGTGTGCACCGTGGAGAGCACCAGGTGGCCGGTCTGCGAGGCCTTCACGGCGATCTCGGCGGTTTCCAGATCGCGGATCTCGCCCACCATCACCACGTCGGGGTCCTGGCGCAGAAAGGCGCGCAGGGCGCTGGCGAAGTCCAACCCGATCTTGGGCAACACGTTGACCTGATTGACCCCCGGCACCTTGATCTCCACCGGATCTTCCGCGGTGCAGATGTTGCGCTGAATCTGGTTGAGGATGTTGAGCCCGGTGTAGAGAGTGACCGTCTTGCCGCTGCCGGTGGGGCCGGTCACCAGGATCATGCCCTGTGGGTGTTCGAGCACGCCCTCGTAGAGCGCGCGCTGCTCGGGGGTGAAGCCGAGGGCGTCGATGCCCAGCTGCGCCGAGGCGGGATCGAGTATTCGCAGCACGATCTTCTCGCCGTAGACCGTGGGTAGCGAGTTGACGCGAAAGTCGATGGTGCGGCTCTTGGAGACCTTGAGCTTGATGGCGCCGTCCTGGGGCAGGCGGCGTTCGGAAATGTCCAGCCGCGCCATCACCTTGAGGCGTGCGGCGATGCGCGTGCGCATGGCGAACGGTGGCCGGGCAGCCTCGATCAGCATGCCGTCGATGCGCATGCGCACCCGGTAGCTCGTCTCGTAGGGTTCGAAGTGGATGTCCGAGGCGCCGCGGCGGATGGCGTCGAGCAGTACCTTGTTGACGAACTTGACGATGGGCGCATCGTTCGCCGCGCTCTGGGCGGCATCGGTGGTGCCCTGGTCGCCGATGTCCTCGCCTTCGTCGTATTCCAGTTCGCCGATGGCGTCGTCGACCCCGGCCAGCTCGTCCATCATGCTCGTCTCACCCGCGGCGAGATAGGCCTCGAGGAACGGCATCAACTGATCCACCGGACACAGCACCGCCTCGATGCTCAGGCCGGTGGCGAACTGCAGGTCGTCGAGCTGAGCCAGGGTGGAGGGGTAGGGCACCGCCACGGTGAGCCGGTGCCCGCGCCGTGTCAGGGGCACCACGCCGAGCTTGCGCAGCAGCTTTTCCGGGTATTCGCTCGCCGGCGGCAAGCTGGAGAGGCGCACGGCGTCCAGGTCGATGATCGGCAGGCCGTACTCCCATGCAGCGCTCAGGGTGGCGCGCCGGGCAGTCACCAGGCCGGCGTCGATCACGTGGCGCAGCAGGGTCACCTCGGCTTCGCGGGCTTCCTGCTCGGCGCGCTCCGCAGCGGCCAGCGACAGCTGCTCGTCTTCCACCAGGCGTCGAGCCAGGCCGCGCAGCGAGCCCGGCTGGGCGGCGCGTTTCAGCGGGGCATCGGCAGCGGCGTTGGGCGGTGTCGGGTAATCGGTCATGGCAACCCCGTGGTACCTCGCGCACCGGTGTGGCGAGCCCGGCGAGCTGGAAACGTTGAAGAAACACTGTTTTCATTGTAACCCGCCGGTGGCGACAGCGGCAGTATCGATGCCATCATGCCAAAGATGGGCGATCAACGAACTCGTACCTTACGCTGAGTTTGACATCGGGCAAAGGGGTGGGACAAAGCCCTTGCCGACCCATCGGAGATGCCATACTGTCAGCGGAACGTCGGATTCGGCGGTCGTTTTTAGAGATCACGCACGGGTGAGTGTGTCGTGCGAAATCAGCAAGGGGAAGGCGCGGCCAAGGCCCGCCGGACGAGAGTCGAGGCAACCAAGGGGAACCCAGGGCGATGAAAGAGACCATGGAAATGAATCAAATGAAGAAAGCGCCGACCGGCAAGCAGAGCGGCTTCACGCTGATCGAATTGCTGATCGTGGTGGCGATCATTGGTGTGTTGGCGGCGATTGCGATTCCGCAGTATGCAAATTATCAGGATAATGCAGCTGCAGCTGCGTGTGAACAAGAACTCTCTGCAGCTAGAACAGCTCTAATCACTGGCGGTACTACGGTGAGCGACTATACTTGGAGTGCCTGCGATTCAGATACGGTTAGCTTGGGGACTGATAGCCTTAGTGCGACTAGCTCTGAAAGAGGACAGAGTGTTTCTGTGCCAATTGGTGCTCAAGTAAATGTTGGTAGTTTGTAGTATTTTTTTAAGCCGGCTTTAAGCCGGCTTTTTTATGCTTGAGTATGTGTTTTTTAAGCTTCGGCTGTTGGTTCTGGTTTTTGTTTTTTGTATTCTCGGTTTTGCTTTTTTTCTTCAGCGCATTCGGCTGTTGAATTTATTTATATTGATATTGTCTTCTCCTTTTTGTTTTTTTATCATCATTGTTTTTTTAGTTTTTTTAATATTGATGGTGTTGGTAAGTCCAGCACCTCTTACCAGTTTTCTCGAATTCGCTTTTTGGACAGTAACAGGCTCAGCCTTGCTATCGGTTGCTGCGATAGCCGCGTCGATACGTAGTGTCCTCGTCTGGCAAGTGTTGGGTGGTCTGATGCTGCTGGGCTGCGCCATCTATGGATTCCAGGCTCTGGATGCCATCTATTGGCGCTGGGAGTTTCTGGAGGCCCGAGACATCACCCCGGGCCTGCCCAACGTTCGCCTGTTTTCCGATATCGCCGCGGGGCTGATGCCGCTGGCGCTGCTCTATGTCACTGCACGTTCGGTGCCGTCACGCGTGGCCGCGCTGCTGTGCCTGCCGCCGCTGGCGGTGTGGTGGTATCTGCTGTTCGTGACCGAGGCGCGGGCCGGCATTCTGGCGCTCGTTTCCGCCATGGCGGTGGCCGTATGGCTGTTCGGCCGCCAGGCACGCTTTCCGGTGGCCACGCTGTCGGTCGCGGCGTTGGTCGGCCTGCTGGGCTGGTGGCTCTACAACCCGTTGCTGGCAGAGGGGGCCGAATCGCCCTTTCAGCGCGACCTCACCACCAGCAGCGGTCGTCTCGATCTCTGGGCGGATGCGTTGCGCTATTCCATCGAGCACTTCCCGTTCGGCATCGGGCCGATGATGTTCGCCGGCGACGGCCAGATTCGCAGTGCGAGTGCCCACAACCTGTTCCTCAATACTGCGGCGGAGTGGGGGCTGCCGTTGGCACTGTTGCTGCTGGCGTTAGTGGTCAAGGGTTGTTTCGTCATTGCCAGAAGGGCTCGTACCATGCCGGTAGGGGACAAGCCACTCTACGCCTGCCTGGTGATGGCCTTCGTGGGGGTGATGGTCAACGTGCAGTTCAGCGGGGCGCATATCGCTCCGCTGAGTTCGCTGGTGATGGTGCTGGCCATCGGGTTGGTATTCGGTCATCGCCACTCCGGTTTGCCGCCACCGAAAAAACCGGCCGGCTCTCCGCCCTGGCCAGTGGCAGCCAAGGTGCTGGGTGCACTGCTGGTAGTTTGCATGGTTTATCTGGCGGTGGCCGGATGGGAGCTTTACGAACTGTCGGTGGCCTCGACGCGAGTCTGCATGCAGGAGGCTGGCCGCGCTTATCTCTATCCGCGCTTCTGGGCTCAGGGACGGCTGGAGTGCATGCAGCTGATCGATCCCGATCACTGGTTGTTCTGGAATTGGCGGTGAACGGTTGATTTCAGAATTCGATCGCTGGTTAAGTCATGTGATGGGTGGGTGCCGTTCATGGAAAAGACGCCATCGAAGGAAATCAAGGATGATGAAACGTGCAACGCGGGAAAGCGGTAAAGCCGGTCAGCGGGGTTTCAGCCTGATCGAAATCTTGGTGGTCGTAGCGATCATCGGCGTGTTGGCCGCCATCGCCATTCCGGTATACATGGGGTTTCGGGAACGTGCCGCCAATGCTGCCTGCCTGGCGGACGTGCGCGCCTATGCATCGGCGGTTCATGCGACGCACTATGACGAGGAAGCGGAGAGCACGCCTTCCGTGGCGAGCGTGCTGTCCACCTATCCGGACGATGGCGCCTGCTCCGAAATAGCGGCAAACGGTGAAGTCCTCGAAGGTATGCCTAGAGCACCGGGCGATGCCGATGCGCTGCAGGTCGTCGAACTGGGGTTCGAGCCGGAAGTCGATTGATGCGAGCATGTTGACGGATTATATTCAACGTGGCTCGCCGATTGACTCCGCCGTTCTGTCGATCATTCACCACGTTTCTTGAAGTCGTGTACTACGCCCTGGCACCGTGCGCGCGTTCACGCTATTGTCATTCAGACAGAGTTGCGGTACTAATTGGCGCCCGCATTCCATTTGTTCATGCATAGAAAGGAAACCGTTGATGTCTCTTCTCAGTCAATACGTCCAGAAAGAGCAGCAGCTCAAGCAGATTCAGGAAGAGCTCGAGAAGCTGGAGAACGATGAGCGCCTGAAGGCAGAGCTGGCGTTCAAGGACAAGCTCGAAGCGCTGATGCGCGAGTTCGACAAGAGCGCGGCGGACGTGATCGGCTTGCTCGATCCGCAAGGCGGCGCCAAGCCCGTGGCCAAGTCGCCGGCGACCGGCGGGCGTCGCAAGCGCAAGCTCAAGATCTACAAGAACCCCAATACCGGGGAAGTGGTGGAAACCCGCGGCGGCAACCAGAAGACGCTGAAGGCATGGAAAGACCAGTACGGCCAGGATACCGTCGAAAGCTGGCTGGTGCGCGTCGAAGAGTGAAGTCGGCCAAGCGGTCGACGCCGTGTCGCGTGCAGTGCCGGGCTCTTGAGCCCGGCACACGCTACTTCTTTTCGAGCAGTGGCAGGCGTAGCTCCAGTCCGCGGGGATGCCAGTGCACCTGCACGGGTTCGCCGTTGGCGTGACGCCGGTTCTTCGGCAGGCAGTGAACGATGAGTTGCTGCACGGCCTTCGAAACCTCGTCGAATGCTTCCACGACGACGCAGGCATGCTGGCGAGGCGGTAGCTCGACGAGGCGGAAAGTGGGGGGGATGGCCAGGCTATCGACGGCCTTGGGAGGAACCATCAACCCCAGGTCGACCCGCTCCAGCTCGCTGGGCAGTGGCAGGCCGTGTACCACGGCCAGCCCGGGCGCTCGGTTCAGCTTGCCGGTCAGACTCTCGCCGCCGTGGGCTTGCCTGGCCAGACGCGTGATGTCACCGATGCGCTTCAGGGGCTTGTAGACACGCGTGACCAGTGCCTGGCGCACCGAGTGCTGACGCACCTCGAAAGCCGGCGGTGTCGTGGTTGGGCACCGTTCGCTCAGTCGAGCACGCTGCTGTTGCCGGTATTGTCGCGGGCTCAGCCCGAAATGGCGCTGGAAGGCACGACTGAAGGCCGAATGGTTGCGATACCCGCATTCGCTGACGATCGTGCTGATGCTCAACGGCGTCAGGGTCAGAAGGCGGGCAGCCTTTTCCAAGCGCAGTATGTCGCGATAGGCACTCGGGGTAATGCCGAACCTCTGCTTGAAACGGCGCCGGACCTGTGAGGTCGAGTATCCAAGTCGGCTTGCCAGATCGTCTATTCCTTTCTGACTTTCCAGGTGGTCCTGCAGCCAGATTTCCGCTCGCATCATCTCATTGAACATTATCTGGCCCTTAGCGGTATTCCAGGTGGCAAGTCAAGGTCTGCCATCGTCGTAGTATCGTCGTGGCCGGGTAGCGGCAATGAATGAGAGGTCTCCTGGCGGGTTGTCTCGAGGGTTAGTAACGTTTGCTTTTGTCTTTATGCGACGTTGGCGGTTTCGAAGGCAAGTTTGGTAGCGCTCGTTGAGCGTTTGTGCATACTTTGCCGTTCCGTTGGCAACGGCTGTGAATTGCGAAGTGGAATCGGTGTCGGAATGTCTGTGCTTCGTTGACGTTGGCCAGGACGATATACTGTCGCCAGCAGAGGCCGACCGGAGCCACCTGCCAGATACTCTATGGATGCCAATGAAGAAACAGAGAGCCCACCGTCATTTGGATGAGCGTGAGAAACTGCGCCAGTTTCGCGAACTCGACGATGCCTTCGCACGGGCGCTGCGCGAGATGGAGGTCGATACCTTCGAGCAGCGCCTGAAGGCGCTGATGGCGGAATACGCCCAGTCCAGCGAAAGCGTGACCCGTCTGTTGCGTACGCTGCAGGAGCTTGGCCGAATCGCCTGAGGATGGCGTGGAACGGTATGACCTATTTTCTGATCATGGGCGGCCTGGTGGCGTCGGCTTCCTTCACCGTGGGTTGGGTATTGTGGCGCGGGGCGCTGTGGTGCCTGGCGCGCTTGCCGGGTCGCAGTCGCCGGGGGGGAGCGCGCAGCGGGCGTCGAAAGGCGTCTCGCCGCGCTCGCCCGGCGGTGCAGAAGGCGCGTGCGACCAAGCCTGCTGCCCGGCGTGCGGCGCCGGCATCGCGGTCGCCCGGTCGCTTCATCGGCTGGCTGGCGGCTCGCCAGGCTGCCATGCCGCTGGCATTGGTCGCCAGCCTGGTCTATCTGGTTACCCGCCTGGCCGAATACGGCCTGCGATTTCGCCCGCCGCATGAACCGCCTTCCGGTTACCAGTCGATTCTCACTTGGCTTGCCTGGTTGGCGTCAGGCCTGCTGGTGGCGGCCTTGCTGCAGCGACTCGCCGCCTGGCGTTGTCGCGGATCGTGATGTCGCTCACGGCGGCGTGACCGGTGACGGAGCCGAGAGGCATGGCGAATGTCCGCGAAATGGAGCGAATGGGGTAGGGTATCGATCAACGAGGCGTTTACGACGAGGCCCGCGGGCCGATGCTTTCCATGCCCAGTATCGATGTGGTGATCGAACTCTCTCATGAGGCCTGCCTGGCGCACTACGAAGGACGGGCGGGGCTGGTGTACACGCGCAGTCTGGACGGACGGTCGGTGGTGTTCCCGGCGGAGGCGTTGCGACGCGTGGTGACGCGCGATGGCGTGCATGGCGTGTTTCGTCTGCATTTCTCGTCGGATGGGCGCTTTGCCGACATTCAGCGGCTTACGTGATCCGGGTTTTTCGTCGTGGACTTGGCTCAGGTCAAACGGGGGCTGCTTTTCAACGTGAGCGCTCTGCTACCATCACCGTTTGCGTTCGACCACCGTACACGGGACAGGCCGGCAGGAGTGCCGGGTGCCCGATATCGCCGATAGGTTTCGCCATGTCGTCAAGGAAGTCAGAGGATAGCGTCGCAACCCCGAAGAAGCGCCACATGGATGCCTTGGCAGAGCCGCCGGAGGTGAATCATGAGCTCTTCGTGGGCCTGAGTTCGCTACGCGATACCCTCAGCAGCAGCAATCACTCCCGCGATTTCGCCTTCGCCCATGCGCACTACCTGCGCAGCCGCGTGCTGGCGCTGGGCATCATCTTCACGCTGCTTTCACCGCTGTGGATCGTCGTGGATTCCCTGGTGCTGCCGGCTGAATTGCTGCGTTATACCCTGTTGGGGCGCGTGGTACTGATGTTGGGGTTGGTCGGCGTGCTGGTGCTGGCGCTGTTCAGCGTGGAGCGCATCCGCCGCATTCGCTTCTGCGCCGGAATGTTGCTGGCGTTGCCGGCAGGCTTCTACGTGCTGGTGTTGGCGATGCTGCCCGACAGGGCGGTGCAGGATCTGGTGGGCTACGGGTTCATACCCTTTCTGCTGGTGGCTTCGCTCAGCGTGTTTCCCTTCACGCTGCTGGAGTCCTTGTGTGCCGGCCTGGCCATGCTGGCGCTGCTGGGTTTTGCCCAGACGGTCGACGGTACCTGGATGACGGGGCGAGGCGTGGAGTCGTTCTGGCTGTTGTCGAGCCTGCTGGTGGTCAGCATGGCCGCCAATCATTTCCAGCTGAGCTTGCTGCTGCGGCTCTACCGCCAGGCGACTCATGACCCGCTCACCGGGCTGTTCAACCGCGGTGCTCTGGAAGTCCATCTGGAGAAGATCCAGGCGTGGCAACGCGAGATCGAAGGTGGCGAACAGCAAGGTCGAGCGCCTTGCTCGGTGCTGATGCTCGACCTGGACCACTTCAAGCGCATCAACGACAACCATGGCCATTCCGTCGGTGACAACGTGCTCTGCCAGTTCGCACGCATTCTCAGCGGGCAGACTCGCAAGCATGATTGCGTGGCGCGCTACGGCGGGGAAGAGTTCGTGGTCATCCTGCTCGGCAGCGACGAGGAGCGGGCGCTCGAGGTGGCCGAACGCATTCGTTATGCCGTGGAAGTGTTCGAGTTCACCGACCGCCAGCAGCAGCGGATTCCCGTGACCACCAGCATCGGCGTGACGCAGCTGCGCCAGGACGAGCCGGCCCAGGAGGCGCTCAAGCGAGCCGACGATGCGCTCTACCGTGCCAAGGAGACGGGGCGCAACCGGGCCCTCGTGGCCGAGGCGGCCAGCGATGCACTGGCGGTCGACTGAGTCGTGAAGGCGGTGTCGTCTGGCGGGCATGGTCCGACGCCTGCCTGAGCCATGGCCTAAAGTCGCTTGGACTGCTGCCGATAGTATCCCCAAGCGATACGCTCAACGATTCCTACGGGGGCTGCATGCCCAATAGCACGCAGCAGGTGGCAATCCATACCTGGCTGGCCATGGTGGCGGTGCTGCTGCTCGTCATGGGGGGCATCAACGGTTTGATGGCCTGGCAGTTGCCGGCGCAGTGGCGGCCACCCCTGGCCAGCCTGCCGATCATGCTGCTGGCCGGAGGCGGCTTGCTGGCGACGCTGCTGGCACGAGCGCGCGAGAGGCGGTTGTGTGGCGTCGTGTTGTCGATACTGGCCGCGGTGCCGCTGTTCGCGTGGTTGCCGGCGCCGCTGGATGGCGTGTCGAGAGGTTGGCCTTTCCCGGTGATGCCGCTCACCAGCTTCGTAGTCGCTGCCTTGGCGGTGTGTTTCATTCTGGGGGCACGCTCCACCAGGACGCGCATTCTCTGGGTGGGCTCCGGCATCTTCGTGATGCTGATCAGCGGTGGGAACCTGATGGCCGAGCTGTGGCCGGCCGTGGACCTGCCCTCCTTCTGGTCACTGGCGTTCTCGTCCTCGTTCACTGCCTTGCCTGCGCTGTTTCTGGGGTCTGCACTGGTGCTGGTGGGTCGCAACCTGACCGAGCTGCCCGCCATGCTGCCTCGGTCGGTGATGTTGCCGTTGGCAGTCAGCCTTTCCGCGACGGCGCTGGTGTGGTTCGCATTGACCTGGCAGCAGTACGATGCCCGCCTGACCAAGGCCAGGGAGATGCTGAGCAGCTTCAAGGTGTCGGCCGAACGCGAGATCGATCAGCATCAGCTGTTGCTGCAGCGCATGGCCGAGCGCTGGGGCAAGTTGGGTGGCTTGCCGTCAGCCGGCTTGCGTGAACTCGAGTTCACCAGCTATTTTCGCGACACTCCCGGCCTGGTTTCGCTGCACTGGCAGGATGACGACGAACGTATCGTCTGGGGGCACGATCGTGACCCGGCCTTTGGCGTCAGGTACTGGCTCGGCCGTGACGATGGCTGGCTGTACGACTGGCTGGCCGTCGGCGGCCCCTATCCGCGCTGGATTCTGCCCGACGACGAGCGCCCGGAGCTGGCCATGGTGGCCGTGCCCTTGCCGTGGGAGGAGGGGCCGCGCGGCCAGCTGGTGGCGGTGATCGACCTGGAGCGGTTGTTGAGTCGCGAGGTGAGCTCGTACGTCAGTCCGCTGGTGGTCACCTTGCATCGCGAGGGCGCCCAACTGCCGCTCAATGCCGGTGACCATGGCGAACCCGGCATCGAGCTCAGCCGCAACCTGGTCATGCTGCCCGGCGGTACGCCGATGGAAGCCCGTGGCTATGCATCGACGGCCGAATCGCCGACCCTGGCCGGAGCGTTGCCCGTGGGCGTGGGGATCGGCGGTTTCATTCTCAGCTACCTGATGGCCTTCAGCCTGGGCGTGGCGAGCCTCAGTGCGCGCCGTTCGGTGACCCTGGCCAATACCCAGCGCCACCTGCGGGCGCAGCAGCGCGTGCAGACCATGGTGGCCCGCGACAAGCCGTTGGCATCGACGCTTCAGGCGATCTGCCGCATGGTGGAAGCTCAGTCGCCGGGTGCGCTGTCGTCGATCATGCTCAGCGATCGCGAAGGCAAGCGCCTGGACGAGACCTACAGCGTCAGTTTGCCCGGGGCGTTCCTGACGGCCGTGCGGGGCGTGCCCATCGCGCCGGGAAAGGGCGCTTGCGGCTCAGCGGCCTTCCTGCGCGATTTCGTGATCTGCGGCGACATCGCCAACGACGCCCGCTGGCGAGGATTCCACGACATCGCGGCGGAGCATGGCCTGCGAGCCTGCTGGTCCTACCCGGTCATCGGCAGCAATGGTCAGGTGCTGGGGACTTTCGCCACCTACTATCGCCAGTTCGTCGTACCATCCGCCGATGACCGACGACGCATCATCGAGGCGGCCGATCTGGTGTCGCTGGCCGTGGAGCGCGAGCGCAATCGTGAGTCGCTGCTCATCCTCAAGCGCAGCGTGGAGGCCAGCGTCAATGGGGTCACCATTGCCGACATGCGCCAGCCGGACATGCCGCTCATCTACGTCAACGAGGCCTTCGAGCGCATCACCGGCTATTCGCGAGACGAAGCGCTGGGTCGCAACTGCCGCTTCCTGCAGGGCAACGAGACCGACGAGCAGGCGCTCACCGAGCTGCGCCAGGCGCTGGCCGAGTGCCGCGAGGCGAGCGTGACGCTGCTCAACTATCGCAAGGACGGCACGCCGTTCTGGAACAACCTCTTCATGGCGCCGGTACGCGATGGCGCCGGCAGCGTGACGCATTTCGTCGGCGTTCAGCACGACATTTCCCAGCACAAGGCCTATGAGGCCAAGCTGGCGTATCACTCGAGCCATGACGCGCTCACCGGCCTGGCCAATCGCTCGCTGTTCGAGGATCACCTCGCGCATGACGTGATGCTCGCGAGGCGGCAGGGCACCCGGCTGGCGGTGCTGTTCATCGACCTCGACGACTTCAAGCCGATCAACGACAGCCTCGGGCACGAGGTGGGCGATCAGGTGCTGGTGCAGGTGGCCAAGCGCCTGAGCGACGAACTCGATCCCGGCGATACCCTGGCGCGCTTCGGCAGCGACGAGTTCGTCATTCTGCTGCCCGGCATCAAGCAGGATGACGACGCTCTGAACCTGGCCGAGCGGGTGCTGGCTAGGGTGGGGCGTTCCTATCGCGTCGGCGTGCATGAGCTCTACCTTGGCGCCAGCGTGGGCGTGGCCTTCCTCACCGACGACCTCAACAGTCCCGTCGAGCTGATTCAGCAGGCCGACATGGCGATGTATCGCGCCAAGCAGAAGGGGCGCAACGTCTGGCAGTGCTTCACCGGTGAGATCAACGATGAGGTGAGCACGCGCATGGCATTGCGCAACGAACTGCAGGAAGCCATCGAGTGCGGCAACTTCGAGCTGCACTATCAGCCGTTGATCGATGCCCGAGACGGCGGCGTGGCGGGATTCGAAGCCCTGGTGCGCTGGAAGCATCCGGTGCGCGGCTATCTGTCGCCGGGGTTGTTCATCCCGCTGGCCGAAGAGACCGGACAGATCGTGCCGATCAGCGAATGGGTGCTGCGGCAGGCGTGCCGCGACATGTGCGAGCTGGCCCGCGACGGGCTGGGGCGTTTCCGTGTTTCGGTCAACCTGTCGCCGCTACAGTTCCACCGCCCCAACTTCCTGGACAACCTCAAGCAGGCCTTGCTGGAAACCGGGCTGGCGGCGGAATATCTGGAGCTGGAACTGACCGAAGGCATCCTCATGAACGACACGGCCACGGCCATCGAGACGCTGCGCCTGCTGCGCGCGATGGGGGTGGAAGTCTCCATCGACGACTTCGGTACCGGATTTTCCAGCCTCAGCTATCTCAAGGCGTTGCCCATCGGCAAGATCAAGATCGATCGCAGCTTCGTGCGCGACGTGACGCGCAATGCGCATGACAGTGCCATCGTGCAGGGGGTGATCTCCATGGCTCACCACCTGGGCCTGGCAGTGGTGGCCGAGGGCATCGAAGAAGCCGCTCAGGCCACCTACCTGAAGAATCACGGCTGCGACATCTTCCAGGGCTTTCATTTCGCACGCCCGATGCCGCTGGCCCAACTGCGGGGCTATCTCGTCGACCGAGACATGGCGTCGAGCGCTAAAGATCTGCCGGCGCCGGCCGATAGGTGATGTCTGGCGACCGAACGCCTCTTGGCGGCGGCTGCGTTGAGGCAGTCGTCGATGGTTCGTGGTTTCGGGCCGCTCATGCGGGCCCGCTGGAGATGAGGCAAGGATGGCGCAGGCGCAAGACGATTTCACACGCATCACCAGTCCGGCGGCGGTCGAATCGTTGCTCGACCAGTTGATCGAGCCGGGCGGTGCGTCGCTGCTGCTCGACAAGCCGGCGAGCAGCCCGCAGCCGGTGTTGCTCACCGAGCAGGTGGTGGGTGAGTCGCTGCTGCTCGATGTGACTGCCATTCGCGAGGTGAGCAGCCAGCTCAAGCGCGGGCTGGGCTTTCGCCTGCTGGGGCAGATCGACGGCAAGATGGTGCGCACCCCGATGCTCAAGGCGGAAAACTGCAGCGTCAGTGGCGATCGTGTCGTCTGCGTGAGCGATTATCCGCTCTACCTCGAGGAGTTGCAGCGTCGCGAATCGTTTCGTGCGCGCTTGCGCCTGGGCATGGAAGTGGGCGCGATTCTGCGCGGTGACGACGATGCCTCCGCTCAGGGAGACCTGAAGGATCTTTCCCTGGAAGGTTGTCAGCTGGAGCTGCCGGCATCGGTGGCTTCGCTGCTGGCGACATCCGCCCACCCGCTGGAAATCGAACTCTGTTTCCCCGACGGTACCCGCTTCACGGTGAAGGGGTCTCCCCGTCACCAAGCGTCCGACCCCGAGCGCCAGGCTCTGCGGGTGGGCTTTCGCTTCGAGGCCATCACCGGTGAGCAGGAGCGCAAATTGTGGTATTTCGTTCGCGAGATCGAGCGGGAGGCGATGCGCAGCGCCGGTGACGGAGACAACGGGCGGCTGCCTTCGCTGCTGTTCCAGGCTCAGTCGGCCACGCCGCCGGCGGTGGGGCGTCGCAATCTGCTCGAGTACCCCACGCCCATGGCGCGCCGTCTGGCGCGAGTGGCGGGCTATCTGGACGCCCAACTGCTGGAGCTCCAGCAGGATGGCCGCCTCGACTCCGTGCAGCTCTCGCGGCATGCCGACCGCTTGTTGATGCTGGCCGATGAAGATGCCGAGGCACTGCTGTTCGCCACGCGCTGTTTGGATCGCGAGCCGTTGCTGGTGCGCCATGGCTTGGCCGTGGCCGTGCACCTCCTGTCGCTGGCCGGCGGCACCAGCGTGCCGCGCGATGTGCGCAAGGCAATGGCCGCCTGTGCCATGGTGCACGACCTGGGCAAGGGGTTGCTGCCCAGGTCGCTGCTGGAGGCGAAGAGCTTCGGTCCCGACGAGCGTGCCCAGCTCGAGCCTCATGTGGCGACGGTTCTCGACGGGCTCGAATCCTGCCATTGGCTCTCGGCGAGCGTGGCCCGCTCCGTGGTGGGGGGCATCAACGAGCGGCTGGATGGCAGCGGCTATCCTGGCGGGCTGGCCAGCGACCAGTTGCATGAGCTGGCGCGGATGAGCGCCGTCGTCGATGTGGTGGATGCCATGCGCCGTGACCGGGCCGACCGTCCGGCCTGGTCCATCGACAGCGTCTACCGTCATCTGCTCAAGGAGCCGGGGTTGTTCGACCCGCGCTGGGTCAAACGCTACATTCAATGCTTCGGGCTGCGTCCGGTGGGCTCGCTGGTGCGGTTCAAGAAGGGAGAGCTGGGCTGGATACAGCGTCTGGACGCCCAGAAGCGCCCTTTCCAGGTACAACTCACCGAACGCATCGAGCCGCCAGGCGAGGCGCTGGGGCGGGTGATCCGCGGCGACGTCGTCGGCCAGTTGGGCGAGCCCGTTGAGGAAGTGCCCGTTTCCACCTGACCATGCTTCGTCTGAAAACTGCCTGCGCTCGGTCATACGGCGTTGAAATCGGTTCGTGCGCGAGTCCGATCGAAGTGCTCATTTGCGCCATGCGAGCTCGCGCGCGAGCCCAGTCCGTCTTTTCACCGCTTCTTGCCTTGTCAGACCATCGCTCGACGACTTTTCGGGCAACGCTTGGGGGGAGAAACTCTCGTCGGCGCTAAAGTTGTGGCGTAATGGGCCGATCATAGAAAATAACCGCAGACGATGGCCTTTTTCCCGGCACATTGCGGCCGAGAGTTTGTCAGACTGATTGCCTGCTTTCCCTGCCCATGACGATTGGGTCGAGGTGGGGGCGAATCGAAACAGGAGTCCACCATGAGTTCCATGCGAGGAGCTTCCGCCTACGGGCGTGGCGCCGGTGCCTATGCCAGAGTGGGGATCGAGAGCGCCACGATGTCGGCCAACCCGCACCGGCTGATCGTGATGTTGTTCGACGGTGCCATTGGCGCGATCCGGGCGGCGCGTATCCACATCGAAGCCGGCAACACGGGCGAGAAGGGCAAGTCCATCTCCAAGGCCCTGGAGATCGTCAACGATGGCTTGGCGGCTGCGCTGGACATCGAGAAGGGCGGCGAGATCGCCGAGCGTCTCGCCTCGCTGTACGACTACATTGCGCGCTTGCTGCTCTCTGCCAACCTGCACAACGACGTCGAGAGCCTCGATCAGGCCGAGCGGCTGCTGGGCGATATCGCCTCGGCATGGCGCGAGATCGGCACCGCCGAAGCGCAGGGATGACATGACCATGAGCGAGGCGAGTGGCCCTGATGCGGTGATTGCCGGCTATCGGCGGCTTCGCTCGCTGGCGGCCGAGATGCTGGCGTTGGCCAACGAGGCCGATTGGGATGCGCTCATCGAACGTCAGCAGGGGTATCTCGAACAGATGGACCGCCTCAAGGCGCTGGATGCGGCGTGCGAGCTCCCCGCCGGTCATGCCGCGATCAAGGCCGAACTGCTGGAGGCGATTCTCGCCGATGATCTGGTGATTCGCCGGCAGTTGATGGCGCGTCGAGACGAGCTGGGGCTGCTCATCGATCGCTCGCGACGCCAGCGTGACCTGCAGCGCACTTACGGTCGCCAGGGCACCTCGCCGGGCGACGGCTTCGGTCAGGGCTCGCCGTGAGCGGTATCACCCCGCTGCTCGACACCCTGCTGCACCAGGTGCTCGGCAAGCGCGTCGACGTGCAGCCACCGAGGGATCTCAACGAGCCGGTACGCCCGGTCAACCCGGGGGAGGGGCCGAAAGCGCTGCACAGCGATTCGCGGCTCGATGGTCGGCGCCCGAGCGGCGCCCCCCTGACCGGTCTGTCACCGACACCGCAGCGCGGCGCAGCCCCCAGTCAGCGTCTGCCTCTGGCCGAAGCCACTCAGCAAGCCTCCGCCCAGACCCACTTCAGTGCATCGGCACGCACCATTGCCGACGTCCTGCTGCGCTTTCCAGCGCCGCCTTCCGTGCTGAGTACCCAAGTACCGCTGATGAGAGCCGATGAGCCACCGAATGCCACGGAGCTGGCGCAACGCTTGCAAGGTGGCGTGCGCGATAGCGGCCTGTTCTACGAATCGCACCTTTCCCGCTGGTATCGCGGCGAGATGAGCCGCCAGCAGCTGCAACGCGAACCGCAGATGATGCGTACCCTACAGTTCACGCCGGTAGCGTCGACGCCGTCTCAGCCTCTCATGCGGGCACCGCTGACCAATGCCTTGGCTCAAGGAAGCGCCCAGCCGGGGATGGCCAACCAGGCGGCTCAGACAGGTGCGACCAGCCAGGCTGCCCCCACGGCGAACGCGCCCCAGGCCGCCGCGTCGGCCAGTGCCGTGCGCCAAGTGGGGCAGGCTGCCGCATTGGGCAGCGTGACCGGTGCGCAGGGCGGCGAAACGCCAGCGCCGCGCGGCTCTCAGGTGCCCCAGCCCATGCCTGGTGCGACCGGCATGCTGGGCACGTCGCAGCCGGCCAGCAAAGGGGCGGCCCAGGCGGCAGGCTCCTATGCCGCCACTGGGGCGCTTCTGCCGGGGGTCGGGGCGGCTGTCGGGGAGGCATCGCCGGCCGCGTCGCGTGCCGCGCCGCAGCCAGGGATGCCGGGAGTCGAGGCGGCCAGCGTTCGCGATACGACCGAGCCGGGAGCGCTTCAAGCACGCGGTGGCGTTGCCGAGCAGCCGGTCCACGAAAGCCTGCAGAGCCTGGTGCGTCACCAATTGGAGATGCTGGTGTCTCCCGTGCTGCGCTGGGAGGGCGATGTCTGGTCGGGCATCTTCATGGCGTTGATGGTGCAGATACCCGCAGCCGCCCAACGCGAAGGGCAGGGGGGCGAACAAGAGCGTAGCGACGACGGCGAGGAAGAGCAGACCTGGCATTCCGAACTGCGTCTCGAGGTGCCGCGGTTGGGCGAGATCAAGGTCGCGCTGTGGCTGAAGGACACCCAAGTGCGCGTCGAACTGCGTTCCGCCGACGAGGCGACGCTGTCGAGCCTTCGGGCAGGGGCGTCTCGGCTGCAGGAGCGTTTGTTGTCGGCCGGGCTGGAAGAGGCGTTGATCGATACTCGGCTGGTCGGTGGGGAGGATGCCGGCGATGGCTGACTCGCGACAGCCTCTGCGTCGGCAGGCCGTGGCGCTGGCTTACCGTGACGGCGACGATGCGCCCCGCGTACTGGCCAAGGGCTACGGTGACATGGCCGAGCGTATCCTGAGCGAAGCGCGGCGCCAGGGGATCTACGTGCACGATGCCCCTGAGCTGGTATCGCTGCTGATGGGGCTCGACCTCGACGAGCGCATCCCGCCGGCTCTCTATCAGGTCATTGCCGAGATTCTGGTGTGGGTGTACGAACTGTCGGATGCAGAGCCGCCGGAAGCGTCATGAAGCGTGTTTTTTTGTAATTTATTGCGTTTCGGTGTCATCGGGCGAGTTCCGTCAACCTCCTGCCTCTCTCGATATAGTGCTTTTTGACCAACTGCTTAATCCCTGCCGTGCGGATTGACGACCCTCGTCATGGCATGGGCGTCGCCGGCCCTATGCGTCAACGTAGTTGTCACCTAAACGGATTGAGAGGTGATCAACATGCGTTACCCCGCAGAGCGTAAGGAAGCCATCCTCAAGAAG
>NZ_FNES01000004.1:0-99013 GCF_900100195.1 Billgrantia gudaonensis
GCGATGTGGATCAGCTTCCGCATCGCCGCCCCCAAGGCCGCCATTTTGCTCTTGCCGTTTGTTATAAGCCGCTGGTATAGCGCCGAGATATCCGGATTTCGCCTCAGCCCGACGACGGCTGCCATGTACAGGCTCTGACGCAGTTTCGGATTGCCGGCTTTCGACAAGCGGGGACGTCCCCGTACGGAGCTACCCGATTCCCAACTGACGGGCACGAGTCCCGCAAACGCCGCGGCCTGGCGGGCGCTTTCGAAAACGCGGCTACGCAGCATCGCCAACAGTCGTAGAGATACCGCAGGGCCAACGCTGGGAATCGTTTGCAGCAAGGCGCGATCCTGCTTCAAGCCAGGGTGCTGATCGAGGTGGTCATCGACCTCCTGCTGGAGACGATCCCGCTCACGCGTCAATGCCATCAGGATGTCATCGATCGAGCGGAGGATATCGGTTGCCATGGCGAACTCGGCTTTCTCGCGCCGGTTTCGCTCACGCTGAATGTCCTTGTCCAGGGCATCGAGTCTCGCTGCCAGCGCCTTGAGCTTGCGCACTTCCTCGGGCTCTGGCTGCCAGGCTTTGGGACGTTGCGTCGCGCCATACTGGGCCAGCACCACACTGTCCTTCTTATCCGTTTTGCCACGTACCCCCAGGCTGCGGGAGAAATCGCGCACCTGTGCCGGGTTGAGGACATATACCTGAATGCCAGCAGCATGCAGCCAATACGCGAGCGTTTCGTGATAGATACCGGTGGCTTCCATCAACACATGCAACTGATCCTGTGGCTCTCCCGTCTGGTGTTCGAGCCATTCAAGCAAGCGGGGAAAGACCTGCCGACGATTGGGGAACACCCGGGTCTTGACCTTGCCGGTCGCCACATCGCGCAGCCAGGCGCAGTCGATCTTCTGCTTGCTGACGTCGATACCGATCACTGCCATGCTCTCGTCGCCTTTCCTTGTTCGTGCAGCCTCACTCCAGGTCAGGAGGGGCTTGGATACCATTCAAGCTATCGAGATAGAGGGCATCAGGGGGCATAATCTAGGTCCCAGGCTATAACGCCTCAGGCTTTGTGGATGCTCACCCTGATGCCAAGGCCTGCTGGTAGCTAATCAACAAGCCCGGAGAGACACAAGGCTTCGTCCGGTGAAGGCACCGACCGTTTTCCGACGCAGCGTACCCCACAACGGAGACCCCATGAGTTTCGATCTCGATAGCCTGCAGGCGCGTCACCTCGACGCGCTCGAGGCCGCCTATGCTGCCACTCTCCAGCGACACGACCTGGACGGCGTGTTGCTCTACAGCGGCCATCCGCATCGCCATTTCGCCGACGATCAGGAAGCGAGCTTCGCCACCTTCGGGCACTTTCTGCACTGGGTGCCGATGCCGGGCCTTGCCCACAGCTGGCTGCTGATTCGCCCCGGCGAACGGCCGCGTCTCTACTTCCACGCCCCGGACGACTTCTGGCACCTGTCGGCCACGCTGCCGGAGGAGGCCTGGGTCGAGCGCTTCGATATCGAGACCGGTCGTTTCGACCAGCCGCCCGCCCTGCCGGCGGGTCACTTCGCCCTCCTCGGCAACGTCACCGATGCGGTGGCCGCGGCACTCGGCGTCGAGCTCAACCCGCCGCTGCTGACCGCCGCTCTCGACGAGGCCCGGGTTCGCAAGAGCGACTACGAAATTGCCTGTCTGGGCGAGGCCAACCGGCGCGCCATGGCCGGCCACCTGGCGGCACGAGACGCCTTCCTGGCCGGCGAGGCGGCCGAGCTCGACATCCAGCTCGCCTATCTCGGCGCTTCTCGACAGCGCGAGAGCGAGCTGCCCTACGCCAACATCGTCGGTCTCAACGCCCACGGCGGCGTTTTGCACTATCAGCACTACGACACCGCTCTTCCCGCACAGCGCCGCAGCTTGCTGGTGGATGCCGGGCACCGCCACCGCGGCTACTGCGCCGACATCACTCGCAGTTGGGCTGGCCCCGATGCCGACTCCCTGTTCCCGCCGTTGATAGACGCGATGACGGCGCTCAAGCAGCGGTTGGTGGAAGCACTGGCGCCGGGAATGTCGTTTCGTGCCCTGCATGAGCGCATGCATCGCGAACTCGGCGCACTGCTCGTGGAACACCGCCTGGTCTCCTGCAGCGCCGAGGCAGCCGTGGCGAATGGCATCACCCGAGCCTTCTGCCCCCACGGGCTCGGTCACCTGCTAGGCTTGCAGGTACACGACGTTGCCGGTCGTCGCGCCACCGACGGTACTCCGCTGCCACCGCCCGACGCCGACCCCGCGCTGCGTCTGACGCGCGAACTGGAGGCGGGCATGGTGGTCACCATAGAACCGGGGCTGTATGTCATCCCGATGTTGCTGTCGCCACTGCGCGAATCGCCGGTGGGCGCCGACATCGACTGGAGACGGATCGAGCGACTGGCCCCTCATGGCGGCATCCGCATCGAAGACAACGTGCGGATCGCCCACCACGGTGCCGATGACCTGACGCCCGAGCCCTAGGCACCGTTCGGACAATGTCTGAGCGCAGCGAGTGATCACACTATGGCCGGCCAACTGCACACCGCCGATTTCCAGCCGCCGCGAGGGTTGAGCAATCCGCACGTGCAGACCCTGCTGCCGAGGCTTCTGCCCCGCCAGCGCCTGGCCTACGACTGGGAAATGCTGGAACTTCCCGACGGCGATTTCGTCGAGCTGGTCTGGGCCCGGCCGGCTCCACGCGATGCACAGGCGCCGATCCTTCTGCTCTTCCATGGTCTTGAAGGCTCCATCGCCTCCCCCTACGCCCGCTGGTTGCTCGGCACGGCAGCCCAATTGGGCTGGCGGGCCGTTCTCATGCACTTCCGCGGCTGCGGCAGGCGCGCCAACCGCCTGCCGCGCGCTTACCACAGTGGGGATACGGCGGATGCCTACTGGCTGATCGGCCAGCTCGCCCACCGCTATCCCCACGCACTCAAGGTCGCTGCGGGAGTTTCTCTCGGCGGCAACATGCTTCTCAAGCTGGTGGCCGAACAAGGCGGCGACGGATTGGATCTGGCAGGCGCCATCGTGATCAGCGCCCCCCTCGACCTCGCCGCCAGTGCCGATGCCCTGCACCGCGGATTCGCCAGGCTCTACGAGCGCCATTTGCTGCATTCGCTAAAGGCCAGGGTTCGTCGCCGAATTGCCGCCCAGACGCTCCCGCTGGCAATCGACGCTCGCGCCCTGGACGGGCTCGACAGCCTGCGGGCCTACGACGATGCCATCACCGGGCCCTTGCACGGCTTCGCGGATGCCGACGATTACTACCGGCGCGCCTCGGCAGGGCCCTTGCTCGGCGAGATCGAGGTACCGACCCTCATCCTGCATGCCGAAGACGACCCATTCATGCCAAGCAGCCTCTACGATCGACTGCCGCCCGCTGGCGATGCCGTCCGCATCGAATTGGCTCGCCATGGCGGACACGTCGGTTTCATGGAGTGGCGCGAAGGACGCCTGCGTCCCTGGCTCGCCCGGCGCCTCGCTCAGGAACTCGAGGCGTGGACCACTCCAGCGGTCCCTTGCCAGGCGAGCACCGCGCAGCGCATCAAATCGGGCAGCTGACCCCGGTCCCCTTCAGCCCGCAGTAGCCCTGTGGGTTCTTGTGCAGATATTGCTGGTGATACTCCTCGGCCGGATAGAAGGCCTCGAGAAGAGCGATTTCGGTGGTGATACGCCCCTTCCCTGCGGCGTCCAGCGAGCGCTGGTAGGCGTCGCGGCTGCGCTCTGCCTCGCTGCGCTGCGTTTCGCTGGTGGCATAGATCGCCGAGCGATATTGGCTTCCCACGTCGTTGCCCTGGCGCATGCCCTGGGTGGGATCGTGGGCTTCCCAGAACACCCGCAACAGCGTGGTGAGGTCGAGCCGGGCGGGATCGAACACCACTCGCACCACCTCGGCGTGACCGGTCAGTCCGGTACAGGTCTCTTCATAGGTGGGATTGGGCGTCACGCCACCGGCATAGCCCACGGCGGTGACGTGGACTCCCGGCAGCTCCCAGAAGAGCCGTTCGGCCCCCCAGAAACAGCCCAGCCCCAGCACGATGACCTCGTGCCCCGAGGGGAACGGCGGCAGCATGGAACGTCCGGAAACGACGTGTCTTCCGCTGATGGGCAACGGCGAGTCGCGTCCTGGCAGAGCGTCGGCGGGATCGATGATCATGGCGAGTCCAGTCTCGTTGTCGGCAAGGGGTACCCAGTATGCGCCATGGCCGAGAGGGCAACCAAGCCCTCTCAGCGGGACGGCTCGATGATGGGCGGCTCGCCGGGGCGGCTGAAGGCATAAACCAGGTCGACGGCCTGGGCGGCACCGGAGATGGCCTCCAGGTACAGGTTGCGCCACAGCGTATAACGCAGGGCCAGTTCGGCAATCGGCGAGAAGATGCCCACCCCATAGCTGATCCGCAGGTCGTCGGTGAGATAGCCGCTCACTACCACCTGACTGTCTTCGCCGCCTCCCGCCGTTTCCAGACTGAGATCGCCGATGCCGAAGGCTTCGCCGATGGCGCCCACGGCACCGCCGGTCTGCCCCACCGTGAGGCCCACCAGTGCCGAGGTCAGAGCGCCGTCGGTATCGCCATCGCGAGGAGCCCTGCCGCGTAGCAGGTACGAGAGTGCACGCGCTTCGTCCATGGCGGGTTCGGAGAAGATGCTGAGATTCGGCGCGGCGGCGAAACCCTCGACGCGCAGGCCGGCCACCACGCCATCCTCGGTGACCTCGGGGTTGCGGATCGCCTCGAAATCGAGCAGCGGCTGATCGGGAGGGCCGCTGAACAGCAGTGCCCCCTGACGAATCAGCAAGTCCTGACCGAAGGCACGAAAGCGGCCGTCGGTCAGGTTGACATCGCCGAACAGCTGGACCGGCCCGTTCTGCTGACGGACCTCGAGAGCGCCATCGAGCCCCGAACTGAGTCCGTAGGCCTCGAGGATCATGTCCGGCCCCAGGTTCAGGTCGATACGTACGTCCACCGCCATGCCCGCTTCGTTCAGTGCTGTCCCGGTACCGGCGCCCTCCTCGGCGGCCCGCTCCGCCTCGCGGCGACGCTCATCCTCGCGCTCGCTGATGATCACCTCGTCGGGACTCGGACCCACCGCAGAAGCCGGGCGCTGCCCCACCTCGAGACGCGCCCAGGGCACCTGGACCTGACCGCGCACTTGCAGCAGAGACGGTGTGACGCGCACCTGGACGTCCGGCGCGACGCGCAGCCGCCCCACCCCCTGAAGTGCCATCTGCAGCGGTTCCGCCGTCGCATCCAGGTCGACGGCCACCCGCCAGTCGTCGGGGGCCGGCCAGGCAGCGTCGCCGGCAATGGTCAATCTCCCCTCCTCGGCCGCCACGAAACCCTCGATGCGTGCGCTGTCACCCGCGAAATCGACGTTCACTTCGCCGTCGCGCACGACCAGCGGCACGTCGACGCCACTGACCTGCAAGTCGGACAGGCCCATCTGCCCATCGAGCGCGGGGGTGTGCCGCGTCCCGGCGATGCTCACCGCCCCGTCCAGCGAGCCCTCCAGGGTCTCGATGCCCACCACCAGAGTGCGGTAACGCGACAGCTGGAGCGCATCGAGGCGTAGTTCGCCCTCCAGGCGCCCTTCCTCCAGCGGCTCGGCAATGCCCAGGTCCAGCGACACGTTGCCCGATTCGGCCAGCTCCAGCGTCAGATCCAGATCCGCGCGGGTCGGGTCGGCCTCCAGCGTGGCGTCGAGACGCGAGGGCGGCAATTCCCAGGGTTGGCCATAGGCATCCTCCCCCTGCAGGGCCAGGCGGCTGGCCAGGTCGGCCCGGGCCTGCCATTCGACGCCGCCACGACGCCATTCGGCGATCAGGCTCAGGTCGGTTTGTCCCTCGACCTGCCAAGCCTCGGGCAACCGGGGCTCGACGAGATCCATGGGCAGATCCCGCAGCGACAGTGCCGCGCGCCCACGCTCGGCACTCGCCGTCATGGGCTCGTCGAGACACAGGCGGCCACCCCGCTCCCGGCGCAGGCAGAACGGCTCCACCCGGGATTCCGCCCGGGCAAGATCCACCTCGAAGGCCAGCGCCTCTTCCAGCACCACATCGCCGTACTCGCTGGCGAGGTTCAGCGGATCGAGGGTGCCTCGGTAGCGCTGACGATCCGCACCGAGAGCGCCCGACAGGCGCAGGGCCACGGCGCTCACCGGCTGCCCCTCGTCGCCGGTGACGTCGAGCGTCAGACGATGCTCGGAAAGGCGTCCTTCCAGGTTCAGTGCGACGCTTTCCAACCGCTGCCCGCCGACCGCCACGTCGTCCACGCCGAGTTCGACGTCGAAGGCGGTATCCTCCAACCCGCTGGCCTCCCCGGCCAGCCGCAACGACGCCACCCGGTTGTCGGCATAGGCCAGTCCATCGCCGTCCACAGCCAGCTCGAGACGCGGCGTTTCCAGGCTACCCGAGGCGGCGAACTCGCCGCTCAGCGAGCCTGCCAGCGACTCGTGCAGAGTACCCAGCTCAGGCATGTCGATCTCTCCTCTGAGATCGAGAGCCGTTTCGGCCACCTCGCCACTGGCGCTCAGCCGATTGTCCGCCTGGCGAAAATCGAAGCGCTCGATGGCCCAGCGCATGTCGCTGTCGCCCTTCAGCCGGGCCCGGAGGGAGAGCGCTCGCTCGGCCAGCTCGCCCTCGATGGCGACGTCGGGCACGTTCACCTGCCAACCGCCCGCCGTCTGATGGAAGCTCGCCTGGAGGTCGCCGCTCAGCTGCCCGTGCCCCCCGTCGATGAAACGCCCGGGATCGACATCGTCGAAACGCAGGTTCGCCTCGACGTCGAGACCGTCTTCCCAGGCGACCCGCCCGCGACTCACCGCCGATGCCGGACCCAGAGCGAGCGACAGCGGCGTCCAGGCGAACTGGCTGCGATCGCCGTTGCCTGACAGCGCCACCCGGGTGCGCGGAATCTGCGGCCCTTCCAATTGCAACGACAGTGCGGCGCGATAGTGGAGCAGATCGCCTTCCAGGTGCAGCGCCACGTCCTCCGCGAGGTAGGGGGCGGCCGCCCCCGGCTGGTCGTCCCGTGGCGTTGCCTCCGCAACGCTCGTGCGTGGCGGTAGCGGCCACTGCAGCAGCGAACTGTCCAGCGAGGCGGTGAATGGCAGCGTCGGATCAAGAACGTCGAACTGCGCGCGTAGCTCGGCATCGACCGGCCCACGGGCGGTCAACTCGGCGTCGAGCGCAGCCAGGCTGCCGCCCAGTTCGAGCGCCAAGCGCTCGCCGGCCAGTTCCGGGTACCGCTCGGGCAGCCACAGGTCGGTTTCCAAGCGGGCATCGAGGGGATACTCGTCGCGCAACTCGACACGTGCCGAGAGACGCGCATCGATATCCCGGCTCGTCACCTCGAGCGGCGACACTTCAAGCGTGTGGCCGCTGGCCGAGAGTGCCAGGCCGATGCGCCGTATCCGGTAGTCGATGGGCCCCGTCAAGGTGATGTCCTCGACGATCAGCTCGGGCACCGCTACGTTCAGCGGCATGGTAATGGTGGGCAGCGCCAGGCGCTCCCGCTCCGCCAGCGGCGTGGTGACCTCGGTGGCGGTCGCTGCCGGCAAGGGGGATTGCGCAGCGATGGACGCATCGATGGCCGATGCCGTGAGGCGAGGCACTCCCCGGTCGACCTCGACCAGCGCCAGTCTTCCCCCCGGCGACTGCGGCAGGGTCAGGTCAAGGCCGGTCAGGCGGGTGGGCGATAGCTCGAAGGAATCGCCCTCGGCCTCGCCACCGCTGGTAAAATCGTCGAAGCGCACGCGCGTGCCATCCGCCAGCCGTACGTCGACGTCGGCGAGCGCCAGGTCGCGGATCTCGACCGGCAACGGCAGCGTGATCTCTCCGGGCCCCTCGCCGGCCGAGCCCGACTCGACCGCAGCCGCCTGCTCGCTGCCGGCCAGGCGAACCCGTGCACCTTCCACGGCCAGCTTATCGATGCACAGACGACCACGTAGCAAACAGTCCTCGGCCCAGGCCAGCTCGAGTCGGTCGATGGCCACGTCGGCCGGCCCCGCTTGCAACCGCAGCCCCTGGAGGACCAGGCGGTCGAACGGGGCGCCCTCTACGCTCTCGAACTGGTAAAAACCGCGCTTGGCACCCTCGTCCAGCAGCAGACCGGTGCCCCAGGGGGAGAGAGCCAGGCCCAGAGCGAAGAGAGCGATCCCCAGACACCAGACCGGCAGAGCGATAGACAGTCCCAGCAGTGCACGAATCAGAGCACGGCTTCTTGCAAAGCGACGCATCAGAACTCCGGACCGATGGCGAAGTGGAGGCGCCAAGAATCGTCTTCATCGTCGAAGGGATGAGCGATATCGACGCGAATCGGCCCCACCGGAGAGACCCAGCGTACGCCGAGGCCGGCGCCGGTGTTGAGCGCCTCCGGCCACCAGTCGTCGAAGGCGTCGCCGGTGTCGACGAAGGCCGCGGCCCACCAGTCGCCAGTGACCCGGCGCTGGTACTCCAGGCTGGCGGTGAGCAGCTGCTCGCCGCCGCGCAGCTCGTCTTCCTCGTTGCGCGGGGCCAGGCTCTCGTAGGCATAGCCGCGGATGCTACGATCGCCACCCGTGAAGAAGCGCAGCGATGGCGGGATCTGCGAAAAATCGTCGGTGAAGGTGGCGCCCAACCCGATGCGCCCGACGAAGCGGTTGTCCTCTCCCAGCATGCGTATCCATTCGCTATCACCGGTGAGCCGCAGGAAGTCGGCATCGGAGCCCCACCGCGTGTCGGAGTACTCGATACCGAAACGTTGACGGTCACCCCAGGTCGGAAAGCGTGGATTGCGGCTGCGCGTGCGCGACCAACTGATGCCGGGATAGTAGATGAGTACGCTGTCGGCCTCGTTGCCCTGGGTGAAATCCTCGAACGTGGCGCGCAGAAAGAGCGTCTGCACCCAGCGATTCTCGAATTCCCAGCGACGCGCGATCTCCACGGTGCTTTCCAGCGTTCGCGTATCCTCGTTGTCGCGATTGCGCAGGCCGTACTGCAAGCGGTACTGATCGCGCAGCGGATCTTCCAGCGGCATCGTATACGTGCCGCTGAAACGCTGCTCGGGCGCCGAAAGATAGAGGTCGTGCTCCAGGCTGTGGCCCAGACGGTTGATCCACGGCTGCTCCCAGGCGAAACGCAGCCGCGGCCCCACGTCGGTGGCATACCCTACCCCGACTTCGAACTGGTGGCGGTCGGCCGGGGTCACCACGACGTCGATGGGCATCTCGGGCCGCTCGGACGCCGTCAGGCTGGCCACGGTTTCCAAGGACGATGACGCAATGCGGGGGGCCAGCGTCGTCTCGGCGTCGCGGCTCAACGCCGTGCTGCCTTCGGTCGCCACGGCGTTCCACCAGCCCAGTGTGGAAGGAGGCAGGGCCAGGTCGCGCTCGTCATCCAGTCGGGGGCGCACGCTGATCGAGTCGAACCAGCCGGCCTGTCCCAGGCGCTGGGAATAGACGGCGATATCGCCGGCGCGATAGGGCTCGCCTTCGGCGAACGGTGCCATGCGTCTCAGCCGTGCCGGCTCGATGTGGCTGCCACGGATGGCGACATTGCCGAAACGATAGCGGGGACCGCTGTCCAGGGTCAGGTGGAGCCGCGCACTCTGTTCGTAAGGCCGCACTTCCATGCGCCGCTCGACGAAGCGCCAGTCGAAATAGCCTCGCTCCAGGGCGAGCCCTGCCAGGCGACTGCGCATCCGGTCCCATGGTGCGTGAGCCAGGGGATCGCCCTCCGACAGCGGAAAGGCATCCAACACCTCGCGAAACGGCGGATCGCTCTCGGCATCGCCGAGGAGCCGGAGCGCCAGTTCCTCGATGCGCACCTGGCGACCGGGCTCGATGGCAAGGGTCACCTGGCGAGGCGGGTCGTCGTCGCCGAACTCCTGCTCGATGACCGGCTCATAGTAGCCGTAGACGCGCATCGCCTCGCGGGCCCGGCGCCGAATCTCGCCTTCGAGCCGAGTGCGACCATACTGGTCGGCCTCCAGGTCGCTGAGGTAGTGGCGTACGTTCTCGGCGACTTCGCCGGAAAGACCATCGATGCGTGTCTCGATACCCATGGCTCCCTGGGCCATGCCAAGCGCCCAGGCCGCCGCCGCCCAACGGGCGATTGCACGTCTTCCCATACTCAACGGCTTCCTGATCGACGGCATCTCCCGCCCAGCCCGCTCACGGCTGCAGGGCTTCCAGCTCGGCACTCAACGCAAGCTGCGAACGGCGCACCTCACGCAGTTCGCTCTCTGCAGAGGAGAGGCGCTCCTGCACCTCGGACAGTGCTTCCACGTCGTCGTCATGCCGAGACTCCAATGATTCGAGACGCTCGTCGACGCTTTCGAGCGCATCGTTCAGTTCTGCAAGACGCTCCTGCGTGGTTTCATCCCGAGACTGCAGGCTTTCTACGGCTGCGACGCTCTCATCCTGCCGCTCGGCAAGAGCCTCGAGCGTTTCGTCTCGGCGCGTGGCCGCCGTCTCCAGCGAATCCAGGCGCGCCGCGAGCGCCTGACGCCCCTCTTCGCCGCCACGCTCGAGCGCATCCAGGGAAGTCCCCAGCGCCGCCAACAGGGCGTCGCGAGTGGCGGCTTCCTGATCGATGGTGGTGAGCTGGCCAGCCAACTCGTCCAGGCGCGCGTCGAGGGCTTCCACGCGCTCGGCATCGCTGCCCGAACGCTGCTCCAGCTCGATCTCCAGGCCCGTCGTACGAGCATCGAGCGCATCGTTGCGGCCCTCGAGTGTATCGAGGCGGGTTTCCAGATGTTCGAGCCAGTCGCCACGGCCTTCCTGGGCATCGAACCGGGCATGCACGTTGGAGATTTCACCCGACAGACGCTCCCATTCGGCCTCCAGTCGCAACCGCTCCTGCCAACCGAACCAGGCCAGGGCGCCGAGGCCGACGATCACCATCAGCAATAGCAGGTAGACCGGCCAAAGCCGGGGAGAGGCCGACACGGGACGCGCGGAACGCGAGACGCTGGCCTCGGGGTCCGGCACGATGGGGCGTCGTTCGGTCGGACGCGCTTCGGGCATGGCTAACTCCTTGTCACCGGGACGACGATACCGCCCATTGTACGCAGAGGCAGCGCCTCGGCGCACGTGGCGGCATCAACGTCGTGAACGCTGTTCGCCTGGATCGGCGCGTCGACCGATACCACGGTAGATCAAGCCATGGTCCGCGACGTGACGAGGGTCGTAGATATTGCGCCCATCGAGCAGCAAGCGCTCGTTGAGCAAACTCGAAAGGCGTTCCCAGTCCGGGTTCCAGTAATGCTTCCATTCGGTGACCAGCATCAGTGCATCGGCCCCTTCGCAGGCCAGGTAGGGGTCGTCATCGAGGAGCACCAGCCGCGGGTGGTTGCCGACCGCAGCGTGCAGGGACGGCGTCGCGACCGGGTCATGGACACGTACGCTGACGCCCTGGGCCCACAGGGCTTCGAGCAGGGTGAGTACCGGGGCATGGTCGATGCGTGCCGAGCCTGGCTTGAAGGCAGCTCCCCAGATCGCCACCGTTCGCCCTTCCAGGCGACCATGGAAGTGCGTCCACAGCTTGCGAAACAGGGTTTCCTTCTTTTGTTCGTTGATGTCGAGGACCTGCTCGAGCAGTGCCGAGTGACGCCCGCTGGCCTCCTGGACATCGGCCAGACGCATCAGATCCCGCGAAAAATTGGGGCCGCCGAAACCGCAACCGGGATAGAGATACTCGTAGCCGATTCGCGAGTCGGCTCCCATCCCCTGGCGTACGTACTCGACATCGACGCCCAGGGTGTCGGCCAGGCCGGCGATCTCGTTCATGTAGCTGATGCGCGTCGCCAGCATGCCGATGGTGGCCAGCTTGGTGAGCTCCGCGGCACGCCGCGGCATGCACTGGAAGGCATCACGCCGGCGATTGAAAGCGCGCAGCAGTTCGCGGACCTGGGCTTCCGGCCAGTCATCGTCGCGCCCCAGCAGCCAGCGGCCGGGGCGGGTGAAGCTCTCCCAGGCACGCCCTTCCTCGAGGGTATCGACCAGGGCGACGGCGTGCACCGGCGCACCGAGCCGGCCCAAGCGTTCCGTCTCCCCGACCGGAAACGTCGAGTTGTTGACCAGCAGCAGCGGCCGCGTGCGCTCGCCAAGCGCGGCGACCACCAGCGTATCGGCATCGCCGCGTTGCTCGGGCGACAAGGCCAGCCACAGTACGTCGATGGTGCCGGCGTCGCGGTCGTCATCTCCCGCTATCGTGAGCGCTCCCTGCTGGCGGCCTTCCTCCAGGCGGGCCAGCAGTTGCGGTTCCCGCACGAGCCAATCGGCCCGAACCAGCGACGCCCAGGGCATGCCGGCGTGGGGCACCCAGTGGACCCGGTGTCCCACCCATGCCAGGGCGGCGGCGGCAGTGACTGCGGCCAGTTCGCTACCATGAATCTCGACGCGCATTCCGCTCACTCCGGCTGGGCGTAGCGAGCGAGCAGTTCACGAAACCCCGCGCCAAGCTCGGGATGCCGCCGGCCATAGGCCAGCGTCGCCTCGAGGTAGCCCAACGGCTGACCGCAATCGAAGGTCTGGCCACGCATGCGCCACGCATCCACGCCCTTGGCAGCCCGCAGGGCATCGATGGCGTCGGTCAGTTGAATCTCGTTGCCCGCCCCGGGCGGGGTATCGGCAAGCAGCGCGAAGATCGCACCGGGCAATGCGTAGCGTCCGATCACGGCAAGGTTGGAAGGCGCCGCTTCGCGCGATGGCTTCTCGACCATGCCGGTCAACGGCGCGGACTGACCCGCCGCGGGTGCGTCGCCTTCGGGCGCCACGATGCCGTAACGGTCGACGCGCTCCCAGGGTACTTCCTCGACCATCAGTTGGCCGCGCCCGGTGTCTTCGAAAGCGGCGAGCATGCCGGCCAGATCGCTCCGTTCCAGGCCCTCGTCATCGACCAGCACGTCGGGCAGCAGCACGGCAAAGGGTTCGTCATCACCGATCACCGGCCGTGCGCAGAGCACCGCATGCCCCAACCCCAGCGGCTCCGGCTGACGAACGCTGATGATGTTGACGTCATCCGGAACGATGTGGCGCAGCTGTTCGAGCAGCGCCTGCTTGCCCTTGGCCTCGAGGGTCGCTTCGAGTTCGAAATGCTTGTCGAAGTGGTTCTCGATGGCGCCCTTGCTGGTATGGGTCACCAGCACGATGTCGCGTATGCCGGCTCGCACCGCTTCATCGACCACGTACTGGATCACAGGACGGTCGACGACGGTGATCATCTCCTTGGGGATCGCCTTGGAGGCCGGCAGGCATCGAGTGCCGAGCCCGGCGACGGGCAGAACGGCCTTGCGTATCATGGAATCGTCCTTGTCAGCAGAGTCCGCAACGCACGCAGGCGTTCGGGAGTCCGAATCATGGGAATGCCGCATCGGCTACGGGTACAATACGTGCATGATACCGAAGGAGCCTGCCGATGCTAATGGCGGCTCGCCAAACACAGGGAGAAGCTCGAATGAGCACAAGCGCCCCACAGACCAACGTCGATCCCGCGGAAGTCGCCAAGTTCGAATCCCTGGCCAGCCGCTGGTGGGATCCGGAGAGCGAGTTCAAGCCGCTGCACGACATCAATCCGCTGCGTCTCGACTTCATCGATGCACGCTGTGGGCTGGCCGGCCGCCAGGTGGTCGACGTGGGCTGCGGCGGAGGCCTGCTCGCCGAGGCCATGGCCCATCGCGGAGCCCGAGTCACGGGCATCGACATGGGCGAGGCTCCGCTCGGCGTGGCCCGCTTGCACGCCCGGGAAAGCGGTGTCGAAGTCGACTACCAGCAGGCAAGCGCCGAGGCGATGGCCGAGGCACGGCCTGGCGAATTCGATGTGGTCACCTGCCTGGAAATGCTGGAACACGTCCCCGATCCGGCGTCGGTGATTCGTGCCTGTGCGACCCTGGTCAAGCCGGGCGGCCACGTCTTCTTTTCGACCCTCAACCGCAACCCCAAGGCCTATGCGCTGGCGATAATCGGTGCCGAATACCTGCTGCACATGCTGCCTCGCGGCACCCATGACTACGCCAAGTTCATTCGTCCTTCGGAACTGGCCGGGTGGTGTCGGGAAGCGGGGCTCGAGGTGCGCGAGCAGAGTGGGCTCGTCTACAATCCGCTGACCCGTCGCTACCGCCTGTCGGCCAGCGATGTCTCGGTCAACTATCTCATGCACTGCCGCCGGGAGCAGCCGTGAACGCTCGCCCCGATGCCCTGCTCTTCGATCTGGATGGCACCCTGGTGGATACGGCGCCGGACCTGGCACGGGCCACCAACGCCCTGCGCGCCCATCATGGATTGTCGCCGCTTCCCTATGAGGTCATCCGCGCCCAGGTTTCCAACGGTGGCAGCGCGCTGGTCACCCTGGCGCTAGGGCTGGAAAAGGCCGCCGAGGGACACGACGACGCTCGCAGCTTCCTGCTCGCTGCCTACGGAGAGGCGGTCGCCGCCGAGAGCCGGGTCTTCCCTGCCCTGGCTTCGTTGCTGACGAACTGGCAGGCAGCGACTCGTCCCTGGGGCATCGTCACCAACAAACCGCGCGCCTACGCCGCCCCGCTGGTGGCTGCCCTGGACCTCCAGCCCGGAGTGCTGGTTTGCGCCGACGACCTGCCGGTGCGCAAGCCCGACCCCGCACCGCTGTGGCACGCCGCCGAACGGCTCGGTGTGAGCGCAGAGCGGTGCTGGTACATCGGCGATCACCGACGCGACATGGAAGCGGCACGCCACGCCGGCATGGTCGGCGTGGCAGTGGGCTACGGCTATATCGAGGCGGACGAAGACTACCGCGACTGGCCCGCCGACCATTGGTACGCCACCGGCGAAGCGCTCGCTGCCGCCCTATTGGACCCGGCATGACCCGTTAAGGTCGCACGAATCGGCGAGCGGGCCAGGCGCCCGGAGCATCGCATCCCAAGGGTATGGAGTCATACGTGAGGAATGCGAGCATCCGGGCAATGCAGCGATTCGTCGGGGACGCCTAGCAGCCAGTCATCACCTTGGCGGCTGGGCGTCGAAGCGTTCGCCATTATGCCCGCGACTGTCGGGCCCCATCAGCCAAAGATAGGTGGGCATGATCGCTTCCGGCGTGAGTAGCGTTTCGGGATCTTCGCCCGGATAGGCACTGGCCCGCATCCGGGTGCGAGTGGCGCCCGGGTTGAGGCTGTTGACGCGAATGTTGCCTCGATGCTCGACCTCGTCGGCCAACACCTCCATGAAGCCCTCGGTGGCGAACTTGGAAACGCTGTAGGCGCCCCAGTAGGCACGCCCCTTGCGGCCCACGCCGGAAGAGGTGAACACCACCGAGGCATCCTTGGAAGCTTCGAGCAACGGCATCAGCGCCTGGGTCATCCAGATCGGTCCATTGAGGTTGACCTGCATCACCTGCTCCCACAATGCCGGGTCGTACTGCACGAAAGGCGTGATGTTGCCCAGCAGTCCGGCATTGTGCAACACGCCATCGAGACGCCCGAACTCCTTGTCCAGCGTCTCGGCCATGTCGTGGTAGTCCTTGAGCGTCGCCCCTTCGAAGTTCAGGGGAAATATGGCCGGCTGGGGCAGACCCGCCGCTTCGATCTCGTCGTAGACCTTTTCCAGCTTGGAGAGGGTACGCCCCAACAGGATCACCGTGGCACCATGGCGGGCAAAGGCCAGCGATGCCGCACGCCCGATGCCGTCGCCGGCCCCCGTCACCAGCACGATCCGCTCCTTGAGCAGATCGGCAGGCGCCTGATAGTCGATCTTGCAGTTCATGGCTGTTCCTTCGTCGGCACGCGCATCATAGCGACTGGCGCAGGAAGTCGTCGGCTAGTCCGGCAGCACTGCTGTCGGGGTGATCGTCGCGAACCCGTTCGAGCAGCGCTCGACTCTCCTCGGGTTCACCCTGCCGCGCCTTGACCAGGCCCAACTTGTAGAGCGCATCGGGCAACTTGCTGCTATCCGGGAAATCGTCGATCACGCGCTGGAAGGCGGCCTCGGCTTCTTCCAGATTCGCTTCGGCCGAATGCAGCTCGCCCAGCCAGTAATAACCGTTGGCCGTCAGACGCGTGTCGGGGTACTCGTCCACGAACGTCTCGAAAGCGCGGATCGCCTCTTCGAACTCACGCGACTGCACGTGAGCGAAAGCGGCTTGGTAGGCGGCCTGAGCGTCTTCGCTGGTTCCGCTCGGCGAGGGCGTTTCGACAACCTGGCGAGCGGCCTGTTCATCCACCTCGGGCGATTCCATGCCGGCATCCTCGGCCATCAGCCGCTCGTCCAGATCCATGTACTGTTGTCGCGTCTGATTGCGAAGCTGCTCGAGCTGGTGACGAAGCTCCTCCACCTGGCCGCGCAGCTGGCGGATCTCCTCCTCGTGCTGCTGCACCTGATTGAAGATCACCAGGTTGCCGCTGGGTGCTTCGCGCACCTCCGTCTGGTCGAGGAAAGAACCCGCTTCATCGCGCAGATCTTCCACGACAGGACCCTGCTGGGCCAGTGCCGGTAGCCATACGGACAGCGGGAGCACCAGGGCTCCCGCGCCGCACAGCCGTTTCAGACCGTGTTGCATGCATGACTCCATCGACGCATGGCGTCGAGTCGATCAGTAATCGAAGACGACGCGGCGATTCTCGGCATACGCTTCTTCATCATGGCCCTGCACGGCCGGACGCTCCTCGCCGTAGCTGACCACCTCGACCTGCGACGGCGAGACGCCCTGCACTTCCAGGAAACGACTGACAGAACCGGCACGGCGCTCACCCAAGGCCATGTTGTATTCGCGGGTACCGCGCTCATCGGTATGGCCCTGCAGAACCACTCGGGCATCGCCATTGCTGCGCAGGTAGCGCGCATGAGCCGTCAGTACCGGCTCGTACTGGGACTTGATGGTGTCGCTATCGAAGTCGAAGTAGATGGTACGCACTTCGGGTATCCGGCCATCGGCCTGCTGGCTGGCTCGGTCACCGGTCGTACCGACTCCGCTGCTGCTGACCTGGCCGGTACCGGCGTCACTGCTGTCGGTTCCACTGCGGCTGCCGTCCGTGGTGCCGTCCTGGGTTCCGCCGGTGCTGGAGCAACCGGCAATCAGGGCCAGCGAAAACGTCAGGGCCAGCAATCTGGCATGCGACTTGAAAGGCATCGTCAAACTCCTTGGTGGCATATCAGTTCAGAAACGGAGACCAGGCAGGCTCCCGTACGTCACCCTGGGCCGATGGCAGGCGATAGGATGCGCGACCGTCGGCTGACACGGCGCTCAACACGCCATTATCACCCTGCCGGGTGGCGAAGATTACCATGGTCCCGTTGGGGGCAACACTGGGCGATTCATCCCACCGCGTTTCGCTGAGCGTCACCAGACGTCCCGAATCGAGATCCTGCCTGGCCACCTGGTAGCCGTTGCTGCTGCGATGGATCAGAAAGATCGCGTCGCCATCCGGAGCGAAGCGACCACGGGCATTGTAATTGCCGGTGAACGTGAGGCGTTCCTGCTCGCCGCTCGCCAGGTCGTAGCGATAGATCTGCGGCCCCCCGCTACGGTCGGAGGTGAACAACAGGCTCTCTCCGTCCGGTGCCCAGTCCGGCTCGGTATCGATGCTCGAACTGTTGGTGAGGCGCTGGACGCTGCGATCGGCAATGTCCATCACGTAGATCTCGGGGCGGCCGTCCTTGGACAGCGACATCGCCAGGCGACGTCCATCCGGCGACCAGGCCGGAGCACTGTTGAGACCCTCGAACGACGTCATCCGAACACGCTGTCCGGAGGCCAGTTCCTGGACGTAGATGGCTGGGCGCCCGCTTTCGAAGGAGACATAAGCCAACTTCTGTCCGTCCGGTGACCAGGCCGGCGATAGAATCGGCTGTCCGGACTCCAGCACGCGCTGGCTGCCATGGCCATCGGCATCGGCGACGTAGAGACCGAACTGTTGATCATCGCCCACCCCCTGGGCAGTGACGTAGGCGATGCGCGTCGAGAAGGCTCCGCGAATGCCGGTGATCTCCTCGAACACCTGATCGCTGATGAAGTGGGCACCACCCCGCAGTTCACCGCTGCCGGCGGTGACCGTCTCGCCCAGCATGCGCTGGCTGCCACTGACGTCCATCAGCTCGTAGCGAATCCGGTAGCCGTCACCGTCACGGCTGACTTCACCGACGACCAGGTAGCGCACGTCCAGCGCGCTCCATTCCCCATAGCTCACATCCTCGCTACGGGACGGACGATCGAACATGTCATCGCGCGACAGCGGCGCGAAATGGCCGCTGCGTTCCAGGTCGTCGCTGATCACCTGTGCCACGTCCTCGGGCAACTCCTCGCCATCCGTCGCGAACGGGACTACTGCAATGGGTGTCGCGCGATCGTTGCCGCGGGTGATCTCGATGGTCAATTGGGCCTGGGCGAGCGTCGTGAAACACAGCATCATGACACCCAACCAAGCAGTCATCAGGGCTTTCATCAGCGGATATCCCCCGGTGTGAATCTCAGGTTGAATTCTCGGAAACGGCGTTGTGCACCGGCCGGTAGCTGGCGCAGCTCGTTGAACGGCTGGGCAGCTTCGACGGCCTGGATTGCGGAACGGTCGAAGGAGCTATCACCACTTCCTTGGGTAATGGTAGCTGCGAACAGTTCACCGGATGGTCCCAGGCGAACCTGAACGGTGACGGAGAGCCCATCGCCCGCTCCCGGCGGAATCACCCAGGCCTGTTCCACTGCGCGGCGAACCAGATTGATGAAGCTGTTGGCCGCTTCCTGGGCTTGTTCGGCATTGGCCACCGCATCGCTTTCACCTTCGATGGCACGGTCGAGTCCCTGGTTGGCAGCTTCAGCGGCCCGACGCTGGCGCTCGGCCTCTTCCTCCTCTCGACGGCGCTGTTCTTCCTCTTGCTGGCGCTGGCGCTGGCGCTCGGCCTCTTCCTCTTCCCGACGGCGCTGCTCTTCCTCCTGCTGGCGCTGGCGCTCGGCCTCTTCCTCTTCCCGACGGCGCTGCTCTTCCTCCTGCTGGCGCTGGCGTTCGGCCTCTTCCTCCTCTCGACGGCGCTGCTCCTCTTCTTGCTGGCGCTGACGCTCGGCCTCTTCTTCAGCCTGACGCTCCGCTTCCGCCGCCGCTTCACGCCGACGCTGCTCCGCTTCGGCTTCCTGCTGTCGGCGCAGCTGCGCCTGGCGCTCGGCCTCTTCGGCACGCCGCTGGGCTTCGGCCTCGGCGGCACGACGCGCTTCTTCGAGGGCTTGGGCTTCCTCGGCGGCCTGTGAATCGATCTCCGGCGATCGCTCGGCTTCCTGGGTATCCTCAGGCTCGGGCTCTTCACTCGGCTCCGCCTCGGCCGGTTCGTCAGCCTCGACTTCGCTCGCCTCTTCCTGGCGCTGCGCGGCGCGCGTGCGCGCCTCCTCGGCGCGTTGGGCCTGGTCGGTCGCCGTTTCGGTACTGACCAGAGTGGCCTGCACGATGGCACTGGACGGCGGCTCGTCCTCGCTGCCGGGCAGACTGACGACGCTGATCACCACCACCAGGACATGCAGCCCCAGTGCCAATATCAACGGCAAGCCGTATCCAACGCGCTGATCGTGTCGGGCCATGGCGTCCTTGTGCTCCTCAATCACCCGACGGCGGCTCGGATATCAAACCAACGTTGGCCACCCCCGCGACCTGAAGGCGGCTCATCAGCGTCACGACTTGCCCGTAGGGCACGTTGCGATCGCCGCGCACCAGCACCGACGTGCCCGGCCGCCGCTCCAGCAGGGTCATGACACGATCCGTCAGTTCATCGAGCGCCAATTGGCTGTCGTCATCGCCCAGCGTGAGGTAGTAATCGCCCTCCCGGTCGACCGATACGATGATGGGATCGTTGTCCTGGGCATCGTCGATGGGCTCCGAGCTGACCTGCGGCAACTCGACCTGGACGCCTTGTGTCAGCATGGGGGCGGTGATCATGAAGATCACCAGCAGCACCAGCATGACGTCGATGAAGGGTACGACGTTGATCTCGCCCATGGGCTTGCGGCGGCCACTGCGATTGAACGGTCCATGCATGGAGTGACTCCCTCAGGCGCTGCCGGCTTCGCTGCGGCCTTGCAGGTTGCGGTGCAGGATGGAGTGAAACTCTTCGGCGAAGTCCTCGTACTTGCCGAGCAGCCGCCCGGACTCGTTGGAGAGTCGATTGTAGAAAATCACTGCAGGAATGGCCGCAAACAACCCCATGGCAGTGGCGATCAAGGCTTCGGCGATCCACGGTGCCACGGTGGCGAGCGTCGCCTGCTGCGCCATGGAGAGCGACTGGAAGGACCCCATGATCCCCCAGACGGTACCGAAAAGCCCGATGTAGGGGCTTGCCGAAGCCACGGTGGCGAGGAACACCAGGTGAAGAGTCAGGCGGTCTTCCTCACGTGACCAGGCCACCCGCATGCTGCGCTGCACGCCATCGAGGATCGCCTCAGGGCTGCGAGTCTTGGTCAGCAGGCGGTTGAACTCACGAAACCCGGCACGAAAGACGTGCTCTGCACCCTGGGTTTCCTGTTCGGCCGGCGTCTCGCGGTAGAGTTCGTTGAGATCGACCCCGGACCAGAAGCGCTCCTCGAATTCCTGGTGGGCCTTGCGCGCGCGACGCATGATGAAAGTGCGCTGGAAGATCACTACCCAGGAGAGAACCGAGCCGATCACCAGGATCAGCATCACCAGCTGCACCACGGTGCTGGCGCTCATGATCAGGTGGGGAATGGACATGGAGTCGTTCACGGGCATCCTCGTCAATCGTGCTGTGTTCCGTGGATGGCCGCGGCGAGCGCCGACGGCCATGGCGTGGGCTTGAGGCGGGACGCATCCAGACAGGCGATGTCGACCCTGGCCTCGCACAGGGGTTCCCCGCATCGTGTTACCGTCTGTGCAAAGCTCAGCCGGCAACGTCCATGAGACTGGACGGAAGCGTCGACGAACAGCTCATCGTCCAGCCGAGCGGGCTTGACATAGCGGCATTCCAGACGATGCACCACCAGTTGAATGCCTTCGGCAAGGAGCTCGCTCTGGCTGAGGCCGTGCTGGCGTAGCCACTCGCTGCGCGCCCGCTCCATGTATTTGAGATAGTTGACGTAATACACGATACCACCGGCATCGGTATCCTCGAGGTAGACGCGCAGCGGAAAACGCGATTCGCTCACGGCCGCACCTCGCCGGCGGCGTCCTGGGCCGCCTCGTGCGGAACCAGGCCGAAATGCTGCCATGCCTGGCGCGTGACCATCCGCCCTCGTGGGGTCCGCATCATCAGCCCCTGCTGGATCAAATAGGGCTCGATGACGTCTTCGATGGTATCGCGCTCCTCGCCAATGGCCGCGGACAGCGAGTCGACCCCGACCGGCCCACCGTCGAACTTCTCGATCATCGCCAGCAGCAGGCGCCGGTCCATGTGATCGAGACCGTGATGATCGACGTGCAGCATGTTGAGCGCCTGGTCGGCGATGGCCGCATCCACCCGACCGCTGCCGCGCACCTCGGCGAAATCGCGCACCCGGCGCAGCAGCCGGTTGGCGATGCGTGGCGTGCCACGCGAGCGGCGAGCCACCTCGGTGGCGCCGGCCACGTCGGTCTCGACGCCGAGCAATCGCGCCGAACGACTGACGATCTCGGTCAACTCGTCGGTGGCGTAGAACTCCAAACGCTGCACGATCCCGAATCGGTCGCGCAGTGGCGAGGTCAAAAGCCCTGCCCGGGTCGTCGCCCCCACCAGGGTGAAATGGGGCAGGTCCAGTTTGATGGAGCGTGCCGCCGGCCCCTCGCCGATGACGATATCGAGCTGGAAGTCTTCCATCGCCGGATAGAGAATCTCCTCCACCACCGGCGAGAGACGGTGGATCTCGTCGATGAACAGTACGTCGCCCGGCTGCAGGTTGGTGAGCATGGCGGCCAGGTCGCCGGCGCGCTCCAGCACCGGCCCCGACGTCGACTTGAGCCCCACCCCCATCTCGGTAGCGATGATGTTGGCCAGGGTCGTCTTGCCGAGCCCCGGCGGACCGAAAACCAGAGTGTGATCGAGACTCTCGTCGCGACCGCGAGCGGCGCTGATGAAAATGTCCAGCTGCTCGCGCACGCGCGGCTGGCCGATGTACTCGGCCAGACGCTGAGGGCGGATGGCATGATCGATGCGGCGCTCGCCCTCGCGCTCGTCGGCGGCAATCAGTCGGTCATTGTCGATCATGCCACTCCTCGCTTTCATGTGGAGCCACCGGCCGAGCGGCTCCCGCCATGTAGACCGTCACTGCCTCAACCCGCCATCCGGCGCGTCAGCGCCGCCTTGATCATCGCTTCGATGGAGAGGCCCTCCTCCACGCCGACCAACATCTTGGCAGCCTCGGCCGGCTTGTACCCCAGGCTCACGAGTGCCGCCTCGGCATCGGCCAACGGGTCCGTTTCGCGTGCGTCCATGGACGCGCTGGCGGACTCGGAGGCCAAGACCGCACCATCGCGGCGCTCCCAATGCGGAAACCGGTCGCGCATTTCGATGATCAGGCGTTCGGCCGTCTTCTTGCCAACCCCCGGCAGACGCGTGAGCGCCTTGGCATCGTCGTCCATCACGCAGCGCATGAAGGCCGCTTCGTCCATGCCGGAAAGGATCGCCAAGGCCAGCTTCGGACCAATGCCGTTGACGCGAATGAGAGCACGGAACAAGGCGCGCTCCTGCTCGCGGGCAAACCCGTAGAGCAGATGCGCATCGTCGCGCACCACCAGATGGGTATACAGCGAAACCCCTTCGCCGACGCCGGGCAAGGCCACCAAGGTGGTCATCGATGCCTCGACTTCATAGCCGACGCCACCGACGTCCACCACCAGCCAGGGAGGCTGCTTGTCGAGAAGAGTGCCGCGCAGGCGTCCTATCATGGGCCGAGTTCCTGTATCGGATCAGGCAGCGTCGTGACAATACGAATCACTGCAGCCATGGCGATGCCATGGCGCCACTATACTGGCCGCCCAAGCGGCTGGCCAGCCCTCATAAAACAGCGTTCACGAACTGCCCACCGACGCTGGGCGGATGACGGCATCACGGCTGGTAGTCACGCCAGGAATCGCCACGACGTCGACGCCGATGGCCGCCGTAACTGCCGGCGGTGATCAGCCCACGACGTGCATGCGCATGGGTCAGCGCGATAGCCAGGGCATCCGCCGCATCCGCCTGGGGAGTGCCGTCGAGGCCCAGGATGGCCGTCACCATATGCTGGACCTGCGACTTGTCGGCGTTGCCAGTGCCGGCGACGGCCTGCTTGATCTGACGCGGACCGTACTCGCTGACCGGCAGACCGTGGTTGGCAGCACAGACGATGGCCGTGCCGCGAGCCTGGCCCAGCTTGAGCGCCGAGTCGGCATTCCTGGCCATGAAAACCTGTTCGATGGCGAACTCCGCGGGACGATGCACGGCGATCAGCTCGCTGATGCCGGCATACACCTGGGCCAGTTTCTGGGCCAGGTCGTCGGCCTGGATGCGAATGCAGCCGCTGGCCACGTAGCGAGGCGTGGCCGTGGCCACGTCAAGCACGCCATAGCCGGTGATGCGCGAGCCTGGGTCGATGCCCAGGATCAACATGGGTGCGGCTCACTCGAGCGCATCGAGAGCCTCATCGCTGAAGTCCGCATTGGTATAGACGTTCTGCACGTCGTCCAGATCCTCGAGCCTATCGATCAGACGGATCACCTTGCTCGCCAGCTCAGCATCCGCGATGGGCGTGTAGGTCTCCGGATAGAGCCCCACGTCGCTATATTCGGGCTCGATACCGGCCGCGACCAGGGCATCTTTCACTCGACCGAAGGCCTCGGGAGTGGTGACCACCTCGAGACGCCCGTCATCGCGCACCTCGATTTCCTCGGGTTCCGCTTCCAGGGTCGCTTCCATGGCCTGCTCCTCCGTGACGTCGGCGGGCAGCAGCAGGCGCCCCTGTTTGTGGAACAGGAACGCCACCGAACCGCTGGTGCCCAGATTGCCGCCGCACTTGTTGAAAGCGTGACGCACGTCGGAGACGGTGCGGTTGCGATTGTCGGTCATGCACTCCACCAGCAGGGCCACCCCCTCGGGTCCGTATCCTTCGTAGACGCACTCCTCCATGTCGTCGCCATCGGCGTTGCCGGCGCCTCGGTCCACGGCACGCTGGATGGTGTCCTTGGTCATGTTGTTGGCCAGCGCCTTGTCGATGGCCGCCCGCAGCCGCGGGTTGTCGTCGGGCTCCGGCCCACCCAGGCGCGCGGCCACGTTGAGTTCGCGAATCAGCTTGGAAAAGATCTTGCCACGCTTGGCGTCCTGGGCCGCCTTGCGGTGCTTGATATTGGCCCACTTGCTGTGGCCTGCCATCGCATCCTCCGGATCGGGTGGTTTGCAGACGACACCGGCGCCTGATGGCGCCGGTGTCGAGACGAAGGCACCGTCGACGCTCTACTCGTCGGCGGTTTCCGGCTTGGCTTTCTGGCGCAAGCGAATGTTGAGCTCGCGCAGCTGCTCGCCACTCACCACGCCGGGTGCATCGGTCATCAGACAGGCGGCACTCTGGGTCTTGGGGAAGGCGATGACCTCACGAATGGTCCGCGCACCGGCCATCAGCATGACCAGACGGTCGAGGCCAAAGGCCAGGCCGCCATGGGGCGGAGCACCGTACTGCAGCGCATCGAGCAGGAAGCCGAATTTCTCGCGTGCCTCGTCTTCTCCAATGCCGAGAATCTCGAACACGGTGTTCTGCATGGCCCGATCGTGGATACGGATCGAACCGCCGCCCAGTTCGGTACCGTTGAGTACCATGTCGTAGGCACGCGACAGCGCCGCGGCGGGGTCGGCCTCGAGCGCTTGCGGGCTGCAGGAAGGCGAAGTGAAGGGATGGTGCAGCGGGCTCAGACTGCCGTCGCTCTCCTCCTCGAACATCGGGAAGTCGACGACCCACAGCGGTGCCCAATCATGGGTGTAGAGATCGAGATCCTCGCCCAGCTTGACGCGCAGCGCGCCGATCGCCTCGTTGACGATGCGCGCCTTGTCGGCACCGAAGAAGATGATGTCGCCATCCTCGGCGCCCACCCGGTCGAGCAGCGCCTCGACCACGTTCTCCATGAACTTGACGATGGGCGACTGCAGCCCTTCGAGCCCCTTGGCCCGCTCGTTGACCTTAATCCACGCCAGCCCCTTGGCCCCGTAGATGCCAACGAACTTGGTATACTCGTCGATCTCCTTGCGCGTGAGCCTGGCACCGCCCGGCACCCTGAGCGCGGCCACGCGGCCGTCCTCGGCATTGGCCGGACCGGAGAAGACCTTGAAATCCACCCGCTGCATCAGGTCGTCGACGTCGGCGAGCTCCAGCGGGATGCGCAGATCCGGCTTGTCGGAGCCGTAGCGTTGCATCGCGTCGTGCCAGGTCATGCGCGGAAACTCGGGCAGCTCGACGGCCAGTACCTCCTGGAAGAGTTGACGGATCATCCGCTCGGTGACGCGCATGATGTCGTCTTCTTCGACGAAGGAAGCCTCGATGTCGATCTGGGTGAACTCGGGCTGGCGGTCGGCGCGCAGATCCTCGTCGCGGAAACACTTGGCGATCTGGTAGTAGCGATCGAAGCCGGCCACCATCAGCAGTTGCTTGAACAACTGGGGCGACTGAGGCAGCGCGAAGAAGCTGCCGGGATGGGTCCGGCTCGGCACCAGATAGTCGCGAGCCCCTTCCGGCGTGGCACGCGTCAGGATCGGCGTCTCGATGTCGAGAAAACCTTCGCCCTCGAGGAAGGCCCGCACGCTGTGGGAGATGCGCGAGCGCAGGCGCAGCTTGTCGATCATCTCCGGACGACGCAGGTCGATGTAGCGATGCTTGAGACGCACCTCTTCGCCCACTTTGCCATGCTCGTCGAGCTGGAATGGCGGCGTGACGGCGGTGTTGAGCACCTCCACGTCCTTGGCCAGCACCTCGACCAGGCCGGTGGGCATGTTGGGATTCTGGGTACCTTCCGGACGCAGCCTCACCCGCCCCTGAATGCGCAGCACGTACTCGCTGCGGGCACGGTCGGCATTCGCGAAAGCCTCGGCGGTATCGGGATCGACCACGACCTGGGCGATGCCGTCGCGATCGCGCATGTCGAGGAAGATCACGCCCCCGTGGTCACGGCGGCGGTGAACCCAGCCGCACAGGGTGACCGTCTGGTCCACCAGGGTCTCGTTGAGCTGGCCGCAATAATGGCTGCGCATGTCGTATCCTGTGTTCTCGCGTTATCGATTGAGTGTCGTTCCCCGGTGCCTCGGCCTCAGGCCGCGGCACCGTCCTTGGCGGGAGTCTTGCCGGCGGCGGCATCCCCGCCGCCATCGCCGGCCAGATTCTTCTTGCCGCCGGACTTGAAGTCGGTTTCGTACCAGCCACCGCCTGCCAGCCGGAATCCGGCTGCCGAGATGAGGCGCCCCAGCTCGGGAGCCTGGCAGGCGGGACAGTCGGTCAACGGAGCGGCACTGACCTTCTGGAGCTTTTCCAGACGGTGACCGCAGGCCTTGCACTGATATTCGTAGATGGGCATGGTTTTTCTCACTCTGATTAGACAGCGCAACCACCGGCGAAGATATAAGGCCGGACCGAACACTTTCCAAGTCTGCCATCAAAGCCCGATAGTATAGCCTGACAGTCGGGGCCTGTCCCAGCCCTGCAACCGACCCGACGACCACGCCAAGAAACGAGGAAACCGCCATGAAAGCCGTGATTCTCGATGCCGCAAGCCTGGGCCCCGATGTCGACCTGTCCCCCATCCGCGACCAGGTGGACGATCTCGAGGTGCATGACCTCAGCACGACGGCGCAGAGCCGGGAGCGGTTGACGAATGCTCAGGTCGCCATCGTCAACAAGGTGGTGCTGGATGCGCCGACCCTGGAAGCGCTGCCCGAACTCGAGCTGATCTGCGTGCTTGCCACCGGTACCAACAACATCGACATGGCAGCTGCCGAAAAGCTGGGAATCACGGTGAAGAACGTCACCGCCTACGGCACCGCCAGCGTGGCCCAGCACACCCTGATGCTGATGTTGGCTCTCGCCAATCGGCTGCCGCTCTATCAGCGTGACGTGGCTGCCGGCCGCTGGGGCGAATCCGCTTTCTTCTGCCGCATGGATCACCGCACCCTGCAGCTGGAAGGCAAGCACCTGGCGATCGTCGGACAAGGAGAGCTCGGCAAGCGCGTCGGCAGCCTGGCCAACGCCTTCGGCATGCATGTCACCTATGCCGCCAGGCCGGGCAACGAGGCCGCCGACAGCCGGCCGGCCATCGCCGAACTGGCCCCCGAAGCGGACGTGATCAGCCTGCACTGCCCACTCAGCGAGGCCACACGCCACCTGTTCGATGCAGGCCGCCTGGCTACCCTCAAGCCGGATGCGCTGCTGATCAATTGCGCTCGCGGCGGCATCATCGACGAAGAAGCGGCACTGGAAGCACTGCGTGGCGGCCGCCTGGGCGGCCTGGGGGTCGACGTCCTTCCGGTGGAGCCTCCGCGTGACGGACACCCGCTGATCGATGCGCTGGACGAACCGCTGAACCTGATCGTCACGCCGCACAACGCTTGGATCACCCCGGAAGCGCGCCAGAACGTCGTGGCCTTGACGGCTGACAATCTGCGCGATTATCGCATGCGTTGAGGATGTACCGATGCGTGCTTAGAAGGTGTCGCTATTGGTGGGCAGCGATCAAAGATAACCGTATAAAGACTTCTCGAACTTGCAGCCAGCGCCTCACGACTCGATACTCGAGGCAGCACGCCAATCAACCAGGGAACGGGCCATGCTGCACAATTTCGGTTCGATCAATCTCGACCACGTCTACCGCGTCCCCCACCTCGTACGCCCGGGCGAGACCCTGGCAAGCAGCGATTACCACGTCGGACTCGGCGGCAAGGGGGCCAACCAGTCGCTGGCCATGGCCCTGGCCGGCGGTGAAGTTTCGCACTGGGGACGCATCAGCCGCCAGGACGCCTGGGCACGCGACATCCTTGCTCGGGCCGGAGTCAACGTCACCTTCACCGAACTGGTCGATGCTCCCAGCGGCCACGCCATCATCCAGGTCGACGACCGCGGCGAAAACGCCATCATCCTCTTCCCCGGCGCCAATCACGGCTTCACGGCTACCGACATCGAGGCGTTGCTCGATGCCTGCGAACCCGGCGACTGGATTCTCACTCAGAACGAGTGCAGCGCCCTGCCCGAGCTATTCTCCCGGGCCCGCCAGCACGGCGTGAATCTCGCCTTCAACCCGGCTCCGATGAGCGATGCGGTTAACCGGCTGCCGTTGACCGCCTGCGACCTGCTGTTCGTCAACCGCGGCGAAGCCGCCTGGCTGGCCGGCGTGGCACAAGACGAACCGGCCGAGCGGCTGCTGGATGCCCTGAGCGAACGTCTCCCCGATACCGCCACCGTCCTGACGCTGGGCCACGACGGTGCCTGGTACCAGGAGGGCACCGCCCGCCATCACCAGCCGGCACTGGCGGTCGAGGCCGTCGATACCACGGCCGCCGGCGACACCTTCATCGGCTATTTCCTGGCTCGAAGACAGGCCGGCGATGCCGTCCCCCGCTGCCTGGAAGTGGCCGCCACCGCCGCGGCCCTTGGCGTCATGCGCCCCGGGGCCGCGGAGAGCATTCCCGGCAGGAACGACGTCGAGCAGGCACTGCGAGACGGTCTCCCCGGCTGATCCCGACGCCCTCATTCGCACCTTCCGACGAACAAGGAGTCAGCGTGTCGCATTCCATCATCTTCGATACCGACCCTGGCGTGGACGACGCTCAGGCCATTGCCATCGCCCTGCGCCATCCCGAGATCGAGTTGCTCGGCCTGACCACCACCTACGGCAATGTCGATGTGACCACCGCCACCCACAATGCCCTGCTGCTCGCCCAGCTCGCCGGACGTGACGACGTACCGGTCGCCCAGGGAGCGGCAGGGCCGCTGGTCAAGGCACGGCATCCGGCACCGGCCCATATCCACGGTGCCAACGGGCTCGGCGATATCGATCTGCCCGAGGTGACCGGCCGAGCCGACCCGCGCAGTGCCGCGCAGTTCATCGTCGACACCGTCGACGAGCGCCCCGGCGAGGTGACCCTGGTGGCCGTAGGGCCGGTAGGCAACCTGGCTGCCGCGCTACAGCTCGACCCAACGCTCATCGACAAGGTCAAGCGCGTGGTGATCATGGGCGGCTCGATCCGCGAAGGCGGCAACGTCACCCCGGTGGCCGAGGCCAACATGTTCAACGATCCGGATGCGGCATCCCGCGTGCTGACGGCGGGCTGGCCGCTGACGCTGGTCGGCCTGGACGTGACCCACCGGTGCGTGCTGAGCGAGTCGCACATGGCGCGCATCGCCGCCGGACAGGGCGAGCTGGGCCGCGTGCTGGCCGACAGCTATGCCTTCTATCGTGACTTCTACCGGGAGTTCCTCGGCATCGACGGCTGCTGCCCCCACGATAGCTGCGCCCTCGCCTGGCTGCTGCGCCCAGAGCTGTTCACCACCGCCCCGGGGCACCTCAACGTAGTGACGCGCGGCGAGGCGGAAGGCCAGACCGTCTTCGCGCCCGAGGGGCGCACCTTCATCGCCCCGCGCTGGTCACAGACCCCGCTGGTCGAGGCTTGCCTGGAAGTGGACGGCGACGCCGTGGTGGAGTGGATCGCCGACACGCTGGCGTAAGCGTTTCACATCACAAGGTGACGAAATTGTCCGGGTCACGCGGCTCGAGGGGTTCGAACTCGACGTGGGTGACCCGGGCATTGGGCGGCCCCTTCCATAGCCAGGCGGCTACCTGATTGACCGCCTCACCATCGCCGCACAACAGCACCTCCACCCGGCCGTCCGGCAAGTTCCTGGCATGGCCGGTCACGCCGTGCTGCAGCGCCTGTTCCTGGGTGGCACGCCGAAACCACACGCCCTGCACCTTGCCGCTGACCAGGGCCTTGACGCAACGCTTGCTCATTGCAGCTCCTCCCGATGGATTCAGCCCCGTTCTAGCATTACCCATCCCTTCCCGGCCAGAGGTTCCCGGCCGGGTGCGGATGCTCTAAGCTTTTCCCAGACGGCTCAGCGCCACAAGCGCCGGCCGTTGCCATCGTCGAAGCCATACCCGGCTTCGCGCCCTGACCGGGCACAACAACAACGCCATCCTCACGAGGGAGACACGTCATGCCGGTCTTCGACCATCCCGAATTCGACCATCACCAGCACGTTGCCTTCGGCAGCGACGAGACGAGTGGCCTGCGCGCCATCATCGCCATTCACGATACCCGACGCGGCCCTGCCTTGGGTGGCCTGCGCATTTTCCCCTACGCCAGCGATGCCGACGCCCTCACCGACGTGCTGCGCCTGTCTCGCGGCATGACCTACAAGTCGGCGCTCGCCGACTTGCCGCTGGGCGGCGGCAAGGCAGTGATCATCGCCGACCCGAGCCGCGACAAGACACCCGAGCTACTGCGCGCCATGGGACGTTTCGTCGACTCGCTGGGCGGACGCTACATCACCGCCGAGGATTCAGGCTCCAGCGAATCGGACATGCGGATCATCCACGAGACGACGCCTCACGTCAGCGGCCTGGGCCGCCGGCCCGGCGACTCCGGCGACCCCTCTCCCTTCACCGCCCGCGGCGTGTTCTGCGCGCTCAACAGCGCCGTGCGCCACGGCTTGGGCCGCCAGGATCTCGACGGACTGCGTGTGGCCATCCAGGGCGTGGGGCATGTGGGCGCCCACCTGGCCAGGCAACTTCACGAGGCCGGAGCGCGACTCGTGCTCAGCGACGTGAATCGCCAACCCCTCGTCAACCTGGCCGAGGAACTGGGGGCCGAGACGCTGGATCCAGGAGCGATTTTCGATGCCGATGTCGACGTCTTCGCTCCCTGCGCCCTTGGAGCGGTGCTGGATGCCGGCGTCATCGACCGGCTCAAGGCCAAGGTGGTCTGCGGCGCCGCCAACAACCAGCTGGCCACGGCGGACATGGCCGATCGGTTGCAAGCACGGGGCATCCTCTATGCCCCGGACTACGTGGCCAATGCCGGCGGCGTGATCGAGATCGCCTGGCGGCAGCGACGCCAGGCCTCGCGGGATGCCGTCATGCGGCATATCGAGGGCATCGGCGACACCCTGGACGAAATCTTCGCACGCTCGAGGTCCACCGGCACGAACCCGGCGGCGATAGCCGACCAGTTGGCCCGTGAGCGTCTGGACGTCTAGCCCCGGCAACGATCGTACCGCACAGGGGCGGCACGAGCCGCCCCGTTCAGCCGTCGCGCAGCTCGCGATGCACCACGACCGCCATGTTGCGCGGCACGATGGTTCGCCCGCTCACCACGAAATGGCTTCGCGTCAGAGCGACTCCGAACAGCAGGATGAGCGAGCTGTAGTAGACCCACAGCAGGACCACCACCACCGAGCCGGCAGCGCCGTAAGCCGAGGCAGTGGCCGTGTAAGCCAGGTAAGTGGCAATGAGGCTGCGCCCGACGGTGAACAACAGCGCCGTGACGAGCGCACCGAGCGCCACGTCTCGCCAGCCCAGCACCACGTCCGGCAGGATCTTGAAAATGGCAGCGAAAAGCAGCGTCGCGGTGGCCACGGTCAGCAGCAACTCCCCCCCTTGGGTGAGCCAACCGAAGTACGGAATCAGCTCGCCGGCCAGTTGCAACGCGGTACGAACCACCACGCCGAGCACCAAGGTCACCAGCAGGATCAAGCCGATGACCAGCACCACGAGCAGCGACAGCAGGCGGTTCTTGAGGAAGATCAATAGGCTATTGCTGCTGGGTCGAGCCGTGACGCCCCACAGCGTATTGAGCGAGAATTGAAGCTGGGCGAATACCGCCGTCGCCCCCACCAGCAGAGCGCCAACCCCCAGAAGGCTCGGCAACAGACCACTCTCCTCGATGCGCGAAGCCGACACCGCCTGCTCGATGGCCAGCGCCGCCTCGTGACCCAGCATCTCCTGCAACTGAGCGACGAGTTGCCCCTGTGCCGCCTCCTCTCCCAGCACCACGCCGACCACCGTGACGGCGATGATCATCGTCGGCGCCAGCGAGAAGAGCGTGTAGAAAGCCAGCGAACCGGCGTAACTGAAGGCGTTGCTCTTGACCCAGTGCGCGGCGGCATCGCGAGCTACCTGCCAATAAAAGCGTAGCCGCTCCATTTCCCGTTTCTCCTTGCAGGCATGCTCGCCAGGCACGCCGAGGTCGACGCCGTGACGAGCGATGTGGCGCATTGCAGCATGCGAATCGGGCGGCCATAATGTCGCCCACTCACGCCACCGTAAAGGAAGCGCCGATGCCCACCGAGGTCCCGGAATTCGACTGTCTGGTATTCATCGGTCGTTTCCAGCCGCCGCACCTGGGGCATCTCGCCGTGATTCACGAGGCCCTGCGCCAGGCACGACAGGTGATCGTCCTGGTCGGCTCGGCATGGCAGGCGCGTTCGTTACGCAACCCCTGGCGCTTCGATGAACGCCAGGCCATGCTGCGTGGCTGCTTCGACGAAGACGACAACGCTCGCCTGGCCATCGTGCCGCTGCTCGATGCGCTCTACAACAACGACGTCTGGGTACGCGACGTGCAGCGCAAGGTACGCGACATCGCTGGTCCGCACCACGCACGACTGCCACGCATCGGTCTGATCGGCGCCAGCCGCGGCCAATCGAGCTACTATCTATCGCTCTTCCCACAGTGGGAATCGGTGAGCGTGCCGCTGGTGGAAGGCATCACCGCCAGCCGGATCCGCGAGCGGCTGTTTCGCTCGCCGTCCTCCGCCGCGGACTACCTGAGCACCGGCGCCACCCACGATCTGCCGCCCGGCGTCTGCGAAGCGCTGCGCGACTTCGTCGACGGCGACGCTCACCGTCAGCTGCTCGAAGAGCAGCAATTGCTGGATCAATATCGCCAAGCCTGGGCCAAGGCTCCCTATCCGCCCATCTTCGTCACCGTCAACGCCGTGGTGGTGCAATCGGGTCACGTGCTGCTCGTCAAGCGCACTGCCGCTCCGGGCAAAGGCCTGCTCGCCCTCCCCGGCGGCTTCATCAATCCCCATGAACGGTTGCTCGATGCCTGCCTGCGCGAGCTGCGCGAGCGGGTGCGCCTCAAGGTACCGGAACCCGTACTGAAGGGCTCGCTGCGCGGTCAGCGCTTGTTCGACGAGCCTCACCGCAGCTGGCGCGGCCGAACCCTGGCCGAAGCCTTCTACTTCGCGCTACGCCCGGACCAGAATCTGCCGCGGCTCAAACCGGTCAAGGGTGGGGATCATGCGCGCTGGGTACCGCTCGCCGAGCTCGAACCCGAGAGCCTGTTCGAGGATCACTTCTTCATCATCCAGAACTTCCTCGGCCTGCCCGCCGATTTCGGCGGAGCGTAGCCACCGCCGGCGATCTATGCCTGCAAGAAGTCACGAGGCAACTTCATCATCTGCCGCCACAGCTTCTCAACGCCGGGCTTGTGCACCAGCGAACAGCGATAGAGGCGGATTTCCAGCGGCACGTCCCACTTCTCGTCACCGGCGCGCACCAGGCGCCCGCTGTTGAGCTCTTCGCGGATGCAGAAATCGGGAATCCAGGCCAGCCCCACCCCCTGCAGTACCATGCCCTTCAGACCTTCGGCCATCGCCGTCTCGTAGACCGTCCGCAGGCGCAGACGCAACGGATCGTTCTTGAGCAGCATGCGCACGCTGCGTCCCAGGAAAGCGCCCTGGGTATAGGCGAGATAGGGAATCGGCGCTTCGCTGTCGAGACTGAAGCGCGGCGCTCCGTCCGGCCCGGGTAGGCTCACCGGCACCATCTTGACTTGCCCGATCGAAAACGAAGGAAACACCGCGGCGTCCAGTTGCATGGTGGCATAGGGATCGTGGTAGGCCAGCATCAGGTCACAGTTGCCTTCGCGGAGTACGTGAATCGCTTCGCCCACGTTCATGGCCACCAGGCGCGTAGGCAGCTCGCCGAGCCCCTCCTGAAGGCGGGAAATCCAGGGTGGATAGAAACTCAACGCCAGCGAATGCGCCGCCACGATGTCCAGCGCCTCGCGGGCCATGGAGAGGCCGCGCAGGTGCCCGAGACACTCGTTGAGCTGCTCGACCAGATTGCGCGCGGTGACCAGAAACAGCTGCCCCTCGGGGGTCAGCGTCACCGGCGTGGTGGAGCGGTCCACCAGGGTCACGCCCACCGCCTGTTCGAGCGAGCGTATGCGTCGACTGAAGGCCGGCTGGGTGACATGCCGCTGACGGGCAGAAGCGGAAAAGCTGCGACTGTTGGCCAAAGCCACGAAATCTTCCAGCCATTTGGTTTCGAGGTTCACCGTGACTCCGATGACAGGCGTTGACGAAGGAGAAACCGTGCCCGTCGGGCATCAAGCGTCGACTAATGTACCCCAGCAACCACGCGAACCCAAGCGACTACTGGATTGGCGAGGTCAGGTAGGCGGCGCGTGCCACCAGCTTGCGCCACAGCGGTCGATTCTTGAGCTCGTCGTAATCGATGCGTCGACAGGCGGCGAAATCTCGCTCGAGCATCAGCCGCACTTCGGCGGCGAAGCGGCGATCGGGAATGAAAGCAGTGATCTCGAAGTTGAGCCGGAAGGAGCGATTGTCGAGATTTACCGTGCCAACGCTGGCGGCATTGTCGTCGATGAGGATGACCTTCTGGTGCAGAAAGCCTGGCTGATAGCGGTATATCTTGACCCCTGCGCGAACCATGTCCGGCAGGAAAGCGAATGCCGAGAGAAATACCAGCAGGTGATCGGGATGCTCGGGAATCATGATCCGCACGTCCACGCCGCGCATGGCTGCCAGACGCAGGGCGTCCTGCACGCCCTGATCCGGCACGAAATACGGACTGGTCACCCATAGGCGTTCATGAGCGCTATGAATGGCATGCTGGATCAACAGGCTGGCCGTTTCCTGGCGGTCCGCCGGACCGGACGGCACGATCACCACGTGCTGCGACTCCGGACAGATCACGCGCGGTTCCCAGTTGAGCCCGATCACCTCGCCTGTCGCCCAGTGCCAATCCTCCCAGAAAGCCTCCTGAAGCCCTAGCACGCTGGGCCCGGTCAGCTTGAGGTGCGTATCCCGCCAGGGCCCATGTCGCGGATGCTGGCCGAGATATTCGACGCCCACATTGAAGCCGCCGAGCCATCCCGCATGGCCATCCACCACCAGCACCTTGCGGTGGTTGCGAAAATTGAGTTGAAAACGGTGCTTGAAGCCGCGGGAAGACCGGAACGGGCTGACCTGGATGCCCGCGTCGGCCAGCTCGCGCAAGTAGCCCTCGGGCAGTTTTCGGCTACCGATCTCGTCGTACAGGAAGTAGACGCGTACCCCGCGCTCGGCGCTGTGAATCAAGCGATCCTTGAGTTCGCGTCCCAGCGCGTCGCTACGCACGATGAAAAACTGTACCAGCAGGTACTCCTGCGCCGCCTCGATACCGGCGAACAGGCTATCGAAGGTGACTTGGCCATCGATGAGCAGCTCGGCACGATTGCCACTCGTCAACGGCATCATGGCCAGCTGTTCCACGGTGCGCGAATTCGGGTCTCGGGGGTCGGCCAGATAGGGGTCGACCCTCCCTCGATAGCGGGCCAGCACGCGGCGCAGTACGGAATCGCGCTCGCCCCGTGCCGAGACATAGCCGTAGAATCGGGGGCGCCCGAAGAACCAGTAGGCCGGTACTGCCAGGTAGGGGAAGGTCACCAGCGAAACGATCCAGGCAATGGCCCCCTGAGACGTCCGGCTGGACATCAGAGCCATCACGGCGGAGACGATACCCAGCAGGTAGGTCACCAGGATCGCCAGGCCAAGCAGCCAGGAGGTCATGCGCTCTCCCTGAAAGACAGTGATCCGCAGCATACCCAAACGGCAACGGCCCCGCCAGATGACGGGGCCGCGAGGTCATCGCTGCGGGCAACGCCACGAACACGACGCAATCAGGCGCGTTCGGCGATGATCTCCTTCCATTTTGCCGGGCCTGTCTGGTGTACCGAGGTACCCTCACTGTCCACCGCTACGGTAACCGGCATGTCTTCTACCTCGAATTCGTAGATGGCTTCCATGCCCAGGTCTTCGAACCCGACCACCCTTGCCTTCTTGATCGCCTGAGCGACCAGGTAAGCCGAACCGCCCACTGCCATCAGGTAGACCGCGCGGTTGTCGCGAATCGCTTCGATGGCCGCCTCGCCACGCTCGGCCTTGCCGACCATGCCCAGCAGACCGGTCTCCTCGAGCATGGTACGGGTGAACTTGTCCATGCGAGTCGCCGTGGTCGGACCGGCCGGGCCGACCACCTCGTCGCCCACCGGGTCCACAGGGCCCACGTAGTAGATGAAGCGCCCCTTGAGATCCACCGGTAACGGCTCGCCCTTGGCGATCATGTCGACCATGCGCTTGTGAGCCGCATCGCGGCCGGTGAGCAGCTTGCCGTTGAGCAGCAGGGTGTCGCCGGGCTGCCAGGTCTGCACGTCTTCCGGGGTCACGCTATCCAGGTCGACGCGCTTTACGTCGTCGCCCATCTCGCGAGTGATCTCCGGCCAGTCCTCCAGCTTGGGCGCCGGCAGTGCGGCGGGGCCACTGCCGTCCAGGGTGAAGTGAGCATGGCGAGTAGCAGCACAATTGGGGATGATCGCCACCGGCTTGTTGGCGGCGTGGGTCGGATAGTCCTTGACCTTGATGTCGAGTACCGTGGTCAGCCCACCCAACCCTTGAGCGCCGATGCCGCTCTTGTTGACCTTGTCGTAGAGTTCCAGGCGCAGCTCTTCGGCCCGATTGGACGGCCCGCGGGCCTGGAGTTCCTGGATGTCGATGGGATCGAGCAGCGACTCCTTGGCGAGTTCCATGGCCTTCTCGGCGGTACCGCCGATGCCGATGCCCAGCATCCCGGGCGGACACCAGCCGGCCCCCATCTTGGGCAGCTGTTCCATGACCCAGTCGACCACGCTGTCGGAGGGGTTGAGCATGGCGAACTTGGACTTAGCCTCGCTGCCGCCCCCCTTGGCGGCGACGTGTACTTCGACGCTGTCGCCGGGCACCAGCTTGTGGTGAATCACCGCCGGGGTATTGTCGCGGGTGTTGGTCCGCTTGCCGTCCGGATCGGCCAGCACCGAGGCGCGCAACACGTTGTCGGGCAGCTTGTAGGCACGCCTGACCCCTTCGTTGATCATGTCGTCGAGGCTCATGTCCCCTTCGAAGCGTACGTTCATGCCGACGTGAACGAAGACGGTGACGATGCCGGTGTCCTGGCAGATCGGCCGATGGCCGGTGGCGCACATGCGCGAGTTGATCAGGATCTGGGCGATGGCGTCCCTGGCCGCCGGGTTCTCCTCACGGTCGTAGGCTGCCGCCATGGCGTCGATGAAGTCTTTGGGATGGTAGTAGGAGATGTATTGCAGGGCATCGGCGACGCTGTCGATCAGGTCGTCCTGGCGGATCACGGTCATTGGCAAGGAACTCCTTGGCATTCTCGGCATGCCCGCTCTCGAAGCGGCATCGTGGCCAGCGCGGCGGGCTCGAACGAAGGCGGATTATAGCGCACCGGCCGCCCTGTCGGCAGAGCCTTTCCACCAATGAACGTGAACCTGGCTTGGGCGAGAAGGAAGATAACGGTATAAAACACAGACTGGGTAGGCAGTCAGGCGCAGGGTGCCGGCAACGCGTCTGCTCTCGGATCCCCTCGGGTACCGTCAGACGGCTCCCAGGGTGAGCTGGCGCTCCTTGAGCTCATGCAGCCGATCGCGCAGTCGCGCCGCCTCTTCGAACTCCAGGTTCTGAGCGGCCTCGTGCATGGCGTCCTCGACCCGGGTGAGCTCGCGAACGAGCTCCGTCGGCGAAAGATCGCTGGGGTCGTACACTGCCGCCCCCTCGGCCACTTTTCGCTCGCTCTTGCGCCCCTTGCCCTTGCGCCCCGGTGCCTGGCCGGCCTCCATGATGTCGGCCACCGAACGCGTCACGGTGGTCGGCGTGATGCCATGCTCCTCATTGTGGGCCATCTGCTTGGTCCGGCGCCGTTCGGTCTCGTCCATGGCGCGGCGCATGGAGTCGGTGGTGCGGTCGCCGTAGAGAATCGCCTTGCCATGAGCGTTGCGCGCAGCGCGGCCGATGGTCTGGATCAGCGAGCGTTCGTTGCGCAGGAAACCCTCCTTGTCGGCATCCAGGATCGCCACCAGCGAGACCTCGGGAATGTCGAGCCCCTCGCGCAGCAGGTTGATGCCCACCAGAACGTCGAACTGACCGAGACGCAGGTCGCGAATGATCTCCACCCGCTCGACGGTATCGATGTCGGAGTGCAGATAGCGCACTCGCACGTCATGTTCGTCGAGATACTCGGTGAGATCCTCGGCCATGCGCTTGGTGAGCGTGGTCACCAGCACCCGTTCGCCCACTTCGGCACGCAGGCGAATCTCGGAAAGCAGGTCGTCGACCTGAGTCGACGCCGGCCGCACCTCCAGCTCCGGGTCGAGCAGGCCGGTGGGGCGCACCACCTGTTCCACCCGCTGCCCTTCGTGCTCTGCCTCGTAAGGGCCAGGGGTCGCCGAGACGAAGATCGTCTGCGGGCAGATGCGCTCCCACTCCTCGAAGGTCATGGGGCGATTGTCCAACGCCGAGGGCAGACGGAAACCGTACTCGACGAGCGTTTCCTTGCGCGAGCGGTCGCCCTTGTACATGCCGCCCACCTGGGGAACGCTGACGTGGGATTCGTCGATGAACAGCAGCGCATCGTCGGGCAGATAGTCGAAGAAGGTGGGCGGCGGCTCGCCGGGATTGCGTCCCGAGAGATAGCGCGAGTAATTCTCGATGCCGTTGCAGTAGCCCAGCTCCAGCATCATTTCGATGTCGTAGAGGGTGCGCTGCTCCAGGCGCTGCGCCTCCACCAGCCGCTCGTGCTTTCTGAGCCATTCCAGGCGTTCGACCAGCTCCGCCTTGATCGAGTCGATGGCTCCCAGAATGGTCTCTCGCGGCGTGACGTAGTGCGACTTGGGGTAGATGGTCATGCGCGGTACCTGGCCACGCACCTCACCGGTGAGCGGGTCGAAGAGGCGGATCGAATCGATTTCGTCATCGAACAGCTCGACGCGGATCGCCTCGTCCTCGGCGTCGGCGGGAAAGATGTCGATGACATCGCCACGCACCCGATAAGTGCCGCGCTTGAAGTCCATGTCGTTGCGCGTGTACTGCAGTTCCGCCAGGCGGCGCAGAAAGGTGCGCTGGTCGATCAGCTCGCCGCGGGTGAAATGCAGGCGCATCTTCAGATACTGGTCGGGATCGCCAAGACCGTAGATCGCCGACACGGAAACCACGATCAGCGCATCGCGGCGCTCGAGCAGCGCCTTGGTCGCAGAGAGGCGCATCTGCTCGATGTGGTCGTTGATCGAGGCGTCCTTCTCGATGAAGGTGTCCGATGAAGGCACGTACGCCTCGGGCTGGTAGTAGTCGTAATAAGAGACGAAGTACTCTATGGCGTTGTCGGGAAAGAAGGCCTTGAATTCGCCATATAGCTGCGCCGCCAGCGTCTTGTTTGGGGCCATGACGATGGTCGGACGCTGCAACCGCTCCACCACGTTGGCCATGGTGAACGTCTTCCCGGAGCCGGTGACGCCGAGTAGAGTCTGGTGAGCCAGCCCCGCCTCGAGTCCCGCCACCAGTCCATCGATGGCCGAGGGCTGATCACCGGCGGGCTGGAATTTCGACTCGAGGCGAAAGGACTTGCTCATGGTGTGTCAGGCCTCGGTGGCAGTGCGAGTGGTGACCTCGACGGTGGCGCTGGTCATCAGACGATGGATCGGGCACTTGTGGCTGATCTCCTCCAGCCGGGCCAGCTGCTCCGGGTCATCGATGCCGTAGAAGGACATCACCACTTCGAGTCGATAGAGGCCCTTGCGTTCCTCGCTGTCGTCACGGTTGACCGTAACGCTGATGCCCTCGAGCGGCCACTGCTTGCGCCGGGCATACATCTGTGCGGTGATCGCCTTGCAGGCACCCAGCGACAGATCGAAATAATCGTGGGGGTCAGGCGCCGACCCTTCACCGCCATAAGCCTCGGGTACGTCGACATAGATCTCGTCGAAGCCGTCGAGTTCGACGCGCTGACGAAAGACGTGGTTGCGCTCGCTGGTGACTGCAATGCTCTTTTTCATGCGGGTCTCGGCTGGCTCATTCGACATCGATGGGCAACTTGAGGGCGTGCACCGCCCGAATCAAGGCCTGACGCGTCACCCGCCCCTCGACCTCGGCGCCATGCCGTCCCACCTCGACGCTCTCGACGCCATCGAGCATCATCAGTGCCGTGGTGATGCGATTGACCTGAGCGGCGTTCTCGACGCCCTTGAAGTGAAGCGACTGGTGTGACATGGCCAGACTCCGCGATGCCCGTATTGCGTGAAGAAAACAGTCTAGCATGCCCGTTTCTCGTCAGGCAGTCGCTTGCATTGGCCGCCGACCGCCCGCATATCAGAATGATTGAGGTTGCACCTCGCAACTGGCGTATTCCGAACCGATGACGGGAGCCGACGCATGAGCGACTGGATAGAAACCCTCGACGGTCGTCGTACCGGCGAGGACCGAGTGACATTCGACCACCCCGACCCGGCCCGGCAGGCCCTGGACGCCAGCGTGGTGACTCCCCTCGCCCATCTGGGCGTGCTCGACGTGTACGGCGCCGATGCCGAACGGTTCCTGCAAGGCCAGACCAGCGCCCAGCTCAGCCTGGCCGACGGCCACTACGCCCCCCTCACCTGCTTCTGCACGCCCAAGGGGCGCATGCTGGCCAATGCCCAGTTGCTGCGCATCGCCGAGGGACACTATCGGCTGCTGCTGCACCGTGGCCTGGTCGCTCCCCTTGCCAAGCACCTCGACAAATTCGCCGCCTTCTACAAGGCCGAACTCGAACCTCGCCACGACCTGGCGTTGATCGGCCTGATCGGCGTGGAAGCACGAGCACTGGCCGAGGTGCACTTCGATGTCGTCCCGCCGTCGCTATGGCACCAGGCCGGCAACGAGCAACTGCAGGTGGTAACGCACCCTGGGCCCCGGCCTCGCATTCTGGCTTGCTTGCCCGAGGAACGGGCCGTCGAGATCGTACGGCAGCTGACGGCCCAAGCCACTCTGGTAGGCAACGCCGCCTGGTGTCTGCACGACATCCAGTCCGGGCTCTATTGGCTGACGCCGCACCATCAGGACGCCCTGCTGCCGCAGATGATCAACTGGGAAGCGCTGGGCGGCATCAGCTTCAAGAAGGGCTGCTATACCGGCCAGGAAGTCGTGGCGCGTGCCCACTTCCGTGGCCAGGTGAAGAAGCGGCTGTACCGCGCCCAGCTGGAGGGCGATCGCCTGCCCGAACCCGGCGCGGCGGTGAGAGATGCCAACGACAAGGCCCAGGGCGAAGTGCTCGCCGCCGAACTCGACGCCTATGGCCAAGCGGAGATTCTCGCCGTGCTCAGCACCAAGGAGGAGATCGGTCCGCTCAGCGTCGACGGCCAGGCACTCAAGCTGCTGAAGCTGCCCTACCCCGTCGAGCGGTTGGATCCAGAGGCCTTGGCAGAGCAGCTCTGATGGCAGCGGCTGACGCGAGAAGGTGGTTCACGTCAGCCTGAACGAACGCCGTGCCGTAGCGCTACTCTCCTCAGCCACCTGCGCTTCGCCCTGCCCGCGCAGCGCTGCGACCGCCCGGCACACCTCGGTGAGACGGGCCGGCTCGTTGCGCTCACCCCGGTGGCCGGCGAGCGGCATGTCGGGGCTGTCGGTCTCGAGCACGTAGCCATCGTCAGGCAGGCTCGCCACGGCGCGGTGCAGGCGCTTGGCTCGTGCATGGGTCAGTGCGCCGCCCAACCCCAGTACGAAACCCAGGTCGAGGAACTGGCGCGCCTGCTCGGGAGATCCTGCGAAAGCGTGGATCAACCCGCCCGCCGGCAAGTCGAGCTGGCGCAGCCGCTTGGCCACCTGGTCGTTGGCCCGCACGCAGTGGATCACCACGGGCAGATCGCGCGCCTTGGCAATGCGCAGCTGAGCATCGAAGAGAATCCACTGGGCATCCCAGCTGTCCGCGAAGCGCGCGTCGATGCCGCACTCGCCGACTGCAACCACCTCCGCATGCTCATCCAGGGCACGTTCCAGCGCCACGAGATCCCCGTCACGGTGCTCGTCCACGAAATAGGGATGCAATCCCAGACAGACGCTGACATCGCTCCGCTCGCCCAGCGCCAGCACGTTCGCCCAGCGCTTGCACGTCGTGCCCGGCACCACGAAGTGGCCGACGCCCGCCGCCCTGGCCCGCTCGATCACTGCCTTGCGGTCGGCGTCGAAATCGGGGAGATCCAGATGGCAGTGGGCGTCGATGAGCATGGGCGGCTTCGGGCTTCGGGCTTCGGGCTTCGGGCTTCGGCAGTAGGATGCACCGTCGGTGACATCTTGCGACTTCCAGCTCGTCGCCCTCGGCTCACGGCTCGTGGCTCCGGGCGAAGCCCGGTTGGTCAGTGTTCACGGGTCGGCTGGAAGCGGATCTCCGGCCAGCGCTCCTGGGTCATCTGCAGGTTGACCCGAGTCGGGGCAATGTAGGTCAGGTAGCCGCCGCCATCGATGGCAAGGTTGGTGCTCGCCTTGCGCTTGAACTCCTCGAGCTTCTTGGCGTCGTCGCAGTAGACCCAGCGCGCGGTGTGCACGTTCACGCCCTCGTAGATGCAGTCGACCTTGTACTCCTCCTTGAGGCGGTGGGCGACCACGTCGAACTGCAGCGTACCCACGGCGCCGAGGATCAGGTCGTTGTTGTCCAGCGGCATGAACACCTGGGTGGCGCCCTCCTCGGAGAGCTGCTGCAGGCCTTTCTGCAGCGCCTTCATCTTCATCGGATCCTTGAGGCGCACGCGCTTGAAAAGCTCCGGCGCGAAGTGCGGAATGCCGGTGAAGCGCATGTTCTCGCCCTGGGTGAAGGTGTCGCCGATCTGGATGGTGCCGTGATTGTGCAGGCCGATGATGTCGCCGGGCCAGGCTTCCTCCACGTGGGAGCGGTCGGAAGCCATGAAGGTCAAGGCATCGGCGATCTTGACGTCCTTGCCGATGCGCACGTGGCGCATCTTCATGTTCTTTTCGTACTTGCCCGAGCAGACGCGCAGGAAGGCGATGCGGTCGCGATGGTTGGGGTCCATGTTGGCCTGGATCTTGAACACGAAGCCGGTGAAGCGATCGTCTTCGGCCTCGACGGTACGAGCATCCGTTTCGCGGGGCTGCGGTGTCGGTGCATACTCCACGAACCCATCCATCATCTCGCGCACCCCGAAGTTGCCCATGGCGGTGCCGAAATAGACCGGCGTCAGCTCGCCGCGGCGGTAGGCTTCCAGGTCGAATTCGTGGGAAGCCCCGCGTACCAGCTCCACCTCCATGCGCAGCTCCTCGGCCTGATCCTCACCGAGCACTTCGTCGACTTCTGGGTTGTCGAGCCCCTCGATGCGCTTGTCTTCGGGAATCCGGTTGCCCTGACCCTGGGTATAGAGGTGGATCACGTCGTTGTAGAGGTGATAGACGCCCTTGAAACGACGCCCCATGCCGATGGGCCAGGTCATGGGCGAGCACTGGATGTTCAGAACCTCCTCCACCTCGTCCATCACCTCCACGGGGTCGCGCACCTCGCGGTCGAGCTTGTTGACGAAGGTGAGGATCGGCGTGGTGCGCAGACGGCAGACGTCCATCAGCTTGATGGTGCGTGCCTCGACGCCTTTGGCGCCGTCGATCACCATCAGCGCCGAATCGACCGCCGTCAGGGTGCGGTAGGTATCCTCGGAGAAATCCTCGTGGCCAGGGGTATCGAGCAGGTTGACGATGCGCCCATTGTAGGGGAACTGCATCACCGAGGTGGTCACCGAGATCCCGCGCTCCTGCTCCATCTTCATCCAGTCTGAGGTGGCATGCCGGTCGTCGCGCTTGCTCTTCACCGAACCGGCGAGCTGAATGGCATTGCCGAACAGCAGCATCTTCTCGGTGATGGTGGTCTTGCCCGCGTCGGGGTGCGAGATGATCGCGAAGGTGCGTCGCAGCCCGACTTCCCGGGCCAGGGTAGAGGAGTCCGCCATGGGGTTGCGTATCGCCGTCTGTGCGGTGCCGGCGAACACCGGCACCCTGCGTGAATGGAGAAGTGGCGGCATTCTAAGCCTTCGCGAGCCGCAGTTGTAGGGCGGACTGCCTCGGCGACACCCGACGACGCACCATCAACCCTGGAGGGGTTCGGCTTCCGGCGATGCCTCGGGGGATTCGGGATTGCGCTCGGACGGATCGTCTCGTCCCGGGTACCAGGGTACTCGGCCCTCCAGAACGCCGGTGGCTTCGATGATCTCGGCCACGCTGTGCTCCTGTCGGTAGGCCATGATGTGGGCACCGCTGACGCCGGGGATCTCGCGTATCTGATGCAACAGTTCCATGCACAGACGCTTGCCCTCTTCTTTCTGGTCGCGGGCCCCCTCGAGACGCGCGATCACCGCATCGGGAATGTGCACGCCGGGCACGTGGTCGCGAATCCAGCGCGCGCTGCGCGCCGAGGCCAAAGGCCCGATACCCGGCAAGACGAAGACCCGTTCCGGCCCTTCGAGCAGGCCCAGGTCGCCCAGCCCGCTCATGAAATCCCTGAGCTGCGGCACGTCGAAGCAATACTGCATCTGGATGAACTGCGCGCCGGCAGCCACCTTCTTGGCCACCCGGTGGGGACGCCACGCCTGCGGCGGCACGAAGGGATTCTCGGCAGCGCCGAGGAAGATGCGCGGCGGTAGCTCGATCCGCCTCCCGCTCTGAAAACGACTCTCGTCACGCATGCCGCGGGCGATCTCGAGCAGCGACATCGAATCGAGGTCGAACACCGGCTTGGCCTGGGGGTGGTCGCCGGCCTGAACGCCGTCTCCGGTCAGGCACAGCAGGTTGCAGGCCCCCATGGCCGCCGCACCCAGGATCTCGCCCTGCATGGCGATGCGGTTACGGTCGCGACACGACATCTGCAGGATGGTGGCATAACCCACCCGGGTCAGCAGCGAGCAGACCCCCACGCTGGACATGTGGCAGTGTGCGCCGGAGCCATCGGTGGCATTGATCGCATCCACGTAGCCATCGAAGATCGCCGCCCGCTTGAGCACTTCGGCCGGATCGGCGGAGTCCGGCGGATCGATCTCGCTGGTGACGGCGAACTTTCCGGCGCGCAGCACGCGCTCCAGCCGCCCCGGCGAGACGTGCCCCGGCAGGATGGGCAGCGAGTAGCCGGGCACGGGCTCATCGTCGAACTTCATGTCTCGGCTCCGCCTTGCGACGACTGACGGGCTTCTTCGGCCCTCTCGCGCACCACTCGCAGCCAGGAGGAGCTGCCCTGCAGACGATGGTCCACCGGCTCCTGAACCACCTGGATGCGGTCACCGTAGCGCATGCGGCGACTGCCCTCCCAGGCGTCGATCCATACGCAGCGCATCTCGGGCACGACCTCGCAGCCGCCGTCCTGACGAACCCCGCCGCAGGGGCCATTGCGCAGGTTCTTGGGACAGTTCATCGGGCATGACATCCCCGTCGACGAGAGCACGCACTGGCCGCACATCCGGCAATCGAACAACACGCCCTTGACGCCCTTCTCCACGGCCGCGACCGGGGCTTCCGCCCTGTCATAACCGATGCGACGCCAGACCGGATGCAGCTTGACCAACAGCGGCTCGAAGGCCTGGTAGAGTCGCTCGAAACCCCGTGCGTGGCGTACCACCCAACGTCTCACCGCATACATCGCGCCTCCTTGCCGGACGCCATTCCGTCCGGTTCGGCCTGGATTTCGCCGGGCTGCGATTGCAGCGTAGATGGCACCCTTCACCGCCACATGAACGCCAGCGACGCCGACATATCGCAAAGCGCCATCCCCCGATTCGATGGAAGCCGCGCCGCCGTCACGTCGCGCCAGCGACGCCGTACGTCGTCCGCGGACATGTACGACCTCCGTGGGGAATTACCTTGTCCGATAGTCGGCGCATCCACGTTCCGCTATCACGAGCGGTGCGCTTCCACCCCGAGCAGCGCGTCTTCCCCCATGGCCGCCCGACCGTTGCTCTTCGCCCAGTCAAGGAGCCGTGCATGTCAAAGCTGATTGATGGAGAGAAATTGGCCGCGCCCCTATGCAACGCGATCGAGGAACGGCTCGCGCCGCTGCGTCAGCGTCAGGGCATCACTCCCGGACTGGCGGTGGTTCTGGTCGGTGGCGATTCAGCCAGCGAGCGCTACGTACGCAAGAAGCAAGTCCGGGCCGAAGCCATCGGCATGAACTCCTTCGTTCACCGCCTGGCCGACAGCGTGAACAACCGAGCGCTGCTGACGCTGATCGAACAGCTCAACCACGACCCGCAGGTCCACGGCATCCTGGTTCAGCTTCCCCTGCCCCCGCAAATCGATGCCTCGCGGGTGATCCGGGCCATCCATCCCGACAAGGACGTCGATGGCTTTCATCCGCTCAATGCGGGACTCATGGCCACCCACGGCAACGCCCTGATCCCCTGCACCCCCTTGGGCTGCCTGATGCTGCTCGAACATCATCATGGCGACTTGAGCGGTCAACGGGCAGTGGTACTGGGCCGCTCCAACATCGTCGGAAAACCCATGGCTCACCTGCTGCTGAGGCAGCACTGCACCGTCACCATTGCCCATTCACGCACGCAGGACCTGGCAGCCCTGTGCCGCCAGGCCGACATTCTGGTTGCCGCCGTGGGGCGGCCTCGCCTGGTTACCGGCGACTGGATCAAGCCCGGCGCCACGGTGATCGATGTGGGAATCAACCGGATCGAAAGCGACGGACGCACGCGCCTGGTCGGCGACGTGGACTTCGTCACGGCCAGCGAAGTGGCCGGCGCCATCACGCCAGTGCCCGGCGGCGTCGGCCCCATGACCATTGCCTGCCTGATGCTCAACACCCTGCGCGCCACCTGCCGTCAGCACGACATACCCGTGGCCGACGATATCGTCACAAATTAAAGTCAATCGTTATCATTGATATTTATCGTGTAAGCGATATCCTACGCGGCAGGTTCACACAAGCCGCTTAGGAAACCGCTGACGATCATGAAACGAACGACATCCTCTACCTTGGTACTACTGGCCAGCGCGGTCAGCTTGAGCAGTCATGCCGATGAGGCTGAAGACACCATGGTCGTGATCGGCTCCCGCACGCCAACCCAGATCGACCAGGTTCCCAGTGCCGCCCAGATAGTCGAGGGCGAGCAATTGAGGGAACAAACCAGCACCGGTGTCGACCTCAAAACCGCCCTGGGCAAACTGGTTCCCGGCCTCGACTTCGGCCCACAGGGTCGTACCAATGCTGGGCAGAACATGCGTGGCCGTAGCGTCCAGGTTCTCATCGATGGTGTCTCGATGAACAACTCGCGCAGTCTGTCGCGGCAATTCGATTCCATCGATCCCTTCAACATCGAGCGCGTCGAGGTGCTTTCGGGCGCCAGCAGCCTATACGGCGGCGGCGCTACCGGCGGCATCATCAACATCATTACCAAAACGGGAGAGGCAGGCGGCCCGAGTTGGGAGAGTGCGGCTGGAGTAACGACCGGTTTCAATAATAGCAACGACTTCGACCATCGAGTCGCCCAGTCCGCCAGCGGGGGCAATGACTTCGTCACGGGGCGCATTGGCGTAGCCTATGCGGATAACGGCCGACACTACGATGCCAAGGGAGACGAAATTTTCCCAGACATTGCCCAATCCGACCTTCAGGGCAACCGCTCCATCGACATCCTGGGCAACTTGACATTTCGTCTCAGCGAAGAGCAGACACTGGATCTGAAAGCCCAGCTTTATGAATCCGGTTACGAAGGCGATCACGGGGTCTACTTTCCGAATCTCGACTCGAGCACTCCCAACCTGGAAGATGCAGAAATCCGCAAAGGGTTCTCGGCCGACCGAGAACCGTTGACCGACAGGCGCATGCTGAATGTGAACTACCATCATGCGAACGTCTTCGGCCAGGATCTCTATCTCCAGGCCTATCACCGCGAAGAGGAGTCGAGTTTTCACCCATTCCCATACCCCGACTCGGATGGAAGCTATTACTTCACCACATCCAAACAGAACACGACCCTCAGCGGACTCAAGATGCTGATGTCATCGGATATCACCGGTAACGTCAGCCTGGATTATGGCGTGGACATCGACCGCGAGGAATTCGATGCCACCCAGATGTATTTCGACGACGACACCACGGATGCGACTGGTGGCCTCGTGCACGAAGAGGAGCGTGTCGAACCGCGCTACCCGGGCTTCCAGATCGATGGCTTGTCGGCATTCGTGCAGAGCGAATGGCAGCCCACCGACAACTGGACCTTTGGGGCCGGCATCCGCCGCCAGCACATGGATGTCGCAATCGATGATTTCCAGCCGAGTGGCCAGTCACTTGCCGAGGGTGGAAAGAGCGATTACGACGTCACGCTGTATAACGTCAGTGCGCTTTATGATTTCGAGAATGGTCACCAGGCCTGGACCAGCTACAGCGAAGGGTTCGACCTTCCCGACCCCTCCAAATATTATGGACACCCTGGGCAGAGCGTCAGCGACAACCCTCTCGATGGAATCAAGACTCGCCAAGTGGAGCTGGGATGGCGCTATCAGGGGAGCCGTTGGCTGACCCAAGCGGCTGCCTATTATTCGTGGTCCAACACCACCATAGAACCAGACGATAATCTCAATATCGTCCAACGCGATGACAAGCGCCGTGACTACGGTCTCGAAGCTTCCGCCACACGGTTCCTGGGAGATCACTGGCAATTTGGTGGCACACTCCACGCTTTGAGGTCGGAGCAGAAAATCGACGGCGAGTGGGAGAAACGCGGCATCACCGTAGACCCTTATCCTTCGCAGCACACCGCCACGCTTCACGCCCAGTGGTCGGACATGACCCGTTCGCTGCGCCTGCAGGCCAACCGCTCCTGGGACTACGCGGACTATCAGGGTGACGAAATCGAGGGCAATACTACCCTGGATCTCATCGGCAGCCAGCGTACCGACTTCGGCAAGATCAGCCTAGGCGTGGAGAACCTGACCGACGAGCAGTATTCGACGCCCTGGGGACAACGCGCCGCTGGCTTCTACTCACCTAGATTTGGCCCCGAGTACCTCTACGACTACCAGGGACGCGGTCGCACTTACACGCTGAGCTGGTCGCTGGAGTACTGAAAAGGCCACACACCGATAGCGACTTGGCCGCTCATGGGTGGCCAAGTCGGTTGGTTCGACCGGCAGCACACGTCCATGAGGAGGCCATGCAAGGAGACTGGTCATGACTGCCATGCGCTCTGCCCGTCCTTTCACCGCCGAAGACCTCTGCCAGTTCGGCCGGCGTTTCGGCATCCGCTACCGGTTTCCGAGCGCCTCCGTTACCCGAAGCATGCAGCCGGAAGCCGTCGTCGCCGGCGACGTCACGGAGTTCGAACTGCGACCGGACATGCGGCTGACGGATTCCTGCCTCGAGGTGCTGCATCGCTACGAATCGGATTCCTTGCGCCCCTCGCCGCTATTCCTGGTCATGGTGCTGGAAGGTCAGGTCGGCGTACGCCTTGGCGACCGGCATGCCCTGCTCAACCCGGGTTCGGCGATGACGGCACGGCTGGGCGAGCGTACGCGGCTGCATGCCATCCAGGCACCGGGGCAACGGCTGAGAACGCTCAACCTGTCGCTGGGCCCGGTGGCGCTGAGCTCGCTGGCCAAGGAGTCCCCGGCTCTGGCACCGCGACTGGGGGGTGAAACACCGCTGATGCATACCTGGCAATTGCCACCCTATTTGCTCACTGCAGCCCAGTCGAACCTTGAGGTGGAACGCCAGGATCCCCGCCACTCGCTGCTGATCGAAGGCCTGAGCCTTCAGCTCCTGGCTCACGGCCTTCCCGCCACCTCTCCGGCCGATCGGTCGCTGAACCCTTGTGAGCGTCAGCGCCTCGAAACCGTGCGCGAAGTTCTCCACGACACCCCCGAGCACCCGCACTCCCTGGCCGAGCTGGCCAAGCTGGCCGCCATGAGCCCCAGCACACTGCGTGATAAATTCCGTCGCGCCTACGGCAGCTCCGTCTTCGGCTACCTGCAGGAGTGCCGCCTATCCAAGGCGCGCAGTTACCTCGCCGAGGGCTATAGCGTCCAGCAAACGGCACATCTCTGCGGCTACCGTCACGCCACCAACTTCGCGACGGCGTTTCGCCGGCGCTTCGGCCATCCACCGAGTTCCCGTCTCTGAGCGGCATCGTCACTTCCCATAGCCATTTCGGCACTGCGCATACCCAACACGCCTCTCAAAAAGCAATAATTCCTATTACACATACCGCGCTAACCGAGGATGGGACTTCGCGATGCTGACACCCAGACGACTTCCGCTTGCCATCGCCCTGCTGGCCGCCAGTGCCACGACCCAGGCCCAACAGGACGATGCAGCCGAGCTGGCACCCTTGACCGTTACCGGCCAAGCCGCTACCAAGACCGAAACGCCGTTCAACGAGACGCCGCAGGCAATTTCGGTCGTCGAGAACGAGGAGTGGGAAGAGCGCGGCTCGCGCACCATCCGGGAGGCCGTGCAATATACGCCCGGTGTCTATACCAACCAAGTCGGCGCCTCCAATCGCTATGACTACCTCGTCATGCGTGGCTTTTCGGACGGAAGCTTGAGCAACACCTATCTCGATGGTCTCAAGGTGATGGGCGATGCCAACAGCTACAGCTCAATGGTGGTAGACCCGTATTTCCTGGAGAATATTGAAGTCGTCAAAGGCCCCGCTTCTGTTCTATACGGTCGCTCATCTCCTGGCGGGCTAGTGGCAATGACCAGCAAGCAACCACAGTTCGAAACACAGCGCCAGCTGCGTTTTGGCGTGGGTAATAATAACCAACACAGTGCGGCGTTCGACCTAACCGGCCCTCTGGATGGCGAGCGGCGGGCTGCCTATCGCGTCGTGGGGTTGGCCAGCCGCGCGGATACGCAGTTCGACACTGTCGAGGAAGAACGTTACGCCATCGCGCCTTCGGTGACCTGGGACGTGACCGATGACACGACCCTGTCGTTCATGGCCTATCTGCAGAAGGATCCGGAAGGCGGATACCACTCCGGTGTGCCTTACGAGGGAGCCGTGGAAAGCCACAATGGCCGGAAGATTAGCAATAACTTCTTCGACGGCGAGGACGATTACGACAAGTTCGAACGCACCCAACACATGTTTGGATACAGCCTCGAACATCGTTTTAATGAGACCTGGACCGGACGTCAGAAGGTGCGATACCTAAACGCCGATGTAAAGATGGATCAAGTAGCACAAGTAGGGTGGGTTGGGAAATCCAACCGACTAGACCGTGCTTACTACGGTGCAAATGAATCAATGGACGCCTGGACTGTGGATAACCAGGTAGAGGCTCGACTCCCAGGCGGTTTTTTCGACCATACTCTTCTGATCGGGGCCGATTATCAGCGGCGAAAGAATGAGGTGGTTTACTCCGGGTCCACGGCATATGACGCTAATGGGAGCGTGGTCGATTATGGCTTCTCTACCATAAACCCATTTAATCCTAGCTATGATGGTAATTTTACCAGCCCAAAATACATCACCTATGACTCGAGCCACCACCTAGAGCAAACTGGTGTCTATCTACAAGACCAGATAGCATTTGATCGTTGGCGCCTAACCCTCGGAGGTCGATACGATTGGGTCGATATCAAGAATACCAATCATTTATATGACACCGAGAGTACGCTGGATGATACCCAGTTCAGTGGTCGCGCGGGACTGCTTTACTTGTGGGATAATGGTATCGCGCCCTACATGAGTTACAACACGGCCTTCACACCAACGAGTTTCGTCGGCGCCGATGGTAACCTGTTAAAGCCCATGGAAGGCGAACAATGGGAAACGGGGCTCAAGTACCAGCCACCGGGTACCAAGGATCGTTATAGCCTCTCGCTGTTCCGCATCAATCAGAAAAACGTCGCCACCAAGGAGCAACCTACCGATCCGTATCGGTCCATTGGCGAGATCAAGTCACAAGGCCTGGAGCTCGAAGCCCGTAAGCAATTGACGGATGCACTGCGTCTGCAAGCCGCCTACAGCTATACCGACATTACCTATGCCAAGAGCGACGTGAAGAGCGAAGAAGGAAACCATGCCATTTACGCGCCAGGACACCAAGCCAGCCTCTGGGGTCATTATGCTTTCCAGGGGGATACGCTGGCAGGTCTTGACGCCGGCTTAGGCATTCGTTACTACGCGGACATTTACGCTGATCGTGCCAATACCGAGAAAGTGCCTGACTATACACTCGTGGATGCCACCCTGGGATACGACTTCTCTCGAGTGGGCCTGGATGGCGTCTCAGCACGGCTCAACGTCAGCAACCTGCTGGATAAAGAGTACGTCGCTTCGTGCAACTCGCTTCAGTACTGCTACTTCGGCGCCGAGCGCAGCGTCCAGGCCAGCGTCAGCTACGACTTCTAAGCCACCGGCCCTCGCCCTTCACGCACCACGACGCTTGGCATGCCAAGGGGCGTCGTGGTGCCCCGAAAGGAAAGCGCCACATGGCGATTTGACCATTGATTCGATAAACAATATGGATTATCATTAACATCCATGACTCAAGCACAGGCGGTATCTCCTTGAGCGTGATGGCTAGCTAACGGCTTACTGTTTCAGCGGCACCCCATGGATGCCGCTTTTTTCATGCCACGACACGAATCGCATGGATAGAGCGCCGCACCGCCCAGCACCGCATGGACAGCAACGCCGATGCAGTGCAATAATGCAAAACGACATTATTATCAACGATTTCTCTTGGTCGCACTCATCGAACCACCCCCTAGAGTGCCCTCAAACGCCCAGACACTGGGCCTTTCACCGTCTATGGCCTCGCCCGAGAACATGCCAGCCATCCATCACCGCTTGTCGCCTTTCATCCGCCTACCACTGGCGCTGCTGACGCTAACGTTCTGTTTATCTGCCAAGGCGACTGCGGCAAACGATATCGCCAGCATCGACTGGACCTTGGCCGAAACCCTCGTCGCACTCGACCAGCCGCCAACCGCCGTTGCCCAGGTGAACGACTATCACGACTGGGTCGGTGAGCCGCGCCTCCCCGATGACGTGACCGACCTGGGTCTGCGTTCCCAGCCCAACATGGAGCGTCTCGCCAAGCTATCGCCGCAGCACGTTCTAATTTCACCGATGTTCAGCCATCTGGCCCCGAGATTGGAGCGCATCGCGCCGGTGGAGACCTTCTCTCTCTACAGCCCTGGCCAGGATACCTGGACGGAAATGCTCGACCTGACTCGTGCGCTTGGCGAGCTGGTGGAGCGTCCGGACGCTGCCGAGGCTCTGATCGCTTCCACCGAGTCGCGTTTGGAAACGCTACGCGAGCGGTTGCCGGATGACTCTCGACCGCTGCTGATCGTCCAGTTCATGGATGCACGTCACGTGCGGGTATTCGGCGAGAATGGGCTGTTCCAGGCCGTGATGGACCGATTGGGGCTGGAAAATGCCTGGCAGGAAGAGACCAATGCCTGGGGATTCAGTCTCGTCGGCCTCGAGCGGCTGGTCGAACTCGACGCGCAACTCGTGGTGGTGGAGCCCTACCCCACCGGCGTCGAGGAAAAACTCCGCCACAGCGCCTTGTGGCAGCATCAATCCAGCGTGCGAGATGACACTCTGATCACCATTCCACCCACGTGGAGCTTCGGTGCCCTACCCTCGGCACAACGCTTTGCCGAACTCATCGTTCCTGCACTGGCACGCTCCGAACAGAGTCGCCATATCCGCCATCACACGGATTCCTGACGACCGACACGCGCCACCGCATCACGACTGGCGACCTTGCGCTCCTCTCCCGTCAGCTCGTAAAGACGCCCCTCGCGCATTTCCAGCAGGCGGTCGGCCTGGTCGAAGTAGTGATCGTCGTGACTGATCACCACCAGCGTCTTGCCCAGTGCCCGCAGACGCGGCAGCAGTTGGCGATAGAAGATGCGCCGGAACTGTGGATCCTGGTCGGCGGCCCACTCATCGAGCAACACCAGATCGCGCTGCTCGGCGACCATCAACAACATTGCCAGACGCTTGCGCTGCCCTTGGGAGAGGTTGACGTTGGTCACGCGATCGCCGTCGAAGTCCAGCTTATGCTGCATCTCCAACTCGGTGAGCCACTCATCCACCAAGACAGCATCCGGCGACTCTCCGGCAGGGCCGATCAATCGATCGAAGAGATGGAAGTCAGTATAAATAGCCGAGAAGTGCTGGCGATACCTCGCCCAATCCGCACCCTGCAAGAGCCTGCCATCGACCCGAATGCTCCCAGTCTGGGGGTGATAGAGCCCGGTGATTAGCCGTGCCAGCGTCGACTTGCCACTGCCGTTGCCGCCAATCAAAAACACTACCTCGCCCCGCCGCAGGGTCAGATCGAGGGGCCCTACCGAAAAACCCGGCCGCGCCTCCTCATCGGGGTAGCGATAAGATACCCCCACCAGGGCGATCTCCTGCCAGGCGTGACGTCTCGAGTCGCTATCGAACGTTTCTCGATAATCGGCCAGCGACAGCGAGTTCAGTTTGTCGAAGGCCACGCGCGCATTGATCAGCGTCGGCACGGCACCCACGGCCTGCATCAGAGGAGCCCTGAGAAATAACAACGTGAGAGAAAAGGTGGTCGCTACCTGTGCGGATGCCCAGCCCAGACCGTTAGCCAGAAAGAACACCACGCCGATGGCACCCAACATCATGATGTTGAACCAGTTGACCGCGCTGAGGTGGTAGGTATCGCCGCGTATGAAATGATGCCGGCACTCCGCAGCATTGGCTGTGTAAACGTCGCGATACAGCCACTCGGCCCGGTGGCGATTGAGCGCCAGTTCCTTGCACCCTTCGATGACCGACTGATAATCCGCATAGAGACGATCCTGGACATCGCGCAGCTTGGCCATATGCTCATAAACCCGAGCTACCAAGCGCACCCCAATCAGGACAGTGACGATGACCCACAGCGCCATTACCCCCAACATGGCAGGCGAAAGCCAGGCCAGATAAAGCGTCGCCCCCACTGTCAGCACCCCGCCTTGAACCAGTTCTGGTAAGCGTATGAAAGCGACGGTAACCGAACTCACGTCAGTGGACAGGCTTGCGAGCAGGCGCGCACTTCCGATTCGCTCGACACGCTCGATATCGGTATCCATGATGCGCTTGATCAGCCGTCCACGCAGACGGTATACGAAGTAATGCCCCAGGGTGGTCAGGGCCAACTGCGAGGCCAGTGTCACCACCAACAGCAACACGATCAAGCCGAGGAACAGGGGCAGTATCCGCCAGGGATTGGCAAACGCATCGAGCAGCTGCTGGTTGATGAAGGCGATCACGCCAATGCCCAGGCCGGCACTCGCCAGGCTGAGCAGTACCACGCCAACGAAGGCCCAGCGATAATCACGCCATACGATCTTGAACAGCTCCATGGGCCCTCTCCTGAGAAACGGTCTTGACGTTCACCGCCGCTTGACCGGTCGGTTCTCTGGCTTCAGCGGGCAACCGCCGCACAGCGGCTCACCCGGCAGGCGGTACTTGACGCAGCAGAGTCGGCGGACTCGGGCCGGCGTTGCACCGCCCAGGTCGAGATAACGTACCGGCTGGTAAAGCGGATTGCGCCGCCCATTCGCCAAGATGGGCGTATCGAGATAGCGCAGCAGCGGCTCGCCGGCATCTGCAAAGGCGGGATGTCGCGAGCAGGTTCGCCCGGCGTACTCCACGTAGTGGCCGAGATTGCTCCAGAACACCTTGGGCGAAAGCCCGGACAGCGCAGCCAGCGCTTCGATGAGCGGTTCGCAGTGCCGATCGAACAGCGCCGTGAAACGCTCCTCCGGTACCAGTGAAGGCAACGGCCGCCCTCCGTCGCGTAGCCACAGTCGTACCGTTTCCCCCTTCTCCCCCGCTTCCACACGCACGTCGTGCAATGCTACCGGCAGCTCGATGCCCAGCAGCAGGTTGGCCACCAGCGCCGGAATCGACACCGTGGCAAGATGGTATTTCGACCAGATCGACACCGCCGCCTTGCGGTCGGCGCCCACACCGAAAGAGGCCGTGAACCGGCTCAACGACTCATCGAGGGCGGCCCGGTCGAGTAGCAGCGACCCCGCCCAGGTCGGCACCTCGGGGCTGCCAAAGGCAGGCGCTTTCAGCGTATCCAGCGGTGGCTGCCGATAGAATGCCAGCAGCGCCTCGGCCGAACTGTCTACGTGAGCGGGTAATTCCGCCACCTGCGTCATGTTCGCTCTCCTGCCTTGCTGACGGGCACGACGGCCGCGCCCGGGGGCCTACAATCGCCGCAACCCCCACATGAAGTAGGCACCGCCGATCAGCGAGGCCACCAACCCGGCGGGTATCTCATAGGGGAAGATGATCTGACGCCCCACCCAGTCGGCCAGCACCATCAGCAGCATGCCCACCAGCGCCGCCCCCAGCAGGTGATGGTGAGCCCGCGACAGGCCCAGCAGCCTGGCCATGTGCGGCGCCAGCAACCCGACGAATGAAAGCGGACCCACCACCAGGGTGGCGCAGGCGGTCAACAGGGCCACCAACACCAGAAGCACCAGGCGCGCCCGGTTGAGGCCAACCCCCAGAGCGCGGGTAGTGGCAGCGCCCAGCGGCAGGATGTCCAGCCAGCGGGTGAGCGGCAGCGTGCACAGCGCCAGCAGTGCCGCCAGCGTGCCCACCACCACGGCGCTGGTGAGATCGACGTAATAGGTGGAGCCTGCCAGCCAGGCGATCACCTGTTGGCCACGCGGATCGCCCCCCGCCAGCATCACGCTGCGCACCGCATCGAACAGCGCGCCGACCGCCACCCCGGTCAACAGCAGACGCTCGGGCACGAATCCGCTACGGCGGTTGAGCGCCACCAGAATCAACAGGGTGGCGAAGGCTCCCAGAGTGCCAATACCCACCAGCATCCCGTTGGTCGGCTCTGGAATCAGGAATATCCCAAGGATCAGCGCTATCGCACAGCCGCCGCTGATCCCCAACACTTCGGGGCTGGCCATGGGGTTGGCGGAGAGGCGCTGCAGCAAGGTGCCGGCCACCGCCAGCATCAACCCGCTGGCCGCCGCTGCCAAGACTCTGGGCATCCGCCACTGCATGACGCTCCAGTTCTCCGGCGAGAGCCAGTACCAGCCGCTCACCCCCTGCCCGAGCAGCAACCCCAGTCCTACCGCCAATAGCAGCCCGATGGCCAGGCGCGTCGCCAAACGGCCAGGGGCGGGGTGGCGATTTGCCAGTACGGCAGCGGGCTGGGGGGCGCGGTTACCCTGTAGCCGCAGTCGAGGTATCAGCCACATCAGCAGCGGCGCTCCCAGAGCCCCTGTCACCGCACCAGTCGGAATCAGCGTCGGCAGCACGCCCGTGACGTTCTGCAGCAACAGGTCGGTAGTCGCCAGCAGCACCGCTCCCAGCAGCGTGCCCCACAACAACCGCTCGCCGAGACGCCGCGCACCGGCAATGCGCACGATGTTGGGTGCCGCCAGACCGATGAAGCCGATGATGCCCACCACACTGACGATGCTGGCAGTGATGAACACCGCCAGTCCCATACCGGCGAAGCGCAGATACTTGAGCGACACGCCAAGGCTCTTGGCGCTGGCGTCATCCAGCTCCAGCACCGCCAGCGGGCGCAAGAGAAACCACGCCAAGACCGCGCCGATGACCACCCGTGGCCAGAGCGTCGTCACGCCGTCCCAGCCGTTCTGGGCCAAGGAGCCGGCGCCCCAGATCAGCAGGCCCGACAGCGACTCGTGATTGAACAGCAACAGAGCGGTGGCCAACGCCCCCAGGTAGAGGTTGACGACCAGCCCGGCCAGCACCACCACGATGGGCGCGAGCCCACGCCGCCAGGCCAGCATGAACACCAGCCCCACTGCTAGCCCGCCGCCGGCCAGCGCGACCCATTCACGCCCGAACACCAATAATCCAGGCGCCAGCAGGGTCGATGCCATCAGGGCAAGATTGGCGCCGGAAGCCACGCCGAGCGTGGTGGGCGAAGCCAGTGGATTGCGCAGCACCTGCTGCATCAGCACCCCGGCCAGGGCCAACCCTCCCCCTGCCAACAGCGCCACGGCCAAGCGCGGCCACCAGGCATAGTGAAGCAGCAGTTGATCGACGTCTTCGAACGACGGCAACACCAGCGCCTTCAATCCCAGCGTCAAGCCGCCCTGCTCCTCCAGGCCGAGCCAGAACAGCAGCAGCAATGGCAGACTCAACAGCCAACAGGCGAGCGCTGGCGACGCTCCCCGCATTGCCTGTCCCATCATGCTCGGCTCTCCCTGGACCCATGCATCGTTGTGCCCTGCAGCGTCCTAGCGTCGTTCATGTTCCATTCCTTTTGGCGGTCGCATATCGGAAAGACCGATTCTAAATGAAAACGATTAGCGATGAAATTCACAGTCTTGGCATCCGCCTGCCTGGGGCTCGGCGGACCGAACGTCACCGGCCGACAGGCCGTCGACCAGGGACTCGGCAAAACGCATGGCCGAGGGTAGCCCGCCCCAATGCCAATGACTGACGGGCACGATGAGGGGATCATGGCGGGTGACGGCAGGCCAGTGCTGCCAAAGGCCCTGACCCAGGAGACGAGACTGGGTGCCGACATCCGAGTAGGGGCTCTCCAGAAATAGCGCGCGTGCCTCTACCTCGAACAGCGACTCGGCGGACAGCGTGGCAATTCCCCACCGACTGGTTTCCCCGTCCCAGGCATTGTCGATTCCTAGATCATTCAGGACCATGTCTTCTAGACTGCCGCGGCCGAATACGCGAGCGTGCCGTTCGTCCATCAGACGCAGTACGATCAGTGGCTCATCGAGCCTGCCGATGTAGTCCCTGAGTTCTCGAACGCGGGCGTCATAGCGGTTCAAGTAGCGCTGTGCCCCCGCTTCCGCCCCGATCAATTCGCCAAGCCACTGCGTTAACGCAATGAGGCGCTCCGAGAGAGAATCGCTCGTTCCGAAAAGGGAATATCGCTCAACTTCGGCGATACGACCCAGCATCCCCTCGAGGTTGGCGTGGGCAGGCGGAGATATCAGCACGCGGGTGGGAGCCAAGGCCTGGAGACGCTCGAAATTGGGCAAATGACGATGTCCCAGCTCAACCACTCCGCGCATGACATCCGCATCACGACGCCACCGTCGATACCCCGCGACACCGCCCATCGCGATGGGCGGCGCATTCAGTGCCAGCAGCGTCTCACCGATGGCATAATCCAGCGTCACCGCCGCCTCACCCGGAAAGGTTTCCGGGGGCGAGGCCAGGAGCGGCGCAGACGACGGAACGAATGCCCAGATCAGGGCACTGCAGACAGCCAGGCACCGCACGCCATGCCCGAAGGACACCAACCTCGCCGTGCATCCATTGATGGCCGCCATGATCAATAACGATACCTCAGTGTTCCCTGGACGGTACGCTCCGTTCCCCAGTAACACCGAGCCGCATTGTTACACTCACCGATATACTCCTCGTCGAACAGGTTTTCCACGTTCAGCCCCAGCTTCCAATTCTCGGCAAAGGGGTACCCCAGCGAGAAATCGGCAAGCGTCACGGCCTCCGTCTTCAGCTCGCCATAGGCAAGACTTGGGGCCGGATAGGCGTGCGAACTGCCGAGATAACGCAACCCAGCGCCGATCTCAACGCCATCCAGCGGGCCGTTCGTCACGTCTATAGTGGGCCCACAGCGACGCCTGATGGCGTGGTACGCCTGCCACCTGATTGCCTTCATAGCGTGGGAAGGCCTCATCCTTGACGACCCGCGCGTCGGTATAGGTATAAGAGGCCGTCAAACGCAGGCCCTCAGAAAGTTCGCTGACCAGCTCGAACTCGAGACCCTGGGACTCCGTGCGCCCGATATTGCGATAGATGCCCTGGTTGGCGTCATAGTTCACGTCGTTCTTTTTGACGATATCGTACGCCGAGAGCGTCATGCTGGTATCAGTCTTAGGAACTTCATAACGCAAACCCAGCTCGTACTGACGCCCGGTGATCGGATCCAGCGCCTTGCCACTCGCTGCGGATACCTGGCGCGCCGGCACGAAGGTGTTCGAGTAGTTGAGGTAGGGAGACAACCCAGAATCGAACTGGTACATAAAGCCTATCTGACCGCTGAAAGCCTCGTCGGTCACCGAATAGCTGTCGTTGGGACTCAAGCGATTGTCGTATTCGGTCTTCGCCGAGTCGAACCGCCCCCCCCACCTGCATGATGGCCTTGCCCAGCTTGCTGTGCAGTTGGGTATACAAGCCAGTCAATTCCTGAACGTCTTCGCCATCCGAAGCACGGTCGGGAGTCTGTGGAGCCGAGCCCCACTTCGGGTCGAAAACATTGATCATCTGTGGGGCAGAAGTACCGATATCCTGCAACTGCGAGAACGACGTTCGATCGAAAGACACGCCTGCCAACCACGTATGCCGATGGGATTCATCGCCAAACCGCCCTACCAGGCGATTGTCGATGGCGAAAGTGGTGGATTCATTATCCCGATCACGCCCGATGGCACCCACGACATCGCCGAAGCCATCACCCAGGAAACTCCACCAGACCTCCTTGCGCGCCACCTCGGAGCGCAAGTAGCGCGCATTCTGCTGGAAGTTCCAGCGATCGTTGAACGCATGCTCGTACTCGTAGCCCAGTGACCACACTTCGCGGTCGAACTGGTCCCACTCCGGATGCCCCAGGTTGGTGCTGCTATCCAGTTCGCCCGATGGGTGCGGCAACAGCGTACCCGCCGCCGGCAGCCCCAGCTGTATCTCGGTATCGTCCTTCTGATATGACCCCAGTAGCGTCAAGGTATCCTGGTCGCTCAGATAGAAGGTCAGCGAAGGTGCCAGATAGATGCGATCGTCGGAAACGCTGTCGGTCTGGGTAGCCGACTGCCGATGCAGCAAGACCACACGCCCCTCGACGGCTCCGTTACGATCTAGCGGTCCCGACACATCGACCGAGACCTGACGGCGATCATGGGTACCATAGCTGAGATTGAATTCACCACGCGCTTCGGCGGTGGGTCGTTTGCTAACCAGGTTGACGATGCCACCGGGCACGTTTTCGCCATACAGCGCGGAGGTCGGCCCCTTGAAGACCTCCACGCGCTCGAGCCCATAGGGTTCGGCCGATGTAGAGTAAGCATTGGGCTGAACCCGAAGGCCATCGCGATAGGTACCATACCCGTAGTCGCGCTGGTTCATGCCACGGATGTAGAAGATATCGCCGGCGAGGCCATCGCCGACCGGGAAATCCGTGGTCGAAATACCGGGGACATAGCTCAGGATACTGCTCAAGGATCGGGCGTTCTGGTCTTCGATGCGCTCGCGGGTGACCACCGACACCGTGCGAGGCGTATCGGACAACGCGATATCGGCCTTGGTCGCCGCCAAACTACGCTGGGCCTGGTAGCCCTCATCAGGCCCCACGGCGGAACGCCCCAGCCAATCCGCCTCGACACGGACCAGCGGCAATTCTTCATCGGTCGACTGCCGTTCCAACCGATAGCTGCCATCGGCACGGCGCACTGGGGCGAGGCCGGTGCCGGCCAATAGCCGTTGCAGCCCCTCCTCCACACCATAGCTGCCTTGAAGACCGGCGGTTTGCTTGCCGGCGGTCAGCGTGGCATCGAAGGCGATCTCGATGTCGGCCATGACGGCAAAACGGTTGAGGGCCGTGTCGAGCTGCCCGGCTGCGATGGAATAGCTTTGCTGGGTAGTCGCGCCCTGCCCTGCCGCGTCCTGCGCCAGCACAGTCGCTGGCAGGCCAACGGCCAGGCTACCGGCCAGCAGACTGCATTGAATGGCTCGTGCCAGAGGCGTTCGTATGAAGCGTGAATGCGCTTTCTGTGTGGACATGAAGGTTCCCGTTGAGTGATGCATTTTTCTGTGTCTGCACCCACTCTTCCGAACGAGAACGAGAATCCCTCAATATTTCATGAAAAATTTTTCGCCCTGCTTCAGCCCTCGTCTCGAGGCTGAATGGTGACCCACAGCGGCGTACGGTAGACCACCTGCAGGGACAGCGCATCGGCGAGGCTGGCGAGGGCTCGATCGGTATCGCGCAGCGAGAACACGCCGCTCACCCGCAGGTCGGCCACTTCAGGGGCATAGCGCACCACCCCGTGGCGGTAACGCGCCAGTATCTCCACCATTTCGGCGACCCGCAGGCTTTCGGCCACCAACCGGCCCTCGAAACGTGCCAGCCGGCCGGTATCCAGAGGTTCGGGCGGCGTCACCCCATCGGCATTCATGGTGGCTTGCTGGCCGGCATCCAGCGTCACCCGTTCGGCATCGGCGCGCCGTCCCAACGCCACGCGCCCTTCGTAGACGGCAACCCGCGTACTCTCGGCCCGCTGGTGAACACTGAATCGTGTGCCGATCGGGTAGGAGGCCCCCTGCCGGGTCACCACGCTGAAGGGACGGTCGTCCGCGGCTTTTCCAGTGGTAACCAACACTTCGCCCCTCAGGAGATGGATGCGCCGTCGGTCGGCATCGAAGCTCACATCGAGGGCGGTGTCGGTATCCAGGCGCAGCCGAGTGCCGTCGCTCAGCGTTACCTCGCGGCTCTCGCCGATGCCGGTGGCGTGCTCGGCGAACTGCCGCTGCCACTGGGGCGTACGCGAAAGCCCGAACCCGAGTCCGCCCAGCAGCATGGCCAGCCCGCCCCACTGCAGCAGGCCCCGACGCGAAACCTCGCGAGAAGACGAGAAGAGCTCGCTGCGCGCGGCATGACTCGGCAGCGAGGCCAGCCGACCGTCGATGGCCTGCAACTGCTGCCAGGCACGTTCATGCTCCGGCGATTCGCGCCGCCAGCGCAGGCAGGCTTGGCGCTGCTCTTCGCTGACATCGTCGCTCCATAGCCGGGCCATCCACAGGCTGGCCTGTTCCAGCGCGACGGGGTCGAGGGACTCTCTGGAAGAATCGGCGGAAGTGCGGCTCATGACGACGGCTCGCTCATGGCACGGTGGCAGACCAGCAGCGCCCTGGCGATGTACTTCTCCACCGAAGAGACCGACACATTCAGCGCTTCGGCGATCTCCCGATAGCTCAGGCCATCCAGGCGACACATCAGAAACGCCCGGCGCGGCTTATCGGGAAGCTCGTGGAGCAGCGCATCGATCTCGACCAAGGCTTCGATGGTGAGCGCCTGCGCCTCCGGTGAAGGTGCCTGGGGCTCCGGAAGCAGGCTCAAGGTTTCCAGGTAGGCTGCCTCGATGCGTCGACGACGGTAGAGATCGATCACCAGTCCCTTGGCGATCTGCGTCAGGAAGCGGCGCGACTGCCCGGGCTCAGGCGCTTCACCCCGGCGCAGTACGCGCAGATAGGTATCGTGGGCCAGGTCCGCCGCGGTATGGGAACAACCCAGCCGGGCTCTCTGCCAGCGCCTCAGCCAGCCATGATGCTCGTTGTAGAGGGTATCGAAAGGCGTGCCTCGTCCCTGCGGTTGCTTGAGAGTGCCCATGACCCACCGTCATCGCATGATCCTGAGCGCCGTCAGCAGTGACGGCAACGCAATTCAAGCACGCTAGATGATAATGTTTCACATTACAACCACGGCTTACCAATATCGGCGGAGACGGCCGGTTCAGGACGAGGCGTCTATCAGCACCGTCACGAGAGACTCGGCTAAGCGCATCGCCGAGGGAATGGCACCGAAAACCCAGAAGTCAGCATCGAGCAGGGTGACGCTGCCTGCTCGAACGCTAGGTAGTTGTCCCCAGAGTTCGCTTCCCATGACCGCTGCCTGTGTAAGGCTCTTGCTCGGCAAATGCGACGTGTCAACAATGACGAAATGCGCGTCGATGTTGAATAGCTCACCGATGCCAACGATCGAAATCCCCCAGCGGCTGGACGGGCCATCCCAGGCGTTGCGCAGGCCGAGCCGCTCGAGCACGATGCCGGGCAGGCTGTTGCGCCCATAGATCCTGACGTGTCTCGCATCGAGGAACTGCACGAGCAACAATGGCTGCCGGAAGCTGGCCACCGTCTCATTGAGGCGGATCATGCGTTCTTCCGCATCGGCAATCAACCGGCGTGCCTCTGACTCTCGCTCCGTATGCGCCCCGAGTTCTTTGGTGAAGACTCGCATCTTCTTCCAGCCCGACAAGGGACGCCCATTGTAGGGGGAAAGCGCTGCCATGGGGGCGATGCTCGCGAGATCCTTCTTCAGATGGGTGTACTGCAGCGGGATCAGGATGGTCTCGAGATCGAGCGTGGACAGCAATTCCTTGTTGGGCTGCGGGTTAGACCCGATGTCCACCTGCTGTCCCGCTAGCAAGTCGTCTTCGGTCCAACTTTTGTAATTATCGACACCACCCATGGCGACAGGAAATTCTGTCATCTCGATAAGCGTCTCCGCAATGGCAAAATCAAGCGTTGCAATGTACCCTGTTCCCTCACCTCGCTCACCCCATGTTGGAAAAGCCGCCACCATGGTGACACTTGAAATGACAGCCATCATGGCATATTTTTTGATATAAAAAGCAATAAACTCGCTCATTTTTACGCCTAACTCGGATCATTCAATCGATCACACAAGAATAGGAAAACCAGTACGAACGAGTTATCCGCACTGGCTTTATGGCTTGGCGTTATGACTTAGTACTGGTAGCGCATCGTCAGCATGAAGTTGCGAGGATCACCATAGTAATTATTGCGGGTATTAGCCCTCACTGTCTCAAAATATTTTTTATCCGTCAGGTTATTTCCTGTCAACGAAAAATCTAGATTACGGTTTACTCGATAGCCGATCAGGCTGGAAATCGTCGTATATCCTCCTTGTTCCCAGCGCGTACCCATGGCTTCTGCGTAGATGCTGCTGGAGTAGTTGAGGCCTGCCCCCACTCGCCATCCCCGATTTGGATTGTCGGAAAACCGGTAGCGAGTCCAAAGCTTCAGGTCGTGCTCCGGTGTATCAGTAGAGAAAGGTTGCCCTTCCTGCTCCGGATCGTTGACGTATTCCGTCTGGGTATAGGCATACCCCGCCGAGATTTCCCAGCGCGGCATCAGACGACCGGATATCTCTAGTTCAACCCCCTTGCTCTCTGCCTCGCCTTCGGCAATCGAGAAGGCCGGGTTGTCCGGATCGGCAATGCCACGATTTTTGTCGGTGATCTGGAAGACCGCGGCATGCCAGTTGAATGTCCCGTTCATGTATTCCCCCTTCAAGCCCACCTCAAACTGTTGACCAGTTCTGGGATCGAGGAAATCGCCATTCACCTTCTGCGAGCTCTGCGGCTGGAAGATTTCGGTATAGCTAGCGTAGGCCGAAACTCGATCATCGATGTCGTAGATCAGGCCAGCATAGGGCGTGAATTCACTGTCGACTTCGAAGTTGTTGGCCGAATTCAATCTATCCTTTGACTCCCACCAGCTCACCTGGCCACCGGCAATCAAGGTAGTGTCCTCAATAACGTCAAAGCGAAGCTGACTGTAAACGCTGGTTTCCTGCGTCTCTACATCCCGCGTATGGTTGACGTCAAATGTGGGCTTCGGGGTGTCAGGATCAGGATCCGCCAAGTTGCGCTGGATGAACTGTGGATCACCAGAGCCCCAGAAGGTCTGATCCTCGGTGACCCTATGGCTGGCGCCCATCATCAGGCCGTGGGTCTTCCCCGCCAGTTCGAACGGTGTGGAAAGCGTGGCATCGACAAAGTTATCTTCTCGAGGGTTGATGATACGCCATTGCCAGATATCGATATCGTCCGAATTGGAGGTCGGCGTGCTGACGCCGGCAGTGCTTTGCAGGGTATCGGTTTCACGCTCTATATGATTGGCGATCAGGCGAAAGCTTCCACCATTGTCGAGTTGGTGTTCCAACTCGGCGAAATAGCGTTCGATGCTCTCGTCCTTCACGTCCCAGAGCGACCCATGGTAGGTGGATCGATCGATGTCCAGCAGACTACCGTTGGCGAGTTGTGGTAGACCATAGTTGGGCCTGGAATCGCCGGATTGATCCATGAGGCCGACGGAAACGGTGGTGCGTGGAGTCAGATCGTACTCCAAGGTCCCGTAACCGATGGTTTTGTCGGTATAAACATGGTCGATGAAATGGTGTCGATCATCGTACACGCCGACCAAGCGACCGCGGAGCCTGCCGGCATCGTCCAGTGCCCCGGTGACGTCGACCTCGCTGCGATAGGCATCCCAGGAGCCATAGGACAGAGTCGTCTGAAAGCCGAACTTTTCCTGGGCACGCTTGCGCGCCAAGTTGACAGTACCACTGGGTTCGCCCGATCCTTGTATGAGTCCCCCTGGACCACGCAGAACCTCCACGCGATCCAGCACCGCAGTATCGAACATCGTGTCAGTTACGCCGATAGCACTGTCGATAGGGGTTCCGTCGAGGAGCATCGTGTCAATTTCGTAGCCCCGCGAGCGGAAAATCGATGCCGTGGGGCCGAAGTTCCGCTTGGTGATACCCGTGGTACGAGTCAACACATCGTCCAGCGTCGTCATGTTCTGGTCGTTCATGCGCGCACGCGTGATGACACTGACAGATTGAGGCATCTCCTTGAGTGACAGCCCCTGTTTGCCGATCGTGACGCGGTTCGAAGTATATGAATCGCTGCCTTCGGTCAGGCTGCCTCTATAGCGCTCCGCCGCCACTTCGATGGGTGATAATTCGACTTCATCGGGTAACTCCTCCAGCCGATAACTGCCATCGTTTCCCCTTTCAGCCGCAAGCCCCGTACCCGCCAGTAGCCGCTGCAGCCCCTCCTCCACGTCATGGCGCCCCTGCAGGCCTGGGCTACGACGCCCTTCCCCGAGTTCGCCGGCACCGCTGATCAGGATGCCCGACTGGGCGGCAAAGCGGTTGAGCGCCGTGCTGACCGGTCCTGCCGGAATGTCATACTGGCGCACTTGCGACTGGCTCGTCGGCTGGGCGATGGCCGCGGCCGGCCATAACGGCTGTACGATCACCCCCGCCGCCGCAAGGTGAATGGCCAGTGCCAGCATTCGCGGACGGGCACGCCGTCGCGGTTGGGTATCGGAATTGTGAAGCGTCATATGGATCGGTTCCCCTTGCTGCCGTTTTCGTGAGCTCGTACTCAGGAATCGAACCAGCCGGCAAAAAGGGAACCGGGCATGCGACATTTTTCTGTCTAGGGGGGCTCGGTCGGCTCGATCCTTATCCAGCCGGGCAGCACGCGACGGGCGCGCACTGGCAGCGCGCTTTCGACCATGCTCAGGGTACGTTCCAGGTCGTGCAGGGGGTAGGCACCCAGCAGGGTCAAGTCGGCAACGGCCGGGTCGACCTGAATCACCGATAGATGATGCGCGTCGAGCTGAGCGGCGAACCGGTCGAGCGGCATCGACTCCGCCAGTAAGAGTCCGTCGACCCAAGCGGCACGTGCGCCCTCTGCCGCCGTTGGCGTGCCGATGTCGCGCGCGCTGTAGGCCACCTGCTGCCCTGCCTGCACGACCACTGGCGAAACAGCGGTCTCGTCTCTTTCATGGGGCTGGAGCGTCACCGCGCCCTCGAAGACGGCGAGCAGTTCGTCGCCGGTACGCTGCCGAACGCTGAAGCGAGTCCCCAATGGAGTCAGCCGGGCCTGCGTGGTATCGAGATGCAGGGGCCGCTCGGAATCCCTGGCGGTATCCACCAACACTCCTCCGCTCACCAGCACCAGCCGGCGCTGCGCGTCGTCATAGTCGACGTCGAGTGCCGACGCGCTGTTCAGCCAGACCTGGGTACCGTCTTCCAGCACGATGCGAGCGATTTCACCGGTGCCGGTACGATGATCGGCTCCCCAGCGCTGCGCCATCTGCGGCAGCGGCGTGATCTGCCACAGCGCCCCAGCCAGCACGGCAATCAGCGCCAGGCTGGCCAATCCGCCCAGCAGATGCCGCCGACCGCGGCGCCGCTGGCGAGCCTGACTGATGACTCCGGCGGCGGTCTGGCGCTCCGGTTCTTCCAACTGACCGGTGAAGCGCCGGCCGACGGCTTCCACCTGTTGCCAGGCCCAGCGGTGGGTGTCGCTGGCCTCGAGCCATGCCTGCCAACGCTCTTGCTGAGTCGGGGAGAACTCCCCAGCCTGCCACTCGGCAAACCAGTCGGCCGCCTCCGCCAGCGCTCGGCGCTTGGCCGTATCCTCGGAACAGGCGCTGCGGCCCATGTCAGAGACTCGCCTCGAAGCCCGCCTCGATCAGTGCGCACTGCAGCATGGCCTGGGCCATGTACTTCTTCACCATGCGTTCGGAAACGCTCAGTTCCACAGCGATCTGTCGATAGGGCTTGCCTTGCAGCTGAGACCCCAGAAAGGCAGCGGCCACCTTCTCGGGAAGTCGCTCCAGCATGCGGTCGATCTCGCACAGCGTCTCGATGACGATCTGCTCGTGCTCGACGGAAGGCAGGCGAGCCTCGCCATGAACCGCCAGGGTTTCCTGCCAGGCGCGTTCGATGTCGAGCCGACGCCAGTGATCCACGCACAACCCCTTGGCCATGCGGCTGAGGTAGGCGCGCGCCCCTTCGTCACTGTCGAAGCGGCGAGGCGTCTTGAGCAACCGCAGGAAGGCATCCTGGGCCAGGTCGGCCGCCGTATCGCCGCAACCCAGCCGACCGCGCAACAAGTTCTGCAGCCATGGGTGGTGCTGCCGGTAGAGCCGACCGAGGGAGCTTCGGCTACCAGTGTGATACGCAATGGGCGCGTCCGGCCGAGATGCCGTCATGAGGGAAGTCCGCGTCTCTCGCAGCAAATAATAATGATTCTTTTTAAAAACCGAGCGACTGTCAACGTCTCGTTCGTTCCGCTTCGAGGCATTTGACATCTCAACGCACACCATGCACAATGAAAATCAATCTCATTGAGATTAGTCATGGTGCCCTATGAACACGGAACGCTCCCAGCTCTACTACAATTGCGTCTTCCTGCACGTCTCTTTCCAGGCCATCCAGCACTCCATGGCGGGCAAGAAGAACGACTCGCTGCCGTGTTGGCTCGACACCAACCTGATCGGGATGCTGTCGCGGGAGTTGCACAACTGCCGTGAACAGGCAGCGCCTTTCGCCGATACCCGGGAAGCCCTCGACACGGCCATCTACCACTGCGGCCTGTTGCTGGCCCAGTGCCCGGGCTCCCTGAACAGCCAACTCTGCCACCATCATCTCGATGCCATCATGGCGCCTCTCAAGGAAGCCATGACGCGACTCTCGGGCAACGTCAACCGCGCTTCCGCCAGTACTGCGCCATCACCCGGCCAACGCCTGCGCAGTTGGTTGAGGTGGTAATGACGTACTGAGGGTTGCCAAAGGCTCACTCGGTAGATAAGAACAACGATTCTCGTTTACCCTATAGGCATCGACACTCCGTGCAAGGAACCCAGCATGTTCGAGGTCAAGGGCGCTACCTTCGAGGTCAACGGCACCTGTCTGCTCCATCCCGTCAAACACCGCTTCGAGGAAGGCAAGATCTACGGTCTGATCGGCCACAACGGCTCCGGGAAATCGACCCTGATCAAACTGCTCGCCCAGCAACAGCCAGTGAGCCAAGGGAAAATACTGCTCGACGAACGATCGCTGAGCGACTGGGGTCAGCGTGAGTTCGCTCGCCGAGTCGCTTATCTGCCGCAGCATTTGCCCAGTGCAGAGAACCTAACCGGGCGCGAGCTGATCGGATTCGGCCGCTATCCTTGGCACGGCCTGCTGGGTCGCCATACGCCCGAAGACACGGCAGCCGTCGAACGAGCCATCGAGCTCAGCCATACTCAGGACTTCGCCGACCGTCTGGTGGACACCCTCTCCGGCGGCGAACGCCAGCGTGTATGGCTGGCCATGCTGCTGGCCCAGGAGAGCCAGTTCCTGCTGCTCGACGAACCGCTGGCCGCGCTGGATATCTCCCATCAAATGGAAGTGCTGGCACTGATCCGCAAGCTGTGCGACGAGTTGAAGCTGTGCGTGATCATCGTGTTGCACGACATCAACATGGCCTCGCGCTACTGCGACGAACTGCTCGCGCTTCACACTGGACGAGTACTGGCCCATGGCTCCCCCGAGGAAATGATGACCGACGCCACCCTGGAGGCCATCTACGGCCTACCCATGCAGGTCATGCCGCACCCCAACGGCGAGCACCGTATCGCCGTGGCGTGCTAGACCCTTGAACGCAAGAGTTTCTGCCCCACCCTTGCCGAGCCGTACCGCATCACCCAGGCGTCCAAGAGTCCGGCTCTGAGCTTCTGGCGTTTCCGGCGATCCCATGCCTGGCAATCAGCCCAAGCCGTGCAGAAGCAGATCCTGCGTCAATGGCGCCACAGTCAATCGCAGCGCTTCGCGTCGCTCGACCCAACGTATCTCAGCGATCTCCGCCGCCGCCGCGACACGCTCATCGGTCACCAGCCGAAACAGATGGGCCTCTACCTCATACCCTGCCTCATTGGCAGCGGGAGCACGACGAACGCCGCACTCCGTCAACCGGTCGGGCTGGACCCGAAGCCCCAGTTCCTCCGCGAGCTCGCGACAGAGTGCCGATTCCGCTGCTTCACCCGCTTCCATCTTGCCTCCCGGCTGCATGAAGAAACGGGTATGCCGCTTACGTACCAGAAGCCATCGCTGTCGTGAGTCGAGCACCACGGCGGCAGCGATGCGAATCAACCGTGACGCATCGATATCGTCGAACACGATCGTTCTCGTCCCTCTTGCATGCCGTCAGAACGCCCAATCCTCGTCCTCGGTGGCTACCGCACGCCCGATCACGTAGGACGAACCGGAGCCCGAGAAGAAGTCGTGGTTCTCGTCGGCACTCGGCGATAGCGCGGCCATGATGGTGGGATCGACGTCGGTGACGCTGGCCGGGAACAGCGACTCGAAACCCAGGTTCATCAGCGCCTTGTTGGCGTTGTAGTGGAGGAACTTCTTGACGTCTTCGGTCAGCCCCACGTCGTCGTAGAGCGACTCCGTATACTTGACCTCGTTGTCGTAGAGCTCCAACAGCAGTTCGAAGGCGTACTCCTTGACTGCCGCCTGCCGCTCCGCCGAGGCCTCAGCCAGAGCCTGCTGGAACTTGTAGCCGATGTAGTAGCCATGCACCGCCTCGTCGCGGATGATCAGGCGGATCAGATCGGCGGTGTTGGTCAGCTTGGCATGGCTCGACCAGTACATCGGCAGATAGAAGCCGGAGTAGAACAGGAACGACTCGAGGAATACGCTGGCGACCTTGCGCATCAGCGGGTCGTCGGCGCGATAGCGCTCCAGGATCAGCTCCGACTTGGCCTGCAGGGTCGGGTTCTCCTCGCTCCAGCGGAAGGCGTCGTCGACGTCGCGGGTAGCGCACAGCGTGGAGAAAATCGAGCTGTAGGAGCGTGCGTGCACCGCTTCCATGAAGGCGATGTTGGCATAGACCGCCTCTTCGTGGGGCGTGCGCGCATCGGGCATCAGCGCCGGGGCACCGACACTGCTCTGGATGGTGTCGAGCAACGTCAGGCCGGTGAAGACGCGGATGGTCAACTGCTGCTCCTGGTGCGTGAGGGTGTTCCACGACTGGATGTCGTTGGATAGCGGCACCTTCTCCGGCAGCCAGAAGTTACTGGTCAGGCGGTTCCAAACCTCCAGGTCCTTGTCGTCCTGCAGGCGGTTCCAGTTGATGGCATCGACCCGTGAGAGCCGCTTGGGTGCAGTGATCATTTCGGCAAATCCTTATAGCGTACAAGAAACGCAGCCTTCCACTTCCGTTCCCTCCAGCGCGCTCTGGCGCAGGCGTACGTAGTAGAGCGTCTTGATGCCCTTGCGCCAGGCATAGATCTGCGCCTTGTTGATGTCGCGCGTGGTGGCGGTGTCCGGGAAGAACAGCGTCAGCGAGAGCCCCTGGTCGACGTGCTGCGAGGCCTCGGCGTAGGTATCGATGATCGCCTCCGGCCCGATTTCGTAGGCATCCCGGTAGTACTCGAGGTTGTCGTCGTCGAGAAACGGCGCCGGATAGTAGACGCGCCCCAGCTTTCCTTCCTTGCGGATCTCGATCTTGGCGGCCACCGGATGAATGCTCGACGTCGAGTGGTTGATGTAGGAGATCGAGCCGGTCGGCGGCACCGCCTGCAGGTTGCGGTTGTAGAGCCCGTGAGCCATCACCGATGCCTTGAGCGAGCGCCAGTCGTCCTGGCTGGGAATGGCAATGCCGGATCGCTCGAACAGCGCCCGAACCTTCTCGGTACGCGGCTGCCAGGCCCGCTCGGTGTACTTGTCGAAGAAAGCACCATTGGCATAGTCGGAATCGGCGAAACCGGCGAAGCTCTCTCCGCGCTCCATGGCCAGCCGGTTGGAGGCGCGCAGGGCATGATAGGCCACGCAGTAGAAGTAGAAGTTGGTGAAATCCAGCCCCTCCTCCGATCCATAGTGGATGCGCTCGCGTGCCAGGAAACCGTGGAGGTTCATCTGCCCCAGGCCGATGGCTCGCGAGCGCGCGTTGCCGTTGGCCACGGAAGGCACCGAGCGGATCTCGGTCATCTCCGCCACGGCGGTGAGGCCGCGCACCGCGATGTCGACGCTGGTGCCGATGTCGCCGGAGTCCATCACCTTGGCGATGTTCATGGAGCCCAGGTTGCAGGAAATGTCTTCACCGATTTCGCGATAACCCAGATCGTCATCGTAGCGACTCGAGGTGTTGACCTGCAGAATCTCCGAACACAGATTGCTCATGTTGATGCGACCGGCGATCGGGTTGGCGCGATTCACGTTGTCCTCGAACATCACGTAGGGATAGCCGGACTCGAACTGCACCTCGGCCAGGGTCTGGAAGAAGGCGCGTGCGTCGATCTTGCTCTTGCGGATGCGCCCGTCGGCCACCATCTCGTGATACTTCTCGGTCACGCTGATGTCGCCGAACGGCACGCCGTAGACGCGTTCGACATCGTAGGGCGAAAACAGGTACATCGCCTCGTTGCGCTTGGCCAGCTCGAAGGTGATGTCGGGAATGGTCACGCCCAGCGACAGCGTCTTGATGCGGATCTTCTCGTCGGCATTCTCGCGCTTGGTGTCGAGGAAGCGCAGGATGTCCGGATGGTGCGCATTGAGATAAACGGCGCCGGCGCCCTGGCGCGCGCCCAGCTGGTTGGCGTAGGAGAAGGCGTCCTCGAGCAGTTTCATGATCGGGATGATCCCCGACGACTGATTCTCGATGTGCTTGATCGGCGCCCCTGCCTCGCGGATGTTGCTGAGCAGCAGCGCTACGCCGCCTCCACGCTTGGAGAGCTGCAGCGCCGAGTTGATGGCACGGCCGATGGACTCCATGTTGTCCTCGATGCGCAGCAGAAAGCACGACACCAGTTCGCCCCGCTGTCGCTTGCCGCAGTTGAGAAAGGTCGGCGTGGCGGGCTGGAAGCGCCCACTGACGATCTCGTCGACCAGAGCGCGAGCCAGCGCTTCGTTACCGCGTGCCAAGGTCAGAGCCACCATGCATACGCGGTCTTCGTAGCGCTCCAGGTAGCGCTTGCCGTCGAAGGTCTTGAGCGTGTAGCTCGTATAGTATTTGAAAGCGCCGAGAAAGCTGGGAAAACGAAACTTGTGAGCGTAGGCCTGTTCGAAAAGCGCCTTGATGAATCCGGCATCGTATTGGGCCAGTACCTCGGCCTCGTAGTAATCCTCCTCGACCAGGTAATCGAGCTTCTCTTCCAGCGAGTGGAAGAACACCGTGTTCTGGTTGACGTGCTGCAGGAAGTACTGGCGCGCCGCTTCGCGATCCTTTTCCAACTGCAGCTCGCCGCTCGGGCCATACAGATTGAGCATGGCATTGAGGGCGTGATAGTCCAGCGTACGCCCCGCACTTTTGGCCGACATCTCACGGTTCGGTTCGGCTAGGCTTGTCGTTTCCAAAACTCTGTCACTCCCTTGCGGACCCGGGCCACGTCGTCATCGGTGCCCAGCAGTTCGAATCGATACAGAAAAGGCACGCCGCACTTGTCGGCGACGATGCGCCCTGCCAGCCCGAAGGCGGCCCCGAAGTTGGTGTTGCCGGCGGCGATCACCCCACGGATCAGGGCGCGGTTCGTCTCGTCGTTGAGAAAGCGAATGACCGGCCCAGGCACCGCCCCCTTTTCGCTACCACCGCCATAGGTCGGCACCACCAGGATGTAGGGCCGGCTCGCGCGCAGCGGCTCTGCATCGCGCTCCAGCGGAATTCGCCGAGCCGGCAACTCGAGCTTCTCCACGAAACGCCGGGTATTGCCCGATCGGGTCGAGAAGTAGACCAATTCGCCATGCTCGGTCGGGTGTTCCAGCGGCATCGCGAGCGTCACGCCAACTCCTGGATGCGATCCGGGCGAAAGCCCGACCAGTGCTCCTCGCCAGCAACCACTACCGGCAGTTGCCGGTAGCCCAGTTCCTCCACGGTACGACGTGCCGCAGGGTCGTCATCGATATCCAGGACACGGTAAACGAGCCCCTGACGATCCAGCGCCCGGTAGGTCGCAGAACATTGCACACAGGCCGGACGGCTGTAGACATGAACTTCCATCGCTCTCTCCTCCATCTCTTTCCTTGTCCCTTTCCTGCAAGGCGGGCATGACGCACAACAGCCAACACACACCATATGTTGTGCCATAACAGGGTAAGATACCCACATATGGTCCTGTCAAGGAGAAAACGCGAAGTCACCATGAAGATCATCGATACGCATTGACGTACCGACCGGGCACTGGCCGCAGTCGCACGGAACCGGGCGAGCCTTGCCAGACGTTGCCAACGCCACGCTTGAAAAGGGTAATGCAAATCCTTAGTATTCATTGCGCATCCCACAACCAATCCACGCGGCGTCCGGCCAAGCACCGGTGCCCATGCATCCAAGGGAATCGCATTCAATGCCCTACCGACAGAACCCGATCGTCAAGTGCCTGCCCCTTCTGTTCTGCTCCACGCTGCCCACCCTGGCCCTCGCCCAGACCGACAACGAAGAACCGGCAGCCTCCGACGACCTCTCTCCGCTGGTGATCACCGCAACTCGCAACCGGAGCAACGAAGGCGAGACCCCCGCAGAAGGTCACCGTCATCACGCGCGAGCAGATCGAGCAGCAGTTGGCGATCACCCAAGACCCCGGCCAGGTGCTCAGCAACCTGATCCCTTCCTACTCTCCCAGCCGCCAGAAGCTTTCCAATGCCGGCGAGACTTTCCGCGGGCGTAAGCCGCTATTCCTGGTCGATGGCGTCCCTCAGTCCAATCCCCTGCGCGACAGCAGTCGCGACAGCTACACCATCGACCTCTCCATGGTCGAACGCATCGAGGTGATCCATGGCGCCAGCGCCGAGCACGGCCTGGGCGCCACCGGCGGCATCATCAACTACGTGACCAAACAACCCGATGGCGCCGGCGTGCACCAGCATGCCGGCGTCAGTCTAACCAGCGACGACGACTTCGAGTCGGAAGGCTTCGGCCACAAACTGGACTACCGGCTCAGCGGCCAGACCGGCGACTGGGACTATGTGCTGGCCGCCAGCCGCCAGGAACGCGGCGTCTTCTACGACGGCAACGATGAGATCGTCGGTATCGCCTATCCCGGCGAGATCCAGAACTCCACCAGCTACGACCTGCTGGCCAAGGCAGGCTACTGGATCGACGACGATCAGAATGTCGAGATATCCGTCAACCGCTTCGACCTGGAGAGCGACGGCGACTACGTTCCCGTGCTCGGCGACCGCGACGCCGGTATTCCCACCACCGCACGCAAGGGCGACCCGGATGGCGAGCCGGGATACAACGAAGTGACCACCGCCAGGCTCTCCTACTCCCACGATGACTGGCTGGGCAATGAGCTGGACGCCCAGCTCTACGGCCAGCGTTTTCGTGCCCAATTTGCCACCACCCCCTATGGTTCATTCCCCTACCAGGATAGTGCCGGCAACACTCTCTACGACCAGACACGCAACGAGTCCGACAAGCTCGGTGCCAAGTTCACCCTATCCCGAGATGGTTTGCTGAACGACCGCCTGACCCTGACTACCGGTCTCGACCTGCTGCAGGACGATACCCGCCAGATGCTCGTCCACACTGGACGAACCTACGTGCCGGAAACCCGCTTCCGCAACGTGGCGACCTTTCTACAGGGCGACATCGCTGCCACCGACGCCTTGACCCTGCACGCCGGGGTCCGCCATGAGCAGGCCGAGCTGGACGTCGACGAGACCCTGTTCAACGCCGGCATCGTCTATCAGGCCAACGACTGGGCCCAGCTCTACGCCAACTACTCGGAAGGCTTCGGCATGCCCGACGTGGGCCGGGTGCTGCGCGGCATCAGCTCCCCCGGACAGGACGTCGACTCCCTGCTCCAATTGCAGCCGATCGTTACCGACAACCGCGAGATCGGCGCACGCTTCGATTGGAAGCGCTATGGCCTCGAGCTGAGCTATTACGAGTCGAACTCGGACTACGGCGAGCGTCTCGCCTTCGAAAACGGCACCTGGGTCGGCAACCGCGAGAAAACCGAGATCCAGGGTTTCGAGGTCACTGGCGAAGCACGGTTGAACGATGCCCATCGCATACGGCTCTCCTATACCCAGGCCGAGGGCGAATCGGATACCGATGGCGATGGCAGCGTCGACACCGAACTGACCGGCATGAACATCGCTCCCGACACCCTCAAGCTGGCATGGAGCGCAGCCTGGGGCGAAAAGCTCTCATCTCACCTGCAATACAGCCACTACTTCGAGCGAAGCGTCGACGATCCCGAGCTCGAATTCGACGGTCATGGACTGGTCGATGCCTCCCTGACCTACCGGCTGCCCTTGGGCCGGATGTCATTCGGCATCGAGAACCTGACGGACGAAGATTACTTCACCTATTACTCCCAGGCGGCACGGAACAGTGACGAGTATTACTTCAAGGGGCGCGGACGAACGCTGACCCTCGGCTACCAGCTCGATTTCTGATCACCGCTTCGGTTGGAGTCTCGCTCACCGCATGGCGGCGCTACGGCGCCGCCTTTTTCATGCCTCAGCGCCAGCGATACAGCAAGTAGACGAAAAACGGCGCCCCGATCCCGGCCACGAAGATCCCCGCCGGCAGGTCGCGTGGAAGGAAGGCGATTCGACCCAGCAGGTCGGCATAGAGCAGGATCAGAGCACCGATCAGGGCGGACGTCGGCACCAGGGCGGTATGGCCGCGCGCCACCAGGCGACGTGCGATGTGCGGAGCGAGCAAACCGATGAAACTCAACCCGCCGGCAAAGGCCACCGCCGCGCCGGAGAGGGCCACGGCCAGCAGCAGCAAGGAGAGCCGCGTACCCGACACGGCCGTTCCCAACCCCGTGGCCATGTCGTCCCCGAGTGCCAGAGCATCGAGTCTTCGCGCCATCCCCAGCGCCAGTGGCAGCCCTAGCAGCGCCCAGGGTGCCAGCCACGCCACCTCTCGCCACTGGGCAGCATAGAGACTGCCGGTCAGCCACACGTAAGCTTGCATCGCCGTGGTATCGGCAGCGAGCACCAGCACCAGCGTGGTCGCCGCCCCCAGAGCAGCAGCGATACCAATGCCGATCAGCACCAGCCTTGCCGGCGTCACACCACGCCCGGCCAGAGCGAGAATTCCCAGCGCCACCAGCAGTGCGCCGGTCAGTGCCGCCAGTGGCAGCCAGGCCTCGCCCAGCGCCGCCCCACCCAGCGCCATAAAGCTCACCGCCGCGAGCGACGCACCGCCGGTGATGCCGATCACGTCCGGCGAAGCGAGCGGATTGCGCACCAGCCCCTGCAGCAGCAGCCCGGCGACACCCAGACAGCCGCCGACCAGAATCGCCAAGAGCACCCGTGGCAGGCGAATCTCATGCACGATCAGCACGATGTCACTGCGTTCAGGAAACAGCAGCGCCTCCAGCACCTGGGCCAGCGGCGTAGCCCGACTGCCCAGGCTCAGCGACGCCAGGGCGCTGATGACGAGCGCCAAGACCAGCAGCAGCGTCACCGCCAGGGTTCGGCGCTCGAAACGTAGCGAAAACCGCCCATCGGCAACGCGCAGAAGCCATGTCGAACTCATGGTGTCAGACTCCGTCGGCGGGCCAGATAGAGGAAAAAGGGCGTGCCCAGCAGCGCCGTCATCACGCCCACCGGCACCTCCTGAGGTGGCATCAGAAAGCGTGCCAGGGTGTCGGCGACCAACAACAGCGTGGCCCCCAGCAGAGCGCAGCCAGGCAATAACCAGCGATGATCCCGACCGTACAGGGCACGCACCATGTGCGGCACGATCAGGCCCACGAAACCGATCATGCCGGCCATCGCCACCGCGCCTCCGGCCAGCACGATGATCACGGCTCCGGCCAGCAACTTGACCCGGCCGGTCCGCTGCCCGAGGCCCTTGACCACGTCATCGTCCAACGCCAGCAGGTTGAGCTGACGAACCAACAGCAGGCAGAGCAACGCGGCAGCGACGAAGAACGGCAACAACGGCGTCATGACCTCGAGGCCGCGCCCGGCTACCGACCCGGCCAGCCACAACAGCAGGCTCTCGAAGCGCGCCTGGTCGACGATCAACAGCCCCTGGGCCAAAGACACGAAAAGCGCAGTGACCGCCACTCCCGCCAACACCAACCGCACCGGGGAAAGACCGCCACTCCGCTCACGCCCCAACGAGGCGACCAGCAGTGCTGCCACCAGGGCACCAAGAAAGGCCACCCACACCAGCGCCAGCGGCGAACGCAGGGCGAAGATGGCACTCGCCACCACCACGAAGCACATCGCACCGGCATTGATACCGAGCACGCTCGGCGCGGCCAGGGCGTTACGGGTCAAGGTCTGCATCAGGGCACCCGCGACCGCCAGGCTGGCACCTACCAGGGCGGCGATGGCCGCTCTGGGAAGACGCTCGGTGCGCAGGATGAGGTGTTCCACGGACTCCGGGTCGGGCCGAAACACGGCGTCCATCAGAGTCGTCGGCGCGATCTCGGTGGCGCCAAACACAAGGCTGGCAAACGCCGCGGCGACGGCCAATGCCACCCCCAACAGCAGGCCGACAATCCGAGCCGTGGGCACCTTCAGCATGACTCGCCCTTGCCTTCCTTCTGGCCACCGCTCTTCGAACGGCCAGGCACCAAGCCATAGTGTGCGTAGAGCTCGTCGAGCAAGCGGTTGGCGGCCAGAATGCCGGCCCCCATGCTCCAGATCACCGGGTCGACTTCATGGACTCGATCGCGTTTCACCGCCTCGAGGTTCTGCCATAACGGGTGGGCGGTCCAGGCTCGATGCTGCTCGGCCACGGCCGGATCGTCACGCATGAAGACGAAGATGGCATCGGCGTCCATGGCCGGCAGACTCTCGCGACTGACCAGTTTGATCCCCCAGCCGGCCCCCGTTTGCCCCTCGGGCCGGCGAAACCCGAGCTGCTCGAGAACGCGCCAGGCAAAACCATCGTAGTAGAGGCGCACATGATCGCCCCGAAAGCTGACAACCGAGACCTCCTGCGGCCAGGCATCGCCCAGTGCCGCTGCGGCCCGGCAGCGGAAGTCGGCGACGCGCTGGTGCCAGGCATCGAGCAGCGCCCGCGCCTTCGTCCGGCGACCGGTCGCCTTCCCGAGGAGTTCGAGCATGGCTTCGAATTCATAGGCGGTATCGGCGATCACCGTGGGAGCGATGCGCGACAACAGCGGGTAGACACTCGCCTGGCGGTAACGCGCGCCGACGATCAGGTCGGGAGCCAGCTCCGCGATCGCCTCCAGATCCGGCTGTGTCTCCAGGCCAAGATAGCGCACGTCTTCGGGCAGGCTGTCGCGCAGATATCGGTACATGGGGCGCTCGAGCCAGGATTCCACCACCCCCGCCGGTTCCAGCCCCAGTGCCAGTGCGCTGTCCGTGGCTCCCTGATAGAGCGTCACGATACGCTGCGGGCTGCCTGCGATCCGGCTCTCGCCGAAGGCGTGATCGACCGTTCGCACCGGCTCGGCCCGGGTCTCCCGCGGCAGGCCGGAAAGCGCGAGCAAACAGGCAATGGCCCACAGGGCAACGGAGATCGAACGGCTCATGATCGCTTCCTGCAACACGCTATTGGACAGAGGGGCGCTGACGATGCCACACTCTCGCGCCCTGATACAAATGATTCTCACTTTTTAGAGGTGACAGCCAGCATGACCTCCCACCGCCTGCGGGGAGAGCGCCTCTGCGTCGGCTACGAGAGTCGCCGCGTTCTCGACGAAGTGGACTTCCAGGTTGCCGAGGGACGCCTGACGATCCTGCTCGGACCCAACGGCAGCGGCAAGTCGACCCTGCTCAAGACGCTGGCACGCACGCTCGGTCCGCAGCGCGGTCAGGTACTGCTCGACGGCAAGGACCTCCACCGCACGCCCACCCGCGACGTCGCTCGCAAGCTCGGCATACTGCCGCAGAGCCCAACGGCTCCCGAGGGGCTGACGGTACGCGAACTGGTCGGTATGGGGCGCTTTCCCCACCAGCGACTGTGGCGTCAATGGTCGCGCGAAGACGAGCGAGCGGTGAACGACGCCATGTCCATCGCACGGGTCACGGAGTTCGCCTCGCGACCCGTGGACTCTCTATCCGGCGGCCAGCGTCAGCGTTGCTGGATCGCCATGGTGCTGGCTCAGGAAACCGATCTCTTGCTGCTCGACGAACCGACCACCTTCCTCGACCTGAAAGTTCAGGTCGATCTGCTCGAACTGCTGGCACACTTGGCCCACGACCAGGGCCGCACGCTCCTGGTCGTGTTGCACGACCTAAACCTGGCCGCAGCCTATGCCGACGAGCTGGTGATGATGCGCGATGGACGCATCATGCATGGAGGCAGCCCCGAAGCGGTTTTCACCGCCGCCAGGCTCAAGCAGGTCTTCGACCTCGATGCCCACGTGATTCGCGACCCCCACACCCAGCGTCTGGTTTGCGTACCGGCAATCTCCAGCTCGTCTGCGTCGCCATTGGCAAGCGCTCAGACTCCCCAGATGGCAACGGCCCTGTCTCGGACAGGATGACGAGGCCCTTGACCTCAAAGCGCTGTAACGAGCGCTGCGCCCGGCCAGAGGCCGGGCGCAGGACAGGGCCGTTCGGGTGGCAACCTACCAGCGATAGCTCAGGCTACCGATCACGCTGCGCGATTCGCCGTAGTAGCACCAGAAGTCACAGCTGGCGACGTACTCTTCATCGGTAACGTTGTTGACGTTGATCTGGGCAGTCCAATGACGGTTGAAGTCATAGCTGGCCATGGCGTCTCCCACGGTGTAATCCGGCACGGTAATGTCGCCATCCACGGACTCACCGGCATGGCGTATACCTGCCCCCAAGCGCAAGCCATCCAGAGCGGTCCCTTCGAAATCGTAGTTCAGCCATGCCGACGCCATATGACGGGGAATCAGGGCCTTGCGATTGTCATCCTTATCGCGCGCATCCGTGTAAGTGTAAGCCGCCGTCAGCTTGAGAGCGTCAGTGAGGTAGCTCACCCCCTCGATCTCGAATCCGCTGGAGGTCGTCTCGCCTTCCTACGTTTGATATCCACCAGGCGCCGTGGCAAAGGAGTTCGACTCCTCGATATCGAAGAGCGCTGCGGTTACATAGCCATCCCAGTCGAACGGTGCGTACTTGACGCCCAGCTCCCACTGCTCGCCCTCGATTTCCTCGAATATGGCACCGTTAGAATTAGTCTGCGCTGCCGGTCGGAAGGATTCCGTGTAGCTGAGATAGGGGTTCAGGCCATTATCGCCAAGATACATGACACCACCGGACCAGGAGGTCGCGGACTGGGTTTCATCCACGGTGTTGTTATCGCGTTCGGATTCGTTGCGTACATCGGCACTGTCGTGACGAACGGCTCCCAGCAGTACCCAGCGATCGTCGATACGCAGTTGATCCTGCAGATAGAGCCCCAACTGCTCCTTGTCGATCTTGCGGCGGGTCAACTGATCGCTGGGTACTGGGGCAATGCCGCTCTGGGGATTGAAGATATCGACACTGTCGTAGAAGTAGTTGTCGAACTCCCTGCCATCCAGTGTCAGGTCCTGGTAGTCCACCCCGAGTAATAGCGTGTTTTCCGTGCGGTCGCCATACCATTTTCCGACCATGCGGTTGTCGACGGTAAAGCTGTCGATCTCGCCGTCACGCTGCAGATGACCGCGAAATGCCGTCTGACCATCACCGGTGCCCATCATCATATAGGTACTGCGCAGATCCAGATCGAGATGGCTATAGCGGAAGTTCTGCTCGAACCTCCACGTGTCGTTGAAGGCATGCTCGAACTCGTATCCAACCGCCGTCTGGGTACGCTCGTCCTTGTCGTAACCGGGGGCCCCGTAGTTGGTCTGAGGATCCACCCTGCCAAACGGCGTATCCTGAACCGTGCCATAGGCCAGCTTGAAAGGGTTGACGGGGACGCCGTCGTCCTTCTGAAAGCTGGCCAGCACGGTCAACTGAGTATCATCGGAAATGTCCCATTCGAGACTGGGCGCCAGGTAGAAACGTTCGTTATCGGTATCGTCCAGGTCGCCGTCACGTTCCTTGTACAGGCCTACCATGCGGTAGCGAACGTCGCCCTCGTCGGTGGCAGGCCCCGAGGTATCGAAGGCGAACTGCCGGTGATTGCGATTGCCAGCCTGTATCTCGATCTCGCCCTGCGGCTCGTCCGTGGGCCGCTTGCTGACGGCATTGATCAAGCCACCGGATGGTGCCTCGCCGTAGAGAATCGACGAGGGCCCTTTGAAGAGTTCAACACGATCCAGCCCATAGGGCTCTGGCAACCATTGGTAAAAGCCTTCGCGGTAAATCCGCAGGCCGTCCTGATAGGTTGCCTGATCGAAGCCCCGGACCTTGAACCAGTCGGTGTTGTTGTCTGCTCCGTAGTGGCCGGAGAGGACGCCGGAGCGATAGCGGTAGGTCTCGTCGAGGCGCTGGACGTTGCGCTCGTCCAGTTCCTCGCGTTCCACGATGGAGACGGGACGCGGGGTCTCGACCAGTGGAGATGCCACCTTCAGCGCCGTACCCACCACCACCATGGTTTCCGTATCGGTTTCCATGGCCTCTTCCTGGGCCTGAGCGACCAGGGGGACCGAGAGCAGGATGCCCGATACCGACACGCCAATGGCACGACGAACCGCGGCGGCGAGAGGCTGCATGGCAGCAGAATGGGATGAAGGATGCATGTGTCTATCTCTGGCAGGGTTGGATGGAGCGGGATGAGACCAGAGACATGATAAATATTATCACTCACAGCTACAATGGAAGACCTCTCATTTGCATGGGCAAACGGCTCTTTTTTGAGCACGCTCAACAAGACGGCAGAGCGCCATCGCCCCGATGCCACGCAACCGACGAGGACACCGAGAGACCGATGGCGCACTCCGCACCGAACGCCACATGCTCGAGCGCAGGCAGGCTTCCGCGTTACTTGGCGAATACCACCGTGCGTTTGGCGTGCAGGAATACCCGCCGCTCGAGGTGGTAAGCCACGGCTCTGGCCAGGGTCAGACATTCCACGTCGCGCCCCTTGGCCACCAGGTCCTCCGGGTAGTCGGCATGGCTGACCGGCTCAACGCCCTGGGTGATGATCGGCCCCTCGTCGAGATCGTCATTGATGTAGTGAGCGGTAGCGCCGACCAGCTTGACGCCCTTCTCGTAGGCCTGATGGTAGGGCTTGGCACCCTTGAAACCCGGCAGCAGGGAGTGGTGGATGTTGATCGCCCGGCCGGCGAGCCGCTCGCACATCTCGCTGGACAGCACTTGCATGTAGCGAGCCAGGATCACCAGCTCCGCTCCGGTTTCTTCGATCACCTGCCAGACCTGGGCCTCCTGCTCGGCCTTGGTCTCGGGCGTGATCGGGAAATGGTAATAGGGCAAGCCATGCCAGTCGGCCAGTGACTGCAGATCCGGGTGGTTGGAGACCACGGCCCGGATGTCGATGGGCAACTGCCCGGTGCGGTAACGATACAAAAGGTCGTTGAGGCAGTGATCGGCCTTGGAGACCATGATCACCACCGGCGTGCGTGCCTCCGGCGCGGTCAGCTCGAAGACCATCTCGAACGCCGCGGCCCGGGGCGCGAAGACGGCCTGGAAGGCCTGCGCATCGAAGTCGGGGTCCTGAGGCCGGAACTCGGTGCGGATGAAGAAGCGCTCGCCGTGGCGATCGTCGAAGGAGTGCTGCTCGGTGATGTAACAGCGCCTTTCCTTCAGGAATCGAGTGACCACATCGACGGTGCCCAGGCGGCTCGGGCACTGGGCGGTGAGAATCCAGGTATCGGCACTACGGCTCATGGCGAGTCTCCTGATGAAGCAGGCCGGGAGCAAACCCCGGCCTGGAAAGCCCTCGGATCAGCGCTCGACGCCGATGCCGTACTCCTCGCCCGCGTCCAGAAGCCAGCGATAGGTGTAGTCGGCAAAGCTGCGGCGCACCACCAGCTCCCAGCGGGTTTCCGTCGGTCGGCGCAGGATCACCGTGGCCTTGGCGAAGACGGTGGTGACGCCCTTGCCCACCGGGAAGTGGCTCGGGTGCACATCGTAGATCACCGATTTCATCAGCAGCTCGCGGGCCGCCTCGCCCGTCAGCTCGACCAGAGTCTGCCCCCCGCTGACGTTGCTGATCGCGAAGTGGGCGTCGCCCAGGACCGCGCGCAACCGGTTCTCCAGCGCGAACTCCTCGCCACCGGGCACGATGACCAACCACTCGTCCGGGGAGATCCACTGGATGGAGCGCTGGCCATCGGCGTCGTGGACCAGGCCCTGGGGCTCGCCGGGCAGCGGGATGCCGAGCACCTCGCGGACCGCCTCGTCGAGGACGATGGCCCCGCCACGCAGCACCAGGTGACCCAGGAAGGGCCGCTCGCGCAGCACCACCCGGCTCTTGGCGGTGGGCGCCGGCGCCCCCGAGCGGCGATAGGAGTAGGCCAGCGGCGATTCCACCGGAATCTTGGCTTGGGTGCGGGTATCGAAGGTTCTGACCTTCTCGGCAGCGGTATTAGACATTCTGGCGCTCTCCCTTGGGGTCGACGAAGATCGGGCTGACGATTTCGGCCTCATGGACCTGGCCGTCGGCCATGGACAGATAGACGCTCTCGCCCATCTTCTGCTGACCGCCCTTGACCACGGCCAGGGCGAAGCCTGAGTCCAGGGTCGGGCTGTAATAGCTGGAGGTCACATGCCCCACCATGGGCATGGGGATGGCATGATGGGGATCGAAGACGATCTGGGCACCCTCCTCCAGCACCACTTGGGGATCCTTGGGCCGGAGGCCCACCAGCTGCTTGCGGTCGCTGCGAGCGGTGTCGGGACGTGACAGAGCCCGCTTGCCGATCCAGGAGAACGGCTTGTCGTAGCCGATCGCCCACTGCATGCCCAGGTCCTCCGGGGTCACCGAACCGTCGGTGTCCTGACCGGCGATGATGAACCCCTTTTCCGCCCTCAAGACGTGCATCGTCTCCGTTCCGTAGGGCGTCAGGCCGTACTTGTCGCCATGGGCGAACAGCGTCTCCCATACGTGCAGGGCATAGTTGGCCTGGACATTGATCTCGAAGGCCAGCTCGCCGGTGAAGGAGATGCGGAACACCCGCGCCGGCACCCCGGCGACGACGCCCTCGCGCCAATCCATGAACTTGAAGGACTCACGATCCAGGTCCATGTCCGTTATTTCGGCCAGCAACTTGCGCGCCTCCGGCCCGGTGATGGTCATGGTCGCCCAATGGTCGGTCACCGAGTTGAAGTAGACCTCCAGCTCCGGCCACTCGGTCTGGTGCCAGATCTCCAGCCACTCCAGCACCGTGGCCGCGCCGCCGGTGGTGGTGGTCATCAGAAAGTGGTTCTCGCCCAGGCAACTGGTGGTGCCGTCGTCGAACACCATGCCGTCGTCCTTGCACATCAGACCGTAGCGGACGCGGCCGGGGACCAACTTGGCCCACTTGTTGGTGTAGACCCGCCCCAGGAACTCCCGGGCGTCGGGGCCCTGGATGTCGATCTTGCCGAGCGTCGAGGCGTCGAGAATGCCCACCGCCTCGCGCACCGCCCGACACTCCCGAGCCACCGCTTCCGCCATGCTCTCGCGTTCGCCGTTGACGGCGCCAGCGCGGGCTTTGGGAAAATACCAGGGGCGCTTCCACTGGCCCACGTCCTCGAACTCGGCGCCGTGCTCAACGTGCCACTGGTGCAAGGCCGTGTAACGCTCTGGGTCGAACAGCTCGAGACAATGGCGACCGACGATGGCGCCGAAGGTGACCGGGGTGTAGTTGGGGCGGAACACCGTGGTGCCCACCTCGGGGATCGTCTTGCCCAGGCAGCGCGCGGCGATGGCCATGCCGTTGATGTTGCCGAGCTTGCCCTGGTCGGTACCGAAGCCCATGGCGGTGTAGCGCTTGACGTGCTCGATGGATTCGAAGCCCTCGCGGGTGGCGAGTTCGATGGCCGCCGCGGTCACGTCGTTCTGCAGGTCGACGAACTGCTTGGGCCCGCGCAGGGTCGGCTTCTCGTGGGGCACATGGTAGAGCGCGCAGGCCTTGCCTTCGCGGATGGCGTCGGCCCGGGGCAGCTCGATGGTGTCGGCGGACCTGCCCAGCGCTGTCAGCGCCTCGCACGCCTTGGCCATGCCGTCGGCCATGCCCTCGGCCAGGTCATGCACGCCGCGGGCGCTGCCGGCAGCGTGCACGCCCTTCACCAGGCCGGGCACGAAACCGAGGATCTCGTCGTTCCAGGTCGGCCGGGCGCCGGTGTGGGAAGCCAGATGGATCACCGGGCTATAGCCGCCGGAGCTGGCAATGGTATCGCAGGCCAGGGTCTCGGCCTGACCGGTGACCCTGAAAGCTTCGGCATCGATGGTGGCAACACGGGCGCCGCTGACGCGCTTGTCTCCCTTGGCCTCGAGCACCGCCGCGCCTTCGATGATGCGAATGCCGCGGGCACGGGCCTGCTCGACCAGCTCACCGTCCGGGTTGCGGCGCGCATCGACGATGGCCACTACCTCGCGGCCGGCCTCGAGCCAATCCAGAGCGGCGCGGTAGGCGTAGTCGTTGCTGGTGGAGAGCACCAGCTTGTTGCCCGGCACCACCCCGTAGCGGCGGATGTAAGTGGCGACCGCCCCGGCCACCAGGTTGCCCGGCACGTCGTTGCCCGCGTAGACCAGCGGTCGCTCGTGGGCACCGGTGGCGAGCAGCACCTGGCCGGCACGCACGCGGTGCATGCGCGAGCGGGAGGGGCGATGACCGTCCACGGTGGGCGCGGTCTCGCCGAGGTGTTCGGTACGCCGCTCGTGCAGGGTCACGAAGTGATGGTCGTGGTAGCCATTGGCGGTGGTGCGGGCCAGCAATGTGACGTTGTCGCACTCGGTGAGTTGGGCGATCACCTGCTCGGCCCACTGGGCGGCGGGCCGGTCATCGAGCAACTCGCGGGTATCGAGCAGCGAACCGCCCAGCTCCTCCTGCTCGTCACACAGGATCACCCGGGCACCGGCACGCGCCGCGGTGAGCGCCGCCGCCAAGCCGGCCGGGCCGGCGCCGATCACCAACAGGTCGCAGTGCTGGTTGAGGTGGTCGTAGCTGTCCGGATCGTGCTCCATGGGGCTGCGCCCCAGTCCCGCCCCTTTGCGGATGACCTTCTCGTAGGTCATCCACAGCGAGGCCGGAGCCATGAAGGTCTTGTAGTAGAAGCCCGGCGGCATGAACTGGCCGCCCAGCTTGCCGACCAGGCTCATCAGGTCGCGCTGGACGTTGGGCCAGCCGTTGGTGCTGCATGCCTCGAGGCCATCGTAAAGCGCCTGCTGGGTCGCGCGCACGTTGGGCACCTGGGCCGCCTCGGTGGTGCCGAGCTGGACCACCGCATTGGGCTCCTCGGCGCCAGCGGCGACGATGCCGCGAGGCCGCGAGTACTTGAAGCTGCGATTGACGATGTCGACGCCGTTGGCGAGCAGCGCCGAGGCCAGGGTATCCCCGGTATGCCCCTCATAGGCCTTGCCGTTAAAGGTGAAGCTCAGCTTGCGAGAACGGTCGATGCGGCCGCCCTGGGTGAGACGATTGAACTGGCTCATGCGCGGACTCCGTCACGAAGCGATGTCTGCTGGGCGGTGGCGTCGGCCGGCCGGCCTTCGGGGTGCTCGGCGGTGATCGTCGGCCGTTCGCCCATCTTGTAGGTCTCGAGGATCTCGTAGGTCACGGTGTTGCGGGTGACGTTGAAGAACTTGCGGCAGCCTACGGCGTGCACCCACAGCTCGTGGTGGATGCCGCGGGGATTGTCGCGGAAGAACAAATAGTCGCCCCACTCTTCATCCGAGCACGCTTCGGGGTCCGCCGGGCGAGCGATGTGCGCCTGGCCCTTGGGGTGGAATTCCTCTTCCTCGCGGGTCTCGCCGCAGTAGGGGCAGTAGATATGAAGCATGGTGGTTCTCCCTTGGAGAGACTTTCACTCCGGATCCGATGAGCTTCTCCGGCGACAAGTCTGCGCGAGGGCGCTGTGAACCCATCCCTGGGCGCTACTTTTGCCATCCATGGCAAAAGACCCTCGCTTCGCCTTGCCCCCGGCGCGCATCTCGAAGCGCCTGTCCTCACGTTGTTCTCAATGGGCCACGCCGGCGGCGCCGTGCTCATCGACCAGCGCTCCGGTATGGAAACGGTCGATAGAGAACGGCGCGGCCAGCGGATGCATCTCACCCTTGGCCAGGCTGGCGGCGAATACGTGCGCCGACCCCGGCGTCGCCTTGAAGCCACCGGTGCCCCAGCCGCAGTTGAAGTAGAGCCCCTTGACCTTGGTCTTGGAGAGGATCGGGCAGGCGTCGGGACAGGTATCGACGATGCCGCCCCACTGGCGGTTCATGCGCACCCGGGAGAAGATCGGGAACATCTCGACGATGGCCTGCAGGGTGTGCTCCACGGTCGGATAGCTGCCGCGCTGACCATAGCCGTTGTAGCCGTCGATGCCGGCGCCGATGACCAGGTCGCCCTTGTCGGTCTGGCTGATGTAGCCGTGCACGTGGTTGGACATCACCACGGTGTCGAGCACCGGCTTTAGCGGCTCGGAGACCAGTGCCTGCAGCGGGTGCGACTCCAGCGGCAGCTTGAGGCCGGCCATCTTCGCCAGCACCCCCGAGTTGCCGGCCGCCACGCAGCCGACGGTCTTGGCCTCGATGTCGCCACGATTGGTGTGCACGCCGTACACCTGACCGTCGCGGATCTTGAAGCCGGTGACCTCGGTCTGCTGCAGGATGTCCACTCCGTGGGCATCGGCACCGCGGGCGAAGCCCCAGGCCACGGCGTCGTGCCGGGCCACGCCGGCGCGCGGCTGCCAGGAGGCGCCGAGCACCGGATAGCGGGCGTTCTTGGAGCAGTCCATGATCGGCACCAACGCCTGGACGCCCTGGGTATCCAGCACCTCGCTGTCGATACCGTTCAGCCGATTGGCGTTGACCCGGCGCTGGATGTCGCGCATGTCCTGCAGGGTGTGGCCAAGGTTCAAGACGCCGCGCTGGGAGAACATGACGTTGTAGTTGAGGTCCTGGGACAGGCCCTCCCACAGCTTCATGGAGTGCTCGTAGAGGGCTGCCGCCTCGTCCCACAAGTAGTTGGAGCGCACGATGGTGGTATTGCGCGCGGTGTTGCCGCCGCCCAGCCAGCCCTTCTCGATCACGGCAACGTTCCTGATGCCGTGTTCCTTGGCCAGGTAGTAGGCGGTGGCCAGGCCATGGCCACCGCCGCCGACGATGATGACGTCGTACGCTTTCTTGGGCGTGGGATTGCGCCACTGGCGCTGCCAGTTCTCGTGGTGGCTCAGCGCGTGCTTGACCAGCCCGAAGCCTGAATAACGTTGCATAGGGATCTACTCCTCGAGGGCCCCGCCGGGGGTACCGGCGGGGAACGGACTCACGCGATGGACGTGCCGGCCGCGGCGGTCGCCTGGGCATAGACGGGATGGCGAGCACACAACTCGGCCACCTTGCCGCGCACTTCGATCTCGACTCCGGTGGTGTCGGCGCCCAGCGCCAGGACGTCGAGGATGTCGCAGATCCAACCGGCCAGCGTTTCGCACTCCGTCTGGCCGAAGCCGCGGGTGGTCACGGCCGGAGTGCCGATACGCAGCCCGGACGTCACGAAGGGGCTTTGCGGGTCGCCCGGCACGGCGTTCTTGTTGACGGTGATGTGGGCGCGGCCCAGGGCGGCGTCCGCGTCCTTGCCGGTCACGCCCTGCTTGATCAACGAGACCAGAAAGAGATGGTCGTCGGTACCGCCGGAAACCACCTCGAAGCCACGGTCGACGAAGACGCCGGCCATGGCCCGGGCATTGTCGATGACCTGGGCCTGGTAGCGCACGAAGTCCTGACTCATGGCCTCGCGAAAGGCCACCGCCTTGGCGGCGATGACGTGCATCAGCGGACCGCCCTGCTGGCCGGGAAAGACCGCCCCGTTGAGCTTCTTGTAGAGCGTCTCGTCGCCGCTGGCGGAGAGAATCAGGCCGCCGCGCGGACCGCGCAGGGTCTTGTGGGTGGTGGTGGTCACCACGTGGGCGTGGGGCAGCGGGCTCGGATAGTGGCCGGCCGCGATCAGGCCCGCCACATGAGCCATGTCGACCATCAGCCAGGCACCCACTTCGTCGGCGATGTCGCGGAAACGCCGCCAGTCGATGACCCGGGAGTACGCCGAGAAGCCGGCGATGATCAGCTTGGGCCGGTGCTCGTTGGCCAGGCGCTCGACCTCGTCGTAGTCGATCTCGCCGGTCTCCGTATTCAGGCCGTACTGAACGGCGTGGTAGTACTTGCCGGAGAAGTTGGGTGCGGCGCCGTGGGTCAGGTGGCCACCATGGGCCAGGCTCATGCCCAGCACGGTGTCGCCCGGGGAGACCAGGGCCATGAAGGCTGCGGCGTTGGCCTGGGCACCGGAGTGGGGCTGGACGTTGGCGTAGTCGGCACCGAACAGCGCGCAGGCCCGCTCGATGGCCAGCCGCTCGACCGCATCGACGTGCTCGCAGCCGCCATAGTAGCGTTTGCCTGGATAACCCTCGGCGTACTTGTTGGTCAGTTGGCTGCCCTGAGCCTCCATCACCTGAGGGCTGGCGTAGTTCTCGGAGGCGATCAGCTCGATGTGGGCCTCCTGACGCGCCACCTCGTCGGCGATGGCGGCGGCAATCTGGGGGTCGGCTGTCGTAAGGTTGTTGGCGTTCATGACATCACCCTGGGAAGTGGCTGTTCAACGATAGGCGAAAAGGGGGCGCGCGGTATTCTGAAAACGACACCGTCATCATCGAGCGAGACAGGCCAACACGCCGGAATCGCCCGAGCGGCCGACTCTGCCACCCGCTATTGATAGCGGATGCCGAAACACGAAGATTGAACGGATGCGACAACTTGGCGGCCATAATCGCGCCAGCCGCACCCTGCTGCCGTCACGGCTCAGTAATCCACTACCACATCGCCCAACGGCTTGCTGCAACAGGAAAGAATATACCCTTCGTCGATGTCCTCGTCGGTAATGCCACCGTTGTGATCCATCTCCACGTCACCCGACTTCAGTCCGACCCGACAGGTGCCGCATATCCCCATTCCGCAGGCCTTGGGAATATGCAGACCGAGCTTCGATGCAGCCGCATGCACCGTCTCGCCCGGCTGAATGCGCACGCTTTTTCCCGACCCGGCAAACTCGACGCTGATCAGGTCTTCGTAATCGATGTCCTCGGCTTCCGCCTCGGCCTGCTCGGCCAGTTCCAGAACGTCTTCACGAACGTCCGACGGCGTGGCTACGAAAGACTCTTCATGGTAATGGCTCATGTCGAAGCCATTGCTGCGCAGGATATTCTTGATGGCATTCATGTACGGTGCAGGGCCGCAACAGAAAACCTCCCTTTCGAGGTAATCGGGCACCATCAACTCCAGCATCTGCTGATTCAAGTAGCCACGGTAACCGGCCCAAGCCTCGCCAATATCATCCTTGCTTTCGCAAACGATGTGCAATTTGAACTCGGGTATCCGAGAGAACATATGCACCAGCTCACGATGGTAAATGACATCGCGGGGAGCCCTGGCGCTATGGACGAATTCGACATCGACATTGGCATTGGTATCGAAGAGCCAACGCGTCATCGACATCAGTGGAGTGATGCCTACACCGCCGGAAAGAAACAAGACCTTATCGGCAGGAAAGTCGATCGAATTGAAATTGCCTACCGGCCCGTGCACCACCAGCTCATCGCCGACCTTGAGGTTCTCGTGTATCCAGTTGGATACTTTGCCCCCCGGTATCCGCTTGACCGTGATCGAAAAGCTGTAGGGTATGGATGGCGAACTGGAGATGGTGTACGAGCGCATCGTCGGCTCGTTATCGATTTCCAACTCCAACGTCACGAACTGGCCCGGTTTGAAAAAGAACAGTACCGGCTGCTCTGCCATGAAGCAGAAAGTCCGTACATCCCAGGTTTCCTGGATCACCTTGACGCAGCGGACCGCATGACGCCCATTGGTCCAGGTTTGGGTCGTGACCGGGTTGAAAAAATTCATTGTCATCGTCGTCTCTGCCTGGCAGTGCCGTGGCTATGCCTCCACCGGTCCGTAACGTGCACACGGTCCAGCGCCTTTTCACGTCCGCATTCTGAGTACGCACTGAATATCTGGCTTGCCTGTTTGCGACATGCGCATGCCTTCCGCACCCATTCCCTGGCGGAGATACAGCTGCCTGGTCGCCGTTGCATCATCCGAGGTCGTGAACAGACATCTGGCAGCGTCGGACATGCACCACAATCGCCGAAAAATACGGACGCCAGGTTGTTCCATGCGTCAATGCCAATCCGCTCACGACAACAACAGCAACCCATGATCGTATCGCCGTCCTCGCGGGGAGGCGGCGTTCAAAAGGATATTCGGTATGAACCTGATAGCGACTCACGAACTGGACGACCCCTTGGCCAAGGCACGCGAGGCGACTGCCGACATGTTGCAGTCGAGGGTCCGCAACTTTTCGCTACCCCAGCCGTTCTATAACGATGCCAGGCTGTTCGATCTCGACATGCAAGAGATCTTCGAGAAGGAGTGGCTATTCGCTGGCATGACCTGCGAGATACCCGCCAAGGGCAACTTCATGACGCTCGATGTCGCCAGCAACCCGATCGTCATCGTGCGCGGTCACGAGGGGCAGGTGCATGCCTTCCACAACGTCTGTCGCCATCGCGGTTCGAGACTGTGCATGAAGGACAAGGGCAAGGTGGCCAAGCTGGTCTGCCCCTACCACCAGTGGACCTACGAGCTGGACGGCCGCCTGCTGTTCGCGGGCAGCGACATGGGCGATAGCTTCGACCTCGCCGCCTACGGCCTCAAGCCGGTCCATGTGAAGTGTGCCGGGGGCTTCATTTTCATCAACCTGAGCGAAACCCCACCGGCCGTCGACGACTTCCTGGACACGCTGGAGCACTACCTGGAACCCTACGACATGACCAACGTCAAGGTGGCCGTAGAGTCCTCCATCGTCGAACAGGCCAACTGGAAGCTGGTCATCGAAAACAACCGCGAGTGCTATCACTGCAATGGCGCCCACCCTGAGCTGCTCAATTCCCTGCAGGAGTTCGACGACACCGACGACCCGCGTGCCACCCCGGCCTACAAGGCACTCGTTGCACGCAAGCAGGCCGAATGGGATGCCCAGCAGGTGCCTTGGCAGCTCAAGCGTTTCGGCAAGCGCAACCGCCTGACCCGTACCCCAATGCTCAACGGCACCGTCTCCATGACCCTGGATGGCAAGCCGGCGTGCCAGAAGCTGATGGGACGCCTCTCGAACCCCGATATGGGATCGCTGCGCATCCTGCATCTGCCCAATTCCTGGAACCACTTCATGGGCGACCACGCCGTGGTCTTCCGCGTCATGCCGTTGGGTCCCCAGCAGACGGTGGTCACCACCAAGTGGCTGGTACACAAGGATGCCGTGGAGGGCGTGGACTACCATCCCGAGCGGATGCGCCACGTGTGGGATGCCACCAACGATCAGGACCGCCGCCTCGCCGAAGAGAACCAGCGCGGCATCAACTCCAGGGCCTATGAGCCCGGTCCCTACTCCGAGACCTACGAGTTCGGGGTGATCGACTTCATCGACTGGTACAGCGAGCGGCTGCGGGAGAACCTCAACCACAGCGCCCCGTCGCTGCAGGTGGTACAGGGCTGAAAGGATAGCGGCCCCACCCTTGCGGCGGGGTCACTCTCACGGTTTCGCGCCCCCTGCCACTACCGGCACCAGGAACTGCTCCAGGGCGTTGCGCACCGAAGGCAACATCACCTCGCGCTGCGCCTCGAGCTCGGCCACCAGCGCCACCAGCCCCTCGACACCCACCTGCTCGTGCATCAGCCGCGCCATGCGCGCGCAGGTCTCGGGGCAGGCGCCGTCGGGAATGCGCACCCCCAGCGCCACCAGCCGCTGGCGAAAGTCGTCGCCATCGACCAACTCAGCGATCATCATACCCAGCCCTCCCTTTACCGCGATTCGACAGTTTCATTCGGCTCGGCGGTCGCTGCCCTCGACAGCCGTGCCGCCGCGTATTTGAACTCGGGAATCTTGCCGAAGGGGTCCAGCGCCGGATTGGTCAGCACGTTGGCGGCCGCCTCGGCGTAACAGAACGGCACGAATACCATACCCTCCGGCATGGCCGGGTCGACGCGCGCCGCCAGGGTGATGCTGCCGCGCCGGGTGGTGATGGTGATCGGTTCGCCGGGCGCCACATCCAGGTGGCGCGCTTCCGCCGGGGCAAGGCTCGCCACCGCCGCCGGCTCGAGGTCGTCGAGCACGCGCGCGCGGCGCGTCATGGAGCCGGTGTGCCAGTGCTCCAGCTGGCGGCCGGTGGTCAGCACCACCGGGTAGTCGGCGTCGATCGGCTCGTCCGGCGGCAGCGGCAGGGTCGGCGAGAACCTGGCCTTGCCGCTGGCGGTGGGAAAGGCGTCGGAGAACACCACGTCGGCACCGGGGGCGTCGTCGGCCGGACAGGGATAGGAGACCGAATGCTCGCGCTCGAGCCGCTCCCAGGTAATGTGGTCGAGCGAGGGCATGCCTCGCTTCATCTCCGCGAAGACCTCGCGAGGGTGCGCATAGCGCCAGTCGAGGCCGAAACGCCGGGCGATCTCCTGGATGATCCACCAGTCGGGCTTGGCCTCACCGGGCAGCGACACCGCGGCCCGACCGAGCTGCACCTGGCGGTTGGTGTTGGTGACGGTGCCCTCCTTCTCCGACCAGCTGGAGGCCGGCAGGATGACGTCGGCGAACTGTGCCGTCTCGGTGACGAAGAGGTCCTGCACCACCAGGTGCTCGAGCTTGGCCAGCGCCGCCCGGGCGTGATCCAGGTCGGGATCGGACATCGCCGGGTTCTCGCCCTGAATGTACATGCCGCGGATGGTGCCGTCGTGGATGGCGTGCACGATCTCCACCACGGTCAAGCCCGGCTGCTCGTCCAGCGGGGCGTTCCACAGCTCCTCGAAGGCGGCGCGCAACTGGGCATCGCCGACCGGCTGGTAGTCCGGCAGCACCATGGGGATCAGACCGGCGTCGGAGGCACCCTGCACGTTGTTCTGGCCGCGCAGCGGGTGCAGCCCGGTGCCGGGCCGACCGGTGTGGCCGCAGGCCAGCGCCAGAGAGATCAAGCAGCGCGCGTTGTCGGTGCCGTGAACATGCTGGGAGATCCCCATGCCCCAGAAGATCATCGCCCGCTCGGCCGTGGCGTAGAGGCGCGCCACTTCGCGGATGGTGGCCGGATCGACGCCGCAGGCCGGCGCCATCGACTCGGGGGTCATCTCGGCCACGTGCGCCTTGAGCGCCTCGAAGCCCTCGGTGTGCTCGGCGATGTAATCCTCGTCGTAGAGCCCCTCGCTAACGATGACGTTGAGCAACGCGTTGAACAGCGAGACATCGGCCCCCGGCGTGAAGCGCACACTGAGATGGGCATAGGCGTCCAGAGCCTGGCCGCGCGGGTCGAGCACGATGAACTTGGTGCCGCGCTTGGCGGCCTGCTTGAAGAAGGTGGCCGCCACCGGGTGGTTCACCGCCGGGTTGCAGCCGGTGAGAATCACCACGTCAGCGTTGGCCGCCTGCATGAACGACGCGGTCACCGCACCGGAGCCGATGCACTCCATGAGCGCCGCCACCGAGCTGGCATGGCACAGCCGCGTGCAGTGATCGACGTTGTTGGAGCCGAAGCCCGTGCGCACCAGCTTCTGGAACAGCCAAGCCTCCTCGTTGGAACACTTGGCGCTGCCGAAGCCGGCCAGCGTCTCGGGCCCCTGGGCGGCCTTGAGGTCGACGAGTCCCTGGGCGGCCAGGTCCAGCGCCTCCTCCCAGCTCGCCTCGCGGAAATGGGTCAGCGGCTGGGCGGGGTCGAAGTCCGGGTCGAGTCCCTTGGCCACGCCGTCGCGGCGAATCAGCGGGGTGGTCAGGCGCGCCGCGTGATTGGGGTAGTCGAAGCCGAAGCGCCCCTTCACGCACAGCCGCTCCTGGTTGGCCGGGCCATTCTTGCCCTCGACGAACAGGATGCCGTCATCCTTCACGTGATAGGTGAGCTGGCAGCCCACGCCGCAGTAGGGGCAGACGGAGTCGACCCGGCGATCCGCCACGGCGGAGTCGCCCCGGCCCTGCTCGTCGACCAGGGTCGCCGGCATCAGCGCCCCGGTGGGGCAGGCCTGGACGCACTCGCCGCAGGCCACGCAGGTGCTGTCGCCCATGGGGTCGTCGAAGTCGAAGACGATCTTGGCCGCCGAACCGCGGTGGGCCAGGCCGATGACGTCGTTGACCTGCACCTCCCGGCAGGCGCGCACGCAGAGGTTGCACTCGATGCAGGCGTCGAGGTTGACGCGCATCGCCGAATGGCTGCCGTCATGCCCTTGGGCATGGCTCAGGGCACCATCACGCGGGGCGACATGCTGCACGGTGGGCGTGGCGCGCTCGACGTGCTGCGGCAGCCACTCGCGCACCGCCGTGGCGTCCACGGTGAGTTGATCGGCCATGGCCCAGAAGTGGCTCGAACGATCGGGACTCGCCTCGCGCTCGGGCTGGTCGACGGCGAGCAATTCCAGCACGCCCTCGCGGGCCACGCGGGCACGCTCGGAAGAGTGGCTCCTGACCACCATGTCAGGGCGCGCCTCGCGGATGCAGCTCGCGGCCAGCACGCGCTCGCCCTCGACCTCGACCATGCAGGCTCGGCAGTTGCCGTCGGCGCGGTAGCCGGGGGCGTCCTTGAAGCACAGATGAGGAATGGTCTCGCCGGCGCGCTTGGCCACCTGCCACAGCGTCTCGCCGGGGCGGGCGCGGACCTCGATGCCGTCTAGGGTCAGGGTGAAGCTCGTGTCGCTCATCATTTCACCCCTTGATGATCAGATTCTGGGCGGCCAGTTCGCCGCGGAAGTCCTTGAGCAGTCCCAGCACCGGGTTGGGTGCCGCCTGCCCCAGTCCGCAGATGGAGGCGTCCATCATCACCTGGGCGAGGCGCTCGAGCGCACCGGCATCCCAGGCATCGCGCTCGAGCAGCGTCAGCATCTTCTCGCTGCCGACACGGCACGGCGTGCACTGCCCGCACGACTCGTCAGCGAAGAAGGCCAGCAGGTTGGTAGCCACGCCGCGCAGATCGTCCTGGTCCGAGAGAACGATGAGTGCCGCCGATCCGATGAAGCAGCCTTCCGCCTGCAAGGTGTCGAAATCGAGCGGGATGTCCGCCTTGCTCGCCGGCAGGATGCCACCGGAGGCACCCCCCGGAAGGTAGCCGGCGAGGCGATGGCCCTCGGCCATGCCGCCACAGTATTCTTCGATCAGCTCGTTCAGGGTGATCCCGGCCGGCGCCAGGTGTACGCCGGGGCGCTTCACCCGCCCGGAGACCGAGAAGCTGCGAAGGCCACTGCGCCCGTGTCGCCCCTGGTCGGCGAACCATGCCGCGCCGTGCTCGTGGATCCCCGGGATCCAGTAGACGGTCTCCACGTTGTTGACCAGCGTCGGACGGTCGAAGAGCCCCTTCTGGGCAACGAAGGGCGGGCGATGGCGCGGCTTGCCGGGTTTGCCCTCCAGCGACTCGATCAGCGCCGACTCCTCGCCGCAGATGTAGGCGCCGGCGCCGCGGCGCAGCACCACGTACCCCGGCTCGATCAGACCGGCCGCCTCCAGTTCGGCGATCGCCTCGGCGAGCACCCGGCGCAACCCGGGGTACTCGTCGCGCAGATAGACGTAGAGCGCCTCCGCCTCCACCGCCCAGGCGCTGACCAGCGCCCCTTCGAGGAAACGGTGCGGCTCGCGCTCGAGGTAGTAGCGGTCCTTGAAGGTACCGGGCTCGCCCTCATCGGCGTTGATCACGCAATAGCGCGGTCCCGCCTCCTGGCGGACGAAATACCACTTCTTGAAGGTCGGGAAGCCGGCTCCCCCAAGGCCACGCAGGTTGGCCGCCTCCAGCTCGGCCATCAGCGTTTCCACCGTGACGCGCCCGGCTCGGCAAGCTTCCAGCAAGGCGTAGCCGCCGGCAGCGCGGTAGGCGTCCAGGCGCGGCCAGTCGATCGGCTCCGGATGCAGATCGCCAGCGTCGATCGCCGCTTCGACCGCCGGCGAGGTGGCATGGCCAAGGTGGCGGTGGCCCACCTCCACCACCGGTGCCGTCTCGCAGCGTCCCATGCAGGGGGCACGTACCACGCGCACCTCCGCCGGGTCGAAGCCGGCTTCGAGTTCGGCCTTGAGGGCGGCCGCGCCGGTCAGCTGGCAGGAGAGCGAGTCGCAAACGCGCACGGTGACCGCCGGCGGTGCGGTCTGATCGTCGTGGACCACGTCGAAGTGGGCGTAGAAGGTTGCCGTCTCGTAGACCGCCGCCATGGGCAGGCTCATGTAGGCGGCCAGGGCGCGCAGAGCCGCCAGTGGCAGGTGGCCACGGGCGTCCTGGATGGCGTGGAGGTGTTCGATCAACAGATCGCGCCGGCGCAGCGTCGGCTGCTCGCGCTCGTCGCCGAGCAGCCGACGCAGGGCGTCGAACTCACCGAGGTCGAGTTCGCGACCACGGGGCTTGCCGCGCAGGCGACGGTTGGGGTTCACGGTCTGGACGGTCATGATGGACTCGTTATCATTGGCTGGCGCCTCGATATCATGTTGGCACCCACCACCTACGGGGACAATGTTCGGTAGACCTCAGGCCGGGCCAGAGATATCCCGATGTCGCTCTGGGAACAGCCCCGGTCGCGACCGGAGCTGTTCGAGGTCAATTGGCTCGCCGCGCCGCCTTCCGGTGCTGCCAGTCGGCCCGTTCAGGCACTCTTCAGGCGGCCACGCTGCCGTGGGG
>NZ_FNES01000004.1:99208-377000 GCF_900100195.1 Billgrantia gudaonensis
CAGTCGGCCCGTTCAGGCACTCTTCAGGCGGCCACGCTGCCGTGGGGGTCGATGACGAATTTCTTGGCCGCGCCGCCGTCGAAGTCGGCGTAGCCCTGCGGGGCTTCATCCAGGGTGATCATCTGCACGTTGACCGCATCGGCGATATTGACCTTGTCGAACAGGATCGCCTGCATCAGCGGGCGATGGTACGCCATTACGGGGCACTGGCCGGTGTGGAAGGAGTGGGACTTGGCCCAGCCGAGACCAAAGCGCATGCTCAGCGCCCCCTGCCTGGCCGCCTCATCCGCTGCACCCGGGTCTTCGGTCACGTACAGGCCCGGGATGCCGATCTGACCGCCGGCGCGGGTCAGCGACATCGCCGAGTTCAGCACGGTCGCGGGCGCTTCCTTGCCGTGGTTGCAACCGCAGGCATGGGCTTCGAAACCGACGCAGTCGACGAAGGCGTCGACTTCTCGCTCGCCGAGGATCGCCTCTATCCTGTCGGCCATGTCGCCGTCCTGGGTCAGGTCGAGGGTTTCGCAACCGAAGCTGCGGGCTTGGGCCAGACGCTCCTCGATCATGTCACCGACGATTACGCAGGCCGCCCCCAGCAGATGGGCAGAGACGGCGGCGGCCAGACCCACTGGGCCGGCACCGGCGATATAGACGGTGCTGCCCGGCCCGACGCCAGCGGTGACACAGCCGTGGAAACCGGTGGGAAAGATGTCGGACAGTAGGGTCAGGTCGCGGATCTTCTCCATGGCCTGGTCAGCGTCGGGGAACTTCAGCAGGTTGAAGTCGGCATAGGGCACCATGACGTACTCGGTCTGGCCGCCGACCCAGCCGCCCATGTCCACGTAGCCGTAGGCCGCGCCCGGTCGCGCCGGATTGACGTTGAGGCAGATGCCCGTCTTGCCTTCCTTGCAGTTGCGGCAACGGCCGCAAGCGATATTGAACGGCACCGAAACCAGGTCGCCCGGCTTGATGAATTCGACGTCGCGCCCGGCTTCGATGACGAGGCCGGTGATCTCGTGACCCAGCACCAGGCCGGACGGCGCGGTGGTGCGGCCACGCACCATGTGCTGGTCGCTGCCACAGATGTTGGTGGTGACGACCTTCAGGATCACGCCGTGGTCGCACTTGCGCTTGCCGAGGGCGAGTTCCGGATAGGGGATGGACTCGACGTCGACTTGACCGGGTCCCTTGTAGACGACTCCGCGGTTGGCTGCACTCATGGCTGGCTTCCTTACGTCTTGTTGTGGGGAGGTGGCGTAGATGCCACCCATAGACCTTAGCGGTACTGCCCCACGGGACAGTGCCTCCATGAGTCATCGCGATGCCTGATCGCGACATCCCCTTCATCGTGATCCATCGTCTCCGGAGCTCCGTCCGACCACGTGACGGGCCCCGATCCGTGACCGGGGTCTTTTCGATGCAGATCTGCAGCGACGCGACTAGCGCAGTACGCCCTCGTCCTTGAGCAGCTTGAAGATCGCCGCGGCGCCCTGCTCCGGGGTAACGCCTTCGAGTACCTGACCGCCGCCGCCCTCGGCCTTGGCCGCCGCGGCCTTGAAGCGATCCCGGGCCGAGGCGGCCTTGACGATCTTGAGTCGCTTGGGCCGCTTGCGAGCCGGCTGCACCTGCCAGCCAGCCCAGTCGTCGTCAAGGCTGACCGCCCCCGGAACGAACGCCAGCTGGCCACGTCGTGCCGGGCCATAGGCGCTCTGGCGCGGCGCCGGCGCGGCGCCGTCGACGCTGACGATGGCCGGCAGGCGCACCTCGAGGCGCCGCCGTTGCCCCCGCGGTAGGGCCTGCAGCAGGGTGGCGATGCCCTCCTCGACGCCCTCCACCGCTACCACGCCGCTGACCATCGGCCAGCCCAGCCGCTCGGCCAGCAGGTAGGGCAGCAAGCCCGACCCCTCGCCCCGTTCGGCGCATTCACCGGTAATCACCAGCTGGGGCGATGCCTCATCCAGAGTCTCGGCCAGCGCCGGCAGGATGTCGGCGCCCTCGGGCTGCTCGAGCAGGGCCAGCGCATCGAAGCCCATGCCCAAATAGCCACGCAGGGCGGTCTCGCTACCCTCGTTCAGGGTCCCGGCATGCAGCAATTGGACCTCGGCCTCCGGCAGCCCCCGGGCCAGCTCGACGCCCCGGGCGTCCTGGTCGGCACGGCGCCCCCGACCGGTCAGCGGATGGCGCCCCACGGAGACCAGCACGGTGATCTCCAGTGACGGGGTGTCTCGGGTTTCAGGCCGCATGACGCTTCTCCTCTCGCTCTTGCTCCACCAGCGCGACCAGCGCCTCTAGCACTTGGGCCGAGTCGCCGATCACCGCCAAGTCGGCACGCTTGATCATGTCGCAACCGGAATCCATGTTGATCGCCACCACCTTGTCGCAGCTCTGGATCCCCTGGAGGTGCTGGATGGCGCCACTGATACCCACGGCCACGTAGACCCGGGCGGTGACCCAGGTGCCGGTGGCACCGACCTGACGGTCCCGCGGCATGAAGCCGTCGTCGACCGCCACCCGGGATGCCCCTTCCGTCGCCCCCAGCACCTTGGCGGCCCGATGAAAACCGTCCCAGTCGCGTACGCCATTGCCGGCAGAGAGGATGAATTCGGCCTCGGCCAGCGCCACGCCCGCGGGATCCACGGCCACTGGGCCCAGATCCTCGATGCGCGAGAGCTGCGCCGGCAGCGGTTGCGCCAACACCAGCGGTTGGGCGGCATGGCGCGTCTCGCTGACCGGCTCGGCGCACTCGGCGAGCGCCAACACCACCCGCGGTAGGGGCCGCTGGATGTCCAGGGTGTTCGCCGCGCCCCGCGCCGTGCAGCACCAACCGCTGCCGCCTTCGCCCCGGGCGTCGGCCTCGATCTGCCAAACGCCGGTGGCCGGCCGCTCGCCCAGGCGCACCGCCAGCCGCCGCCCCAGGTCGGCGCCGCCGAGCTTGGAGTCGGGCAGCAGCCAGTGATGCGGCTCCCAGGCCTCCTCCACCGCCACCAGAGCGCCGACTCGAGCCTCCGGCGCATAGCCCTCCAGTTCCGGCGATTCGAGATGCAGCAGTCGATCGATGCCGGCGTCGGCAAAACCGTCTTCCTTGTGGGCGCCGAAGACCACGGCCAGCACCGCACCCCGCCGTTCGGAATCGGCGTCGGCCAGTCGTCGGGCCAGGCCCAGCAGGTCGCGATCGTGACTCGAGAGGCGCCCACCGCTCAGGTCCGGCACCACCGCGACCAGGAAGGCCGGGGCTGCGATGGTGACGTCGCGACGGGTATCCTGGGTCGCCTGGCGTGCACCGCCCGTGGCCTGGCCCCCCCGCTGGGCGCCGCTGCGGTCGATGCGCTTGACGCCATTGGGACCGATGAAACCGATGGCATGGGGGTTCTTGCGAATCACCCCGTTGGGGCCCAGCCACTCGTTGGCGGCGCCCCCCCGCTCGGCGAGCACGCTAGCGTGCTCGGGATGCAGGCGGTTACGGGCGATCCACTCGCGGCGTGGATCGCGACGCTGGATTTCGCTCATGGTGTCACCTCCTCAACGGCAGGCTGCTGAACCCCGGTGCTTTTTGGGGCAGTGGGCCGTTCGACCAGGGCATCGGCCACCAGCTCGGCGATGTCGCGCACCTCGGCGGTGGCATCCACCACGCCCTCGAGCATGGCAGTGCACTGTGGGCAGCCCACGGCCACCAGCTCGGCGCCAGTCTCCTCGACGTCGTTCATGCGCATGTCGGGGATTCGCCGCTCGCCGGGAATGTCGGTGATCGGCGCCCCGCCGCCGCCGCCGCAGCAGCGCGAACGGAAGCCGGATCGCTCCATCTCCTTGACCTCGATGCCCAGCGCCTTGAGCACGTTGCGGGGCGCATCGAACTCGCCGTTGTAGCGGCCGAGATAGCAGGGGTCGTGATAGGTGACGCTGCCGCCCTTCCAGGGGGCGAAGGCCAGTCGGCCGGCATCATACAGCTCGGCGATAAAGGTGCTGTGGTGACGCACCTCGTAGCGGGCCGGCGTTCCGGGACCGCCCAGCTCGCCGTACTCATTGCCCAGCACATGGAAGCTGTGGGGGTCGCAGGTGACGATGCGCTGGAAGCGGTACTGGGCCAGGGTGGCGATATTGCGCTTGGCCAGGGACTGAAAGGTCGCCTCGTCGCCCAGGCGCCGCGCCACGTCGCCGCTGTCGCGTTCCTCGTTGCCCAGCACCGCGAACTCCACCTCGGCAGCGCGCAGCACCTTGACCAGGGCGCGCAGGGTGCGCTGATTGCGCATGTCGAAGGCGCCATCGCCCAGCCACAGCAACACCTCGGTCTGCTTGACGTCGGCCATCAGCGGCAGGTCGAGGTCCGCCGCCCAGTGCAGCCGCGAGCCGGGATCGAAACCGCCGGGATTATCGGTGGCGATCAGGTTGTCGAGCACCTCGGCCCCCTTGCCAGGCGTATTACCGTGCTCGAGAGTCAGGAAGCGACGCATGTCGACGATGGCGTCCACGTGCTCGATCATCATCGGACACTCTTCCACGCAGGCCCGGCAGGTGGTGCAGGACCACAGGGTGTCGGCGTCCACGAGGGCCTTGCCCTCGCGGGCCACGATGGGCCCATGGGGGGTGCCGCGGTGCTCACCCACTGGCTTGCCCCCAAGCCCTTGTGAAGGGTGGGGTGAGCCGGCATAGGCGGCGTCGCTGCCCCCGGCCAGGCCCACCACCATGTCCTGAATCAGCTTCTTGGGGTTGAGCGGTTGGCCGGCGGCGAAGGCAGGGCAGACCGCCTCGCAGCGCCCGCACTGCACGCAGGCGTCGAAACCGAGCAACTGGTTCCAGGTGAAGTCACTGGGCGTCTCGACGCCGAGCCGGGCCTCGGGATCCTCCAGGTCCAGCGCCTTGAGGCCGGTGGAACGCCCCCCGCCGAAGCGTTCCGCACGACGATGGAAAGCCAGGTGCAGGGCGCCGGCAAAGGCGTGCTTCATGGGCCCGCCCCAGGTCATGCCGAAGACCATCTCACCCAGGCCCCAGACCAACACCGCGGCCAGCACCAAGGCGAGGATCCAACTGCCAGTCCCTTGTAGAAAGCCTTCGGGAAGAACGCCGACCGTCGGCAGGGTGATCAGGAAGACGCTCAACGAAAACGCCATCAAGCTCTTCGGCAGGCGCATCCAGGGGCCCCTGGAGAGCCGGGCAGGCGGGTTGCGACGGCGCCGGGCCACGAACAGGCTCCCCACGAACATGCAGGCGCTGGCTGCCAGCAGCAGCCAACCCTGGATGCCCCCAAGTCCTTCTGAAGAGCCGAGCCCAAAACCATGCACCAGGATCATCAGTACAGCGGCGGCAACGAAGCCACCGGCAGTGGCCACATGGGTGTTGGACATCGCCTTGTCGCGCGCCACGACATGGTGCAGATCGACCAGGTAACGGCGCGGCATGGCGACCAGGCCACGCAGAATGGCGACCTTCGACGGCCGCCCCTGCCGCCACAGGCGGATGCGCCGAACGGCGCCGATCACGGCCACCGCCAGGGCGGAGAAGATCAGTATCGGCAGCAGAATCTCGAGCATCTCGGCTTCCTCGATGAGGAGCCGTAAGCCTTAAGCTGTAAGCGGTAAGTTAGCCCTCCCCCACTTACAGCTTCCGGCTTACAGCTTACAGCTGGGTTTAAAAGTCCTTGCAGATCCGCAGGGCGTCATAAATCGCGGCGTGGGTATTGCGCGGCGCGGTGCAGTCGCCCAGACGGAATAGCAGGAAGCCCTCACCCTCCTCGCTCAGGCAGGGCTGCGCCTTGGCCGCGTAGAGCGCCTCGAGATCCACGCCGTTGTTGCGCGACTGCGCCTTCAGGGCATAGTAGAGGGCCTCGTCGGGGCGCACGCCGTTCTCCACCACTACCTGGTCGACCACGCGCTCTTCCTGGGTGCCGGTGTACTCGTTCTCGAGCACCGCCACCAGACCGTCTCCCTCGCGGTAGACCTTGTGCAGCATCAGGTCGGAGGTCATGATCACCTCCTTCTGGTAGAGGCTGCGATAGTAGGTGGGGAAGGTGGTGCCGCCCACCGCCGCACCGGGCTTGATGTCGTCGGTAACGATCTCCACCTTGGCGCCCTTGTCGGCCAGGTAGTCCGCCGCCGAGACGCCGGAGAACTCGCAGATGGCATCAAAGATCAGCACGTTCTTGCCCGGGGCCACCTTACCGGACAGCACGTCCCAGGTGCTGACCACCAGGCTCTCCTCGGGATTCTCCGAATAGCCCCACTCAGGGAACTGACTGAGGAAGGGCTGGCCGCCGGTGGCCAGCACCACGACGTCCGGGCGCAAGTCGAGCAGCGCCGCCTCGTCGGCACGAGTGCCCAAGCGCAGGTCGACGTTCAGGCGCGCCAGCTCCAACTGATACCAGCGGGTGATGCCGGCGATCTGATCGCGCTGCGGGGCCTGGGCGGCGATGGTGATCTGCCCGCCCAAGGCCTCCGCAGCCTCGAACAGGGTGACGTCATGGCCGCGCTCGGCGGCAACTCGCGCCGCCTCCATGCCGCCAGGGCCACCGCCCACCACCACCACCTTGCGCTTGGGCCCTTCGCTCTTCTCGATGATGTGCGGCAGCCCCATGTACTCCCGCGAGGTGGCGGCGTTCTGAATGCACAGCACGTCCAGGCCCTGGTACTGGCGGTCGATGCAGTAGTTGGCGCCGACGCACTGCTTGATCTGGTCCACCTGGCCCATCTTGATCTTGGCGATCAGGTGCGGGTCGGCGATGTGCGCCCGGGTCATTCCCACCAGGTCCACATAGCCGCCTTCCAGGATACGGCTTGCCTGGTTGGGGTCCTTGATGTTCTGGGCATGGATCACCGGGGCGGAGACCACTTCCTTGATGCCCGCCGCCAGGTGCAGGAACGGCTCCGGCGGATAGGACATGTTGGGAATGACGTTGGCCAGGGTGTCATGAGTGTCGCAACCGGAGCCCACCACGCCGAAGAAGTCCACCTTGCCGGTAGCGTCGTAGTAGGCGGCAATCTGTTTCATGTCGTCGTGGGAGAGCCCATCCGGATGAAACTCGTCGCCGCAGATGCGCATACCGACCACGAAGTCGTCACCGACTTCGGCGCGCACCGCCTTGAGCACTTCCATGCCGAAGCGCATGCGGTTCTCGAAGCTGCCGCCCCACTGATCGGTGCGCTTGTTGACCCGCGGGCTCCAGAACTGGTCGATCAGGTGCTGGTGCACCGCGGACAGCTCGACGCCGTCGAGGCCGCCCTCCTTGGCCCGGCGCGCCGCCTGGGCAAAGTCTCCGATGATCCGCCAGATCTCCTCTTCCTCGATGGTCTTGCAGGTGGAGCGGTGCACCGGCTCGCGGATGCCCGACGGCGACAGTAGCGTCGGCCAGTCGAAGCCATCCCAGCGCGAGCGGCGCCCCATGTGGGTGATCTGGATCATGATCTTGCCGCCGTGCTGGTGCACCGCGTCGGCGAGATTCTGGAAGTGCGGGATGATGCGGTCGGTCGACAGGTTCACCGAGCTCCACCAGCCCTGGGGGCTGTCGATGGAGACGATCGAGGAGCCGCCGCAGATGCACAGGCCGCAGCCGCCCTTGGCCTTCTCTTCGTAGTACTTGACGTAACGGTCGGTGGTCATGCCGCCGTCGGTGGCATGCACCTCGGCATGGGCGGTGCTGACCACGCGATTGCGGATGGTCAGCTTGCCGATCTCGATCGGCTGAAAGATAGCGTCGAATGCCATGGTGATTCTCCCCTCAGCCCTGCACTGCGTCGCGCAGTGGCTCGACTTCGAAAATGCCCACGTCGCAGCCGACCTCGGCGGCGCTCTGGGTCTGTTCGGCGACGGTGCGCAGGTCGCTACCGCGCTCGGCGAGGATCTGGTCCATGGCGCCGGCGAACCAGCCGGTGAACATGTACTCCACCTTGCGGCCCACCTTTCCCATCTGGTAGACGAAGGCGCTGTGTTCCAGGCGCACGCGGGCGGTGCCGGCATCGAGGTCGATGACATCAATGATGAAGTGACCCCATCCGCGCTGGGAGAGGCGCTTCATGTAGTGCTCGAAGACGTCCACGCCCTCGAGGCCGTGGCACTCGGCCTCCTTCTCGCACCAGTGCCAGGCGCTCTTGTAACCGGCGTCGTAGAGGATCTCGGCGTACTTCTCGGCGCCGAGCGCCTCCTCCACCGCCACGTGGTTGTTGATGAAGAAGTGCCGCGGCACGTAGAGCATCGGCAGGGCGTCGGTGGTCCACACGCCGGTCTCGCTATCCACCTCGATGGGCAGCTCGGGGGCCAGTTTGGTCACGGTTGCTTTCCTCGAATCTTGCTAATTGTTTTGAAGTGGCTAAGCAGTGGTCGTTGCCCGCATCGCTCGGGGCTGATCCGGGGGGCTCTAGTCTCGGCTCGCAACTCGTAGCTCGTCGCGGCCGTCAGGCGCCCCACACATCCTTCAGAACCCGCACCCAGTTCTCGCCCATGATCTTGCGCACCTGAGGCTCGCTGAAGCCGCGGCGCAGCAGCGCTTCGGTGAGATTGGGGAACTCGCCGATGGTGCGGATGCCCTCGGGATTGATGATCTTGCCGAAGTTGGTCAGGCGGCGGGCATAGCCCTTGTCGTGGGTGAGCCACTCGAAGAAGTCCTGGCCGTGGCCTTGAGTGAAGTCGGTACCGATGCCGATGGCATCCTCTCCGACGATGTTCATCACGTACTCGATGGCCTCGACGTAGTCGTCGACGGTGGCGTCGATGCCGGCGCGCAGGAAGGGGGTGAACATGGTCACGCCGACGAAGCCACCGTGGTCGGCGATGAACTGGAGCTCCTCGTCGGACTTGTTGCGCGGATGCTCCTTGAGGCCGGACGGCAGGCAGTGGGAGTAGCAGACCGGCTTCTGGGACTCGAGGATCACCTCCTCGGAGGTCTTGGCGCCGACGTGAGAGAGGTCGCACATGATGCCCACGCGGTTCATCTCGGCGACGATCTCGCGACCGAAGCCGGAGAGCCCGCCGTCGCGCTCGTAGCAACCGGTGCCCACCAGGTTCTGGGTGTTGTAGCACAGCTGCACGATGCCCACGCCGAGCTGCTTGAATATCTCCACGTAGCCGATCTGGTCCTCGAAGGCGTGGGCGTTCTGGAAGCCGTAGATGATGCCGGTCTTGCCCTCTTCCTTGGCCCGTGTGATGTCAGCGGTGGTGCGCACCGGCCGAACCAGGTCGCTGCACTCGGCCATCAACTGGTTGGACTTGACGATATTGTCGACGGTGGCCTGGAACCCTTCCCACACCGAGACGGTGCAGTTGGCCGCCGTGAGGCCACCCCGGCGCATGTCCTCGAGCAATTCGCGATTCCACTTGGCGATGATCAATCCATCGATGACGATGGCGTCCTGATGCAGCTGATTAGAGGTCATGGCAGGGTCTCCGTGATGGTCGTTGCCTGGCGGCAGCATAGCGCCGGGCCGCCGGAGGGACGCCCGCTGGAAACGACGGCGAGGATTCCAAAAACGTCATCGGCTGCGTCGATGCGACGGAGTGCGCGGCCATGCCAGCGTCATGGCAAGCCAGGTGAGAAAAGGAAGAGGCCGCAATTGCGGCCTCGGAGGGAAGTCAGATTGGAATGGGACGCAGCGTTCAGGGTCTCACCGCCACGCTGGCGTAGGTGGGTTCGCCACGCGCCTGGTCGAGGGCCACGATGGCGCTGGAAACCGGCTCCTCGGGCACGGCCTGGAAGGCAGCCTGACGGAACAGTGCCTCGGCTTCCCTTTGCTCGAGCCGCACCGGCGGGTTGAGATGGCCGATGCGCTCGTCGCGCGGCGGGATACCGAAAAACTCCCGATAGCACTTGGAGAAGTGCGGCGTGGAGACGAAGCCGCAAGCCGAGGCGACCTCGATGATCGACATCGCCGTCTGCTTGAGCAGTTGGCGGGCGCGAGTCAAGCGCAGCTTGAGGTAGTAGCGCGACGGCGAGCAGTGCAGATTCTTCTGGAACAGTCGCTCGAGCTGACGCCGCGAGACACCGACGTAGCTGGCCAGTTCATCGAGGCCGATGGGCTCCTCGAGATTGGACTCCATCAGCGCCACGATCTCCAGCAGCTTGGGCTGGTTGGTGCCCAGTACATGGCGAAGGGGGATGCGCTGCTGATCCTGGTCGCTGCGCACGCGTTCGCAAATGAACATCTCGGAGATGCCTGCCGCAAGCTCTCGACCATGATCGCACCGAATCAGCGTGAGCATCATATCGAGCGGCGCCGTGCCACCGGAGCAGGTCGCCCTGTCACGGTCGATCGAAAACAGGCGCGTGGTCAGCCCGACGCGCGGAAACGCCTCACGCATCGCCGCCATGCACTCCCAGTGCGTACTCACCTCGTAGTCGTCGAGTAGGCCCGACTTGGCGAGTGCCCAACTGCCGGTGCAGATGGCGCCGAGGCGACGTGACAGGCGCGCCTGGCCTTGCAGCCAAGTGACGTGCTCGCGCTGCACGCTACGGTGGGGAGCTACGCCACCACACACGATGACCATGTCGAGGCTGAGCGGCGTGCGAATCGATACATCGGGCGTCACTCTCAGGCCGTCGCTGGCGCTGACCGGCTCGCCGTCCAGCGTGAGCGTGTACCAACGATAGAGTTCGCTGCCGGCAAGCTGGTTGGCCATGCGCAGTGGTTCGATGGCCGACGCCAGCGAGATCAGCGTGAAGTTCTCCAGCAGCAGAAAGCCTATGCTCAATGCCTTCTTGGGAGATACCGGGGCGCCGGACGGGGTTGCGTGCGATGACATCGACATGATCTTTCTCTCCACATGCACATGGCCACGCCCGTCAGGGTGGGCCGCGGCCGCCATTGTTCTTGTCTGCCTTCGGTGACCGCCGATCGTGCAATGACGACAGGCGTGTCGCTTTCAGGCATGCGCGAGCGCAGAATATCGGATGTGCACTTAGCGAGCCTATCGTTTTTTCCTTCGGCGATAGACAGTCTCGATTACCTTTGACAATCGCCGAGCTGGCGTCCGCCCACCCCTGATAGCTGTCGACATGCACGTGAAACGATATCATGGTCTGTCGTATTTGATCGGAAGTCGCCATGCCTGCCACTCTGCCCCTGCCGTTGTCGACACCCAGCCGCAATCTGGTGCGCCTGACCATCGTGCGTGGCATCACCTGGACCGGATTCCTGGTCGCCATCGTCATCGGCATCGAACTGCTGCATTTCGACCTGCACGTCGAAGCAGTGATCGGCGTGGTCGTCGCCATGGGATTGATCAATCTCCTCACCTGGTGGCGTCTGGGCCGCCACTGGGCCGTCACCCATCCCGAGAACCTCCTCCACTTGCTCGCCGACCTGGTCGGGTTGACGCTGCTGTTCTACTTCACGGGCGGTTCCACCAATCCTTTCATCACCTACTATCTGGTCCCGGTAACCATCGCCGCTGCCACCCTGCCGTGGCACTGCGCCTGGATCATTGCCGCCGTGGCCCTGTTGGCCTACACCCTGCTGCTGTTCGCCTATCACCCAGTACCGCAGCTCACCCAGCACTACGGCGATGACAGGATCAACCTGCACGTGCTGGGGATGTGGCTGAACTTCGCCCTGTCGGCCGGACTGGTCTCCTTCTTCATCTACAAGATGGCGCATGCCCTGCGCCACCGTGATCAGGCTCTGTCGCACACTCGTGAAGCGGCACTGCGCAACGAACAGGTGCTGGCGGTGGCCACCCAGGCAGCCGGCACGGCCCACGAGCTGGGCACGCCGCTGTCGACCATGGCGGTGCTGCTCAGCGACATGCGCAAGGATGCCGAAGCCGATGGGCCGCTGCGCCAGGACATCGACCTGCTGCGCCAGCAGGTCGAGCTGTGCAAGTCGCGCCTGCGCAATCTGGTGGAAAGTGCCGACCGCCGCCGCATGGCGGTGCCTGAACGTCGCGATGCCCGCGACTGGCTGACTGCCGTGGTACAGCGCTGGCTGGTGCTGCGCCCCGACGTGAGCCACGAGCTGACCATCGCCGACCAGCGTGGCACGCCTTGGCTGACCGTCGACGCCACCCTCGACCAGGCACTCACCAACCTGCTCAACAATGCCGCCGATGCCAGTCCCGACGACATTCACATCTCGCTGGAGTGGACCGCCGACGAGGTAGTGATCGACATACGCGACCGGGGGCCCGGCGTGGCGATGGACATCGCCGACCAGCTCGGCGAAACCTTCGTCTCGACCAAGAGCAAGGGGCTGGGCATCGGGCTGTTTCTGACCCACGCCACCATCAACCGCTTCGGCGGCGGCGTAAGCCTGTACAATCACCCGGAGGGAGGCACGCTGACGGAAGTGATCCTGCCTCGTAGCCACGCCTGAGCCATCCACACGACGAGGACACCATGCAAGACGCCGACTCCCGCCTGCTGATCATCGACGACGACGAGATGTTCTGCCACGTGCTGTCGCGCGCCCTGACGCGACGCGGCTTCGAGGTTCTGGTCGCGCACGATGCCGACCATGCGTTGAGCCTGGCAAGGCAGCACCAGCCAGGGATCGCCACCCTGGACCTCAAGCTCGAGCACAGTTCGGGCCTCAAGCTGCTGCCGGAGCTTCTCGACATCGTGCCCGACTGTCGCGTCGTGGTGCTGACGGGCTATTCCAGCATCGCCACGGCCGTGGAGGCCATCAAACTCGGCGCGGTCAACTACCTGTGCAAGCCCGCCGATGCCGACGAGATCCTCACCGCTCTGGGTCGGGAAGCCGGCGACCCGGATGCCGAGGTGGCCGACAATCCGCCTTCCATCAACCGGGTCGCCTGGGAGCACATTCAGAAAGTGCTACAGGAGCACGACGGCAACATCTCCGCCACCGCACGGGCGCTGGGCATGCACCGCCGCACTCTGCAGCGCAAGCTGCAGAAGCGCCCGGTGAGGCGCTGAAGCTACGGGCTACGGGCTACGAGCTGCTAAAGGCTCCGTTGCCCAAGCGATGGATGCAATCATCGCCCGCAGCTCGAAACCCGGGACCCGCAGCTGGCGCATAGCGCCTACTGCGCCGTCCACCCCAGGTCGATGTTCCAGCTCGACCCGGTCACCGCGCCAGCGGCATCGGATGCGAGATAGGCGACCATCTGCGCTACCTCGGCGGGTTCGATCAAGCGCTTGATGGCGGCGTTCTTGAGCATCACCTGCTCGATGACTTCCTGCTCTTCCATGCCATGCAGCCTGGCCTGATCGGCGATCTGGTTGTCCACCAGCGGCGTCTTGACGTAGGCGGGGCAGATGGCATTCGCCGTGATGCCCTGGCTACCACCCTCGAGGGCCGCTGTCTTGGTGAGTCCGATGAGGCCGTGCTTGGCGCTGATGTAAGCCGCCTTGCCGGGAGACGCCACCTGGGCATGCACCGAGGCGATGTTGACGATCCTACCCCAACCGTTGTCGCGCATGGATGGCCAGCAGGCCTGGCTGAGCAGGAACGGCGCGGTGAGCATCAAGTCGACGATCTGGCGCCACTTCGCCTCCGGAAAGTCCTCGATGGAAGAGACGTGCTGAATGCCGGCATTGTTGACCAGGATATCGACACGCCCGAAGCGCTTGACGGCTTCGTCCACGGCTGCCCGGCAGGCATCGGCATCGGTCAGATCGGCGCGAAAGAACACCGCTCCCACCGCTTCGGCCTTCTCGGCCGCCTGTTCATTGAAGTCCACGGCGAGAACCTGATGCCCGAGCTCTCTGAAATGGTCGACAACGGCTTCGCCGATACCGCTGGCAGTACCGGTGACCAGGGCCACGCGCGGGGTCTTCGTCGCTTGCGTCATGGGAAGAGCTCCTCTCGGTGAATCGAATGATCGTGAAATGCGGCAGTGCAAAACACCCAGCATAAGCATCCCGCCGCGTTGGCGCCAGCCTCAGGTTTCGGGCGTCATCACACGCTCCATCAAGCGCTGGGCGAGACGACTGGCTTCTTCGGCTGCATCCAGGTCGGAAAGATCGTCGAGCAGCTCGCAGCGCCATAGCCAGGTGCCGTCGGAGAGGCACTCGGCAGTGAACGGGTAACGCCCCGACGGAAAGCCGAAGGCCTGCCGCCGTCCCGGCTGCGGCGCGGGATTGCCCGGCTCGGCCGGTACCAACACCAGCGACAGCGAAACCGGCGTGATCAACGCACCGGCGAGGTAGGCTTGCTCGTGCCCCTGCTCCGGCCCCGCATCGAAGGTCTGAAAACACAGCGTGTCGACCGACAGGCGCGAATTGGCGTTGGACGCCGCGGCCAGTTCCTCGCGTCGATCCTGTTCCCAGGTCGTCGCCAGGCGACGCAATCGTTCGTATTGATCGAGGCTCAGGCTCTGCATGGAATCTCCTTGTCGGCCAAGTTCGCGTTCGGCATGCAACGCGTCGACTGCTATTCTGGCAGTTCACTTCCCCACGAGGAATGATCATGCGTCCGCAACAGCGGCTCGAGCTGGCCGTCGCCATCGCCCGGGAAGCGGGCGAACGCATCATCGATGCCCGGCGAGAGCATCGTTTCAGTCATCACTACAAAGACGGCCAGGAGCTGGTCACCGACGTCGATGTCGCCGTCGATACCTTGATCGGCGAACGCCTGGCCACCCAGCTGCCCGACGACGAACGCCTCAGCGAGGAACTGGCACCGGCATTGGACCGGCTTGCCCAAGCCGAAGCCCTGTGGGTGGTGGACCCGATCGACGGCACGGTGAACTTCGCTCACGGCCTGTATCACGTGGCCGTCTCCATTGCCTGGGCCAGCCACGGCGAAGTGTGCCTGGGCGTGGTGCATGCCCCCTTCCTGGGCGAGACCTTCACGGCGCTCAAGGGCCAGGGCGCCTGGTGCAACGACAAGCCGATTCGCGCCAGCCGCACCAACGATCTCGACCGGTGTCTGGTCGGCACGGGCTTCCCGTATCGTCGCGACAGCCGTCCTCCGCTGATGCGCCGTCTGGAAGCGGTGCTGACCCACTGTCGCGACGTGCGCCGCAACGGCTCTGCAGCACTCGACCTGTGTGACGTGGCATGCGGACGCCTCGACGCCTATTACGAGAGCGTCTCCCCCTGGGATTTCGCCGCTGGCCAGTTGATTGCTCGAGAAGCCGGCGCCCGGACCGGCCACTTGTATCCTTGTCCGGGAGGCATTCCGCCGGACCTCTACGGCGAAAACCTGCTGGTGGCGAGCCCCGAGGTGCATGGAGAGCTCGCCGAACTGCTCCGCGCCGCGGACGACGACCGACTCGCCTGACAGCCTCGATAGTGGCGGGCAATGGCATGGCTAGCGGTGCACTATTGGCGACGAGCACGATGCTCCGTCAGAATGGCGTCGTCCAACGAGGAGGTTGAATATGTTCGTCGTCATCTACGGTCGTCCCGGTTGCCCCTTTTGCACCCGCGCCCAGGCACTGGCCGAGCGGCTCGAAGCCGCAGGCATCCTTCGTGGACAGCGCTACGTGGACATCTGGGCCGAGGGAATCAGCAAGGCCGACCTCGCCGAGCGCATCGGCAAGCCGGTTCACACCGTACCGCAGGTCTTCGTCGATCAGCGTCATGTCGGCGGTTTCACGGAGTTCGACCAGTTCGTCCGTGAGCGCGGCCTGTTGGCTCCCAGCCAGAGCGCCTGAGGTAGGATCTCGGCGTTCCTAACGTTCTTGCCCCGTTGAAAGCTCATCGCTGCCCTAGACCTATACTGACGTCGTTCGACGGCGCATCAGGACAGAGGGAATGGCGCGATGCAACGGGAAGAATTCGTCCAGCAGCTTTGGCTCGACTACATCCACCGACACCCGGATGTCGGTGCCTTGCGCCTATGGCCGACCGACGCTCCAGCCGAATATCTGACCCTGCTGACGCTCAACCACGGCCCGTTCGCCGCCCGTGAGCTCACGCCCTCACTGGGGCGGCTAGGCTATCGACCCATGCAGCACTACGCCATGGCCGATCGCGGCCTGCTGGTGTCGTTGCTGGCTCCCGTCGACGATGGCGCCTGGCTGGTTCTCGCTGAACTGCAGCTGGGCACCCTGTCGCGCGCACCCCGTGAATGCTTGACCGACCTCGTCGAGCGCACCCACCCGCGCGACGGCCGTGGACAGGACCTGCTATGCCGCGGGCGGCCCTGGCCAATGCCCGATTGGCACACCTATCGAAGGCTGCACGACGCCCATCCATTGGCGGGCTGGCTGGCCGCGATGGGGCCGAGCATGCATCACGCGGGCTACGACTGCGAGCGGCTCGACAGCGATCTGGCCACGTTGGATACCGCCATGGAACAGGCCGGCCTCTACGGCAGCGCCGACCGACATCACGGCATCCTTCCCATTTCGCCGCTGCTGGAGTATCGCTTCTACCCCACCAGCTCGCGGCGCCTGGCCTTCGCCGATGGCGACGAGCACCGCATCGATCTGGGCGGACTCGCCCTGGTGCAGAAGTGCCTCAGCAACGACCATGAGCGTGCCGTGGAACTGTTGCTCCCACACCACACGCGCTGCGAGATCGGTTGACCGTGCGTTATCCACAAAATCTGTGGATAACGCTGTGCAAGGCCAGCGCCGAGCGATCGCTGATCAGCATGAGCATGGCGTTCGGCTCGATATGCTCAGTTTTTCGACAAAGGCCCGAGCCAGTTGGCTCGGGCCTTTGTCGGCAATTCGGCGGGAGGTGCGCCGCGCATCAGGCGTCGAACGTCATCTCCGGCACGTGATCCGGTACGATCAACTTGCCCGCCGTCTTCTCGACGATCTCCTCGACGCTGACCCCCGGTGCGCGCTCCTTGAGTACGAAGGCGCCATTCTCGATCTCCAGATAGGCCAGGTCGGTCAACACGCGGTTGATGCAGCCGGCACCGGTCAACGGCAGAGTGCACTTCTCGAGCAGCTTGGATTCCCCATGCTTGGAAGCATGAGTCATGGTGCAGATGATGTTCTCGGCCCCGGCCACTAGATCCATGGCGCCACCCATGCCCTTGATCAGCTTGCCCGGGATCATCCAGGAAGCGATGTTGCCTTCCTGATCGACTTCGAAGGCCCCGAGAACGGTCAGGTCGACATGCCCGCCGCGGATCATGGCGAAGGATTCCGCCGAGTCGAAGATCGCCGCACCCGGACGGGCGGTCACGGTCTGCTTGCCGGCATTGATCATGTCCGGATCGACCTCTTCCTCGGTGGGAAAGCGTCCCATCCCGAGCAACCCATTTTCCGAGTGCAGCATCACGTCGATACCCTCGGGCACGTAGTTGGCCACCAGAGTGGGAATGCCGATTCCCAGGTTGACGTAGAAACCGTCCTTCAATTCTTGCGCCACGCGCTGCGCCATCTGTTCGCGAGTCAGTGCCATGGTATTTGCCTCTTGTGTTCGGTAGAGAAGCGTCCGGCCGGCCGCGCCGACCTCCTACAGTCGCAACGTGTCGCCGGCTCAGGACTCACGCACGGTGCGCTTCTCGATGCGCTTCTCGAAGGTTCCCTGAATGATGCGGTCGACGTAGATTCCCGGCGTATGGATCTGATCCGGCTTGAGTTCGCCCGGCTCGACGATCTCCTCGACCTCCACCACGGTGACCTTGCCGCAGGTGGCCGCCAGCGGATTGAAGTTCTGGGCCGTGTCGCGATACATGACATTGCCGTAGCGGTCGGCTTTCCAGCCCTTGACGATGGCGAAATCGGCGTGAAACGCCTCTTCCAGAATGTAGTGGCGGCCGTTGAACTCGCGCACCTCCTTGCCCTCGCCGATCGGCGTACCGTAGCCGGTCGCGGTATAGAAGGCCGGAATGCCGGCGCCGCCGGCACGCATCTTCTCGGCCAGAGTGCCCTGGGGCGTCAGCACGACCTCGATCTCATCGTTGAGCATCTGCTGCTCGAACATGGCGTTCTCGCCCACGTAGGAGGCGAAGATCTTCTTGATCTGCTTGTCTTCTAGCAGCAATCCGAGGCCGAAACCATCGACCCCGCAGTTGTTGGAGAGCACGGTGAGATCCTTGACGCCACGACGCTTGATCTCGGCGATGAGGTTCTCGGGGATACCGCACAGGCCGAAGCCCCCGGCCGCCACGGTCATGCCGCTCTCGATACCTTCCATTGCCTCTTCGAAGGAGTACACGCGCTTGTCGAATCCGGCCATCGCGAAGCCTCGTCTTGTTGTGGGATGAGTGAAAGACGGTACCCGATCAGTGTTGACTCGGCCAATATATTTGTTAAGTTTGTTTTTTTTATTGATTAATCTGGATAACAAATAAAAATGACCATGACCGTCAAGCAGCTTCGTGCCTTCCAGGCGGTGGCCCAGACCCTGAGCTTCACCCAGGCCTGCGAACACCTGCACCTCTCGCAGCCGGCATTGAGCCTGGCCATCAAAGGGCTAGAGCAAACCCTTGGCGGCCCACTGTTGATTCGCAGCACGCGCAGCGTGCGCCTCACCCCGGAGGGCGAGACGCTGTTGCCGCTGGCCAAGCGGTTGCTGGCCGACTGGGACAACACCGAAGAGCTGCTGCGCCAGCGCTTTACCCTGCAGCTAGGTCGGGTGGCCGTGGCGGCCATGCCCTCCTTCGCCTGCAACCGCCTGCCACCGGCACTGCGGGTCTTTCGCGAACGCTTTCCCCGGGTCAACGTCACCGTGCACGACGTCATCAACGAGCAGGTGATCGACATGGTCCATCAGCGGCAGGTCGAGCTTGGCGTCGCCTTCGAGCCTCAATCCCACGAGGGGACCGACTTCCTGCCCCTCTTCGAGGACGTCTTCGTTGCCGTGGTCCCACCCGACTCGCCGCTGGCCGATGCCGAACGCATCGACTGGCATGCGCTGCTGGCCCACGACTTCATCACACTGCAGCGCCCATCGATGGTGCGTATCCTGCTCGAGCGCACGCTGGCTCGCCGGGGCACCGAACTGCCGGTGGCCTTCGAAAGCCACCAACTGGCCACCGTGGGACGCATGGTGGCCAGCGGGCTCGGAGTGAGTGCGGTGCCGGCCTTGTGCCAGGAACAGATGCAGGAACTCGGGGCCCGCTGTCGCCCACTTCACGATCCTCCCATCCAACGCACCGTTGGCATCGTGGTCAGCGCCGGCCAGGAGTTGTCGGTGGCGGCCCGGGCACTTTGCGAGGTGCTGCAGAAGACCCTGGCCATCGCTCCTCCACGAACGTGAGTCGCGTCACTGGGCAGCCCATAGCCGATCCATTAGCATGTGCAGCTACCGTCTCATCTGCAAGGAGCGTGGCATGTCGACCCTCAAGGGGCTGGTCAGCGTGCTGCTACTGGTCATCACCACCCTGGCCTGGGGAATACCGCTCGTCCTCCTCACGGCCGTCAAGCTGATCACGCCTGGGCGACCGCTGCGACGTCTGGTGGTCCGAGGGCTCAGCGGAGTCGCGCTCAACTGGGTGGGTTGCAACCTGTGGTGGATGCGCCGCTGGCTGAAACCCCAACTCAGCATGGAGCTCCCCAACGGACTGTCGCCGGAGCGTTGGTGGCTGGTCATTTCCAACCATCGCTGCTGGACGGACATCTTCCTGCTATTTTTCGCGCTTCACCGTCGGCTGCCGATGCCGCACTTCTTCGTCAAGCGCCAGTTGATCTGGGTGCCCATCGTCGGCCTGGCCTTCTGGGCACTGGAATTCCCCATGCTGCGGCGCTTGACCCGCGAGCAGCGCAAGCGACACCCTCATCTGGCCCGCCGCGACCGCGAAGCCACCGAACGCATGTGCCGCCATGCCCAGGAACGCCCCATCGCCATCTACAACTTCGTCGAGGGTACCCGTTTCACCCCTGCCAAGCGGGCCGCCCAGGCCTCGCCGTACCGCCATCTGCTGCGCCCCAGAGCCGGTGGCATCGCCCAGGTCGTCAGCCTTCTCGGCGATCACCTGGGCGGCATCCTCGACGTGACGCTCCGCTACGCCAACCCTAACCCCACCTTCTGGGGCTTTCTGTGCGGTCGCGAAGGACCGGTAACGCTCCGCGCCCGACGATTGGCGGTGCCGACTTGGATGGCTCAGGGCAGCTATCATGACGACCCGGATTACAAGGAACGCTTCCATTCATGGCTGAATGCCCTGTGGCAGGAAAAGGACGCGGCACTCGACTCGCGATAGCGCTGTTGGCAATGCTGCTGCTCGGCGCCTGTGCCGGGCGAGGCGGTGACGTTCAGCGAGCTGGCGACCCCGGAATCGCCGGACGTTGGGTCACCGTTCAGCGCGGCGACACGCTGGGCGCCATCGCACGACGCGCCGACGTTCCCCTCGAGCGGTTGACCCGATTCAACCCCGGGGTGGATGCCCGGCACCTGGCCGTGGGTCAGCGGTTGCTGGTTCCCACCCAGCGCGAAAGGGCACCGTTCGGAGGACCTTACCGCTATCAGATTCGCCCGGGAGACACCTATGCCGGCATCGCCCGGCGCTTCGGGACCACGCCCGGGCGCATTCAGAATGCCAACCCGGGCACCGACCCGCGTGGCTTGCGAATCGGGCAAATCGTCCAGGTTCCGCTCGCCGGGGGTGCAGCACCCAAGACCGCCGCCTCGAACCAGGCGGCCTCGCAGCGAGCCAGCAGCAAGAAGAGCACGACCAGCACCGCTGCCAAGCCAAGCGGATCGCTGCCCTCCTCAGCCAGCGGCTGGCCCTGGCCACTCGATGACTACCGCATCGTCCGTCGCTACGGCACCGACAGTCGCGGCACCCTGCAACCCATGCTGCTTGCCACGCAGCGAGGCGCCAAGGCCAAGGCAGTTGCCGATGGCGACGTCCGCTTCTCGGGCAGCATGCGCCAGCTCGGCCGGGTCGTCATCGTCCATCACGAGGGCAACCTGCAGAGCGTGTATGCCCTGTGTGATAGCCTGAGCGTCGAGGAAGGCAGCCGAGTCTCGCAAGGCGCCCCGGTTTGCGAAGTGGGTTACAGCAATGCCACCGAGCGCCACGACCTACTGTTCGACCTGCGCCACGGCGGCAAGCCGATCGACCCCCAGCGCGTGTTACGCTGACGCCATGCCTCACGCCACTGTCAGGAATACGACACGACTTCTCGAGTCGCCGCCACTGGTGCGCTACGACGGCCTGTTGGGAGAGACCGCGGCAAGCGTGGCACTCGAGCGTCTCGACCGGGAACTGGCCTGGCAACGGCCGCAGCTTCGCCTCTACGGCAAGCTGCACTCGATACCTCGCCAGCAGGTATGGATGGGAGACGCCAATGCCCGCTATCGCTACTCGGGCAGCGATTTCGACCCGGAGCCATGGCACCCCCTGGTCGCCGAGATTCGCGAGTCCGTGACTGCTCGTCTCGCCGAGGCTGGCGTGTCGGCCGCCTTCAACAGCGTACTGCTCAACCGCTACGCCGACGGCGAGGAACGCATGGGCTGGCACAGCGACGACGAGTCGGAGCTGGGCAGCGACCCACTGATCGCCGCGGTGTCGCTGGGCGCCGAGCGCCCGCTGCGCTTCCGCTGGCGGCACGGAGAAGACACCCCCTTCAACGTCTGGTTGCCCCACGACAGTCTGCTATTGATGGGCAGCGGCGTGCAGCGTCGGCTCCAGCATGCGTTGCTTCCCCGTAAACGCCTCGGGCGGCGCATCAGCCTGACCTTTCGCTGGATTCATACCGCCCCTCTCTCCTGAGACAACGACGCCTCGTCCCGACCGGGACGAGGCGTCATCGAGATCGCCCTGGTAGATAACGGTATAAAATCAACCGCGATAGTAACCGGGTGTGACGAACGGCATCTTGGTCACGGTCATGGGCAGGCGCTTGCCGCGCACCTCGGCGTAGACGGTGGTGTCTGGCGCGGCATGATCGATGTCGACATAGCCCATGGCCACCGGTCTGCCGACGCTGGGCCCGAAGCCGCCGGAAGTCACGCTGCCGACATGGTGACCGTCCGCATCGTAGAGGTCGGCGCCCTCGCGCACCGGGGCGCGCCCCTCTCCCAGCAGCCCGACGCGCTTGCGTCGATGGTCCTTCGCCTCGACCTGATGCAGGATCAGGTCGGCCCCGGGAAAGCCGCCGGGACGCTCGCCGCCGCGGCGGCGCGGTTTGCCGATGGCCCAGATCAGGCCCGCCTCGACGGGCGTGGTCGCGGTGTCGATGTCGTGGCCGTAGAGGCACAGGCCCGCTTCCAGACGTAGCGAGTCGCGCGCCCCCAGACCGATCGCTTCGACCTCCGGCTCGGCCAACAGCCGACGCGCCACGGCCTCGCTCTGCTCGGCCGGCACCGAGATCTCGAAGCCGTCCTCGCCGGTGTAGCCGCTGCGGCTGATCCATACCGGTACGCCATCGATCGTGAAATGGCCATGCTGCATGAAGACCAGCTCACAGGCATCTGGGCATAGCCGCTGCATGACCTTGCCTGCCTCCGGCCCTTGCAGCGCGAGCAAGCCGCGGTCGAGTGTCTCGACGCGATGCGCGTCGTCCAGGCCGGTCTGCAGCAGCGCGATGTCCTGATCCTTGCAGGCCGCATTGACGACCAGATAGAGATGATCGCCGGCATTCACGACCATCAGGTCATCGAGAATGCCGCCATCCTGGGACGTGAACAGCGCATAGCGTTGCATGCCCTCGGGCAGGCCGACGATGTCGGCCGGCACCAGCGTCTCCAGCGACTCGGCGGGGCGCGGGCCGTGCAGCAGGAGCTGCCCCATGTGCGAGACGTCGAAGAGTCCGCAGGCATTGCGGGTATGCTCGTGCTCCTTCTTGACGCCCAGGGCGTACTGAACCGGCATGGCATAGCCGGCGAAAGGCACCATCTTGCCGCCCAGTTCCAGATGCAGGTCGTACAGCGGCGTGCGTTTGAGTTCGCTCATGGAAGATATCCTCTACGGCAGGAGTGATCGGGCCCGGTACGCAAGGAGGTGCCGCAAGGGCACCTCCCAGGCCTGACGGAGTGCAAGGGCACCCGGATTCAGGACTTGTCGTGATCGAGCTCTTCGCCGGGCAGCACCGTCTTGCCGTCGAAGTAGTCCTTGGCCAGCTTGAAGACCACCGGCGAGAGCAGCGCCAGGGCGATCAGGTTGGGCACGGCCATCAACGCATTGAAGATGCTAGCGAGCACCCAGACCAGGTTCAGATTGGCCATGGCCCCCAGGGGAATGGCGATGATGAACAGCACCCGATACAGGGTGATCGAGCGGGTCCCGAACAGGAACTGAAAGCACTTCTCGCCGTAGAAGGCCCAGCCCAGGATGGTGGTGAAGGCGAAGACGGCCAGTGCGAAGGTCACCACGTACTCGCCGATGCCGGGAAGCGCCAGGTCGAAGGAGATCGCGGTCAGACGCGCACCGGTCTCGCCGCCGCTCCACTCCACGCTGGTCAGGATGACCAGTGCGGTGATGGAGCAGACGACGATGGTGTCGATGAAAGTGCCCAGCATGGCGATCAGCCCCTGGCGCACCGGGTTCTTGGTCTGTGCCGCGGCATGCGCGATGGGCGCGCTACCCAGGCCCGCTTCGTTGGAGAAGACGCCGCGCGCCACGCCGAACTGGATGGCCATGGCCACCCCCGCGCCAGCGAAACCACCCGCCGCTGCGATCGGGTTGAAGGCATGGTAGAAGATCATGCCGAATGCCTCGCCGAGCTGGCCGGCGTTGATCACCAGCACCAGCACGCCAGCCGCGATGTAGGCGATACCCATGATCGGCACCAGCTTGCCGGCCACCTTGGCGATGCGCTTGATCCCGCCCAGAATCACGGCCCCGGCCAGCACCATCAAGACCAGGCCGGTCAGCCAGTGGGGCACGCCCAGCGATTCGCTGAGACCTTCGGCCACCGAGTTGGACTGCACGGTATTGCCGATGCCGAATGCCGCCACGGCGCCGAACAGCGCGAAGGCACCGCCCAGCCACAGCCATTTACGGCCCAGGCCGTTCTTGATGTAGAACATGGGACCGCCGACGTGGAAGCCGTCACTGTCGGTCTCGCGGTAGCGTACCGCCAGCACCGCTTCGGAAAACTTGGTGGCCATACCCACCAGGGCGGTGATCCACATCCAGAACACGGCGCCCGGTCCACCCAGGAAGATGGCGGTCGCCACGCCGGCGATGTTGCCGGTACCGATGGTGGCGGAAAGCGCGGTCATCAACGCGTTGAACGGCGAGATCTCACCGTCCTCTTCTCCCTTGGGCTTTCCCTCGGGCGTCTGCTTGCCATCCCGCCCCTGCCACATGAGCTTGAAGCCCATGCCCAGCTTGCGGATGGGCATCAGCTTGAGGCCGGCCTGAAGGTAGATGCCGACCCCGAGCAACAGGATCAGCATGGGAACGCCCCATACGATCCCCTCGATCGATCCTAGCAATGACATTAAGGTTTCCACGAAACGTCTCCCTTGGAGTTGTTGCATTTATTGTCGAGTCCACCAATCGTCATGGCGGACCATCTTCATGCTGAAACGCCTTCATCGAACGCATTCGATACGACTAACCGGCGTAAGATAGCGGAATCTATCGATGCCATGCCACCCTGGCACAAACTGTCCTGGCCGACTCGGCGTCAACGGTGACACCGTCGAGGGTATCTCGAGTTTCGTATCGGAAACAACGGATCCCGACACTCCGACGCCCGCGTTGCACTGCCCTACCCGCCGATGCCGTTCGCCAGTGGTTAGCGTAGTGAGCGAGTCCTGTGCTGTCGAACCACACCAGCCCCAGCAACTCGACCGCGGCAGGGACTGGACGACGGCGACCCGGCAGGCCACCCTGAAGGGGTCGGACGGCCGAGTCCGGTGCCATCGACCGCATGACGTCGGGCTCGCCAAATGCCGCCAATGGCGGTAGCATTCACCCCATCAGAAAACCTTTTTCGTATAGGAAAACAGTATGAGCACGATTCCTGCCAACCTGCGCTACAACGACAGCCATGAGTGGGTGCTGGATAACGGCGACGGCACCGTCACCATCGGTATCACCGATCACGCTCAAGAAGCCTTGGGCGACGTCGTGTTCGTGGAGCTGCCCGAAGTCGGACAAACGCTAGCCAAGGGCGATGAGTTCGGGGTGATCGAGTCCGTGAAGGCAGCCTCGGATCTCTACGCTCCCGTGGCTGGCGACATCGTCGAGGTGAACGAAGCGCTGGAAGATGCGCCGGAAACCGTCAACGAATCTCCCTATGACGATGGCTGGGTCATGAAGGTGCGCCTGGCCGACGCCAATGACATCGACGAACTGCTCGATGCCGACGCCTACCAGGCGCTGGTCGACGCCGAAGCCTGAGGTCGATTCCATCGCGGCCCCCACCGAGGGGGCTGTTCGTCACGGCCCACGCCACCCCATCCAGCCGCCACTTGCCCACAGGTAGCCTCATGGTTCATGACACTCGCCGCCTGGCCGACCTGGCCGATCACGATGCCTTCGTCCGTCGTCACAACGGTCCCTCTTCCGACGACGTAGCCGCCATGCTGGCTGCACTGGACATGGACAGTCTCGATGCATTGATCGCTCGCAGCGTGCCGGCGGATATCCGCCTCGACCGCGACCTCGCACTCGATGCGCCACGTACCGAACCCGAGGCGCTCGACTATCTGCAACGCCTGGCGCGTCAGAACAAGGTCTTCAAGACCTACATCGGTCAGGGCTATCACGATACGCACGTACCGGCGGTCATCCAGCGCAACGTGCTGGAGAATCCGGGCTGGTACACGGCCTACACGCCCTACCAGCCGGAAATCGCCCAGGGGCGGCTAGAGGGACTGCTCAATTTCCAGCAGATGGTCATGGACCTCACGGGCATGAAGCTGGCCAATGCGTCGCTGCTGGACGAGGCCACCGCCGCCGCGGAGGCCATGGCGCTGTGCAAGCGGGCCAACAAGAAGGCCAAGAGCAATGCCTTCTTCGTCGCCGACGACGTGCTGCCGCAGACGCTGGACGTGGTACGCACCCGCGCCCATTACTTCGACTACGAGCTGATCGTGGCGCCGGCCGATGAGATCGGCGCACACGACGTTTTCGGTGCCCTGCTCCAGTATCCGGGCCAAAGCGGCGAAGTCCGCGACCTCGCCCCGTTGCTGGCCAGCGCTCGCGAAAAAGGCATCATGACCTGCGTGGCCGCCGACATCATGAGCCTGGTGCTGCTTGCCGAGCCGGGGGCACTGGGTGCCGACATCGTGGTCGGCAACACCCAGCGCTTCGGCGTGCCCATGGGGTTCGGCGGCCCCCACGCCGCCTATTTCGCCACCACGGACAAGCTCAAGCGCTCGATTCCCGGCCGCATCATCGGGGTCTCCCAGGACAGTCGCGGCCACACCGCCCTGCGCATGGCGATGCAGACTCGCGAGCAGCACATCCGCCGCGAGAAGGCCACCTCCAACATCTGTACCGCCCAGGCGCTGCTGGCCAACATCGCCGGCTTCTACGCCGTCTACCACGGCGCCGAGGGACTGACCACCATTGCCACGCGCATCCACCGGCTGACCACCATCCTCGCCGAGGGACTCACCCGTAGCGGCGTGCGCCTGGCCCACGATACCTGGTTCGATACCCTGCGCCTGACCGGCGTGGACGCCGGCAAGATCCATGGCCGGGCGATGACTCATGAGATCAACCTACGCTATTTCGAAGGCGGCGACATCGGCGTCTCCCTCGACGAGACCACCACCGCCCACGATCTGGACACGCTATTCGACGTGCTGCTGGGCGAGGAGCATGGCCTGTCGGTCATGGCACTCGACGAAGCGGTAGCGAACGCCGGCAAGAGCGGCATTCCCGCGACCTGCGTACGCGAGTCCGCCTTCCTGGAGCATCCCACCTTCCGGCGCTACCGTAGCGAAACCGAGATGCTGCGCTACCTGAAGCGGCTCGAGAACCGCGACCTGTCGTTGACTCATGCCATGATCCCGCTGGGCTCGTGCACCATGAAGCTCAACGCCACCAGCGAGATGGTGCCCATCACCTGGCCGGAGTTCGCGAAGATTCATCCCTTCGCGCCCAAGGAACAGGTCGCCGGCTATCGACAGATGATCAATGAACTGGCCGCCTTCCTGGTGGAAGTGACCGGCTACGACCACATCTCCATGCAGCCCAATTCCGGCGCCCAAGGCGAATACGCCGGCCTCGTGGCCATTCGCCGCTACCAGGCCGCCAGCGGCGAGAGCCAGCGCGACGTCTGCCTCATCCCCAGTTCCGCCCACGGCACCAACCCTGCCTCCGCCGCCATGGCACACATGAAGGTGGTGGTGGTCGAATGCGACGACGACGGCAACATCGATCTCGCCGACCTTCGCGACAAGGCCGAGCAGCACGGCGAGCGCCTCTCGGCGATCATGCTCACCTACCCCTCTACCCATGGCGTCTTCGAAGCGGGCGTGCGCGAGGCGTGCCGCATCGTCCACGATCATGGCGGTCAGGTCTACATCGACGGCGCCAACATGAATGCCCAGGTCGGTCTGACCCGCCCCGGCGACTTCGGTGGCGACGTCAGCCATCTCAACCTGCACAAGACATTCTGCATTCCCCATGGAGGCGGCGGTCCCGGCATGGGCCCCATCGGCGTCAAGGCACACTTGGCACCCTTTGTGCCCAACCACGTGGTGACGCCCATCGACGGCGTCGGCCGCGATTGCGGCGCGGTCTCGGCGGCGGCCTTCGGCTCCGCCTCGATCCTTCCCATTTCCTGGGCCTACATCAAGATGATGGGCGCGCGAGGCCTGCGCCAGGCCACCGAACTCGCCATCCTCAACGCCAACTACATCGCCAAGCGGCTGGAGGCACACTTCCCGATACTCTATCGCGGCAACGACGGTACCGTGGCCCACGAATGCATCGTCGATGTGCGCCCGCTCAAGGCGGCCTCCGGCATCACCGAGGAGGACATCGCCAAGCGCCTGATGGACTACGGCTTCCACGCCCCGACCATGTCTTTCCCGGTACCGGGCACGCTGATGGTGGAACCCACCGAGTCGGAATCGCGCTACGAGATCGACCGCTTCTGCGATGCCATGATCGCCATCCGCGAAGAGATCGCGAAGGTGGAAAACGGCGAGTGGCCGGCCGACGACAACCCGCTGGTCCGCGCGCCGCACACCATGGCCGACCTGATGGACGCCGAATGGACCCGACCCTACTCCCGCGAGTTGGGCGCGTTCCCGTCCGAGGCCGTCAAAGTCTCCAAGGTGTGGCCGGCCGTCAATCGCGTCGACAACGTGCTGGGCGACCGCCAGTTGATCTGCTCCTGTCCGAGCATCGACGAATACCGCGACTAGAGGGAGGTGTCGGGTGCGGGGGGCTGCTGATGTCCCCCGTCAGGCCAGATCCACCGGCTGCTCGCCGTGGCCATAGAGTTCCTGCAGGCGCTGCTCGCGGAAGCCCTCGAGCAGCCGCACGTAGCGGCGCGGCATCTGCGTGCCGGCACGGGTCACCAGGTGCAGCGTTTCGTACTCGGGTCGCGACAGCGACAGCTCCTTGACCTGGCGCTGCCAGGGCGACGTTTCCAGCACCAGGCGCGATACCACGGTGAAGCCCAGCCCGCGGGCCACGGCATCCAGCACCATGGCCACCTCGTTGGTGAATCCCTGACGCCGAAACTGCCCCATGGAGCGAAACTCCTCGGGGAAGTTGCTGCGCAGCAGGCTGCGGGCGTGATTGACGCCGTCGGAGTAGTTGATGAAACCGATTCCCATCAGCTCGGCGAGACCAGTGCCGGCGAAGTCGGCCGGCACCACCAGGCACAGCGCCTCCTGGTGCCAGGCCACGCAGTCCAGGTCGGGATGACGCACCGGTTCGGTCACGATTCCCAGGTCGTAGCGGCCAGCGAGGACGTCACCGACGATTTCGTGGCTGAAGGCGAAGCTGTAGTTGACCGTGAGCCCGGCATGCATCTGCTGCTGGCCCAAGATGTAGGGGTAGAGCATCAACCCCACGCTGCCCGGCGAAGCGATGCGGCATTCACCGCTGTCCAGAGCGTCGTCATCCAGCGAATGGCGAAACTGCTCGTGCTCGGCGAACAGGCGCAGCCCATAGTCGTAAGCGCGCCGCCCCGCCTCGGTAAGCGTGAAGCGACGGCCCTGGCGATCGAGCAGCGGCTTGTCGAGATAGCGCTCCAGCTTGCGCACGTGCTGGCTGACTCCAGGCTGGGTCATCTCCAGACGCTGGGCCGTACGGGTGAAGCTGCCGGTCTCGACCAGGGTGACGAAGGTACGAAAGTACTGGGCATTGAACATGGGGCTCGCTGGATGCCTCGACGACTACCGGAAAGCCACATTCTAGCAGGCCCCAAGGGGCCACGCAGCGCTGCGCCCACCCGAGCGGCGTGGTAGCATCGGCACATGAACCATTCCCGATCCCGATGCGTCAACCCGTAAGCCGATGGCCGCTCCGCAAGCCGCGCCCGGCACGGTGACGACGCATCGGATCGACGCGCGACAAGGACGCTCAATGCCCGATACTCTCTCCAGCACCGTTTCACCCCTGCGCAGCCTCGAGGTGCTCTCCCAGCACGAGGTGAATCGCCTGCGCGACACCTCCAAGAGCGGGCTCCACGATCTGCTGAGACGCTGCGCACTGGCCGTGCTCAGCTCCGGCAACATGACCGACGACAGCCTGGCGCTGATGGAAACCTACCACGACTTCGACATCGAAGTCCTCCAACAGGACCGCGGCATTCGGCTCAGGCTCAGCAACGCCCCGGCCGAGGCCTTCGTCGACGGCAAGATGATCCGCGGCATTCGCGAGCACCTGTCCTCGGTGCTGCGCGACATCGTCTACGTCTACAACGAGATCCAGACTCACCAGCGCTTCGACCTCTCCACCGGAGAAGGGACCACCAACGCCGTCTTTCACATTCTGCGCAAGGCTGCCGTACTCCAGCCCGGCCGCGATCCGAGCATGGTGGTGTGCTGGGGCGGCCATTCGATCTCGCGAGAAGAATACGACTACACCAAGAACGTCGGCTATCAGCTAGGGCTGCGCGACCTGGACATCTGTACCGGCTGCGGTCCGGGCGCCATGAAGGGGCCGATGAAAGGGGCCAACGTCGCTCACGCCAAGCAGCGGCGCAGCGAAGGCCGCTATCTGGGCATCTCGGAACCCGGCATCATTGCCGCCGAAGCGCCCAACCCGCTGGTCAACGAGCTGGTGGTGATGCCCGACATCGAAAAGCGCCTGGAGGCCTTCGTCCGCGTCGGACACGGCATGGTGGTCTTCCCCGGGGGCGTCGGCACCGCCGAAGAGATCCTCTACCTGCTGGGGATCCTGCTTCACCCCGACAATGCCGACATGGCAATGCCAGTGGTGTTCACCGGCCCGGCCAGTGCTGCCGATTACTTCCGCCGCATCGACGAATTCCTCGGCTACACCCTCGGCGACGCCGTGCGCGACAAGTATCGCATCATCGTCGACGATCCCGTCGAAGTGGCTCGTGCGCTGCGCAAGGGTGTCGACGAGGTCACCGACTTTCGCCTCACCCATCAGGACGCTTTCCACTTCAACTGGCGATTGACCATCGCCCGCGGCTTCCAGGCCCCGTTCGAGCCGACCCACCAGGCAATGGCCGGCCTCGCGCTGCACCGCGAGCAACCCGTCCACGAGCTGGCGGCGAACCTGCGTCGCGCCTTCTCCGGCATCGTGGCCGGCAACGTCAAGGAGCAAGGCCTGCGTGCCATCGAAGCCCATGGCCCGTTCCGGCTCCACGCCGAGCCCGAGCTGATGCACCGCCTCGACGAGTTGCTGGGCTCTTTCGTTACCCAGGGACGCATGAAGCTGCCCGGCAAGGAGTACGTCCCCTGCTACCAGCTGGTCTAACCCACCACGGATCCCCCGCGCCATGAGCACACGAGGCACCACCGCCCGCGTGCATGGCGCGGTCGTTCCATCCGATTCGCGAGAGTCTCTTCACGTTCACGTACGAGCGATCAGCCTCGATCGGCTCCTGACGACTCCACTGACCACCACGACCACAGCGCATGCAGCAACAGCCCTAGCGTCGCGCCGTGGGCCAGGAGCAGTTGCCAGCTCAGCCAGTCGCTCATCACGGCGTGCCACAGCCCCATGCCGACCGCACCAGCTCCCAGGCACAGCCCCAATCGCTTCAGCAGCGCCGGCAACCGGCGCCGCTCCTCCGTCGCCAAGAGCCGCCAGTTCATCAGCGTGACCACGGCCACCACGGCGAAGGCCACTAGGATCAGCGCCAACCGGGCATCATGGCCGCCGGCCAGATAGCGCGGCACGGTAGCCCCCATCAGCACGAGCAGGCCCAGCATGAGGCTGAGCCGTTCGGCGCTCGGTTGCGTGATCATCAAGCCACCTTGAGCTGCTGATCCTCGATCCATTCCTCGACCCAGGGCAAGGCAGCGTCGTCGGCCATGAAAGTCTCCATGGCATCGACCTCCAGGCGCTCGCCCAGTCGATTGGCTCCCAGGCCGGCGAGCATTTCGTCGAGACGCCGCCCGGCACCGCAGAAGGTCTCGCCGTAGGAGCTGTCTCCCAAGGCGATCAAACCATAGCGCAACCAGGTGAGAGAAGGGCTGCGCTCATCGAGGGCACGGGCAAAGGGTACGAAGTTGCCGGGGAAATCGCCGCTACCGGTGGTGGATACGCAGAACAGGGCCAGGTCGGGCGAAGCGTCGACCAAGTCTTCCAGGGTCGGCTGCTCGAGAATGGCGACCTCGTAGCCCGCCGCTTCGAACAGCGGACTGACCTGTTCGGCCACATCGAGAGCGCCGCCATACATGGTTCCAACGAATATCTTCAACATCGTCATGTCGTGGGGATACCTGAGTCTTTTAATGAGATAATGACGCGGGGCGTGCCGCTCGTGAATCACCCTGCACTCGCGACGCAGTCCGAGTACAATGCTCGGACTCTGTTCACGGGAGGCGGCATGACAGCAACCTTCGAAGCCTGGATCACCCCGATCATGATCGGTGGACTGATCCTGTTCATGGGCTTCATCATCTGGGATCTGGCAAAACAGTCCCAAGCCGGCCGCTTCGGCACCCTGATGCTGTTCGTGGTGCTTGGCGCCGGCATGCTGGGCTACATTCTCAAGGTGATCATCACCTGGCTGATCGAGCGCGGCGGCGGCGTATGACGAGCGCCGTCATTGTGGCCCTTCGTAGCCCTCCACCTGGCTCTTGAGCTTCTGTCCTGGGCGGAAGGTCACCACCCGCCGCGCCGAGATCGGAATTTCCTCGCCGGTCTTGGGATTGCGGCCCGGTCGCTCGCGCTTGTCGCGCAGGTCGAAGTTACCGAATCCCGACAGTTTCACCTGCTCGTTCTCGCGCAGGCAAGCGCGGATCTCCTCGAAGAAGGTCTCCACCATTGCCTTCGACTCCCGTTTGGTGAGCCCCAACTCGGCGTGGAGATGTTCGGCCAACTCAGCCTTGGTCAACGCACCCATGTCGTCTCCCTCATGATGGGCGGTCCACCCCGCCGCCGCTTCGACGAACAGGGCGCCACCGGAAACGGTCGCGCCCTCGCCTCATCCGCCATGGCGAAAATCGTCAACCGCGTAGTTCGGCACCCAGGTGCTGCTGCGATTCGGCGACGATGGCATCGACCAACTGATTGATTTCCTCGTCATTCAGCGTGCGCGAAGGATGCTGCCAGGTCAAGCCCAGGGCCACGCTCTTGCGCCCCTCGGGTACGCCCTTGCCCTGATAGACGTCGAACAGCCGGCACTCGGCGAGCCACTCACCGGCCTGGGCGCGCAGCGTATCCAGCAGGGCCTGAACGGGCAAGCTCTCATCGACCAGGAACGCCAGGTCGCGGCGTACCTCCGGATAGCGCGACAAGGGACGGAAGGTCGCGATTCGCCCATGGGTCAGAGCATCCTGACGCACCTCGAAGAGCAGCGCATCGCTGCGCAGGCCCAACTGCGCCCTGACCCCGGGATGCAGGGCGCCAATCCAGCCCACCGCCTCACCGCGATGGAGAATGCGCGCACTCTGCCCGGGATGCAAAGCGGGATGCTCGGCGGGCTCGAAGCGCCAGGTCTCGGGCTCGCCGCCCAGACCGATGAGGCTCTCCAGATCGCCCTTGAGGTCGAAGAAATCGACCCTCTCCCGACCACCTGCCCAGCCTTCCGGCTCGCGTGGGCCGCACGCCAGAGCGCCCAGCATGGGGGTTTGCTCCAGGGCGTCCAGCTCCCCGCGAAATATCAGCCCGGCTTCGAAGAGTCGGATCCGGTTCTGCTGGCGATTGAGGTTGTATTCCAACGCTCGCACCAGCCCGGGAAAGAGACTCGCCCGCATCACCGAAAGATCGCTGGAGATGGGGTTCGCCAGCCGCGGCGAAACGGCATCGGGGAGCAGCGCCGCTTGCAGCTCGGGGGCCACGAAACTGTAGGTCACCGCTTCCTGGTAGCCGCGAGCCACCATCTGCCGACGCAGGCGGGATAGCGGCACGCGGGCTTCATGGTCGGCACGCAGCCCCAGACGCGCTCTGGGGCGCCGCACCGGCAGGCGATTGTAGCCATGGATGCGCGCCACCTCCTCGACGAGATCCTCCTCGATGGCGAGGTCGAAGCGCCAGCTCGGCACGCGGGTGTGCCAACCCTGCGAATCGGAGGTGGCCGCCATGCCCAGACGCTCGAGAATGTCGGCGACTTCCTCCGCCGGCAGCCTTTTGCCCAGAGCCTGTTCGAGACGTGCCGCACGCAGCCGCACCTCGCGTTCGTCGGGCAGATGCGCCTCGCTGCACGACTCCACCAGCGGGCCGGGCTCACCGCCCGTGATGTCGACGAGCAGGCGGGTGGCACGCTCCACCGCCTCGCCGGTGAGGCGAGGGTCGACGCCACGCTCGAACCGGTGCGAGGCATCGGTATGCAGGCCGTAGGTGCGAGCCTGGCCGGCTACCGCCAGGGGTGAGAAGAACGCCGACTCGAGGAAGATGTCGCGCGTGGCCGCGCTCACGCCGGAATGCTCGCCACCCATGACGCCGGCGATCGCCAGTGGGCCGCGCTCGTCGGCGATCACCAGAGTGTCGTCGCGCAGAGCGACGGTCTGGCCGTCGAGCAGCACCAACTGCTCGCCCTCACGGGCCAGGCGCACGATGACGGTACCCTGAAGGTTGGCACGGTCGAAGGCGTGCAGCGGCTGACCGAGCTCCAGCATGACGTAATTGGTGACGTCGACCACTGCATCGATGGAACGCACACCGCTGCGCCGCAGACGCTCGACCATCCACAGCGGCGTCTCGGCGGTCACGTCGACTCCCTTGATCAGTCGGCCGATGTAGCGCGGGCAGCGCTCGGCGTCATCGACGCGCACCGCGAAGGCGTCATCATGAGCCGCGGGCACCGGCTCGATACGCGGCCCCTCGACCGGCAGGCGGTTGAGCACCCCCACCTCGCGGGCCAGGCCCTTGATGCTCAGACAGTCACCGCGATTCGGCGTGAGGTCGACCTCGATGCAGTGGTCGTCCAGACCGATCCAGGTGCGAAAATCCTCGCCCACCGGCGCACTGGCCGGCAACTCGAGAATGCCGCTCGACGTCTCTTCGGCCATGCCCAGCTCGGAAGCGGAACAGATCATGCCGCGCGACTCGACACCGCGTAGCTTGGCCTTATTGATCTTGAAGTCGCCCGGCAGCACGGCGCCAACCCGGGCGAAGGGCACTTTCTGGCCGGCCGCTACGTTGGGCGCCCCGCACACCACCTGAGCCGGTTCACCGCTGCCATCCTCGACCTGGCAGAGCGACAGCTTGTCGGCGTTGGGATGAGGCTCCTTGCTCACCACCTCGCCCACCACGACGCCCGAGAAGAGCGCAGCCGCCGGCTCGATGGCGTCGACTTCCAAGCCGGCCATGGTGATCTGGTCGGCCAGCCCCTGGACATCCAGCTGCGGCGACACCCACTCCCGCAGCCACTGTTCGGAAAATTTCATGACGAATCCCGTGTACTGTGTAGCGAAGTCGACTCAGGCGAACTGACGCAGGAAGCGCAGATCGTTGTCGAAGAACAGGCGCAGATCATTCACCCCATAGCGCAACATGGCCAGACGCTCGGCGCCCATGCCGAAAGCGAACCCCGTGTAGCGCTCGGCGTCGATGCCCGAGTGACGGAACACCTCCGGATGCACCATGCCGCAGCCCATCACCTCCAGCCAGCCGCTGTGACCGCACACCCGACAACCGTCGCCCGAACACATCACGCACTGGATGTCGACCTCGGCCGAGGGCTCGGTAAAAGGGAAGTACGAAGGCCGGAAGCGCACCGAAAGATCGTCGCGCTCGAAGAAGGCGTGCAGGAAGTCCTCGATGGTTCCCTTGAGATCGGCGAAGCTGACGTCTTCATCGACGAGCAAGCCCTCGACCTGATGGAACATCGGCGTATGGGTCAGATCGGAGTCGCTGCGATACACCCGTCCCGGACAGACGATGCGGATCGGCGGTGCCTGCTCCTTCATGGTGCGCACCTGAACCGGTGACGTATGGGTACGCAACAGGCGAGTGGCATCGAAGTAGAAGGTATCCGCCATGCCGCGGGCCGGGTGATGGGCGGGAATGTTGAGCGCTTCGAAGTTGTGGTAGTCGTCTTCGATCTCAGGTCCCACGGCCACGTCGTATCCGATGCGGGTGAACAACCCCTCGATGCGCTCCAGGGTCTTGGTCACCGGATGCAGACCGCCACCGACCTGCCCCCGCCCCGGCAGGGTCACGTCGACGCGCTCGGCAGCCAGGCGTGTCTCGAGTTCGGCCTTTTCCAGGGCCTGGCGGCGTACGTCGAGTTCCTCGGCCAGTGCCTGCTTGGCCTGATTGATACGCTCCCCTGCCGCCGGACGCTCGGCCGCGGGCAAGGCCCCGAGCCCCTTGAGCAACGCGGTGATCTCGCCCTTCTTGCCCAGGTAGTGCACCCGCAGCTCATCGAGTGCCGAAATGCTCCCGGCGGTCTGGATCGCCTCGCGGGCCTCGGCAATCAGTGTGGGAAGATGATCCATCCGTTGTGCTCCGAATCTGGTAAAAAAACAGGGGAAGAGCGGCTGCTCTTCCCCTGTGACGGATCGGCGTCAGTTCGGGACGGCCATCGCCGCCCCGGCACTCTCGGTCGACACCACTTACTGGGCAGCCTTGGCCTTCTCGACGATGGCGGCAAACGCTGCCTTCTCGTGAACGGCCAGGTCAGCCAGCACCTTGCGGTCGATCTCGATGCCGGCCTTTTTCAGGCCGCCGACGAAACGGCTGTAGGACAGGCCATGCTGGCGGGCGCCGGCATTGATACGCTGGATCCACAGGGCGCGGAACTGGCGCTTGCGCTGGCGGCGGTCGCGGTAGGCGTACTGGCCGGCCTTGATGACCGCCTGCTTGGCCACGCGGAAGACGCGCGAACGGGCACCGTAGTAGCCCTTGGCCTGCTTGAGAATCTTCTTGTGACGACGACGAGCGACGACACCACGCTTGACACGAGTCATGATTCACTCCTGACGTTGAAAGGGTCTACCAAGGTTCAAAGGTTGGGCAGCATGCGCTGAACGAGCTGCTTGTCGGCGTCGTGGATCTGTTTCATACCACGCAGCTGACGCTTCCGCTTGGTGGACTTCTTGGTCAGGATGTGGCTCCGGAACGACTGCTTGTGCTTGAAGCCGTTGGCCGTCTTCTTGAAGCGCTTGGCAGCGCCGCTGTTGCTCTTGATTTTCGGCATGAGATGAACTCCGCTCGAGAATTTTTCAGAAAATCCGGGGCCGATGTCCGGTGCGAGCACCGGACATCCGTTTGACGGGCCTTCGGATCACTTCTTCTTGGGGGCAAGGATCATGACCATCTGGCGCCCTTCCATCTTGGGGAAGGATTCCACGGTACCGATGTCTTCGAGATCGGCAGCAACCCGCTCCATCAGCCGACGGCCGATGTCCTGGTGTGCCATTTCGCGACCGCGAAAACGTAGCGTTACCTTGCCCTTGTCACCACTTTCGAGGAAACGCGTCAGGTTTTTCAGCTTGACCTGATAGTCGCCCTCGTCCGTGTTAGGCCGGAATTTGACTTCCTTGACCTGGATCTGCTTGGTCTTCTTCTTCTGTGCCGCCTTCTGCTTCTTCTGTTCGAAGACGAACTTGCCGTAATCCATGATCTTGCAGACCACGGGATCGGCATTGGAAATCTGGACGAGGTCCATACCGGCGGCTTCGGCACGCTCCAGCGCGTCGCTGGTGGGCACGATGCCCAGCTGTTCACCGTCGCTGTCGATCAGGCGTACCTGATCCTCGGTAATGCGCTCGTTCATTGGGGGGCGCTTGTCTTGTACACGCCCTCTAGGGTTGCTTCGCTTGATCGTTCCGTCTCCGTTCCGGTAATTGACGATGCCGTTGCCTACTCTGTCTTTACCACCCTTCGGCACGCAACCGATCGATGAGGCCATCGACGGGCATGGTGCCAAGGTTCTCGCCGCTGCGCGTACGCACGGCGACCGAGTCGGCCTCGACCTCCTTATCTCCTACCACCAGGAGATAGGGAACTTTCTGCAACGTATGCTCGCGGATTTTAAAGCCGATCTTCTCGTTCCTCAAGTCCGCCTTGACGCGCAGGCCGATTTTCTGCAAGCGCTGCTCCAGATTCAGGGCATAATCTCGCTGTGCGTCGGTGATGGTCATCACCACGGCCTGCTCCGGCGCCAGCCACAGCGGCATGGCGCCAGCGTAGTGCTCGATCAGAATGCCGATGAAGCGCTCGAAGGAGCCCAGGATGGCGCGATGCAGCATGACCGGCGTCTTGCGCTCGCCGTCCTCGTCGACGTATTGCGCCCCCAGACGTCCCGGCAGATTGAAATCGAGTTGCAGAGTACCACACTGCCAGACGCGATTGAGACAGTCACGCAGGGAAAACTCGATTTTGGGCCCGTAGAAGGCACCCTCGCCCGGCTGCAGCTCCCAATCGAGACCTGTCGCATCGAGGGCCGCTTCCAATCCGGCTTCGGCGCGATCCCAAAGCTCGGGCTCGCCGAGAAAGTCGTCTTCGGGGCGCGTGGACAGCTTGAGCTCCACGTCCTCGAAGCCAAGTTCCCGATAGACCTTCAGGGTCAAGGCGATGAAGGCCTCGGCTTCGGCCTGGATCTGGCCTTCGGTGCAGAAGATGTGAGCGTCGTCCTGAGTGAAGGCGCGCACCCGCATCAGACCGTGCAGCGAACCGGACGGTTCGTTGCGATGACAGCTGCCGAACTCGGCAAGGCGCAGCGGCAGGTCACGATAGCTCTTCAGCCCCTGGTTGAACACCTGCACGTGACAGGGGCAGTTCATCGGTTTGACGGCGTACTCGCGCTTCTCCGACTCGGTGGTGAACATCAACTCACTGTAGTGCCCCCAGTGGCCGGATTTCTTCCACAGCGACAGATCCACCACCTGGGGCGTCTTGATTTCCTGGTAGCCGTGCTCGATCTGCACGCGCCGCATGTACTGCTCGAGCGCCTGATAGAGGGTCCAGCCGTTGGGATGCCAGAACACCATGCCCGGCGCCTCTTCCTGGAGATGGAAGAGGTTCATGCGCTTGGCGAGTTTGCGGTGATCGCGTTTTTCCGCCTCTTCGAGACGCTTGAGATAGGCCTTGAGCTGCTTCTTGTCGGCCCAGGCCGTGCCGTAGATGCGTGTCAGCATCGGCTTCTCGGCATCGCCGCGCCAGTAGGCACCGGCCAGCTTGGTCAGCTTGAAGGCCTTGAGGTGGCGCGTGTTGGGCACGTGCGGCCCACGACACATGTCGACGTATTCCTCATGGTGGTAGAGACGGATGGTCTCCCCCTCGGGAATCTCGCGCACGATCTCCTGCTTGTAGGGTTCGTCGCGATGCAGGAAAGTCAGCATCGCCCGGTCGCGATCGACGTACTCGCGCACCACGTCGTACTCGTGGTCGATCAGCGCTTTCATGCGCGTTTCGATGGCGGCCAGATCGTCCGGCGTCGCCGAGCGTCCGAAATCGATGTCGTAATAGAAGCCGTCTTCGATCACCGGCCCGATGGCCATCTTGGCATCAGGATAGAGCTGCTTGACGGCATGGCCGATCAGGTGCGCACAAGAGTGGCGAATGATCTCGAGCCCCTCGGCATCCTTGGCGGTGATGATCGATACCTGAGCATCGCGATCAATGACATCGGCAGCATCGACGAGCTCTCCGTCGATCTTGCCGGCCACGCACGCCTTGGCAAGGCCGGGACCGATCGACTCGGCCAATTGCATCACGGTCAGGGGTTCGTCGAAGGTTTTCTCGCTACCGTCGGGCAGGGTCACAATGGGCATGCATACGTCCTTTGCGCAGTGGTGATCCATACCAGGGATCACATGTCGCGGTTGATGGCATAGGAAAAAGAAGCTGGCGCCAGCCGCGTATCCTAGCAGACGCCAAGCCGTTCGTGCCACGCCGCGACAGCGCTGCCGCAACGCATCGGGGGTGCCCGAAGGCACCCCCGATTGCCGGGCCAATGGCCCGTCCTTGCATCACCTTGGCACGCCTGAACGTGCCTGGACGTCAGTTGCTGATCTCGACCCGACGGTTCTGGGCGCGGCCCGCGTCGGTTTCATTGGTGGCCACCGGACGCTCTTCTCCGTAGCCCATGGTACGCATGCGGCTGGCGTCGATGCCCTGGGAAACCAGGTAGTCCTTGACGGAGTCCGCGCGGCGCTGAGAGAGATCGCGGTTGTACTCGGCGCTACCGATGGAGTCGGTATGGCCGGCGATGTTGACGTTGATCTCGGTGTTCTCGCGCAGCGTCTCCGCCACCTCATCCAGCGTGACCTCCGCAGCAGGGCGCAGCTCGGCCGAATCGAAGGCGAAGTTGACGTCACTGGAGAGCGTGACCGTCTCGAACTCGGGTTCCGGCTCGGGCTCGGGCTCCGGCTCGGGCATGGGTTCCGGCTCGGGTTCCGGCTCCGGGGTACGATCCGCACAAAGGAGCCCACCAATCGCGGCACCAGTGACAAACCCCATGCCCGTACCGACCTCTTCGTCGGACTCGCTGCTCGTGGCATGACCGATACCGCCACCCACCAGACCACCAGCAATGCCGCACACGACCGGCTGCTGGTACCAGGCGCGCTTGTTGGAGGTATCGCTGGAAGCGCTTGAGGCCCCGCCGTCGATCGTGGTCGCACAGCCCGAAAGGCCGATGACCAGTGCAGAACCCAGCAGCAATCCTGTCGTTGATGTTTTCATGCAAGACTCCTTCTCTTCATCTATCCGTACAACTCGTCATGAGCAACGGACGTCCAGGGAAAATAATGACCCGGCGCTTCTCCAGTGTAGATACTATCATCACCCGGCGTTCAATAGTGTAGAAGCTAAAACGGGCGATTCAAAACATTGGTATCTTGGCGAATGACTCGATCTCCCGAGCCGTCCATTCTCGACACTTCACCAGCCGCCTTGGGCGAGAGGGTGCAGCAGCGCCAGCAGCGATGCAAACGATATTTCGGCACTTTCACACTCTTGCCGCATTGCCGCCCTTCAGTGAAGGCTCGCCGGCCAATTGCGGCGAAAGACCAGCACCGCCTGAGCGGCCTCGAGCACCGGTTCGCGCAGCTCGTTCTCGACCACCAGGCGCTCCTTGTCCTCGCGCATCCGATCGCGCGGAGCGAGTGCCTGGCGTGCCGAGTGAGTGTGGAGGTGGCTAGTGCGCGCATAGAGTTCGCCGAACACCCGGAAATCGTCCCGCTCGATCAATTGCGGGTCGAGAATTTCCAGCAGCACCTTGCAACGCCAGGCACCTTCGGTGATGTCGACCTGTTCCTGCAGCAGTGCCGAAGCGACCATTTCCAGGTTTTCCAGGCAGTTCTGGTGCGCCTGTCGCTGCTCGTCTTCGCGAAAGGCCTGGCGACGGCGAACTTCACGCCATAGCGTTACGGCATAGGCGCCGAGCCCGGCGATGATCGCCAGCCCCAGCGCCAGCAGGATCAGGGCGGTGGTAGTCGTCATGGGATATCCACGCGGTAAGGATGTGGGCGACGCATTGTATCGCATCACGCCACCGCATCAGACCCCCGAAGAAGCACTATCCCCAGGCCCATCCGGTCGCATAGTGATCCAGCAGCAGCACACCGAAAACGCCAAGGATATAGCGAATCGAAAACCAGAATGCCGCCAACGGCGCACGTGGATCCTCTCCGCGCCACACCCGCCAGTTCCAGACCATGAAACGGGCGTTCAGCGCCATCACGCCCAGCAAGTAGAGCGCGCCGCTCATCCCGATGACGAACGGCAACAGCGTCACCGCTACGGTCAGCCAGCCATACAGCCACACCTGCAACCGGGTGAACGCTTCGCCATGGGTGACCGGCAGCATGGGCACGCCCGCCCTGGCGTACTCATCGCGCTTGTGGATCGCCAACGCCCAGAAATGGGGCGGCGTCCAGGCGAAAACGATCAGTACCAGCAACAGCGGCTCCGGCCCCAGTTGCCCGGACACCGCCGTCCACCCGAGCAGCGGAGGAGCAGCCCCTGCCAGCCCTCCGATGACGATGTTCTGAGGCGTGGCCCGCTTGAGAAAGGCCGTATAGATCAACGCATAGCCGAGCAGCGAGCCCAGGGTGAGCCAGGCCGTCAGCGCATTCACCTGCCACAGGAGCAGTCCGATGCCCGCCACCGACAGCAGAGCCGCCCAGGCCAGCGCCACTGGCGTGGGCATGCGCTGACTGGCCAGGGGGCGCCGGGAGGTGCGCAACATCATCGCATCCAGACGACGATCGACCACGTGATTGAACGCCGCCGCCCCGCCGGCCGACAGCCCGATCCCCACGAGCCCGAACACCACCGCATGCGGCGAGGGCAGCGTAGGCGTCGCCAGTGCCATGCCCACCAGGGCACACACCAGCATCACGACCACCACGCGCGGCTTGCACAAGGTGATCAGGTCGCGCCACGACCAGTTCGTCTGAGTCGCGGCGACGAGCGGGCTCTTCACGATGTCTCGGATGCCTTGGCGCTTGATTGCCGCATTAGCCATGCGTCCACTCCTTGCCCGTTCGTTGTTCGTTCATCGCCTGGCGCTCTCCGCCGCAGCGCCATCGCCACACGGCCAGCACCAGACCGATCACCAGCGCCACGGCACCGGCCGTGTGCAGCAGTGCCAGCCACAGCGGCAGCCACAGCAGTACATTGGCTACGCCCAGGCCCAGTTGGCCCCCATAGACTGCCAGCAACCCACCCAGCCAGGGCCGCATGGCAGCCATGCGCCAGTGGCGAACGGTCAGCAGCACGATCACCCCACCCAGCAGCATGGCCCCGAGCCGGTGCCCGTGATGAATGGCCACCCGGGCCTCGGCATGCAGCTGGCCATGCAGGTAGTTGGGCCCCACGGTCTGGGTGAGATGGAACCCTTCGCTCCAGTCCATGCTCGGCCACCACTGGCCGTTGCAGGTGGGAAAGCCCTGACAGGCGATGCCCGCGTAGTTGCTGGATACCCAGCCGCCCAGCGCCAGTTGCAGGACCAGCAAGCCGATCGCTGCGCCCCACAACGGCGTTAGGCGGCGCGGCACGGGAACGACGTCGGGTCGTCGATCGAACTGCCGCAGGCGAAGATGCAGCCACAGAAAGAGCGTGAGTACCAGCAAGCCGCCCAGCAGATGCAGAGTGACCACCTGCGGCCACAGCCGGAGCGTCACGGTGAAAGCTCCGAACGCCCCCTGCACGAGGATGGCGACCAGCAGCGCCAGGTTGACCCGCCAGGGATAGCCGGGACGGCGGCGCAACCCGATGCCGAGAACCAGCAATGCGATCACCAGCAGCCCCAGCAGCGATGCGATGTAGCGATGCACCATCTCGACCCAGGCCTTGAAGGTCTCTAGTGGCGCATGGGGGGAATGCAGCAGCGCTCGTTCAGCATCCGGCACCACCAATTCACCGTAGCAGCCCGGCCAATCGGGGCAGCCGAGCCCCGCATCCACCAAGCGCGTCCAGGCGCCCACCAGAACCACCAAGGCCGTAAAAGCCACGCCAACGAGGCTCAGTGCCTTGAGCCAGCGCAGCCGAACGGTATCGGGCGGTGCTGTTCGTCCTTCCGACAGTCCCTGGGTCAACGAGTTGCTCACCGTGCCTCGCTCCTTGTCAACGTCATCTCCTCGCAACGAGCACCGCTCACGGCTCGGGATTCATGCTCAGCAGACGCTCGACATCGTCGAGCACGTCATTGGGGTCCACCTGTGCCGAGTAGCCCAACACCGCACGACCTTGCGGATCGACGACCCACAGCCGACCCGGCGTCTGCCACTGGGGCACCGAAGCCCACTGCACGACACTTTCGCCCGGCAACGGCTCGCCCTCACCGCCGACCCGCAGGCGGCTCACCCGTGGCGCCTCGCGCCCCAATGCCCGATGCAGGCGCCACCACTGATCGGCCAAGCGCTCGCAGTCATCCGAGCAGTCGTAGGCCAACAACCAGTCGTCGTCGTCATGGCTCACGCTCTCGGTCAGCGGCCACTGGGCAAGTGCAGGCATGTCGGGATCCAGCTCCCCGTGGGCGGTTCGCTCTTCGGGAATGCCCACGCGCCACTCCACCATCCCCCACGCTACCACCATCGGTGCCGCGAAGATGGCAATCAACGCCAGCAACTTTAGGCGCTGACGGCGCGGATTCAACGACTGTGCCATGCGTTGTCTTCCTCCTTCACTGAACCGCGCTCCATCGCCTCCGGATCGCGCCTGTGACCGCGACCTCTACGCCGGCCGCCCACGATCATCACTACCAGGGCCGCCAGAGCCAGCCCCCACCACTGCACGGCATAGCCGAGGTGACGGCTGGGGGGCATCACGCTGGGCTGCCACCACTCGGGGTAAGCGCCATCCCCCCCAGTCAGGTGCAGCCATCCCTCGTAGGCGAACCCCTCCCGGTCAGGCCACGCGTCAAGGTCGATGCGCTGCACGCGCCGACCTTCCCGGTTGGGCCCATACACCGGCGCCGACTCTCCCGCCGATTGCCACCGCCCTTCGACGCTGACACGTCCCGATGGCGTCTCCGCCTCGGGCGTTTCGCGACTCGGTCCGGTGGCCAGAAAGCCCCGTTGCACCAGCCACAGTCGGCCTGAGTCATCGCGCAGAGGAGTGAGCACGGCGACTCCCAGTTCCCCGTCTCGAGTGCGGTTATCGAGAAACAGAGTATGATCGGCGAGGTACTCGCCATGCAGGGTGACCCGAGCACCATCGGGTGGCGTCGACGCAGGCGATTCGAGATGCGGCGCAGCATCCAGGCGCTCGAGGTAGGCACGCTTGTCGGCTGCACGCTCCCACTGCCATAGTCCCAGCAGAAGCCCGAGCACGATCACCAGCAACCAGAAGCCGTGCCACAGCCACCGACGCGTACCGCCGCGGCGATTTTGCGTCGTTTCCCCCTCCCTCGACCCTCTCATGGAGATTGACATGCTGCTTAAAGCCCTGATTGCCGCTGCTTTCATCGCCATCGTTGCCAGCATCGCCGCCGGTGCCGGCTTTCTGCTGACCGACGACACCCGCTCCCGCCGCCTGCTGGTGTCGCTCAAGGTGAGAATCGTCTTGACCCTCGTCCTGCTGGCTCTGCTGCTGTATGGCTTTCTGCTCGGCGAGCTGGGTTAGAAAACGTAGACGAACAGAAACAAGCCGATCCACACCACATCCACGAAGTGCCAGTACCAGGCGGATGCCTCGAAACCGAAATGGTGATCGGGCGAAAAGTGCTGACGATGGATGCGCGCCAGCATCGTCGCCAGAATCACCGTACCGATGATCACGTGCAGGCCGTGGAAGCCGGTGAGTATGAAGAAGGTCGCACCATAGATACCCGCTTCCAGGGTGATGCCATAGTGAGCATAGGCCTCGTAGTACTCGACCCCCTGAATGACGATGAAGCACAGCCCCAGCAAGACCGTACCCGCCAGCCAGTTGCGGCAGGTCGCGCGATACCCCTCCTTGAGCGCTTCGTGGGCCACGGTGAGGGTGATGCTGGAAGAAACCAGTATCAGGGTATTGACCAGCGGTAGCTGCCAGGGGCTGAGTACCTCACGCGGACCGGCAACGTCGCCCGGCGGATTCAGCAACGGCCAATGTGCGGTGAATTCCGGCCACAGCAGTGCCGCCACGCCCTTCTCGCCTTCGCCTCCCAGCCACGGCACGGCGAAGTTGCGCACGTAGAACAGCGCGCCGAAGAAGGCGGCGAAGAACATCACCTCAGAGAAGATGAACCAGCCCATGCCCCAGCGGAACGAGCGATCCATCTGGGCGTCGTAGAGCCCTTGGCGGGACTCGCGCACCACATCGCGGAACCATAGCGCCATGACGGCCAGAACACCGGCCAGACCGATGACCATGACCGGGCTGCCCGAGCCATGCACCAGCAGCATGCCCGTGCCCGCCATCAGCACGCCCACTGCCAGCGATCCAAGCGCCGGCCACTTGCTGGACGCCGGTACGTAGTAACTGCCACTCATGATTGTTCTCCTTCCAGGCTCTGTGCACTCGCCTGCTGCGGCGCGTCGCGATCCTCCACCGGGTAGAGGGTGTAAACCAGGGTGACGGTGTTGACGTCATCGGGAAGATCACGCGACAGCTGGAACACCAGCGGAATCTCCCGCCGCTCACCGGCCCCTAGCCGCTGCTCCTGGAAGCAGAAGCAGCTGATCTTGCGTAGATGCAGTGAGGCCTTCGAGGGCGACACGCTGGGTACCGCTCGCCCCCAGCTTTCACCGTCACCATGATTGTCGAAGGTGAAGCTCACCTCAGTGGGCTGACCGGGATGCACTCGCAGCTGGCGCGTCTCCACATCCAGCCCCCAGTTCAGCCCCGAGCCACTGCGCGTGATGAACTGCACGGTGACCAAGCGGGTCTCGTCCACACCATCGTGCATCACCGCCTGGGCCGAGTTATTGGTCTTGCCGTTCAGGCCGGTGACCTCGCAGAAGACGTCATAGAGCGGCACCAGAGCGAAGGCGAAGGCGAACATCCCCAGCAATGCCGCCACGCTTCGCCATACCGTGCGGCGCACGCCCTTGCGTGGATCGTCAGATGATTGCGGAGTCGTCATGGCTCATCCTCTACGCCCCCTTCAGTGCGACGAACGCTCGAACTTGGGTGGCGTATCGAAGGTGTGCAAGGGCGCCGGACTGGGCACGCTCCACTCGAGATCCTCGGCGTGTTCCCAGGCCCGACCCGGCGCCTTGCGGCCGCCACGCACGCAAAGCACCACCACGGCCACGAAGAGCAGTTGAGAGGCGCCGAACATGAAGGCCCCCAGGCTCGCGACCAGATTGAAGTCGGCGAACTGCAGCGCGTAGTCGGGAATGCGACGCGGCATGCCGGCCAGCCCCGAGAAGTGCATGGGGAAGAAGGTCAGGTTGACCCCGATCACCGACAACCAGAAATGCCACTGCGCCAACCGCTCGTTGGGATAGTGGCCGGTCCACTTGGGCAACCAGTAATAGACGCCAGCCATGATGGCGAACACCGCCCCCGGCACCAGCACGTAGTGGAAATGCGCCACGACGAAGTAGGTGTCGTGATACTGGAAGTCCGCCGGTGCGATGGCCAGCATCAGCCCCGAGAAACCGCCAATGGTGAACAGCACCACGAAGGCCAGGGCGAAGAGCATCGGTGGCTCGAAGCTGATCGAGCCACGAAACAGCGTAGTGATCCAGTTGAAGACTTTTACCCCGGTCGGCACGGCGATCAACATGGTGCAGTACATGAAGAACAGCTCGGCGACCAACGGCAACCCCACCACGAACATGTGGTGCGCCCATACCAGGAAGGAGAGGATCGCAATGGCTGCGGTGGCATACACCATGGAGGCATAACCGAACAGGCGCTTGCGGGCGAAGGTGGGGATGATCGCCGACACGATGCCGAACGCCGGCAGGATCATGATGTACACCTCCGGGTGCCCGAAGAACCAGAACAGATGCTGGAAGAGCACCGGATCGCCGCCGCCAGCGGCATCGAAGAAGCTGGTACCGAAGTTGATGTCCATCAGCATCATGGTGATCACCCCCGCCAGCACCGGCATGACGGCGATGAGCAGGAAGGCGGTGATCAGCCAGGTCCACACGAACAGCGGCATGTCCATCATGCGCATGCCCGGCGCCCGCATGTTGAGGATGGTGGCGATGATGTTGATCGCGCCCAGGATCGAACTGATGCCGGCAATGTGCAGCGACAGGATGAAGAAGGTAGTGGACGGCGGCCCATAGGTGGTGGAAAGCGGCGCGTAGAAGGTCCAGCCGAAGTTCGGGGCACCGCCCGGCATGAACAGCGTCGACAGCAGCAGCGTGAAGGCCACCGGCAACAGCCAGAAACTGAAGTTGTTGAGCCGCGGCAGCGCCATGTCCGGCGCGCCGATCTGCAACGGAATCATCCAGTTGGCCAGCCCGGTAAAGGCCGGCATCACGGCCGCGAACACCATGATCAGGCCGTGCATGGTGGTCATCTGATTGAAGAACTCGGGCTGCACGAGCTGCAGCCCTGGCTGGAACAGCTCGGCGCGAACCACCATGGCGAAGATGCCACCGACGAAGAACATCGTCAGCGAGAAGATCAGGTACAGCGTGCCGATCTCCTTGTGGTTGGTGGTCAGCAGCCAACGCATCAGGCCCTTGGGAGGAGCCTCGTGGGCATGGCCGTGACCGGCCGCTGCCGTCGTGCTCTGCTCCAGGGTGGGCTGGGGAGGTACCTTGGGCGCCATCGGGAAACTCCTGATTGTTCTATCGCATGAGGGGAACGTAAGGCACTGCTCAGTCGGACAGCAGCTCGGCGATTTCCGACGGTTGCACGGTGTCGCCGCTGTCGTTGCCCCAGGCGTTGCGTTCGTAAGTGATGACGGCAGCGATCTCCACGGGGTTCAGCGTGTTGCTGAACGCCGGCATGGCCGCTCCGGAGACCCCGTTGACCACGGTATCGATATGCCAGTCGCGATCATCCAGCATCTCCTGGTTGCCGGCCAGCGCCGGGAAGGCGGGCTCGTTGCCGGAGCCATCCTGCTGGTGGCAAGACACGCAAACCGCGTTGTAAACCTCTTCGCCGCGGGTCATCAGCTCGTCCATTTCCCATTCGCGGTCGATGCCCATGGCTTCCTGCTCGGCCGCCTCGCGGCGATCGGCGAGCCAGGTCTCGAACTCCTCCTCCTCCATGGCATGCACCACGATGGGCATGAAGGCATGGTCGACGCCGCACAACTCGGCGCACTGACCGCGATAAATGCCGGGCTCTTCGATGCGCACCCAGTTCTCGTTGATGAAGCCCGGTACGGTATCCTGTTTGATGGCCAGGTCCGGCACCCACCAGGAGTGGATCACGTCGTCGGAGGTGAATAGGAAGCGCACCTTCTGGCCGACCGGGAGCACCAGAGGCTCGTCGACCTCCAGTAGGTAATTGGCGCTCTCATCGATGGGCTCTTCACCGCGAATCTGCGTGCGGGGAGTGGCCAGGTTGGAGGTCATGGCCACGTCTTCGCCGAGGTATTCGTAGCGCCAGCGCCACTGCTGACCGGTGACCATGACATCGAGATCGGCGTCGGAGGCGTCGTACATTTTCTTCAGGGTCGCCGTGGCGGGCACCGCCATGCCGATGAGGATGAGTAACGGGATTGCCGTCCATACCACTTCGACCAGCGTATGCTCGTGAAAGTTGGCCGCCTTGGCGCCCTTGGAGTGGCGATAGCGGAAGAGCGAATAGAACATCACCCCGAACACGACCACACCGATCGCCACGCAGATCCAGAAGATGATCATGTGCAGGGAATAGATGTCACCGCTGAGTTCGGTGACACCCACCGGCATGTTCCAACCGTTGGCCAGAGCCGTCTGGAGTGAGCCGGCAAAGAGTCCTCCCCCTGCCAGCCAGACGAGCAGAGTGCGCATCGACGCCTCCCGATCATGTCATTGTCGTTGTCAGCGGCCCCGCGTGTCAGGGAACGGGGTTTCCCCAAGCTCGGGGAAACATTAGCCACTGCTTTATCGATTATAGAAGGGGAATGCGGACCAGTCGTCAACCCTCGGCACGCTGACCAACGGGCCGATCAACGATCGAGCCCCGGCATGCGAGGGATCAACGCGCCACCAACGCAGCGACCAGCGCCACCAGCCCAACGAGCAGCAGCGCCATCGCCAATCCCACGGCGATGAAAAGCCCCGGCCTGCCCTGCTCGAAATCCTGGCGCCGCTGGCTCTCCTTCTGAACGCCGAAAAAGGCGGCCAGCACCGACTTGATCACATCCCACATGGGCCGCTTACCCCTCAACGGTAATACTGCGACAGCATGCCACAGAGAAATCCAAACCACGACACCCGTGAACCTTGCGTCTCGTCAACGCCAGCGCCGAAAACGGCTCGACACCGGCAGCCAAGGTCGCTAGCTGTCCTATACTCAGGGTGATTGCCGACCCCTCAACCGCCGCTCGTACTCACGAGGAGGCCCAGGAGCCCGAGATGAGCAACCGCAAGTCCGAATCCGGCGATGCGCTGGGCATGGAGTTGTCCGGCCCGATGATGGAATGGTGGACCCAGCAGTGGGTCCAGGGCGTCAATCCCATGGCACGCATCCAACTGGCCTGGATGCAGAGCGTATCCGAGGTGATGCAACAAGAAGCCCGTTTCCTCATGGCCATGGCCGATGCCAGTCGCCGGCTGGCCGAGTGCTACGACACCCATGCCGGCGACCCGGAGAAAATGGGCGAGTGCTACCGCAGCATCGCCAGCGAGATCGGCGACCACCACATGGAGCGCATGAAAACGGTAGCCGAGATGCCCAACGACTTCCGGCGTCGCATTTGGGAAGAAATCTGACCCCCTTCGGCGACGCATCGAGTGTCTCGCTGCGTCGCCGCCCGCCTCTCTATAGCCCGAACAACGTCACGATCAGCGGCAGCAGGAAAGCGGTGAGCAAGCCCGTCACCCCCATGGCCAATCCCGAAAACGCACCGGCTACGGCACCGATGCGAGCAAAGGCGTGCGCCGTGCCGAAGCCATGGGCAGCCAATCCCAGCGTGAAGCCCTGAACGGCGGGGTCACGAATGCCCAGCAGCCGAAAGATGCCTGGCCCCAGTGCACAGCCGATGGATCCCGTCAACAGAACCAGCCCCGCTGCCAGTGATGGAATTCCTCCAATCTGCTCGGCGATGCCCATGGCAATCGGCGAGGTGACCGAGCGCGGCGCCAGCGTCAGCAGGGTTTCCGGCTGCGCGCCCATCAGCATGGCCAGCCCTAGAGTGGAGCCCACGGCCGTCACGATGCCCACCCCACAGGCCAGTAGCAGCGGCCACAGTAGACGCCGAATCCGCTCGCGATGATCATACAGCGGAATCGCCAATGCCACGGTCGCCGGCCCCAGCAAAAAGTGGATGAACTGCGCCCCTTCGAAGTAGGTAGCGTACTCAATGTCTGCCAGTAGCAGGAAGCCGATCAGCAGTGCGATGGCCAGCGTGACGGGGTGCACCAGCGGCGTGCCGCCCAGGGCGCGATTGATGCGCACCGCCACGAGGAAGGCGAGTAACGTGACCAGTAGCGAAAGCAGCGGATGACCGGAGAGATAGACCCACAGCTGGTCCAGCGGCACCACATTCATGGTTCACCTCTCGCGCTGCGGCGACGCTGCGAACGCTGCAACACCCAGCCCGTCACTGCCAGCGTCAGTGCCGTGGAGCCGACCAGGGTCACCCCGATGGGCACCAAGTCCATGCCGATCAAGCGTGCATGGACCATCAGCCCAACGCCAGCCGGCACGAATAGCAAGGTCAGGTAGCGCAGCAACCCCTCTCCGGTCTGCCTCAGGCTCGCCGGCACCTGGCCACGCACGATCAACCCCACCAGCAGGATGACCATGCCCAGCACCGGCCCTGGGACCGGCATCGCCAAACCGCGTGCCAGCAGCTCGCCGGCGAACTGACAGGCCAACAGCACGCTCATCCCCATGATCAATGGCACGGCACCCTCCCTGCCCCGCTCGACTCCATGGAGGCCTTTCGCCCCACGCTCCAAACCATGATAAAGCAGCCGACACCGCCCTTCACGACGCGATTGCCTCGAGGCCGGACCACCGCCATGGCCGAAAACGCAACCTCTTGAAGGCAATACGCAACCGGGGCTTTTCATTTGCCTGCGAAGGCGCTAGTATACGCCTCGTTCTCGCGGCCCAGCGGAGGTTGGGCGAGGTATCAGCGGGAGACGTCGGAGCGTGGCGCAGCTTGGTAGCGCGTTGCAATGGGGTTGCAAAGGTCGCAGGTTCGAATCCTGTCGCTCCGACCAAAATCATGAAAAACCGCCGCTTACGGGTCATGCCGAGCGGCGGTTTTGGTGTGCGCGCAAGGAGTGCCGGCGTCTGTCACGCTCCCCCCTCGGACCGGAAGCGCTGCCCTATCCCCCATTAGACCGCCACTGGCTCTCAAGAAACGGCATGCCCTGCCGATAGCATTTCCGGCCGCGGTAGACCTTGGGCACGGTGTACGACCCACGGTCATGCGGCCGACGTAACAGGAAACGCATCTCATAAGGACATCGCATGCTATCGCGAACCAAACTGGCGGGTATCAGCGCTTCATGCCTGCTGCTCAGCGGCTGTTCAGCCACCATGATGGGCACCAATCTAGTCCCCGAGCGCAACGAATTCGCAGCGCTGGATCATGCCCCCACCGTTACCTACCAACTCCCCAACGCCATTGAGGATATCGAGCGGCTAGGCCTCGAATCCATCGAACGGCTTCAGGGTTCCCAATCCAATCGCCGCGCCCTGGGCATCAAGGTCGAAGACGCTCCTGAAGCCGATCAACTAACGGTCACTGCCTACGAACAGAACATCTCGTCCGCGGGAATGCGCCTCTCTCGTTCGATCAACGAGTATCGGGTTGCCTACCAGATCGAAGGTGAAACGGTGACACTGACGCCTACCGAGAGCCGCACCCACCAGGACGGCCTGGTCCTGCCCATCCCGGTACCTGAATTCAGCCCACAGGACGTCGCAACGTTTCTCTCCACCATCAAGGGCACGCTGCAGGTCACGGCAGAATCCCCCTTCCCCGCCGAAGCGATCAACGCCAATTTCCGGCGCTTGATGGACCGGGAAGCCTATGGTCGCTTCCGCAGCAACGGCGATGAACGCACCTTCCGCAACGTCTACTTCACCGAAGTGGAAGGCGCCGACGTGCGCCTGAAGGTGGACGTCTACCCCTACCGAGACGGCACCCAGGCCGACATCGAGGCGACCTACTACACCAAAGGCGACGGCACCGCTCCCATCGTTATCGAAGAGATCGAAGAGCGTATCTCCGATGCGGTTTCCGATGTGGTTAACGCCTGATGGCTTGCGCAGCTGGAGGCAGCCCGCCTTCAGCTGCGGCTGCCGGTGTCTGCGACCTGAAGCGGGCGAGCGCAAAGGGCGCTACGTAGGCATACACCCGCTCGCCGCCTAGCCTTACGCCACCCGCCGCTCAAAGACATCCCGCGCCGCCTGCATGCCTCTCAGGTGACGTGCCTCGTGGATGGTGAAGCATAGAAGTAAGGCTGGCGGACGTACCCACGGCACTGCCGAAGCGCTTGGGCAGCGAAACCTCATCCCGCAGCACGAAGACCAGTCGACGGGCTTCCTCGTCCGCACTAAGTTCGCGGATGCGGCTCATGGCACCCTTCACGGGTTCGTGGGCGACCTGGCCATGGTACCCCCCCCCCTGTCATCATGCAGCGGGCTCTTCGTGTGGGCGCGCTGTCAAATCCACGCCCAACGCACGCATCACCGCAAGCATGGTTTTTAGCGTCGGATTGCCTTGCTCGCTGAACGAACGATAAAGCTGCTCACGGGAGAGTCCGGTTTCGCGAGCTAACTCCGTCATACCTTTGGCACGAGCCACCACGCCCATTGCCCTGGCAATGTAGGCAGAATCTCCGGTTTCCAGCGCATCGGCAAGGAACACGGCAATGGCTTGCTCACTCTCCAGCGCTGCTGCCGGATCGTAGTCGTAAATCTTATCGTTCATGATACCTCCCACTGTGCTGCCAGGCGCTGTGCAGTCTCGATATCGCTGTGCTGGGTGCTTTTATCGCCACCACACAGGGGAGGATGAGGATCTCGTCGCCGCGCTGCTTGAAGTAAACGCGATACCCTGGACCGTGATGTATGCGTAGCTCGCTAACGCCTTGCCCTACGGGCTTCACATCACCTGGCAATCCGTTAGCCAACCGGAAAACACAGGCCGCAATCAGGGCCTTGGCACGCTGATCACGCAGCTTGCGCTCCCATTTTCGGTAGGTATCCGTTTGTTTGATATCAAGCATGGCCCAAGTGTAGTTTTTAAACTACAAAGACGCAAGGCAAGCCAATATCAAGCCACCCGCCGCTCGAACACCTTCCGCGCCGCTCGCATGCCTCTCAGATGCCGCGCCTGGCGGGCAGCGCAGCGGGCGGTGAGACTGGCGGGTGTGCTCACCAAGGGTGGAGAGTGCGCTTTATGCCAGATCACGCAGTGCTTCAGGGTGCTTTTCAGCCACTCGAAGCAAAGTACGTGCGGTACCAGTGGGCTCGCGGCGACCCTGCTCCCAGCCACGCAGCGTACCAAGGCTTACATCCAGCAAGTCAGCGAACTCCTTTTGCGAAAGCCCCATTCGATGGCGCACCTCAGCCGCTTTCGGCACCTCTACCTGAGTCACGCGAGCCGCTTCGCCACGCTTCATCTGGCGTACTGACTCCAGCAACTTGTTACCCAGCTCTTCACCGGTCATGACATCGGCGTCACGCATCGTCGAGCGCCTCCTTGATCTGCCTGAGGATAGGGGCCGGGATATCGCCCCGGACGGACTTGGCATAGATCACCAGCAGCCAGATCTTCCCATTCGCCAAGCGGTTATAGTGAATCACTCGTACACCGCCGCGCTTACCGCTATTCTCCCGCTGCCAACGCACCTTGCGGCAACCACCAGAGCCAGGAATCACAGGACCCGCCTCAGGGTTCATCGCCAGCCATTCATAAAACTCGCCTCGTTCGTCCTCATCCCAGAGAGCGTCGGCGTCCTTGGTGAATATTTCGGTTTCGGCGATGGGGTACATGCCTCAAAGGTACGTCATTGACGCACACAAAGCAACACGAAGTCACACGTTCCGGCCGCGTTGACACCAAGAAGCTGTTCGGGCCAACCGGCTCACGCCACCCGCCGCTCGAACACCTCCCGCGCCGCTCGCATGCCTCTCAAATGCCGCGCCTGGCGGGCAGCGCAGCGAGCGGTGAGGCTGGCCGGCGTACCCACGGCGCTGCCAAAGCGCTTGAGCAGCGTGGTGGAGGCGGCGATGAAGGTCTCAGGCTCGATGTTCAGACGCTCCAGCAGCTTGGGTACCCGCTCGCGCATGGCGCCGCGCTTGTCGGGGCGCTGGCAGCGGCCGGTGGTCTCGACCAACTCCAGATACTCCTCGAAGGCGAGAGGAATGGCGTTGGAGAGCTGTGCCGTGGCATCGAAGGGCATCAAGGGTTGAAGCGGCAGTGAGTCGCACCAAGCCAGCACGCTGGCTGCCGCGGGCGGTGCCGCTTCGTCCATCCAACTGCAATCCGTCCATTACCACACCGAGCAGGCCTCTACTTACCGGATTGCAACCATACGCCATCTGACATAATCACCTTCAGGAATGACTGCTTACGCACTCAAGCCCAGCGGTAGCGTGCGCAAACGACAAGGCAAATGGGAATGAAACTTCTCATCACCGGTGGGGCCGGGTTCATCGGCTCCGCCGTCATACGGCATCTCATCGCCAATACTGACGACCATGTCGTCAACGTCGACAAACTGACCTATGCCGGCAACCTGGAACCCCTGGCAGAAGTCAGCGACAGCCCACGCTATGCCTTCGAGCGCGTCGACATCTGTGTCCGCGACGAGCTTGAACGGGTATTCCACCAGCATCAGCCAGACGCAGTGATGCACCTGGCAGCCGAAAGCCACGTGGATCGCTCGATCGATGGCCCATCGGCTTTCATCCAAACCAACATCGTCGGCACCTATACGCTACTGGAAGTAAGCCGTGCCTACTGGAACGGTCTAGGTATCGAGCGCCGTGATGCCTTCCGGTTTCATCATATCTCGACCGATGAAGTATATGGCGATTTGGAAGGATCTGAAGGACTATTCACCGAAGAGACTCCCTACGCACCCAGCTCGCCCTACTCCGCCAGCAAAGCCAGCTCCGACCACCTGGTGCGTGCCTGGCAACGGACCTATGGTCTGCCGACGCTGATCACCAACTGTTCCAATAACTACGGCCCCTACCACTTCCCAGAAAAGCTGATACCGCTGACGATCCTAAACGCGCTGGAAGATAAACCCTTGCGCGTTTATGGCAAAGGCGAGCAGGTCCGCGACTGGCTCCATGTGGAAGACCACGCCCGGGCGCTCTACACAGTCGTGAAGGAAGGTCAGGTAGTTGAAACCTACAATATCGGCGGCCACAACGAAAAGCGAAACATCGATGTCGTGCATGCCATCTGCAAGCTGATAGACGAGATGAGGCATGCATCTTTCAACTTCCTGCCAGTATGTAGGCGCCTATATTTAGGCCGTCTTCAAGAAAGGCCTTCAAGGCTACGAAGAAGGAAGCCAGTAAAACAGAAGAAAATACTGTTTAACTATAAGGAGCTCACGGAGCAGGTGTCAGGTTCCGCAGGTGAACACCGCCATTGTATAAACAGGATAAACCAACTCCACTTCTAACAACGAATCAAGTAGAATTTGATATTAACAAACGAATCTTTAAAACCCACCGCCTCTCCGCCAAAATCCACTATTCAACTCTAAACAAATCATGAAGCTATTAATACTATTCAACTCAAGATTAGACCCTTTTGGAACACACTTATCATTTTCAAACAGCATTGCTATTGCTGCAAAAAACCAAGGGTGCAAACCACTTATAATTGATATAAATCGATTTCCGGAAGAAGCCTACACGGCAATCACTACCATCCAATTCGATGCAATCCATTTAGAGCAAAGTCATGGCTCTAGTCTAATAAAAAAAGCACATCAAGAAAAGAAAACGACACCACCTTACTTCTCACTAGTAAGAGACATGCCTTTTTACCCTTGGATCAAAGAAAACATAATAGAAACCAGAGGAAAATCTAAATTCTTTTATGTCGAACCTGCTGCTATTGAACTAGCAAGACAAGTAAATAGAAAACATGAAGGAGAGTATCACCCAAGCCTATATACATCTTCATTACTCAAAGAAAATCGCCTAACAAAGCCCTCAAATAGGCCAATTAAAAACTTATACGTGGGAAGTTACCAAGACAACAACCACTATTTACATCGCATACGAAACAATAAAGAATTATCCACTGCTTTAGATATTATTATAGAAACAAAGAACACACCTCCAAATACTGCACTTTGCAAAGCATTTGAGAGGAACATAAATTTCTCGAAAGAACAAGAAATGGTAGATATATGTTTTTTATTAAATCAGGTCGCCAGATCTTTACGTCGCGAACGCTTCTTACGTAAAACCGCACCTAGAATTCCCTTCACGCTAGTATGGAATGGCAAATTACCCGAGGGCATAAAATTCCATAAAGATACAAAAATTCTAAAGCCAAAAAATTACTCTCAGACTGTACAGCTAATGCACCACAGCCAAGTCATGTGGATGGTGATCAATAATTTTGGATCTGCTTTGAGCGAACGTCAGCTCACAGCTGCCGCTGCAGGCTGCATACCATTTACAACCATGAATAAATCCATCGAAAAGCACACAGCTCTAAAAGCTGTTTTTACAAGCATTGAACAAGAAGACATCGAACGCACTTTGGATCTATCGAGAGATACAAACTATCTAGATAAAATTCACGAGAACATTTTTCACAACAACCTCCTTGACGAATTCGACCCATCCAGCTACGTAAAAAAAATATACAATTCGCTATAAAACCCAAAAGGCTGATTTATACCCTAATATAAATCAGCCTATATCTATCAAAAATACCCAAACTCTCGCATCAAATCAAATGCCTCCCCCTTATTAAAAGCACCTTCTAAAAAACTTATATCAACAGGTGAAAGCCCCTCTCTCCATTCGCCTGTATTTCTATAAAGCTTTGATCTTATCTGGTTATTTCTTTTTTTAATTAAAGAATCACTCAGGCCTCTTCGATCTTTATGATTGTTAGCACGCCATTTATTTTCGCGCTTAGCATTTGCTAACTCAGGCACATATTCTACCCCAATAAATCTAAGCATTTCTTCCATAGTTTTATCGGGAGCATCGACAAGGTCCTCATGCCGATAGAAAAAAACATTGCTGCTATCTTTTATTCGCGATACCTCATAATTATCCCTGACCCATCTACTAATTCCTTCTCGCAAGCTTCCGATTCGCTTATTAATTGAATAAGCCACATCTCTCCCATCTCTCACTGGGACAATAAATCTAGCTTTAGGAAACAAACGAGAGATTCTGTCAAACTCATGTATGTGCCTTGGAGTTTTCTCAACCACCACCTTAGGCTCGGCACCTACACTATCATAAATTTCTTTATAGGCATAATCTAAAATTATAGAATATGAGTTTCCATTTATAAAAGCTTCACTTTCATAAGGGAGACAGTATATATCAGGATGATTACTCAAAATACTAGAAATCAGTGTTGTTCCACTATGACCACACCCCACAACAAAAACAATGTCTAAAGAATTCCAAAAGCTAGATTTGTTTGAGATAAAGTATTCTGAATTATAAGGATAGTGATAAAAACAATGCTCGTCATCACTGCTTTCCCCAGCCAACCTTTCTATTTCTTCCAGAGACAAACATTGCTCTTCAGGGTTCACATTAGGCACACATCCAGACCTACTTAGTGCCAACGAATTTCTTTCAACTTCACTTATCCCTATACATTCCATCCCTTGACTACCCAAATGAAACATCAAGAAATAAGCAATATCCGAATATCCTAAAACAGTGTCCAAGAAAAATGCTAACTTCTTCCTCTCTAAGCTGCTTAGCTTGGAAAGTCGTTGATGACTTGGTAGAAAAATCGCCTCGGCACTGACCAGCTCGCATGCCTGACGCTTCTCTATCGGCACGCTTTCCGGCAGATAGTTGCGATGATACTCGTTGTTGAATCGATAGAAACGAAAGCCGTTACGAATGGCCCAGTGCTGCATCTCTGCCAAGCTAGGCTGGCGTTCGTGGGTCGGCTGAAACGAGACTTTCATTTGAAGCAACAGTGTGTTTTTAAGCGTCTGCTCTCCATTCTCCAGCACCTTCATCGCATCGTGAAGGTCATCCAGTACCAACATATCAACGCTGGGCAGACCTTCAATCTGATCGAGCGCAACGGTGTTGATGGAAAGCTCCGTCAACACCTTGAGCTTGTCGCGCAGATATTCGGGTTGCAAATCTTCCGGTAGCGGCCTTAGCGTGCTGCCCTTTTCGGCATCCAGCGTGGCGTAGAGGGTGGCAGGATGGCCGTCACCGAGCAGAGCGTGCGGATAATGGTGCAACTCGCCATATTCCTGAAGCTTTTCCACTCGATTGTTGAGCAAGCTGGCTGGATCGAAACTGATCACCGCTAAGTGGCCGCTGGCCATCCACTTGGGATAGTCAGGGTGACGAGGAAGCACGGCAGCGTTGTCGATGATGGTGATGGGCTCGTCGAGTTGCCATTCGAAGGACTCGCTCTCCACTTCCTCTTCGCTGCGAGCTTCGGGAAGCTCGATAGGCTGCTTGTCGTCCTCGAACCAGAGCTCGCCTTCCTTGTTGAACGTGAGCGCCTCTGGTTCTTTTCCTTCACAGTAGCGAACCCATACTGCACGTAGGGCATTGTTGAAATGGTTCGCGAAGCGCGGAGCGTCACATACCGGTGAATAGTGAAGGATGGTACGCAGCCCTGCTCGGATCACTGCCAGATTGGGCAAGTCGTTGGCCAGTTCCAGCACGCGTTGGCGATATTCCTCCCAGTTACTCGCAACCAACTCCTGAAGGCCGGCGTTAATCAAGTGGGTAGCGCTATGTCGGCCGGCAAACGTCGGCCCAGGAAGAGTCACGACCGGCACGCCCATCAGCATGGCCTCACAGGTCGTCAGGCCGCCTGAGTATGGCCAAGTGTCCAAGGCAATATCAATACGCTGATAGGTTTCCAGAAACTCCTGATGCCTGGCAGGTCCCTCTAGGATGATCCGATACTCTTCAATGCCCTGCTCGCCTAAGGTTTCACGAATCCCCCGGCAGAAGTCTTCGCTCTCGTACTGAGCTCCGCGGAGCAACAAGCGGCTTTCCGGCAACTCGAGCATGAGTCTGGCCCATTCGGCCAGCAACCTTTCACCGATCTTCGCCGGATTGTTCAAACAGCCTAGAGTGATGTAACCGTTCTTGATGGCCGGCAATGAAGAGGTGTTGGGCGCATAGGGGCACGGCATATAACAGATATAATCATCGGGCAGCCGGATCAGCTTCTCGGTGTACTGGTCATCGACTCCTTCAGGGGTCTCGATGGAGTCCGAAAGCAGATAGTCGATGGAGGAGAGCCCCATCGTGTTGACCAAGCCACCCACCCACTTGATGCAAAGCGGCGCCGGGCGCATGGAAATAGCCTGAAGGCAGTTGCCATCTCCATGGCCTGACAGATCGATCAGTATATCGATAGCGTCGTCACGGATCTGCTGAGCCAACGCTTCTTGACTCAGGTGACGAACGGGGCGCCATACCCTGGTCGACTCGCGAATCTTCTGGGTGACATAGTCATCGTAATCGTTAGTAGCATAAGCATAAAAATGGATATCGGGCCGGCTATGCTCCAGAGCTGTGGCAATCATCTGCCCAACTGGATGGATGCGAAAACCGGACGAGATCATGCCAACGCGCAGGGGCTTCGCCACGTCTCGTGAGCTATCTGGCGCAGGCATTTCAGCAAGGGCAAAATGCTGATCCCAGCCCTTGGCAAATTCGATGATCTCCTGCTGGGAGGCATTCGGATTGTAATGCTTGGCAAAAAAGATATTGGAGTACGCCATCACGTAACTCGGCTGCGCATCCAAAGCCTTTTTATAATAGACTTCAGAAAGTTCGTACTGGCCTATATCTTTATAAAGATTGCCTAAATTATTGTAAACAGGCGCACTGCCTGGATAATCTTTTTCCAACTGCTCATATATTACCAGTGCCTCACTAAAATACTTTGTCTGGTAGAGCAGCGCGCCTACCAATACCCTTGAGCGGAAATCGTCGTAGCCAAGCTCCTGTGCCTTCTTGGCATGCTCAAGCGCCTTGAAGTGCTTGCCCGCCATCTGCAACATTTCAGCAAGGCGGTACTGGGCGGGGGCGTAGTCGGGTTGAAGGTCAACGGCTCGACTCTGGTAACGAACGGCCTGCTCATTATCACCCTGCTGATAGTAAACTGCGGACAGACTGGTCAGCGACAAGGGGTCCGAGTCATCGAGCTCTACCGACCGATGCAGATATTTCAAGGCGGGTTCGACTCGACCGTCCTCGAGTAGCGTGGTACCGAGAGCTTTCCAGGCAAAAGCGCTTTCAGGATAGCGCTCCGTCATTGCCTGAGCTTCCCGCTCGGCCTCGCTCAACCGCTTGGCCTTGTAGAGCGCCATGAAATGGTCGACTTCAGGCTTGGGTACGCCCAGATCCGCATGCCGGGGCATGCGATTCGGGGCTGGGCTGGTGCGCTTCGCTGACGACTTGCGAACCGACTGTTTCTGGCGCGTCTTCTTCCTGGCCATGGAACCCTCGATGATTCGGTTGGGCATGGGTAGTATTTCTGCCCAATCTAGCAGACCTTAGCGAAGACCAATCACAAAAAAACCCGGACCAAGGTCCGGGTTATCTCACGTTTGAGGCTGTGAGCTAGCTTAGCCCAACAGTGAAAGCACACTCTGCGGGCTCTGGTTGGCCTGGGCAAGGATGGAGGTGCCCGCCTGCTCCAGAATCTGCGCCCGCGTCATGTTGGAAACCTCGACGGCATAGTCGGCATCCTCGATCCGCGATCGAGCCGCCTGCAGGTTGGTCGAGGTGGTCTCGATGTTGTCCAGCGCCGTCTCGAAACGGTTCTGCATGGCACCTAAGTTACTGCGAGCCTCATCGACAGCCGAAATCATATCGTCGACGGTGCCAAGTGCTGTTGACGTCCCGGTACTCGTCCGCTCCAGAACATCGAAACCAAGTGCATCAACGTCACGCGTATCAGTCAGATTACCTGGCTCAGCTCCTGTGGCGGTATCATCATAAGTATTCCAAGAAGAAGCCGATTCGATATTGACCGTAATATCTTGGCCGTCTTTTGCCCCCACCTGAATTGAGAAGCTGGAAGTTGCATTTGCCTCGAATAGGCTACGTCCATTGAACTCAGTCTGGGTCGTAACCCGATCAATCTCCGCAAGGCGCTGGTTCACTTCTTCTTGGATGGAATCGATATCCTGCGCAGTATTAGTATCATTCTGGGCCTGAACCGTCAGCTCGCGAATGCGCTGCAGGTTATCATTGACCTGGTCCAGGGCTCCTTCAGCGGTCTGAGCCAGAGAGATGCCATCGTTAGCATTGCGTGACGCTTGGTTCAGGCCCGTCACGGTGCTGGTCATGCGGTTGGCAATGGCCTGACCGGCGGCATCGTCTTTAGCGCCGTTGATGCGCAAGCCTGACGAAAGACGTTCCTGGGCCTGCTGAAGGGAGTTCTGAGCACCCTTCAGGTTGTTCTGCCCGATCAGGGCAGTGATGTTGGTATTGATGACGGACATGTCAAACCTCCGAATCGATAGGTTTCTAGCTACTTACTATTGGTTAACGGCTGAAAGGCGCGATTCTTTAGGGCCGTTGTGCAAAAAAGAATACGGATTCGACTTCAGATAGGGCGGCTCATCCAGAACTTGAGCCGCCCGCACCGGTTAACCCAGCAGCGAGAGCACGCTCTGCGGGCTTTGGTTTGCCTGAGCAAGGATGGAAGTCCCCGCCTGCTCCAGAATCTGCGCCCGCGTCATATTGGAAACCTCGACGGCATAGTCGGCATCCTCGATCCGCGAACGGGCCGCCTGCAGATTGGTCGAGGTGGTCTCGATGTTGTCGAGAGCCGTCTCAAAACGATTCTGCATGGCACCCAGGTTGCTGCGAGCCTCATCAACAGCCGCGATGCGATTATCGAGAATTTCGAGTGCATCACCTTGTGCACCCGCAGCATCACGCCCGCTAAGAACATCAAAGCCGCTCGCATTGACTTCACGCGTACCTGATATATTCCCTGATGTACCAGCAGTACCGGCTTCATCAGTGTACATATTCCAACCGCCGTCAGCAGCTGCAGTGGCGAGTGCAGTTCCCAAGTCATCACCACGAGCAGCGCTTATAGAAATGCTGATTTCTTGCCCATCATTAGCACCAACCTGAATACTAAAGCTTGTATCTGTTTGAGTGCCATCAGAAGCATTGTCAAAAATCGATCGACCGTTAAATTCGGCCTGCGAGGTCACTCGATCGATTTCCGCCAGGCGCTCGTTCACCTCTTCCTGGATGGAGTCGATGTCCTGTGCGGTGTTGGTATCATTCTGAGCCTGTACGGTCAGCTCGCGGATACGCTGCAGGTTGTCGTTGATCTGGTCCAGGGCGCCTTCGGCGGTCTGGGCCAGGGAGATACCGTCGTTGGCGTTTCGCGCCGCCTGGTTCAAGCCAGTGACGGTGCTGGTCATGCGGTTGGCGATGGCCTGGCCGGCGGCATCGTCCTTGGCACCGTTGATGCGCAGGCCGGAGGAGAGGCGCTCCTGTGCCTGCTGAAGGGAGTTCTGAGCGCCCTTCAGGTTGTTCTGCCCGATCAGGGCGGTGATGTTGGTATTGATCACGGACATGAGATCATTCCTTCTTCGTTGAGGGCTCCATTGGCTGCCCCGAGCCTGCAACGGTGGGGCCTGCCGCAACGGCGCCAGTGGCCGTTACTCTCTATAACGGCCAATGAGCGTTTGACTTTAGGGTGAAGTAGGAATTTTCCGCATTGCCGGCAAGGGCAGCCGCACGCCAACCCAAGGAGCCGCGATGAACGGCGCCAATCGACCAAGGCCTGAAATAGCGATGCGCCCAGGCGGGCGCATCGGGAAGGAGATCGAGGGAGGAGCTGCGCTAGTTCTGGCTGAACTGGTTGTTCAGCATGGTGAGCTGCTGCCCGAGATAGGAGCTGACAGAGTTCATCTGGGCGATCAGACCATCCAGCTGGCTGAACTGCTTGCGGTAACGGTCGATCGTGCGCTCGATGCTCTGTTCGGTGCGGTCATAGCGCCGCTCCAGGCTGCTGACCTGGGTTTCCGAGCTGCTGATGGCGCTCTGAATCGTCCCGTCATCACCCAGCATGCGTCCTAGCGTTCCTTCCAGACGACCGGCCATGCCGGCTTCCTCGCTATCGCCGGCGAAGAAGTCGACCAGGGCCTGAGGGTTGTCGGCCAAGGCCTCATCCAGCTTGTCGGCATCCATCTCCAGTCGCCCGTTCGCCTGGAGGGAAATCCCCAACTGCGAGAGCATGGTGATGTCGCCGCCGGCTACCGGGTCGACCAGGTTGCGGCTCAACTGGCTTTCGACATTGCGCACGGTACGGTCGCCAACCAGCTCGCCGGCCGTCTCCGCATCGCCGGTCACGTTGGTCATGCGGCCCACGGTGGACTTCATCTCGTTGTAGGCATCGACGAACGCCGTTACCGCCTCCTTGACCGATTCGCGGTCGCGCTCCACCACGAGACTCATGGTTTCACCCGAGGCGCTCGGGTCGAGCGTCAGAGTCACCCCCTGGATGGCTCCTTCCACCGTGTTGGTGGTGCTGGTGATTTCGATGCCATTGATATCGAGCAGTGCATCGCGCCCGGGTTGGTGGGTATCGGGGTCGCCAGCCAGCGTCACGCCGCCCTCCAGGCCGGAGAAGGCCATGTCTTTGACGCCGGCATCGGCACCGCTCTCCCGGGAGCTGAGCACCAGGCGATGGTCGGCACCATCGAAAATGATCGACGCATCCACGCCCGCCTCGGCATCGGCATTGACGGCATCGCGAATCTCTTCCAGGGTGGCGCCTGGCGTCAAGGCGATGTCCTTGGTGGTGTCGTCGCCGAAGGTCACCGTGAGCTTCGGGTCGATGGCATCCGCTGCGATCTGAGTCGTTTCGAGGTCGGCGACTCCCGTGCTAGCCAAGCTGCCCGCGCGAGCGGTATGAGTAACGGTAACCTCGTAGCGGCCGGGGCTGGCCTCTTCGGTGGTGGTAGCCGTCATGCCCTCGCCCTGCACGCTGGCGGAAAGACTCTGATAGAGGCCGCCATCGTTGAGTTTGGCCACGGCGTCCTGCAGTTTGCTGAGGCCTGACTGCAACCGGCCATAGGCCGATATCTTGCCCTGCTCCTGGGTCTTCTGAGCAGTGATGGGCTGCAGTTTCTGGCGCTCGGCGGCGCGCAACTGGTCGAGCAGCCCGCTGAGATCGAGACCTGAACCAACGCCAAGGGATGAGATACTTGCCATGGTAGTTGACCTTCCGTGAACACCCAACATGGGCCTTGTAAAGGGGCTTATCGGCAACCTTGGCGAAAACTTTAAAGAAAAAACCCCGGCCGAAACCAGGGTCATCAAACGCGAGGATTCAGACTGGCAACCTACAACAGGCCGCCGGACTGGCCACCGCCCAGGTTGCTCAGCTGCTGGGTGAGGTAGGAACTGGTCTGGTTCATTTCGGCGACCATGCCATCGAGCTGGCTGAACTGGGTGCGGTAGCGGTCGATCGTCTGCTCGATGCTGTCTTCCACACGGGCATAGCGATCGTTGAGGCTATCGATGCGGTTTTCGGCACCGTCGAGGGAGGTGGTCAGAGCACCATTCTCGCTGGTCAGTTGCTCGGCCGTCTCGGTTACGCGCCCGGCCAGGCCGGGCGAGGTTTCGTCACCGGCAAAGTAGGCTTCCACGGCGGCCGGATCCTCGGCGAGTGCGGTATCCAGCTTGCCCTCGTCGAGTTCGAGCGTGCCGTCGACGGTCATCGACAGCCCCACGTCGGAGAGCAAGCTTTGTTCGCCATCCACGCTCACCCCGGCAGCGAGGTCGCTGCGCAGGCGCGACTCGATGGTGCGCACGGCGTTGTCGCCGATCAGCGCGCCTGCCTCGCCCTCTTCACCGTTGAAGGCACTCAGGCTTCCGGCCGTGCCCTTCAGGTCGTTGTAACTCTCCACGAAACCGGTTACCGCTTCGCGGATCGAGTCGTCGTCTCGGGCCACGCTGAGGGTCCCGGAACCTTGCTGCTCGAGGTTCAACGTGACGCCCTGTATGGCGTCTTCGACCTGATTGGTGGTACTGGAGATCGCGATACCGTTCACGTCCAGGCTGGCATCCTGGCCGGCCTGGGCCACGGTGGCATCGGTCAGGGTCGCCTGATCGGCCACGGTGGCGAAATTGGTACCGGTGATGCTGGCCTGCTGCCCGGTATCTTCGGACATCAGTGCCAGCCGGTAACCCTCGCCGTCATTGACGATGGAGGCATTCACCGCGGCTTCGGAATCGGCATTCACGGCATCGCGGATGTCTTCCAGCGTGCTATCGGCGGCAATCGTCACCGTGGTATCGAGGGTGGCATCCTCGAAGGTGAGATCGAGGTCGGTGGCGCCACTGCTGATCTCGGCGGTGGGGTCGCTCACCCGCTGGGTGGCCAGGCTACCGGCGGTGGCCAGATCGTTGACCGTGACGCTGTACTCGCCCGTTGCGGCATCGCTGTTCGCCGCGGCCTCGAAGGCATCGCCGGTGACACTGGCGTTATGGCCTTGGAATAGCGATGAATCGCTGAGCTTGCTGGCCGCATCCTGAAAGGAAGATAGCGAACTCTGCAACTCGCCATAGGCGGAGATCTTGACTTCCTGCTCCTGGACTTGCTGCTGGATGGGCTGAAGCTTTGCCCGCTCCGCCTCCTGCAACTGACTGAGCAAGCCGTTCAGATCGAGCCCGGAACCCACGCCGAGCGATGAAATACTAGCCATACGATACAGCCTTTGGCCGGTGAATTTGCCTCCCGTTTTACCAGCATCGGCTGCTCGCTGGCGAACTTTAGGAAGAATTTCGGTGCTATTGCAGTTGGATGCGTTCAGCCATGGCTCTAGCTGAACGGATTGACGGCCTTTGAATCCTAGGTTGCATGAAAAATGCCTAAAGTTCCCTGAGGCTAAGTCGATATAGGTTTTGAGGCTCAGGAAGACGCCTCGAGGCCATGACCAGGGATCGGCAAGGCGCCAATGCGCGCTCCCCTTACCTGGCAACGTATCAGCAGTTGCCTCCCCATACGTCATCTTGCGCGTCTTCCTGCCTACCACGCCCCCACCGTCGGAGAACGGTCGGGCACGCTTGACGCTACGCAAGGGAAACGTATGACACACACGATCAAGGCTCTGGCCGTCGCCACGCTGGCGCTGGGGCTGAGTGGCTGCGCCGCACACCAGCAGCGCAGCCAGATGGAAGCCTTCAACGCTGCCTGGGTGCAAGGCGATTACCTGGGAGCCGCTGCGACCATGGAGGCCACGGCCACGCTGACGGGCGGCGACAAAGCGGAAGACAAGCAGCTACTCGAGCTGCTGCATCAGGCAGAAGCCCACCGCCTGGCCGGCGACACGACTACAGCGATCAGCCTTTACGATCGCGCCGAAACGGGCATGAAGCTCGATGACACCACCGGTCTTGCCGCTGGGCTACTGGAGGGGGGCAAGTCGGTACTGCTCAACGACGCCGAGCGCGACTATACGCCCATGCTCGCCGAAACGGTGCTGGTCAACACCTACAAGGGGCTCGCTTTCCTGCAGGAAGGCAACGGCGACCATGCACGCATCGAGTTCAACCGCGCCGACGACCGTACCCGCCGAGCAGTGGATACCTTCGCCGAGGAAATCGCCGCCCAGCAAGAGGCGATGGACGAAGAAGCGGACGACCAGCAGCAATCGATCAGGCAGAGCCTGGAAAGCGACGAACTTCATGAAAGCATCGCCGACAACTATGGCGAGACCTCGCAGTGGAGCGTCTACCCCGAGTTCATCGTGCCCTCCGCCACCTACCTGCACGGTCTCTTCTTTCTGGCCAGCCGCGATGCCGGCGACCTGGAGCGCGCGGCCACTTCGCTGAAGCGCGTTGCCGAGATGAGCCCCGGCAACCGGACACTGGCTGCCGATGCCAAACTCGCCACGGCACTCGCTGCAGGCAAAGAAACGCGAGAGGCCCTGGGCAACCAAGTATGGGTAGTCTATGAGAACGGTCTTGGCCCGGTAGCCGAGGAAACGCGCTTCGACGTACCGCTGCTGCTCTTCCACGGCAATGCGACTAGCCCCGCCTACACCGGCATCGCCCTGCCCCGCTATGCCAATCGTTCTGCGGTGAGCGAGCCCCTTACCCTGCGCGACGACAACGGCGAGACGATCGTTCCAGAGCCTTTTTCCGAGATGGGCAAGGTGATCCACACCGAAATGCAGGCACGCTTCCCGGCCGTGCTGGGCCGCGCCGTGGCCTCCGCGGCCATCAAGGCGCTGATCCAGAATGCCGCCGCAGAAGAGATGGGTGCCGTGGGTCAGCTCGGCACGGCGTTGTTCGCCGCCGCCACCACCCAGGCCGACCTGCGCAGCTGGCAAGCCATTCCCGATCACTGGCAAGTCGCCCGTGTGGCCCGTCCCGACTCCGGCCGGCTGACGCTCGAAGCCGATGGCACGGCCCTGGGCGAACTGAACCTGCCCGATTGGCCCTACACCCTCGTCTACGTCAAGCGTCCCAGCGCTCACAGCCCGGCACAGGTATCGCTGATCGACCTACAGGGCGAGCACGGCGGCGAACAATTCTCGCTGCACGGCACGCCGAGCGACAACGAAACCGACGAATTGGTCGCAGACGCCACCTGACCGGGAACCGCGGCCATCACACCGATTTCTTTTCATCCATCCAAGGAATGACACCATGAGACTCCCTCTCATCCTGCTCGCCAGCCTGGCCCTGCTGGCGGGTTGCGCCACCACCCCGCGCTACGTGGACCCCGCCAACGACGACGGCCCAGTCAGCATGGCGCTGGATTATCGCGACTTCGAGAACGCCGCCCGCCGCTCGGTGGATTCCATGCTCGAGAGCGGCGCTGTGGACAATCCCAACGGCGGTCGCTACGTGCTGGTGGTCAGCCGCATCGTCAACGACACCATGCAACGCCTGGATACCGACCAACTGGTGAAGAAGATCCGCGTCGATCTGCTGCGCTCCGGTCGCGTGGTGACCACCACCGCCGTGGGCATCGATGGCGCCGAAGACGAGATGAACATGCTCTCGCGCACCCTGCGCGACTCCGACGAATTCGATCAGCGTGGCGTGCAAAAGAAAGGCACCCTGCAGGCGCCCGACCTGAGCCTCTCCGGCAAGATCCTGCAGCGCAACCGCAAGGTGGGTCGTGAACAGCAGGTGGAGTACTACGTGCAGCTCTCCCTCACCGACCTGGCCACCGGCCTGGCGCTGTGGGAGGACGAGACCCAGGTCATCAAGCGGGGCTCCAACGCCTCGGTCAGCTGGTAAGGAGGCCCCATGTTCGAACGCACGCTGAAACCGCTGACTGCCGCCATCGCGCTTGCCCTGCTGCTGCCGGCCACCGCAACGGCTCAGGAGCTGGCCGAGCAGAGCCGTGCCGCGCAAACGGACGCCGCCGCCACCCCACCCTCGCCGTTCTATGCCATCGACGAGGTCTCCCAGAGCGACGAGAAGATCCAGGCGTTCTTGCAAGATCGCGGCTGGGTACAAGGCGAGTCGGCCAACAACCCGGCGGGCGGTACTCTGGTCGTCGCCTCGGCGGACATCGCCATGGACCCCACCAGCATCGACTTCAGCCAGGCACGCCTGATCGCCACCGAGGAGGCCTTCTTGCAGGCCATGGGCGAACTCGTCTCACAGGACTCGGTGAACATCGGCAAGAGCATGGCTGACCGCTTCATGCAGAACGGCCTGCCGGAAGACGTGGCCGACACCAGCAACCTCGCCGACTTGGGCGAAGCCCTGGCGAGCCGCCTGGCCGAAGCCTCGGTACAGACCCTCAACAAGGTGATCGAGGAGCTCGGTGGCGATGCCAGCCAGCTCCCCCAGCTCAACCTGGCTGAGCGCAAGCAGCTGATCTATGACGAGTTCGTCACCGACACCACCTGGCGCGCCATGGGCGAGCTCTCCGGTATCGGCATCTTCGGCGTCATCGAGGAAGTGGGCGGCGATGGGCCGGTCGACAACGGCCGGGTGAGTGTTGTAGTCGTCAAGTCGGCGCGCTTCAGCGAGTTCGGCCGCCAGTTGCGCACCGGCGACGTGGCCCCGGGTCAGGCGATCCCGGTGGAGAGCATCCAGGCACGCCTGGCGCCCCAGCTCGAGGAAGGCACGCCTATGCTCGGCTACTTCGGTGTGCAGCCGATCGTCGACGGCGAGGGCCGCTACGGCCTGCTCTCCTTCGGCATGGGGGCGCCGGCCCTGGTGCGCGGCAGCATGGACGAGTTCGCCATCAGTGCCGAGCTCGAAGCGGCACGCACCAGCGCCCAGATGATGGCCGACGGTTGGCTCGCCCAGTTCGCCAGCATGACCGTGCAGGGCCAGAAGGAGAGCACCAAGCGCAAACTGCGCGAGCAGGTACGCGAGACCCGCGGCGACGGCAGCTCGCGACTTCTCACCGAAGAGGGGGTGGGCCGCATGGTCAACAGCGTCCTGCGATCCGAGGCCGACGCCCATCTGCAGGGCGTGCAGACCGTCGGGCAGTGGAACACCAGCGATCCCAGCACCGGCCACCCTTATCTCGGTTACGTGAAGTACTGGTCGCCGGGCACCTCGGCCAAAGCCCAGGGATTGACCGCGCGTGACGACACGGCCGAAAGCGCTTCCAGCAACGGCACGGCGCCGAGCACCCCGGCGAGCTCGCGGGCCACCGGCTCGTTCGGAGAGTGGTGATGGGCAGTTTCAGAACGACCCTGCGGCTGCTGCTCTGGTTGCTGGTCGCTGCCCTGCCGCTGACCGCCCAGGGGGGCCTACAAACCCGCGTGGTGCAGGCCGAAGCCACGGGCGTAGATCGCGAAGAGGCGATCTTCAACGCTCTGGGCGAGGCCGTACGCCAGGTGCACGGCGCCCAGGTAGACGCCAGCCGCGAGCTGCGCCGCTCGATGAACCGTCTCTCGGTTCGCGACGGCGACGGACGCGAAGCCTCGGTCACTCATGAGTCGCAGGTGGAAAACGGCACCAAGGTACGCAGCCAGGGGCTGATCAGCGGCTATGACGTGCTCGAGGTAGCCCCTGCACCCGGGGGTGGTCAGTTGGCTCGACTCGAGGTGCGTGTGCCGGTGTACCGTGTGCCCGGCGCCGGCGCCCAGAGCAACCGCCGTCGCCTGGCCGTTTACCCGGTGGAGATCGACACCGCCCAGCTGAGGCTGGGAGGTGAAACGCTTGCCACTGGCGACGTCTCGGCGCGCCTCACCCAGTCACTGGTGCAGGCACTGGTCGGCTCGCGGCGTTTCAACGTGCTCGATCGCGACATGCAGCAGGCGATCCGCGCCGAGCAGGCGTTCGTCGCCTCGGGTCGCGTGCCGCTGGCCGAGAAGGCCATGCTGGGTCGCAACCTGGGCGCCGACTACCTGGTGGTCACACGCCTCACCGAGCTCGACATGGTTCTGCGCGAGGTGGCCAACCCGATCACCGGAGAGCGCTCGCACGAAGGCGACGGCGTGGCCACGCTGGAGGCGCGCGTGGTGATCCCGGCCACCGGCCAGATAATGTGGAGCCACACCCTGAGCACCGATCTCGCGGAGCTGGGTATCGACAGCCCTGCCAACGGGGGCTTCGCCCAGCGGGTTTTCGATGCCCTGGGCAGCGAGCTCACCTTCCGTGCGCTGAACGTGATCTACCCCGTGCGCGTGGTGGAGAGTCGCGGCAACGAGATCGTGCTCAACCAGGGCGGCGTGATCGTCAAGCCCGGCCAGCGCTGGGCGGTATACGACATCGGCAAGACCTATTCGGATCCCTACCACGGCGAGAGCCTGGGACCGCGGGAGTCTTGGGTAGCCGACGTCGACATCACCCGCGTGGCCGACAAGGTCGCTCATGCGCGAATCGTCAGCGGCGCAGTGGAGGGCAATGGCCAGGTGCTTCGGCGCGTGGACGCTACCGGCAAGGCCACTCGCGAAGCCGAACGGGAAGCGGTGCGTGGCACCCGTGAGCGGGTCTGCCTGCCCATGGATCCGTGCTGATAGCGACGACTTCCATCGGCTCCACAAGACGACGGGCCAGCGGCAATGCCGCTGGCCTGCTGCGTTTCGACCGATCGGCTACGGCGGCTTACGCCTGCACCGGCCGTGTCTCGCTCAAGGTGAAGCCCCCCACCGCTTCGGCCAGACGCTCGGCCTGATCCTTGAGCTGCTCGGCGGCGGTGGTGGATTCTTCCACCAGAGCGGCGTTCTGTTGGGTCATGCGGTCGAGCTCGGCCACCGCCACGTTGACCTGGCCGATGCCGTCGCTCTGCTCGCCGGCGGCCACGCTGATCTCGCCCAGCACCTCGGCCACGCGGTTCACGCTGGCCACCAATTCCTGCATGGAGCTGCCAGCCTGGCGCACCAGTTCGGTACCGGCGGTGACCTTCTGGCCGGAATCGTCGATCAAGCCACGAATGTCGCGCGAGGCCTCGGCACTGCGAGTGGCCAGCTGGCGCACCTCGCCGGCCACCACGGCGAAGCCCTTGCCGTGCTCGCCGGCACGGGCGGCTTCCACGGAGGCATTCAAGGCCAGCAGGTTGGTCTGGAAGGCGATGCCATCCATCACCTTGACGATCTCGGCAATGCGCTGTGACGAGTCGGTGATCTCCTCCATGGTCGATACCACGCGATCGACCACGTCGCCCCCCTGAGAAGCCATCTGCACGGCCGATTGCGACAGCTCGTTGGCCTGACGCGAGGACTGAGCGGTATGTTCCACGGTGCCGGAGATCTCCTCGATGGAAGCCGAGCTCTGCTGCAGGCTGGAGGCCGCGTTCTCGGTTCGCCGCGACAGATCCTGCCCGCCGGTGGCAATCTCGCCGGCCGCCACGTTGACCGACTCGCTGGCATCGCGAATGGTCAACATCACCCCCTCCAGCCTCGAAACGAAGGCGTTGAATGCCGCGGCGATCTCGGCCACCTCATCCTTGCCATCCTCGGGCAAGCGCCGGGTCAGGTCGCCCTCCCCACTGGAAATATCGATCATGGCACCGCGCACCGTCTTGAGGCGACGGAACATCACGCGCAGCAGCGCGCCCAGCACCAGCGTCGCACCGCCGGCGACCACCAGCAGCGTGATCGCCGAGGTGCCGAGCACAGCACGCAGGCCGGCAGTGGCCTCGTGATCGTCCAGGGCGACCACCAACTGCCAGTCGGTGCCCGCTACGTCGGCGCTGCGCAGGCGCTTGGTCTCGTCGCCCAGTGCGACCTCGACGGGCTCGCTCGTCTCGGCAAGCTCAGCGAGACGCGTGGCATCCAGGGTGGGCGCCAACTCGGTGGTCGAGGCGAGGCTGAGCGCCGGATCGGGATGCGCCACCAGAGTTCCGTCGGCAGTGGTCAGAAAACCCAGACTGGAGGGCGTCGGGGCGATCTCGGTGACGATGTCGACGATGTCGGTGATGACGATGTCGCCCCCGGCCACGGCCTGAAGCTCGCCATCGTCATAGAAAGGCGTGGCGATGGTCACCACCAGATCGCCGGTCTGCGCATCCGCGTAGGGTGCGGTGACGATGGTTGCTTCGGCCTCCACGGCGGCCTGGTACCAGGGCCGCTCCCGCGGGTCGAAGTCGTCGCCGGGCTCCCAACCGTCGGAGAAGATGGTGCTGCCGTCGCGGGGATCGCCGAGATAGACGGCCAAGAAGTCGCCGGACTGTTCGACGAGCTCGAGGTCGCCGAGGGAATCGTCGATGTCGTCGCCGACGCGCAGCGCTTCCATCATGGAGATACGCGTAGCGAACCACTCGCTGATGGCCTTGGCATTGCCTTGGGAAACGGCGGTGAGATTGCGGGCCACCTGATCGTCGTTGTGCGAGCGCACCGTCAGAAAGTTGGCCAGGCCATTGGCCAGCAGCGCCAGGACGATGACCACCACCGTCGCCAGCAGGATACGGAGTCGTAGGGATGTAGGCATGCGAGGATCACTCATCGTTGGGGAAACACTGCACAAATGTCTGCGCGGGCAAATCGTTCAGCGCTTCCTTGGAGGCAAAGGATGCCACCCGCGGGTGCCACGGGCATGAGTGACGTTCTATCGGCAGGCAGTGGAGTGACTTGAGGGGGTCACCGCGCGTGGATGATCACTTCCACGCGCCGATTGCGTGCCCGCCCCTCGGCGGTATCGTTGTCGGCCAGCGGCCGGGTGTCGGCGAGCCCCACGGCACGCAGGCGGCGGGCATCGACGCCGGCTTCTTCGAGAGCATGGACGATGGCGATAGCCCGAGCGCTGGAGAGCACCCAGTTGGACGGAAACTCTTCGGTATCGATGGTGCGGCTATCGGTGTGCCCCTCTACCGCCACTTCGCCATCGTGACGCTGGACGATCTCGACCATGCGCTGCACCAACGCCTCGCCGTCGTCGGTGAGCTCGGCCTCGGCGGTGGGGAACAGCCACTGATCCTCGACGCGCAAGCGAATCCCTTCGGACACGCGCGAAACCGCCACGCCTTCGAGATCGGGCATGTAGGGTGCATTCGCCAATCGCTCGGCAAGGGTTTCGGCTCCGGCTATCGCCTCGGGAGAAACCTCGCGCATGCCTTCGGGAGGGCGATCGGTGAGCACCAGCAGGAAATCGGCCGACGGGAGGTCGAGTGCCGTCGCTTCCGGCACCAACGGCTGTGGCAACAGAGACTGGGGCGAGACAGTGGCCAGCCAGTTGCTGGGCGGCGGGGGCTCGGTTGGCGAATACGCAACCCTTGGCAATGCTTGCCGCGCCAGCATCGGTGGCGGCTGAGTACTGGGTGGCCTCGGCGGCAACCCGGCAACGCCCAGGGCAGCGGAGACGGCCCCGTTGGCGAGCCAACCTTCCGGTGGCGGATCCTGTGTCGGTCGTGCGGCCAGCACCCGCTCCAGCCGCTCGGGCAGCGGCACGCTGAGCGGGCCGGGCTCCTCCACAACGCTGGCGGACGGTGAATCCGCCTCGTCGCGTCGTTCGGCAAACGACAGCGTGAAGATCAGCACCAGCAGGGCCACCAGAAGCGTCATCACATCGAGGTAACCGATCATCCAGCCGCCCTCTTCCTCGTCGCCAGGCTGCGAGGGCATGAGGGACTCGTGGCGCAGGGGGCCGCGATGATCGCTGCTGCCGGTGAATGCGGATCGGGTCATGGGGCCGTGATGTACGCGAAACAGCCAACTAGCCTACTGGCATCGGCTGCCAACCGAAAGCGCAATTTGCGCTGCCTTGGCGGCGCTGCTCAGAGGCTATTTCGCCCGAGAAGACATGGGGAAGCCAGGCTAGGCGTTGGCGTGCTGTCGGCTGGCCAGATGACTGCGCGCGAACCGGGCCGCTGTCACCGGGTAGCCGAGCAGGAAGCCCTGCAGCAGGTCGACCGGATAGCGGTCCAGCGCCCGGCGCTGCGCTTCGGTTTCCACCCCCTCGGCAACCACGCTGAGCCCCAGTTCGTGAGCCATGCCCGTCACCGCGGCGACGATGGCGGCGCTGCCCCTTTCGCCTTCGCCCAGGCGCTGGATGAAGCTGCGGTCGATCTTGAGGGTGGTCACCGGTAGATCCTGTAGATAGCTCAGCGAAGAGTAGCCGGTGCCGAAGTCGTCGATGGCCAGGCTGCAACCGAAGTCGCGCAGCCCCTGAAGCAGTTTGGTGGCCTGCTGCTGCTTGTCGAGCAGTGTGCTCTCGGTGATCTCGAAACCCACCAGGCCCGGCGGTAGGCCATGCGCCTCGAGCATGGCTGCCACCTGGCCGGGCAGGTCGTTGTGCCAGAACTGGCGGGCAGACAGATTGACGGCTACCGGCACCGGCTCGCGCCCTTCACGTTGCCAGGCAGCCAACTGGGCACACACCATCTGCAGCACGCGCTCGCCCAACGGCACCATCAGTCCCACTCGTTCGGCCAGCGGGATGAAGTCGCCGGGTGCGACGCTACCGAACAGCGGGTGATGCCAGCGCACCAGCGCCTCGGCGCTGTGCAAGCGGCCGCCGTCACGCTCGAACAGCGGCTGATAGTGGACCTCGATGCCTTCCCCGGTTTCCAGGCTGTTGCGCAGCGCCGTCTCCAGCATCAGCTGCCGGTCATCCTGCTGGTTCATCTCGATACGGAAGAAGCGGTAGGCGTTGCGCCCCTCCTGCTTGGCGCGATACATGGCCGTATCGGCGTCGTGAATCAGCGCTTCGGCGCTATCGGCATCGTCCGGGTAGAGGCTGATGCCCAGGCTGGCGCCCACCCGGAAGCTGTGCTCGCCAATCTGGCTCGGCTCGCTGACCGCCTCGATCAGGCGGCGGGCAATGCGGGTCGCCTCGTCGACCTCTTCCAGATCGGGCAATAGCACCAGGAACTCGTCACCGCCCAGGCGCGCCAGGGTGTCGTCCTCGCGCAGGCGGGTCTGTAGACGCTCGGCGATGACCACCAGCAGCTCGTCGCCCATGGCGTGACCCAGGGTGTCGTTGACCTGCTTGAAGTGGTCCAGGTCGAGGAAGATCACCGCCAGCCGCGACTGGTTGCGGTGAGCGTGACGAATCGCCAGTTCCAGGCGGTCCTCCAGCAGACGGCGATTGGGCAGGCCCGTCAGGGCGTCGTAGTAGGCCAGTCGCTTGATGCGCTCCTCGTTCTCGCGAATGTGGGTGATATCGTTGAACAGTGCCGCATAGTGGGTGGTATTGCCTTCCTCGTCGCTGATGGCGGTGATGGTGAGCAGCTCGAGATAGAGCTCGCCGCTCTTGCGGCGGTTCCAAATTTCGCCTCGCCAGTAGCCACAGCGCTGCAAGGTATCCCACATCTGCCGGTAGAAGGCGGCATCGTGGCGACCGGATGAGAGAATCTGCGGCGTACGCCCCACCACTTCCTCCACGGCGTAACCGGTCATGTGGGTGAACGCCGGATTGACGAACTCGATGCGGGTTTGCGCATCGGTGATGATGATGCCCTCCAGGGAGGAATCGATCACCCGTTCGGCCAGCTGGAGATTGTGACGCGATTGCGCCAGGGCATGGTCGCGCTGCTCCAACGCCTCGCGAAGATCCTGCAGGTAGAGCTGCTCGGCGCCGGCCAGCATGTCGCGAAAACCGAGCAGACCGACGATCTCGCCGGCATCGTCGAGCACTGCCAGATGACGAACGCGATTGTCGAGCAGGCTGTCCCGCGCAGCAATCAAGGTATCGCGCAGGTGCACGGTCAGCAGCGGCCGGCTGACCAGCCCGTCGATCGGCGTATTGCCGGGGTACCGAGCCACGAAGCGCACCAGGTCGCGCTCGGTGAGAATGCCCAGCTCTCCGTCGACGCAACGCACCACGGCAGCATCGCCGCCGAGCTCACGCATCTGGCTAGCGGCCTCGGAGAGCAGTTGGCTGCCCATCAGCACCAGCGGACGCTGATGCATGGCGCCCTGGACTTCACGCAGTCGCAGGTACGGCTCGAGCCCCTGGTTGAGTGCCACGTCGGTCTGGGTGAGGATGCCCCGCGGCGTTCCCCGGTCGTCCACCACCAGGAAATGACGACGGCCCTCGGCGGCGAAGCGCATGGCCGCTTCACCCAGCGGCGTGGTGAGAGGCAGACTGACGACCGGCTGACTCATCATCTCGCCGATGGGACGCCGCACGCTGGCGGGATCGGAGAAGTCGACCGCCAGCGCATCGTGCTCGGTCCAGATGCCCAGCGCCCGTCCCGCCTCGACGACGACGATGGAGCTGCACTGCCGCTTTGCCATGCGCTCCGCGGCTTCGCACAGCGGCGTGGAGGGCTGGCAGGTGAGCAGACCGGTCTGCATGATGCGTTCGATGGGCAGTTCGTGGCTCATGAGGCCTCGCTGGAGTATCTGAGTCGCTGGCCAATCACACGAGGTGAGAACCGTCGATGGGCCGCTGGAGGTCGGCCCATTCCTGACGCAACGGCCACTCGTCCAACCACTTGGGCACGTGCGTGGCCGGCATGGGGCGCGCGATGCCGAAACCCTGGGCCAACGTGCAGCCGACCCGGAACAGTGCGCGGGCATGTTCCAGGCTTTCCACGCCTTCCGCCAGCATGGCGCGGTCGAAGCGGTTGGCCATGTAGATGATGCTCTCGATGATGGCCATGTCACCGGGATCGGTGAGCATGTCGCGCACGAAGCTCTTGTCGATCTTGATCAGGTCGACCGGCAGCTGGCGCAGGTAGGTGAGCGACGAGAAGCCGGTGCCGAAATCGTCGATGGCCACGTGAACGCCCAGGGTCTGGCAGCGGCGAATGACGGCCATGGCCGTATCGACATCATGCATGGCGGCGGTTTCCAGCACTTCCAGATTGAGCAGCCGTGCCGGCACCTGCGGATTGCCCTCGAGCAGCACGGCAAGACGCTCGGGAAAGGCCTCCTGGAGCAGGTGGGCAGGCGAGATGTTCACGCTCACCGGCAAGGTGATGCCCGCCTCGCGCCAAGCCTGCAGCTGACAGAGGGCCTGGGACAGCACCCACTCGCCCAGGTCGACTTCCAGCGACGTGCCGGCGATATCGGGCAGAAACTGCCCCGGGGCGAGCAGTCCCTCCTGCGGATGCTGCCAGCGTACCAGAGCCTCGACACCGACCACCTCGCCACTGGCCATGTCCACCTGGGGCTGATAATGGAGACGCAGCTCGTCGCCATCGATGGCCTGGGCAAAGCGCCGACGCCGTTCTTGGCGCACCTGAAGGGCCTGGTCCAGATCCGGATCGAAGCAATGGTAGGTGTCGCGGCCGCGCTGCTTGGCGCGGTACATCGCCTGGGTGGCATGGCGTAGCAGTACCTCGCCGTCCACGGCATCGCACGGATAATGGGTCACTCCGAGACTCGCCGACATCCGGACCGACTGATCGCCGATCAAGATGGGCTGGCGAATCGCGCACTGCAACCGATCGAGGAAGGCGTGTTCGGCACGGCGATGCATGACCACCACGAACTCGTCGCCACCGATGCGCGCCAGCACCTCGTCGCCACCCAGCAGATGGCTCAAGCGCTGGGCCAACGCAGACAGCAACAGGTTGCCGGCCGACTCGCCCAGCCGGTCGTTGATCGCCTTGAAGTGGTCGAGATCGAGAGAGCACACGGCCAGGTCGCCGCCGGTACGCTCGGCATGCTGAATGGCATCCTGAATGAGCTGGGTGACCAACTGCAGGTTGGGAAGACCGGTCAGCGCATCGAAATAGACTTCCCGCCCCGTGCTCTGGGACCTGCCGCTATCCAGCAACGCGGCGAGGTCGGTCACCACGATGACGTGACGCTCGACCGCGCCCATGGCGTTACGCAGCCGGCTCACCGACAACAGCGCGGGACGCCGCTCCCCTGACAGATGACGACACTCCACCTGCACGCGGAATCGGTCATCGAACTCATCGCGCAGCAACGCACTCGGCGAAAGCAGATGATCCGACAGCGGCTGACCGACGAGTGAGTGGGCCGCACAACCGATGAAGTCGCCAAAGGCGCGATTCATCGCCAGAATGCAGTGCTCGGAATCGGTGAGCAGCAGCGCCTCGTTGGCCTGCTCGATATAGTGGCAGCAGTCGGGCAAAGAGGCGCTGGACCAGCTCCCCGATGCCGACGATCCTTCCTGGCCGGCAACAGGGGTCAACGACATCGAACCGACCGCTGGTTGCATCATGAATCCCGCGACTCCTTTCGACCTTTCGACGTGCGTTTCAAAAAACATAAAGCCTATCACAGCGCTTGAGCGGGCAGCGATTCGACCTCTGCCACAACCGGTGCTGCCGTTGCCTCGTTGCCCTCTTCCAGGGTGCGGCGCGCCTGAAAACGCTGCTCGCGACTCACCCATTCGTTGCCCTCGTCGGCCTGGCGCAGCGCCGAAATGGCCACGCTCAACTGATCGACCTGTTCGGCCAGCAGCGTACCCAGGGACGCCGCATGCGACACCCGCTCGGCATTCTGGCGGATCGAGGAATCCATGCCGACCACGGCCTGATTGATCTGCTCGAGGCCGATGGCCTGCTCCCGGGACGCGGTGGCGATCTCGCGAATCAGCGTGTCGATGCCGCTGACCGCTTGTACCACGCCGCGGTTGTGGGTTTCGAGGCTGGCGATGCGACGCTCGCCGACACCGACGTCCTCGAGAGTGGTGTCGATGAGCCAACGCACGTGCTCGGCCGAATCGGCGGAGCTCTCCGCCAGGCGGCGCACCTCTTGAGCCACTACCGCGAAGCCGCGGCCATGAACGCCAGCGCGGGCGGCCTCGACGGAGGCGTTGAGCGCCAGCAAGTTGGTCTGGAAAGCCAGGGTCTCGATCGCCTCGATGGCCTGAGTCATCTTGCCGGCGCTGGCGGCGATCTGCTGCATGCTCTCCACCAGCTCGCTGACGACGAGATCGCTCTCGCCCACCGCCCGGCGCACCTTGTCCGCTTCGCTTTCCGCCTGCTCGGTGTTGGCGGCGTTCTGCTGAACGGTAGTGATCAGCTCTTCCATGCTGGCGGCGGTCTGCTGCAGCGAATCCGACTGCTGCCGGGTATGCGAAGCCAAATTGCGGTTGTCGCGCTCCAGCTCGGTGGTTTCGCTCGACACGGTGTCGAGAATGTCGTGGATGTCCACGGAAATATTGGCCAAGCTGCGCTGCATGATGGCCATGGCGTCGATCACCTGACCCAGGCCATCGCCATTGACCGGCGGCGGCGCTGCGGCCAGGTTGCCCGCTGCCACCTGCATGGCGAAATCTCGCGTGTGCGCCACGGCCGCCGCATGACGACGCCAGGCACCGACCAGCAGCGAAGCCACGATCAGCGCCGCCAACGAGCGCCACTGCCAGGCCAGGACATCGGCTGCCAGCAGACCGCCCCCGGAGACCAGCAGCGCCGCCGACAACCGCCCCTGCAGGCCGCGGGGAAAGCATCGTCGCAGCCGGGCCAGCATGCCGGTACGCACGATGCGCCCGCGTTCGAGGCCAATCCCACGGGCTCGCCCCTCGCGAATGCGCGCGTACGTATCTTCAGCATACGCCTTGTCCTCGTCGCGCGGCTTGACCCGCACCGAGGTGTAGCCCTTGACCTCGCCCTCCTCGACGATGGGCACCACGTTGGCATGTACCCAATAGAAATCGCCGTTCTTGCGTCGATTCTTCACCAGGCCGGACCACACCTCACCCGCCTCGATGGTTTCCCAAAGGTTGGCAAAGGCGATCTCGGGCATGTCGGGATGACGGATGACGTTGTGCGGAGTTCCCACCAGCTCCTCGCGGGAGTAGCCGCTGACCTCGCAGAAGGTAGGAGACGCATAGGTGATGCGCCCCTTCATGTCGGTGCGGGAGATGAGGTTCTGATCCTCCCGTATCACGTACTCGTTGTCCGTCACCGGCTGATTGTCGCGCATCGCTTCCGTGCCCCTGCCTGGCCAATGGGATGTAGCAGACGCTGCATTAGCATTCGCCCACCTGACGTAGCAGGGAAACTAGTCAACCCCTACCCAAGGCGCCATGACCCAGGTCAAGGCCGTGCCAATGCGGCTTGACAGCCTAAGAAAAGCTAGACAAGACAATTAGCCTCTAAAGTTCCCGCTAACGCCGCCGATAACGACAGAAGAGCAGGACTTTGCTTGTGGAACAGACCATAACCAAAAAGGAAACAGCGCCATGACATCGCCACTGTCCGACGCCAAGGGAATTTCCGTATCGTCCGTAGTGCCGGAGGCCACGCCCAGAGAGCGCAAGGAAAACGTGCTGGGTGCCTTGCCCACCGCTGGCGGCAATCTGGCCGACGCTCAGAGCCACGCACAAGCACCTAGCCAGGCCGACCTCGTCGAGCCCGTGCAGCGGGTCAACGAGGTGCTGCGTCAGTACGGCGTGTCTTTCGAGATCAACCAGGAGTCGTCTCGAGTGATCACTCGGATCGTCGATCAGGAATCGGGCGAAGTACTACGCCAGATTCCTCCAGAAGAGGTGCTGGCCATTTCCGAGCGTCTGGAGGAATTCCAAGGACGACTGATCGACCTGGAAGCCTGACGCATCGGGCATGCAGCGGCACGGCAAAGCCGCTCATACCTGCATGTTCATGATGTCCTTGTAGGCCGTAACCAGGCGGCTGCGGACCTGCTTGCCCATCTCGAAGGCAACGCTGGCCTTCTGCAGGTCGACCATGACGTCGTTGAGTTCGACGCCGGGGTCGCCGGCCTGGAAGGCCTCGGCCTGGCTATTGGCGGTTTGCTGCAGTTCGTTGACGCGACGAATCGACGCCTGGAGCTCATCGGCGAAACCGCCCTGCCCCACGCTGGTGGTCACATGCTGTCCCTTATCGGACTGACCGGCAGCCTGGCTGGCGAGGCTTTGCATCTGGGAAAGCGCGGACTCGATGCCTGGTGAACTCATGCGGCGTTACCCCTATCGGCTGTTTCGCGGGCGGGCATAGGTGGAAAGTGTCGCCAGGCTAGCAGCTCCGCCCAGCCGGCCAAGCCCCCAAATGGCACTCAAAAACCTGGCTTTTCCTGCCTTTGGCATGGACGGCGCCTTGGATAATGGCGTCCATCACAAATGCGCCAATGTCCGCGAGCCGAGACGCGTGGCCGGGCGCCATAACAGCGATGGACGGATGCAGTCGATGCCTTCATCTCGAACGAGCAGGGAATTCAGGGTTCACCAGGCGGGCATGGCGCTCTCACGGGGGTGCGCATGAGCAATGGCGCGACGACGCCAAACCGCCAGGATGCCAGCACCAACTCGCAAGCGAATCCCTCGGATCGGGGATCGCTGGAGCGCGTGCTCGCCCCCTTGCGCAACAACCCTCTGGTCGCTCTCCTCATTGGCGGCGCCGCCTTCATCGCCATCGTGACGGCGCTGATCATGTGGGCCCAGAGCCCCGAGTACCGGGTGCTCTACAGCAATCTCAGCGAAGCGGACGGCGGACGCATCATCAGCGAGCTGGACAGCCGTGGCGTGCCCTACCGTTTCAGCCAGGGCGGTCAGGCACTGCTGGTCCCCAGCGATCAGGTGCATGCCCTGCGCCTGCAGCTTGCCGAGCAAGGCCTGCCGCGGGGCGGCAACGTCGGCTTCGAGCTGATGGACAACCAGGCATTCGGAGTCAGCCAGTTCGCCGAGCAGGTGAACTTCCAGCGCGGCCTGGAAGGCGAACTGGCCAGCTCCATTCAGGCTCTCGGCCCGGTCAACCAGGCCCGCGTACACCTGGCCATGGCCCGCTCCTCGGTATTCGTGCGCGACCGCAAACCCGCCGAAGCCTCGGTGGTGCTGACCCTCGAAGCGGGACGCGTGCTGGGCGAAGGCCAGGTAAGCGCCATCGTGCACATGGTTTCGAGCAGCGTCCCCGATCTGGCGGCCGAGGACGTGACCGTCGTCGACCAGGACGGCAACCTGCTCTCGCGCCAGAGCGCTGCCGGCAGCGACCTCGACGGCACCCAGCTCGACTACATCGCCGAAGTCGAGCACTCCTACCAGCAGCGCATCGAGAACATCCTCATTCCCCTGCTGGGCCGCGAGCGGGTGCGCGCCCAGGTTGCCGCCCAGATCGACTTCTCGCGCCGTGAGCAGACCGCCGAGCGCTACGCCCCCAACCAGGCCCCCAACGACGCTGCCGTGCGCAGCCGCCAGTCATCGCTTTCCTACGATGGTGGCGACGATCTCGCCATGGGCATTCCCGGTGCACTCAGCAACACGCCGCCCGGCACTGCGCCCTCCCCCATCGCCACCCCCGACGATGACGCGGGCGAGGACGAAGAGGCAGCCGAAGGCGACGACGGCGAAGGCAATGCGGCCGAGCAGGAAGAGCAGCAGGCGCTTCGCAATCTACGCCAGGACGACGTGGTCAACTACGAGGTGGACCGCAGCGTGGAGCACATCCAGCATCGTCGTGGCCGCGTGGAACGCCTCTCCGCGGCCGTCGTGGTCGACTATCGTGAAGAGCGCAACGACGAGGGCGAATGGGAGAGCAACCCGCTCAGCGACGAGGAGATCGAGCAGATTCGACGACTCATTCGTCAGGCCATCGGCTTCTCTCAGGCGCGCGGCGACGAGATCGAAGTGGTCAACAGCCCGTTCAGCCACAGCGACGACGAGGAAGAAGTCGTCGAGTGGTGGCAATCGCCCGAGGTGCACGCCCTGGCGCTGACCATCGGCCGCTACCTGCTGGTTGCTCTGGGCATCCTGCTCACCTATCTGCTCATCCTGCGCCCGCTGATCAAGCGCTACACCCAGCAGCCGGTACTCTCTACGGCCACGCCGGGCGGCGCGCTGAGCGTGCGGGTCGGCGACGACGAAGCGGGCAACGATGGCGACCAATCGATGGTCGAGGGCGAGGAAGACCGGCCCTATCCCAAGCCCAAACGGCGTCGCAAGTCCTCTGCGTATGAGGACCACCTGACCGAGCTGCGCGAAATGGCCCAGGAGGATCCGCGCATGATAGCCATGATCGTACGCAACTGGATGAACAAGGAATGAGTGCCGCGCCGACCAAAGCCATGAGCGGCATGCGCCGCAGTGCCATCCTGATGCTCGCGCTGGACGAGGACAGCGCGGCCGAGGTGTTCAAGTTCCTGCCGCCCAAGGAGATCCAGCAGCTCAGCATGGAGATGGCCGAGCTCGGTCAAGTCTCCCATGAGGACATGCAGAAAGTGCTGCAGGAGTTCAGCGACGAGACCGAAGAGTTCATCGCGCTCAACCTCAACTCCAGCGAGCACATTCGTTCGGTGCTGACCAAGGCCCTCGGCAGCGAACGGGCCACCAGCTTGATCGAGGACGTCCTCGAGAGCTCAAGCACCAGCTCCGGCATCGACTCCCTCAACCTCATGGAACCCTCCATGGTATCGGAGTTGATCCGCGACGAGCATCCGCAGATTATCGCCACCATTCTCGTCCACCTGGAGCGTCACCAGGCCGCCGACGTGCTCGAGCTGTTCGACGACAAACTGCGCAACGACGTGGTCCTGCGCATTGCCACCTTCAGCGGCGTTCAGCCGGCTGCGCTGCAGGAACTCACCGAGGTACTGTCGGGCATGCTCGACGGCCAGAACCTCAAGCGCAGCAAGATGGGCGGCGTGAGAACCGCTGCGGAAATCCTCAACCTGATGAATTCCAATCAGGAAGAGACCGCCATCGAGACGGTGCGCGCCCACAGCGAGGATCTGGCGCAAAAGATCATCGACGAGATGTTCCTGTTCGAGAACCTGCTCGACCTGGACGATCGCAGCATCCAGCTGGTGCTCAAGGAGATCGACACCAACTCCCTGGTGGTGGCGCTCAAGGGAGCACCGGATTCGCTCATGGAGAAGTTCCTGCGCAACATGTCGCGCCGCGCCGCCGACCTCATGCGCGAAGACATGGAGGCACGCGGCCCCATCCGGGTTTCCCAGGTGGAGGCCGAACAGAAGGCGATCCTGCAGGTGGTGCGCCGCCTGGCCGATGCCGGCGAGATCGTGCTGAGCGGCGGAGACGAGACCTATGTCTGACCGGTCTTCCGCGTCCATCGAACGCAACGGCGCCTGGCAGCGCTGGCGCATGGGCGAGCTGGCACCCGGCGTGCGCCGCCAGTCAGCCGAAGAAGACTCGCATCCTTCGGAACGGGCCCAGCGCGAAGCGGCGAGCCGCCGGGCCGCCGAACGTCAGCGCGCCGAACTTCAGGCCCTGCATGAATCGGTCCGCAAGCAGGCTCGCGAAGAAGGCTATCGGGCAGGCTTCGAGGAAGGCCGGCACGAGGGTCATGCCCAGGGGCTCGAAGAGGGCCGACGGCAAGCCGAGCGAGAGCTCGACGAACGCACTCGTGAAACTCTCGCCCCTCTGACGCCGCTGGCCCAGGCGTTCAGCGAGGCCCTGAACGAACTCGACGAGCAGATCGGCGACGACCTCGTGGCACTGGCCCTGTCGACCGGCAAGCAGCTGGCCGGCGACGCCTTGAAGACGCGTCCGCGCCAGATCCTCGAGCTGATTCGCGCCCTGCTGCACAGCGAGCCGCCAATGACCGGTCAGCAACGCCTGTGGCTGCATCCGCTGGACCACAAGCTGGTGGAGAAGCATTTGGGCGAGGAATTGCAGGCCGCCGGCTGGAAGCTGCAGCCCGACGACCAGTTGACCCGCGGCGGCTGCCGCGTGACCAGTGCCAGTGGCGAACTCGACGCCACCTGGGAAAGCCGCTGGCAGGCGGTCAAATCCCAGGTCCGCCGTCGTACCGCCTCAGCGGACAGCAGCGAGTAATCGGAGAGCACCATGCACGAGGCCGTGGCACACAATCCGCATCGGGCGCGCTGGCAACAGACGCTGGCTCACGTGCGCCAGCGGGTCGAGAGCGTGCCGGCCTACCGCACCAGCGGCCGCGTGCTGCGCGCCACCGGCATGGTCATCGAGGCCGTGGGGCTGCGCGTGGCACTGGGCAACGCCTGTCGCATCGAGCTGCCCTCCCCCGGCGGCAACGAACCGCCCCGCTTCGCGGAGGCGGAAGTGGTCGGCTTTGCCGGGGAAAAACTCTTCCTGATGCCGCTTTCCGAGATCACCGGCCTGATGCCCGGCGCCCGGGTCTTTCCGCTCGGCGACGGTCCCGACCACGCGGCACGCCGTTTCCCTTTGGGGGAAACATTGCTCGGGCGCATCGTCGACGGCAACGGCCAGCCACTCGACGGCCTGGGGCCACTGGAATCCGCCCCGCGCGCTCCGCTGACCTCGCCGCCCCTCAATCCGCTGTCGCGCGCCCCCATCGAAGAGCAGATCGACGTGGGCATACGCGCCATCAACGCCCTGCTGGCCATTGGCCGCGGCCAGCGCATGGGGCTGTTCGCCGGCTCCGGCGTGGGCAAGTCGGTATTGCTCGGCATGATGGCTCGCTATACCCGCGCCGACGTCATCGTGGTGGGCCTGATCGGCGAGCGCGGTCGCGAGGTTCAGGATTTCATCGACAACATTCTGGGCGAGGAAGGCCGCCAGCGGGCCGTGGTCGTCGCCGCACCGGCCGACACCTCGCCGCTTCAGCGCCTGCAGGGCGCGTCCTATGCCACGCGACTCGCCGAAGGGTTCCGCGATCAGGGACGGAACGTCCTGCTGATCATGGACTCGCTGACCCGCTACGCCATGGCCCAGCGCGAGATCGCCCTCGCCATCGGCGAGCCGCCGGCCACCAAGGGCTATCCGCCCTCGGTGTTCGCCAAGATTCCCGGCCTGGTGGAACGCGCCGGCAACGCGGAACGCGGCTGCGGCTCGATCACCGCCTTCTATACGGTACTCACCGAAGGCGACGACCAGCAGGACCCCATCGCCGATTCGGCTCGCGCGATTCTCGACGGCCACATCGTGCTGTCACGCACCCTCGCCGAAGCGGGCCACTATCCGGCCATCGACATCGAGGCTTCCATCAGCCGCGCCATGACGCACATCATCGACGACGAACAGCTCGCCATGGCGCAATCCTTCAAGCAGCTCTTTTCACGCTACCAGCGCAATCGCGACCTGATCAGCGTGGGCGCCTACACGCCCGGCCACGACCCGCAGCTCGATGATGCCGTGCAACGCTATCCCTCGCTGGAGCGTTTCCTCCAGCAGGGCATGCAGGAGAGCGCCTCGATCGATTCGGCACGCGAGCAGTTGGAAAACACCGTGGGAGGCAAGCCATGAGTGCCACCTCACAGCTCGACATGCTCAGCGAGCTGGCGCGCAATGCCCGCGACCAGGCGGGTCAGGCACTGGCGGGAGAGCGCCAGAGCGAACAGCAGGTCAACGCCCAGCTCGAATCGCTGACCCGCTACCGCTACGAATACGCAGAACGCCTGCAGCAGGCGATGCGCAACGGCATCGACCCGGCCAGCATGCACAATTACCAGCAGTTCCTCGCTTCGCTCGACGCTGCGCTGCAGCGCGCTCGCCAGGCCCTGCACGAGCAGCGCCAGCGCGTGGCCCGACGCCAGCATGAATGGCAAGAGGAGCAGCAACGACTCTCGGCTTACGATACCCTGTCGTCACGCCGCGAAGCCGAACGACACAAACGCGAAGCGCGTCGTGAACAGCGCCTGAGCGACGAACTGGCATCGGGACGCTTGTTGCGCGAGCGCAACGCCCCGCGCGAGACCTGAGGTGAATCGGGAGATGGCTATGGACATTCGAATGATGCTGGCCGCCCAGGCGGGCAAGTCCGCACCCAAGATGCAGGGCGGGGCTACCGACACCGGGCAGTTTGCCCAGAACCTGGCCAATGCCGGTCGCCATGGTGGCAACGACCTGGCCAAGCTGGTCAGTGCCGGACAGCAAACCGGAGCCGACCTGGCCACGCTGGCCAAGCAAGCCAAAGCACACGCTTCCGCCGCTCCCCAACCGGGCAAGGCGGGGCAAGCCAATGCGCTGGCCGAAGCGCTGGCGGCACATGGACTCTCCAGCGCTGCGGCCGAAACCCTCCAGGCGCAACTACCCGAAGTCCAGGCGGATCTGGAAGCCATTCGGCAGCGCATCGAGGCGGTCATGGCTGACCGGAGCGCCACCTCCCAGGACGAACTGGTGGAAGCCGCCCCCCTCTCCGATTCCGAACTGGAGGAAGCACTGGCGGCCCTGGTTGACGAGGGAACGCTCGACCCGGCGACGGCCAAGGCCATCGAAGCGGCCATCCAGCGCGACGAAACCGGGCCCCAAACCGCTGACGAAACCACCGTGGCCGCACTCCAGCAAGCCCTGGCCGCCGTGGCCAATGACAACCGTCAGGCTCGAACGGCATCGGCCGGCGAGCGAACCGCCGCGGGTCGTACCGCCTCCACGGCACCGACTTCGCAGCGACCCGATGCCGCTTCGCTGGAGACCCTGCTGGGAAGCCAGCGCCGGGAAGTGCCGGCCGCCGATAACGGCGCCTCACGTCCTGCCGCTCAGTCACTGGATGCCAAGGCCGTCGAAGCGGCACTGATGACGGAGCGCCAGAACGCCATGCCGCGTGGGCTGGGCGGCGAAAGCGGACGCAACGTGACGAACGAGGCGGCATCGGCATTGGCTGGCGGTGCTCTCCCCACCCAGGGTAGTGCGACTTTTTCGCAGAGCATGGCTTCGGCCAACCCCAGCGCTACCGGCGGCACGCCCGGCCAAGCCACTTTGAGCGCTCCCGTTCAGAGCCCTGCCTGGCCGGGTCAACTGGGCCAGCAGCTGGTACAGTTCGCACGCCAGGGTGCTGGCGAGCAGCAGATCGAGATGCGACTGCACCCCGCTGAACTCGGGCCGCTATCGGTGACGCTCAAGATGACCGAGCAGGGCGCCCAGGCGCAGTTCCTCTCGGCCCATGCCCAGGTGCGCCAGGCCATCGAACAGGCGCTGCCTCAACTGCGCGACGCACTGGCCGAACAGGGCATCGACCTGAGCGAGACCTCCGTCGGCGAACAGCGCCAGCACGAGGGGCAAGCCTTTGCGGGCAACGAAGGCGGACGCAACCAGGCTGGCGTCGAGCCGGCTGCCGATGGTTCCGCCGCGGCTGAAGGCATTCCGGCATCCGACGGCGTGGCCACCGAGATGACGCTGAACGGCCGTGTGAACCTCTATGCATGAGGCGCACCATCATCGCTGGCGACGATGAAAACACGAGATGGCGGCGTTCGCGTGGCGTGTTTTCGCCATCGCCATCATGATCGCCAGGACACAATGGCGATTTTTCGCACAACGACTCTTTAACGACAATCGATCACGAAAGGCAGGGCAATGGCAAACTCGAAGGGTGGCTCTTCCAAGCTTCTGTGGCTACTGCTGGTGCTGGTTCTGCTCTCCAGCACGGCGGCAGGCGTGGCCATCTACATGGTGATGAGCGACGAAGGCAATGCAGACGACAACAACCTCCAGTCGCAGCAGGTCGAACGTCGGTCGCCCATCTTCGTGACCATCGACCCCTTCACCGTCAATCTCGCCGATGACCGCTACGGCTCGCGGCTGCTGTATGCCGGCATTTCACTGAAGGTCGACAACGAGGAGTCGCGCACTCTCCTCGAGGAACACATGCCCCAGGTGCGCAGTCGACTGCTGACGCTCTTCTCGGGCAAGCAAGCCCAGGATCTGACCTCGCCGGAAGGCAAGCGCCAGCTCTCCCAGGAAGTCATCGCAACGCTTTCCGAGCCCCTCACCGAACGGCAGCCTCCCCTGGAGATACGGGAAGTCCTGTTCACCGAGTTCATCGTCCAATAGCGCTGGCCGACAACCATGTCCCAAGACGACCTGCTGTCACAGGAAGAGATCGACGCGCTGCTCAAGGGCGTGAGCGGTGATGAGGAGTCCACCTCGCACGGCGACGGTGACTCGCGCGTGCGCCCCTACGACCCGGCCACCCAGCATCGAATCATTCGCGAGCGCCTGCAGGCACTCGACATCATCAACGAGCGTTTCGCACGGCATTTCCGCATGGGTCTGTTCAACCTGCTGCGGCGCAGTGCCGACATCACCGTGGACAGCGTGCGGTACCAGAGCTACAGCGATTTTTCGCGCAACGTGCCGGTACCCACCAACATCAACATCATCGCCATGAAACCGCTGCGCGGTTCGGCGCTGATCGTGTTTCCGCCCAACCTGGTCTTCATGGTGGTGGACAACCTGTTCGGCGGTGACGGCCGGTTCCTCACCAAATCCGAGGGGCGCGAGTTCACCAATACCGAACAGCGCATCATCCAGCGGCTGCTTTCGCTGGCCATCGACGCCTACTCCGAGTCGTGGAAATCGGTCTATCCGCTGGAGATCAGCTATCTGCGCAGCGAGATGCAGTCGAAGTTCGCCAACATCACCAACTCGCCCAACGAGATCGTGGTGAACACGAGCTTCAACATCGAGGTGGGCAATCTGACCAGCAGTTTCCAGATCTGCATCCCCTACTCGATGATCGAACCGCTGCGCGATCTGCTGGCCAACCCGCTGAGCGACGGCAGCCAGAACCAGGACGGCACCTGGACCCAGCGCATGGCAGGCGAGCTTCGCCACTCGGAGGTGGAGCTGGTGGCCAATTTCGCCACCATCTCCAGCCGCATCGCTCACGTGATGGCTCTCAAGGTGGGCGACGTCCTGCCTTTCGAGCTTCCCGAAACCGTGACGGCCAATGTGGATGGCGTGCCCGTGATGGAATGCGAATACGGCAGCCAACACGAGCAGCGTGCCTTGCGCGTCCTCCGCATCATCGACCATGGAGCGCAGCACGCCTCATCACCCGACGACTTCATCAAGGGCACTGCGCCGCAAGCCAAGGACTCCAAGCATGACTGATCCCAAGAAACCCGATCAGAACGTCTCCGACGATGACTGGGCGGCCGCCATGTCCGAGCAGGGAGACGCTGACACGCCCGCCGAGGACGACCCCTGGGCGGAAGCCATGGCCGAACAGCGCGCCGCCGAAGGCTCGGACGGCGACACCGCCAGCGGAGATGAGGCAGACCCCTGGGCAGAAGCCCTCGCCGAACAGGAATCGGCGGAAGCCGCTGCCCAGGATACCCCTGCCGAGGAGGCTCAGCCCAAGGCGCCCGCGCAGTCCGCTGGCGACCAGGTGTTCCGCCCCCTGGACAAGGGCGCCGACAGCACGGCCCCCCGCGACCTGGAAATGATCATGGACATCCCGGTTCAGCTCACCGTGGAGCTGGGCCGCACCAAGCTGACCATCAAGCAGTTGCTGGAGCTGGCCCAGGGGTCGGTCGTCGAGCTGGACGGCTTGGCCGGGGAGCCCATGGACATCCTCATCAACGGCTATCTGATCGCCCAGGGTGAGGTGGTGGTGGTCGATGACAAGTACGGCATCCGCATCACCGAAATCATCACGCCTTCCGAACGCGTTCAGAAACTCAATCGATGAGCGATACCCCGGCAACCGAGGCGTCGGCAAGCGGCCTCGACGCCCTGGCCTCCAGCGGCGACAGCCTGGTCGGCATGGCCACCCTGGGCAAGACCGCGGCTGCCCTGGCGCTGGTCATCGCCATCATACTGGTATGCACGGCTCTGCTGCGCCGCTGGGGCGGTCACTCCCGGGGCATCGGCCGTCATCTACGCGTGGTGGCCAGCACCACCCTGGGTGGACGAGAACGGCTGGTGATCGTCGAAATCGAGGACACCTGGCTGGTACTCGGCGTGGGCGGCGGTCAGGTCACCAAGCTGCACGAAATGCCGGTGCCGGCTTCGGGCACTACCAAGCCAGCCGCCTCTGACACCGACGATTCGCGCTTCGCCACCCGTTTTGCCCGCGCACTGCGTCACAATACCGGCCTAGGGGGCAGTGGCCGGAGGGAGTCGTGATGCGCGCCCTGGCAATCGTGGCGCTTGGCGCCCTGCTGTCGCTCGCCGTTGGCAACGCCGCCCTGGCTCAGGAGATCCCGGGCATCGTCAGCCAACCGCTGGAAGATGGTGGCCAGCAGTGGTCGCTCTCTCTGCAAACACTGCTGCTGCTCAGCTCGCTGGCCTTTCTGCCGGCGGTCGTGCTGATGATGACCAGCTTCACGCGTATCATCATCGTCTTCAGCCTGCTGCGCACCGCCATGGGCACTCAGGCGACACCCCCCAATCAGGTGCTGTTGGGCCTGGCGCTGTTTCTCACCCTGTTCATCATGTCGCCAGTGATCGGTAACGTCTATGAAACGGCCTGGGTGCCACTCTCCAACGAAGAGATCAACTTCGAACAGTTCCTGGCTCGCGCTCAGATACCGGTACGGGAATTCATGCTCGCCCAGACCCGAGAGCCCGATATCGCCCTGTTTGCCCGTCTCGGCGAAGTGGGCACCCTGCAAGGACCGGAAGACGTGCCCTTTCACATTCTGGTACCGGCCTTCGTCACCAGCGAGTTGAAAACCGCCTTCCAGATCGGCTTCACCATCTTCATTCCTTTCCTGATCATCGATCTGGTCGTGGCCAGTACCTTGATGGCGCTGGGGATGATGATGGTACCGCCGGTGACCATCTCGCTGCCCTTCAAGCTGATGCTGTTCGTGCTCGTGGACGGCTGGCAGCTGATCGTGGGCTCATTGGCTGAGAGTTTCTACCTATGACGACGTTCACCCCCCTCCGTCGGACCGGCGGAAAGGAGTCAAGCCGATGACCCCCGAAATGGTCATGGGAATTGCCTACAAGGGCATGCGCACGGCACTCTTCCTCGGTGGGCCGCTGCTGCTCACGGCTCTGCTGACGGGTTTGATCGTCAGCCTGTTCCAGGCTGCCACCCAGATCAACGAGATGACGCTCTCCTTCATTCCCAAGATCCTGGCGGTGTTCGTGGTCCTGGTGCTCACCGGTCCGTGGCTGCTGCAGATCATCACCGACTTCACGCGGGAGCTTTTCACCAACATCCCCAGCATGCTGCAGTGATTCGCCCATGGTAGAGGTGACCTTCGCCCAGCTTCAGGGCTGGCTCGTTGCCTTCTTCTGGCCTTTCGTGCGAATTCTCGCCTTCTTTGGCGCCTCTCCACTGTGGGGCCACTCCAGCGTACCTCGCCAGGTGAAGCTGGGCCTGGCCTTCATGATCACCGTGGTGATCGCTCCCGTTCTTCCTCCCATGCCCGATGTCCCGATGGTTTCCTGGGCCAGCTTCGGACTGATGATCGAGCAGTTGATCATCGGTATCGCCATGGGGCTGGTCATGCGCGTCACCTTCGCTGTCGTGCAGGCCGCTGGCGAGTTCATCGGCATGCAGATGGGCCTGGCCTTCGCGACCTTCTTCGACTCCGGCAGCGGCACCAATTCTGCGGTACTGTCACGCATTTTCTACATGATCACGCTGTTGATGTTCCTGGCCATGAACGGCCACCTGATGGTGCTCGAGACCCTGGTTGCCAGCTTCGAGGGGTTGCCGATCGGCGTCGGCCGTTTCGACCCTGCCGCCTTTGAGCTGCTGGTACGTTACGGCGGCACCATCTTCGTCACCGGCATGTCGATGGCACTCCCCCTCATGGGGTCGCTGCTGATCATCAAGCTGGCCCTGGGCATTCTCAACCGCTCCGCGCCGCAGCTCACGATATTCACGATCGGCTTCCCCATGACGCTGCTGGCCGGTCTGGTACTGATGATGGTGCTGATGACCAACCTCGCCAGTTTCCTGGAACGCCTTTTCAGTACCGGTTTGGCCTTCCTTCACCAGATGATCGAGAGTCTGGCTCCACTGCCTCCCGTCACCTGATCGAGAAACGAAAAAACCGCCCTGGCAAACCGGGGCGGGACAAGGGCCATGGCACAAGGCCATGACCGGCAGGGAAGCGTAGGGAAGGAAGTTACAGGTAGTCGAACAGCGACATGCCCTTGATGTCCACGAAGGCCTTCTGGGCAGCCTGCAGGCCGACCTGGCGCAAGCTGTACTCGGAGACGGCTTCGCCATAGTCGAGATCCACGAGATCGGAAAGCGTCTGCTCGTAGTTGAGCGTACGATTGCTACCGACCGAATCGACCACATCCAGCTCGTTCAGTCGCGCACCCATGGAAGCGCGCACCGTCAGCACGTTGTCGAGGCTGTTATCGAGCTCGCGCATCGACGTGCTCAGGCTATTCTTCAGTTCGGCGACCTCCGCATCGGTAGTGGCCGGGCTTTCCAGTACCGACAGTGCACGCTCGAAGGTTCGGAACAGATTAGTGTTCATCTGGTCGGCGGCACCCACGCGAATCTCGTCCCCGTTACCCGGCTCGCCGTCCAGGTTGACGCGCAGCCCATCGAAGCTGATCGCCATTCCCGGCGTATAGTCTTCCCCGTCATGATTCGTCAGAGGCGTGCCGCTGCTGTCCTGCACGGTATAGGTCGCCGGGTCGGTGCTATCGTTGAAGCTGATGGTGTAGGCCTCCCCCGCCACCAGCTCGTCGGCATCGACGACCTGCAGCTTGCTGAAGGTCACATTACCCGTATTGCCACCATCGGCTTCGGCAACATGGGTGGCACCGCTGGGCACGCTGCGAAATATCGTGTCGCCATTGTTGGAGACGGGCATCTTTCGAGACGCATCGATGCGCTGCTCGCGATCGTTGCTGTCCCCGGTGTAGACGATACCGCCAGCAGCGTCATCCTGAACGAAGGGGGGGCTGCTGTCCTGATAGCCGCCGAACAGATAGCGACCGTTGCCGTCGGTGGCATTGGCCTGGCCGATCACGGTTTCGTAGATTCCCCGCAGCTCGGACGCCACTGACTCGCGGTCGGCATCGCTGAGCGTATCGCTGGACGCCTGAACCAGCAGCGACTTGGCGCTGGTGATGGCATCGCTGACGCTATTGAGCACGCTTTCGCCCTGAGCCAGCGAATTGCGCGCCGATACCCGGGAATCGGCGAACTGCTCGGTGATCGACATGGCCTGCGACACCCCCACCGCCCGCGATGCATCCTGAGGGTCGTCGGAGGGGTTGACCACCCGACGACCGCTGGCGATCTGCTGACCGACCTTGAGGAAGTCGCTCTGCTGGCGATTCATGGACGCAACGCTCTGCTCGTACATGGTGACGCTGCTGACTCGCATGGTGATGACTCCCTTTCAGACTCAGTTGCGCAGACCGAGGATGGTATCGAACACCGTGGAGGCGGTATCGATGACGCGGGCATTGGCTTGATAGAACTGCTGGTAGCGAATCAGGTTGGCCGCCTCCTCGTCGAGGTTGACGCCGGACTCCGACTGCTGCACCGCGCGCAGCTGGTCGGTCAGCCCCTGCCGAGCATCGAGATTGACCTGAACGATGTTGGTACGGTTGCCCACGTCGCTGACCATGCCAGCGTATGCCTGACTCAGCGAAGCGTTGCCGGCGACGAGCGCCTCATCCTGCAGATCCTGCATCGCCAGGGCATTGGTGTTGTCGCCGGATCCGGCCGCCGCACGCTGAATGTCGAGCGTGGAGGTTTCCCCAGCTGCGGGCAGTTCGGAGACGACGAACTCGATGCCATCCAAGGTCACGGTATCACCGGCATTCAAGGTGTCCGTCGCAGGATCGAACGCTTCGCCATTGCGCAGTACCGGCTCATTGGGATCCACCGAAAGCGTGCCGTCACCTTCCAGCTCGAGCTCGTATGCCGTTTGGCTGGAGAAGGCCCCGTCCAGTGCACGCGTACCCGATACGGCCATGTCGCCATCGGTTGCCACCAGGCTACCCGCCGCGATCTTGTCGAGATCGGCGATTCGCGTCTCCATGTCCGCCGCGGCCTGACGCACGGGCTGCACCTCGAAACGGTTGCCCTCCTCCAGCGCCATGCTGTCGTTGAAGGTCAGCGTCATGCCGCCGAAGCTCAGCGTGTTGCTGGCCGCGTCGAAAGCCTCTGGATCGAGATTCAGCGCTTCGCCGTTGTCCTTGCGGATGACCGTGAAGCCGGTGGCATCGGTGGGGCCGTCCCCTGTCACGCGAATCTCGTAGTCGCTGGCACGCAGCTCATCGATGTTCTGCGCATCGAAAGCGGTCGCGGTCACTTCGGCGGTGCCCGTGTTTCTTTCGTCGGTATAGGCGCGGGGCTGGCCGATGGCGAAGAAGTCTTCACCCTGATCGCCGTCGAGATCCTGACCCAGGCGATGCTGCTCGTTGAAGCCAACGGCCATGGAGACGGCCATCTGCCCGATCTGGTTCTGGGTCTTGTCCAGGGTTTCGCTACGGAAGGTCATCAGGCCGCCGAGGCTGCCGCCGGAGACGGTTCCCTCTGACAGGGGCTGCAACGTGCCGCCGGAATCGCGATATCCCAGGATGGTGCGCTGCGGGTCACTCGGAGACTCCAGGGTTTCCAGCGGCTTGCTGTCGGTACCGGAGACCAGCGGCTGACCGTTGGGCAAGCTGATATTGTAGCTCTTGCCATCCTGGATGTTGAGCCGCACGTCCATGCGCTCGCTGAGTTCGTTGACCAGCTGGTCCCGCTGATTCAGCAGACTGTTCGGCGCCTCGCCCTGACGCGCCCGAGCCAGGGCGATCTCACGATTGAGTCCGGCGATCTGCTCGGTGGTGTTGTTGATCTGAGTGACTTCGTCCGCGATCTGACCATTGATGCCTTCCTGCATGTCCTGCAGGTAGCCGTCGAAGGAACGGAACTGAGCGCTCAGCGTATCGGCACTGCCGAGCACGCCCTGCCGCGAGGCGGGATCGGAAGGCGCGCTGGCCAGATCCTCGAGGGCCGAGAAGAAGTCCTGCATCAAGGGGGCCAGGCCGGCGTCCCGGTCGGCCAGCAGATTGTCGATCTGGCTGACCTGATTCTCGTAGGTCTCGAGCGCGCTGGACTGACTGGTAGCAGCATTGAGCTGCGAGGCCACGTACTGATTGAACTGGCGCTGAATGTCGCTGACGTTGACGCCACCGTCGCCACTTCCCTGTTCGAGAATCGTCAGCTCGCGATTGTAACCGGGAGTATTGACGTTGCTGATGTTGTTGCTGGTCGTCTTCAGGGCGTTCTGAGCGGCGTTTAGGCCGCTCAGGCCGATGGAGAACATGCTCATGGTCTCGATTCCTTTGCCAATGTCCCTGGTATCGGCGGCGATAGCGGCAACTTTAGGCCCGCCACTGAAAATTCATCCTGAAAAGCACTCCGTGAAGGGCTATCACGGCGTACCGCGATACAGCGACTGGGCCAGGCTCAGATCGTTGCCGTTGCCGGTACCGGCGTCGGCCAGAGCGGTGCCCGCCGCATCACGCAGTTGCCCCATGATGGCGACCAGCTTGTCGGCGTAGGCCGGGTCCGTGGCATAACCGCTGGACTGCAGCGCACGCGCCGCCTGCTCCGGGCTGCCGGCCTGGGTCACGGACGCATAGCGCGGATTGTCACCGATCAGCCCCGCATAGTCGGTGAAGGCCTCTTCGAAGGAATCGTAGACCCGGAAAGCGTCAGTCACCCGGGTGCGCCGACCGTCGACATACTCATGGGTGGTGATCTCGGTGGTCTGACCGTTCCAGCTCGACCCTGCCTTGATACCGAACAGATTGTGGCTGTTGCCACCGCTGGCAGTGGGGATCTCATGGCGTCCCCAGCCGGTTTCGAGAGCTGCCTGGGCGAGAATCAGCTCGGCCGGTACGCCGGTACGCCGGCTGGCCACCTGAGCCGGTTCGACGAGTCGCTCGGTGAAACGCCGCCGGTGATCGTCCGGCTCAGCCGTCGAGGCGGAAGTGGCCGACGGTGCCGATGCCGCTACGGTCGACTCGGTCTGAATCGCATTCATGAATCCGCCACGCTGGGCATCCAGGGCATCGAGAAAGTGCGATGGCGAATCGTCGACAGCCGACGAGCTGGCATCACCCTTGGCTTCCGGCGTCGACGAATCGGGCTGAATGGCGTTTTCCAGCACCCGTGGCGTGCCGCGAGGTATGCCGGCAACGAGCGCGTCGATGTCGGCCCGATCGCCCTCGGCATGAGAGGGAGGCACCAGCCCACGCGACTGAAGCTGTTCGACCAGGTGATCGGCCAGCCCCACGCCACGCTCCGACATCGTCTGCGCCCACTGCTGATCGAGCATCGACTGATAGAACTCGGTCTGCTTGCTGGACGTCAGATCCGAAGAGGGCACCGCATCACGCATGCTCTTGACCATCATCTGCAGGAACATCGCCTCGAACTGCTTGGCGGCCTCCTGCAGTCCGGCTCCGGCATCCTGCTTCGCCGTGTGCTTGAGCCGCTGCAGCCCCTGCATGTCGAGGGCGAACTGGCCGCTGGTGTTCTGAATGCTCATCAGATGATCTCCAGCTCGGCCCGCAGGGAACCCGACGCCTTGAGCGCCTCGAGAATGGCCATCAGATCCTGCGGCGTGGCCCCCAGCGCATTGAGCGCATTGACGACCTCGGTGAGTTCCGCACCTTCCACGACGCGAAGATAGGCGTCCTGCTCCTGGATCTCGATATCGGCATCCGGAACGACCACGGTTTCGCCCTCACCCAACGGCGCCGGCTGACTGACCCCGTACTGGGTGTCGATGATGATGGAAAGGTTGCCGTGGGCGACCGCCGCGCGACGCAGCGTGACACGGCTGTTCAGAACTACCGACCCCGTCCGTGAATTGAATACCACCTTGGCGGGCGCATCCGTCGGCGTCACGTCGATCTGCTCGACCCGGGCCATGAAATTGACGCGTGAGTTGGCATTCAGCGGGCCATCCAGCGCAATGACCCCGCCGTTGCGGGCTGCTGCCACGGGACGTCCAAATTCCTGGTTGATGGCGCTGACCACGCGCTGCGCGGTTCCGAAATCGGCCTCGTCGAGCTGAAGCTCGATGAGGCCGTTCTCGCCTCCCAGGTTCACCGGGACCTCCTGCTCGACCATGGCGCCGCCCGCGATACGGCCACCGGCCTGCTGATTGACTTGCACGCTGCTGCCCGCCGCTTCGGCACCGGCACCGGCCACCAACAGATTACCCTGGGCAATGGCGTAGGTATCGCCGTCCGCCCCCTTGAGCGGCGTCATCAACAGCGTCCCGCCACGCAAGCTGCGCGCATTGCCGACCGACGACACGTTCACATCGAGTCGCTGGCCCGGCTGCGCAAAGGGCGGCAGATCCGCGGTCACCATCACAGCTGCCACGTTGCGCAGTTGCATGTTGGTGCCTTCCGGCACGGTAATGCCCAGTTGGGAGAGCATGTTGGTCAGACTCTGCCCGGTGAAGGGCGCCTGCATGGTCTGGTCGCCACTGCCGTCGAGACCGACCACCAGGCCATAGCCGACCAGAACGTTGTCGCGCACGCCAGCGAAGCTGGCCAGTTCGCGAATGCGCTCGGCACTGGCCGGCAAGGCTACCGAGCCGACCAGCAGCAGCACGGCGAACCTCATCAGCCAGCGACGCAGCCGCTCGGGGCATCCAGCAAGAGTGAAGGAAGTCGTCATGGGGTTGCCTCGGTAGCCTGAAACCATCAGAACGGTGACACGTTGAGGAAGAAACGCTGCAGCCAGCCCATATGCTGGGCTTCACTGATGTAGCCGTCGCCCACGTACTCGATGCGCGCATCGGCCACGCTGGTGGAGGGCACCGTATTCTGCCCGGTGATGGAGCGCGGATTGACCACACCCGAGAAGCGAATGAACTCGACCCCCTGATTGATGGCGATCTGCTTCTCGCCCCGCACGCGCAGATTGCCGTTGTGCATCACCTCGAGGACCGACACGGTGATCGTGCCCGTGAAGGTGTTGTTGGCCTGAGAGCCGCCGCCACCGCTGAAGTCGCTCTCTCCCGATATGTCGAAGCCGTATTCGGCCAGCGTATCGAGAGCATCGGGCAACTGCTCGAATTCCAGAGAGGAAGAGCCATCGCGATCCGCGTTCGAGCGCGAGTTTTTGCTGGCGCTGACCTCTTCGTCGAGCACGATGGTGAGGATGTCACCGATCTGCCGCGGTCGCCGATCCTCGAACAGCGGCTGATAGCCGCGCTGGGGCTGGTAGATCGACCCGTTGGCCTTGCGGGGCGGCGGCTCGTTCATGGCCAGCTTCTCCTGCTCGCCGACGATGGAAGCGCGCGGAATCTGCGCGCAGCCGGCCATGACGAGCACGCCAAGTGCCAAGCCAGCGATGATCGGGCGCCTCAACGCAGGGAACCACTGAGATTTCACGCAATTCTCCAGGCTAGGGCCTTACAGCTGTGCCAGGCGGGCCAGCATCTCATCGCTGGTCTGCACCGCCTTGCTGTTGATTTCGTAGGCACGCTGGGTCTGGATCATGCTGACCATCTCCTCCACCACGTTGACGTTGGAGGTTTCCACGTAACGTTGAGACAGCCGCCCCGCGCCATTCATGCCCGGCATGGTCTCGTTGCGCGGCCCCGAGGATGTCGTCTCGACGTAGAGGTTGCCGCCGATGCTCTCGAGCCCGGTCGGGTTGACGAAGGTGGAAACGGTGATCTGCCCGACTTCCTGGCTCTGGTTATCGCCCGGCTGGCGGACGGACACCACGCCATCTTCGCCCACCGAAATGGAAAGGGCATTTTCGGGAATGATGATGGCCGGCTCCAGCGGATAGCCGTTGGCGTTGACCATCTGGCCGTTCTCGTTGAGCTGGAAGCTGCCATCGCGAGTGTAGGCGGTGGAGCCGTCCGGCATCAGCACCTGGAAGAAGCCATTGCCGTTGATGGCCAGGTCGCGAGAATTGCCGGTGTTCTCCAGCCCGCCCTGGGTGTGCAGACGCTCGGTGGCCACCGGGCGCACGCCGGTCCCGACCTGCATGCCGGAAGGCAGGCGGTTCTGCACGTCGTTCTGGGCACCCGGCTGACGCAGGTTCTGATAGAGCAGATCCTCGAAAACGGCACGCGAACGCTTGAAGCCGTTGGTGCTAACGTTGGCCAGGTTGTTGGAGATGACATCGAGCTTGACCTGCTGGGATTCCAGGCCGGTCTTGGCAGTCCAGAGTGACTTGATCATGTATTCGGTTCCTCGTGCGTGGGCCGATCAGCCCTGTACTGACAGCAGCCCGTTGGCGCGCTGGGCGTTCTCGTCGGCGGTGCTGACCACTTTCATCTGCATCTCGTAGCGGCGGGCGACGTCCAGCATGGAGACCATGGCCTCCACGGCGCTGACGTTGCTGCCTTCCAGCGAGCCGCTGGCCACGCGGGCCTCCTCGTCAGCCGGAAGCGGGGCAGCATCGCCTTGTGCGTTGGGTGGCGCCCGGAACAGGCCATCGTCACCGCGCACCAACCCCTCTTCGGGCGTGACGAGCTTGAGCCGGCCCACGTCGACCAAGGCATCGGGGTCTTCGCCAGCGCCGATGGCGCTCAGGGTACCGTCGGCACCCACCGACACGCTGGAACCCAGCGGCACGATGATCGGTCCATTCGCCCCGATCACCGGACGACCGTTGATCGTCACCACGCCATCGCCATCGACTTGCAAATCGCCACGCCGCGTGTAGGCCTCGGTGCCATCATCGGCCTGTACCGACAACCAGCCATTGCCTTCCGGGGCCACGTCGAGGTCACGGCCGGTGCGCGTGATGGGGCCCTGGGAATAGTCGGTACCCGGCGTGCTGGCCACCACCGACGTTCGGGTGGCGTGCGCCGCCTCGCCCTGTACGGGCACCGCGCGCATGGCATGCAGTTGCGCGCGAAACCCCGCCGTGGAGACGTTGGAGAGGTTGTGGCTGACCACCGCCTGCTGGTCCATGCTCTGCTTGGCACCGCTCATGGCAGTATAGAGAATGCGATCCATGGCTCGGGCTCCGTCTCAGCGTGGGCTTAACGCAGGTTGATGGCGGTCTGCAGGAGCTCGTCCTGGGTCTTGATGGTCTGGGAGTTGGCCTGGTAGGCGCGCTGGGCCACGATCATGTCGACCAGCTCGCGGGCCATGTCCACGTTGGACGTCTCGACCGCACCGGACACCACGTTGCCGAATACCCCGGTCCCCGGCTCGCCGACCAGCTCGGGGCCGGACTCGGCGCTAGCCGTCCAGGCATTGTCGCCGGCCGGCACCAGGCCCTCCTCGTTGCGGAAGTTGACCAGCGCGATCTGCCCGGCCGGGCGCGACTCCTCGTTGGAGTAGTTGCGCATGATGGTGCCATCGTCCTCGATGGAGATGCCCACCATGGTGCCGGAGGTGTAGCCGTTTTGGCTCAGATCACCGGTATTGGAAGTGTTACCGAACTGGGAAGAACCGGCGAGATTGAGGCCGAAATCCAGCTGGGCAGGTTCACCATTGAGCGGTGTCGTACCACTACTGGCGAAGGTCATTGCCAAGTCTTCGGTGGCAATTTCATCGCCTGCAGTAGCACCATGAGCGCTATAGACCTGCTCGATGGAACCATTGGTGTCAAACTCAACGCTGAAGTCGTTCGCGCTATTATAGTAACCATCCATGGCAACACTACCGTTCCAGGTATTGGCACCGACCTTTTCATAGTAGACGGTTATGTTGCGTGGATTACCCAGGGAGTCGTAAACGGTGAAATTGTTGGAGTAGTGGTAATCAATCGGCTGTTGGGTATTCTCTGGATCCGAAGCATCCGTAAATACTTGGGATTCGCTGAGGCCTTCACCAGGCTGCTCGCGGGAATCCAGATTGAGAGTCATCGACGCATCGGTCGTGGCGCTGGCCGCCAGCTCTTCCGCCGAGACGTTGAGCGGCTCGGGCTGGCCACCGGCCTGCACTTCGCCGGCCGCATTGAGCCCGTAACCCATGATCTGAGCGCCCTGGGCGTTGATCAGATCGCCTTCGGCGGTCATGGAGAGCTGGCCGTTGCGTGAATAGAGCACTTCGCCGCCTTCACCCTGGAAGCGGAAGAAGCCCTGCCCGGAAATGGCCAGGTCGAGGTTGCGGTTGGTGGACTCCACGTTGCCTTCGTTGAAGTTCTGCAGTACCGAGGAAACCTGGGTACCCAGGCCGATCCGCGAGTTGGCGAACACGTCGGCGAACTGCACGTTGGAGCCCTTGAAGCCCACCGTCTGCGAATTGGAGATGTTGTTGCCGATCGCTCCCAGCTTGTCTTTCTGGGCATTCAGACCGCTCAATGCTTGGGAAAAGCTCATTTTTCGTTCCTCTGCCTACCGGCTGACGGGTGCCGCTTGCGCGGTTCTATTGGTATGGGGTGCGTATCAAAGAATCTGCTTGACTTGGTCGAGGCTCACCTGGCCATAGACGGCGCCCAGGTCGAGCCGCACACCGCCATCGTCGTCGGTCGGCGTGACGCCACCGACGACGGCGTAGTTGAGGGTTTCGGAATCGAGGGTGTCGTCGCCGCGGGTCGCCTCGACCTTGACGGTGTAGGCACCGGAGGCGGCGTCGGCACCTTCGCTGGTCTTGCCGTCCCAGGAGAAGGATTCGACGCCGGCGCTGACCGAGCCGATGTCATAGCGGTTGACCACCTGGCCATCGCTGCCGGTGATGGTCACGCGCACGTTCTCGGCATTCTGGCCCAGCTCTATGCCGAAGGGCGTGGTGTGCAGGGAGCCGTCGTCACCCTTCTCGAGCAGTACGCGATCGCCGGGCACCATCACGCCCTGGCCGATCAGGCCGGAAGCCTGAAGCGCGCGGTTCTCATCCAGCTGGCTAGTGATGCCCGCCAGCGTCTCGTTGAGATCCTCGATGCCGCTGACGGTATTGATCTGCGCCAGCTGCGAGGTCATCTCGTTGTTCTCGAGGGGGTTGAGAGGATCCTGGTTCTGCAGCTGAGTGATCAACAGCGTCATGAAATTGTCGCGCAGATCGCCCGACCCGCTGGCGCCCAGGCCGCTACTGCTGTCCGAACCCGAGCTACCGCCTGCGTTCAAGGCATTGAGCACGCCGGAATCGATGGTCGTGGACATGGCGATCAGCCCTCCCCGAGCGTGAGTGTCTTCATCATCATCTGCTTGCTGGTGTTCATGACTTCGACGTTGGCCTGGTAGGAGCGCGACGCCGAGATCATGTTGACCATCTCGTGAACGGGCTCGACGTTGGGCATGGTCACGTAGCCCTCGTCGTTCGCCAGCGGGTGTTCTGGGCGATACTCCTGGCGCATGGGCGAGGGGTCTTCGACCACCTCGCGAACCCCTACGCCGCCGATGCCCTGGCGACCCTGCATGCGCGACTCGAAGAGCACCTGCTTGGCGCGATACGCCTCGCCATCGGGGCCGGCAACGCTGTCGGCATTGGCGAGGTTGCTGGCGGTCACGTTCATGCGCTGCGACTGGGCACTCATCGCCGAGCCGGAGATATCGAAAGCGGAAAACATCGTCATGGCGACTCTCTCTTCATGCTCACTGCGTGGTCAGCAACCGATCACTCGGGCTGCATGGCACCCTTCAACCCCTGGATGCGGCGGTTCATGAGGGTCAGCGCCGCCTGATAGCGAACGGCGTTGTCGGCGAAGGCGGTGCGTTCGCGATCCATGTCGACGGTATTGCCATCCAGGCTCGGTTGGTCGGGTACCCGATAGAGCAAGTCGCGATTACCCGGCGGCATGCCCTGCCCTTCGAGGTGGCGTGGCGAAGTGCGCGCCAACGAAAGGCCGCCGGCATTGCGCTCGCCCTGCGCCACCGCCTTCTTGAGCTCGCCGGCGAAGTCCATGTCGCGCGCCTTGTAGTTCGGCGTATCGGCATTGGCGATGTTGCTGGCCAACACCTTGTGGCGCTCCTGGCGCAAGCCCAGGGCTTGCTGATGATAGTTAAAGGCGGCTTCGAGCTGGTCGATCATGCCGGCGCTCCCTGTGTTCGCATCGGTCGAGAACGAATACGCAACTTTCTGAGGGTGCAGAATAGCCAGGCTGACGTCACATCAATGGCATGAACAGACGACGATTCCACGGGCATTTCCGCTGATTTGCCTTTCGGGCGCGGGCTAGAATGCGCTTCAGGTATCCATGACACCGTTTCGGGCTTCGCCATGTCGCGTTTCGCGCACCAACGTCACCTTCTCGGTCTTGCTCTGAGCCTTTGGCTGTTGCCCACCCCTCTGCTGGCCTCAGCGGATGGTCGGTTGATCGAGGCCGTGCAGGGCTTTCTCTACGACGAGGCGAAAACGCTGGGCGATGAGATCGTGGTGGAGGTGTACCCGCCTTCCGCCCGGCTGCCGGCCTGCGAAGCACCGGAACCTTTTCTGCCGCGCAGCGGAGAGAAGATGATGGGTCGCGTCTCGGTGGGCGTTCGCTGCGGTGAGGACGGACGCCAGGTTCGCTACTTGCAGGCGGAAATCGGCGTCATCGGCTCCTACCCGGTGCTGGCATCCGATATCGATGTGGGAACCACGTTAGCCACCGAACACCTCGAGGCCCGCCGTGGCAATCTGGCCGAGCTACCACGCCGCACCATCCTCGATTCCGAGGAACTGGTCGGCAAGATGACGACACGGCCATTGCGTGCCGGTGAGGCACTGCAAGAGCATCAGGTACGCGAACGCCCTCTGGTCGAGCGCAACCAGCGCGTCACCGTCGTAGCCCGCGGCAACGCCTTTCGGGTATCGCGCGAAGGCCGCGCCCTCGAGCCCGGCGCGATGGGAGACGAGGTCCGCGTGCGTTTCGGCTCGCGGGAGACGCTCACCGCCGTCGTGAGCGGCGAAGCCACGCTGAGCGTGGACTTCTAGAGACGATAGGGACTACGCTGGGAGCCTGATGGGCTGCTTGGGCGACAAATCGCTCGGGTTGCCCTAAAGTTTCGATCGCCAAGGCCGATAGCAGGGAAAAGCACCGGTCACGAGGCCCATACCGTGAAGATCAACAGTCAGAATCCCTTGGCTCGCCCAGCGTCGACGGCGCCACGAGAAGAGTCGCAGCCAGCCAGGGGCGCCGAACGCACCAGCCACAGCGATGCCGGCCCGGCCGCACAGACGCACTTGCGCCAGGCAGCAACGGACACCTCGCACGATATCGATGCCGCTCGCGTCGATGAGATCCGTGAGGCCATCCGCGAGGGCCGCCTGGAAATTCGCGCCGACCGCATCGCCGACGCGCTGATCGAGACTCTGCAACAGACGACCGGCAACGAAGGCAACGAATGAGCACCAGCCTGGCCAAGCTACTACAGGAGCAGCGACACCGCCTGGACGCCCTGATCGAACTGCTCGAGCGGGAGCGACTCCTGCTGGCCGACGCCGAGATCGACGGCCAGACACTTGCCGATATCGCCCAGCAGAAGCGGGAACGCCTGGAAGCGCTCGAGGCCACCGAAACGCTGCGCCAGCGCATACAGAAGCGGCTGGGCTACGCTGCCGGCTCCGTCGGCGCTCGCGATGCAACACAGGATGCCGGCTGTCTGGCCGCCTGGGAACAAACGCTGGAACGTACCCGCGAGGCCGAACGCCTGAACGGCACGAACGGCCAGCTAATACAGTTGCGCATGAGCCAGAACCAGCGGCTGCTCGACTTCATCCACGATGCCGCTGAAAAGACGCTGTACGGCGCCAGCGGCCAGGTCGGCGCTCAATCGGGACGTCTCAACACTTCGGTCTAGCAGACGACCGAGCCTGACGCCGGACTACTGCGAAATCCGCATTCCTCGCTACGCGCGATCGCATCGAACGGACTGCAAGGCCTTGCCCGAAAGCTGCTGACTGCGCTCACCCAGCACTCAGCGAAACAGCGCATCTACGTCCTCTTGCATGTCACCCGGGGAACTCCCCCCCGTTGCGCTGACCACTACGGCGTTGCGTCCCTTCGCCTTGGCCCGATAACCGGCGTCATCGGCACGCGCCAGGACCGCCTCGATAGTGGCATCCTGCTCGTGCAGGGCAGCAAGCCCCGCGCTGAGGGTGACGCGATACGTTCTGGCTCCTTGTTTCACCTCTACCTCCGAGACTGCCTGGCGCAGTGACGCTGCGATACGCACTGCCTGCTTCAGCGTACAGCTCGGCAACAGCACGGCGAACTCATCGCCGCCCTGGCGAGCCACATGATCGCTGCGCCGAACCTCCCAGGCCACCACCTGGGCAACCCGGCGCAGCATCTCGTCGCCCAGGGCATGGCCGCCTTCATCGTTGATCGGCTTGAAATGATCGAGGTCGAACAGGATCAACACCGAAGGGGTGCCGGTCTTGGTGCATTCCGCCAGGGCTTCTTCCAAACGCCGCTCGAAACCGCGCCGATTGAGCAGCCCGGTCAGTGGATCGTGCTCGGCCTCCCAACGCTGCAACGCCTCCTGCTGGCGTCGCTCGGTAATGTCCTTGGCCATGCCGACGAACCCCAGGGGCTGGCCATTGCCACGTACCTGGGAGGCATGCACTTCGAGCCACAGAGTGCCTTCGCGATCATCGAGGTAGCGCAACTGACGCATGAAGTCGCTGCCGGTGTGCAGGGTATGCCGCCACAAATCCTGGGTGCCGACGCGATCATCGGGGTGAATGCGTTGCCACCAGTCGCTGGCAAGCGGGGTCTCGCTCAACCCCAGCAGTTCGCGCAGCGCGGGATTCATGTAGGTCAGGCGACCATCGAGGTCGGCGACGAACATGCCCACCGGCGTGGATGCCAGCACGGCATCGAGAAAGGCTTCGCGATCGCGTAGATCGGTCAGAGCCGCGAGGCGTTCGCCCTCGAGACGGTTGAAGGTATCGGCGACCTGGCGCAGTTCGTCCATCTGCGTGGCCAGCTCGAGGTAGCGACGCTGACCGGACCCGACTTGAGCGATCTGCGCTTCCAGATGATGCAGCGGGGTCAGCAATCGCCTCACCAGCCAGCCAATGCTGACCAGCAGCAGCAACGCCACGCCCAGCCAAACCCACCACAGCTTGCGCAGGAAATCGCCCAGCGGCGCATAGACCTGAGAGTCCGGCAGGGTGACCCCCACCACCCAGTTTGCCGGCCAGATCTGGCGGAACGCCACCAGGGCCGATGCTCTCCCCGAGCCTTCAACGACGACCTCCCCCTGCCAGCCATCGAGTGCCATCGACAGCTGAGGCGACGCCCGCCACTCGGTCGCATCCTCCGCCGAGTCACCGACAGAAGCGGGAAACAACCGTTCGCCCGAGGCCGTGAAGACCCCTACATTGCCGCCTTCACCTAGCCGAATGGACTCGAGCCCACGAAACAGCCTGCTGCGCTCGAGATTGACCATGCCTCCGACCATACCCAAGAACTCGCCGTGTTCATCCAGACGCGGCACCAGCATCAGCACCATCGATTCACCGCTGGCCCGGCCCACGAAAGGTTCGCTGACATAGGGAAATCGGGTGTGGCGCACCATGGGAAAGTATTCGGTATTCCGGGTTTCGAGGCCGACGCGCCCCTCGACGACCGGCCAGTCGGCGATCACCGTACCCTGGCGGTCGGTCACCATGATGCCTTCGAACCAGGCCAACAGCGCCTGGCCATCCCGAAGCCTTTCGCCCAGCTCCTCCGCTGGCGCTTCGTTCAACTGCTCGGCGAGTCGGATCAGCGCATCCTGGCGCTGAGTCACCTCATCGTTCAACCCTTCGGCCACCAGTCGCGCCTCGTAGCGCAGGTGGGAGAGGTTCGTCTCGTTGACGAGATCCTTGCCGAACAGCCAGGCCAGCGCCAGCAGCAACCCGACGATCACCAGCCAGGTAGCCGCCAGCCCGAGCAGCAAGCGCCCCTGCAACGAGCAGAACGCGCGGCTCAACGTGATGAAACGAATCGGCGCTGGCAAACCCAGTCCTCTTTACCGGGCGACATCCACACGGACATCGCGATGAGGGGCGAAACTTGCGACTCACACGGAGATCCAAGTCTTCGGTATCGGCAAGTTGCCAGACAACTTGAATCAAGCATTCATTACACCACTTTCGAGACTCGCCCCCTCAAGTCGAGTTCGCAGCGGACGATAGTCTATTCAATCGTTGCCTGGCCGATGGCCACGCGACCCGACTACTGTGAAGCGATGCCCCACGATGAGCCATCACCACCCCCAAGAACGCATTCGTTCGCTATCCGGGCACCCCGCCCGACTGATTCAGCATGCGTTCGACCAGAGCCACAACGGCATGGTGATCACCGATGCCACAGGCCACATCGTGCTGGCCAACGAAGCGTTCTGTCGAATCGCTGGCTGCGAACGCCGGGAAGCCACCGGCTGGCCCATCGAACACTTCTTCGCCTCGTTGCGCACGCCGATGCCCATGAGTCTGGACGACGCCATGCCCCACGCCTGGCAGCAGGAAGTGCTGTGCCGGCATGCCGATGGCGAATCGCACCCGGTCCTCATGACGGTGGACGCTCTGCCTTCCACCCACGACCAGGCAACGCACTTCCTGCGCACTTTCGTCAACCTGATCACCAGCCACAGCGACAGGCCAAGCACTCACCACTGGGTGCACGTCGACCCCACGACGGGCTTGCCCAACTGGCTGCTGCTACGCGACCGGCTTAGCCACGCCCTGGCTCACGCCGAACGTACCGACCATGGCCTGGCACTGCTGTTCATCGATGTCGATCGCTTCAAGGCCGTGAACGATGCCGTGGGTCACATCGAGGGAGATCGACTGCTGGGAGACCTGGCCCGACGCATGCAGGGCGCACTGCGCAACCGAGACACGCTGGCCCGTCTGGGGGGTGACGAGTTCGTGATGATCCTCGACGGCTCTGCCGAAGCGGCGCAGATCGTCGCCGAACGCCTTCAGGAAGCGCTCGAACCACCATTCGCCGTGGAAAACGGCCAGCTGCTGCTGACCGTTTCCATCGGCATCGCCCTCTTTCCGTTCGATGCCGAAGACGAAGAAGGTCTGATCAACGGTGCCCAAGGCGCCATGCTCACCGCCCGCCAGAAGGGCCCCGGACGCCTGGCCTTCGTGGATCATCGGCTGACTGCCCAGCTCAAGGAAAAATTCCGCCTGGAGTGTCAGCTCAGTGAGGCAGCGCACGCTCCCGAGAAGCATTTTGCGGTGCACTATCAGCCCGAGTTCGACCCGCGCAGCGGAGCCTGCATCGGCCTGGAGGCGAGGCTTTATTGGCACCAGCCGCATCATGGCTGGCGCTCACCGGAGACCTTTCGCGACGCCGCCAACCGGCTAGGCCTCGGCGTGCGGCTCGATCGCTGGGCGCTGCTGAAGACGATCGACGACCATCACCGCTGGCAAGCCGATGCTTCTCCGCTCGGAATGCTGACCATCACCCTGCCGCTGTCGGAAAGCCACCTGGCGCACAACACCTTCGACGGTCGTCCTCTGGACCGCTTCCTTCGTCAACACCATCCCGACCCCTTGACGTGGCTGACGCTGGCGATTCCCAGCCAATGCCTGGGACTGAAGCTGGAAGATGCCGCTCATCTGCTCAAGCGACTGGTCACGCTCGGTGTACGACTGACCGTGGACGATCTCGGGGATGGCGCCTTCGATCTGGCCCGCCTGGCGCGCTTGCCACTGCATCGGGCACGTTTCCGGGCCAGCCTGGCCAGAGAATCGCAACGCTCACTGGCCGCAGCGCTATGCCGCCTGCTCGAGGCCCTGGCGATCGAGCCAGGGGTGACGCACGTCGATACCCTGGAGGACGCCCTGGCCATCGAAGCCCTGTCGTTGCCCCGTGTCCAGGGTGAGCATTACGGCTTGGCAATGTCGACTCAAGCGCTTGACGATTGGCTGGGCACCCAGAACATATCGCCGAGTGCATGAGTTCCGGCACCGCGATCAGGGCAACCGACAGTTGATACCCGCCGGCCACTCACCGCGCGGATTGGCGAAGACCAACTCGACCGCAAAGGTACCGCTGGTCGGGTCGATCACCCCATCGACGTTATCCACCTCGGCAACCACGGTTTCATTGACCGGTTCCAGCAAGGCGACTTCGAGCTCATCGCCAACGGCGATATGCCCGTAGGCTTCCAGCCGAAGAATGGCCTCGACCCGCAAAGGGTCCAACTGGACGATATCCAGCACCGGGGTCGCATCGATGTATTCGCCCTCCTCGGCCTGCTGGCGGGCGACCATCCCGCTGAAAGGCGCCTCGGCCACCATGTCATCGAGGCGCGCCTCCCCTAGGTTCGCCTGAAGCCGGGCAAGCCTCAACTCGGTATCGATCTCGTCGCGTTCGCTGTCGCTGAGCATGCCTCGCTCGATCAAGCGTTGATTGCGCTGCAACTGGCGCGACGCGTAATCGACCCGTGCACGCTCCAGTTCGAGATTGGCACGCTCCACGTCACGCTTCAGAGCGAACAGGCGGTCGCCGGCTTCCACACGCTCACCGGGCTCCACCAGAATCTCGTCGATGACTCCCGGCGTGTGACTCGACAGGGTCGCCTCGCGACCTGGCTCCACCAGGCAACTGATTTCATCGAACGTCTTCTCTTCGGCCCCCCCATCCTGCTGGGCCTGCACCGGGCCAGCGATGACAGATACCGACAGGGCCACCAGCAATGCCCCATGACAGAGATTGGCGAAACGCATGAGGTCTCCTGTTCATCTTGGCAGCGGCATGGCTTGCCGACATTGCCTTCACTCCGTTTTGCCACTGAAACCCAGCAGCTCGTTCTCGCGCCAGTCGGCGTCGAGCAGTCTCGCACGCTCTCGCGCATGGCGACGTTCCCGCTGGCGCTGTGCCCGGGATAGCCGGACTGGCAGCGGCCCAATATGCCGTTGCCAGCCGGCCAGCTCGTCGAGCAACGGATCGGTATCGCTGAGAGCGTACTCCACGCTACCCGGGTCGCCTTGTCGCGCACAGCGCCCGGCGATCTGGCGGTCGATGCGCGAGGCATCATGGCGCCCGGCGATGATCACATGCAAACCGCCCGCCTCACGCGCCTCCTCATCGAGGGCGATATCGGTTCCGCGCCCGGCCATGCTGGTGGCAACCGTGATGGCACCGGCGCACCCGGCCCGAGCCACGGTGGCGGCCTCCTCGGCATCCTGACGGGCATTGAGCACGGCATGCTCCAGCCCGCGTGCTTCAAGGCGCCGGGACAGCACCTCCGAATCCGCCAGCGAGGCGGTGGCAATCAGTACCGGGCGTCGCCGGGCTGCCAACTGAGCAGCTCGTTCGGCCACCCATTGCCATCGGCCATCGTCATCGTCAAAGGCGTGCACACCCAGATGACGGCGGCGAGAGGGCCGGTGAGGAGGAATCGATACCACCCTCAGACGATAGGTCCACCACAGCTCACCGCGCACCTCGCAGGCCGTACCGGTCATGCCCGAGAGATGCTGATAGCGGCGAAAGAAGCGCTGATAGGTAAGGCGCGCCAGGGTTCGATTGGGCTCGCTGGGCCGGCACCCTTCGAGCCGTTCCACCATCTGCTGCAGCCCCCGCTCCCAGCGCCGATCGGCCAGCACCCGCCCGGTATGCTCATCGATGATCTGTACCTGACCGTCGCGAACGAGGTAATGACGATCGCGCTGAAACTGATGGCGGGCAACCAAGGCCTGCTGCAGCAGCCATTCGCGGCGCGCCTTGCCGAGCCAGCCGCTGCGCTCGCCCTGCGCAGCCAGCCGTCGCTCGGCCTGCTCAACCAGCCGCACCTTGCCAGCCTCGGTCAGGTGCAGACGCCCGGACTCGCGTACGAAATCCTCGCCTTCCCGGTACCGTTCGGACAGCGTCAGCACCTCATCGATCAACGCGATGTCCAGCGGCTCGCCCTCATCCGGCCCCGACAGAATCAACGGTGTGCGAGCTTCGTCGAGCATCACGCTGTCCGCCTCGTCGACAATGGCGAAATGCAGCCCTCTCAACAACAACCGATGCTGGTCGAGCGCCCCGCGCAGGCTGGCCGCATGGGCTTGCAGCGGGGTGCACTCGCTTCCCAGCTCACGCCCATCGCGCAGATAGTCGAACACGAGTTCCTTGTTGGTGCAGTAGGTGATGTCGGCGGCATAGGCCGCTCGTCGTTGCCGCGGCGATCGTTCGTGGGTCACGACGCCTACCGTCAGTCCCAGGCGCGCGTAGATCGGCGTCATCGCCTGGGCATCGCGGCCGGCCAGGTAGTCGTTGACGGTGACCACATGCACCGGGACGCCCGCCAAGGCCGCCGTGGCAGCAGGTAGCGTCGCGGTGAGCGTCTTGCCCTCACCGGTGGGCATCTCGGCGACCTTTCCTTCCAGCAGAGCCAACCCACCCATCAACTGTACGTCATGATGCGCCATTCCCAGCTCGCGCCATGCCACCTCACGCACCGTGGCGAAGGCTTCACGCGACAGCCTGGGGGATAGCCCTTCGGCCAGCAGGCGATCTCGCAGCGACTCGATGTACGCATCCAGTGCAACATCTCCTAGCGCCGACAGACGCTCGCCAAGGCGGTGGATGGCCGGCAGGGCACGGCGCAGACGCCAACGCTGCCAACCGCCCGGTAAGCGGCAGACGGCCCGGATACGATGCCAGGGCATTTCCAACGCGCCGGGAGGCGGCACCTGGCGCTCCGGACGATGCAACACATCGACCGGATATCTTTGCAACAAGGCGGCGGTCATGGCATCACCGGTCGAAGAGCCGCAGGAAATGGCGACGTAGCTCCCGCCACCAGCGATGGCCGATCGGTTCCGGCGGGTGTTCGATTCGCACGTAGACGCGCTCGTCCAGTCGTAGCGGCAGTTCCTGCCGAATCAGGCCTCGAGCGTCGAAATCGGCCAAATAGTGCTGACGAAAGGCGATCAAGGGTTCACGTGCCTGCGGATCCAGAGCGATCGGCCCGCCACCCTCACGAGTCAGAGTCTCGCTCGGCACTTCGCGCGTTGCCCTGGGCGATAGCCACTGCAGGGAGGACGCCACCTCGGCATCGGCACCGGGCAAGCGAAGCGTCACCTCGCGCGCCCGCTCGTTCACCGCAGCTCGGCGATGGACGGGAAGAAACGCCCGCACGCGCAAGTCTTCGTCGCGAACCACGACCGCCACCGATTCGCCGCGCTGCAAAAACTGCCCGAGTTCGGGTCGCCCCTGAGGCATCAACAGTCGTCCGTCGCGCGGGCTCGTCACCAGAGTGGCAGCGGCCCGCAAACGCGCATCCGCCAGGCGCTCTTCCACGAGTTCCAAATTCTCGCGCTCCATGGCCACCGACTGCGCCTCGCGAACGCTCGCCTGCAAGCGCAGATCGGCCTCGCGGCGCTGAGCCTCGAGTCGACTCACTTCGGAGGCCAACTCCGGCGCATCCAGGTGCATCAGGACATCTCCACGTTCCACCCAATCGCCGTCCTCGACGAGAATGTCGTTGAGCCGACCCGACGCTCCGAGCCGCACGTGCGTGGGTTCGGCACTATCCACCACACCCTGAACGACGGTGGCATAGGGCAGCGGCAGTGCGAACAACAACAGGGCCAGGACGGCCAGGGTGCCGAGCAGCCAGGACCAAGCACGCCGACGCGAGCCTTCCAGACGAGAATCCATGGTGATGGCCTTGAGCAGCTTGAGAGCAGGAAACACGAGCGTCATGAAGACCGACCAGAGCGCCAGCAACACGCCGACGAACAGATAGCGCGTCGCCACGAAGACGGCGATGGCCACCATGATCACCAGGCGATAAGCGAACGACATCACCGAGTAGAGCACCAGCCACATCGCCTCGCGACGAGACCCCGCCTCTCCGGTGACATCGCGCCGTCCCAGCAGGTAGCGCTTGATCGCATAGCCGAGCTGCCGGTTCGCCCGCGAGCCGAGATTGGGAATTTCGAGCCAGTCTGCCAGCACGTAGTACGCATCGAAACGCAGCAGCGGGTTGCCATTGAAGAGCAACGTGGAAACCCCGGCGATGAGCATGACGTTGAACATCAGCGAGCGCAGCGCGCCGGGTTCGGCCATTGCCCAGACGAGCATGGCCAGCGCCGCCAGGAACAGCTCGACCAGGATGCCCGCGGCACCGACGAGCATGCGTTTGCCCTTTTCGGGACACGCCGCCGCGGCACTGGCATCCACATAAGGTACGGGAAAGAAGACCAGCAGCATGATGCCGATCTCATGTACCTCTCCGCCAGCATCCTTGGTCGTCCAAGCGTGCCCGAGCTCATGCAGCGCCTTGATCAGTGGGTAGACCAGCGCCATCAACAGCAGATTGTCGATACCCAGCACCCGGTCGGCGAGATTCTCGGTCAATGCCTGCCAATGCAGCGTCGCTACCACCAGCGCCAGCCCCACCGTGGCCAGCCACAGGAAAGCGCCGAACGGGCCGATCAGCGGCTTGACCAACGGATAGGTGGCAGCCACGAAACGCTCGGGATCGAGCAACGGGATTCGAATGCCCAACGGCGAGCGTATCACTTGCTGCCACTTGCTCCGCTGGAGCTTGCGTTGGCGCCGAGACAGCTCGCCGATATCGATATCGCGATGGCCTGCCAGCACGTTGGCATTGTGCAGTCGGCCGATCAGACCGATCATTTCCTGCTGGGTCGGCATGGCATCGCCCAGCGACGCGCTCACTTGTTGCCAGATCTCGCCCAGCGTGCGCTGGCCGTCGAGACGTCCAATGACCTGATACGCTTCCGGCGTGAATCGATGCACCTGCCCGGTCAGGGTGTCGTGCAATACGTACCAGGGCTTTCCACGGTATTCGTGACGATGCAGGCTAGCGTGCCGTCGCAGCCGCAGGCGAAGGTCCGCAACGCGATGCCAGTGCTGGCTATAGAGAGTTCCGGCCATGGCTCACACCCTTCCATCAAGCGGCATCAGCCCCACCATCGCCAGACGTTGAGGCGCAACCAGTCGACCAGTTCCCGCGTCCAGATAGCGATCAGCCGCGCTTCGCCCATCTCGACCTTGCCGACGCCCTCCATGCCGGGGCGCAACGCCGGCGGCGACTCCTCGAGCCGTGCCTCGACGACGAAACGGTTGCTGCCCTCTCGCCGCCGTGTCTGAGGGGTGACTCGGGTGATTTCGAAGTCGATGGGCACGTCGGTCATTGCCGAAAGAACGAGTTCGCCCTGCTGCCCAGGTGCAATATCGCCGATTCGCGCTTCGTTCACTTCCAGCTCGATCCGATGGCCGCCTTGCGGCGCGACGCGAAACAGCTCCTCGCCTGCCTCGACCGCACTGCCCAAACGCTGCGTGAGGTCGCCGCCAACGACTACGCCGTCGTAGGGAGCGCGCAGATTGGCGCGCTCGAGCCGCGACTGGATCAGCTGCAGCTCGGCCTCGACCTGCTGGCGCTGCGCGTCGATCACATTGAGCGAGGCTCGCTCACCCTCGGCGCGCAGCTCCTGAGCCTCGCTCGCCAGCTTGGCAAGCTCGCTCTGTGCCTGGAGCTGCTGTAGGCGCAGGTCGCGGGTATCCATGATGGCCAGAAGGTCTCCCTGTTGCACTTCGTCGCCGGCACGCACGCGCGCCTCCTCGATGTAGCCCTGGAAGGGAGCCGCCACGACCCGCTGCACCTCGCTCTTCAGGACGGCATCGGCCGAGACATGCTCCGTCCCAGTGGCCAGGTAGGCGAAAGCCACGATGGCCACCAGCACCAGCGCCGACAACTTGTAGCCAAGATGTCCGGCCCCCAGCAGTCTGCCGCTCTGCTCGCCCAGCGCCGCCAGCATCTTGACCGGCAAGGGGCGATCATTGCGACGTTTCTCTTCCAATGCCCGCGTACACAGCGCCATCAGGCCCTGCAATGCCTCGACTTCCTCAGCATCGAAGGGACGCTCACGCTCGATGGTCACTGCGCCACGTGGCCTGCCCTCATCCAGGCAGGGTACGCTCAGGGCATGAGGCACGTCCGTCATCTCGCAAAGCGAACCATGAGCTCGATTGACAGGGGTCGAGACCTCGCGCTCCGTCGACGCGGATAGCGGCCACCACACGGGGCGCCGCTGATCGAGGGCTTCGTCCATGGCGGCCTCGGTGGCGCGGATGCGATTCATCTTGCGATTGAAGCGCGCACTGTGCGAGATCTGCCGCAGGCGAGTCCGGCTACCGCGTCGCCACCCAAGACTTACCCGCTCGGCATCCAACGCGATTGCCAACCGAGTGGTGAGCTGCATGGCCGCCGCATCGAAGCCAGGCTGCTCGAGCATCGATGCCAGCAAGGTGAGATGTTCGCCGAGTCGCGCATGGCGGGTGCGCATACGGGTCGCCTGCCCGACGAGAATATCGCGCTCGAGAGTGGCGACGGCATCCTCGAGATGCTGCATCAGGGGCATCAGATCATGCTCGTCCGGCGTGGCATTCGCGGCCCGAACTGCCGTGACACGAAACGCCACTGCGCCGACCAGGGCGTCATCCGACCTTTCGCCCGAGTCGCGAACCGGATAGCCGATGGCCACGCCACCCGACGCCAAGGGAGACACCAGCCCCCTGCCCGCCTCGCGAACCTGTCCGGCCAGGTCGAGCAAGGATACGCCGTCGGCGTTGGCCGGCCACAGCGCCACCGGCAACCAGCCCTCGGCCCGATGCCATAACACGATGCCTTCATCGAGTGACACCGCTGGGTGCGCATTGGTCAGGCGCTGGCCGCATCTGGACAGCCAGGCCTGAATATCGACGGTGGATTCCGACACCGAGTCCTGCGTAGCATCCAGGTGACCGGCACTGGCGGTCATGGCGACTCCTCGTCATCACTCAAGCGCTGCCAGTCGCGGGCCGCACACTCGCGACGCAGCGCCTCGAGGCGTCCATCGGCCGATGCCGAACCGCCCGCGCGGGTCTTGACCAGGCCCCATCCAAGGCTGGCACTCAAGGTGGCAAGCCACTCTTCTGGCATCTCCAGCCCACTTTGCTCGATCAGCTCATGGGCATCGGAGACATCCGCGGACGGCACCTCATCCTCGGCGGCCGGCGCCTCCTCCCCGGCCGATGACTCACCATCGACGGCGGGAGTCTCACTGGTTTCGGTCGCCTCGTTCGTGGGTTCTCCGCCGGTCGTGGCCGCCGTTCCACCCGCTGGAGGATTGTCCTGCAACAGGCGATCCAGACCGCTCACATCGGCAGCCACCTGAGAGGCAATGGTGCCGCGCAAGGAGCGTCCTTCACGCTGTTGCCATTCGGCAATCAGTGTCTGCATGCGCTGGATGCCCGAATCGGCCAACCCGGGAGCACCCCCCAGACCGCCATAGCGTTCGGCGTTGCCACCGCCAGCAGCACCCAGCAGCCACAGCGGGGCCTGCACGTCGTCGCCCTCTTCGTTGTTGGCGCTATCCTCGGCGTCCCGGCTGTAGAGCGATTCCTGAGAGGAGCGCAGCAGATCGAGACGGCCTTGCGCCAAGGTGACCAGCGACACGAAGCGTTCGGTCTCGGCGGGTGGCTCGATGGCAAAGCGGAAGCGGCCATAATCGCCGACCACGTAGTCTTCGCTGAAGTTGGCGGAGAAACCGTCACCGCCCGCACCGCCGATGGCGATGTCGCCACCGCGACCGGTGTAGATGGCATCGTCACCGCCTTCGAAGAGGCTGGTTGCGGCCACGGTCAGCATGCCGCTCATGCGGCTGATCTTGCCGAAATCGCCGAACAGGATGTCCTTGCCATCGCCACCTTCGAGCCGGTCGCCACCGGCACCGCCGAACAGCAGGTCGCGGTCATGACCACCCAAGAGGCGATCCGCTCCGCCGAGCGATGGATTGCCGGTCTCTACGACCACATAGCGTCCCTGAGCATCGCTTTGGATGCGACCGTCGTCGCCGATGGCGATGGATTCACCGCCGGAGTTGTCAGTCTCGTCGCTGCCCACACCGGCAATGACCTGGTCATCGCCCAGGCCCGTCTCGATATAGTCGCTCCCCCCTGTGGCGGCGCGCGTATCGAGGCTTTCGGCGAGCGAGCGCACGCCATCGACGGCAAGGATGCGCCCATTGTCGCCCAGCACGACGTTGTCGCCGGCGGTCAGTGCGATCTCGTCACCGCCGGTGCCGCCAATGACCCAATCGTCGCCGGCACCGCTCAGTATCACGTCACTGCCACCGATGGCAAAGCCCTGCGAAATGAACTCGCGGACTTGCCCTCTCTCGTCGACACGGACACGGGCATGATCCCCAGCGATGACATCGCGGCCGTTGCCACTGACGATCGTATCCCGACCGTCGCCCGCGATCACGAGGTTGCTGCCGTGTCCCGTCTCGACTCGATCATCGCCCCCGGCGCCGAGGTCGGTGGAGAGAGCTTCCCGCAGAGTTCCATCGGTGCGCCAAGCGAAACGCCCATGGTCAGCCAGCACCCAGCCATCCTGATCGCCCAGGGTGACGGTATCGTCGCCTGCACCGGCAATCACCACCGCCTCGCCGGCATTGGTCTCGATCCGGTCATCGCCTCCCTGATCGGGCGCTATCGAGGTGGCCTCGACGATCACGCCATCATCGGTCCAGCCCAGCTCGACGTTGTCGCCGAACAGGGCATGACGACTCGAATCGGCGGCATCCCGAACCCTGAGCTCGTCGTTGCCGGCACCGCCGACCCAGACCACATCGCCTCCGCCAACCGTCATGCTGTCATGACCGCCGGTGGCCGTAGCGATGCTGGCCAGGCGTTCGAGCACGCCCGAAGCGCTCCAGCGCAGCTCGGCATGATCACCGATGGCAACGGTACGGGTAGCATTCGGTCCGGCCGACAGCACGTCGTCGCCCTCGCCAGCGAGCATGACGCCATCACCGTCACCGCCGTTCAGCCGGTCGTTGCCTCCCGCTTCATGGGGCAAGGCGGTCAGCTCGCGAAGCACGCCATCGATCCAATGCAGTTCGGCCATGTCGCCGACCAGCACGTCCGTGCCGGCATCGTCGGCCTGAGCCTGCGCACGACCGTAGAGTGCATCGCTACCGCCGCCGCCTATTAGGATGTCGTCGCCACGACCGCCGGAGAGCGTATCGTCGCCCGCGGATGCGACATCGGCACTGCGCACGGCAACCACTCGCCGGCTGTCGAGCAGGCGAAGATCGGCCGCCCCCTCGCGCGATTCGAGCGCGATCTCGCCGTGATCGCCAAGCAGGATGTCTTCGCCGTCACCGCCGATCAGAGTGTCATCGCCGACGACCAGGCGATCGCCGGTGGGAAGTTCCACGTCGCCCGTCGACCGATGGAGAGACAGGACGGCCTCGGCCAGATCCAGGCGCACCGAGGTAGCGATGTCCACCCCTCCGTCACCATACAGGTGGTTGTTTCCTCCGGCGCTGGCATCGAGGGTATCGTCACCGCCGCCGCCGAACAGCTGGTCGTTGCCCGCGCCGCCGATCAAGGTGTCGTTACCGGCACCGCCGACCAGGGTGACGCCACCGATGGCCTCGGACGCATCCAGAGTGTTGTTGCCAAACTCCGTGAAGCGCTGCGACAACGCCGTGTTGTAGCCGCCTTCAGCGCTGTAGGGCTCGCCGCTGCGCGAGGTGTCGCCGAACACGACCAGCGGCATCTGGGCAGCGTAGCCGCCGGAAACCGCGATGGTGTCGCCGCCACGCTCGCCATGCTCGCTGCGGTTGCCTCCTCCGTGCACCACGGTGAGCGGCATCTCGCGAATCAGATCGACATCGAGCGGATCGACGAAGCCCAGTTCGTCAAGCGTAGCGGTGAGCACCAGTCCACGACCGTTCTCGACGAGATCGCGAATGGTGAACCGCTCGCCGTCGATGAGCACGCTGTCGCCACGGCGGAACCCGTGGTCGTACCAGCTTTCGGCATCCATCCTCTGCAGAACGCTCTCGCCTTCGTCCCAGGACTCGAGAGTCACTTCACCCTGGAAGCGAACCGGATCGGCGTCGATGGCCAGTTCGTCGTTGCCGCTGCCGAGGCGCAGGTCGACCACCTCGAAACCATGGTAGGTCACACCACGCTCCGTCACGACGGTGCCACCGTAGCCATCGTCCTGCTCGAGCGAACCTTCCTCCATGCCCAGGCCGGTCAGGGTCGTGGCCGTCAGTTCGCCCTCGAGATCGGCCACGCTGGCATCTCCATAGAAGATGACTTCGTCGGTGTCGGTCATCTCCACCTCACCGGTGACGATGCCGCGCGCCTCATCGCTCAATTCCCCGGCATCCTCGGTCGGCAGCATGATCGCGTCGGACAGCGAGCGGTCGGTGTCGCTGGTGCCGCCCTCTAGGATCAGCGGGCCACGGATGCGATCGAGGATGTGTTCCCGTGGAGCGAAGACCTTGTCGAACTCGCTGCCCTCGGCCGCCACGTAGTCGGGATCGTAGGCCAGCGTCACCTCGACCTTGTCGTACCAGTCGTCGGCGGTGAAGGTGACCGCAGGCGCCTGGACGCGGTTGACGGTCAAGCTGCCGACCGTCTCGTCGAAGACGTGATCGGCAGTGAGGTGCAGCTCGTCGCCATCCAGGTCGTTGACCTTGAACAAACCGCCCTGCCCATCGATGTCGAGCAGCATGCCCACACGAACGCCGAGCTCGCTCCACTCACCATCGTTCAACACCAGGCGCGAACCGGCATGTTCGGCAGACTTCACCGCCACCGCGAAGGCCTCGTCCTCGCCGAGCACTTCGTCGAGGAAGACCTCGCCCCCAATCTGGACGTCGGTATAGCCATCGCTGTTGACGTGAACGGTGACATCGCCATCGGGCGCCTTGGTGAGTCGCAAATGATAGCTGTCGGTCGTTCCATCGGCTCCCACTGTCGTGCCCTGGCCACTCTGCTCGATCACCAGACCGGCACTGTCGCCGTCGTACACGGCAACGCGGGCACTCCCCGGCTCCGCATCGTCATAGACCGAATCGCCGGCGTCGAGACTGCTGGCGATCTCGAAGTCGATCTGCGTGTCCAGGCGATTCTCGGTCTCGCCGTCGGCAACGGCGCTGACCAGTACGCTACGCAGCTCATCCCAGTCGTCCTCGGTGAAAGTGAAAGTCTCCTGATCGACCTCCAACTGATCCGTCGGGTAACTGAGCGTCACGGTGATCTCTTCACCCGGCTTCGGCGGCGTCGACAGCGAGAACTCGAAGCGCTGCGCCTGCCCGGTGGTGGCGTCACCCTCGATGAGGTCGAGCCGCTCGCCCGGCACGTCGAGGAAGATGTCCCCCTGGTCACGGTCGAACACCGTGATCATGGCATTGGCGATGGGCTGGCTCTCGATCGCGGCCAGCGCCTCCGGCGTCTCCTCGCCGTCGGGAGCCTGTACTCGCGCCATGTGACTGATCGTGACTTGGCGCGTGCCCTCGATGACGCCATCCTCGGGGGCCTGAACGTGAATCTCCTGCTTCTGCGTCCAGCCGTGCTCGGCGTCGTAGACGAAGTCCACGTTGAGGGCGCGCTGGAAATTCTCGCCATCCGCAGAGAGCAGCACCGTCGCCGGATCACCGTTGCCCACGCGACGCTGGGCGTTGAGGCGGTCCTGAGTGGAGGAAAGTGCCGCGGAGACCGTCAGACTGACCAGGGTACCGTCGGCGATGTCGTCACTCTCGGGGAGTGCCAGGTCGAGCCAGTAGCTGCCTGCGTCGCTGCCTTCCAGCAGGACGGTACCGTCGCCCTGATCGATGGATACGGCCCCCTGGTCGGGCGTCGCCACGCTGACCGGGACACCGCCACCCAGCAATGCGGCATAGGCCTCGTCATCGCTGAACAGACCATGGGTGATCAGGCTGCTGGTACCCTCGGCATCCTGACTGACCACACGGCCGGTCACGTCGCCGCCGATGATGAAGCTGTCGCTGCCCAGACCGCCGATCAATTCGGTGGTCACATCGAAGGCCGTGGAGAGCACGAAGAAGGTGTCGTCGCCTTCCAGCGCATCCACTTCCACCTTCTCGATGTTGGCGAAGCCGATGTTCAGCCCGGCACCGAAGACGCCGTCCTCGGTGATGACGAAGTTGTCGCCCACCTCGGTGCCCAGCACCGTCAGGGTGTTGTAGCCGCTGCCCCCGTCGATATCCACCGGCGCGTTGATGTTGTACTCGATGTTGTCGTCATCGGCACCACCGCGCACCTCGATGTCGCTCTCGGTGACGAAGGCGCGCACCACGAAGTTGTCGTTGCCCGCTTCGCCCTCCATGCGCAGCAGACCCTTGTTGCTGTAGACGACGAATTCGTCTTCGCCATCGCCGCCGTAGATCACCATCGACTCGCGGTTGCCGGTGCTCAGCCAGCCCTGGGTCACGCGATTGGTCTCGATGCGATCCTCTTCGCGCACGCCGGAGTTCTGGTAGACACCGTCTTCGAGCCGATCGGGGTCGCTGGGATTCTCGGCGAATACCTGCCCGACCTGAAAGCGATCGTCGCCGTCGCCACCGTCCAGCGTCATCAGCGTCGCGGTATCGTCGACGATGAAGGCATCGTCGCCGCCGTAGCCATTGATGCGAATCCGCGAGTTGAGCGAATCGTCGTAGTCGATGCGCTCCACGTCATCACCCATGACGCCGGTATCGACATTGCCATCGAGGCGAGCGATGAAGTTGCGACGAATCAGGAACAAGTCATCGAAGCCCTCTCCTTCGCCGCCGTCGACACCGCGGCCCTCGATCACCAGGTCGTCGGTTCCCCGATTCAACGGGCCGCTGTCACTGACCGTGATGCGGTAGTTGCCGTTGTCGTCTGCACCCGCCTGGTCGCGGGTGACGATCCGGTAGCGATCGCTGCCGGCCTCGCCATCCATGTAGAGCCGCGTCTCGCGGTCGTTGAGTTCGACGACTTCCAGGAAGTCGTCGCCTTCACCGCCCAGCAGATGCAGCTCGCCCTCGATCGATTCGGCGGCCAGGCCGAGGTCGTCGTCTCCGCCACCGCCATCGATGGCGATACGCGTCGCCACCATGGAGCCGGTGGCCGTCAAGGTATCGGAGTCGCCTTGGGTGCGAATGAAGATCTCGCCGGCTTCGGCGGCCAGCGTGCCGCCCAGTTCGAGCCTGTCGTCGCCACTGCCGGTGTGAATCCCGATATTGCTCGACTCGGCGGTGAGACTGCCGATCAACGTCAGGTCGTCGCGGCCCGCTCCGGAAAGGACGTTGATATCACCCGTCCGCGCAGTGAGCTGACCACCCAGCACCAGGTGATCGCTACCGTCACCGGTGAGAACGTCGATGTCGCCTGACTGGGCAATGCCTGCACCGTCCAGTTCCAGCGTATCGTCGCCGGTGCCGGTACGAATCTCGATGCCACGGTCTCGTGACTCGAGGCTGCCATCCAGCGTCAGCCGATTGTCGCCGTCGCCGGCATCGATGACGATCTCGTTCGCTTCGATGTCGGCTCCATCGACGACGGTGAACTTCTGCGCCTCGTCGCTCATGTCGACGCGGAAGCGATCGCCGGCTGTCCAGGAGCCCTGCAGCTCGCTGGTGGCCGTGACGTCGTCCAGGTTCGACGCATCGCCCACCGAGGAGGGAAGTTCGATCTCGGCGAGAATGTCGCGCCCCGCAAGGATCGTGACGTCGGCATCGTCGACGATCACGCCGTCGGCGGCATGGATGAGCAGATCCTCGGCAGCGTCGACCGTCGCCCCATTGGTGAAGGTGACGGTATCGCCGTTGTCGTTCGGCCCATGCGGGTTTTCCTTGGCGGTGAGGACGATGTTCCCGGTCTCGCTCGACATGTCCTCCTCGACGATCACCGGGCTGTTGGTGGTCAGCTCGATGTCACCGGCGGCATTCAGCCCGCTGGCGCTGACGCGCAGTTCGCCGCTGTTGTCGAAGAAAACGCTGCCCTCGGTGGAGCGGCCCTCCAGCTGGCCGATCTTGGCGGTGATGACGTCGTTCCGCTCACCGACATTGCCGGAGGCAATGAGATGTACGTTGGCCGACAGCAGGTTGAAGTCCTCGTCGGCCTCCAGCGCGTTGCGAATGGCGCCCAGGGCGGTGATGAAGGCCAGGTTGTTGCCGCTGGCGGTGCCGCCACCCGCCGACACGGTGCCCAGGCCCAGCGAATCGCTCAGTTCCGTGAGATAGAGCGAGTCGTTGCTGTCGATGTCCAGACGACCGCTGGTATCGGTGACCAGATCACGGTCGACGCTGCCCACGCCACCCACGGTGGTGACCAGCAACAGGTCGTGCGCGGTAACGTTGGACGCCAGCAGGTCGTCCTCGCCGTTGGTACCGAGAATCGACGAGAGCGCCGCCAACCGCACGTCGCCATCGGTCTGCACATGCCCCACCCGCAGGTCGTTGTCGGGCGAGTCGAGGCTGATGTCGCCGCCATGGGCCGTGGCGTCGACCCGCTCGCGCGCTTCGACTTCGAGGGCGTCGCCTGCGGCGAGGTCGCCGATGCCGCCAGCGGCGGTCAGGGTGATGGTGTCGGCCAGCACCTTGAGCAGGTCGTGGGCGAGGCCGTCGCGGATGTCGCCAGCGGAATCGAGTACCACGTCGCCACGCTCCGAGTAGAGCGACGCGACAGTGATATCCCGACCGTCGACGGTTTCCAGGTGAATGCTCTCCTGGGCCCGGGCCGTGATCAGGCCGTCGCCGTCGCTGCCCAGGCGCAGTTCGATCGGGTTGGCCCGAGTGCCGATGCCACCCGTGGCTGCCTCGAGAATGGCATCCGTCGCCTCGATGACCGCTCCGTCGGCCACGATGCCGCCACCCACCTTGATGCGCAGGTCGGCACCGGCACGAATATGGCTCAACACCAGGTCATCTTCCGAACCCAGGTAGAGCGCCTCGGCGGCATCCACGCTGATGCCGGACGACGCGTCGCGCTGCGCGACGTTCACGTCCTCGCGCTGGTCGATGACGATGTGCGTAAGGTCGACATCGTCACCGGCACCCAGGGGATCCAGCAATACCTTGCCGAGCTGGATGGACTGCCCCGTCTCGGCTTGAACGTCGGCCTCGGTGGACATGGCCAGTTCGCGCCCATCGATCGACTCGATGGTCAGATAGCGGCCGTTCTCGGTGTAATTGAGGGTTTCTTCGCCGTTGAGATAAAGGGTGTCGCCTATCTCGAAGCCGCTGTCGTTCCAGTCGCCATCGCCCGTGAAGGTGGCGATCAGGCGGTTGCCATCGTCGCCCAGACTTTCGACCCGAAAATCCACTTCGGTGTCGAGCAGGCCGCCCTCGATGTAGGTGATGTCGTTGCGCTCCGCAGCGGAGAGCATCACCCGCTGATCGTCGGTGAGGCCCTGGAAGGCGTTCTCGCCGCCATCCAGAGAAATGACCTCGTAGCCATCCACGGAGCCGACGCTGCCGGACTGGGTCACGATGGTGATCGCCCCACCGGCGTCGATGTTGGGCTCCTCGATCTCCACCTGAGTATCGGTGGTCTCCTTGAGCAGTCCCTCGCCCACCAGGCTCAGCAGCTGCTTCTCCGTCCAGACCTTGATGTTGCCGATGGTGTCTTCGCGTTCCTCATCGCTCAGCTCGACGACGTGATCCTGGCGGTACACATCGGTCTCACCGGCATAATTGTCGTGCAACTCGTGATAGCGTTCGGTACGTGTCGTTTCGAGGGTTTCGATTTCCTCCTCGCCCATCCCTTGTTCCGCATAGGCAGTGCGCCGTGACTCGCTAAAGCGGAAGCTGGTGTCGGGGTCGTAAGCCACCCAACGCCGATAGGTCACCTCCGCTCCATCGCTCAGCGCCAGTTCATCGCGCTTGATGACATGGCCGCCATTGCTGGCCAATACCTCCAGCGCCGCAGCCAGGTCGGCATCTCCAAGGTCGTCGAGATCCAGCGTGTCCACCGATTCCAGTGCATCGCGAGCCAGCGTCTGGTAGCTCGCATGCCCGGTATACAAACGATGTTCCGCACCCTCGTCTCCGCTCGGCGCCAGGTCGGCAGCCCGAACGAGTTCGCCGTCTTCGTCGAGCACGACCAGCACGGCATGCTCGCCAACTTCTCGGAACTGGTAGCGCTGACCGTGCTCCAACTCGCCGAGACGGTCATCGGACTGATCGAGGCGAACTCGCCAATACTCTTCATATTCACCGGTACGGCGATTCTCCTTGCGCTCGATGGCCTCTTCCTGGCGCGTGCCATCGGTCAGCGACAATGCCGCCCAGACACCATCCTTGAGCTCTTCGTAGGTCCGCTCGTCGCGCTCGGCGGTGGCATTGACGTCGAGCAGATCCCCGGTGGTCACGTGCACCGTGACATCGCCGGCGGTTTCGATGCTGTCGACGCGCAGATGGCCGTCGATTTCCTCGATGAAGACATCGCCGCCACCTTGGCCATTGTCGATGACCAGCACGTCGTTGGCGCGCTGCACCTCGGTGGCGCTGGCGTCGCGATGGCTGGTGTCCAGGCGCAGGCGTTGTTCCTGGCTGCCGATGTCGCTGCCGGCGCTGAGGGTGATCGCCTGGCCGGCAACCAGCGAGTCGTCGTCATCGCCCTGCAGCGAACGAACCACCGAGAGTTCGACGTCGCCGCGATTGGCCACGACCTGATCGATGGTCAGCGAACCATTGCCGTGGAGCAGAATGTCGCCGCTGTCACTGGTGGCGCTCAAGGAGCCGCGGAAGTCCGTATCGTCGGCAGGATCGAGCATCTCGACCACCACCGGCGACGGCTCGTCGGCCGACACGTGCCCGATGCCGCTAGCGGCATCCAGATCGATTTCGGCACCGCTCACCGATGGCGTATCGTCGGCACCGTTGACGATGCGCCCCTGGGTGCTCTCCAGCGTCACGCTGCCCGTAGCGCCGGCGGCCACATCGCCGTCCAGGACGATGTCGCCCACGGAACTGACCGTGATGCTGCCCTGTTCGCGGCCGAAGAAGTCGATGCCGACGGCGTTGTCCGCCGCGATGTCGTGGGTGTGACGAATCGACTCGATGGTCCGGCTGGTGAGCTCCAGCTCGTAGGTCTTCTTGCCGTACCAGGTGGAGTCCACCTCTTCGAGGCCGGAGGTGTAGTAATAGCCTTCGTCGACGTACTCGTCGTCGCTCAGCTTGATGGCTTGTTTTCGAACGTCCTCGTCATCGCTGTCCGGGTCGCCAACGTAGCGTACCCCATCGCCGCCATCGTCGGGAAAGTCGTCTTCGTCGGTGGTCTCGCTGCGGTACTGGTAATCGTTCTGGTCGTCATCCCCCAGGTAGATATAACCCTTGTCGCTCTCTCCTTCGGGCAGCAACTTCTTGGAGAGGGTTTGGGTTGACGACTCGTAGTCGTCCGGCGGATCCGACGCCAGGGCGTCGATGCCTGCCCACTCCGACGTACTGATGACGTATTTCTTGCGGGTTTCCTCGACCTGCAGTACCTCGAAGGCATAGCGGGTATTGGCCTTGGGCAGGAACTCCAGATCCAGCGTGTCTCCGTCGTCGTTGATGGCCTCGTTGCCGAGCATCTGACTCAGGGTATAGATCGACTCGCTGCCATCCTGCTCGACCCGGAAGTTACCGTCCTCTTGGCGGGAGACTTCCAGCTTGCTGATGACGTCCCCCGAATCGCGGTAGCGATCGATCAGCGTAAGGCTGCCGTCACCGGGGTTCTCCACGTTGAGATCCGCCAGCGAGAGGGCATAGGCAGTCTGATTGTCGACGTCGATCGAGCCGTAACCGGCCATGACGTCGATTTCCCCCGTGCCCGTGTTGATCAGCCGCCCGTCGATGGTGACATCGCCGCCTCCCACCACGGCATCGGTGAGCTCGATCTGCAGGGTTTCCGGATTGAAGCCGATATCCAGGCCGCTGCGCTGGGAGGCATCCTTGAGCCGGAAGGCGCTGGATTCGCCCCGGGCCAGGTTGCGACGGATGATATCGGCATCGTCGCTGGTGATGGTCACGTCGAAATGATCGACGCCGCTCTCGATGCGTCCGTTGAGGTTGATCAGATCCGCTTCGATGTTGATGGTGCGCGCCACGGTGAGATCGCCGCGCGACATGTCCTCCAGCGCCTCGAACATCTCGTCGGTGCGATCGTTCTCCTCGATGCGCTCGTTGATCTTCTCGAAGAAGTCCGCCAGCCAGTCAGGCATGTCGGACGTGTCGAAGGTTTCCATGCCGGCCGGTGCCGTCCAGCCTTCGGTGAACTCCCGAATGGTCTTGTAGGGCAGTTCGCCCAGGGTATGGCGGCTCGCGCCACTGATCTCGATGGTGTCTTCCGCCGCCAGATCCAGGCTGCCCAGCACCATGGAGGCGCCATCGCCATCGAGGATCGACTCGGCGTCGTTGTCCAGCACGAAGTCCTTGCCGGCCAGAATCAGCGCATCGGCCAGCGGCGCATAGACGTTGCCCTGAATCTTGACGCTGGACATCACCGCATCGCGATCGAACGCGTCGATGACCAGCTCGAACCCCTCGCCGACGCCCAGCGCCTCGCGAATCTCGGCCTCGTGTTCCGAATCGGGCACGTTGGCATAGGTATTGACGATGGTGACGGTGGGCGTTGGGTTGGCGTCCGGGTCGCCGGAGTAGCCGAAGTTCGGGGCCTGGCCGGCCGACGTGGCGATATTGGCCTCGACGATGGTGTCATCGGAAGCCATCTCCACGCCGTTGAAGTAGAGTCCGCCCAGAGTCTCGGGAATGGTGATGTCGTTGACCACGATCCAGCCCGGCGTCTTGTTGACGACGGTAACGTTGGAGCCCTTGGGCGAGACCAAGTCGCCGCTGCCGACCAGGTGATCGGCCCGCACGTCGATGCGCCCTGCGGTGGCGTCGATATCGTCGAGCACGATTTCGACGATGTCGGGATTGAGCAGGACGGTCTCCCCGTCGACCTCTTCGGCCAGCCCTTGGTCGATCAGCCTCTGTTCGAGACGCTCGACCTCGGCACGGAATTCCTCGATCACGCGGTCGGACCCGACGCCCAGGTAGTTCTCGAGACGATCCTTGGCCTCCTTCAGGTCATCGAAGAGCTCCGTATCGACGCCGCCGATGCGCAGGCTAAAGCCGATGTCATCGAAGCCGTCGACGGCTTCGAACAGCTCATCAAGCGGCAGGTTGCCCTCGTCGATCTCATCGAGCGATACCCCATCGGCAAGATCGATCACCAGCCGCTGGTTGCGGTCCAGCCCCGTCTCCAGGTGGCCGTCGACGGTCACGCTCCCGGTCGACTCGGCATCCGCCGTGCCGCCGGTATTCTCGGTACCGCCGCCGCCCAGGGCGGCATCGATGGCACCCGCCGCGGCATTCACCCAGTTGACCGCCTTGGCCCGGGCCAGCATGGCGGCGCCGTCGAAGTCTTCCGCCAGCAGATTGATGTCGCCACGGGTCAACACCTCCGAATCGGCATCCACATGGATGCGATTGTCTCGATGCAGGGTGGCCGTCGCATCGACGTCATCGATCGGCAGCGCACTGGTCGAGAAGGTGTCGACCGTGGCTACCACACGGTATTCGTCGCTGATCTGGCTGCTGTTGCGCCCGGCCATCAGCCAGGCGGTGTCCAGCGCCGTGACGCTGGCGCCGTTGAGTTGCACCTGGTTGAGGGGTGAAATACTGGCGCTCGAGGTGCCCACACTGACCGACACCCCGGCATAGGAATCGATGTAGATGACCGCCGCCAGGTTGGCCTGGGTATTGGCTGCCAGGTAGAGATCGCCGTGAGCGGTGACGTTGCTGCCGTCGCCAACGGAGACCGTTGCCGTGACGGCATCGGCATCGATCTCGGTATTCATGCCACCGCCGCTGAGCAGGCCACCGGCGATCAGGCTGCCCTGATCGCGCACGTCGATGTCGTTGAAGGCGCGCAGGTTGATATCGCCGCTGCCGGTGTCCGTCCGCGCGGTGAGGGTAGCATCTTCCCCCACCTCGACGCGGGTGGTGGTTTCGACGGTCATCAGCGTGCCGGCACCGCCGCCCGCGGCCAGGCCGTAGACCTCGCCATCGCTGTTGTAGTCGCCGGCGCCGGCCACCGCCGTCTTCAGCACGTTGGAGGTGGCCTTGGCGCTGATGGCGCCGGCATCCAGATCAGCGCCAGCGCCGATCGTCACCTGCGTATCCGGCGACAGGAAGTAATCCGCGTTGGCACCAGCACCGGCGATCACCCCGCCGGCCACGGCACGCAGAGTACCGTCGACGTCCAGGGTCTGGGTCGCCGTCAGCGTCAGGGTGGCATCGCTGGCGAAGACGTTGAGGCGTGCCTCGTCACCCACCTCGGTAAGTACGCTGCCATCGCTGACGAGTTCCACTTCCACCCCGGCGCCGGCGCCCAGGCCGCCGGCAATGGCCTCGGTGTGCAGGCGCGAGACTTGTTCGGTCAAGGCTACGACGGACACCGGGGAGCCGGAAGCGTCATTGGCCGCCTCGGCGCCAAAGACCTCGACCTCGGCACCATCATCGACACGCGCCTCGGTCTCGGTACGCTGATCGAGGCTGGCCAGGGCCATGCCCACGGCCACCCCGCCGCCGGCATAGCTGCCGAGATCACCAACCAGGCGGCTCGCCTGGCTAGCCTCGACGCTGAGCCGGACCGTCGGCGCGGGCAGGTCGTCCACGGTCAGCGAATCGGCCGGATCGTCGGGAACGTCCCAATCGCCCCAAAGGTCATCGTCGGCATAGGTGTCATCGCTGAGCCGATCCTGCAACGCCTTCAGGCGCTGTTGCTGATAGGCCGGCAGGGCCATCAGCGTCACGGACGCGGAGGCCCCGATGGTGGCGATGGCACGGGTGGTATCGGTGAGCCTCAGGAAAGAGGCATCCACGCCCAGCACGGCACCACTGATGCCGGTTGCCTCGGCGTGAACGGTATCGCCATTGCCGCCGTCGGGCCGCTTGAGTGAAGCCTCGACACGCAACTGCTCTGCGGTCAGCGAAAGCCCCTCGGCATTGCCATCCGGGGTGCCCAGCCAGGCCTCGATATCGGCAGCCAGGGTGACGTAGGAGCCGGAAACGCCGACGGCACCGCCACCGGCGGAGACGCCAAACACTTCGGCACTGATCTCCGGGGTCTGATAGGCTTCGATGGCCACGCTGCCCGCCAGGGTGCTGCTGCCCTTGGCGAGATAAGCCGTGACGGCGTTGTCGAGCGTGACCTCCATGTCGACGCCGGCACCCCCGGCCGCGCCGGCGCCGACCGCCACGGCCAGCACATCGATGGTGTCGTCGGAGGACGCCGATACCGTGACTTCGTCGACGATGGCATCGAGATTCTGATCATCGTCGACTGCATGCCTGTCTCCCAGGGTCGCACCCTGGCCGATATGGGCCTCGGTGCCGCCGGTCACCTCGACGATGGCCACCGACAAGCCGACGGCGATCTGTCCCACGGCACCACCGGCCGCTTCGAGCGAGTAGTCGCGATCGGCGTTGGCCAGCACCGACAGCGTCTCGGCCTGGGTGACGGACACGCCATCCCGATTGCCCGTTTCGCCTTCCAAATAGGCCAACTGCTCGCTGCTGTCGAGAAGAGTGGCGGATTGACCGGCGACCGAATATTTCAGCGACGCGGTACCGCCATAGGATTCCAGGGAAGCATCGCCGTCGTAACCGGCATCGACGCTGATGTCGCCGCCGGCTTCCAGCGTGCTGCCGGCGCCAACGCTGGCGGTCACCGCCCCCTTCTGCTCCAGCACCGAAAGCGATGCCCCCACCGAAGCGACCAGGCTGGCTCCTCCGGCCCCGGTCAGGGTGGACGAGTCCAGCGTCTCGTCGGCCTCGACGGTGATGTCTCCGCCGGCTTCCAGGGTGACGTCGCGCCCCACGGTGGCCGCCGTATCGCCCACGGTCTGGCCGTCGGCGTCTTGCTCGGGTAGTGCCACATCGAAGCTGAGCCGGGTCAGGGCATCATTGTTGCGCTGGCGGTTGGCCTGGGTATCTCCCCCGGGATTGTCGGGCTCGTCGTAATTCTCTTCGAACTCGGCCTGCTCGTCTTCGTCGAGCTCGTCTTCAGGCTCGGACACGTCATCGTCCTGCCCCGGCATGGCAAAATCGCCACTGTTGCCGAAAGCGTCGCCGAGTAGCGAATCGAGTTCCTCGATCTCTTCCTGGTTTGCCTCGGTGAGCCCGGACCCCAGGCTGATCACCGAAATCGAGCCGTTAAAGGCGGCACCGGCACCGAGACCGAAGGCAATGACCGTGGAATTGATGGTGCGCGTGAGCTCGGCATCGACGGTGATGTCGCCATCCGCTTCCACGCGGGTACCGTTTCCGATGGTGGCGGCGGTATTCTCGCGCAGCACCATCACGTCCACCGAGGCCCCGGCTCCGACGAAACCCGCCGTGGCGGACCCCACCGCCTGGGCATAGTCGCCCGCGCTGTCGCGTGGATTCATGCGCGTCTGGGTCACCGCCGCGATATCGACGTCGTTGCCGGCATCCAGCGCGCTGGCACGGCCGGCATCCGAGGCGCCGACATGGGCGGTCGTCTCGGCATTGGAGGTCATCACCGACACCGAACCGGCGATGGCCGCACTGCCGATGGACGCTGTCGCCACGGTAATGCCGGTTTGCAGTTTCTGCTCGGCATTGACGGCGATATCCCGGCCGGCCGTCAACTGGCTGCCCAGTACCTCGGCCTCGGCGACCGGGTCCAGGAGCCCAACTGCCACCGAAGCCCCCGCCGCGACGCTGCCGACGCTGACCGCGCCGACCACGAAACGGGCTTCGACCTCGTTGCCGGCATCGATACGAATATCGTTGCCCGCTTCGAGTCGCGCATCTTCTGCATAGGCATGGGTCGCGAGATCGAGCTTGACGGCACCCGCCGAACCGGCGGCCCCCACGGCACCGCCGCCGACGCCAACGACCACGCTGGTCAGATCCAGATCGGCCTGGGCCTCGATGATGACGTCGCCATCGGCTGAGACATCGACGACATCCTCATCGCCCTGCCCCCGCACATAGGCCGTCGTCTGGTGGCTCATCAGCGACGTATCGACCCCGGCAACCAGTGAGGCGCCGCCGCTGATGTTGGCGGAACCACCGCCACTGTCGCCTACGCTGCGGTGCAGAGCACGCACCACTGCATCGGCATCGCTGTTCACTGCTGCGCGGTCGACGTAGGCCCGAGTCGAGCCAGCGATGCCATCGACGGTGACGTTGGCGGCCAAGCCACCGCCCACGGAGCCCGCCACCGAGACGGCGAAGCTGTCAAAGCTGGCTTGGCTGGTGGCCAGCACCGCCACACCGCTGCGCGAGGCATCCTCGAAGCCGGCGTCGCCGTTCTTGCGCACCGTCATGGCATCGCCGTTGCCGCGTGCCGTCACGCTGGCGCCACCGCCTACCCAGGCTGCGGTATGGGTATCCATGAGGTTGACGCCGACGCTGCCGCCCACCGCAGCGATGCCCACGGAGACGGTGCCCACCACGATCAGGTTACGATCCTGACTGTCGGCGTGCACGCGCACGTTACCGTCGGCGGTAACGCTGCCACCGTCGATGAAGGCATCGACCTGGTTACCGACCAGGGCGCTCACGGCGTTGGCCGCCGCTGAACCAAAGGTGCCGTAGCTGACGCCGGCGACCACGGTCAGGCCGCTGGTGGCCGCATTCGCGTCGATCAGCACGTCGCCTTCGGACTGCGTCTCGAGAGAGGCGTCGGTCGCTCCCGCCCGGACGGTATTGGCGATGTCGTTGTAGGCCACGGTCAGACCGGCGGCCGCTCCCTTGACCGCCACCGAGACCTGGCCGGCAGCGGAGAGAATGGTACTGGTGTCATTGGCCTCGATGGCGATATCGCCGTTGGTGGCCGTCAAGGAGGCATCGTCGACCTCGGCCTCGACGAGCTTGCGGGTGAAGTTGAGCGAGGTGGAGCCGGCGATGGCCGCGAAGCCCGCGACCGAGGCGCCAAGCACGTAGCTGGAGATCGCCGAATCGGAGGTCGCCTCGATGCCGATCGACTGCGCGGTCACCTCGGCACCATCTTCGATGCGCGCCGAGACTCGGTTCGTCTCGTCGTCACCGCTGTCGCCGGGGTTGCCGCCGACGTAGTTGTAGGACATGTAGCCGGAGAGCGCGAAGGCCCCAGCCGCGCCCACCGCCACGGTGAAGGAGCTCATGCCGATGTCGTCGCGGGCGGCCACCGTCACCGCCCCTTGCATCGCTTCGACGGTGGCCCCCTCGATCGACGCCTCGGCAGTGCTGCGCAGCCAGTTCAGCGACAGGGCGCCGGCCACTGCCGCCTTGCCCGCCCCGGAACCGCTCAGCGCGAAGCTGAAGATCTGATCGTCCGCCTCGGTGGGCGACGGTGCGCTGAGCTCGTCGTCACCGGTATCGACATCTTCCGGCGACCGAACGTCTTCGTCGTCCACGTCACCGTCCTGGGTCAGGTCGTCGTTGCTGATGATCGAATCGCTATGCAGGCGACGCAGCTCGGCCTCGACGGACACGTCGCCATGAGTCGCCGTCACGCTGGTATCGGCGCCGGAAATCCGGGCGATGACCGAGGAGTTCAGGTCCGTGGTGGCGGAAGCGCCCGCGATGGCCGCAGCCCCGGCACCGCTGGCGGCCCCGGCCACGTTGATGCTGATCGGCGCCACGTCGGCGAGCACCGACACACTGCTCCCGTGGACGTCCGCACCGCCCTCGATCAGCGCCTTGACGTCATGCTTGACGAAGTTGATGCCGATGGAGCCGGCCAGGGCCACCTTGCCGGCCCCGGCACCGCCCGCGGTAAGGTTGAACAGCGTGCTTTCGGCGCTGGCGGTGACGCTCACGTCGCCAGAGCCGTCGTCATCCGCATCGGCCGTCACCGTCGCCCCATCGATGACTGCCGCCACTTCGCCGGGGTTGGCCCCGGTGGGTTCACTGTCCACGGTCCGCATGTCCTGCGAGGTATCGGTTCCGTCGTCGGACTGCAGGCTGCGCGAGGGATTGGATGGGTCGCCACCGATGTAGTTGAAAGCGATGGCGGCGCCACCGGCCAGCTTGCCGGCACCCGCCACTCCGAAGGCGAAGTTGAGTAGCTGACTGCGGTCACGAGCCGCGACGCTGACGTCGTTGTCCGCTTCGATGACGCTGTCGCTGCCCTCGATCTCGGCACGCACCGAGGTGCGCAGCCAGTTGAGACCCACCGCGCCGGCCCCGGCCGCCGAACCGCCGCCGGCCCCGGCGATGCTGACGTTGATGATGCCGGCACTCATGTCGAGCTTGCCGGTATCGCGCTCGGCGATGTCGGAATCGTCCTCGCCGTCGGCAGGTTCGGTACCGTAGGAAGCCAGGTCGACGTCGAGTCCCACCGCAGCGAAGTCGAACTCGTCGAAGGCCTGGTCGTCGGCCAGGCCGGCGAATACTCTGACGTCTTCTCCCGCCGTCAGATCGCTGTCGGCCACGCTGGCCAGGATGGCGTTGTCGAGCTGGGTCGTGCTGGAAGAGAGCCCGCCAGCCACCTTGCCGGCCCCAGCGGCCCCCAACGACACCACCACCAGGCGCGAGGCATCCACCGCCTGCACGGTGATGCCGCCACCAGCCGTGATATCGGCGCCGCCGAACACCTGGGCTCGGGTCTCGCCGCTCACCACGGCAACGGTCACCGCCCCGGCCAGTCCTACCTTGCCGGCCCCGGCACCGCCCAGCGCCACGGCCACTACCAGGGTGTCGCCACGGGCGTCGAGCAGCACGTCGCCAGCGGCATCGATCGTGCCACCTTCGATTTCGGCCACGCGATCGTTGCCCAGCACGTTGACGCTGACGCTGCCGGCCAGCGCTGCCTTGCCGGCGCCGGCTGCCGCACCGGTGATTGAGATCACCTGGGCCGTATCGTCGACGGCCACTGCCAGACCGCCGCTGTCGTCGCGGTCGGCGTCCTCCACGACCTCGACGTCGGCATCCTCGACCCGCGCGGTCAGGCCGTTGGCGAGCAGGTTGGCCGCCACGCTGCCGGAGCCGGCCACCTTGTTGCTGGCGCCCACGCCGATCGCGAAGCTGCGGATCAGGCCGGTCGCCTCGGCAAGCACCGAGACCTGCTCGGCGCCGCGCAGCGATCCACCCTCGACCGCTGCCGTGGTGTCATTGGCCACGGAGTTGACACCGATGCCGGCCCCGAAGCCGGCGCTAGAGCCGACTCCCACGGCGCCGGCCAGACTCCAGATACTGGCCCGATCGCGGGCGATCACACTGACGTCGGCTTCACTGGCCGACGAGTCAGAGAGGTCGAAGTGGGCCTGATCGAGGCGCGCCGTGGTCGTATTCTCGACGATGTTGACGCCCACCGAACCGGCCAGACCGAAGCCCTTGCCACCGGTGGCCACCCCAGCGGAGCCGGCCAGGGAAACCACCAGCGCATCGCTGTCGGCCAGCACCTCGACACTCTCGACCGCGAGACGACTAGCGGCCGCGGCAATCTCGCTCACCTCGGCGTTGACCTCATGGGACAGGTAGCTCACTGCCGCGGAGCCGCCCACCCCGGCATTGCCGCCAGCCGCCACGCCACCGGCGATCAGCACCGTGTTGGCGGCATCGCGCGCGCTCACGCCCAGCACCCCCATCTCGCCGGCATCCAGGCGCAGCAGGCGTGCATCCACCGTACGCTGGGACACCAGGGCACTCGCCGAACCGGCCACCCCCGCGCCCTTGGCGCCGGTCGCCACGGCCACGGCGGCGGAAGCCAGCACGCTCCAGCCATCGCGCACGGCATTGATGGCCAGATCGCCGCTGGTCCAGTCATCGATGTCGGCCACTTCCGCCAGGGTCTCGCCATCCTGAATGGCGATGGCAGCAGCGCCGGCCACGGCCACCGACTTGCCGGAGCCCTTGGAAACGGCAGCGCCGCCGGAAAGCAGCCCCAGGTGGGTGCTGTCGTTGGCCGCCACGCTGACATCGCCCTCGGCGTCGAAGGCCTCCAGACCGCGAATCGCTGCCACCGTCACGTCATTGCCGACGTGCACCAGTGCCGAGCCGGACAGCCCCACCCCCGTGCTGGACTGCTGACTGCCACCGCTGCCACCGCCCTGGCCGAGCTTGCCCTGCAGTTCGGCGATGACGTCGTCGTACTTGGCCTGATTGTTGGGCCACTTGCCAGGATCGTCTTCCCCGGAACCACTTCCGCCACTACTGCCACCACTATCCTGCGGCGCCTGGGTCTTGCTGCCGGCCACGCTACCCGCAATGGCCACATCGACGATGACACCGCCGTTGTCGGCCGACACCTCGACGTTGCCGCCTACCGCGAGGCTGCCCAGCGGCGATGCGTTCTCGTCGGCGCTGCCGATCCAGGCACGGGTATCGCGCTCGACCACGCTGACGCCGGCCGAGGCCCCCACGGCGGCCTGACCGGAACTCGAGAAGCTGCCGGTGAGATTGATGACGTAGCTGTCGTCGTTGGCGCTCACCCGCAGCGCCGGGCTATCGGCGTCATCGGAGTCGACGTGACCATTGCCCACTTTGATGGCACCGTCGTTGCCGATGCCGGCATGAGTCTGGTTGTCCACCACGTTGGCGATGGCCGAGGCGTTGAAGGCGACCTTCAGCGCCTTGCCGCCCGACGCACCGATGCCCAGCACCAGACCGCCATTGTCGGCTCGGACATCGAGGCTATCGGCGAGCAACGTCACGCCGGACTCGATCTCGGCGTTGGCCTTGCTGCCAAGCACGTTGGCGGTGAACCCGGCGCCGATCGCCACTCCGTCGGACTCGGTGCCCACCGACGGCTTCTGGACCAGCGATTTCTGCCACTTGCGCGCGTTGAGGTCGTTGCCCCCTCCCAGACCCGGCAGGTTGAGATTGCCCACCGCGTTGAAGAGGTCGTTGACGCTCTCGGCGGTAACGGACACCGCTTGGCCGTCTTGCGGATCCAGGCCATCGGCGATCGACGCCGCGCCGTCGACGTTGAGCCGCGCGCCGTCTCGAATGCGCGCATCGCTATGCTGATCGAGCACGAAGACGTTGGCCGCGGCAGCGAGTGCCAGCTTCTCGCCATTGGCCGTGGCCTGGGTCCAGCTGTCGAAACTGCCCTTGAGCCCGAAGGTGGAGCCGAGATAGCCGCCAACCGTGGCTATCAGAGCCGGGATCTGCTGCTCCAGCGGCGTGCCCAGTTTTTCCCAGCGATCCGTATCGCCAAAATCCTCGGCGGAAAGATCGATGGTGGTATCGTCATCGCCAGTGAACTCGTAGACGTTGCCGGCATCGCCGCCGGCCGAGTGGTCGTCGGCCACCAGCACGGACTCGCCCTTGTCGAGCGTGACCTCTCCGTTATCACTCTGGTAGGTGGCATTCGCCTCACCGTCGACCATGTCCTCGATCTGACTGACGAGATTGGCGCCGAATAGGCTGCCCGGATCGATCTCGTTGAGGCTCTGGGCATCGACGTCGATCGTCTCGCCGGCATCCAGGTCGACGTTGCCTTCGATGGTGGCCGTGGCACCGTTGTCGAGAATGCCCACGCTGGCAGCACCGGAAATGGCGACCTTGGCGGTCTGGTCCTCTTTCTCCGTGCCGTTTTCCGTCTGCTTCTTGTCCTTGGCGCTGCCGTCTGCGGTGCCGCTGGTGCCGGTCTTGCTGGCGATCTTGTTCTTGACCCGATCGGACAATGGATTGCTCTTGCTGTCCGGGCCGGCCACGCCATCCTTGGCCGCCGAACCCGAGGCGCTCACGCTGGGTCGATGCTGGCTGAGGGCGGTGACCTCGACGCTCCCGCCCGCCTCGATGTCGCTACGCGTGGCGACCAGCTCGCCATCACGATTGCGGTCCTCGTCGAGACCGAGACGCGCCTCGGCCACGTTGCTGTCGACCAGCACGGCCACGGCCGCCGCCAGGTCGAGCGACTCGCCGTCGCCCCCGGAAAGCTTGTCCTTCAGCGACGAAACCTTGAGCTTGTCGCCCACGCTGCCGGCCCAGCTCTTCAACTTATCCTTGACCGGGTCGAACACCACCAGTGGGGATTTCGCGGTACTCTTGCCGGTACTCTTGGCGGTCTTCTCCGCACCATCCAGCAAGCCGCTTCCCTGGACCTCGGCCGTCCCTGCCGAGGCGGTCACGCCATTGCCGGACGTCGGCAAGGCAAAGAACTGAGTGCCGGAAATGCCTTCGCGCTCGGTAGTGGCCTCCACGGTAATCGAGCCCCCGGCCGTGGCGGTTCCTGCCAACTGGGCCTCGGTGAGGCCGTTTTCCACCCCGACGGCCACGGCGACTCCCACCTTGCCCTTCGAGGCACCGGAAATGGCGGTGAGCGCACTACGGTCCACGGTGGCGGCATCGACCACGATGTCGCCACCCGCATCGAGCGTCGCCTCGTCCCAGACCATGACGCGCGACTCGGTATCGAGCACGGCCACCACCGCAGAGCCCGCCACACCGGCCACCCCCGACGGCGCGGCGGTCACGCTCTGAGTGGTATCGACCCGACTGTTGAGGGTGATGTCGCCCGCAGCCGACAGTTCGCCATGCACATGGACGTTGCTGCGCGCCGTCAGCACGCTGACGGAAACGCCTAGCCCCCATGCCTCCGTGGGTTTCAGCGACGCCGCCAGCTCGATTTCGCTATCGATGTCGATGTCGCCGGTCGCCGTCAGGCTGGCCTCTTCGCCGATCTCGATGGAGGAATCGGCGATCAGCGTGGAAATGCTGGCAAATACCGACAGCCCCTCCAGGAATCCCAGCGTCGAGTCGACGGCACCATCGAAAGTGGCATTGCCGCTCTCCACCTGTATTAGCGAGCGGTCGGGATCGACGATGCGCGAATCGATGACGATGTCACCCCCCTGGAGGGTCGCCTCACCGATCGTGACGCTGAGATCGAACAGGCCCACATCCACGAAGCCGTTGGCCGGCCCGCCGTTGAAGTAGCTCATCGGCTGGGCATGCAGGGCCAGGGTACCGTCGTCACCGGCCGTCGAATCATCGTCGCCCAACGCGTTCAGGATGGCGCCGTCGTCGATCTCGATGGCCGCTGCCTCGAGAGTCAGATCGCCGCCATTGGTGACCAAAGACGACGTATAAGACGACGTACCCAGTACCTCGATGGCATTGGCGGCCAGCGTGAGTTCATGTCCTTGGGTACCGATGCGGGCACCTTCGAGGGTCAAGGTACCGTCAGCCGCCAGGGTCACCGCATGATCGATCTGGGTATCGTTGACGCTGTCATCCAGAGTGACGTCGCCATCCCAGGCGTAGGTCAGATCCGCATCCCCGCTGACGTCCACCGCACCGAACGCATCCAGCGAGTCGCCCTGAGTCTGCGCCGATGCCATGACCTGAATGCGATCCCCCGCATGGTGGCTGGTCACATCGACGGTGTCGCTGGCGGCATCCAGATCCTGAATGCGGATATCGAACCGGGTGGCAACGCTGCTCGAACCGACCAGTTCGCCCACCACATGGGTCTGAAGGCGCAGCGCCTCGCCGCCGAACCCCGAGGCATCGACATCGGCTGCGGTGGCACCGTCATCGACCATCAAGACGGCAGACTCGACACCCGCCAGCAACGCCGTGACGCCACCATCGGATTCGTTGAAATCGTAGACCAGCTCGCTATCGCTGAGCTGCATGTCGCCGGCATGGGTGGCCACCAAGGTGTCGCTGCCGCCGCCGCCATCGATGTCGTGCTCGGCCATGGCAGTCAGTTGGAAGCGGTCGTCGCCGGCGCTGCCGGTGGCGGTCAGCTTGGCATCGGCGAGCATCGCCACGCTGACGCCACCGGCCTGCAGGGCATCGCTCTGCCAGGTCGTGCCCGAGACATCGGTCAGCCTCATGCCCAGCGCATCGAAGAGCGTCGCCACGGCGGCCGCTTCGGGACCCAGTCCCTCGACGGCGAGATCGCCATCGGCGGTGACATCGAGGCGCCCTGTCTCGAGGTCGAACTCGGCGGAAACGCCTTCGGCGCCGTCCAGCACCTCGACCAGCTCGCCCAGGGTGCGCACGTTGTCCAGACCGAGAGCCTGCTGCTCGGCGGCGCCCACGCTCAAACCGAGCCGCAGTGCATCGAGCAAATCGCCATTCTCGTCGTCGATCTCGCCGCCGCGCTCCTCCGCCTCGAGCACGCTGGCGTAGTCGTCGGTGCCGATCAGCTCGACCAGTGCGGTATCGACTGAAACACCGTGGTAGCCGCTGGCATCGACCTCGAGATCCCCGCCGCTCCCGGCGCGGGTCACGCTCACCTTCTCGATGCTCTGGTACGTCGACTCGGTCTCGGTGCCGTCATCGACGAGAGTGAAGCCCGCACCATCCAGAATGACCTCATCGATGGCATCCGCCACGGCGAGTTCCAGGTGATCCTCCCCGGTGCCGCCAACGACGGTATTCGCTCCGGCTCCGGCCACCAGGCGGTTGTCACCGGCCACGGCATCGAACTCGCTCTCGCCCTGGCCACCGATCAGGGTGTCGTCGCCGCCGCCGCCCTGCAGATACACGTCACCGGTGAAGGCACTGGCATCCAGTCGGGTGTTGCCACCATCGATGGCCTGCAGCAAACCGCCCTCGATATTGGACAGGGTATCCTTGCCGATCCGACGTTCCTGACTGAGGCTTGCCGTGTGAGACGCCGGGCCTTGAGCCGATGCGGCCACACCAAGCAGCGCAAGCTGAGCGTCACCCGGCTCGGCCTGAGTCATGAAATCGCCGACGAAGCGCACCGTCCAGGCCACGCTTCCATCGTCGGCATCGAGTTCGCGGGCCACCTGGACATTGCCCGCACCGATGCCGTCCATACGTTCCAGCACCCGCTGGATCTCCAGCGCCTCGGCATCGGCGGCGATGGCTTCACTGCTGTCATCATCGAAGAAGAAATGGATCGCTTCGCCGCTGTCGCCGTCCCAAACGAGGCGCTGCTCCTCGACGGCATCGCCGTGGACGAGTTCGTCGTTCTCGAGTCTCAGAGCGCTGTCGGAGACTCCCCATACGCTGTCGTCGCCCTCGCCACCGTCGAGCATGTTGTCGCCGGCGTTGCCGAGCAGCACGTCGTCGCCGGCGCCGCCCTGGAGATCGTCGTTGCCGGCACCGCCATCCAGCAGATCATCGCCGCTGCCGCCGATCAGAGTGTCGTCACCGCCACGACCCTCGAGACGCACGTCACCGCTGAAGGCGCCGGCATCCAGCGTATTGGCGCTGTCGCCACCGATCAGGTTGGCCAGGCCGATGCCGTCCAGTTCATAGAGATCGTTGCCGTTCACCGATAGAGCCGAGTCGGTCAGCGTCATGTCAGCATCGGCCTCGAGGCGGATCAGGTCGCCTTCGTCGTCGAGCCCACCACCGCTGATGTCGCCGCTGCCGTCGGCAGAGAGCAGGAAGAGGTCGTCCTGATCGCTGCCGGTGGCGGTGACGTTTTCGCCCTGGACCTGGAAGGTCACGCCGCCCAGGGTGTAGCCGCTGGCATCGAGCGTCACCCCGGAACTTCCGGCCGCTGCCCCGAGGAGGATCTCCTCGGGATGCTCGCCAAAGCGCAGCACCTCGTCACCGTCGACCGTGACGACGCCGTCGCCGTTGTTCTCGTCGTCGGCCAGCGTAATGGTGCCACTAGAGCGCTCGACGAGGTAGCTGTCGCTGGCCTCCGCGGCGCTGACGAACTCGTCCTGCCCGCCGGTGGAGATCAGCAGGTTGGCGCCGCTGCCGCCCTCCAGAGTGTCGTTGCCGCTACCGCCTTCCAGAATGTCACTGCCGGCCAGACCGCGCAGAATGACGTCATCGCTGCCGCCCGCCAGGGTGTCGTCGGCATCCGAGCCCTCCACGGTGCCGAAGCCGGAGACGCCGCCGGCTATGGCAGTGGCGGTGCCGTCGCCCAGGTCGACGCTCACGCCCTCTTCGAAGTCCGCGTAGCTCAGGGTATCCTCGGCACGCCCGCGCAGCGCCTCCAGAGCGGAGAAGGTCACACCCTCGGCCTGTGCCCCGTCGGCGGGTGCCGGTCCGATGAGCACGCGGCTTTCACCCAGCACGCCGAAGCGCGTACCGCTGCCCTCGGCTTCGGCGGTGTGGTCACCGCTGCTGTCGTCCAGAGCGATTGCCGCCACACCGGTGAACGACAGCGCATCGCCACGCGAGCCGGCCCCCGCCTCGTCGCCATCCAAGGTCCAGGTGGCATCGTCGCTGCCGCTGTCGACGACGCGATCGTCGCCGTCTCCACCGGTGAAAATCAGCTCGAAGCCGTCGGCGCCGGTCACGTCCAGAGTGTCGTTGCCTTCCCCCCCCAGGAAGGTCAAGGTCACCCCATCGACATCGTCGAAGTGGCCGTCGAAGCTCAACGCATCGTCACTGTCGCTGCCCTCGATCTCGATGCCATCCGCTTTTGCCTTGTCGAGGTCGAAGATTTCCACCCGCTCGGAGCCATCTTCGGTACGCTCGACCAGCTCCAGCGCCGGCTCGCCGTCCTGTTCGGCCATGCGCAGGGCGAAGTCGCCACCGCCCGCTACGCTGGCGGTCAGCGGGTCGGCGGAGAGCAGCATGCGCGGTTCCAGGCCTTCGAACACGAAGGCAGAACGCTCGGCCCTGGCCCGCCGAGCTCGTTGAGTGCGGCGCGCCAGGCGCGAGACGAATTGCGAAAGCGGCTTCCGGAGGGGACGGAAGGGGCGTTTCATGGCAGTTCTCCTGCGTTGTCGAGGCGCCGTCAGCGGCTTTTGTCGTTATTCGCGGCCGCTCTGGCGAACGGCACGGCGTCATGGGGAAATCGGTCCTGCTCAGTGCACGGATGGATCCGCGTTCTCTTCTTCGGCTTCTGCGGGCATGCCTTCATCGGCGGGGTCGCCCTTGCGCTGGGCACCGACGCGGGCACCGCCACGAGCCAGGCGACTCAGCCGATTGAAGTTGCGCATCGACTGCAGATGAATGAACAGCAACTCGAGCTCGTCATTGCCCAGCATGGTCTTGAGCGTCTCGTCGTCCAGGGCCTTGAGCTTGTTGCGATTGACCGCCTTGAAGCCGGTCAGCGTTCGCGCACCGCCCTCGGCCTGGCGCACCTGGGCCTGGACGTCCTCGAGCAGGTCGAGCTCCACCAAGCGCTTGCCGAACGCCCGCGTGCGCTGGAAGTGCGCCTGGTAGTCCTGCAGAAAGGTCAGCACGCGCTCGAGATACTGGGTGCGCTCACCGTCGCTGTCGAAGAAGCGCTCGCCCTTGCCATCCTGATTGAGGCCCTCGTACTCCTCGTCGATGCACAAGGTGAAAGTCTTGCCGCCCTCGCTCGAGGCGAAGACGAAAGGGTAGCGACGCAGAAAGGCCGGTACGTATTCGCCCCGCCACTGGCCCTCGGCATCCACCATGAGGTTGCTGTCCTGGGTCAGCCCCAGTACCGCGACCGGTACCACGGCCCCTTCCTCGGCCTCGGTGAAGACGATGGGCAGGTCGGTGGCCGCGGCCGGAAACTCGGCGGCCATCAGCGGCACGGAGTTGACCGTGGCGGCAAAGCCGAAGTCGGTGCCCACCTTGAGCGAGTAGGGGCCGTGCTTGTCGCGGGTGATCGGCTGGACGTTGCGATAGATCAGTAGCTGTGTCGCCATCGTGTTCTCCAGTGGTTGGTCAGGCTTGCGTCTTGTGTCGTCGTTTTCGTTGTGGAGTGGTGCCGGGTATGCGGTTGCTGCGCCGTGGCGGTTCGACCTGATGGCTGCGGTGGCGTTTGGTGCCGTGGTAGCAGGTCAAGAAGGGCTCCTCACCCGCCCCCCGGCCGAATGAAAGGTTGCCCAGCGTTTCGCTGCCATGGCGAGCCATCCAGTCGATCAAGGTCTGCCGGCTCGTCGTCTGCCACTCGCGAGCCAGCGAGAACAGCGGCCCCGCCAAGGTGCCGAGCGGCAGCCCCGCACGATGCAGGTGCAGGTTGAGAGAATCACGTCCGGTCGGCTCGCCGGCCTGCATCTCCTCGATACGCACCGTCACCGGCGGCCACGCCGCCTGAGCCAGGGCGAAGCTGATCTGCAACTGCTCGATCACATCGTGCATCGGGCTCATCGGATGGCATTCCAGCTCGGCCTCGATGGCCTCACGCGCCTCATGAGCGGTAGGCAGCAAGACGTAATCCGAACTGGCGGCACACTCATCGGCACGCCATTTCCAGGCGCGATACATGACATGGCGTCGTGCAGCGGGCAGAGGCTCACTGGGTGAGTCGGTTTCCCAGTAAACCTTGCAGCGATCGTCCTCGACCCCGAGGTGAAGAAAGTGCGGCAGCGCCTCGGGATCGGCCAAGCCTGCCAGGAACGCCTCTCGATCCGCCTCGAGCATGCCCAGCGTCGCCAGAGTGTCTCCGAGTACGGATGCCAGCCGTTGCGGCGCCATCGAAGATACCGGCAGACTGAACAGGCAACGCTGGGTCGACCACTGCCCGGGCCGGCATTTAGCCGACATCTCGCTCAAATAGGGCACGTCAAAGCTTCCGAGCATTGCTTGCAGTACTTCGGCGGCTCGGTTTCCGGCATCGAAGCGGCCGGGATCAGCGTTGGCCCATGGCAAGGACATTGGCCTCGTCTCCCAGCAGGGCATCGATGCGTTCGAACTCTTCCGGCGCCAGCACACCGGCTGCATGTTTCAGCTCGAGAACGCTGAGTAGATAATCGTAGCGCGCCGACGCCAGCTCGCTGCGGGCAAAGAAGAGATCGCGCTCCGCATCGAGCAGGTCGAGCACCGGGATGACGCCAGACTCGACCCCCACCTCGCGCGACTCGACCACGCGTTCGCTGGCTTCGAGGGATTCGGTCAGCGAGCGCTCCCGGGCCATGGCGGTGAGGATGCCCTGATACCCCCCTTGCACCTGACGGTCGATATTGCGGACCACGCCTTCCAGGCGGGACTGGGCGGCACTGATGCGACTCTCGCCTTCACGAACCCGTGATGAGGTCATTCCACCCCGGTAGATCGGCACGTTGAGTGAAACCGCGATGTCCTGGGTTTCGACTTCACTGCCACCCCCGAACAGCGATCCCTCAGTCTCTTCCGAGTCGTAGCTGACCACCAGGTCCAGGGTGGGGTAGTGGCCACCACGACGCACCTTCACCTCCTGGCTTGCCACGTCACCGGCCAGCCTTGCCGCCTGGAGACGGGGACTGCGTTCGACGGCCAATTCCAGCCAGGCATCCACGGAGTCGGGATCGGGTCGCGAGAGTTCCAGAGAGTCGTTGACCGGCCTCAGCGCAGAAGGCCGCTCGCCGGTGACTTCGGCCAACCCCTCGAGAGCATCGCGAAGCTCGTTCTCGACTTCCAGCTCACGTGCCACTACCTGCTGTAGACGCGCTTCGGCATCGAGCAGATCGACCTCCCTGGCCAGACCGTCTTCGTGTCGCGTCTTTACCATTTCGAAGTTGGCCTCCACGGAAGACTTCTCCGCTCTCACGAAGTGGAGGGTCTCGTACAGCGACAGGGCATCGAAATAACGGCGAGCGACTCGCAGAAACAGATCCTGACGGGCCACTTCCAGCTCGGCCGAGGCTTGCTGAATTTCCAGCTTGGCCTTGTCGAGCTCGGCCCATCGGGAATAGTCGTAGATGGACTGCTCGATGGAAGCGCCATAGGTCGTGGTCGGGAATGAGGTACTGCCACTGGCATACTCCTCATTGTCGGAACTGACGATGTCCTGCTGGCGCTCGATGCGCTCGGCCGTCAATGTCACCTGGGGCAATAGTGCCGCTCGAGCCTGCACGTAGCGCTCGTCGACCGCCTGCCTGCCGTAGAACTCCTCCCGGTATTCAGGGTCGTTGCGCTCGGCCAGCGCCAAGGAGTCGCTGAGCCCCACGGCCAAGGCGAACCCACTCACGGCCAGTAACGATACGGCCACGGCGCCAGCCATCGGAAGGCGGGAAAAAACGCGTGGAGCAACGGAATCGGGTCGGCAGGGGACGTTGGCTGTCATGCTGTTCCTTGTCGATGGTTTGGGCTAGCGTAGGCGGTTGACGGCGGTCAAGCGTCGCCATTGCCAGTAACGTTAGGTTACAATGCGCGATGAGACAACCGCGAACGTAGCACTTTGTAATGAACAACCTAGTTCGTCGGAACCTAATCTTCATCCCATGCCGTTTCGTAAAAACCTCCATTCCGTCCAGATCCTCGACATCCCCCAGTCGTCCCCCATGGCATCATCATGACCACGACCCAGACACCGATACGAGAATCGCTGTACACCGACCATCTGCCGACCTGCGATGGAGAGGCGCTGTGGCATGAGTTGCTGACTCCCATCACGACCCCACAACGACTGCATCGCACACCAACCGTGGGGCGCGTCGACGCTTGGCTGTATGGCGACATGCTGATCAGCGAAGCTCAAGCCTCGCCGCAGAGAACCGTCCGCAATCGACGCCAGTTGGCTGCCGGGCCGCTTCCCGCTTACAACCTGCTCTTCGTCCTCGAGGGCCGGATGCGCTACGAAGACGGCCGTCGCGATCGCACCCTGCAACCCGGCGACCTGCTCATCGAAGACCTGACAGAAAAACGCACCATCACCACCCCTACGTACAGCCGATCCATCAACCTGATGGTACCCAGGGAGGGGCTCGACGAGGGGCTGCATGGCAGCATCCTGGAGCGCCACAGTGCACCGGCAAGGCTGTTGAGCCGACATGTCCACGCCCTGTTGGAGAGCCTTCCGACGCTGCACGCACGGCACTGCGACGACACCCTGAAAACCCTTCAGCGTCTGATCGCCGCCTGCGCCGGTGATGGCGACGTCCAGTCACGACGTCAAATACGACGCACCCTGCGAGACGACATCGAGCGTTTCATCGAGCGTCATCTGTTCGACACCCGGCTGGGTAACGCCAGCCTCTGCCGGCACTATCGACTGTCACGCACGCAGCTCTACCGGCTGTTTCGACAGCAAGGAGGAATCAAGGAAGTCATCCTGCGCAAACGTCTCGACTGGGTACATGACCAGTTGTGTCGAGGCGAGGGTGGGGCCAAACCCGATACGGAAACCCTGGCGCTGATGTGCGGCTTCGCCAGTGGCAAGGCCTTGGAAACAGCATACCGGGGCTATTTTTCAGTATCGATGGAGGATACCTGGCACGCCGACACCGCGTCGTTTCCAACGACGAGCCGACAAGGGCTGACCCGCCTCTTTTCTCGCCTTGGTCAGTTTCCCCACACGCCGACATGATGTCCGAGCACACCATTGTCCAGGCCCTGCGCATCGCCGACCTGGCCCTCTACCGACTGGACGCGGGCAGCTACTGCCTCGCCACCCCCGAGGGACACCGCAGCACCCTGCGCTATGCGTCGCTACTGCTAACGGAGTCGACCGGCTGCCAACTGAGTGACGAGGATGGCACCGTGCCACGGCAGTTGCCGGCCAGCACGGCGTGCCTGCTCACCCACCACGTTTCGCAACGCATCACCGTCAGTGAACCAACCTGGGTGTTACGGTTGCCGACCTTCCGCCTGAGCGGTTGTCCTCTGTCGTTGCCCATGATAGCCATGGCTCAGGAGATGCAGGTGCTGCTCTTCAGCATCCCCGCCATTCTCGCCGATGCGGCCCACCTGCCGCCCGTGGGCCAGCGTCACGCCGCTCTGGCCATCGAGTCTCTGCTGCAGCCGCTGGTGCAAGGCCACGAGCCCGAGGAGTCAGCGGACATCACCTCGGTCATCCTGCGTGCCGAAGGCGAGACGGATGCCAATGTCGCCGACAGCGCCAAGGCGCTGGGCGTGTCGCGCTCCCGGCTCTACGAAACGCTACGCCCCTATGGGGGCTTTCACACGCTGCTGAATGCCGCTCGCCTGGATCGCGTGGCACGCCGCCTGCTGATGCCGGAATACGCCGATCACTCGATCAAGGAAATCCTTCACGACACGCCCTTCACGCGAGCGGACCAGTTTCACCGCCTGTTCAAGCAGCGCTACGCCGAAACGGCCAGACGGTGGCGCAGCGCACCGCTCCCCACGTTGCCCGCAACCATCGCCCCCGTCCCAGTCCACCTTTGATGGCTTGTGCAGATGTCCCCACCGCCCGGCTGACGAAGGCCCTGAAACAGGTTGGAGTTTTCCGGGAGTTTTACGAGCACACGAAAAAGCCGCTTAGCGGGATGCGCTAAGCGGCTGATTCGATGAAACTTGTTGGTGGAGCCTAGCGGGATCGAACCGCTGACCTCAACACTGCCAGTGTTGCGCTCTCCCAGCTGAGCTAAGGCCCCACTTCGTCTCGCCTCGGCGAGAACGAGGCGTATCATACCACCCCGATGGCGACCGTCAACACCCGATGCAACGCGAATCCTTCTTTTTTGATGACACTCCGGGTTATCGTTGATGACTAATTTTCCTGGGCCGCCGACTGTGGCAAGCTTATCTCGGTTTGAGTGTCGTGCCAGGCAGGTTCCGGGGTCCATCCGCCGCGCCGAGGAGCATCAGCATTGATCAAGGTTCTTATCGTCGACGACCACCACCTGGTACGCACCAGCCTCGCCCGCCTGCTGGATGGCGAAGACGGCCTGCAGGTGATCGGCGAAGCCGCCAATGGCGAGGAAGCGATCAGCCTCAGCCGCAGCCTGAAGCCCGACGTCGTGCTGATGGACCTACGCATGCCGGGAATCGGCGGCCTGGAGGCCACTCGCAAGATCGTGCGCAGCGACCCCGACATTCGCGTCCTCGCTCTGACCGGCTTCATGGAAGACAGCTTCGCCCAGCGACTCCTGGAGGCCGGTGCGGGGGGCTTCATCAGCAAGGAAACCCAGGTTGCCGACATGGTCGATGCCGTGCGCAGCGTCTTCGCCGGACGCCGCTACATCAGTGCGGACATTGCCCAGCGTCTGGTCCTGTCGCGCTTCGACCCCGACGAGAACCCATTCGATCAGCTCTCCCACCGCGAACTTCAGGTGGCGATGATGATCGTCAATTGCCAGCGCGTGGCCGAGATCTCCGATCGGCTGTTTCTCAGTCCCAAGACGGTCAATACCTACCGGTACCGAATCTTCGAGAAGCTTGGCGTGGAAACCGACGTGGAGCTGACCCACCTCGGGCTGCGCTATGGGCTGGTGGCCGGCTTCGACACCACCCATTGAGCCACTCGATCTGTTACGCTGGACGCCTTCGTTCGCCACGCATTCCATTCGCCAGATGCCTTTCGATTCTCGGCAATTCCTCGCCAACCTCACCCAGGCACCGGGCGTGTATCGCATGCTCGACGACCAGGGCGACACGCTCTACGTGGGCAAGGCCAAGCGACTCAAGGCGCGACTGGCCAGCTACTTCCGCGGCACCCTGAACGCCAAGACCCAGGCGATGGTATCGCGCATCGCCGATGTTCAGGTCACCGTCACGCAAAGCGAAACCGAAGCGTTGCTGCTCGAGCAGACCCTAATCAAGGAGCTGCGCCCGCCGTACAACATCCTGCTGCGCGACGACAAGTCCTACCCCTTCGTGTTCGTCAGCGACCGTCATCCCTATCCGGCGCTGGAGTACAAACGCGCCCGCCGCCGCCATGACGATGGCCGCTACCTGGGGCCCTACCCCAGCAGCGGTGCGGTACGCGAGAGCCTGTCGTTGATGCAGAAGATCTTTCGCATCCGCAACTGCGAAGACAGCGTCTTCGCTCACCGCACACGCCCCTGCTTGCAGTACCAGATCCAGCGCTGCAGCGCCCCCTGCGTCGGCTACATCAGCGAGGCCGACTATCGGCGCGACTTGGAGCATGCCGTCATGTGCCTCGAAGGCAAGAGCGAGGCGGTCACTCAAGAGCTCACCGACGCCATGGAGAGAGCCAGTCGTGCACTGGCCTTCGAGGAAGCCGCCCGCCTGCGCGACCAGGTCCAGCAGTTGCGCCAGCTTCAGCAACGCCAGTTCGTCGATACCGAAGGCGGCGATGCCGATGTATTCGCGCTGACCAGCCGCCCCGGGGCCCAATGCATTTCCGTGCTTGCGGTGCGTCAGGGACGTCTGCTCGGCGCCCGGCACCATACCCCGAGCAACGGCCTCGACCTCGCACCCGAGGTTCTGCTCGGCGATTTCATCAGCCAGTACTATCTGGGGCAGGGTCGTGAAATTCCCCGCGAAGTCATCACCAGCCACTCGCTTCCCGACCCCAACGTCCTCGAAAGCGCGCTGAGCGCCCGGGCCGAACGCCGCGTGCGCGTCACCCATCGGGTTCGCGGCCACCGCAGCCAGTGGCTGGAACTCGCCCGGACCAATGCCGAACAGCACCTGGCGAGCCAACTGGCCAATCAAGGCGAACTGGATCGCCGCTTCGCAGCACTGCGTGACGCTCTCGAACTCAACGAGATGCCCGAGCGGCTGGAGTGCTTCGACATCAGCCACAGCCAAGGCGAAGCCACCGTGGCCTCCTGCGTGGTCTTCGACCGAAACGGACCGCGAAAATCGGACTATCGTCGCTTCAACATCGCCGGCGTGGCCGCTGGAGACGACTATGCCGCCATGCGGCAGGCGCTCGAGCGTCGCTTTCGCCGTCTGGCGGAGGGCGAAGGGGCAACACCGGACATTCTGCTGGTCGATGGCGGCAAGGGGCAGCTCAACCAGGCTCGCGACGTGCTCGCCGAGCTGGGACTGGAACGCATTCGACTACTGGGCGTGGCCAAGGGCACGACTCGCAAGGCGGGCCTGGAGACGCTGTTCCTGGAAACCGTCGACAGAACACTGGACCTCGAAGCCACCTCCCCGGCGCTGCATCTGGTCCAGCACGTGCGCGACGAAGCGCACCGCTTTGCCATCACCGGCCACCGCACGCGGCGCGACAAGCACCGCCGCAGCTCGACGCTGGAGGGGATTGCCGGCGTCGGCCCCAAGCGCCGGCGGGAATTGTTACGCTTTTTCGGCGGTCTGCAGGGCGTCAAACGGGCCAGCCGCGCGGAACTCGCCCGCGTGCCGGGAATCAGCGCAGCGCTCGCCGACACCATTCATCGCGCCCTGCATGGATGAAGCCGAAGCGGGTCGCTAGAATGGCAAGCTCGGACGAACACCCAATACCCCAAGGACACCGCCCATAATGAACATCCCCAACCTCTTGACGCTCGGCCGAATCGTCTTCATTCCACTGTTGGTGGTGTTCTTCTACCTGCCCTTCGCCTGGAGCCTGCCGGTGGCGGCAGCACTGTTCGCCCTGGCTTCGGTGACCGACTGGCTGGATGGCTACCTGGCTCGTCGCTGGAACCAGGCCACTCCCTTCGGCGCTTTTCTCGACCCGGTGGCCGACAAGGTGATGGTCGCCGTGGCTCTGGCCCTGCTCATCGAACGGTACGACAGCCTGTGGCTGACGCTGCCGGCGCTGGTGATCATCGGCCGCGAAATCGTCATCTCCGCACTGCGCGAGTGGATGGCCGAGATGGGCAAGCGCAGCAGCGTGGCCGTTTCCTGGCTGGGCAAGATCAAGACCACCCTGCAGATGGGCGCCCTGTTACTGCTCATCGCCTTCTCGCCAGGCACCCCCTTGGCGCTGCTCGGTCTGCTGACGCTCCATGCTGCCGCTCTGCTCACGCTATGGTCGATGATGCTCTATCTGCGCGCTGCCTGGCCGCACTTGAGCCGTTCCATGTAGCGTCGGCGCTTTTTCTCAAGCCATTGACAGTACCCGGATTGTCCGTATAATGCGCTCTCGAGTCGAGCGGGAATAGCTCAGTGGTAGAGCATCGCCTTGCCAAGGCGAGGGTCGCGAGTTCGAATCTCGTTTCCCGCTCCATTCTTGTCCCCTTTCAAGGATGACTCGACTCGCCGAGGCTGGATGGCAGAGTGGTTATGCAGCGGACTGCAACTCCGTGTACGCCGGTTCGATTCCGACTCCAGCCTCCATCTTTCCCAACGGCATCCGCCGCCTGCCCGAACGCTCACGCCCGGATGGCGAAATTGGTAGACGCAAGAGACTTAAAATCTCTCGGTGGCAACACCGTGCCGGTTCGAGCCCGGCTCCGGGCACCAAGTGCATCGCCTTCCGATCCGGACATGCTGCGCATTGCGCCCGAACAGGGCAACCGCTGATGAATCTGCCCCCATTGCGCGACCCCCACCTCAATTACCGTTACCGACGACGGCTGCACGTCGTTCGGGTATTGCTGGCACTTTCGGTCACCTTCGCCATCATCTCCCTATTCGAGCTGCCACATTCTGGCTGGGCGCTGGTGAGTACCGTCATGGTCATGGGCAACCTCCCTCACGTCGGCGGTGTCCTCGACAAGGGCCGACAGAGGCTGCTCGGCTCTCTGCTGGGGGCCGGCTGGGGGCTGCTACTGATCCTGGTGCCGCTGTCACCCACTCTGGTGATACCGCTGGGCGCCCTGATCGGCATCGGTGCGGCGACGTGGCTGACCTTCGGCAGTCGTCACGGCTACAGCGGCCTGATGTTCGCCATCAGCCTGTTGCTGGTCATCGGCGCCGGCAACCAGGAGCTCGATGTCGCCCTGTGGCGGGCCTTCGACGTACTGTTGGGCACCCTGGTGGGCATCGCCGTGACCGCGCTGGTGCTGCCGCAAAAGGCCACCGACATGATGCGCTTCCTTCTGGCAGACAACCTCGAGCGGCTGGCCCGGCTCTACCAGGCGCATACGGAATCGACCCACGCGCCGGATGTCGATACTCAGCGGCTCCTCAAGGCCGCCAGCAAGCTGCTGGTCAAGCAGCGCAACCTGGTCGATGCCATTCATCGCGAACGTCGTCTGCGGCGTGACGAGCTCGACGAGCTCATCTCGCTGCAGCGTCGCATGCTGTCCACCATCGAACTCTTGCTGGAGACTCACTGGACGACCCGTGCCGGTCACGAACGCATCGCCGCGATGGTTGGGCTGCGCGAAGAACAGTTTCGCCTGGCATCGGAGCTCGACACCCTGGCCTACCAGGTGCGTACCGGCCAGCCGATCGATGTCGCCATCAGCCCATTCGACCTGCAGCGCCATGCCGAGCTGGCCTGCAACGCCAGAAGCGAAGACGGCCGCGTCCTGTTCAGCCCCAGCGGCTATCTATGGCTCAATCGTGAGCTGGCTCGACTGGCGCAGGCGCTGGTCAGCCAGCTGGGCAGCCTGGAGCGGCTGCCTAGCCGACGTCTGCGGCGCGCCTCGGGCCGTTCACGCTTCATTGCGGACCGCACAGAGCCGGTACAAGGAGAGCAAGAGAATGAACGGCAACCATGACGTGCTGATCATCGGTGGCGGCGTGGCCGGCTTGACCCTGGCGCTGCATTGCGCCGACGCGCGCCGGGTAATCCTGGTTCGTCCGGCCAGCGACGACCGGGGAGCCAGTCGCTGGGCCCAGGGGGGCATCGCGGCGGTGCTCTCGCCCCAGGATGACTTCGATGCCCACGTTACCGACACCCTGGTGGCAGGGGATGGTCTGTGCGACGAGCACGCCGTCCGCTTCACGGTCGAACGGGGGCCGGCCGCCATCGAATGGCTGCTCTCCCTGGGGGTGCCCTTCACCCGCGATGCCTCGCCCGGCGCCGACTACCCCTATCACCTGACCCGAGAGGGCGGACACGGCGCCCGTCGCGTCATCCACGTGGAGGACGCCACCGGGCGTGCCGTGCTCGATACGCTCAAGGCGCACGCCGAGGCCCATCCGTCCATCATCGTGCGTGACGATCTCACCGCCATCGGCCTGGTCGGCGACGCGGCGGGGCATTGCCGTGGCGCTCGCTGCCTGGATGCCTCGGGAACCCTCATCACCCTGATGGCGCAGGACACCGTTCTAGCGACCGGCGGCGCCAGCGGCCTCTACCGTCACACTACCAGCCCCAGACCCGCCAGCGGCGAAGGCATGTCGATGGCCGCCGAACTGGGCGCCGAGCTGGTGAACCTCGAGTTCCAGCAGTTCCACCCGACCTGCCTCTACGACCCAGAGGGCCCGCCCTTTCTGATCAGCGAGGCGGTGCGTGGTGAAGGGGGGCGACTGATCAACGTCGCCGGAGAGCGCTTCATGCCCACGGTGGACGCTCGAGCCGAACTGGCCCCCCGCGACATCGTCGCCCGAGCCATCGATGCCGAAATGCAGCGTAGCGGCGAATCGCACGTGTGGCTCGATGTGCGCCATCTCGGCGAGGCCGCCATCCGTCACCACTTCCCGACGATACATGCCCACTGCATGACGCGCGGGCTCGATATCGTCCGCCAGCCGATCCCGGTGGTACCGGCAGCGCATTACAGCTGTGGTGGCGTGGCCACCGGCCTGGACGGCTCCACCCAGGTGCCGCACCTGCATGCCATCGGCGAGGTGGCCTGCACCGGCCTGCACGGAGCCAATCGCATGGCCAGCAACTCGCTGCTGGAGTGCCTGGTATTCGCGCGCAGCTGTGCCGCACGGCTGGCCCACCCGGAACCGACCTCGTCGGCGAGCCTCATCGCTGCGCCTGCCGGCAACGCGACGATCGCGGCCGAACGCATTCATGCCTGGCGGCAAAGGATGCGTGAGCTGATGAGCCGACACGTGGCGATCGTCCGCCACGACGTCGGCCTGGAAAACGCCGACCAGGAACTTGCCGATCTGGCAGCGGAAATCGCCCTGGCCGTGAAACGCAGCGCCCCCGACCCGGCTCTTGCCAGCCTGTGGCACGCCGTGCGCCTGGCTCGTTTGACCGTGGTCAGTGCCCGTGAACGCCGCGAATCTCGCGGACTGCACTACAACCCGGACTGCCCGCCACATGCCGAGACGCCTCCACGCCCCTCGCGGCGTCGACTCGGCGATCTCGAAACCGGCTGAGCGGTCGCTCCTGCCAGGCCTCACGGCCCTTCCCCGACCAGCCAGCGCCGCAGCCGACGCAAGGCGTCTCGGTCGCTGCTGTCGGGCCATAACCAGCGCATTTCACGTCCCATGCGCAACCCGATCAGCCACGGCCCCAGATAGTGGCAATGCAATGCGACCGGCTGAGATTCTCGGCTTCCCTGCGGCTGCCAGTGCCAACCGCCACCGGACGCCGCAGGCTGCCAACGGAGCTCGCCGCCACGCTCCGTTCGATGCCAGCGAATCAGCATCGCCGCGAGCGCAAAACCACCCGGAAACCACAGCCAGGGGGGCGCGTAGACCACCAGCAACGACATCACCGCCAGACTCGCGAGCCAGTGAAAGCCACCCGCCAACTTAGACGGGACGACGCGGATCGTTCTCGGCGTTCTCGGCATGAGCCTGAATCAGCGTCACGATGCGCCGATGGGCCGGATCCTCCGGCTCCTCCCGACGCAGCAGCCAGGCGAAGAGATCCTGATCCTCCTCCTCGATCAGTGCCTGGTACGCGGTTCGATCCTGCGCATCCAGGTGGTCATAACAGTGTTCCAGAAAGGGGATCAGCAGCAGGTCCAGCTCCCACATGCCTCGGCGGGAGTGCCAGTGCAGCCGCTTGCGCTGGGCAAGCGACTCGGGGTTGGTTGCATCGCTCAACGTCGGCCTCGACAGTCGCGGTGAATGGTGCGCTCAGTATACCCAAGGTACGCGTCGGCAGCAGCCTCGCGACCGGTTTCCGGCCGCTCGCTTGACCATGGTCGTAGTGCGTTGTTTTCTCACGCTTTGCACAGTATGCTGAGAGCAGAATAACAATGTCGACCAGCTCCGATGCGGAGCCGGCAACCGCCAGGAGAGAGACGATGACCAAATCCGAGTTGATCGAGCAGATCGCCATGCGGCAGCCAGACCTGTCGCTCAAGGAAGTCGAGTCCGCGGTACGCCTCATCCTCGACGACATCACCGACACCCTGGCCGAAGGCGGTCGAGTGGAAATTCGCGGCTTCGGCAGCTTTTCGCTGCACTACCGCGAACCGCGCATCGGCCGCAATCCCAAGACTGGCGACCCGGTCGCGCTGGACGGCAAGTTCGTGCCACACTTCAAGCCCGGCAAGGAACTGCGCGAACAAGTCAATGCCAGCCGAGCCCTCGGATACTGATCCGCCTCCACCATTGACAAGGGAACAAGCCCATGCGTTGGCTAAAAGGCCTCCTCCTGGCCATCATTCTGCTCGGGGTGCTGCTGATTGGCATCCTGTTTGCCGTCAACAACCAGCAGACGGTGCCGCTCAACCTGATCTGGCTCGAGCTACCGGCTGCTTCGCTCTCGGTATGGCTGCTCGGTGCGCTGGCCAGTGGCGTGGTGCTCGGCATGCTGGCGATGACCGGAGTCTGGCTCAGGCTGCGCACGCTTCTGACCCGCGCCCAGCGCCACAACCGCCAACAGCGCAAGGAGCTCGATCGCCTGCGCGTCCAGGAGCTCAAGGAACTACCCTAAATGCCCGACGCCCTGCTGCTGAGCCTATTGGTGGCAGCCGTTGCCATCGGCTGGTGGCTAGGCCGCCGCGAACGCCACGGCACTTCCGATCCCGCGCAGCCGGCCACGCTGACGCGGGATTATTTCGTCGGCCTCAACTATCTGCTCAACGAACAGCCGGATCGCGCCATCGAGGCCTTCGTCGCCGCCCTCGAAGTCAACAGCGACACCATCGACACCCACATCACGCTGGGCAATCTCTTTCGTACCCGAGGTGAGGCGGATCGCGCCGTCAAGATCCACCAGAACCTACTCGCCCGTCCCACCCTCACCACTGGTCAGAGTGAACAGGTCCAGTTGGAGCTATCGCGCGACTTCCTCAAGCTGGGGCTGCTGGATCGCGCCGAACGCCTATTGCAACAGCTCGTTCGAGAGTCCAGCCACGACCCGACGCGACACACTGCCAAGCAGCTGCTGGTAGAGCTGTTCGACCGCGAGGGCGAGTGGCAGGCCGCCCTGGACGTCGCCCACCCAACGCTGGTGCGCCAGCACGACGAAATACGTCGCGCCGCCGCCCACTGGCTGTGCGAGCTCGCCGCACAAGCCAGGCAGACCGCCAGCCCAGGCGTCGCTCGCAAGCAATTGCGCCAAGCGCTCAGCATCGATCCCAAGTGCGTCCGTGCCAACCTGTCGCTCGCCGCACTGGCAATGGATACCGCTCGCTATCGCGAGGCGATTCGCGTGCTGATGCGCATCCCCGATCAGGACCTGGACTTCGTGCCGACGATGCTCGAGCCACTCCAGCACGCCCATCGCCTGCTGGATGACGACGCCGGCCTGGCCACCTGCCTGGAGCAGCTATTGGCCCGCGCGGCATTCACCAGCCTGGTGATTCTGCTGGCAGAGACCCGCCGTCGCCAGGAGGGCGTGCAGGCCGCCATCGATCTGGTCACCGAGCAACTCGACCGCACACCCAGCCTGGGCGGCCTGGACTATCTCCTGGACCTCTACTATCAGCAACAGCAGTCGAGCGGCGAACCCGACTCGCGCATCCGGCTGCTCAAGCAGCACACCCACGCGCTGCTCCAGGCGCGACCACGCCACCGTTGCCAGCGCTGTGGGCTGACCGGAGAACCGCTGCACTGGCAGTGCCCGCGCTGCCGCAGCTGGGGCACCACTCGCCCCATCACCGGCATCGAAGGGGAGTGATTACTGCGCCAACTCCTTCTCAATGGCCGACAAAGCGGCCATGGGATCGTCCGCCTGGGTTACCGGTCGCCCCACCACCAGATGGGTACTGCCCGCGACCAAAGCTTGTCCTGGCGTCATGATCCGCCGCTGATCGTCGCCAGCGGCGAAGCGCGGCCGAATCCCCGGCGTCACCTTGAGAAAGTCATCGCCGCAGCACTCGCGTAGCCGGCCAGCCTCATGGGCGGAACACACCACCCCATCCATGCCGCTCTCCTTGGCCAGCAGCGCCAGACGCTCGACCTGAGTCTCGGCCGGCTCGTTGACGCCCACTTCCACGAGATCCGCCCGTTCGAGACTGGTCAGCACGGTAACGGCAATCAGGCGCGTGGTCAGGCCATGACGATCCAGCCGCTCCCGCGCGCCTTCCATCATGCGCCGCCCGCCGCTGGCATGGACGTTGACCATCCACACCCCCTGCTCCGCAGCCGCCTGCACCGCACCGGCCACGGTATTGGGAATGTCGTGAAACTTGAGATCGAGGAAGACCTCGAAGCCACGACCGTGCAAGGCCTCCACGACATCCGGCCCGCTCCGGGTGAACAGCTCCTTGCCCACCTTCACTCGACAGCGCATCGGGTCGAGGCGGTCGGCCAGGCACAGCGCGGCATCCAGAGAGGGGTGGTCCAAGGCAATGATCAAGGGCGAATGACAGGGCACGTCCGGGACTCCAATCGGAAAAATGAGTATGCACCAGTATACCAGTCCACCCAGTTGATCCGCTCCAGGCCGCTTGGTCTATGCTCTATACCAAAACCATGAGCCTGTGATGCACGTCAGCGCCGAACCAGATGGACCGGGAGGACTCCATGACCAGCGATCACCCTATGGCACCCATCGCCCTGCCCGACACGCGCGCCCGCCGAGTGCTCGATACCCTGCTGGACGGCTCGGGAGTCGCCCTCAACGGCGACAACCCCTGGGATCCGCAGATCTATCACCCCGACTTCTGTGCGCGGGTGTTGCGCCAAGGTACCCTCGGTCTCGGCGAGGCCTACATGGATGGCTGGTGGAAGTGCGAGCGCATCGACGAGATGGCCTGCCGCCTGCTCACCCACGGGCTAGGCGAGCGCGCCAAGACCCCGGCCGACCGACTGATGTATCGTCTGCAGTCCGGTTTTCTCAACCTGCAGAGCAAGGCCCGCGCCTATATCGTCGGCGAGCGGCACTACGACCTCGGCAACGACCTCTTCGAGCGCATGCTCGACCCTACCATGTGCTACTCGTGTGGCTATTGGAAAAACGCCGACACTCTCCACGGGGCACAGCTGGCCAAGCTGGAACTGGCGTGCCGCAAGCTCGAGCTGGCCCCCGGCATGCGCGTGCTGGACATCGGCTGCGGTTGGGGCAGCTTCGCCGAGCATGCCGCCCGGCGTCACGGGGTCGAGGTGACCGGCATCACCATCTCCCGCGAACAGGCACGCCTGGCCCGCCAGCGCTGCGAGGGACTCCCCGTCGAGATACGCCTTCAGGACTACCGCGACCTGGCGGGCCATTTCGACCGCATCGTCTCCATCGGCATGTTCGAACACGTCGGTCACCGCAACTACGCCACCTATTTCGACACGGTAGCGCATCTTCTCGACCGCGATGGGCTTTTCCTGCTGCACTCCATCGGCTCGAATCGCTCTGACGTGGGAGCCGACCCCTGGGTCGACCGCTACATCTTTCCCAACGGTCAGCTCCCATCCGTACGCCAGATCGCCGAAGCGAGCGAAGGCCATCTCATCATGGAGGATTGGCAGAACTTCGGCGCCGACTACGACACCACGCTGATGTCCTGGCTGGCCAACTTCGATGCCCACTGGCACGAGATCGCCGACCGTTACAGCGAACGCACCCAGCGAATGTTCCGCTACTACCTGTCGGTATGTGCCGGCGCTTTCCGCGCTCGCGAGCTGCAGCTGTGGCAGATCCTCTTCTCGCGGGGCCGTCCCGGTCGCTACGACGCACCGCGCTGACGAGGCCTGATGCAAGTCAAGGGACTCCTCCTGTACTCCATGTCCTACGAGTCGTGTGGGGTGCACGATGCCCTTGGCAGGCGTATATTAGCGCCTTTGACTAGCGCCTGGCTCGGCGCTGGTGTGTGCCAACAACAACTCAGCGCGCGGTCCGGCCATCCCGTCGACCGCAAGGGATCCCGCATGGAACAGCACGACGTCATGCCGGATGGGGGGCTAGACGCCACGGAGCAGCTTCGCGACTTCGCTTCACGCTTGCCGGGCGTCATCTTTCAGTTCTATCGCGGCCGAGACGGCCACATGCGCTTCCCCTACCTGGCCGGCAGCGGCACCGAGTTGCCCGGCATCGAGCCTGCCAAGCTGGCTCTCGATGCCCGCCACATGCTCGAGCGCCTCGACGAAGAGGACTACCCACGTCTGATGACCGCCATCGAGCGCTCGTCACGCTGGCAAATCCCCATCGCCACCAAGTTCCGTCTACGCCTGGTCAAAGGCCGTTCGCGCTGGATCGCCCTGCGCGCGCAGCCCGAACCGGCCGAGCATGGCGTGCTCTGGCATGGCATGATGATCGATATTACCGAGCAGATGGTCGAGGAGGCCCGCTTGCGTCGTCTCTCCGACACCGACGCCCTCACTGGGCTGGCCAATCGGCGCAAGCTGATCGCCCGCCTCGATGAAGAGACATCGATGTCCAGCCGGCATGGCACGCCTCTGTCGCTGATGCTCCTCGACATCGACCATTTCAAGCGCGTCAACGATACCTGGGGGCATCTCCAGGGAGACCAGGTACTCGTCGAACTGGCCAGGCTATGCCGTCAGCTGCTGCGCCACGAGGACACCATGGGGCGACTCGGGGGTGAAGAGTTCGCCGTGGTGCTGCCTCTCACGCCCAGGGTGCGTGGCTACCCGCTGGCCGAACGCCTGCGCCAGCAGATCGCCGAACACGCGTTCAGCATCGCCCCCGGCGCGGTCACCGTCAGCATCGGCCTGGCCGAATACCGTCTCGGCGAACCCCGCGACAGCCTGATCGAGCGCGCCGATGCCAGCCTCTATGCCGCCAAGCGTCAGGGTCGCAACCGCGTCGTCACCTGACCGCCTCGCCGCTGTCCGCGCCATGCCACCTACCCCTTCAGCCACCCCCGGCGCTGCAGCAGACACGTCAAGGCATGCACCGGAAGGTAGACGGCCAGAGGCCAGGCCAGCATCAGCCCTGCCAGGTAGAGCAACGGGTCGAGCGACTCCTGGTGAACGCCGAACGGGCCATGGACCCAGTTGATGTTGCGCTCGGCGGCGGTGAACAGATAGCTGGCCGGAATCACCAACCAGGTCAGCCCCGTCTGCCACCGCAGAGCCCGCCGATCGTAGCCGAGGCGCAGCACCGCGAAGCCCGCCACCAGCGGCAGCAGCAGGTGATACAGCGAAAGCAGCCGGGTCGTCAGGGGGTGGGCGGGATCGAACATGTATTCCGTGCCCCCGATCGGGTGCACGCCGGCCAGCCAGGCCGTGCCAACGTCCACGGCCCACAGGGTACCGACGAGGGCCACGGCGAGCCACTGCATGGAGAGCAGGCGACGGCTCTCGGTCCATAACCCCAACAATATCAGAAAGTTGGCGAAATTACACAGCCAGAAGTAGTTCTGTGGCCCGAGCAGCAACGCATAGGTCGGCGCCCAGCCCAGAATCCAGGCCGTGAACGCCAGCTTCAGCCACAATGGCAGCCGCGCTCGCATCGTGTCCTCCCTCGCTCTCTCCGCCCTCGGCCTGCCGTCACTGTAGCAAGAAGGGCTTGGCATGGGAGCCGAGACTGGGGAACGAGCCTCCGCAGAGGCGTTGTGCCCCTCCCTGGGCGCTTAATACGCCCTGCGGCGCTTTCGCCTCCTGGTCCGCTGGCAGGACCGGTGCGGGTCATCCTTGGCCCGCCCGTTGGAGCCATGCTCCTCCCCCCCTGGCGTAGGACCTGCACTCCGGCTTGTCCCCAGCGCTCCCCCTCGTCTGCCACTGCAACAGGCCTACCGTAGCCAGTCTCCCGGTGGCAGTTCGCCCGCCGCGATGGCATCATGGTAGGGGTATGTCACTCCTTTGCCGCGAGAATCGACGAGGTAGCGAATTACATGTTCGAGCACATTGAGCGGGTACCCGGGGACGCCATCCTCGGTCTGATCGAGGCCTTCAAGAAGGATACCAATCCGCAGAAGGTCGATCTCGGCGTCGGGGTCTACAAGGATGCCCATGGCAACACCCCGGTGATGCGCGCCGTCAAGGAGGCCGAGGCCCTGCTGCTCAAGAACGAGACCACCAAGACCTACATCGGCTCCCACGGGGCGCCGGAGTACGGCAGCGTGATCCTGCCCATGGTACTGGGCGAGAGCTCTCCGGTGCTGGAAGCGGGGCGTGCCAGCGCCACCCAGTCGCCGGGCGGAACCGGCGCCCTGCGCCTGGCGGCCGACTTCATTGCCAAGAAGCTTCCCGGCAAGGGTATCTGGGTCAGCGACCCGACCTGGCCGAACCACCTGGGCATCTTCACCGCCGCCGGCATCGAGTTGCACAAGTACCCCTACGTGGACGCCGACAACCGCCTCGACTTCGACGGCATGCTGGGCGCCCTCGAGCAGATCCCCGAAGGCGATGTGGTGGTGCTCCATGCCTGCTGCCACAATCCCACCGGCTTCGACCTCTCGCGCGAGCAGTGGCAGTCCGTGCTTGAGGTGGTGCGCGAGCGCAGCCTGCTGCCGCTGATCGACTTCGCCTATCAAGGCTTCGGGGAGGGACTCGACGAAGACGCCTACGGGGTGCGCCTGCTGGTCGAGAATCTCGATGAAGCGATCATCACCAGTTCCTGCTCCAAGAACTTCGGCATCTACTGCGAGCGCACCGGCTGCCTGATCATGGTGGCGAAGAACCACGAGCAGATGGAGAACGTACGCTCGCAGATCGCCATCGTGGCGCGCGAGAACTACTCCAACCCGCCGGCCCACGGCAGTGCCATCGTCAGCGAGATCCTGCAATCCGCCGAACTCGCTGCCCTGTGGCGCGAGGAGCTCACCGAGATGCGCGACCGCATCAACACTCTGCGCCGTGAATTCGTCGAAGCGCTGGCGCCCTACGGGTTGGACGAAAAATACGCCTGCGTGGCCGAACAGCGCGGCATGTTCTCCTATACCGGCCTGACGCCCGAACAGGTCGACCGCCTACGCGACGAGTTCGGCATCTACATGGTGCGTTCCGGCCGCGCCAACGTGGCCGGCTTCTCCCAGGAGAACCTGCCCTACCTGGCCAAGGCGATCGCCGCGGTCAACTGACCGACATGCCAAAAGCCGAGAACGACGGCGCCCGGGCCCTGCCCGGGCGCCGTCGTTTTCGAGTAGAATGCCGGCCTTGCCGCCGGGGGCTCGGGGCGCCTTGCGGCGCCCATGGCAGAGCAGGACTTGACCGATCAGTCAGATGCTGGTCAGACTGCAAGCTGCCTTGAATACAACCCCGACAACCAAGAGGCTTCCCATGGCGGCAACTCCCGTGCACTACCCCTGGTACAAGAAGGAAGACACCGACGCCTTCTTCGCCCTGTTCCAGAACAACATCGCCAACTTCGTGGTCATCGCCATCACCATGCTGGGCATGGACTTCCCGGCGTCGATCGTCTTCGGGCAGGTGCTGCCCGGCGCCGCCGTGGCGGTGATGGTCGGCAACTTCTACTACGCCTGGAGCGCGGCGCGCCTGGCTCGCCGCGAGAACCGCAGCGACGTCACTGCCCTCTCCTACGGCATCTCCACGCCGGTAATGTTCGTCTTCCTGTTCGGCGTGCTACTGCCGGCCAAGCAGCTCACCGGCGACCCGCAGCTGGCCTGGAAGGTAGCGGTGGCCGCCTGTTTCATCAGCGGCGCCATCGAAGCATCGATCAGCGTGATCGGACGCTGGGTGCAATACCACCTGCCGCGCGCAGCCATGCTCGGTGCCGTGGCCGGCGTCGCCCTGACCTTCATCGCCGGCGAGATGCTGTTCAAGACCCTGGAGATTCCGATCATCGGGCTGTTGGTGCTGGCGATCATCATCGTCGGCCTGATCGGCCGGGTGACGATGCCGTTTCGCATTCCCACCTCGCTGTTCGCCATCGTCATCGGCACCGCGCTCGCCTACCTGATCGGTGCCACCGAGGACGGCCAGTTCAGCGGAGCCTTCACCCATCTCGGCTTCTATCCTCTGCTGCCCAATCTCGCCTGGTTCGAGGGGCTCGGCCTGCTGTTCACCAGCATGCTGGCGGTGCTCACCGTGGTGCTGCCGATCACCCTTTATAACGCCATCGAGACCATGAACAACGTCGAAGCCATGGAAGCCGCCGGCGACAAATACGACGTGCGCGAGTGTCAGGCCGTCGACGGCGCCGGCACCATGCTCGGCGCCCTCTTCGGCGGCGTCTTCCCCACCACCGTCTACATCGCCACCGTAGGCGCCAAGTGGATGGGCGCCGGTCGCGGCTACAGCCTGCTCAATGGTGCCGTCTATGGCCTGGCCACGATGTTCGGCCTCATCGCCGCCCTGTCCGCGCTCATTCCGGTATCGGTCGTGGCGCCTATTCTGGTGTTCGTAGGCATGTCGATGATCGCCACCGCCTTCCAGGGCAACGACAGCCGCTACTACCCCGCCGTGGCGCTGGCCATGCTGCCCTACTTCGCCAACTACGTGATGACGCGTTTCAACCGGGGAGCCGAGGAGGTCGTGGCAGACATTTCGGGCGGTATCGTGGCACTGGGCCAGGGCGCCATGTTCACCGCGATCTTCATTGGTGCCATGACCGTCTCGGTGATCGACCATCAGTTCCGCCGTGCCGCCGCCTTCGCCGGCGTGGCTGCCGTATTCGCCTTCATCGGTCTGATGCACGCCCCGGAGCTGGCCTTCAACGCCGCTCCGGACTTCGCGACGGGTTACCTGGTGATGGGCGGACTCTTCCTCTACTTCGCCTGGCAACAGGAGCGACTGGCCGCCCCCCGACCAGCGCCGGCCAAGCAGCCGGCGGAAGGTACTGCGCCGACGGCCAACGACTGATCCTGGGCATGCATTCGCCCGGCACCGAGTGCCGGGCTACCCCTCGCCAGCGCTCAATGCCGGCCGTCGATGCGGGCTGGCGAGGATGCGTCGCAGCACCAGCCATGACGCCACGCCTGCCATGAGGTTGCCCAGCGCCGCGCCGGCGGCCAGACCGGTCAATCCCCCCAGCCGGCTGCCCAGCCACAGGCACGGCAGGTAGAACGCGAACAACCGCGCACCGGACATCAGCATGGCACGCATGGGCCATCCGAGGGCATTGCCGGCCGACACGACGATCATGCACACCCCCAGTGCCGCATAGCTCGGCAGCAGGAAGCGAATCAACAGAGCCAGCTCGTCGCGCACCTCCGGACTCCCCGCCAACAGTTGGGCAACCCCGGAAGATGCCAGCGCCATCAGCAGACCCAGAGCCAGCTGCCACACCACCACGACCCGCAGCGCCAGGCGCATCAGGCGATGAATTTGGGCCCAGTCACCGCCCCCGTAGCAGCGCCCGAGCCAGGGCGGCAACGACATGGTCATCGCCAGCACCACCATCAGCGACAACGTCTCCAGTCGGCTGGCCAGTCCCCAGGCGGCCACTGCCGACTCCCCCAGAGCGGCCACCGTCGAGATCGCCAGCATGGCGGCCAGCGGCGGCATCAGCTGGCTGATCATGGCCGGCCCGGCGATGCCCGCGAAGACGGGAGCGGAGCGACGCAGCTCGGCGCTCAATCCCCGACGAGCGAGCCAGTCGGTACGGCTCAGGCGCTGTCCCAATACCACCGCCCCCACCGCGAAGGCGATCGTCGTTGCCCAAGCCGCCCCAGGCAGCCCAAGCCCGGGCCAGGGACCGAGCCCGAAGATCAACAGGGGGTCGAGCAACAGGTTGATGAAGCTCGTCATCACCATCAGCTTGCCCGGCAGCCTGGTGTCGCCGTGGGCGCGAAACAGGCTGTAGCCGAAATAGAGCAGCGCCCCGACCCAAGCGGCCAGAAGCTGCGGTGCCCAGTACCCCCGGATCAGCTCACGGGTTGCGGCATCCGCACCCAGACGAGTGAAAATCGGCGTCTGGAGCGCCCACAGCAGTAGCGTCAGGCACGCCATCACGCTCATTCCCACCAACAGCACCAGCGAGCCCAGGCGCCGAGCCTGCAACGCCTCACCGGCTCCCATGGCACGGGATATCAGCGCCGCAATGGCGATGCCCATGCCGACCTGCACGCCGATGATCAAGAACGACAGTGGAAAGGTGAAGGACTGGGCCGCCAGCGGTGCGGTACCCAGGCGGGCGATGAAGGCGCTGTCCACCAGTTGGAAGCCAAGCAGCGCCAGCACGCCAATGGCCATGGGCCAAGTCTGGCGCCACAGCACGCGGCCAAGCGCAGGGCGGGATGAATCCGTAGCGGTCACGAGCACTCCACGAAACGAAGGGAGCGGGCATTCTACGCCACCGTCCCCGCCATATCAGCCCGAAGGAGTCAGCCTGACAGGTGGCCGTGACCGGGGACCAGGCCGGCCAGCAATCGCTCGATCGCTTCCGCCGGCATCGGCCGATAGAAATAGAAGCCCTGGATCAGATCGCAGCGCATCTCCCGCAGCAAGGTGAGCTGTTCGGCATTCTCCACGCCTTCGGCAACCACTTCCAGTCCCAGTCGATGGCCGATGAAGATCGCCGCTTCCATGATCGCGCGATCCTCGGGTTGGCAGGGGGCATCGCGCACGAAGCTACGGTCGATCTTGAGCGCCGTGACAGGGAAGTGCTTGAGGTAGCTCAGCGAGGAGTAGCCGGTGCCGAAATCGTCGATGGCAATGCGCACACCGCGGTGATACAGCTTGCGCAGCTCCTCGAGCACCGAATCGTCCGCCTCGATCAGCACGTTCTCGGTCAGCTCTATGCCGATGTCTTGCGGTTCCAGTCCATGGCGCAGCAGGCAGGCCTCGAATCGCGCCAGTGCCCCCTTGTGCAACAGCTGGCGACCCGAGACGTTGATATCGATGCGCTGTGTGGCAAACCCCCGGTCGCGCCATGACCGCTGCTGCCGACAGGCTTCTTCGATCACCCAGTCGCTCAACCGGTGGATCAGCCCAGAGCGCTCGGCCAGCGGAATGAATTCCGCCGGGGAGATGGGAGGGCCCTCGGCAGGAATCCAGCGCAGCAGCGCTTCGAGGTTCTCGATGCACCCGCTCACCGCCGATACCTGGGGCTGGTAGTGCAGGCAGAGCTCCCCGCGCTCCAGGGCCTGTTCCAACTGCGCCACCAGATGATGCTGACGCACCAGTTCATCGTGCAGGTGCTGCTCGAAGAAGCGTAGTGCACCTCGTCCTTCCAGCTTGGCACGGTTCTTGGCCACATCGGCGTTGCGAATCAACTCTCGGGCATTGAGACCATTGTCGGGATAGAGGGCAACGCCGAGGGAAGCCGTGACTTGACGGCTGTGGCCATCGAGCACGAAAGGATCACGAAGGGAACGCTGAACGCTCTCCACCAGGCGCCATAGATCGGCCTGACGATGCAGTTCGGGAAAGGCGAGCACGAACTCGTCGCTCGATACCCGGGCGAGCAGATCGCTCATCCGCTGCCGATCGCGCAGTCGCCGCGTCAACTCGACGAGCAAGCGATCCCCCTGCTCGTAACCCAAGGCGTCGTTGATCTCCACGAAATGGTCGATGTCCAGATAGACCAGCGCCAGAAAGCCACCATGTCGCGAGCAGTCCGCCAACAGAACATCCAGCTCGCCTTCGAAGGTCTGCCGGTTGGGAAGGTGCGTCAAGCTGTCGAAACGGGTCGCGAACTCCAGCGCGCGATGCGCCCTTTTCTGATCGGAAAGATCCACGTCGACGCAGAACATCAACGGTGCTTCGGTATGCTCGCCGAGCATCACGTGGTGCGAAAACACGGGCACCAGTTCACCGCTCCTGTGACGAAGCTCCAGTTCTTCGGGAGGAATTTCAATGCCCTCGCGGATCCAGGCGCGATGCGCTTCGATCACTCCCTGACGCATGGCATCGGGAATGATCAGATCCTCGAGCAGATTGCCCAGCGCTTCGTCGGCGGTGTAGCCGTATAGGCGGGTGCTGGCTTCGTTCCAGTAGATGACGCGACGCTCGCGATCATAACCCTGCACCGCCACCTTGGGCAGGCTCTCCAGCAGGGCACGGAAGCGTTGCTCGCTCTCCAGATACTGGCGACGCACCAGCGCCACTTCGGACTGAGCCCCGGTCGTCGCCCTGAGCACCGACGCATCGCCGCCGGAAGGACTCCCGGCTTGCGTCACATTCGCTGAGGGCTGCCCGGTTCGGGTATCACGGCCGATCATGGGTCTCCTCGTCAATGGCACGGCGTCACTCGATGGCATGGCCTGATCGAGAGACGTCACGGCACATCCTACAGGTCATTGTCAGCCTGGACCTACATATCAGGTACCAACGAACTGATACCGCTCAGTCAGTGAATCAGTATCGCACTGATACCAGCATAGGCGTTTTTTTCATACATTCCTTTGACATTTTGTTGCATACCTTTTCATTTTTCTTCTGTTGCTCGCTCATTCCGCGAGCGGCAGCCGGGCAATACCGCCCATGCAACAGGAGAATACCATCATGAAACTCGATACCCTCAAGCACGGCTTCGACGTCACCGGCATGCCAGTCGCTCCGGACGTCTCCTACTGGAGCCCCGAAGTCATGGACGATCTGCGCCGCCAAGGATGGAGCCAGACCGACATCCGACGCCATATCGACCTTTCAGCCTGGCAGAGCTTCACCACGGACCTGCCTCGCGACCCCTACGTCAATCGACGCTGGAAGCGCATGTCTTGGCTGACGCTCGATGACGAGGGAAACGTGACCACCATGGGCCATTGCCCCATGGCACAGGGCGGCGCCTTCAACGATGCCGACAGCATGGCCGACCGGCTGCGCTACTACGACCCCCTGACCCCCGCCTTTCTCGAGCGTGCGGACGTCAAGGCTTTCGTGAGCGCCTGGTGTCGGCTGTGGGGCATCGAGCCCCGTGAACCGGTCCTCATGCAGATCACCGGGGTCCGAGGCGAGGGCCAAGTGGACCCCCTGCAAGGGCAAGGCATTCATGCGGATGGATGCCGGGCGCTGAGCATCCTGGTACTGACGCGCGACAACGTGGCAGGAGCGGAAAACCACCTGTTCGCCGACAAGGCCGGCACGCAACGTCTGGCGGATACCAAGCTCGTCCCTGGCGACATCCTCCACTTGCGCGACGACCAGGTCTTTCACAGCGTGGATGGCATCGCGCAACGAGACGCTGCAGCGCCCTTCGAACGCTTCATCGTCATCATCAACAGTCGCTTCGTGGATGACTTCCAGAACCGCATCCTGCGACGCCACTTCCCCGATGCCGTGCTCGACGCATCGGCCTGAACCCACCGGGCGCTGAATCCTGCGCCCTTCACGCAGCGAGCCCCCGGCCCAAGGGCCGGGGGCTCGCTTTCTGATCGAGAGTGTCGTCCGGTTTACTGACGCACGCCTTCGAAGGTCACATAGAGCTCGAGTTCATGCATCGTCTCCGGGAAATCGCTCATGTCGATGCCGAAATCGGCCAGCGTCAGGGTCGTGGAACCCTCGAAACCGGCACGGTAGCTACCCCAGGGGTCCTCGCCTTCACCGACCAGAGTCACCGGCATGTCGATCTCGCGGGTCTCGCCATGCAGGCTCAGCTCGCCACTCAGCACGCCTTCCCCGTCGCCGGTCGCCTCGAAGCCGGTCGAAGTGAACGTTGCCGTGGGGTACTCGCTGGCATGCAGGAAATCATCGCTGAGGATGTGCTTGTCGCGTTCGGCATGATTGGAGTTGAGGCTATCGACCTGCACCTCCATCTCGACGCTGGACGCCTCCAGGTCCTCCGGGTCGTAGTGAAACTCGCCGCTGAATTCCTCGAAGCTACCCAGGATGTAGGAGAAGCCAAGATGATTGATCTTGAACTGGACGAAGGCATGCTGACCCTCGGTGTCGATGACGTAGTCAGCGGCCTGGGCTTGGCTGATCCCCACCAGGGCCGCCGTACTCAGGGCCGTGGCCATAACGGTCTTGTTGAACATCGTGCTCTCTCCTTGCGCTTGGATGAAAGTGTATCGATCGTCTCAGCGATGGCTCAGACGTGGGTCGATCATTCGCTTGAGAACCTCGTTGCGATCGATCCAATGGTGCTTGAAGGCGGCGAGTCCGTGGCCTGCTGCCAGCAGAATCAGCGCCCAGGCGCTATACCAGTGAACCTCTCCGGCAATCGTTGCCTGATTGGGCAGATCGCTGATGAGTGCGGGCACCTCGAACGCGTCGAAGACCTCGATGCCGCGGCCGTCGGCGGTGGAAATCAGGTAACCGCTGACGAGCACGACCAGCATCAACGCGTAGAGGCCGAGGTGCCCGAGGTGCGCGGCCAGGCGTTCGAAGCGGTGTCCCAGGGCGCGTGGCGTTGGATTGACCCATCGCCAGGCCAGCCTCAGCAGCGTGGCGAGAAGCACCAGCATGCCGATGGAGCGATGCCACCAGGGGGCCAGGTTGTACCAGTCGTGATAGTACCCGAGGCCCGTCATCCACCAGCCCAGCACGAACAAGCCAACGATGGCGACGGCCAGAATCCAGTGCAGCAGAATGCTCACCAGCCCCCATCCGCTTCGCGTATTGCGCCACATGGCATCACCTCGAGTGCGTGATCGATGGCGCCCAGCCTACCGCAGTGCACCAAACGGCGCCGCTGAAAAAACCCGAATGCAGCATTCGGAAAAACCGTCAGTTCGGGTTCATGCCAGGACCAGTTCAGACCGCAGCAGCGGTTCCTGCAAGGGACATCGGGTCACACCACCGGCAACGCAAAACGCCCCGCCCACGCCATGCAACGGCACGAGCAGGGCAAAGCGGGTTGCCGATCACGCTAGGGAGTCCAGCCCCCTCGCGAGATCGGCGCGAATGTCGGCGATGGCTTCCAGGCCGACGGCGACGCGGATCAGCCCCTCGCCGATGCCCGCCGCGACCTTCTGGTCATCGGAAAGGCGCCCATGGGTGGTCGTAGCGGGATGGGTGATGGTGGACTTCACGTCACCCAGATTGCCAGTAATGGAGAGCAGGCGGGTGGCGTCGATCACCCGCCATGCGCCCTCGCGTTCACCGACCACCTCGAAGCCCAGCACGGCGCCGAAACCCGCCTGCTGGCGCTTGGCGAGGGCGTGCTGGGGATGATCCGCAAGCCCCGAATAGTGTACCCGCTTCACCGCCGGATGAGCGGTCAGCCACTCCGCCAGCCGCTGGGCATTCTCGCAGTGGGCCCGCATGCGCAGGCCAAGGGTCTCCAGCCCTTTGGTGAATATCCACGCATTGAAGGGGCTCAGGCAGGGGCCACAGGTACGTACCACGCCGAACACTTCATCCAGCAGCTCGTGGGGGCCCACCACGGCGCCCCCCACTGCACGGCCCTGGCCGTCCAGATACTTGGTCGCCGAGTGGATCACCAGATCGGCTCCCAGATCGAGGGGACGCTGCAGAGCCGGGGTGAGGAAGCAGTTGTCGATGGCCAGCCATGCATCGTGACGATGGGCGATCTCGGCCAGGGCAGCGATGTCGACCACCTCGGAGAGCGGATTGGACGGCGTCTCGGCGAACAGCAGCCGGGTTGCCGGGGTGATGGCCGCCTCCCAGGCGTCGAGGTCGGAGAGCTCCACGTAACGCGTGACGATACCCAGCCTGCCTAGGTACTTGTCGAACAAGCTGACGGTGGAGCCGAACAGCGAGCGCGAGGCGACGATCTCGTCGCCGGCCTGAAGCAGCGCCAAAGCGGTGGCCAGGATGGCGGCCATGCCCGAACTCGTCGCCACGCAACGCTCGCCACGCTCCATCACCGCCAAGCGACGCTCGAACGTCTGAACGGTGGGGTTGGTGAACCGGGAATAGACGTTGCCCGGCTCATCGCCGTTGAACTTTCGCGCCGCCTCCGCGGCGCTGCCGTAGACGAAGCTCGACGTGGGGAAGATCGGCTCGCCGTGTTCCTGCTCTCCGGTGCGATGATGCCCGGCACGAATGGCCAGAGTTTCCAGAGCCCAGTCGTCTTGGTCTCGCTGCGGATCCATTCTGCTGCCCCTCAGTCGTCGATGTCATCGTCCAGATTGTGGGTTCCCACCAGGGCATGATAGCCGGCGCTCTGCTGCTCCTTGGCCTCGTCGTTGCGCGACGCTTCCAGCGCCGAGAGATACGCTTCGTCGATATCGCCGGTGACGTAGTGACCATCGAAGACCGAACAGTCGAAGGCGTCGAGCGTGGGATTGACTTCACGGCACGCCGCCTTGAGATCGTCCAGATCCTGATAGAAGATCCGGTCGGCTCCGATCAGCTCGCCCACCTCGGCCTCGCTGCGCCCGTGAGCGATGAGCTCTCTGGCCGCCGGCATGTCGATGCCGTAGACGTTGGGGTAGCGCACCGGTGGCGCGGCGGAGGCGAAATAGACCTTGTTGGCGCCGGCTTCCCGAGCCATCTGGATGATCTGCTTGCAGGTGGTACCGCGAACGATGGAATCGTCCACCAGCAGCACGTTCTTGCCCTGGAACTCGATGCCGATGGCGTTGAGCTTCTGACGGACCGATTTCTTGCGCTGGGTCTGACCCGGCATGATGAAGGTGCGTCCGATGTAGCGATTCTTCATGAACCCTTCCCGGTAGGTCACCCCCAGATGCTGGGCAAGCTCCAGCGCCGAAGTGCGCGAGGTGTCGGGAATGGGGATCACCACGTCGATGTCGTGCTCCGGCCACTCATTGCGAATGCGATCGCCCAGCTTGCGTCCCATCTGCATGCGCGTGCCGTAGACGTAGGCGCCGTCGAGGATCGAGTCGGGACGCGCCAGGTAGACGTGTTCGAAGATGCAAGGAGCCAGACGCGGAGCATCGGCGCACTGCTGGGTATGGATATGCCCTTCCATGTCGACGAAGATCGCCTCGCCCGGTGCCAGATCGCGGTGCAGCTCGAAGCCGCCGACGTCCAGCGCCACCGACTCGGAGGCGATCATCACGTCTTGTCCGCCTCCTTCGTCACGGGTGCCGAACACCACTGGACGAATGCCGTGGGGGTCGCGGAAGGCCACCAGGCCCACGCCGTTGATCATGGCCACCGCCGCGTAGCCGCCGCAACAGCGACGATGCACTCGGCGCACCGCGTCGAAGACGTCGCCAGGCGCCAGGTGCGGCCCTTGCTTGCCCAGCTCGTGAGCGAAGACGTTGAGCAGCACCTCGGAGTCGGAACTGGTGTTGATATGGCGCAGATCCGAGGAGAACAGCTCCTGCTTGAGCTGATCGGAGTTGGTTAGATTGCCATTGTGCGCCAGACAGATGCCGTAGGGCGAGTTGACGTAGAACGGCTGCGACTCCGCCTCGCTGGAGGAACCCGCGGTGGGATAGCGGACGTGGCCGATCCCCAGGTTGCCCTTGAGGCGTGCCATGTGGCGCGTGTGGAAGACGTCCCGCACCAAGCCATTGCTCTTGCGCAGCAGGAAACGCCCTTCGTTCCAGGTCATCATGCCGGCGGCATCCTGGCCGCGATGCTGGAGCACGGTCAGGGCATCATAGATCGCCTGGTTGACGGTCTGCTTGGCCAGAAGGCCGACGATACCGCACATTCCACCTTACCTCGCTTGCCTGGAATTCATGTTGAAGGGTCGGCGGCCCGCCTGCGGCCCAACCCGGGTTCATCGCTCGTCAGGGGGTGCCGCGTCGCTGCTCGGCAGGGTGAGTTCGCGCAGCGCCGACGGCTCGGGAAAGCGCCCTTCCCATGCCTCCAGACGGCTCACCGCCCAGTCGCGCAGCTGCTCGAAGGCGGGGCGCAGTTCTGCCTCCTGCCAGGCCTGCAACTGGACCAGGGGCGTCAGGCTGATCAGGATCGTGGCCAGTACCAGGATCGCCGCCCCCCGTGCCACGCCGAACGCCGCCCCGGCGAGGCGGTTGAACAGCCCCATGCCCACCCACTCGACGGCGGCGTGGATCATGCGGATGATCACCCCGCACAACAGCACAACGCCCAGAATCACCACCACGAAAGCCAGCACCAGGCGACCGTCCGGGCTGTCGATGACCCCGCTGAGCAGGTCGGCCACCGGCTCGGCGAGCAGTCGCGCCGCCAGCAGTGCCGTGATCCAGGCGGCCAGGCCCAACGCCTCTCGAACGAGCCCGCGCATCACGCCGGCCAGGGTCGACACCGCCAGCACGGCCAGGAACAGCCAGTCGATCCAGGTCAGCGTCATGCTCACTCCCTCACCCGGACCAGCAACCCTTGCAGGTTGGCATTCTGCTTGAGTTCGCCCATCACTCGCTCTCCCTCCTCGGAAGAGGCGAAGGGGCCCACGTAGACCGTCGTCAGGTCGTTATCGCGCTGACGCCGATAGGCGGAGTAACCCTGCTCCGCGAGCCGATTCTCGAGACGTTCGGCATTGGCCGGATCGCCAAAGCTGCCCACCTGCACCGCCCATGCCCCTTCGCCTTCCTCGGCCGACGCGGCAGAGCCCTCGAGGCGCGCCGAAGCCGTTCGCGCCAGTTCGGCGATGGGATCGTCGACGGGCGCCTCTTGGGTCGCGTCATCGGCAGACGCAGCTCGTTCGGTGGCGTCCGCCTCGTCGGCAACGATGGAGGCATCGGTATCCTGGGCTTCATCAGCACTGCCCTCCGACACCGCCTCGGCACCGTCCAAGGCGACCGTCTCGTCAGCGGTCGCCGACTCGCCGTCGGCGGAATCGCCGGCAGGGGCGTCACTGTCGGCCCCCGCGTCGAGGCTATCCGGCGGCTGCGGCTCAGGCACGTCGTGACGCTCGACCGGCACCGGCTGTTCGATGGTCAACACCGGCTCGGGACGCTCTTCCCGGGGTGCCGGCTCGTCGAACAGCATGGGGACGAAGATCACGGCGAGAGCCGTGAGTATCACCGCCCCGCTGATTCGTTCGCGCATTCCGTACTTCATCTTGCCCTCCTGCACGCGGCCGTGGCGCCGTCACGGTGGCGCCGTACCAGCCCGCTTCCATGCCAGTATGGCTGCCACGGTGAAGAAGGAGCCACACACGAGCACGCGATCCTCGGCAGCGAGGCGCTCGGCGAGCCAGGCGCCGCCCGCTACGGGCGTGGCAGCCTGGTAGGCTACCCGCCCTCCCCGTTCGACGATGCGTTCGGCCAGATCGGCCGCCGAACGCGCCCGCTCACCTTCGAGCGATACGGTCACCCAAGCATCGGCCAACGGCGCCAGACCGGCAATCACCCCGTCGGCATCCTTGTCGGCCAGCATGCCCAGCAGCACCCAGGTGCGTCCGCTGCAAGGACGCGCAGCCAACCGCTCGGCCACGTAGCTCGCTGCGTGGGGGTTGTGTCCGACGTCGAGGCACCACTGTCCCAGCCACTGCAAACGACCGGGCAGAGTCACCCTGCCCAGCGCCTGTCGGCAGGCCTGCGCATCGAGTTCGCCCTTGGCCTGGGCCAGCGCCTGCAGCGCCGTGGCTGCATTGTCGAGCGGCAGGCCCGGGTCGGGCAAGCCGTCGACCTCCAGCGGTTCGCCACGGGCCCCCATGCCCGTCCAGCGCCAGCCGGCAGCACCGCACTCGCTACGCCGATACTGCTCGCCCAGCGCGAAGGGCACGGCACCACGCTCGCGCACGGCATCATGCACGCTGGCCGGTAGCGTCGAGCTACCCAGCACCGCCGGGCGACCTGCACGAAGTATGCCGGCCTTCTCGCGGCCGATACCTTCGATGTCGTCGCCCAGGTAGGCGGCATGGTCGTGAGCCACGGTGGTGATCACCGCCACGTCGGCGTCGATGACGTTCACCGCATCCAAGCGGCCGCCCAGCCCCACCTCGAGAATCGCCAGATCCGGCGGGCACTGGGCCATGACCCAGAGGGCGCCGAGAGTGCCCGCTTCGAAATAGGTGAGGCTGACGGGCTCGCCATCGAGACGCGCGGTCTCGACGGCCTCGAAACCGGCGATCAGGGTGGCATCGTCGGCTTCGCGGCCGTTCAGGCGCAGACGCTCGTTGTAGCGCAGCAGGTGCGGTGAGGTGTATGTCGCCGTGGTGAGGCCGTGGCTGCGCGCCAGGGCGTCGAGCAAGGCGACCGTGGAGCCCTTGCCGTTGGTGCCCGCCACCGTGATCACGCCGCCGGCCAGGGGCCGATCGAGCAGGGCCATGCGCCGGGCGACGGCAACCACGCGGTCGAGGCCCAGATCGATACTCACTGGATGAGCGGCTTCCAGACGTGCCAGCCATTCATCCAGCGTGCAAGCGTGCGCCGAGCGCCCCACGGACGTCAGCGCGCGTCGTCGGGTCGCTGGGACCCGCCGTCGTGCGAGGTTTCCGCCTCACTCGAGCCGGATGCCTCGGCGCTCTCCGACGAGGTCTCTTCCCAACCCGCTTCCGCCTGTTCGGCGGCATCGACGAGATCCGGTTCTACCGATGCCAGGGGCGCATCAACGCCTGCCGGTGGCTGATGCATCAACTTGCGCAGAACGCCGCCCAGTCGGTCACGCATCTCGCCACGCGCCACGATCATGTCCACGGTACCGTGCTCGAGAAGGAACTCGCTGCGCTGAAAGCCCTCCGGCAGTTGTTCGCGCACCGTCTGCTCGATGACCCGCGGCCCGGCGAAACCGATCAGCGCGTTGGGCTCGGCCACGTTGAGATCGCCGAGCATGGCGAGCGACGCCGAGACGCCACCGAACACCGGGTCGGTGAGCACCGAAACGTAGGGCACGCCGGCCTCGCGCAGCCGCTCCAGTGCAGCCGACGTCTTGGCCATCTGCATCAGAGAGAACAGCGCCTCCTGCATGCGCGCCCCGCCGGAGGCGGAAAAGCAGATCAGCGGTACGCGTTCCTCGCGGGCCAGGGTCGCGGCACGTACGAACTTCTCCCCCACCACGGCACCCATGGAACCGCCCATGAAGGTGAACTCGAAGGCCACCACGACCACCGGAAGACCGTCGAGGTAGCCGCGCATGGCCACCAGCGCATCCTTCTCGCCGGTCTCCTTCTGGGCGGCACTCAAGCGATCCTTGTACTTCTTGGAGTCCCGGAACTTGAGCCGGTCCACCGGCTCCAGCTCGGCAGCGATCTCCTCGCGTCCATCGGCATCGAGAAACCAGTCGAGTCGCTTGCGCGCCGTCAGCCGCAGGTGATGGTCGCACTTGGGACAGACGTTATGGTGCTTTTCCAGTTCGGGCAGGTAGAGCACCGCTTCGCACTTGGGGCATTTGCGCCACAGGCCGTCGGGCACGCTGGCCCGGCGTTCCTTGCGCTGAATACGCCCCACTGAAGGTACGATCTTGTCAAGCCAGCTCATGTCAGATAAGGCTTCCGTAGGCTGTTGCACCCGGCACGACCGGGCGGATATGAATTCGCTCGGCGAGCGCCATCAACGCGGCGGCAGCGCATCGAGCGCCGTGCGCATCTCACCGAGCACGGCCTGCAGCGCCTGGGGAATCGCCTCCGGCCGCTCGACGTTCTCGGCAATGCGGTTGACCAGTGCCGACCCGACGATCACGCCATCGGCCACCCTACCGACTTCCGCTGCCGAGGCTCCATCGCGGATGCCGAAGCCCACGCACAGTGGAAGCGTCGTCAGTTCGCGCAACGGTGCCAGATGTTCGGCCACGTCCGCCGCGTTGAGGGTCGCGGCACCGGTCACGCCCTTGAGCGCCACGTAGTAGAGATAGCCCTCGCCATGGGCGCATATTGTAGCGGCCCGCTCGCGGGAAGTGGTAGGGGCGACGAGAAAGATCGAGGCGAGCCCGCGCGCCTTGAGCACGGGGCCGAACTCCTCGGCCTCCTCCGGCGGCATGTCCACGGTGAGCACGCCGTCGACGCCGGCGGCAACGGCCTGGTCGGCGAAGGCGTCGAGGCCGATGCGCTCGACGGGATTGAGATAGCCCATCAACACCACAGGCGTCTCGCTATCCTGCTCACGGAACTCGCGCACCATCTCGAAGAGATCGGCGAGGCGCACGCCATGCTTCAGCGCCCTTTCACAGGCTTTCTGGATCACCGGGCCGTCGGCCATGGGGTCGGAGAACGGCACGCCGAGCTCGATCACGTCGGCGCCCGCCGCCACCAGAGCGTGCATGAAGCCGACGGTGTGCGCTGGCGCCGGGTCGCCGGCAGTGAGATAGGGAATCAGCGCGCGGCGGCCCTGGGCCTTGAGATCGGCAAAGCGTTGGTCGATACGGTTCATCGGCATCCTCAGAGCTCTATTCCATCGATCTTGGCGACCGTCATGATGTCCTTGTCGCCGCGGCCCGAGAGGTTGACCACGATGTGCTGGTCGGGCCGCATCGTCGGCGCCAGCACCTTGGCATGGGCCAGGGCGTGAGCGGATTCCAGCGCCGGCATGATGCCCTCGACGTGGGTCAGCTCGCGAAACGCCTCGAGCACCGCATCGTCGTTGGCGGCCACGTACTCGACACGCCCCACGTCCTTCCACAGGGCATGCTCGGGGCCGACGCCTGGGTAATCGAGTCCGGCGGATACCGAATGGGTGTCGGAAACCTGCCCCCCCTCGTCGGACATCAGATAGGTGCGATTGCCGTGCAGCACGCCGCGCGGCGCCCCCGAGGCGAGCGGTGCGGCGTGGCGGCCGGTCTCGACGCCGTCGCCGCCGGCCTCGACGCCGATCATGGCCACCTCGTCGTCCTCGACGAAGGGATAGAACAGCCCCATGGCATTGGAACCGCCACCCACGCAGGCGATCAACGCATCGGGCAGTCTGCCGAACTCCTCGAACGACTGGCGACGCGCCTCGCGCCCCACCACGGCATTGAAGTCGCGGACCAACATCGGGTAGGGGTGCGGGCCGGCCACGGTACCGATGATGTAGAAGGTGTCGTCGACGTTGGTGACCCAGTCGCGCAGCGCCTCGTTCATGGCGTCCTTGAGCGTGCGGGTACCGGACTCCACGGGGATGACGTTGGCGCCCAGCAGACGCATTCGGTAGACGTTGAGTTTCTGGCGCTCGACGTCCTCGGCACCCATGTAGACTTCGCACCGCAGACCCAGGCGAGCCGCTACCGTGGCCGTTGCCACGCCGTGCTGGCCGGCACCGGTCTCGGCGATCACCCGCGGTTTGCCGCTCTTCTTGGCCAGCAGCGCCTGGCCGATGGTGTTGTTCACCTTGTGGGCGCCGGTGTGGTTGAGGTCCTCGCGCTTGAGCCAGACCTGGGCCCCGCCGAGCTGCTTCGACCAGCGCTCGGCGTGATAGAGCGGAGATGGGCGGCCCACGTAATGGGCCAGGTCATGGTCGAATTCCGCCTGGAAATCCGGGTCGTCACGCAGACGCAGGTAGGTCTCGGCCAGATCGTCCAGGGCGAAGCTCAGGGTCTCCGAGACGAACCGGCCGCCGTAGGGGCCGAAGTGGCCGCGAATGTCCGGCAGTCGGGTCAGGTCGCTGAACTTGCTCACGAAAGACACCTCACAGGGTCGTCAATAGGAACGGGGTTGGAAACTCGGTGATTCACGCGGGCAGAGGAGCCTCACCGGGTACCGCGGTCGGCATCCCGCACCGCCGAGAAGAATGCCGCGATCCGTCGCGGATCCTTGCGTCCCGGTGCGGCCTCCACGCCGCCGGAGACATCGACCGCGAAGGGATGCACGGCATCGATGGCCGCGGCCACGTTGTCCGGGGTCAGCCCACCCGCGAGAATAACAGGTTTTGCCAGGTTTGCGGGGATTCGCGACCAGTCGAACGTCTCGCCGGTCCCCCCGGGAACGCCAGGCCGATAGGCATCCAGCAGCAGCGCCTGAGCACTGGCATACGCCGTCGCGGCGGCGGGCACGTCGAGCCCGTCGCGCATGCGCAGCGCCTTGATCCAGGGCCGGCCGAACGCCTCACAGAAAGCCGGGGGCTCCGTGCCGTGGAACTGCAGCAGGTCGAGATGTCGCGCACAGCGCTCGATCAGTTCGCGATCCTGGTCGACGAACAGCCCGACCCGAGTCACGAAGGCTGGCACGTGGGCGGCGAGTCGTGCCAGCCGCGCCTCGTCGACGGCGCGCCGGCTGCCGGGCCAGAGCACGAACCCCAGCGCATCGGCACCGAAGGCCACGGCGGCATCGATGTCCGTCTCGCGAGTCAGGCCACAGATCTTGACCCGGGTACGCGCTCGAGATGATTGGATAGCGTGCAAGAGTGGCTCCTTCGGGGCTCGTCCTCTCCGATGACGGCTTTACCGGCGACAGCCCCGTGCAGGGGTGCCGCGCCGAAATTCGACCATGGGACAGTCTGGCAACGGCCGCTCGCCGCTCCATTCGCCGAGGAAGGCGAGCAGATTGGGCCCGAGCGGCTCATGGGGCAGGCCCCAACGATCATCATAGCGCGAATCGACGAAGTGCAGGCCGCAGGCCGGCGCGGTCACGTCGGCCAGAGTCCGATCCTTCAGTGCCATCAATTCGGCCAGGTAGTCGTCGCCGCGTTCCCCCCGCCCCACGGTGACCAGGGCACCGACGATATTGCGAATCATGTGATGCAGGAAAGCGTTGCCCTGCACGTCGACGACCACCAGCGGACCGTGTCGGTGGACCTCGATGAAGTGCAAGTGGCGCCAGGGCGTCTTCGACTGGCAGCCGGCAGCGCGGAAACTCGAGAAGTCGTGCTCGCCCACCAGCACCTGGGCAGCGCGGTGCATGGCCAGTGCGTCGAGCGGGTCGCGGCACCAGGTGACGTTGGCCCGCTCCAGCACCGGGCGGCTCGGCTGATTGAGCAGCACGTAGCGGTAGCGACGTGCCAGAGCCTTGAAGCGGGCGTGAAAATCGTCGGGCACCTCGCGCACCCAGCGCACCGCCACATCTCGCGGCAAGTTGGCGTTGGCACCGAACACCCACGCCTTCTGCGAGCGCGGCGCCGGCACATCGAAGTGCACGATCTGGCGGGTGGCATGCACGCCGGAGTCGGTGCGCCCGCTGGCGTGAACTCTGACCGGCTGGCTGGCCACTCTCGACAGGGCCGTCTCCAGCGCTGCCTGCACGGAGGCGGCATGCTTGAGGCGCTGCCAGCCACAGTAGGCGGAGCCGTCATACTCCACGCCCAGGGCCAAGCGTCCGGTCAGCGGGCGACGATCATCGAGCGATTGGAACAGGGTCATTCGGCCATCGGCATCGTGGGTGTCAGCGAGAATGTCGTCACAGGCGGTGCCGGTCGAGCAGACCCCGGGCGGCATCGCACAGTTCATCATCGCCGCTTTCGACGAGCAGTCTCTGCAGCAATGCCCGGGCCCGTTCGGATTCGCCGGCGTCGATCAGACGCCGCGCCTCATCGAGGCTATCATCGGCGAGTGCGGCACTGAACGGTCGCCCATTATCGTCATCCAGCGGCGGAAAGGCCACTTCTTCGACCTCCCAATCCTCACCCGATGCTGCCGCCGCGACCGGGGACGGCGACTCGTCGCCCAGCGCGGGGGAACGGCCACTCTCGGCGGCCCCCGGATCATCGGTCGTGCCGTCCCGGGGAGTGAAGTCCACGCTGGGTTGCATGGGCGTTTCCTCCGGCGTCGCCGCCGGTGAATCCAGCGCCGGGGGCTGGTAGTCGATGACGTTGCCGGCGGGCTCGGCCAGAGTCGGCGTTTCCGCTACGGACTCCTCCCGTCCGCCAGCCCGAGGCGCCGACTCGGCAAGGGGCTCCTCAGCCGGCTCCGACGATGATGCCGGCTGGGAATCCGGCTCGCTCTCCGGCTTCGCCTCAGGCTCAGACCGGGTTGCCGGTTCGGCATCGTCGGGGACGGCCTCCATTGCCGGTGACAGATCCGGCCAGTCACCGGCTCCACTGCGCGTATCGTCCGACACCTCACGGGAAGCGTCCGGTGCATCGCGTTCGGCATCATCGTCGGAGGCGGACGGGGGCGCACCTTCATCCGTCGCAGCATGCGCTTCCACCTCCGATGGAGGACGCGCCATCAGGCGCTCGACTTCGGCAATCAGCGAAGGCTCGGCATGGTCGCGCAGCCACTGCGCCTCGCGCTGAGCCTTGGTCCAGTCCCCTTGCTCGACGCACGCCGTCAGCAGCTTGAAACGCAGATCGGAACGCTCTGGGGCTCTTGCGATTCCGGCCTCGAGCAGCTCGCGTGCCTGATCGTAACGGCCATAGGCCATGAAGATGTCGGCCTCGTTGATGGCCTCGGCCTGGGGCATGGTCGGTCGTGCCGGAGGCTCCTCGGCTAGCCCCGCTCCGGCAGTCGGCGCAGGCTCTTCGGCCATCTCGGGACTGGCACCGGCGGGGGAAACCGTCGGCATCGTCACGAAACCGCCGGCCGAGACAGCCTCGTCGCGGCCTCGGCGCCAGCGAATCACCAGCCACAAGCCAAGCAACGCCGCGATGCCGGCCGCACCGAGCCACAGCGGCCGGTTCGGTTCCAGCGAATGAACGGCCCCCCACCAAGGCGCGCTGTCGGCGCCTTCTTCGGCTGCCGGTGACGTACCCGCCGGGTCGGACTCTGCCGCACGCTCGGCCATCACCGAGGCCAGCTGGCCGCGCAGGACATCGAGCTCATCCCGCATGGCCTCGAGTTCGGCCTGCAACGCATCACGCTGGGATTCCAGTTCCTGCCGATTCTCACGCTGCCGAACGGCCTGCCTTCCGGCATCGTCCAACAGCGCCAGCTCCGGCGTGGCCAGCTCGGCCACCACGCCTGGGTCGATTCCGCCATGACCGGCGACTGGCGCTCCCTGACTCTCGCCTTCGACTTCGCCTCGCGCCTGTCCTTCGGCGGCCAGCTCCCGATCGCTGAGCAACGTCAAACGCGGTACCGGCACGGACTCGGCCGCCTCGATGGCCGCATCGGAAAGCGTCGGTTCGGGCTCGGTGCCTGCCGTTTCCATCGGATCGGCGGCATCCTCCGGAGTGCCGCCTGCGTCTTGTGGCGCAGGCGTCAACGCCACGCGCTGCGCAGTGCCGCCGTCTCGTTCGGCCCATGCCTGGTTCATCGCCGCCACGACACGGTCGGCCTGTTCCGCCGTCCGCGACAGGATGGCGTCCCGTGACGGCACCGACAGGGAATGACCGGCCCGCATGGAATTGATGTTCCCCGAAGGAAAGACCTCGGGGTTGGCCTCCACCAGAGCCACCATCATCTGATCCATGCTGATGGCGTCGTCTGGCCGTAGCCGGTCGGCTATCGACCACAGGGTGTCGCCGCTGCCGACCCAGGTGTCACCACGCTCGGTCGACGTCGACGCCCCCGGCGACGCCGATGACTCGGAGCCTGTCGACACGGCCGCCTCACCGGGCGACCGGCCCGACGAACCTGCCAGCACCGGCAGTTCGGCGTAGTTCGGGGGGTCGAGCAGCAGGGTGACTTCGCGAAGCTGGCGCCCTTCCGGCCAATCGAAGCGCAGCAATAGGTCCAGCCAGGGCTCGCGTACCGGCCTGTCGCTCTCGAGCTCGACGACCCACTGCCCATTACGCTCGCGCACGGCCATGGTCACATCGGAGGCCAACGGCATGCGCTCGAGCCCGGCACGCTCGAAGGCGGCCGGCTCCGCCAGCGAGACCTTGAGCCGCCGAAGATCCAGACCGGCCACGTCGGTCAGCGGCACGCTGGCCCGCAACGGCGCATTGAGGGACGAATGCACGTCCACGTCGCCAACCCCCAATGCCCAACTCGCGGGGCTCACGAAGGACAATGACAGCAACGAGGCGAATGTCAGCTTACGGCTCATGGAGCTCCCTTGCGTCTCCCGGTGGCGCCGCCTGAGAGGCGCCTAACCAAACGGATGGTGATGCCACCTGATCTCTATGTACCACACTCTGGTATGGCTGGCCCCGAGTGGCGGGCGGTTTTTCTCGTTCTATTCAACCTATGTCAATGCGAGGCGACGGCAAAATTCTTGCGCCAACGCAAAAGGACGGGGCGCCTCCCGCAGGAGACGCCCCGTTTCACAACATGCACCGCCGATTCATGCAGCGAGCGCAGCCATGACTCTCACTGCTCGCGCAGGATCGTCAGCATTCTCTTGAGCGGCTCGGCGGCACCCCACAGCAACTGGTCGCCGACGCTGAAGGCGGAGAGGTACTCGCCGCCCATGGCCAGCTTGCGCAGACGCCCCACCGGCACGCTCATCGTGCCGGTGACCGCGGCCGGCGTGAGCTCGGCAATGGTGGCCTCCTTGTCGTTGGGGATCACCTTGACCCAGTCGTTGTGCTTGGCGAGTCGATCCTCGATCTCGTCGAGCGGCACGTCCTGCTTGAGCTTGATGGTGAAGGCCTGGCTGTGCGAGCGCATGGCGCCGATGCGCACGCAGAGGCCGTCGATGGGAATGGGGTTGTCCTGCAGGCCGAGAATCTTGTTGCTCTCGACGCTGCCCTTCCACTCCTCCTTGCTCTGGCCGTTGTCGAGCTTGGTGTCGATCCACGGCAGCAGGCTGCCGGCCAGCGGAGCGGTGAAGTTCTCGGTGGGAAACTCTCCACTGCGCATCGCCGCGGTGACCTTGCGGTCGATGTCGAGAATGGCGCTGGAGGGGTCGGCGAGCTCGCCGCCGACGCTGTCGTGCAGCGCCCCCATCTGACCGAGCAGTTCGCGCATGTGCTTGGCACCGGAGCCGGAGGCGGCCTGGTAGGTCATGGAGGTCATCCACTCGACCATGCCGGCCTCGAACAGCCCGCCAAGTCCCATCAGCATCAGGCTGACGGTGCAGTTGCCGCCCACGAAGGTCTTGGCGCCGCGCGCCAGTTGGTCGTCGATGACGCGACGATTGACCGGGTCGAGCACGATGGTCGCCTCATCGGCCATGCGCAGGGTGCTGGCGGCATCGATCCAGTATCCCTTCCAGCCACCGGCACGCAGGTCGCCGTACACCTCCTTGGTGTAGTCGCCGCCCTGACAGGTGACGATCACGTCCAGCGCCTCGAGCGCTTGCCGGTCGAAGGCGTCCTTGAGCGGAGGCACGTCCACGCCGACGTCGGGACCGGCCTGGCCGACCTGCGAGGTGGTGAAGAAGACCGGCTCGATGCCGTCGAAATCGCCCTCTTCCACCATGCGCTGCATGAGCACGGAGCCCACCATGCCTCGCCATCCCACGAAACCGACTTTCAACATGTGAAGTCCTCCAGGAAAGAATGAACCCGTCATTATACAGGAATTGCCCGCGACACGCAGGCGAAGGACCGGCTACTGACGTTCGAAGGCCGCCAGCACGGCATCGCCCATTTCGGTGGTTGAGACGGTGCGGGTACCCTCGGAGGCAATGTCGGCGGTCCTCAAGCCCTCGTCCAGCACCCTGCCCACGGCCTTCTCGATACGGCTGGCCAACGCCGGCTCGTTCAGCGAATAGCGCAGCATCATGGCCACCGAGAGGATGGTCGCCAGCGGGTTGGCGACGTTCTGGCCCGCGATGTCCGGCGCGCTGCCGTGACAGGGCTCGTACATGCCCTGGCCGCTCTCGTTGAGCGAGGCGGAAGGCAGCATGCCGATGGAGCCCGTCAGCATCGCCGCCGCGTCGGACAGAATATCCCCGAACATGTTGCCGGTGACCACCACGTCGAACTGCTTGGGCGCGCGCACCAGCTGCATGGCGGCGTTGTCGACGTACATGTGGGAGAGTTCGACGTCAGGGTACTCCGGCGCCAGGCGCTCCATCACCTCGCGCCACAGGATGGTGACCTCCAGCACGTTGGCCTTGTCCACCGAGCAGAGCTTCTTGCCCCGTTTCTGCGCCATTTCGAAGGCCACCCGGCCGATGCGCTCGATCTCGCTTTCGGAATAGACATAGGTGTTGAAGCCCACGCGCTCGCCGTCGCGCTCTTCGATGCCGCGCGGCTGACCGAAGTAGATGCCGCCGGTGAGCTCGCGCACGATCATGATGTCGAGCCCGGCGACCAGCTCGGGCTTGAGGCTGGAGGCCTGAGCCAGCTGCGGGTAGGTGATGGCCGGCCGCAGATTGCCGAACAGCCCCAGCTGCTTGCGCACGCCCAGCAGACCCTTCTCGGGGCGTTTGGCGAGGTCTTCGATCTTGTCCCACTTGGGCCCGCCCACCGCGCCGAGCAGGATGCCGCGGGCTGCCTGGGCCTTCTCCAGGGTTTCGGCGGGGAGCGGTTCGCCGTGCACGTCGTAGGCGGCACCGCCGAGCAAGCCTTCCTCGATTTCCACGTCCAGGCCGCGGGCCTGACAGGCCGACAGGATGCGGCTGGCCTGGGCGGTGATCTCGGGGCCGATGCCATCGCCCGGCAGTACCAGAATCTTCTGCGTCATTGGTTCTTCCTTGCTGGGTCCGTGGAGCTACCTCGGGTGAAGGCCTGCGAGGAGGCGCTGTGAACCCATCCCTGGGCGCTACCGATGCCATCCCTGGCATCGGACCTCCTCATCGGCCTTCCCCCGACGCTCCACTGTGTCAGAGTGACGAAGGCGTCAAGCCTGAGCCGTATCGCGGAACAGCCAGGGACGCGCCTGCCGATGCTTCGCTTCGAAGGTGCGAATGGCGTCCTCGTCCTTCAGCGTGATGCCGATGTCGTCGAGGCCCTCGAGCAGACACTGCTTGCGGAAGGGGTCGACCTCGAACTCGAGGATCTCGCCAGCCGGGGTGATCACCCGCTCCTTCTCCAGATCCACGTCCAGGCGATAGCCCTCGTTGGCTTCGACCTCGCGAAACAACTGGTCGACCGTCTCTTCCGGCAGGGTGATCAGCAGCAGGCCGTTCTTGAAGGCGTTGTTGTAGAAGATGTCGGCGAAGCTCGGGGCGATCACCACCCGGAAGCCGAAATCCTCCAGCGCCCAGGGGGCATGCTCGCGGGAGCTGCCGCAGCCGAAGTTGCGCCGCGCCAGCAAGACGCTGGCCCCCTGGTAGCGCGACTGGTTGAGCACGAAATCGGGGGTCAACGGCCGCTGTGAGCAGTCCTGGCCCGGGTACCCCTCGTCGAGATAGCGCAGCTCGTCGAAGAGGTTGACGCCGAAGCCGGTGCGCTTGATCGACTTCAAGAACTGCTTGGGAATGATCAGGTCGGTGTCGACGTTGGCCCGGTCGAGCGGCGCGACGAGGCCCTGGATGCGTTCGAACTGTTTCATGGTGCAGGCTCCTAGGCGGCGGGTTGCGCGTCGAATTCGCGGACGTCGACGAAATGTCCGGCAATGGCGGCGGCAGCGGCCATGGCAGGGCTGACCAGATGGGTGCGTCCGCCGTAACCCTGGCGACCCTCGAAGTTGCGGTTCGAGGTCGAGGCGCAGTGCTCGCCGGCACCGAGCTTGTCGGCGTTCATGGCCAGGCACATGGAGCAGCCCGGTTCGCGCCATTCGAAGCCCGCCTCGATGAAGATCTTGTCGAGGCCCTCGGCCTCGGCCTGTCGCTTCACCAGGCCGGAGCCGGGAACCACCATGGCCAGCTTGATGGAGTCGGCCACCTTCTTGCCGCGGGCCACCCTGGCAGCCTCGCGGAGGTCCTCGATGCGCGAATTGGTGCAGGAGCCGATGAACACCTTGTCGAGGCGAATGTCGGTGATCTTCTGCCGGGGTGCCAGCCCCATGTACTCCAGCGCCCGGGCATAGCTGCGCTGCACGGTCTCGTCGGGCGCCGCGGCGGGATCGGGAACCTCGCCGGAAACGCCGGTGACCATCTCTGGGCTGGTTCCCCAGCTCACCTGAGGCTCGATCTCGGCGGCATCCAGCGTCACCACCTTGTCGAACTCGGCGTCGGCATCGGAGATCAGGTGGCGCCAGTCGGCCACCGCGGCATCCCACTGCTCGCCCCGAGGCGCGTAGTGTCGCTCGCGCAGGTAGTCGATGGTGGTGTCGTCCACGGCGATCAGGCCGACCCTGGCGCCCGCCTCGATGGCCATGTTGCACACCGTCATGCGCCCCTCCATGGAGAGACCGCGAATGGCGCTGCCAGCGAACTCGATGGCATAGCCGGTACCGCCGGCGGTGCCGATGCGACCGATGATGGCGAGCACGATGTCCTTGGCGGTGACGCCGACGCCGAGCTCGCCCTCGACGCGCACCTGCATGTTCTTCATTTTCTGGGCGAGCAGACACTGCGTGGCCAGCACGTGTTCGACCTCGGAGGTGCCGATGCCATGGGCGAGCGCGGCGAAGGCGCCATGCGTGGCGGTATGGGAATCGCCGCACACCACGGTCATGCCGGGCAGCGTGGCGCCCTGCTCGGGACCCACCACATGGACGATGCCCTGGCGCGGGTCGTTGATCTTGAACTCCTCGATGCCGAACTCGACGCAGTTATCGTCCAGCGTCTGCACCTGGATCAGCGACACGGGGTCGCTGATGCCGGCGTTGCCTTCGGCACGCTCCTTGAGCGTGGTGGGCACGTTGTGGTCGGGCGTGGCCAGGTTGGCGTCGAGCCGCCACGGCTTGCGGCCAGCCAAACGCAGGCCCTCGAAAGCCTGGGGCGAGGTCACCTCGTGCAGCAACTGCCGATCGATGTAGATCAGGGCGGTGCCGTCGTCGCGCGCCTTCACCAGGTGCTGCGACCACAGCTTGTCGTAAAGCGTCTGGCCTGCCATGCGGTCTCCTCCCGGGCATCGTCGCCCACTTGTGCTCGTCACGATGGGCTCAAGGCCCTCTAGGTTGTGACAGCAGTGTCACGCGACGTGCTCATAAAATCAATTCATGTTATTTATTCAATAGATTCCATACCGGAATTCGAAAATCCTCCCGAGGAGCCCGCCCATGGACACCCAGAGTCTGCAGGCCTTTCTCGCCGTGGCCGACAGCGGCAGCTTCTCCCGCGCGGCCGATCAGCTTCACCTCACCCAGCCCGCAGTGAGCAAGCGCATCGCCGTGCTCGAGAGCCAGATCGATGCGCGGCTGTTCGACCGCATCGGGCGCACGGTCAGCCTCACCGAGGCGGGCCGGGTGCTGTTGCCCCGCGCTCGCCAGATACTGGTGATGGTCGACGACAGCCGCCGAGCGCTCACCGATCTCCGCGGCGACGTGGGCGGCAGCCTGACGCTGGCCACCAGTCATCACGTCGGCCTGCACCGCCTGCCGCCGCTGCTCAAGACCTACACCCAAGAGCACCCCGAGGTGCGCCTCGACCTGCACTTTCTCGACTCCGAGCAGGCCTATCAGGGCGTGCTCGACGGCGAGCTGGAGATCGCCGTGGTGACGCTGGCACCCCACCCTGACCCGCAACTCGAGGTGGTGCCGATATGGGTCGACCGGCTGTGCTTCGTCTGCGCCCACGACCACCCGCTGGCCGAGCGCGGCCCGCTGACGCTGCACGAACTCTGCCATTTCGACGCCGTGCTGCCCGGCCCGCTGACCTTCACCCGCACGCTGATCGAATCGCGCTTCGCCGCAGCCGGCTTGACCCTGCCGGTGACGCTCTCCACCAACTACCTGGAGACGCTCAAGATGATGACCGCCATCGGGCTGGGCTGGAGCCTGCTGCCGGAGCGACTGGTAGCCGGCGAACTGCACGAGCTGGCGGTGGAGCCCCCCCCCATCCACCGTCCGCTGGGGTATCTGGTGCACAAGGGTCGCACTCTCTCCAACGCCGCCCGCGCCCTGCTAACCCAGTTGGAACGGGTGCGCGAGCAGGCCGCCCGGGAAGTCGACCCGAAAAACGGTTAGACTGCTCATCATTTGCGCCAGGAGCCGTCGTGTCCGACCCCGCCACGCCATCCACCTCGCCCCGCCAAGCACTGGCCGGCGTCTCGATCCTCGCAGGCTTGCTGCTGCAGATCCTGAGCTTTCCCGCGCCCTCGCTGCCGTCGCACCTGGTCGGCTATGCACTGTGGCTGGCAACTGCCCTGCTATGGCGCGACATCCCGCAGCGCACCCGTTGGCAGGCCGGCGCGCTCATCGCCATCGGTCTGGCACTGCTGATCACGGCCAGGCTTCGTTACGATGCCGCAATCGACTGGCCGGCGGTGCTCGACGGCAACACCTACGTGGTCGCCATGCTGGTCGGAGTGAGTTTCATCGGCTTGATCGGCAACCGTCGCGGCAGTCGCCCGCTGGGCCGCGCCATGACCGGCGCACCCGGCATTGCCGGCACCTGGCTGGGCGTGCACCTGCTGGGCATCATCCTCAACCTCTCGACGGTATTCATGATCGGCGACCGTCTCGCCCGTCGTGGGCCGCTGACGCTGCCGCAGTTCCTGGCACTGAATCGTGGGCTCTCCAGCGCCGCCCTGTGGTCGCCATTCTTCGCATCCATGGGCGTGGTGATGACATTGGCGCCGGACATGAACTACACCCAGGTGCTCGCGGCCGGCCTGCCCCTGGCTCTCGTCGCCGGCACCCTGACCACCATCGAGCTCTCGCGACGCTTCGACCTCAGCGACGTTGCCGGCTTCTCGCTTTCGCCGCGCAGCCTGCTCATGCCGGTGATCATGGCCCTGCTGGTACTGTTCTTCCATTACGCCCTGACGCCCAGGCTCGGCATCGTCAGCATCATCACCTTCCTGCTGCCGGCAGCGGCCCTGGCCACCAACCTTCCGCAGGGCCCGCGCTGGACGCTGCGCCGGGTACGCCAGCACACCCTCATGCGGCTACCGGCCATGCGTGGCGAAATCGCGCTGTTCCTTGCCGCGGGACTGCTGACGCTGGGACTCTCCACGCTGATCGATGCCGCCACCGGCAGCGGGTGGACGCTCTTCGATCGCTTCGGCGCTCGCGAGGCCGTGGTGAGTTTCGTGGCCATCGTGGCCAGCGCCGTCGCGGGACTGCACCCCATCATCGGCGTTTCGGTGCTCGCCTCGATGCTCGACCTCGAGCCGGCGCGCCAGACGCTGTTCGCCTTCGTCGCCCTGGCTTCCTGGGCGGTGGGTACCTCGGTAGGGCCACTCTCCGGCATCAACCTCTCGCTGCAGGGGCGCTACGGCATCAGCGGCTATCGGATGATGCGTCACAACCTGGGCTATGCGCTGGCAATGAGCGGCCTGGTCATCGGCACCCTCCTAGCACTGGATGGCTGGGCGTAGCGGGCTACTGCGACACCCGGTAGAAGTAGCGATGGCCACACTGGTGGCAAGGCTCGATACGCGCCACGCCCTCCAGCTCGACCACCGCATCGCAATGAACGCAGGCCATGCGCCCGGGCGCGGCCATCTCGCCCTCGCAGTAGTCGGCACGGGCGGCCTCGAGATCCTCCTCGAAACGCGCCTTGTCGACCTGGCTGCGATCGGCGATGGAGAGCAGCGATTCCACGACCCGGCGCGACAGCTGGTCGAGATCGATGCCCAGCCAGCTCGCCACGCCACGCCCACCGGCGCTCAAATAGCGACGCATGTCGACCAGGTCGCGCTCCAGCCAGGCACGCAGCAGGGCCAGTTCGTCCTTGGTGAACTCCTCGAGCTCTGCCTCGAACTCCACCGCCTCATCCAGCTCCTTTTGGAGGTTTTCCCAGGTCAGGTCGCGACGCCCATTCTGCAGCTGCGCCAACAGGCGTTCGTAACCCTCGCGCAGGCGGTGTTCGCGTTTGGGATCAGACTCTTTGCTCATGCCTCACTCTCCTCGAAGCGGCTCGCGGACGGCAACAGGCATGGCCGCTCCCGTCCGTCTGGGGTATCCTTGGCTACCATTTAGACGCTATCTCGCCGCCAGTTCAACGTTTTATCGTGAAAAGGTGGCCATGCAACGCGCCGGGCAGGCGCGCCGTCGCGCTGCTGCCACGCTCAGCGTTTCGCATACCATTTCAAGCACTTCCGAAAAGGCTCAGCCGAATACCGATGGACGCACAGTACACGCCCCTTGCTATCGAACGCGACGCCCAGCAGTTCTGGGAAACCCATGAATGCTTCAAGGCGGTGGAAGACGCCAACCGCGAGAAGTTCTACTGCCTGTCGATGTTCCCCTATCCCAGCGGCAAGCTGCACATGGGGCACGTGCGCAACTACACCATCGGCGACGTGGTATCGCGTTTCCAGCGCATGCAGGGCAAGAACGTCATGCAGCCCATGGGCTGGGACGCCTTCGGCATGCCGGCCGAGAACGCCGCCATCCAGAACCGCGTGCCACCGGCCAGGTGGACCTACGACAACATCGACTACATGCGCCGCCAGCTCAAGGCGCTGGGGTTCGCCTACGACTGGAACCGCGAATTCGCCACCTGCGACAGCGACTACTACCGCTGGGAACAGTGGTTCTTCACCAAGCTGGTGGAAAAAGGGCTGGTCTACAAGAAGATGGCCGCGGTGAACTGGGATCCGGTCGACCAGACGGTGCTGGCCAACGAGCAGGTGATCGAGGGACGCGGCTGGCGCTCCGGTGCGCTCGTGGAGCGCAAGGAGATTCCGCTGTGGTTCCTCAAGATCACCGACTATGCCGAGGAACTGCTCGCCGACCTGGACGAGGTCGAGTGGCCGGAACAGGTCAAGACCATGCAGCGCAACTGGATCGGCAAGTCGCGCGGCGTGGAGATGACCTTCGAGGTCAAGGCGCCGGACGGCGGCTCGGACACCCCGGTGAGCGTCTACACCACTCGCCCGGACACCCTGATGGGCGTCACCTACATGGCGGTGGCCGCCAGCCACCCGCTGGCCAAGGAGGTCGCCGAACGCGATGCCGACATGGCCGCCTTCTGTGACGAGTGCGCCCGCGGCGGCACCTCCGAGGCCGAGCTGGCCACCATGGAGAAGAAGGGCATGCCCACCGGGCACGTCGCGGTGCACCCGCTGACCGGCGACGAAGTTCCCGTCTACGTGGCCAACTTCGTACTGATGGAGTACGGCACCGGCGCGGTGATGGCGGTCCCCGGCCACGACCAGCGCGACTGGGAATTCGCCACCAAGTACGATCTGCCCATCAAGGCGGTCATCGCCGACGAGAGCGGCCAGGCGCCCGACCTCTCCGAAGGCGCCTTCGTCGAGACCGGCAAGCTGATCCACTCCGGCGAGTTCGACGGCCTGGAGTTCGAGGCGGCCTTCGAGGCGATCGCCGCCAAGCTCGAGTCCCTGGGACGCGGCACGGTGAAGACCCACTTCCGCCTGCGCGACTGGGGCGTAGCCCGTCAGCGTTACTGGGGGGCACCGATCCCCGTCAAATACGGTCCCGAAGGGCAGACCGTACCGCTCACCGACGACGAACTGCCGGTGGAGCTGCCCATGGAGGTGACCGTCGACGCCACCGGTTCACCGCTCAAGAAGATGCCCGCCTTCTATGACCTGGGCGACGGCTGGACGCGCGAGACGGACACCTTCGACACCTTCATGGAGTCTTCCTGGTACTACGCGCGCTTCGCCTGCGCCGACAACCGCGAAGCGATGCTCGACGAGCGAGCGGACTACTGGCTGCCGGTGGATCTCTACATCGGCGGCATCGAGCACGCCATCCTGCATCTGCTCTATGCGCGCTTCTTCCACAAGCTGATGCGCGACTTCGGCCTGGTGAAGTCCGACGAGCCCTTCCAGCGCCTGCTCACCCAAGGCATGGTGATCGCCGAGACCTTCTACCGCGACACCGAAAACGGCGGCAAGGAGTGGTTCAACCCCGCCGACGTGGAGGTCAAGCGGGATGACAAGGGTCGCCCGGTCAGCGCCACTCTCGTCAGCGACGGTCGGCCCGTCGAGATGGGCGGCATCGAGAAGATGTCCAAGTCCAAGAACAATGGCGTCGACCCTCAGTCGATGATCGACCGCTTCGGCGCCGACACCGTGCGGCTGTTCATGATGTTCGCCGCACCGCCCGAACAGTCCCTGGAGTGGTCCGACTCCGGCGTGGAAGGGGCCCACCGCTTTCTCAAACGCCTGTGGCGCCTCGTTTTCGAGCACCTAGAGGCCGGCGAGCCGGAACGCCTCGACCCCGAGTCCCTGGACGATGCCCAACGCGAGCTGCGCCGCAAGACCCACGAGACGATCCGGAAGGCCAGCGACGACATCGGACGGCGCACCACCTTCAATACCGCCATCGCCGCGGTGATGGAGCTGACCAATGCCCTGGGCCGTTTTCAGAACGATGGCAAGGACGCTTCGCCCCAAGGGCTCGCCGTGACCCGCGAGGCCGTGGAGGCCTGCGTGCTGCTGCTCGCCCCCATCACCCCGCACGCCTGCCACGCCCTGTGGCAGGCTCTCGGCCATGACGACCCGGTGATCGACGCCACCTGGCCCGAGGTCGACGAATCGGCGTTGACCCGCGATACCATCGAACTGGTGGTGCAGGTCAACGGCAAGCTGAGGGCACGCATCGAGGTAGAGGCCGAGGCGGACAAGGCCACCATCGAATCGCAGGCGCTGGCCGCCGAGAACGTCCAGCGCCACACCGAGGGCAAGTCGGTACGCAAGATCATCGTCGTGCCCGGCAAGCTGGTCAACATCGTGGTCGGATGATCGCAGGGAGTCGATATGCAGCGTCGCACCTTTCTCACCCGCGTACTGGCCGGCGGCACTGCCCTGGCGCTGACCGGCTGCGGCTTTCGCCTGCGCGGCTTCGGCGAGAGCGGCACGGTCATCGACGAACTCGAGCTGGCCGGCCCGGAGAGCGAATTGTCGCGGCAACTCGCCGAGCGTCTGCGTCGAGACGGCACGCGACTCCACGCACAGGCGCCCTGGATACTCACCCTGGGACGCCCGGCTCTCGACGAGCGTCGCCTGAGCGTACTCGACGCCGGGTCGCAAGAACACGAAATGGTGCTGAGCCTGCCCTTCTCGGTTCAGCGCCGCAGTGACGGCGCCTTCGTCTTGCCCGAGCAGATGCTGGAGGTGAGCGAGCGGTTCACGGTCAGCGACGACAATCTGCTGGCTCAGGAAGAGATTCGCCGTGAAGCAGAAACGGCGCTGCATCGCGAAGCCATCCGCCAGCTGCTCGAGCGGCTGCGTGGGCTGAACAGGGCATGAAGGCAGCTCCATGAAAGTCTTTGCCGACAAGCTTCCCGACGCGCTCGCCAAGAAACTGCCCCCGGTGGTGATAGTCGCCGGGGAAGAGCCCCTCCAGCACATGGAGGCGTGCGATGCGGTACGTGCCGCCGCCCGCGAGAAGGGCATCGACGAACGGGAGGTTCTCCACGTCGAGGCCAATTTCGCCTGGAGCCAGCTGCATGAAACGGCGAACAACCTCTCGCTGTTCGGTACCCGTAAGCTGATCGAGCTTCGCCTGGGCAACCACGGCCTGGGCCAGGAAGGCGGCCGGGCCCTCAAGGAGCATGCCGAACGGCTGGCCGGCAGCGATGACGTGCTGCTCGTCAGCATGGGCAAGCTCGATTTTCGCCAGCAGAAGAGCGCCTGGTTCAAGGCGCTCGACAAGGTCGGCCTGTTCGTGCCGGTGTGGCCCGTCGACCTGTCACGCCTGGGCTTCTGGCTGCGCGACCGCGCCCAACGCCATGGACTCAGCCTCGACCTGGATGCCGCACGGCTGCTCGGCGAACGCACCGAAGGCAACCTGTTGGCCGCCGACCAGGAGCTGCAGAAGCTCGCCCTGCTGGTGCCCCCCGGCGGCAGGATCAGCGCTCGCCAGGTGGCCGGCGACGTCGAAGACAGCGCACGTTTCGATGTCTTCACCCTGACCGACGCCTGCCTGCAGGGAACCCCCGCCAGGGTCTCGCGCATCGTCGCCGGGTTGCGCGGCGAGGGCGTGGAGGCCCCCATCGTGCTGTGGGCGTTGAGCCGCGAGCTCCGCACCCTGCTCTCGCTCCATCAGCACCTCGACCAGGGCCAGAGCTTCGAGCATGCCTGCAAGGCCCAGAAGCCGGCCATCTTCGAGAAACGTCGCCCCGCCTACCAGCAGGCCATTGCGCGTCTACCGATCCGCCGCCTGCACAAGTTGCTGCTCTTCGCCCAGCGTCTCGACCTCGCCATCAAGGGTGCCTCGACACTGCCGCCCTGGGATGGATTGCACGACTTGGCCCTGACGCTGGCTGGCGGACGCGGGCTGCTCGCCGAAATGCCCAGCTCGTACCGCATCGGCTAGAAGCGAGGGTATCTAGCGTTGGCTGGGCGTCATTTCCGAGTCATAGGTTTCTGCCACAATCCGCTTAAGCCCTGACGATGAGCGTACGCCCATGCGCCGATTGCCAATGCCACCGGACGTTTCCCTCTCTGCGTGGCATGACTGCCTATTGCGAACCCCCATCGCGGCACTCCTGCTGCTGATATTCACTTCCCGCCTGGCACCCGCAGCAACGGTCACCGAGAGCCCACTGGCACCTTCGCAGGATGACGCTCCGATACTCACCGTGCGCCACGACGGTCAGCAACACCGAATCAGCCGGGCGCAGATCGAGTCGTTGGGTCTACACGAAGTGAGCCTGATCCACTTCGAGGGGCTGGAGGGCCGTTTCGCCGGCGTCTGGCTGGATGATTTCCTTGCCGAACGAGGCCTGGAAGACGCGCCGCGGCTGCGCTTCATCGCCCACGATGACTACACGGTCTTTCTCACCCCGGAGCACCGTGAGCAGAAACGCTACCTGCTCGCCACCCGACTCGATGGCGACCCACTGACCCGCGAAACCTTCGGCCCCACCATGCTGCTCGTTCCCGAAGATGCCGAAGCCGTGACCGAGGGCAGCGAGACCATGACGCGATGGATCTGGTCGATCCGGGAAATCCACGCTCCATGAAAGACCGGCGCACCTTTGCACTCGGTTGGGGCATGGCACTGGGGTTCAGCCTGCTCTCGGGCATTTGCGCCATGGCCATCGGCTTATACGTGGCCAACGCTCGCCAGCACGTGGGCGCCAACTACACGGCCTTGGTCGCCGACGTGGTTCGTGCCCAGCAGCATCCCGTGCTGCTTCGCGCCACCCTGAATGCGATGCAGGAACATCCCCATCACCTGCATGCCGAGCGATTGGCAAATCTGGTGTGGCGCATTCCCCAGCACATTCGGGGCGTCAGCCATGGCCTCTCGCAAAGCCAGCTCGCCCCGTCGGACTATCGGCCGGCGCTCGACACCCTCGCTCGTGTCGAAACCCGTCTGGCCGAACTGGCGGCACTGATCGATGCCGACATCGAAACGGACGAGGACAGGCAGGCCCTGCAGGCACTCGGCTACGAACTCGAGACGGAGCTGGCCTGGGCCTACGGCGAGCTAAACGACCTCATCCACGTGGCCGCCGGCGAACAGCGCCAAATCATGGAACGGCTGAGCCTCGCCATCGGCCTGCTGGTTCTGCTGGCTCTGGCCGTGGTAGCCGGCCTGATGCTGGCACTGATTCGTCTTAGCCGCCAGCGCGAACTCGTTTCACGGCTGAGTCTGGTCGACGACCTGACGGGACTGGGCAATCGTCGCTACCTGCTGGAAACCGCTGAACGCTTGTACCAGCAAAGCCTGCGTAACGAACGCCCCATGAGCCTCGCCCTGCTCGATCTCGATCACTTCAAGCACCTCAACGACACCTGGGGCCATCCGGCCGGCGACAGGGTACTCGAGGCATTCGCCCAGGCGCTTCAGGAAGAGACCCGTCAGGCCGACATAGTGGCGCGCATTGGCGGCGAAGAATTCTGCATCCTGATGCCCGACACCCCCCTCGAAGGGGCGCATGACCTGGCCGAGCGCGTCCGCCATCGTATCGCCGAACTGAACGAAGCGGCCCTCGGGATTCCCGCCTCGATCACCGTGAGCCTCGGACTCGCCACCGGCACCGGCAGCGCTGCAGGCTTCGATCGTCTCTATTCGCGGGCCGACCGAGCCCTATACCGCGCCAAGGCCAACGGACGCAACCGTACCGAAGTCAGCAAGGCGTGACATTGGGACATGAAATACCCCACACTTGGCTCTTATAATGGCAGGACGCCGCATCGGATGCATCGCAGCCCAACACTCCCAACTGGAAGCTCACTGCACAAGAGAAGGAGCCTTATCATGACCACGCTTCGTCGCTTTCTCAGCCCTCTGCTGATTCTCGCCCTGGTCCTGGGCAGCCTACCGGTTGTCGCCGCCCCACAGGCAGGCAGCGGGGAATTGATCGGGACCCAGGCAGCACTGGAGGCCGAGCGCAGTCACGACGCCCGCGAACGCATTCATGAAGTGCTGGCGCGTGACGACGTCCGCGAGCAGCTCAGCGTCCAGGGCGTCGATCCCGCCGAGGTCGAAGCCCGCGTGGCCGCTCTCTCGGATGCCGAGGCTCGTCAGATGGCCGACCGGCTCGACGAGATGCCCGCCGGTGCCAGCGTGGTGGGCGCCCTCTTCGCGGTCTTCGTCATTCTGCTGGTCACCGACATCCTCGGCCTGACCAACGTCTTCCCCTTCACGCGCTGAATGCCCAGGGCGATGCGCAACCGTGCATCCCATACCCAGCAGAACGCCCGCCTGGCGGGCGTTCTGCTGTTCCTGGTCCTGTCGACGTTGCTCGGCGGCTGCGCCAGTGCTCCACGCCTGAGCGACGATACCGCCCAGACACTGCCCACCCGAGTCCTGCACGATGACGTGCCCTTCCACGGGCAGCGCGACTATCAGTGTGGCCCAGCTTCCCTGGCCATGGTGCTCGAACACCAGGGGGTCGAAGTCAGTGTCGATGAACTGATTCCTCAAGTCTTTCTGCCCGGCCGAGAGGGCAGCGTGCAACCGGAAATGCTCGCCGCCGTGCGCCGCCAGGGGCGCATCCCCTTCGTGATCGACAACCGCTTCGAGAGCCTGCTGACGGAGCTGGCAGAGGGCGACCATCCGGTGGTGGTGCTGCAGAACCTCTCGTTGCCAGCCTGGCCGCTTTGGCACTACGCCGTGGTCATCGGCTACGATCGACAGACTGGCGAGCTGATCCTGCACAGCGGAGAGGAACCCCGCCGTCGCGAGTCGTTCCGGCGTTTCGACGCCACCTGGTCGCGCAGCGAGCGCTGGGCCTTCGTCGCCCTGCCACCGGGAGAACTGCCGAGCGCCATCGATGCGGAGGCGGCCATCGAGGCCACCGCCGATTTCGAACGGGTTCAGGGAGCCGAAACCGCCCTGCCGGGCTGGGAATCCATTGCCGAACGCTTCCCGGAAGCGCCCATGGCGCACTTCGCCCTGGGCAACGCGCGTTACGCCAACGACGATGCCGAGGGTGCCATCGCCGCCTTCCGACGCGCGGTGGCCCGGCAAGACGACCTGGCCGTGGGCTGGCTCAATCTCGGGCTGGCATTACGCGAGCGCGGCGACGTCGCCGCAGCCCGTCAGGCCCTGAAACGGGCCAGCGAAGACGACGGCCCATGGCAGGAGCGGGCAAGGGAGGCACTGTCATCGCTGGAAACCGGGGTCGCGAGCGACTAGTCGACCCGCTACCACTAACGTGGAGGTTTCATGAGCTACGAGATCGTTCTAAAGCGCGTCTACGCTCCCGCCGACTCGGACGACGGGGCGCGCATCCTCGTCGACCGGCTATGGCCACGCGGAAAGCGGCGCGAAAGCCTCGCCCTCACCGAGTGGTACCGCGACGCCTCACCCTCACCGGCCCTGCGTCGCCAGTATCATCAGGGCACGATCAGTCCCGCGGTCTTCGCCGCCCGTTATCGCGGCGAACTGCGTGATGATCCGGGCTATCTGGTCCCCCTGATGCGCCACGCCCGCCGCGGCCGACTCACGCTGCTCACCGCGACCCGGAACATCGAGGACTCGCACCTTCCCATCCTGCGTGAGGCACTGCTGACGGCACTCCACCAGGAAGATGCCGCCGACGCCGAACCGGCGTCATCGCCCTGCTATGGACACGAGTTTCGTAGCGACTGACGCCCGAGGCATCCCTAGAACACCCGGTTGAGCCCGTTCTGAGCGGCCACTCGGTAAGCCTCGGCCATGGTCGGGTAGTTGAAGGTGGTGCTCACGAAGTACTTCAGAGAATTCGCCTCGCCTTTCTGCTGCATGATCGCCTGGCCGATATGGACGATCTCGGAGGCCTGGTCACCGAAGCAGTGGATGCCCAGGATCTCCAGGCTCTGCTGATGGAAGAGGATCTTGAGCATGCCGACGGTGTCGCCGGTGATCTGGGCACGGGCGGTGTCCTTGAAGAACGCCTGGGCCACCTCGTAAGGCACCTTGGCCTCGGTGAGCTCCCGCTCGTTACGACCAAAGGAACTGATCTCGGGAATGGTATAGATACCGGTGGGCACCTCGGTGACGAAACGGTAGTCACGATCGAGCAGCTCGTCGCAGGCATTGAGCCCCTGGTCGTAGGCCGCACTGGCCAGGCTCGGCCAGCCGATCACGTCGCCTGCGGCGTAGATGTGCCCGATGGCCGTTCGATAATGCTCGTCAACGGCGAGCTGTCCACGGCCGTTGGCCTCGAGACCGATGGTCTCCAGTCCGAGCTGATCGGTATTGCCCGTGCGGCCGTTGGCCCAGAGAAAGGCATCGGCGCGCAGCTTCTTGCCTGACTTGAGGTGCACGATCACCCCCGACTCATCCCCCTCGACGCGATCGTATTCTTCGTTGTGGCGGATGAGTACGCCATGCTTGCGGAGGTGGTAGGAGAGCGCATCGCTGATCTCGTCGTCCAGAAACGAGAGCAGGCTGCCGCGGTTGTTGATCAGGTCGACCTTGACGCCCAGTCCCGAGAAGATCGACGCATACTCGCAGCCGATCACGCCGGCGCCGAAGATGATCAGGGTGCGCGGTGTGTGGTTGAGGCTGAGAATGGTGTCCGAACAATAGATGCGCGGATGACGAAAGTCGATGTCCGCCGGGCGATAGGGCCGCGAACCGGTGGCGATGACGACCTTCTCGGCCACCAGTTGATCGGTCGCATCCTGGCCGTCGCGCACCAGCAGGGTATGCTCGTCCTGGAAGCGTGCCACGCCGCTGAACAGATCGATCCGGTTGCGCGCATAGAAGTTGGTGCGCATGGCCACCTGTTGTTCGATGGTGACCCGCGAACGCTCCATCACCTTGGGAAAGGAAAACCAGCGCGGCTCGCCGATGTCGCGAAACATCCGATTGGTGTTGAATGCCATGATCTGCTTGACCTGGTGGCGCAACGCCTTGGATGGGATGGTTCCCCAGTGCGTGCAGTTGCCGCCCACCAGCGGCTGCTTCTCCACCACGGCAACCCGTTTGCCGTGCTTGGCGGCATTGATGGCAGCGCTCTCGCCCGCCGGACCGGTCCCGATCACCACCACATCGTAGTTGTAGACTGCCATGTACCCGCGGATCTCCTTCGCCACCAAGGGGAGGTCAAGACGCACGCATCAAGCGCTACCGAACTGCCATCGGCCGATCCCATCAACGCCGGGTCGCATCGTAGCCGAGATCGGCGCCGCGGCTTTCGTCGCTGCGCCGCCGGGCGCCAGCCTTGCGATTCTCCTCCTCGCAGACTTCGTCGCGGCCACCGCAGACCTCGCAGCCATCCTTGAGGCCGAGCTTGTTGAGGCCGCCGCAAGAGCCGGCGATCGGCTTGCGCCCCATGATCACGCCGATGGCCATAGCAGCCATGATCAGCAGCATGAAACCGAGTACTACGAAGAAAATCGTCATCGAGAAAGCTCCTTGCGCCTGGCGCCGACGGTGTCCGTCAGCACGGGAACGCCTGTCATGAAGGTTCGTTGTCTCCATCATTGAGACAACCGCACGTCAGTCATGCTCCACGCACGTCATGCACAACGCATTCATTCTGGGGAAAGGTCAACACCGGCAACCATGGCGGGCTGACGCACTCAACGCTACACAGATCACCTTGTATGCCGATCCACCGCTCATCGGGCACTCAAGTCCAGATCGGCAGACAGGGTGAAATGACGGAAAGGGCCGGCCCGTCATGGGCCAGCCCCGGTATCGCCCGGCGGCGTGAGATCATCCGCCGAAATCGTCCAGCATGATGTTCTCGGGTTCGACGCCCAGATCGATCAACAACTTGATGACCGAGGCGTTCATCATGGGCGGCCCGCACATGTAGTACTCGCAATCCTCGGGAGCCGGATGGTCCTTGAGGTAGTTGTCGTAGAGCACGTTGTGGATGAAGCCCGTCGGGCCGTCCCAGTTGTCTTCGGGCAGCGGGTCGGAGAGCGCCAGGTGCCACTCGAAGTTGGGGAACTCCTCGGCCAGCTGGTCGTACTCCTCGTTGTAGAACGTCTCGCGCCAGGAGCGTGCGCCGTACCAGAAGCTGATCTTGCGATCGGTCTTGAGCCGCTTGAGCTGGTCGAAGATGTGGCTACGCATGGGCGCCATGCCCGCACCGCCGCCGATGAAGACCATCTCGGCATCGGTATCCTTGGCGAAGAACTCGCCGAAGGGCCCCATGACCGTGACCTTGTCGCCCGGCTTGAGGTTGAAGACATAGGTGGACATCAGACCCGGCGGGTGGCTGGTGCCGGGAGGTGGCGTGGCGATACGAATGTTGAACTTGAGAATGCCCTTCTCTTCCGGGTAGTTCGCCATGGAGTAGGCGCGAATGACCTCCTCGTTGTTCTTGTGGCGGATCTTGAAGAGATCGAACTTCTCCCAATCGCCGCGATACTCCTCCTCGATGTCGAAATCGGAGAAGGAAATGTCGTAGGGCGGCGCCACCAGCTGCACGTAACCGCCGGCACGGAAGGCGACTTCCTCGCCCTCGGGAAGCTTGAGGTTCAGTTCCTTGATGAAGGTGGCGACGTTGGGGTTCTCGATGACCTCGCACTCCCACTTCTTGACGCCGAAGACCTCCTCGGGCACCTCGATCTTCATGTCCTGCTTGACGGGCACCTGGCAGGAGAGACGCCAGCCTTGCTTCTTCTCGCGCAGCGTGAAGTGCGACTCCTCGGTAGGCAGAATGGCGCCGCCGCCCTCTTCCACACGGCATTTGCACTGGGCGCAGGACCCGCCGCCACCGCACGCGGACGACAGGAAGATGCCGTTGGCCGCCAGGGTATTGAGCAACTTGCCGCCGGCCTGGGTCTGAAGAGTGTGCTCGGGATCGCCGTTGATCTCGATGGTCACGTCGCCGCTGCTGACGAGCCGACTGCGCGCCGCCAGGATGACCATGACCAGACTGATCACGACCACGGTGAACATGACCACACCGAGCAAGATGATAGCTGTACCAACCATGTCGGTTTCCTATTTGCTGTGAGTGACCGGTTTCCCGATGGCGCCCGGCGCCATCGGTAACGCACCCTGTCTCAGAGCTGGATGCCGGAGAAGGACATGAAGCCCAACGACATCAGACCTACGGTGATGAAGGTGATGCCCAGGCCCTGCAGGCCGGCGGGCACATCGCTGTACTTGAGCTTTTCGCGGATGCCGGCCAGCGCCGCGATCGCCAGGGCCCAACCGAGGCCGGCACCGAAGCCATAGACCACCGACTCACCGAAGTTGTAGTTGCGCTCGGCCATGAACAGCACGCCACCCAGGATCGCGCAGTTGACCGTGATCAACGGCAGGAACACGCCCAGCGCGTTGTAGAGCGCCGGCACGTACTTGTCGAGGAACATCTCGAGAATCTGCACGATGGCGGCGATGACGCCGATGTAGCTCAGATAGCCGAGAAAGGTCAGATCGATGTTCTCGGTGCCGCTGATCCCGGTCCAGGTCAGCGCACCTTCGGCCAGCAGGTAGTGCAGAATCAGGTTGTTCACCGGCACCGTGATGGTCAGCACCGTGATCACGGCGATGCCCAGACCGATGGCCGAGGAGACCTTCTTGGATACGGCAATGAAGGTACACATACCCAGGAAGAACGCCAGGGCCATGTTCTCGACGAAGACCGCGGCGACGAGCAGGCTCAGATAGTGTTCCATGTCAGACGGCCTCCTTCGGCTGGGAGTTTTCCTTCATCTTGAACTCATTCTCCTCGACCTGCTCCGGATGCGTCTCGCGCAGTGCCCAGATGATCAGGCCGATGATGAAGAACGCCGACGGCGGCAGCAGCAGCAGGCCGTTGGGTACGTACCAGCCACCATCCTGAATCGGCTGCAGCACGGTGAAGCCGAACACGCTGCCGGCACCGAGCAGCTCGCGCACGAAGCCGACGGTCATCAGGATGAAACCGTAACCCAGGCCGTTGCCGACACCGTCCAGAAAGGCGAGCTGAGGAGGGTTCGTCATGGCGAAACCTTCTGCACGCCCCATCACGATGCAGTTGGTGATGATCAGGCCGACGAATACCGAGAGCTGCTTGGACATCTCATAGGCGAAGGCCTTGAGAATCTGGTCGACCACGATCACCAGTGAGGCAATGATGGTCATCTGAACGATGATGCGGATCGACGATGGAATGTGGTTCCTGATCAGCGACACGAACATGCTCGAGAACGCTGTCACGAAGATCACGGCCATCGTCATGACCAGCGAGACGCTCATGCTGGTCGTCACCGCCAGCGCCGAGCAGATCCCCAGGATCTGCAGGGCGATGGGGTTGTTCTTGAAGATCGGCGTCGTCAGGACGCCCTTGGGAGTCGCAGCGGACATGGTCAGGCTCCTTCAGATTCGAGTTCGACGTCAGCGTCCTCGGCTTCGCCCGGGCTCACCTCGTCGCGGAAGCGGGCCAGGTACTCGCCGAAGCCTTCCGGGCTGAGCCAGAACTGCAGCATGTTGGTGACGCCACGGCTGGTCAGGGTCGCTCCCGATAGAGCATCGACCTCGGTCGCTTCGCTGGCACCCCCCTTGACCAGACTGATCGCCGGTGCCACGGCTTCGTCATCCGCGAAGATCTTCTTGCCTTCCCACTGGGCCTGCCAGCGCGGATTGTTGACCTCGGCGCCCAGACCGGGCGTTTCGCTGTGCTCGTAGTAGGTGATACCGACGAAAGTATTGCCGTCGCCTTTCAACGAGACGTAGCCGCGCATCAGTCCCCACAGCCCCTGACCGCGAATCGGCAGAATGATCTGTTCGGGATCGTCGGCCTCCCCGACCAGGTAGACGGTGGAGAAGTTTTCCTGACGCGACAGGCCGGCGATGTCTTGATCGCCTGACAGCGTGCGGGAAGACGCCGGATCGCTGGCCGCTTCGAAGGCGTTGTAGGTGTCGGGATCGAACTCGTCGGTGTATTCGCCGCTGCGCAGGTCCACCACGCGCGGCGTGATGGTTTCCTCGAAGCGAGACTCGACATCCATGCCCTCTTCGTAGAGGTTGGCCACGCTGAGGATGTTGGTCTTGCGATCCAGCTCCTGGTTGAGCTGCTGCAGAGGACGCAGCGCCACCGCGGCGGTTGAGACGATGACCGAACACACGATGCAGAGTGCGAACGCCACCGTCAGGATCTTCTTGATGGAGTTGTTGCTCTGAGCCATCAGGCGGTCTCCTCGGCCGGCACACCGGTGCGCTGCTGGCGGCGCTTGATGTTGGCCTGAACAAAGAAGTGGTCGATGAGCGGGGCGAACAGGTTGGCGAACAGGATCGCCAGCATGATGCCCTCGGGGAACGCCGGATTGACCACGCGGATCAGTACGGTCATCACGCCGATGAGCGCTCCGAAGATCAGGCGGCCGGGATTGGTCATGGAGGCAGACACCGGGTCCGTGGCCATGAACACCGTACCGAAGGCGAAACCGCCCACCACCAGGTGCCAATACCAGGGCATGGCGAACATCGGGTTGCTCTCCGAACCGGCCAGATTGAGTATCGCGCTCATCGCCACCATGCCCAGCAAGCAGCCCAGCATGATCCGCCACGAGGCGATCTTGGTCCACAGCAGCACGGCGGCACCGATCAGGATGGCCAGGGTCGAGGTCTCTCCGATGGAGCCCGGCATGAAGCCGAGGAAGGCGTCCCACCAGCTCCATTGGCTGGAAAGCGCCGCTACGCCGTCCTGGTAGGCGACGGACAATGCCGTTGCGCCGGTGAACCCGTCAGCCGCGACCCATACCGCATCGCCGGAGATCTGTGCCGGATAGGCAAAGTAGAGGAAGGCGCGACCGGTCAGCGCCGGATTCAGGAAGTTCTTGCCCGTGCCGCCGAAGACCTCTTTGCCGATCACCACGCCGAAGGTGATGCCGAGCGCCACCTGCCACAGCGGGATCGTAGCCGGCAGGATCAGCGCATAGAGAATGGAGGTGACGAAGAAGCCTTCGTTGACCTCATGGCCGCGCTTGACGGCGAACAGCACTTCCCAGAAGCCCCCGACCACGAAAGTGACCAGATAGATGGGCAGGAAATAGGTCGCCCCGAGCACGAAGTTGGCCCACAGGCTATCTGGATCGTGGCCGCCCGAAAGGGTCATCATGATGGCTTCGCGCCAGCCATCCATCGAGGCAAAGCCGTCGGCGATCGCCATGTTGGCCTGCCAGCCGGCGTTCCACATGCCGAAGAACATGGCTGGAAAGGTGCACAGCCACACGGTGATCATGATGCGCTTGAGATCGATGCCATCGCGCACGTGGGCCGTGGTCTTGGCCACGTCGGGGGGCGAGTAGAAGATGGTGTCGACCGCTTCGTACAGCGGGTAGAGCCTCTCGTACTTGCCGCCCTTGTGGAAGTGCGGCTCGAGATTGTCGAGTGTCTGTCGGATACCCATCATCAGGCCTCTTTCTCGATAAGGGTGAGGTTGTCGCGCAGGATGGGACCGTACTCGTACTTGCCGGGGCACACGTAGGTGCACAGGGCGAGGTCCTCTTCATCCAGTTCCAGGCACCCGAGCTGCATGGCGACCTCGATGTCGCCGACGATCAGCGAGCGCAGCAGTTGGGTCGGCAGGATGTCCAGCGGCATGACTTCCTCGTAGACACCCACCGGCACCATGGCGCGTTCGGAGCCGTTGGTCGAGGTGGTCGGCGCATAATTGCGCAGGCCCTTGAACTTCGACAGGTAGATACCCATGACCGAGTGACGGTTGCTGCCCGGCGACAGCCAGCCCAGGAAGACCCGCTTGTTGCCTTCTTCGAGCAGGCTCACCTGATTGTGGAAGCGACCCAGGTAACGCAGCGCCCCTTCGCAGGTGAATCCGGAGAATACCGAACCCGAGATCACGCGGGTTTCATCGGGTTCGATGACCTCACCGGCCAACAGTTCCTCGGTGCTGGCCCCCAGACGCGTACGCAGCAGGCGCGGCGATTCGGCACGCGGCCCGCCCAGGGCGATGATGCGGCTGACGTCGAGCTTGCCCTCGCTGAACAGCTTGCCGACGGCGATGACGTCCTGGTAGCCGATGTACCACACGCGACGCTGCAACGAGACCGGCGACAAGAAGTGGATGTGGGTGCCGACCAGGCCAGCGGGATGCGGGCCCGCGAAGGACTCCGCCTGGACGCCCTCGACGTTGCCGCCGGGGATGTCGCTGTCGGGAGCGCTGCACAGATAGACCTTGCCCTGCGTCAACCGCGCCAGCACCTTCAGGCCATCCTCGAAGGCCTCGGTCTGCTGGTTGATGATCAGCGCCGGGTCCGCCGCCAGCGGATGCGTATCCATGGCAGTGACGAAGATATCGGCCGGCTCGCTGTCGATGGCCGGGCTGCGCGAGTAAGGGCGCGTACGCAGCGCGGTCCACAGGCCCGACTCGACGAGCTGGTCGACCACCGTCTGGCGCTCGAGGCTTTCGAGCTCATTGCGGCCGTGCGCGGTAAAGCTCTCTGCCTCTTCGTTCTCGTCGACCTCGATCACCACCGAGAGCAGTTTGCGTTTCTCGCCACGGTTGATGGCGATCACCTCGCCGGCAGCCGGGGCCGTGAAGCGCACGCCGTCGTTCTTCTTGTCGGTGAAGAGCAGCTGGCCCAGTTTCACCTTGTCCCCCTCCCGGACCTCCATGGTCGGCTTCATGCCGACGTAGTCGGTGCCCAGGACGGCCACGTGACGCACGGGTCGCGCATCCTCGATGCGCGGCTCGGGCGCCCCCGTGATGGGGAGATCCAGGCCTTTCTTGACTTCGATCATAGTCTCGCCCAGTTGATGGATCGGATATACGAAGGAAAGGGGTGCGAATGGATGCGAATTCTTGTCGTGTCAGTACGTTACCAGTCAGGCCCGAGGCGAGCTCGGACCACCCCGAAAATCCCGAGCATTATAAAGACAAGCGCGACCAATGACCACACGACCGATGGTGGAAAAAGGTCTACGCGGCCCACCATGGCGGGCTGTCGGCAAGGTCGAAGAGGCGTTGAAAGGCGCTGATGGCGCGCCGCAGCGTAGCTGCCGAATGCGATTGGGGCGATCGCTTCGACGACCGCCCCAATCGCGACGAGATGATCTGGATCACGACATTCCCGACCTGGACGGTCGGGAATGACATCTGAGCGTCGAACGAAGGCCTCAGGCCTTGGCGCGAGGCAGCTTGAGGAAGCGCACGTTGGAAATGTGCTGCAGGATGCGCACGACCTGGCAGCTGTAGCCGAACTCGTTGTCGTACCAGACGTAGAGCACGGCATGCTTGCCATTGGCGATGGTCGCCTTGGCATCGACGATGCCCGCATGACGATTGCCCACGAAGTCGGTGGAGACCACCTCGGGCGAATCGACGAAGTCGATCTGTTTCTGGTACGGGGAGTCCAGTGACATGCGGCGCAGGAAGTCGTTGAGCGCCTCGGCATCGGTCTCGCGCTGCAGGGTCAGATTGAGGATGGCCATGGAGACATTGGGGGTCGGTACGCGAATGGCATTCCCCGTCAGCTTGCCGGAAAGCTCGGGCAGCGCCTTGGCCACCGCCTTGGCGGCCCCCGTCTCGGTGAGCACCATGTTGAGCGGCGCGCTTCGCCCGCGCCGGTCACCCTTGTGGTAGTTGTCGATCAGGTTCTGGTCGTTGGTGTAGGCATGCACCGTCTCCACGTGGCCACACTCGATGCCGTACTCGTCGTTGAGCACCTTGAGCACCGGCACGATGGCATTGGTGGTGCAAGAGGCCGCCGACAGGATGCTGTCGCTCTCGGCGATGTCCTGGTGATTGATCCCGTAGACGATGTTCTTGATGTCGCCCTTGCCCGGCGCGGTGAGCAACGCCTTGGAAACGCCCCGGCACTCCAGGTGCTGTCCGAGCCCCGCCTCGTCGCGCCAGATGCCGGTGTTGTCGACCACTACGGCGTTGTCGATGCCGTAAGCGGTGTAGTCCACCTCGGCCGGCGAGTCGGCGTAGATGACCTGGATGACGTTGCCGTTAGCGGTGAGCGTACGAGCCTCGCTATCGACGCTGATGGTACCGTCGAAGGGGCCATGCACCGAGTCGCGGCGCAGCAGGCTCGCGCGTTTTTCCAGATCCTTGGCGATGTCGCCTCGGCCGCGCACGACGATGGCACGCAGACGCAACAGGTTGCCGCCACCCGCCTTGTCGATGAGGATGCGTGCCAGCAAGCGACCGATGCGCCCGAAGCCGTAGAGCACCACGTCCTTGGACTGGCCGTTGCCGCCGCTGGGGTCATGGGCATCGACGATCTCGGCCAGCTCTTCGCGCAGGAAGGCTTCGACGTCACCGCCGCCACGCTTCTTGAAAGCCACCCCCAGCTTGCCAACGTCGACGTGAGCCGGCCCCAGGTTCAAGCGGATCAGCGCCTCGACCAGCGGGAAAGTATCGCTGACGGAAAGCTCGGTACCCTCGACCTTCCGTACGAAACGGTGGTCCTTCAGGATGCGGATGACGCTACGGTTGAACAGCGAACGGCCATACAGGGTCGTGACCACATTGTGATGGCGGTAGAGCTTGCCGATCAGCGGAATCATCTGCTCGGCGAGCGCCTGGTTGTCATGCCATTCCTGAAAGACGGTATCGAGGGGTTGCTGACTCACGTGAAGCCTCTCTGGTAGGGATCGGGATACGCGCGCATTATCCCGGCACGCCCCGCCCGGGGCAATCGCAGGATGGTCGCAGGTGGTGTAGGGGGATTACAGGAACGCCGGCTTGACTACACGCGCGGCTCTAGGCTGATATGATGCCTCTCGATACCGCACCCGGCCTCCGCGCCCAGCCTTCCAGCTTGCCGATACGTTTCGACACCATGCCCGATTTCAGCCCGCTCGACCCGCCGCGCCCCAAGGGCCTGCGCGACACTCTCTACTGGCGCACGCCGCCCGGCAGCGCCACTGCCCTGGCTCTGGCCAACCTGGCCAGCGACGCGCCTCTGCTGGTGGTCACGCCCGACACCGCCACGGCACAGCGCCTGGAGAACGACCTGGGCTTCTACGCCACGGCCTCCGTGCTGCCCTTTCCCGACTGGGAGACACTGCCCTACGACAGTTTCTCGCCGCATCAGGACATCGTCTCGGCCCGCCTGCGCACCCTGCGGCGACTCCAGGATGGCGAGCATGGCATCGTGCTGGTGGCCGCCAACACACTGATGCAACGCCTGCCTCCGGTGGCTTACATCGCCGGACGCGTATTGACCTTGGAGGTCGGCCAGAGGCTCGACCGCGAGAGCTTCCGCGATGCCCTCGCCCGCGCCGGCTATCGCGCCGTGGAAACCGTCTATGAGCCTGGCGAATACGCGCTGCGCGGTGCACTGATCGATCTCTTTCCCATGGGTAGCGAATCGCCGCTGCGCATCGACCTGTTCGACGACGAGATCGACACCCTGCGCCACTTCGATCCCGACACGCAGCGCAGCCGCGAGAAGGTCGAGCGCATCGAACTGCTGCCGGCTCACGAATACTCGCTGTCGCGCGGTGCCATTGCCTGCTTTCGCGAGGGCTTCGAAACCCTGTTCGACGTGGATCCGCGCCAGTGCCCGCTCTACGTGGATGCGCTCAAGGGCATTCCCGCTCCCGGGCTCGAGCAGTACCTGCCGCTGTTCTTCGAAGAGACGGCCCTGCTGTTCGACCACCTGGCGCCCAGTACACGAGTGGCCATGCTCCCCGGCGTCTTCGCGGCCGCCGAACACCATTGGGCATCCATCGAGAGTCGCTATGACAATCTCGGTGTCGACCCCACCCGTCCGCTGCTCCCGCCGCACCGCGCCTTCGTGCCGGTGGCGGAGCTGTTCGCCGCCGTCAAGCGCCATCCGCGCGTCGAGCTGACCGACGACGACCAGCATCGCCACGCCCAGTCCCCCGCCGCCAAGGCACCGCCCAACGTGACGGTGAACGCCCGCGCCAGGCAGCCGCTGACGGCGCTGTCGCGCTTCCTCGAAGAGCAACCCTCGACCCGGGTGCTGTTCGTTGCCGAGTCACGGGGCCGGCGCGAGGCGCTGGAAGAGACGCTCGCCCCGCTCAAGCTCGACATACCCCATGAGGCCAGCTTCGCCGACTTCCTCTCTGGCGACGCTCGCCTGGGCGTCACCGAGGGCGAACTCGATGCCGGCCTGTGGCTGACCGAACCGGACCTGGCAGTCATCAGCGAAACCGAGCTCTTCGGCGAAGTGGTGCGCCAGAGCCGACGCCGCGAAAAGGCCACCGACGATGGCGAACTGGCCATTCGCCACCTCGCCGAGCTCAAGCCAGGGGCGCCGGTGGTCCACCAGACCCATGGCGTGGGGCGCTATACCGGTCTCGAGACGCTCGAGGCCGGCGGTCAGGCGGCGGAGTTCATGGCCCTCGAGTATGCCGGCGGCGCCAAGCTCTACGTGCCCGTGGAGAGCCTGCACCTCATCTCGCGCTATGCCGGCGCCGATGACGAGCTCGCTCCGCTGCACAAGCTGGGCTCGGACCAGTGGGACAAAGCACGTCGCAAGGCCGCCGAGAAGATACGCGACACCGCCGCCGAACTGCTCGACGTCTACGCGCGACGAGAAGCCAAGCAGGGGTTCGCCTGTACGCCGCCCGACGACGAATACGCCCGCTTCGCCGCCAGCTTCCCCTTCGAGGAGACTCCCGACCAGCGCGAGGCGATCGGTCGAGTGATCGAGGACATGACCTCGCCCCGTCCCATGGACCGGGTCGTCTGCGGCGATGTCGGCTTCGGCAAGACCGAAGTCGCCATGCGTGCCGCCTTTCTGGCCGTGCAGGCCGGCCGCCAGGTGGTGGTTCTGGTGCCCACCACCCTGCTGGCCCGCCAGCACTACGAGAACTTTCGCGACCGCTTCGCCGACACGGCCGTGCAGATCGAGCTCGTGTCGCGTTTCACCGGAGGCAAGGACCAGGCATCCGCCAAGCAACGCATCGAAGGGGGGCAGGCGGATATCGTCATCGGCACCCACAAACTGCTCGGCAAGTCGATGCACTTCCCGCACATGGGGCTGCTGATCATCGACGAGGAACACCGTTTCGGAGTGTCCCAGAAAGAGCGCCTCAAGAGCCTGCGCGCCGAAGTGGACATTCTCACGCTCACCGCCACGCCCATTCCGCGCACCCTCAACATGGCCATGAGCGGCATTCGCGATCTGTCGATCATTGCCACTCCGCCGGCACGCAGACTCTCGGTGAAGACCTTCGTCCAGCAGCGCGACGAAGCAGTGATCAAGGAAGCGGTCCTGCGCGAGATCCTCCGCGGCGGCCAGGTCTACTTCCTCCACAACGAGGTACGCACCATCGAGAGCGCCGCCGACAGGCTGCGCGAATTGGTGCCCGAGGCTCGCGTCGCCGTGGCGCACGGCCAGCTTCCCGAGCGCGCCCTGGAACGGGTGATGTCGGACTTCTACCACAAGCGCTTCAACGTACTGGTGTGCTCCACCATCATCGAGACCGGCATCGACGTGCCCAGTGCCAATACCATCGTCATCGAGCGCGCCGACAAGTTCGGCCTGGCCCAGTTGCACCAGCTGCGCGGCCGCGTGGGGCGCAGCCACCATCAGGCCTACGCCTACCTGCTCGCCCCGCCGCCGCGCGCCATGACCAAGGATGCCGTCAAGCGGCTGGAGGCGATCGGCGCCTCCCAGGATCTGGGCGCCGGTTTCACGCTGGCCAGCCACGACATGGAGATCCGCGGAGCTGGCGAGCTGCTCGGCGATGAACAGAGCGGCCAGATGGAAGCCATTGGTTACGGTCTCTACATGCAGATGCTCGACCGCGCCGTTGCCGCCATTCGCGCCGGCAAGACGCCCAACATCGAAGCGCCGCTGGACGAAGGAGTGGAAGTGAGCCTCAACCTGCCAGCGCTGATTCCCGACGACTACCTGCACGACGTCCAGCAACGCCTGGTGATGTACAAGCGCATCGCCAATGCCGCCGACGAGGCCGAACTCAAGGAGCTTCAGGTGGAGATGGTCGACCGCTTCGGCCTGCTGCCCGCCCCGGTCAAGACCCTGCTGCGCCAGACCCGCCTGCGCCAGCGCGCCGAGGCGCTCGGCATCGTGCGCGTCGAGGCCGGTGCCGAACGCGGCCGCGTGATCTTCGGCGGCCATACTCGGGTCGACCCCTTGACGCTGGTGGACATGATTCAGCGTTCGCCGGAGATCTACCGTCTCGACGGCGCGGATACCCTGCGCTTCGAAGCGGAAATGGCGCGCGACGAGGAACGTTTCCAGGTCGTCGAACGCCTGCTCGATACGCTCAATCGCAAGGTCGAAGCCGCCTGAGGCATCCAGACACAGCCCAAGCCAGGCTATACTGCCATCAAGCGTTTCATCGCCACCCCAACACCGGTGCCGCCACAAGGACAGGGCGAGCATCGCTACCCGGCGGCCCCGCCGCCCCAACGGCTCACGAGACCATGACGCTGAAAACCCGCCCAACGCCATTCCGCCAGACGGTGACGGCCCTGGTTGCCGCCCTTGCCGTGCTGCTTGTCGACCCGCTTTCCGCCGAGGAAGGCGAATTGCCACGCGGCCACTTCCTCCTTGCCGAGAGCGGCAAGGTGATCGGCGAGAACTATACCGTCACCGTCGAAGACGGCGACACCCTGGTCGACATCGCCCGCCGACACAACGTGGGCTACGAGGCGATTCGCATGGCCAATCCCGACGTCAGCCTCTGGGCTCCCTACGCCGGAACCGAGGTGACGATTCCCAATCGCCACATCCTTCCCGACGCGCCTCGCGAAGGCATCGTGATCAACCTGTCGGAGCTGCGGCTGTACTACTACAGTGCCGAAGGCGTGGTGGAAACCTACCCGATCAGCGTGGGCCGCGAGGGGTACGCCACGCCGGTCGGCCTGACCAAGACCACCGTCAAGGTCAAGGATCCGCACTGGTCCCCGCCGCGCTCCATGCGCGAGGAGGCCGCTGCACGCGGGGAGCCACCGCCCACCGTGGTGCCCCCCGGTCCCGACAATCCATTGGGACGCCATGCCATCCTGCTCGGCCTGCCCAGCTACCTGATCCACGGCACCAACAAACCCGAAGGCGTCGGCATGCGTGTCAGCCGCGGCTGTATCCGCATGTACCCGGAGGACATCGAGTCGCTTTACGAGCGCGTCCCCAGCGGCACCCAGGTCAACATCGTCGACCAGCCCTTCAAGGCCGCCTGGTCGCAGGATGGCGTGCTTTACGCCCAGTCGTTTCCCCGGCTGGAAGAAAACCGAGGCAGCGTCGAGCCGATCCTCGAGGCCATCCAGGTGGTCAGTCAGGCCTTCGGCGACGACCAGCCACCGGTCGATTACGCTCGGCTCCGCCAGGCCGTGGAGCAGCCCGATGGCCAGCTGATCTCGCTGCTGCGCAGTGCCGAGCCGGCCCCCGAACCGGTGACGCTGTACGACGAGTTGGTGTTGGGCCAACGCTGAGACGAAAAAACCCCGCCGTAGCGGGGTTCTAGGTCCTGCCATGAGCCCTTCCCGACCGGGAAGGGCCAGCGTTCCGGCAGAATTACTTCTGCATGGAGCGCTCGAACATGCGATCCATCTCCTCACGGTTCTGCTCGGACATCTGCAGAGCCGATTGAGCATCGCGCTGCGCCTGGTTGGCGGTGTTCTGGGCCTGGACGGCAATGCTGCGTGCTTCGGCAGCGTCGGCCTGTGCGGCTTCAGCGGTCTGACGAACGTCTTCCAGATCACTGGTGGAAGCACAGCCGGCCAGAATCGCCAGAGAGGCGGCAGCGGCAGACAGCTTCAGAGTGGTCTTCAGAGTCATGATGTTCTCCTTGAGTCTTCCTTGGTACTGCACGTCAGTGCAGCGGTGTTGATGAAGCCTGAGGTCAGGCGTCCTGCTCATGCAGGTTCTTGCAGCGACTGCTGCCAAGCACAGGAGTCAAACGCTGTTTTATTATAGCCAACGGCGCTTGTCCATAGCTTGAAACGTCCCTTGCGTCATTTGAAGACTAGCGGATCACGACGCGAGTGCCAATGTCGATCAAGCTTTCGAGTCGTTCGATCTGCGCATTGGTCACCGCCACGCAGCCCTGAGTCCAGTGATAGCTGGCGTGGATGTCGGGGTCTGCACCGCCGAGGCCATGAATGCCGATATAGCCGCCCAGCACCGTTTCCTGCGGCGGGTGGCCGTAACGTTTGTAATAAGTGAAATAGTCGTCGTAGTCTCGCTCCGTATAGATGCCAGACTTCAATGCCATGCGCGCATGGGCCGGCGTCGGGTAGTCGAGGCCGATGAAGATGTGCCACTGGCTCTCGCGATTGAAGCGGTTGACGCGAAATTCGCCCATCGGGGTCGCCTTGTCGCCGCGCTGCCGCGCGGTGCGCGCGCCGCCTCGCCCCAGGGATACCGGGGAGAAACGTTCGACCTGTCGATTGCCGCGGTAAACGGTCAAGCTGGCCTCGCCATCGTCGATCAACACCCAAAGCTCGTCGTCATGGCGCGGCACGTTGGCCTTGGCCAGCAGTGACTCGATGAGATCGGCCTCAGCCGCATGGCTGGCGAAAGGCAGCAACGGCGACAGCATGGCCAGGGTGGAGAAACGGCGACGGGAAAGCAGGGACATCGATCACTCACTGACGGAAAGGCTGAGTAGAAGCAGGGCCGTTATACCGCATCTCTTCCCCATTGTCAGCGCCGAACGCCCCTCCCCGTTCAAGCCCTCCGCGAACGCGCTGCCCCGGCGCACCGAGGCGGCGTGTTCGAGACGTCTTCGTCGTCAGGGCTGGGGATAGACCGTAAAGATGCTTTGCAACTTGTCCTTCTTGCCGTAGATATGAACCGTGGTCTCATCGAAGGGGAAGTGCTCAAGGTACCGACTGTGGCCGTTGAAGCGCGGCTTGTGGGCGTTGATCAGGGCCGCGGCAAGCCGCTCACGGTTGGCCTGACCACACAGTCCCATCGAGACCCAGAGCTCCTCGCCGGGAGACAGGTAGCCCCGCCAACGGTCGAGTTGCTCGTTGTGCTCCACGCCATAGCGTGCGCTGCGATGCTCGCCCACGTAGAGCAGCTCCTGCACGCGCATCTCCCCGGTCTCCGGATCACGGGCGGCACGGAATACGCAGTAGATGCCCGACTCGTCAGGCACGTCGTGAAGCTGATCCCCCGTCCAGTACCCCAGCATCTTGGGCGACAGCAAGCCGCTCGAGGTGGGACTCATCATGAAATGTTCCGGCATGGCGCTCTCCTCGATGATGTGGATGGCGAGACGATCACTGCTGGCTCAATAGGCTTCGAGTCGCTGCATGTCGCGCGCCAGGCGCCGCACTTCGGCTTCTTGCCCCTGAGCCAGGGACTCGAAGAACTGGCGCTCGTCCTGCCCGGTCGCGAGTTCGCTGCGCTGAGCGTAGAGATCCTGCAGCGTACGATGGGCGGTCAAGGCGGTGGCCAGCACGCTCTGCACGCTATCGCAGTCGATGCTCGACGGGAGCCGCTCCAGCACGGGCGCATGGGAAAAATCATGGGGATCGTCGAACCAAGTATCAAGGACCCCGCGATGATCGCCGCCTTCGGCGAGATAGCCTTCCAGATCCGCCTGCAGCTTACGCTCGTGCTCGGCCAGGTAGTCGAGTGCCATGCTTACCCGCTCGGCGACCTCGCCCTTCGCCAGCCCGGCGTAGCGGTCGGCGAGCTGGGCATGATAGCGAGCGGCCCAGGCCACCAGTTCCTTGACTTGATGAAAGCGCATGCACAGTTCCTCCTTGCCCTGCCGCCGCGGCCATTCCGGCGGCCTTTGCCTTCATCCTAGCCAAGACGCACCAAAACCGCTTGATGCACATCAACACGAGCGTCCATGCCCGCCATCATCAGCGGCCGGAACCCACGAAGCCATGCGCATGGGGGCCGACGCCGGTCAACGCGCCGCCGCGTCACCACTCCGCGCTGGTTTCACGCAGAGAGGCGATCTCGCTCTTGGCCTGCGCCAGACAGTCACGGAGCTCCTCGGCCAGCGCGGCAGCGCTGCCCACCGCGATCATGCCCGGTGCGGTGGCAGGCATGCGGCGTGCCACGCCATCCGGCTCGTGCAAGGCCGCGAGCCTGGGCAACAGCCAGGCCAGCCAGCTATCGTCGCGAAGAGCCAATTCGCGCAAACGCTGCAGTTCGGCAATGCCGGCAACCTCGGCGCCGAGCAGCTCGCGCCAGTCATGCCGTTCGAGATGGGCGTGCTCTGTCACCTCGCGCAGCAGCGACTCCAGCGCCAGTTCGACCAAGGCCAGGGCGCCCTCCTCCGCGGCCATGCGCCGAGCCTCGGCGTGCTCGTCGTCACCCGGGTCCACGTCGAGCAGCAACTCGGCCTGGTACAGCAGTTGATTGGTGCGTCCTCGCGGGGTCACTTGCGCTTGTCCTCCACTCGCCAACGCCCATCCTCGAAAGTGGCTTTCCATCCCGTCGCCTTGCCGGCCTCTTCGGTCATCACGTACTGCGACTTGGCCTTGCGCGAGAAGCGAATCTGCGCCGGACGACCGTCAGGGTCTTCACTGGGGGCATCGAGCAGGTAGCGGTACTTGTCGGGCAACTCTTCTGCGTGCGCCCTGAGTTCGCGCACCAGGGGCGGACGCGTCTCGCGGTTCTTGGGGAACTTGCTGGCGGCCAGGAACAAGCCACTGGCACCGTCGCGCAGCACATAGTGGTCATCCACTTTCTGGCAGGCCAGTTCCGGCATGGGAATGGGATCGATCTTGGGCGGCGCCACCTCGCCGTTCTTGAGCAGCTTGCGAGTGTTCTTGCACTCGCCGTTGGTGCAGCCGAAATACTTGCCGAAGCGCCCGCTCTTGAGCTGCATCTCGCTGCCGCACTTGTCGCACTCGATGGTCGGGCCATCGTAACCCTTGATGCGAAAGCGCCCCGCCTCGACCTCGTAGCCGTCGCAATCCGGACTGTCGCCGCAGATGTGCAGCTTGCGCGTCTCGTCGATCAGATAGCTGTCCATGGCCGTGCCGCACTTGGGGCAGCGGTGCTTGGCGCGCAGCGCCTGTGTTTCGGCCTCTTCGTCGGCGTCGGCGGCCACGGCTTCCTCTCCGGGCAGCAGGTCGATGGTCGTCTTGCAACGCTCCTTGGGCGGCAGGTTGTAGCCACTGCAGCCCAGGAAGACGCCCGTCGATGCCGTACGGATCTGCATCTTGCGCCCGCAGCTCGGGCAGTCGATGTCGGTGGGCACCGGTTGGTTGGGGCGCATGCCCTCTTCGCTCTCTGCCGCTTCGAGCTCCTGCTTGAACTCGGCATAGAAGGCATCGAGCAGTTCGCGCCAATTGCGCTCGCCTTCGGCCACTTCGTCGAGGCCGTCCTCCATGCGCGCCGTGAAGGAGTAGTCCATCAGGTCGGGGAAGGATTCCTTGAGACGTTCGGTCACGATGTCGCCGAGCTTCTCGGCATAGAAGCGGCGGTTCTCGAGCTTGACGTAGCCGCGTTCCTGGATGGTCGAGATGATGGAGGCGTAGGTGGAGGGACGGCCGATGCCGCGCTTCTCCAGCTCCTTGACCAGGCTCGCTTCGGTGTAGCGCGCCGGCGGCTTGGTGAAATGCTGCTGCGGGTCCAGCGCATCGAGGGTCATTGGCGTGCCTTCGGCCAGATCGGGCAACGCCTGATCCTCGTTCTTGCCGCTCGGTTTCATCACCCGAGTGTAACCGTCGAACTTCAGCACCCGCCCCTTGGCCTTGAGCTCATAGCCGTCGGCCTCCACGGTCAGCGTCGTGGAGAGGTACTCGGCCGGCGTCATCTGGCAGGCCACGAACTGGCGCCAGATCAGCTCGTACAGGCGTTCGGCGTCGCGTTCCATTCCGGCCAGGTCGCCGGCGCGGCGCGTCACCTCGGAAGGACGGATCGCCTCGTGGGCCTCCTGCGCACCCTCCTTGCTGGCGTAGCGGTTGGGAGACTCGGGCAGGTAGCGACTGCCGAACTCGCCGTCGATGAAGTCGCGCACGCTGGCCACCGCATCGTTGGAGAGGTTGGTGGAGTCGGTGCGCATGTAGGTGATGTAACCCGCCTCGTAGAGGCGCTGGGCCAGGGTCATGGTCTTCTTCACCGAGAAGCCCAGGCGACCGCTCGCCGCCTGCTGCAGCGTGGAGGTGATGAAGGGCGCGTTCGGTTTCGAGCGGGTCGGCTTGTCCTCGCGCGAGGTGATCGCCAGGCGCGCATCGCGCAGACCCGCGATACGCTCCAGAGTCTCGGCCTCGGCGGTGGGCCGGAAAGCCTTGCCATCCTGGCGCATGAGCTCGAAACGTACCGGCTCTCCGTCCGGGGAGACCAGGTCGGCGTGAACGTCCCAGAATTCTTCGGGCACGAAAGCGCGGATCTCGCGCTCGCGCTCGACGATCAAGCGCATGGCCACCGACTGCACCCGCCCCGCCGACAGCCCGCGGGCAATCTTGGCCCACAACAGCGGCGACAGCATGAAGCCCACCACCCGATCCAGGAAACGCCGCGCCTGCTGGGCCTCCACGCGGGGGATGTTCAGCGTGCCGGGATCCTGAAAGGCGTCCTTGATGGCATTCTTGGTGATTTCGTTGAACACCACGCGCTTGTACCGGGACTCCTCGCCGCCGATGGTCTCGCGAAGATGCCAGGCGATGGCCTCCCCCTCACGGTCTAGGTCGGTGGCGAGGTAGACGGCATCGGCCTTCTCGGCGAGCTTGGCGAGTTCGGCCACCACCTTTTCCTTGCCCGGCAAGATCTCGTAGCGAGCCTCCCAGCCGTGCTCCGGGTCGATGCCCATGCGCCGGATCAACTGCTCGCTCGCCTTGCGCTGTTTGTAGGCGGCCTTCTCTTCCGGCGACATCTTGCGCGTCGCGGCGGCCTGGCGTGCCCGCTCCTTCGGGTCGGTGGCCGTCTTGCCCGAGCCGCTGGTCGGCAGGTCGCGGATGTGACCCACGCTCGACTTCACGATGAACTCGTTGCCGAGATACTTGTTGATCGTCTTGGCCTTGGCCGGCGACTCGACGATGACCAGTGACTTGCCCATAGTGCTCCACTTTGTGCAGGGCGGGACCCACGGATCCCGCCTGACGGTTTACGCTCGCGCTTCCTGACGAACGCTGCCTGCAGGGTGAAAAATCCGCTTACCCTACCCCAGGCATCGGCTCAGTGCCAGTCGCGGCCGACGCAGTAGAGGGCAATCTCGGGTGAACACGACGAGAGGCGCCGGGCACAGCTCGAAGAGGAGGTCCGTTGCCATGGATGACAAAAGCAGCGCCCAGTAACCGGTTCACACAGCGCCTCGTCGACGATCCGGCGCCCCGGAGCAGTCACCGGTCAGCACCGAGTCAACTCGCCTGACTGCGATAGCCCTGCGACGCAGTATCGGAGAGCCTAGACCGCACGCCCGGGCCGCCGCAAGCACCCGCCGGTCAATGCAGAGCGCCCCCTCCCGGCGCCGGGAGGGGGCGCGATGGCCAGCGGGGCTCATCAGCGCTTGCGTGGTCGGCGCCGGGTCGGCGGCTTGCGCGCCTCGCTGACGGCCTCCTCGTCTTCGGCACTCTCCGCCCTTCCTTCGGCGACCGGCACCCTCCATTGATCGAGCAGACGCTCGACTTCGCCTCGAGCCACGATCTGGGCGCGGGCGCCGCTCTCGAGTTCGCCGTGCACCTCGGCCAGGGCTTCCGGGCACTCGCGAGGTGCGGCTGACTCGAGCGCCTGCAAGAACAGGGCCTTGATGTGGTCGTAACGACGGCGCGCGTGCTCCGACAGACCACCGCTGGCGGCGAGGACGTGATCGATGTGTGCCAGATGGCCCTCGATCGCCTCGACGCTGTCACCGCGCAGCAGTGCAGGAATGGCGGCCAGTGCCGCTTCGCGGTAGTGCTTGAGAATGAAGAACTGTTCGCGCACCAACCCCTTGAAGTCGGCCAGGGTACTGCCGGGTTCCAGCTCGGCACGCGAGGCCCGCAGACGCTTGAAGTTGCGCTCGTCGGTGGTGGGCGAGCCCCCCAGCACATGAATCACCGAGCGCATCACCGCTGCATGGCTGCCCCCCTTGGCAATGCGCCCCTCGAGCTCGGCATGACGCTGTTCGAGGAAACGCAGGTGTTCCGGCTCGCGGCCCGGTCGGCGACGCTGCGCATAGGCATCGCCATAAAGTCCCACCATGGCCTGCAGCAGCGGCTGACCGTAGACATGCAGGAAGAGGTGCTCGGTACTCTGATCGCGCAATACTCGCCAGGCATCGAGGTTTCGAGAGACCTGGTTCGAAGCGGCGCGTTCGAAGACGCGAAACGGGTTGTCTTCTGCCACCGGATGGCGGTCCTGGCGGACCCAGTCGGCCAATACCGGCAGCGGCACCGACAGCGGATTGCGATCGGAGAGCAGCTTGTAGCCCAGCCGGATGGGATGCATGCGGCGAATCCAGCGCGAGGCCTCCGGCGTCATCACCGCCCGTATCCAGGGTTGGACGAAGAGCCGATAGATGCCCATGTTGATCTGCGAAACCCGCGCCACCGTGGCGAACCGGGTATCGTCGTCGTCGCGATGCTGGATTTCGCGATTGAGCCCTTCGATGGAACGCGGCTTGAACTCCAGCAGGTAGTCGCGCTCGATGAGATCGGCGTCGCTGCGCTCGGCGGCACTCGACACCGTGGTTTCGTAGAGCCCGGGCGGCAGAACGTCGATGTAGTCGATGTTGGCCGTGAACTCGGTGTGCTCCTTGCGCGACACGCTGCCCGACACGAAGATGCCCAGATGGCCAGTGGTATCGTGCACGCAGTAGACGATGGTCTGCCCACTGGCAATGACGTCGTCGGCATCTTCGTAGAGGTCGCGAATCCAGCCCAGCGCCTGGGGCGGAGGCGTGATGTCGTCGCCTCGAGAGCAGAACACCACCACCGGTGAGCGCACGTTGCGCAGATCGATGCGCCGGCCATCCGAGGTCACCAGTTGGGCCGTGGAGAGACGGTTGCCGATGAACAGGTTGTCGACGATGTACTGAATCTCTTCGCCGCCGAGCACCACGTGGCCGCCCCACCAGCGCTCGAAATCGAGGTAGCGCTCGGCCTCGCTGTCCACCTGGGCGTAGAGTCGATACTGCTTGTCCCACCAGGTATTGGCCGGGTTCAGGCGCTCGAAGTTCTGTACCAGCCAGGCGCCATCGAAGAGCCCGCTGCCGATGTCACTGACCAGAGCGGTGAGCCAGCTGCCACCGGTCACACCGCCGGAGTAGCGCATCGGTGCATGCCCGCGTTCCCCCGCCCAGTAGGAGAGCGGCGCCCCAGCGATCAGGATGGGGCCGAATGCCTCCGGCTCCAGGGCGGCGGCCATCATGATCTGCCAGCCTGCCTGGCAGTTGCCCACCACCATGGGCTTCTCGGAGCTCTCGGGATGACTGGCCACGACGTGGCGCAGGAAGGCGATTTCCGCCTCCACGACGTCCTCCACCGTCTGGCCCGGCTCGGGGAACGGCAGAAAGCCGATGAAATAGCAGGGATGCCCAGCTCGCAGTGCGACGCCGACTTCGCTGTCCGGCTTGAAGCCGCCGATGCCGGGACCGTGGCCGGCACGCGGGTCCACGACCACGAAGGGCCTGGCCTGCAGGTCGACCTCCACGCCCTCGGGCGGCAGGATGCGCAGCAGCTCGTAGTTGACCGGCCGCGGCAGTTGGCGGCCGTCCATCACCACCTCGGCCTCGAAACCGAGGACGTTGGGCTTGGTCTTCTCGATGTGCTCCAGGTACTGGTTGCCGCGCTGGCGCATCACGTCCATGTAGAGCACGCTGCGTTCGACGGCATCTCGCCAGTAGTCGAAGGCGGCGCGGCCGAAACCGAACGGATCCAGAAACGGCAGTGCCTGGGCAGGCGGTATCGGCATCAGGGGATTCATGTTCGACTCCATGGTTCAAGGCTCCATGGCTCGTCGGTGGCGCGGAAGTCCGCCGACGAGTGGGAATGTTGCATTGCAACATTCTCAGGATACGCCCTCTCCGTCGGGTTCGCAGCCCCCTGACATCGATTTTTTTTCATGGCGCTGCATTTTCCTGCGCATGACACGGCTTCGTGCTCGCCCATTCACGACGCGCCGCGCCCTTGCCTGGCGCGGCAAGCCCCTGTGCCGCCCAGCGGCGAATGTGGTAGATTGACGGCCTGCGACCAACGTATCAATCGGCCCACCGTGCCCGCTGCGGCATGGTCCGGCAAACGCCGAGTGGAGAGGCTCACCCTATGAGCGAGGACACCGAAAAGCGCATCCCCAGCGGCGAAAAGTTCCGCACCGAACACGGCTTTTCCGCCATCAAGGATGGCATCAAGCAGGGCAAGCCATCGGCCGGGGGCAGCGGAGAACCGGGGCGCAAGCCCAAGTGGCTGCGCGCCCAGATTCCCGGTGGCGAGCGTTTCGAGGCGGTCAAGCGCAACGTCAAGGAGCATCGCCTGAGCACGGTGTGCGCCGAGTCCCACTGCCCCAACATGGGCGAATGCTGGAGCAACGGCACCGCCACCATCATGCTGATGGGCTCGGTATGCACCCGCGCCTGCCGCTTTTGTGCCGTGGATACCGGCAATCCCGGCGGCTGGCTGGATGCCGAAGAGCCGGCCAATACCGCCGAGTCGGTGGAGCTGATGGGGCTGCGCTACGTGGTCCTCACGTCGGTGGACCGTGACGATCTCGACGACGGCGGCGCCGGTCACTATGCCGACTGCATCCGCGCCATCAAGGCCAATACCCCCCACGTGGTCGTGGAAGCGCTGACTCCCGATTTCGACGGCGACCCGGCCGCCATCGAGCGGGTGGTGGACTCCGGCCTGGAGGTGTTCGCACAGAACGTCGAGACCGTGGAGCGCCTGACGCGCCGGGTGCGCGACCCACGGGCCGGCTATCGCAAGACCCTCGACGTACTCGCCCACGCCAAGGCCTACAAGCCCGCGGTGTTGACCAAGACCAGCCTGATGCTGGGTCTCGGCGAGAGCGATGAGGAGATACTGGCCACCTTCGACGACCTGCGTGCCATCGGCGTGGATATCGTCACCCTCGGCCAGTACCTGCGCCCCACCCGCAACCACCTCCCGGTGGAACGCTGGGTCAGCCCCGAGGAGTTCGAACGCTATCGCCAGCTCGGCCTGGAGAAAGGGTTCATGGAGGTCGCCTCGGGGCCGTTGGTACGCTCCAGCTATCGCGCCGACCGGGTGTTCGAGAAGAACAACCTGGGCCTGGCCGCTCCCGCCGAGATACCGGGCCAGGCGCCGGACCCGAACCGCATCGACGCCATCAACGTGGGCTGATCGGCTCGCGCTCCACGCGTGCGGGGCGCAGTTCGCGCCCCAGTTCACGGGCCAGACAGACTGCCAGCGTCTCCCCCACCGCCTCGACGCCGGGACAGTCGCTCGCCAGATCAGCCAGCCGCGTCATCGCCAGACCGGCATGGCCGCAGGGATTGATGCGCGAGAACGGCGAGAGGTCGCCGTCGACGTTGAGCGCCACGCCGTGGAAGCTCGCCCCGCGACGAATGCGCAGCCCCAGCGAGGCGATCTTGGCCTCCCCCACGTAGACCCCGGGTGCGTCGGGACGCGCCCGAGCCGCCACGCCCTGCTCGGCGAGCAGCGCGATCACCGCATTCTCGATGGCGCTCACCAGGTCGCGCACCCCGAGTCGGGCACGGCGAACGTCGAGCAACGGATAGAGCACCACCTGTCCCGGCCCATGGAAGGTGACCTGGCCGCCGCGGTCGGTCTGCACCACCGGAATGTCGCCCGGCATCAGCAGGTGCTCGGGCTTGCCGGCCTGCCCCTGGGTGAACACCGGCTCGTGCTCCACCAACCAGAACTGGTCGGGCGTGTCGGCATCTCGCGTGTCGGTGAGTTCGCGCATCGCCTGCCACACCGGCTCGTAGCGGCGCCGGCCAAGACGATGCAGTTCGATGGGCAACGGGCTGTCGGCCGTCATCACACCACCATGTGCACGCGGCCGGTCGCCTTCAGCTCGGCGAACAGGGCCTTGAGCTGCGCCTCGCCGGTGGCACGCAGGGTCAGGCGCACGGACTGGAAACGGCCGTTGCGACTGTCCACCACCTCTAGCGACGACGCATCGAAGGTGGCATCGTGGCGTACCACCACCTGGCAGACGGTGGCGGCGAAATCGTCGGCGGCGTCGCCCACCACCTTGATCGGGTAGTCGCACGGAAAGGTGATCTTGGCCGCCGGGCGCGAGGGGCGCACCGAGCCACGCAGATCACGCAGGCGTCGATCGCTCATCATCCGAACCATTCATCGTAGAGGTTGCTGAAGAAGCGCTGGACCTGATCGAAGAGGCGCTTGAAAAGGCCGCCCTCGGCGATGCTCTCCAGAGCCACTAGCGGCTGCTCGCCGACCACCTCTTCACCCAGCATCACCTGCAGCGTGCCCACTTCCTCTCCGGCCGCGACCGGAGCCGTGAGGTCGGCACGGATGTCGAGACGGGCACCCAGTTCCTCGTTGCGCGAGCGCGGCACCGTCATGTGCACGTCCTCGTCGACGCCGACGCGCAGCTCGTTCTTCTCGCCGCCCCAGACGCGCGGTGAGGTGAGCACGGCGCCCTGGTCGTAGAGACGCAGCGTCTCGTAATAGCGGAATCCGTAGCTGAGCAGCTTCTGGGTCTCCTGGGCGCGCGCCTCTTCCGAGCTGGTTCCCATCACCACCGAGATCAGCCGCATCTCGTCGCGCTCGGCCGAGGCCACCAGGCAGTAGCCTGCCTCCTCGGTCCACCCGGTCTTGAGACCGTCGACGCTGGGGTCACGCCACAACAGGCGGTTGCGGTTGGGCTGAGTGATATCGGCGTAGGTGAACTCCTTCTGGGCGTAGGTGGCGTAGTGGGCCGGATAGTCGTTGATGATGTGTTCCGACAGCAGGGCGAGATCGCGCGCCGACGAATAGTGGTTCTCGTCGGGCAGCCCGGTGGCATTGACGAAGTTGGTGTTGTGCATGCCCAGGCGAGACGCATGCTGGTTCATCATGTCGGCAAAGGGGCGCTCGCCCCCGGCCAGGTACTCGGCGACCGCCACGCTGGCATCGTTGCCCGAGACGACGATGATCCCCTTGAGTAGGTCCGCCACCGACACCAGGGTGTCGACTTCGATGAACATCTTCGAGCCACCCGTGCGCCAGGCCTGTTCGCTGACGGGTACCGTGTCGTCGGGCTGGATGTTGCCACGATCGAGCTCGCGTTCCACCAGGTAGGCCGTCATCAGCTTGGTCAGGCTGGCCGGCGGCAAGCGCTCATCGGCATCGTGTTCGGCCAGCACACGACCGCTGTCGGCATCCATGAGTATCCACGACGTGGCAGCCAGCTGGGGTGGCGCCGGGATCATCGTCTGGGGCACCGGCACCGATTGAGCCAGCACCTGGGAAGCGAACAGCATCAGACTCAGCAGCAGCCATGGGCGGAAAACGGGGATCGGCACTCTCATTGGGCTTGGTCTCTTGACGTCATTGGGGTTCAGGGAAAACGAGCACCGTCAATCGGCATCCTTGACGATGAAACTCTGGGAAAAACCGGCACGTCGAAGCTCGTCGCGGGCCGGAGCGACCTGATCGGCATGGGCCAGTGGGCCGACCTGGACTCGGTGCACGCCGGCGCCACTGGTGACCCGCACCGGGTGCGATAGCTCATCCTCGAGCTGCACCTTGAGCTGACGGGCATTGTCTGCCGAGCCGAGCGCAGCCACTTGCAGATACAGGGGACGGCCTTCCACGGAGCTGCCCTCCTGGCGCGTTTCGCGTGCATCGGCGCTCGTCGCTGACGATGTCCTCACCGCTTCGGGCTGGGTCGCCACGGTTTGGACCGGGGCCTGACCGTCGTCGCGCGCCGGAGCCGCCTGCTCGCGGGACTTCTGTTCATCGGGCCGATTCTCCGCCAGCCACTCGGCCGGGTCGATGGCCTCCACGGTCACTCGCCCGGTACCCTGCTCCAGGAAACCCAGCCGTGCGGCGGCGGCATAGGAAAGATCGATCTCGCGGTCGCTGTGGAAGGGGCCGCGATCGTTGACGCGCACGATCACCGAGCGTCCGTTGTCGCGGCTGGTCACTCTGACGTAACTGGGCAGCGGCAACGAGCGATGGGCGGCGCTCATCTTGTACATGTCGTAGATCTCGCCATTGGAGGTGGCGTAGCCATGAAACTTCTCGCCATACCAGGAGGCCGTGCCTTCGCGGGCATAGCCGCGGGCGTCGGGCAGCACGTGATAGGTCTTGCCCCACACTCGGTAGGTCTCACGGTTGCCGCCCGCTGACGGCGGCTCCACGCGCGGCACGGCATCGGGAATCTCGCTGACGTCGGGCGGCTCTTCGGGATAGGCATCGCCGCTGAGGGCGTAGCGCCCGCCGTTGGACGCCGGCTCGGCGCCGTCGCGGTCCACGGCCGGCTGAGTTCCCCCGCGACCGGCACAGCCTGCGAGTAGCGACATCAGGACGAGACCGATCAGCGCGATTCTCATGCGTCCTCCTCACGCTCGGTGCGGGTGACTTCGAGCCGATGCGGCACCAGCTCGCGTCTCGACTCGATCGCCTCGGCCAACTCGCTCACCGCCATCGCATACAAATGACTGTGATTGTACCGCGTGATCACATGGAAATTGTCTCGCCCCAGGCGATAGCGCCAGGCGGTTTCGTCGGTTTGCAGCGCCAGGGGAATGACCCGCTGATCGTCGCCAAGAGCCGTTTCGCTGGTCACTCCAGCCTCTCGCAATTCCGCCATGTGCGCATAGGGCGTCGTCGTGCGATTGAATGCGATCGCATCGGGCGGCACCCGTGGCCCTTCGGCCTCATGGTAGATCGGCGCACCGGATTGCCAGCCGTGCTCGGCGAAATAGTTGCCCACGCTGCCGATGGCGTCGACGGGATTGGCCCAAAGGTCGCGCTGGCCATCGCCGTCGAAGTCCACGGCATAGGCACGGTAGCTGGTGGGTATGAACTGCGGATAGCCCATTGCCCCGGCGTAGGACCCGTCGATGCTGCCCGGATCGACCTCTTGCTCGTGGGTGATCTCCAGAAAGGCGGCCAACTCACCGCGGAAGAAGTCGCCTCGCGAGGGGTGCTCGAAAGCCAGCGTCGCCAGGGAGTCGAGCACGCGGTGGCGACCGGTATGGCGACCATAGGCCGTCTCGACGCCGATGATCGCCGCAATGACCTCCGGTGGCACGCCGTAGACCGCCTCGGCCCGCTCGAAGGCCCGTGCATGGGCATCGATGAAGGCCACACCCTGGGCGATGCGTTCGGGCGTCAGGAAGATGGCCCGATATTCGTCCCAGCGAAGATGCCTTTCGGCCGCGCCGGCCATCGCCTCCAGCACTCCCGGCTGCAGCACGGCCCGGCGCAGGGCCGCGGCGACCCAGTCTCGCTCGAGGCCGCGACCACCGAGTTCCTCGACCAGGCTACGGGCGCCATCGTGACTCACCGGATCGAACTCACCGGCAACCGAGAGCGAAGAGGTCCCCCACAGGGTCAGAACCACCGCGCCGACGACGACGCCTTTGTTCCATCTGCCCGCTGGCATCATGCGTTTGCCACTCCTGGAAGGGAAGCCACCGACTGCGACTACGCTCAGCGCGGCAGGAATCGGCGGTGTCCGTGAATGGACATGAGAATACCGAAACCCGCCATCAAGGTCACGCTGGAGGTGCCGCCGAAACTCACTAGGGGCAACGGCACGCCGACCACCGGCAGGATGCCGCTGACCATGCCCACGTTGACGAAGACGTAGATGAAGAACGTCAGAATGATGGCCCCACCCACCAGGCGCCCGAAGGTATCGTGTGCCGTGGCGGCCAGCCACAGCCCGCGCATGACGATCAGCAGATACACCATCAGCACCACCAGCATGCCGACCAGGCCGAACTCCTCGCCGAGCACCGCGACGATGAAGTCGGTATGGCGCTCGGGCAGGAACTCCAACTGCGACTGAGTGCCCTCCAGCCATCCCTTGCCCCATAGCCCGCCGCTGCCGATGGCCGTGGTCGACTGGATGATGTTCCACCCCGATCCCAGCGGATCGCTGTCGGGATGGAGGAAGGTCAACACGCGCTGACGCTGGTAATCGTGCAGGTTCATCCACAGCAGTGGCAAAGCCGCCGCCGCCATCATGCCCAGGGCGAGGATGAAACGCCAGGAAAGGCCGGCAAGCAACACCGCGAAAACCCCCGCCGAGGCCACCAGCAACGACGTACCCAGGTCCGGCTGCTTGGCGATCAGCACCACGGGGCCCCCGATGATGAGGGCGCAGATGGCCACGTCACGCAACCGCGGCGGCAGCTCGTGCCGGCTCAGCCAGGCGGCGACCATCATCGGCATGGCGAGCTTCATCAGCTCCGAGGGCTGAAAGCGGATCACGCCAGGAATCACCAGCCAGCGCTGCGCTCCCATGCCCATGTCGCCCACCAGCTCCACGGCGACCAACATCAGCAGGCCCATGACGTAGGCCAGGGGAGTCCAGCGCAACAGCGTGGCCGGCGACACCTGAGCCAGCACCACGAGCACGCCAATGGCCACCATGAAGCGCGTTGCCTGGGCGATCACCGTCTCCAGACGCTGCCCACTGGCACTGTAGAGTACGCCCAGTCCCGCCGTCATCAGCACCAGCAGCAGGATCAGCAGCCAAGGATCGATATGGATGCGCTCCCAGAAGCGCTTGCGGCGCGTCATGCCACTGTTCGGGGGACGCACCGGGTAGCCCCGCAGCCGTCGGCTCAAGTAGCTCATCGCCATGCGTCAGTTCCCCGCCACGCTACCGTCGTCGGTTTCCATCGTTTCACGCAGCTCGTCGACATCGGGCACCTCTTCTTCCTCCAGCAGCCAGGCATCGGTCATGGCCCGCGCCAGATGAGCGGCGTGAGCGCTGCCGCCACCGGCATTCTCGACGATGACGGCCACCGCGATCTCGGGATCCTCGAGGGGAGCGAAAGCGACGAACAGCGCATGGTCTCGCAAGCGTTCGGCGAGTTCCTCGGCGTCATAGCGTTGATCCTGGCCCAGCGAAAAAACCTGTGCCGTGCCCGACTTGCCGCCCATGCGATACTCGAGCCCTTCCCCGGTGCGCCGGGCCGTACCTTCATGGCCGCTGACGACCTTCTCCATGCCGGAAAAGATGCGATCCCACCAGTCATCGTTCTCCACGGTGATGTCGGGCGGAGTCTCGGGCAGCTCTACGGGCACGGGTTCATCGCCGATGCGCCGGGCCAGGCGCGGCTTGACCCACTCGCCGCGATTGGCGAGTACCGCAGTGGCCGTAGCCAGCTGCAGCGGAGTGACCTGCCAGTAGCCCTGACCGATGCCTACCGACAGCGTCTCGCCGGGGTACCAGGGCTGATCGAAACGTCCGCGCTTCCACTCCCGCGAAGGCATGAGTCCCGGGCTCTCGCCCTGAACATCGTGCGCCACCCGCTGCCCGAAGCCCAGCGCACTCATGCGTTCATGCAAACGATCGATGCCCAGCTCATGGGCCAGGGAATAGTAGTAGGTGTTGTTGGAAACGGCGATGGAGCGCTCCAGGTCGACGCGTCCATGCCCCCAGCGCAGCCAGTTCCGGTAGCGCCGCGAATCGTTGGGCAACTGGAAGTAGCCGGGATCGTAGATGGTCTCCTCCGGGGTGATCTCGCCTTCGGCCAGACCGGCCAGGGCCAGGAACGGCTTGATCGTCGAACCCGGCGGGTAGTGGCCACGAATGGCACGATTGAACAGCGGCAGGTCGAGATCTTCCTGCAGGCCGCGATAGGTACTGACGTCGATGCCCGTGACGAACCGGTTGCTGTCGAAGCCGGGCGCCGACACCATGGCCAGGATCTCGCCGGTCTGGGGTGCGATGGCGACGATGGAACCCCGACGCTCCTCGAGCAGCTCGTAAGCGAGTGTCTGCAGCTCCTTGTCGAGGGTCAGCGTCAAGTCCTTGCCGGGTACGGGGTCGGTACGGCCCAGCTCCTGCAGCACGCGTCCGCGGGCGTTGGTCTCTACCTTGCGCAATCCCGCCTGGCCGTGCAGCAAGTCCTCGTAGTAGCGCTCCACGCCGGTCTTGCCGATGAAGTGCGTGCCGGCATAGCGCCCCGCATCCAGCGACTTCAGTTCTTCGGCGTTGATGCGCCCCACGTAGCCCAGAGCATGGGCCATGATCTCGGCATCGGGATAGTAGCGCAACAGTTGCGCTTCCACCTCGACGCCGGGCAGGCGATGGCGGTTGACCGCCAACCTGGCGATCTGATCCTCGTCGAGATCGCTCAGCAGCAGCGCCGGCTGAAAGGGCCGCTGGCGCTGGCCGGCGCGCACGCGAATGGCGTCGGCTTCCTCTTCCGACAGCTCCAGCAACTCTTCCAGTTGCCGCAGAGTGGCGTCGACATCCTCGACCCGCTCGCGGATCAGCATCAGATTGTAGGTGGGCCGGTTGTCGGCCAGCAGTACGCCGTTGCGATCATGGATCAGTCCGCGAGTGGGCGGCAACGGTTCGACACGCACGCGGTTCTTCTCCGAGCGCGTGGTATAGACCTCGTGCTGAACCACCTGAAGGTAACCCAATCGCCCCATCAGCAGGCCGGTCAGCGTGGTGACCACCAGCGCCGCCAGCAGCGAGCGAGACCGAAAGATGCGCAGCTCTTGCTGGGGATTCTTGAGAGTGTCACGGCGAAGACGCATGCCGGTCATTGACCTCGAACCGTCGTTTCAGAAGCACCGCCATCAGCGGTGGTAGGGGTGGCCCACCAACAGCGTCCAGGCGCGATAGAGCTGCTCGGCGACGATGACCCTGACCAGGGGATGCGGCAAGGTCAACGGCGACAGCGACCAGCGCCGGTCGGCGGCAGCACTAAGCGCGGGGTCGAGCCCATCGGCCCCCCCCACCAGCAGTGCCACGTCGCGCCCTTCGAGACGCCACTCCTCGGCCTCTCGTGCCAGGCGTCGGGTGCTCCATGCCTGCCCCCCCTCCTCCAGCGCCACCGTGAGTTCGTCACCCCGCAGGCGCTCGCGAAGCCGACGCCCCTCCAGGGACACGGCCTTCGTCACGTCGGCGTTCTTGCCACGCGATCCCGGAGATATCTCCTCGACATCCAGAGCGAAGTCGCGGGGCAGACGTCGGCGATAAGTCTCGACGCCTTCGGTCACCCAGCCAGGCATGCGCGTTCCCACCGCCAGCAGGCGGACCTTCATAGGCCACCTTGCCGACCGCCGACGTCGGCATCGCTGGGCAGGTCGGCCCACAGGCGTTCGAGGTCGTACAGCTGGCGGGTCTCGTCGAGCATCACGTGCACCACCAGGTCGCCGAGATCGACGAGCACCCAGTCGGCCCCGGCCCGTCCCTCGACACCCAGCGGCTGGAGGCCGTGTTCCTTGGCCTCTTGGATGACACGCTCGGCCAGCGCCGCCACGTGACGAGTGGAAGTGCCGCTGGCCACGACCATCACGTCGGTGACGCTGGTCAACCGCGAGACGTCCAGAGTGGCCACGTCCTTGGCCTTGAGCGACTCCAGTGCATCGAGCACCAGCGCTTTCAGGGATTCCGTGGTGTGCGAATGGTTGTGCATAGCCCCTCGTCGATGGGAAGTCCGGATCGGCGTCCATTGTAGCGTCTTGCCGAGCCACTGGCAGCGGTCAATGGTGCCGATAGAGGTCGCATTCGAGGATCCGAGCTTCCACGGCTTCCGGCAGCAGATAGCGCACGCTGCGTCGTTCCGCCAGGCGACGTCGCACCGCGGTGGCGGAAATCGCCATGCGCGTCGGCAGCGTCAGCCGCAACAGCCCTCCGGCCGGCTGCGCCATGAGCGCTTCGGCATGCGCTGCTTCGCGTCCGCGAATCAATGCCTCCAGCGCCCGTGGCAGCGGCGCCTCATGGTCGGGGCGATCGATCACCACCACGTGGGCGAGCTCGAAGAGCCGTTCGGGGGCATGCCAGTCGGCGAGCCGCAGGAACGCATCATGACCCAGCGCCATGACCAGTCGCGCCTCGCTACCCGACTCCTCGCGCAGGCTGGCCAGGGTGTCGGCGCTGTACGAAGGGCCGTCGCGCGCCAGCTCCCGCGGATCGGCGACGAGACCCGGGGTGTCGCCGATGCCCAGACGCAGCAGGGCGAGGCGCTCTTCGGGCGAGACGCGAGGCTCCCCACGCAGCGGCGGCATGGCAGCGGGAACCAGGTGGAGACGATCGAGCGACAGCGCCTCGCTCAGTTCCACGGCACTGCGCAAGTGCCCCAGATGAACCGGGTCGAAGGTGCCGCCCAGCATGCCGATACGCGGCGACGCCCGATGGGACATTTCGCTCACTGACGCACCTGTCCGTCACCGAGTACCACGTACTTGCACGTCGTCAGCCCTTCGAGGCCCACGGGGCCGCGGACGTGCAGCTTGTCGGTGGAGATGCCGATCTCCGCACCCAGCCCATATTCGAAACCATCGGCGAAGCGGGTCGACGCATTGACCATCACCGAACTGGAATCGACCTCGGCCAGAAAACGCCGTGCCAGCCCATAGTTCTCGGTGACGATGGCGTCGGTGTGATGAGAGCCGTAGCGCTCGATGTGGGCGATGGCCGCCTCGATGCCATCCACGACGCGGATGGCCAGCAGCGGCGCCAGGTACTCGGCATGCCAGTCGCTCTCCTCGGCCGGCTCGCAATCGGGCAGGATCGCACGAGTGCGCTCGCAGCCTCGCAGTTCGACGCCATGTTCGCCGTAGGCAACGGCCAGCTGCGGCAGCAGAGCTTCGGCCACCGGGGCATCGACGAGCAGCGTCTCCATGGTATTGCACGTACCGTAGCGGTGGGTCTTGGCATTCACCGCGATCGCCAGCGCCTTCTCGGGATCGGCAGTGGCATCGACATAGACGTGACAGACGCCGTCGAGGTGCTTGATCACCGGCACTCGCGCTTCACGGGCGATACGCTCGATCAACGACTTGCCGCCGCGAGGAATGATCACGTCGACGTACTCGGGCATGGCGATCAAGCGCCCCACCGCCTCACGGTCGGTGGTCGCCACCACCTGCACGGCCGCCGCCGGCAGCCCAGCCTCGGCGAGTCCCGCCGCGAGGCAGGTGGCGATCGCGGCATTCGACTCTCGCGCCTCGGAGCCGCCGCGCAGGATGGCGGCATTGCCGGACTTGAGGCACAGGCTCGCCGCTTCCAGGGTGACGTTGGGGCGCGATTCGTAGATGATACCGATCACACCCAGGGGCACTCGCATCCGCCCCACCTGGATACCGCTAGGACGCGCCCTCAAACCATCGATCTCACCCACCGGGTCGGGCAGAGCGGCCACCTGCTTCAGCCCTTCCACCATGGCATCGATACGGGCATCATCGAGAGCGAGACGATCGAGAAGGGCCGCATCGAGTCCCGCCGCGCGGCCGTGATGCACATCCCGCGCATTGGCGGCCAGCACCTCGCCTCGCCCCTGCTCGAGCCTGGCGGCCATGGCCAACAGGGCGGCATTCTTCGTGGCGGTAGGCGCGCGACGCATGTGCGCGGCAGCATCACGTGCGGCCTGCCCGAGTCGGTTCATGTAGGCGACGACATCGCCACCATCACCGGCAGCGTTACCTTCGGGTCGAGAAACGGGAACTGACATGCGTTGTGGCTCTCCTGGCCAAAGCGCAAAGCGCGCTTTGGTCGTTATACTGTGGGCAGACCGTCCTGCAATGGGACCATTCATAGTAAGGCACCATGCAAAGCAAGTACAAAGTCGGGCTGATGCGCCTCAATCTGCTGGCCGGAGCCCTGCTGCTGGCCCTCATCGCTTCCCGCCAGCCGCAGCTGGCCGATGCGCTGCTGCTGTGGCTGGGCGTCCTCTGGCTGACGCTGACGGCAGCACTGCTCGAATTCAGCCACCGTCGGCCCGGCATGTTGCCTTGGCAACTGCTGCCCGGCCTGCTGCTCACCGGGGTGCTCTGGACGGCGCCGGAACGCTTCGCGCTGTGGCTCTGGCTATGGCCGGCCGTACTGTTGATGCCGCAACCCACCTGGACGCTGGCCGTCAACCTGTGCCTGGCGGGCGTTTCCTGGTGGACGCTCTATCCGCTGCTCGGACCCTTCCAGGCGGTGTTCGCCGGGCTAGCACTGGGCGTGCTGACGGCCATCGCCATGGCGCGTCGCCATCAGACGCAGCAACCGGTGGTCCGTCAACGGGTCCGCCTGGTACCGGGACTGCCACTGTGGTCGGCACACCAGCTGACCGAGGACCTTCCCCGCGAACGTGCCCGCTGCCAACGCGAAGGCGTGCATGGCGAGCTGCTGTTGCTCGAGGTGCCGCGCCACCAACTGTGGGCGACGGCACGCATGCTGTGCCACCAACTATATGACTTCGAAAGCTGCTATCGCCTCGACTCGCGCACCCTGGCCGCCCTGCTGCTCAGCCGCGATGACGACCAGGCCAGCCAGCGCAGAGCAGCGCTGATGGACACTCTGCCGACGCCACGCAAGACCCGCTTCATGTCGCTGGCGACGACCGATGACCTCGAGACCCCGCTGGCCGATTTCCAGCGCCAGCCTGTGACGCCTGCCGTCGGCCGGGAGTTCGAGCATGGATGAGAACGCCCCCAACACGGCGGGACGTTTCGCTCTCGCCTATGTCACGGGAGCCCTGCTGCTGGCCAGTTATGCCGCATGGCATTATCTGATGGGCCACTATGCTCGCATCCTGCTTCCCGCACTGCTGGGCCTGCTGATGCTGGTGGCCGCCGTACTGCGCCTGGCCGTCGTCAACCACCCGCGTCTGCCCGCCTACCTTGCGCTCATCGCCGGCTACCTGCTGTTGGCTCTGGAGCTGCCGTGGCTGGAGGAGTCCGCTACGCTATGGGTGGGCCTGGCCCCGGTGCTGTCGGCACTCCTGCTGCCGTTGATGCCGGCGCTGACGCTCAATGTCGCCTTGGCCCCGGCCTGGCTGCTGCTGTGCGGAGCTCCGCCGTTCAGCGACCTTTCCCTGGCCTACCTGGCGTCGATGGCGCTGGTGCCACTGGCTCTGTGGGAGCAGCGACGACAACGCGCCCTGATGCTGGCCACCGACCCTCGCGACAGAGATTGCCAAGCGCTCTCCAGCGACGGCCTGCATGCCCATCTCGACAGCGAATTCCAGCGCACCGAGTTGTTGCATCAGTCACTGGCGATCGTGGTGATCCATCTGCCCCAGGTGGAGATGGCCAACGAACAGTTCGGCAGTCGCGCCCGCCAGGCTCTGCTCGACACCCTGTGTCGCGAGGTCCGTCGCTGCTCGCGTCGCCACGACTTCCTGGGACGCCAGACGCTCTCGACCTTCTGGCTGGTATTGCCCGACACCAGCGAAAGCGGCGCACAGCTCGTGCAGCAGCGCATTCTCCAGGCTCTGGAGCCGGTGGTGCTGGTGGATACCGGTCCGCTACGCTCACGCATGGGGCTATGTCAACGCCTTCCCGGCGAAGACTGGCAGCGCTTCCGCCGTCGACTGCAGGATCTGACCCAACGCCTGGAAACGCAGTAGGAAACCGTTTCACTGCCGCTTCGGAGCCGCCGCTTGAGCCTCACCGCCACTCTCTACCAGTTGACCCCCTCCCCCGGCATGCTGCTGCTGATCATCGGCGCCATCGCCATGATCGAATCCCTGGCCATGGTGGGACTACTGGTGCCGGGCGTGGTGCTGATGACCGCCGCCGCCTCACTGGCCGGCCATCAGGAACTGTCGATTCCTGCGGTACTCCTGGCAGCCTTTGTCGGCGCCGTCACCGGCGATGGCGTGAGCTTTGCGCTGGGCTACAGGCTGCGCGGGCGCGTGACGCAGCATTGGCCGTTCTCGCACCACCCGGAATGGCTCGCCCTGGGAGCTCGTTTCTTCCAGCGCTACGGCAGCTTTTCGGTGTTCCTGGGGCGTTTCGTCGGCCCGGTGCGGCCGGTCATTCCGCTGACCGCCGGCATGCTCCACATGCGACCGCGCACCTTCACCTGGGCCAATCTGGCATCGGCGGCCCTGTGGGCACCCGCCTACGTGCTGCCGGGCTACCTGCTCGGCCAGGCCTGGCAGCGGCGCCTGGACGTGCCGCCGGGCCTGGAACGCTGGCTGATCATACTGGGGATCTTGGTGATCTCGCTGGCCGTGACGTTCTCCTGGCTGCGCCAGCAGGTCAGTCGCTCTGGCCGACTCTACCGCTTGCTGCTGAGCGGAGCGCGTCGCTATCCTCTGCTGCGCCGCCTGTGGCTGGACCAGAGCGAACACGGGGAGGTACCGCTCGGCATCTGGCTGCTGCTGGTGCTCTCGCTGGGCGGGCTTTCCGGCTGGACGATCCTGGTCATTCACCACGATGGCCCGCTGGAGACGGATCTGGCGGTGCAGGCGCTGTTCCAAGCACTCGATACGCCCTGGCTACGCACCGGCAGCGAGGTGCTGGCGCGGCTCGGCGATCGTTACGGCATAGTGGCGCTGATTCTGCCCTGGGCGATATGGCTGCTGGCCCGCCGTCGGCTGGACGCACTGACGCATGGTGCTGCCGGCCTGATGGGCATCGCACTGCTCAACGTCCTGAGCAAGGAACTGATCGGCCGGGCGCGCCCCTTCGCCCCGGAGCACCTGGCCGACTCTCTGGCCTATCCCAGTGCCCATACCTCCACGACCGTGGTGCTGCTCGGCACCGTGGCCGCTTTCGTGGCCAGCGAACTACCCCACCGGCAGCGCTTCTGGCCCTACTGGGCCGCCATCCTCCTGGCCCTGCCCATGGCCCTGTCGCGCCTGACGCTCGGCGTGCACTGGCTGAGCGACGTGGTCGGCGGAGCCCTGCTGGGCCTGGTGGCATGCGCGCTGGTGCAGCTTGCCTGGCAGCGACGCCCGCGCGCCTCTCTCGCCCCCTGCCCCTGGACGTGGCTGCTGCTCGCCTCGCTGCTGCTGGCCACGGTCCGTGTGGTTTGGCTGCCGCTAGCCTAGCCAGGTCACCCCAGCGCCAGCCATATCCCCACCCCCACCATCAACGAACCCGCCACGCGATTGAGCAGCCGCACGTTGCCGCTCTCGCCCAGCAGCCGGCGCAGGGTGCGTCCGCCGCTGGCGTAGAGCATCAGGGCGAGAAACTCGATCACCAGAATCACCGCCACCAGCATGACCAGTTGGGGCGCCAAGGGGCGTGAAGCTTCCAGGAAGGGGGGCAGCAAGGCGACGAAGAACGCCCAACCCTTGGGATTGGCAACGGCCGTCACGAACCCCTGCAGGGCCAGTTGACCGCGGGCGACCGGGGAAGCATCGCGGTCCAGGGTCAGTGGGATCGCCATGCGCCCGCGCGAACGCCACATCATGATGCCCAGATAGCCAAGATAGGCTCCGCCCACCCATTTGAACATGGCGAACAGCGCCGGCTGGCGCAGCATCAGCGTGGCCACGCCGGCCCCGGCCGAGGCGGCCACCAGCCCCACGCCGGCGAGCTCCCCGGCCATCATCCACAGGGTGCGACGCACGCCCTGCGTCATGCCCAGCACCATGGAGAGCGTCATGCACATCCCCGGGGTGAGCGAAACGAGCAGGAAGGTCGGCACGAAGACCGAAAGCATCGACAGCTGCAACATCGTCGCCATTCTCCATCCCTGGAAGGTTCAGGAACCACACAGCATACCATCGCTGCATGACACCGGCATGGTGGCAACGAGCCGCCCGCCTACTCGCCCCAACGCGGCATCAGCCGGTGATGGATGCCGAGCTGGTTGAGAATGCGAGCGACGATGAAGTCGACCAGATCGTCCACCGAGCGCGGCTGGTGATAGAAACCCGGTGCGGCAGGCAGGATGACCGCCCCCAGCCGGGACAGGCTGAGCATGTGCTCGAGATGGATGGCCGACAGCGGCGTCTCGCGCGGCACCAGGATCAGTTGGCGCCGCTCCTTGAGCGCCACGTCGGCGGCGCGCTCGATCAGGTTGTTGCTGGCTCCCGTCGCCACTGCCGAGAGAGTGCCGGTGGAGCAGGGGCAGATCACCATGGAGGATGGCGCCCCGGAACCGGACGCCACCGGCGCCATCCATTCCTCGCGACCGAAGCAACGGACCTGTCCGTGGCGCGCGCCGCTGCGCTGCGCGAGCGCCTCGGCCAGGCGTGCCGGACGCGCCGGCAGTTCCGCTGTCGTCTCGGTCTCGATGACCAGGTGGGCGGCCTTGGAGATCATCACCCAGACCTCATGGTCGGCGGCCACCAGGGCATCGATGAGACGCAGACCGTACTGGGCACCGGAAGCACCGGTCAGCGCCACCGTGACCGGTCGCTGGAAATCAACGCCCATGCGCTACCTCCAGGGCGGCGAGCAGCTTGTCATGGATGCCGCCAAATCCGCCGTTGGACATCACCACCACACGGTCGAGAGGTCGCGCCTCGGCCACTACCATCGCCACCAGGTCGTCCAGGGTAGTGGCGAGCCGCCCCGGTACCGCACACGCCTCGAGTACCGATTCCAGCGACCAGTCGAGCCCTTCCGGCTGGTACCACCAGGCCGCGTCGGCGGCCGCCACGCTGGCGGCCAAGCGATCGCGCAGCGTACCCAGCCGCATGGTGTTGGAGCGCGGTTCGATCACTGCCAGCAGCCGCCCGCGCGGCGTGGCGGCCCGCAACCCTTCGAGGGTGGCGGCGATCGCCGTGGGATGGTGGGCGAAGTCGTCGATGACCTGGATGCCGGCCACCTCGCCGCGGACCTCCTGGCGACGACGCGGCGTCTCGAAACGGGCGAGAGCCGCCGCACCGCGCACGAGGTCGACGCCGCAGGCATGGGCCGCAGCCAGTGCTGCCAGAGCATTGCAGGCATTGTAGGCACCGGTGAGCGGCCAATCGACGACGGCATCCTCGTCGACCTCGGCCGTCTGGTGAACGACCCGAAAACGCGAGGCGTCGTCGCGTTCGAGTTCGAAGCGCCAAGGGCTCGAGGGTTCACTGCCGAAGCGCTCCACCGGCGTCCAGCAGCCCATTGCCAACACCCTATCCAGCGCCGGCTCGCCATCGGCCACCAGCAACCGTCCCTGGCCGGGTACGGTACGCACCAAGTGATGGAACTGCCGCTCGATGGCGGCCAGGTCGTCGAAGATGTCGGCGTGATCGAATTCCAGGTTGCCCAGTACGGCGATCTCGGGGCGGTAGTGGACGAACTTGGAGCGCTTGTCGAAGAAAGCGGTATCGTACTCGTCGGCCTCCACCACGAAGGGGGCATCCGCTGCCCCGAGGCGCGCCGAAACGCCGAAGTTGCGTGGCACCCCGCCGATCAGGAAACCCGGCGAGAGCCCTGCGGATTCCAGCAGCCAGGCAACCAGACTCGCCGTCGTGGTCTTGCCGTGGGTGCCGGCCACGGCGATCACCCGCCGACCGGGGAGGACGTGCTCGGCGAGCCATTGGGGGCCGGAGACATAGGGCAACCCGACGTTGAGCACCGCCTCCACCTCGGGGTTGCCGCGCGACAGGGCGTTGCCGATCACGACCAGGTCTGGATGCGGCTCGAGATTGGCCGCCGCATAGCCGTCGCACAAGGCGATGCCCGCCTCGGCGAGCTGGGTGCTCATCGGCGGATAGACGCCGGCGTCCGAGCCGCTGACGGTGAAGCCGGCCTCGCGTGCCAACAGCGCCAGGCTACCCATGAAGGTGCCGCAGATTCCGAGAATGTGCAGGTGCATGCCGACGTCGACTCCATCGCCAGTCAGGCGGGCCGGCCGCGGCCCGCACTCAGGAAGCGGCAGACTAGCACGCTGGCCGGGGGCCCTCCAGCGGATGCAGCCTGAGGCGCTTTGCGCTAGAATTCTTCGCCCGATTGCCAACCCCGCCCACGATCCAGGAGCAGGACAGCCCCATGGCCCCGCATAATGCCTTCTATGCCCAGTCCGGCGGTGTCACCGCCGTGATCAATGCCAGCGCCTGCGGCGTGATCGAGGCCTGTCAGCGTCACCCCGACCGCATCGGCAAGGTATATGCCGGCCACAACGGCATCATCGGCGCTCTCACCGAAGATCTGATCGACGTCAGCCGGGAATCCGCCGAGACCGTCGCTGCCCTGCGCCACACCCCGGGCGGCGCCTTCGGCTCGTGCCGCTACAAGCTCAAGGACATCGAGACGCACCGCACCCAGTACGAGCGCCTCATCGAGGTCTTCAAGGCCCACGACATTCGCTACTTCTTCTACAATGGCGGCGGCGACAGCGCCGACACCTGCCTCAAGGTATCCCAGCTATCCGAGAAGCTCGGGTATCCGCTCACTGCCATCCACGTCCCCAAGACCGTGGACAACGATCTGCCGATCACCGACAACTCGCCGGGCTTCGGCAGCGTGGCCAAGTACATCGCCACTTCCACGCTGGAGGCGTCGCTGGACATCGCCTCCATGTGCGCCACCTCCACCAAGGTGTTCGTGCTCGAAGTGATGGGCCGCCACGCCGGCTGGATCGCGGCTGCCGGAGCTCTCGCCGGCCAAGGCGAAGGCGAACCGCCGCACCTGGTGATCTTCCCCGAGGTGAACTTCGACCGCAAGGCGGTGATGGCCCGGGTCGACGAAGCGGTCAAGCAGTATGGCTACTGCGTGATCGTCGTCTCAGAGGGCGCCCGCTACGAGGACGGCACCTTCCTCGCCGACTCCGGTAACACCGACGCCTTCGGCCACCGCCAGTTGGGCGGCGTCGCACCCACCCTCGCCGGCATGGTCAAGCAGGACCTGGGCTACAAGTACCACTGGGCGGTGGCCGACTACCTGCAGCGCGCCGCCCGCCACCTGGCCTCGAAGACCGACGTGGAACAGTCCTACGCAGTGGGCGAAAAGGCCGTGGAGCTGGCACTGGAGGGCAGGAACGCCATGATGCCGACCATCCGGCGCGTCAGCGATGCCCCCTATGAGTGGCGTATCGAAGCGGCGCCGCTCGCCGAAATCGCCAATCGCGAGAAATTCATGCCCCGCGAGTTCATCCGCGCGGACGGCTTCGGCATCACCGCAGCGTGCCGCACCTACCTGGCTCCGCTGATCCAGGGCGAAGAATACCCCCCGTTCGAGAATGGCTTGCCCAAGGTCGCCAGGCTCGCCAAGCACCGCGTCGAGCGCAAGCTGCCCGAGTTCACGATCTGAGCTGCGGGCTGCGGGCTGCGGGCAATAGTCTAACTCGCCCCTCGAAACCCGTGGCTCGTATCTCGTGGCTCGTATCTCGTATCTCGTGGCTCGTGGCTCGTGGCTCGAGGCTCGAGGCTCGAGGCTCGTGGTCACGATTAGCGCAGCAGCCAGGACAGCACCAGCAACAGCAGCAAGAGGCCGGCGACCCCCTGCCAGAAACTCGCCGGATCGCCCACCCACCGGCGTCGTTGGCGTTGCGACGCGCCGGGCCGGTCGTCATGGTGACGCAGCGCGTAAAGCAGCTCCGACATGCGGCGAAAGCGCAGCGAGCGCTGCGGGTCGAGCGCCCGACGCAGGGTATCGTCGAGCGCCGCCGAGACTTCCGGATTCACGGTGCGTGCGCTGCGATAGGCGAGCTGTTCCAGGTCGGTATGACTGCGCAGCTGACTGGGCACCCGGGCATAGGGAAGCTCGCCGGTGAGCAGCCAGTAGACGGTCGAAGCCAGCGAATACTGATCGCTGCGACGTCCCACGCTGTCATCGAGGGCATATTCCGGAGCACTGTGTTCGTTGAGCCCCACCTGCCTCGCCAGTTCGCGGGAACGACGATGTCCATCCAGGTCACGCAGGTGACAGGCGCTGAAGTCGGTGAGCACCACTTGCCCATGCGCATCGATGAGTACGTTGTCGGGGTGGATGCGCTGATGCAGGAGGTCGCGGTGATGAAGCGCCTGTGTCGCCTTGCCCAGCTGCACCGCGATGTCCAGACGCTGGGACAGACTCGCCTGGGGGTGGCGTCGAGCCCACTCGGTGAGCGTTTCCCCCTCGACGTAGGCCATCAGATAGTACAGGTAGCGGCGTGGCCGGGAAGGCTCCATGACCCGCACCACGAAGGGCGACTTGACTCGCTCGACGACCCACTGCTGCAGCAGGAAGTGCTCCAGGTAAGCGTTACGGTTGGAAAGTTCGGGACTGGGCGCCTTCATGACCATTTCTCGCTCGGTGCGCACGTCGCGCACCCGGTAGACGCGCGACTGAGCGGTGCGCGACAGCACCTCCTGCACTTCCAGGCCCTCTAGGCGGTCCCCTACGGCGAGTTCGGGGGGAATCGGCAGATCCCCATATATCTTGCCGGGATGGTCCTCTTGCTCCTCTGGCAGTGCATCGACGCGCACCAGTTGGAAGCAGAACTGGTCGGCACCGTAGCCTCGCGACTGGGCGCGTTCGCGGGCCGCCTGAGCCATGCGCTCGCAGGCGGCATCCAGATCGCTGGCATCCATGCGGATCAGCTGCACGTAGTCCGAGGGCATCAGGGTGCCCCGCACCGCCTGGGTGGTGAACAGAAAGATGTCGCCCTGCTTGAGAGGCAGCCGGAGATAGTCGATATCGATGCTGCCGTCGAGGCCCAGCGCCCGCGACGGATAGCGGTAGCCGCCCAGGTCGGAGACATGATCGCGACTGAGTTGCTCGAATTCGGCGCCGCGCAGGCGAAAGACCAGAGTGTCCCCCATGTGGAACAGGTGCGCCTCCTGGCCACGATAGACCATGGCCGAGAGCGCGGCGACGAAACTGCCGTTCTCGACGAAGTGGCTCTGGCTGTAGCACCAGGCATTGAGTGCACGCAGTACTCGTGTGGCGGAGGTCTTGACGTCCCAGTGATCCGGGGTGGAGAAATAGTCGGCGAGAAAGCCCCGCACGCTCAGATCGCCGGCCTGCTTGGCGATGGCATTGCGCGAGCTGGTGTCGCTGATCACGGCGCAGGCGCCCTTCGCCGTCAACAGCCCCGCCTCGTCGGGGAGGCGAACCGACATGGAGCTGCGATGATGACGCCGGTCCGGGGCAACGAAGGCCTGTCCAATGCTCAATGACAGTTGGGTCGATGACAAGTCGCGCTCCTGATGGCCGGTGGTCCCTTGTTGGAACGGGGTCGACGGCACCCCGCCCGCACCGGCCATCATACACGCTTGCCGGAAACCGGGCCTGTCAACCAAAGCCCAAGCCACCCCCAGGGCTATCGCAGTTAGCCAGTTGACTCGGTGCTGATCCGTCGACAGGTCTCCGAGGAGGCGCTGTGACCCCTCCCTGGGCGCTACGGTTGCCCTGCTTCGCTCTCGCATCCGGCTCCGCTCGCAGGACCGGGGCCGACCATCCATGGCCAGCCCGTTCGGAGCCATGCTCCTCACCCATGGCATGAGATCTCCTCTTCGATCTGTCCTCGGCGCACCTCGTCGTGTTCAACGGCGATGGCCCTGCAAGCCACCCGCACCGCACCTATGTCGCATTGGTAATCACTCTAGCGGCTCCGTATAATTTGCAGCATTTCTCGGCCAACCCGCATTTCCGCCAACCAAGGAAGCGATGATGAACTTCGACAACATCCCTGCCGGCAAGGATCTCCCCAACGATGTCTACGTTGCCATCGAGATCCCCGCCAACCACTCGCCGATCAAGTACGAGATCGACAAGGACATGGGAGCCCTGCTGGTCGACCGCTTCATGGCCACGCCGATGTTCTACCCGGCCAACTACGGCTTCATTCCCCATACCCTGGCCGACGACGGCGACCCTCTGGATGCCCTGGTGGTGACGCCCTATCCGGTTCAGCCCGGCAGCATCATCCGCGCTCGTCCGGTCGGCATCCTCAACATGACCGACGAAGCCGGCGAGGACGCCAAGCTGGTCTGCGTGCCCCATGCCAAGCTGTCCACCCTCTATGACGAGGTACAGGAAGTCACCGACCTGCCCGAGTTGCTGCGCCAGCAGATCGCCCACTTCTTCGAGAACTACAAGGATCTCGAAAAGGGCAAATGGGTGAAGGTAGAGTCATGGGAAGGGGCCGACGCTGCCCGCAAGGCGATCGAGAAGTCCGTGGCCGCCTACGAAAAGGCTTGAACGACGTCGCGGCACAGTTGACCGCTGAACGAAGAACGGGCCACCCGCGGGTGGCCCGTTCGGTTGGCGGTCAACTCTCGTCCTTTTCGTCCTCGCCGGAGGCAGTCGCCCCTCCTTCCTCCGGCTCGGAAACCTCAGCGCCGGAAGTCGACGCCGGCTCCCCTTCCGCTTCTTCCGAGGCATCCGCTTCGAGACGCCGTTGCGCCAGATCGTCGGCCAGCGAACGGGCCAGATCGCGGGCCTGAAGCAGGTGACTGGCCATCACCAGGGAGTGATTGGCAAAGACCCCGAACCCGGAACCATTCAACACCACGGGGCTCCACATGCGGCGCTGGGTACGCTCGAGCAGCATCCGCAGTCGCTCCCAGCGCTGGGTAGCGCCCGCAGCGGCGATCACGTCGGCATGATCGCGCTGTACCCCCTCCATCAGTTGCCCCAATGCCCAACCGGTGCCGCGCGCCTCATGGAAGACGTCATCGACCCGATACCAGGGCGTCTCTTCGGGGGCGGCCTCCACGTCCAACTGGCTCACGATCTCGTCATCGGCGACGCTCGCCGACAGCTGTCGACTTTGCTCATCCAGCCTTTCAGCCACGCGATCGAGCCACAGCGCCAAGCCCTCCCCCGTAGCCGCGAAGCCCGTTGCCTCCCCAGCAAGGCCGGCCAGTCGATCGCCCAAGGCATCGCGGGCCTGTGCCAGCTTGCGTTCGGTGCCGGGGAACAGCCAGTCACGGCTATCGTGGCGAAGCGGCGCTTGCACCGCATCCAGACCCGCGGCCTCGTCGGCGAACATGGCCGGTAACGACGCGGCCAGCTCACGCGCCTGGATCAGCACGCCGTACTCCCAGGCAGGCATGTTGTCGAGCCAGACACCGGGGGGAGCCACGTCGTTGCGCAGGTAACCGCCCGGCTTGTCGAGCAGGGTATCGATCAGCGTCATCAAGGTGGCCACGGTAACGGCACCACGCTGCGCTGGCGCGGTGGCCGTTTCTGCCGCGCTGGCGGCGACGGCGTCACGCTGGGTGGCCGTGGCTCGCTCCACGTCGAAGGGCGCCGGAGCGCGACTCCACCACATACCCAGAGCCACGACCGCGACCAGATAGATGCCGGCCAGAGCGGCGAGGGGCTTCCAGATCCAACCATAGTCGGGGCGTTCGAGCACATCCGCCCGGCTGCGGGGGCGGTCGGCACTGCGCGATTTCGAGGCCATAACGAGGACTCCCTGTCTCGGGTGGAGCGATACCGGAACGCAGCGGCGCGACAATCCGGCGCAGCCTCCCTCCGGGACGTCGATCAACACGACGAACGACTTGAGTTATCCTAGCACGAGCCGGCCGGAACTCGCCCTGCCGGAGCCAGTCACAACTGCGCCGCCGCCGCTCGACAAAAGGAATCCTGCGTTGACCGTTTCACCCACATTGCGCTGGCTGACCGCACTGCTTCTGCTGCTCGGGCCGCTGCTCGCGCATGCCCAGTGGTTCTCCTCCGACGATGACGAGGAGTTCCTGCCGGTCATGGAGGCCTTCAAGCCGAGTGCCTGGCATGACGGCGAGACGCTCTACATCGGTTTCGAAAACGCCGAAGACTACTACCTCTATCGCCACCGTCTCGATGTCGAGAGCGGACATGCCGACGTCGAACTCGGCGATGCCTCGGTCCCACCCGGCGAGTTCAAGGAGGACGAGTTTCTCGGCGAGGTCTACGTCTTCTACGAACGCGTCGTCTTCGAAGCGCCGATCGAGAATGGCCACTCCGGCCCGCTGGACGTGCGCGTCAGTTTCCAGGGCTGCGCCGATGCCGGCCTCTGCTATCCACCGGAGACCGTCGACCTCGAGGCACCGCAAGGCGACATGCCCGCGGCCTTCGCCGGCTGGCGTGACGGCGGTGCCAGCGACGACGGCCCGCGGCAAGCCGGATCGGGAGATGCCGATGACGATGCCTTCACCGCCCAGAGTGGGGACGGCCGCTTCAGCAGTCTGATGCGCGAGGCCAGCCTGCCACTGGCTTTGGGGCTCTTCTTCCTCGCCGGCCTGGGGCTCACCTTCACGCCCTGCGTGCTGCCCATGGTACCGATCCTGTCGTCGATCATCGTCGGCCAGAACCCCAGCCGATCTCGAGCCTTCACGCTCTCGGCCAGCTACGTAGGGGGCATGGCCGCCACCTACGCGGTGGTCGGTGTGCTGATGGGGCTGTTCGGCGCCGGCCTCAACCTCCAGGCCCGGCTGCAGTCGGCACCGGTACTCATCACCTTCGCCGTTCTCTTCGCATCGTTCGCTCTGGCCATGTTCGGTGCCTTCGAGCTGCGGTTGCCACCTCGACTCGCCGGGCGCGTCGAACGCTGGCAGGCCCGTGCACAACGCAGCGGCCCGGGTGGCCTGGCACTCGCCGGAGCGCTCTCGGTACTGGTGGTTTCACCCTGCGTCTCGGCCCCTCTGGCCGGCGCCCTGGTGTTCATCTCCACCACTGGCGATGCCCTCATGGGTGGCGCCGCCCTGCTGGCGCTGGGGCTGGGAATGGGCATACCGCTGCTGCTCGTCGGCACCTTCGGCACGACGGCACTGCCGCGTAGCGGTGCCTGGATGAACGGCGTCAAGGTGGCCTTCGGCATCCTGCTGCTGGGCGTGGCCATCTGGCTCATCGAGCGCCTGGTGCCGGCGCCGGTGGCATTGCTGCTATGGGCTGGCCTGTCCATCGGGAGCGCGTTGACGCTGGGCGCACTGACCGTCAATCAGGCCCAAGGATGGCCACGGGTACGGCAGGCTGCCGGACTGCTGCTGCTGGCCTGGGGGCTGGCTCTGGTGATCGGCGCGGCAAGCGGCGCCCAGGATCCGTTGCGACCGCTGGTGCCCCTCACTGCATTCGGCCAGTTCGCGCCGAACGAAACCCAGACCGTCACCACCGTCGAGACTCGGGAAGGCCTGGAAGAAGCCCTCGAACGGGCCAGCAACCGCGGACAGCCCGCCTTCGTGCACGTGACTGCCGACTGGTGCATCTCGTGCAAACAGCTCGAACGCAAGGTCTACCCCGACCCTCGCGTCGCCGAGCCGCTCACCGCTTTCAGTCGCATCAATCTCGACGTCACGCGCAGCGATGACGTCAGCCGTGCCCTGCTCGACCGCTTCGACCTGTTCGGCCCACCCAGCCTGCTGTTCTTCGCCGACGGCGAGGAACTGACCGAAGCGCGCATACAGGGCGAAGTGGATGCCGCAGAGCTGGCGCGCCATCTCGATGAAGTCCTGGGAATGATGCCTTCGCGACAAAGCGGATAGGGCATTCTCGTTGCCTTCGCGCGGCAAGGCGAACACCGTTCGAAGCCAGCTGGACATCGCCGCGAATTTTAGGCAAACTCCGCCGACAATGCCTAACACGGCCGATAGCGCCGGCAAAATATGCCATCTTGCGGCGATCTATCGAAAGACGGCGCAGGTTGACAGCGCCCGAGACTGCCGCCAACTACCCACCGATCGAGACAGACTCATGGATATTCGCAAGGTCAAGAAACTGATCGAGCTACTCGAAGAATCCAACATCAGCGAAATCGAGATTCAGGAAGGCGAGGAGTCGGTGCGCATCAGCCGTCACCCCGACGGCGTGAGCTGGCCACAGGCCAGCATGCCGCAACCCGCCGTCGCTGCCCAGCCGGCGGCGGTTGCCGGCGCCGCTCCGGCAGCCGACGCCGAACCCGCCGCAGCGACCGAACCCCAGGGTCACGCGCTGAACTCGCCCATGGTCGGCACCTTCTATCGCAGCCCGGCTCCCGGGTCCAAACCGTTCGTGGAAGTGGGGCAGAGCGTCAAGAAGGGCGAGACGGTATGCATCGTCGAGGCGATGAAGATGATGAATCAGATCGAGGCCGACCGTGACGGCGTGATCGAGGCGGTCCTGGCCGAGGATGGCGAACCGGTCGAGTTCGACCAGCCGCTGCTCATCATTTCCTGATACCCACTGACACGGGCGGATCCATCATGCTGGACAAGGTACTCATCGCCAACCGCGGCGAGATCGCCCTGCGCATCCTGCGCGCCTGCAAGGAACTGGGCATCAAGACCGTCGCGGTGCACTCCAAGGCCGACCGCGAACTGATGCACGTGCGTCTCGCCGACGAAGCCGTATGCATCGGGCCTGCCCCTTCGGCCCAGTCCTATCTCAACATTCCCTCGCTGATCAGCGCCGCGGAGGTCACCGACTCCAGCGCCATTCACCCCGGCTACGGCTTTCTTTCCGAGAACGCCAACTTCGCCGAGCAGGTGGAGCGCTCGGGGTTCGTGTTCATCGGTCCCCAGGCCGAGACGATTCGCCTGATGGGCGACAAGGTCAGCGCCATCGAAGCCATGAAGCAGGCGGGCGTGCCCACCGTGCCCGGCTCCGACGGCCCACTGGGCGACGACGAAGGCGACATCGTCGCCACGGCACGCCGCATCGGCTATCCGGTGATCATCAAGGCCGCCGCTGGCGGTGGCGGACGCGGCATGCGCGTGGTGCACACCGAGGCGCACCTGCTTTCCGCGGTGAACGTGACCCGCACCGAAGCCCATTCGGCCTTCGGCGACGGCACCGTCTACATGGAGAAGTTTCTCGAACGGCCGCGCCACGTAGAGGTACAGGTGATCGCCGACGGCCAGGGCAATGCCATCCATCTCTTCGACCGCGACTGTTCGCTGCAGCGCCGCCACCAGAAGGTGCTCGAGGAGGCTCCCGCACCGGGCCTCGACGAGGCCGCCCGTGCCGAGGTACTCGAGGCGTGCCGTCAGGCGTGCATCAAGATCGGCTATCGCGGCGCCGGCACCTTCGAGTTCCTCTACGAAGACGGTCAGTATTTCTTCATCGAGATGAACACCCGCGTCCAGGTGGAGCATCCGGTCACCGAAATGGTCACCGGCGTGGACATCGTCCGCGAGCAGCTGCGCATCGCCTCGGGCCTGCCCCTGTCGATCCGCCAGGAAGACGTCGAACTCAACGGCCACGCCTTCGAGTGCCGCATCAACGCCGAGGACCCGCGCACCTTCATGCCCTCTCCCGGCAAGGTCACCCTCTACCACCCACCGGGCGGGCTCGGCGTGCGCATGGACTCGCACGTCTACACCGGCTACACCGTGCCGCCTCACTACGACTCGCTGATCGGCAAGTTGATCACTTGGGGGGCGAACCGCGACAACGCCCTGGTGCGCATGCGCAACGCGCTCGACGAGCTGCTGGTCGAAGGCATCAAGACCAACATCGACCTGCACAAGGACCTCGTGCGTGACGGCCACTTCCAGCAGGGCGGCGTGAACATCCACTATCTGGAGAAGAAGCTCGGCGAGTGAGCCGCTCCTCCACTAACGCAGGCGGGGTGGCCAAGGCCGCCCCGCCTGCGTTGCCGACACCCAGGAGAGCCCATGGCCTGGCTGCAACTCAAGGCGCGCATCGCCCCCGACCAGGCGGAGCTGCTCGAGGAGCTACTGCTCGAAGAGGGCGCCACCGCCATCACCCTGCAGGATGCCCACGACGACCCCGTATTCGAGCCCGAGCGGGGCACCACGCCGCTGTGGAACGAGACCGTCCTCACCGGCCTCTACGACGACCTGGAAGGCCTGGAAGGAATGCTCGAGCGACTCGCCGCCGCCTGGGCCGAAACGCTGCCTGGCGAGCCCTGCCCGGAAATCGAGCATGAACTCGTCGCCGACCGCGACTGGGAGCGCGAATGGATGGACGGCTTCCAACCGCTGCGCATGGGCGAGCGGCTGTGGATCGTGCCGAGCTGGCATGCCCCGCCGCAACCCGAGGCCGTCAACCTGCATCTCGATCCGGGTCTGGCCTTCGGCACCGGCACGCACCCCACCACGGCGCTATGTCTGGCCTGGCTAGACGCCTTGGCCACGAACGGCGACCTGGAAGCGAAAGAGGTGCTCGACGTGGGCACCGGCTCGGGCATCCTGGCCATCGCCGCGCTGAAACTCGGTGCATCGCACGCCAGCGCTACCGACATCGATCCCCAGGCGCTCGCCGCCAGCCGTGACAACGCCGAACGCAACGGCATCGATGCCTCCCGGTTCGACCTCTGCTATCCCGAGCAACTCACGCACGCGCGCCGCTTTCCCATCGTCATGGCCAACATCCTGGCCGGGCCGCTGATCGAGCTCGCGCCGATCATCGCCGGGCACGTCGCGGCACACGGACATCTGGCTCTCTCGGGCATCCTCGACGGTCAGGCTCAGGACGTGATCGACGCCTATACCGACCAGGGCCTGATCATGGACCCGCCGTGCCGGCGCGAAGGGTGGGTCCGCCTCACCGGGCGACGCGCACCTTGAACGCCGCGCTCGGGCAATCACGGCTAGTCACATCGTGAGCCGCCTGGGCAGCATCGCACCTTCACCATCTTCGGACGGGGGCGTATGATATGCCCCCCGCATGCCATCAGGCCCGACCATGCCCGACAGTCGTCCCTTGCCAAAGATCGGCCCGCACCGCCTGTCCAGCCGGGTAGTCCTCGCCCCCATGGCCGGCATCACCGACCGGCCCTTCCGGGCGCTGTGCCGCCGTCTGGGCGCAGGCCTGGTGGTCGGCGAAATGGTTACCTCGGACCCCGCCCTATGGCATACCCGCAAATCGCGGCTACGCATGGATCACCGTGGCGAACCGGGGCCTCGCAGCGTGCAGATCGCCGGCGGCGACGCCGCGATGCTGGCCGAGGCAGCCCGGCTCAATGCCGGGATGGGCGCCGAGATCATCGACATCAACATGGGCTGTCCGGCCAAGAAGGTCTGCAACAAGGCGGCGGGATCGGCATTGTTGCGCGACGAACGGCTCGTGGCGGAGATCCTCGATGCCGTGGTCGCCGCAGTCGACGTCCCGGTGACGTTGAAGATCCGCACCGGCTGGTGCGCGGAGAGCAACAACGGCGTGCGCATCGCCCGTCTCGCCGAGTCCGCCGGCATCCAGGCGCTTTCCGTACATGGCCGTCACCGGCAGCAGCGTTACGCAGGTAACGCCGAATACGACACCATCGCCGCCATCAAACGATCCGTAACCATCCCGGTCTTTGCCAATGGCGATATCGACTCGCCGGAGAAAGCCACCTCCGTTCTCGACTATACTGGTGCGGATGCCGTAATGATCGGTCGTGCCGCCCAGGGAAATCCATGGATATTCCGGGAGATCGATCACTACTTGCGCCACGGCCAGCGGCTGTCGCCGCCGAACCACGCCGAGCGCGCCGCGGTTCTGAAGGACCACCTGATCGAACTGCATCGCTTCTATGGCGACTACATGGGGGTGCGCATCGCTCGCAAGCATGTGGGCTGGTACCTCGCTTCGGACCCCCGCTTCGATGCCGAAGAGCGACGCGCCCTGAAAACGGACTTCAATGCGCTGGAGCAGCCGGACGCACAGCACCGCTTCATCGACGAACTCTTTCGCCCAGGGGCGACGTCGCCAGCTCGACTCGTCGCACCGCGGACAACGCATGGAACCAGTGCCGCATGAATCAGCAACCCACCCAATCCCCCTTTTCCAGCGTGGCGGAGAGCGAGCAGCCGCCCACTGAACTCTCCGTGCCCAGCAGCGCTTCCCCGCCCTCGGGCGAGTCCTCTGCCCCCGTGGCCGAACGACCGCTGCGAGAGGCCGTGGACGCCGCCATGCGGCGCTACTTCGACCACCTGGATGGCGGTACCGTCACGGACCTCTATGCCATGGTGATGGCCGAGGTCGAGGCGCCATTGCTGGCCACCGTGATGGACCACGCCCAAGGCAATCAGACCCGGGCCGCCGAGATTCTCGGCCTCAACCGCGGGACGCTGCGCAAGAAACTCAAGCAGCATGACCTGATCTGAGCGGGAGCGCTCCCTGCTCGCTCAGCCGCTTTCCGTCCACCACTACCAAGAGTTGCACATGTCCGACACTCACCGCCCCCAGCCGATCCGTCGCGCTCTGATCAGCGTCTCCGACAAGACCGGCATCGTCGATTTCGCCCGCGGCCTCCGTGAACGCGGCGTCGAGCTGCTCTCCACCGGCGGTACCTTTCGTCTGCTCCAGGAGAACGGCATCGCCGTCACCGAAGTGTCCGAGCACACTGGCTTTCCCGAGATCATGGACGGCCGGGTCAAGACCCTGCATCCCAAGATCCATGGCGGCATCCTCGGTCGCCGCGGGCAGGACGACGCGGTGATGACGGAGCACGCCATCGCTCCCATCGACATGGTGGTGGTCAACCTCTACCCCTTCGCGCAGACCGTGGCCAAGGCGGGCTGCACCCTGGAGGACGCCATCGAGAACATCGACATCGGCGGACCCACGCTGGTGCGCGCCTGCGCCAAGAACCACGCGCATACCACCGTCGTGGTGGATGTCGGCGACTACGCTAGGGTGCTTGGCGAAATCGCCGCCTTGGACGGTACGGTGAGTGATGCCACCCGCTTCGATCTGGCGGTGAAGGCCTTCGAGCACACCGCCGGCTATGACGCCGCCATCGCCGACTATCTCGGCCAGCGGGTACCGGGAGGCGAGGATGGCTTCCCACGCACCTACAACCTGCAGTTCGTGAAGAAGCAGTCGATGCGCTACGGCGAGAACCCGCATCAGAACGCGGCTTTCTACGTCGAGGCCGACGCGCGGGAAGCCAGCGTGGCCACTGCCACCCAACGGCAGGGCAAGGCGCTCTCCTTCAACAACGTGGCCGACACCGATGCTGCTTTCGAATGCGTCAAGGCGTTCACCGACACCGCCTGCGTGATCGTAAAGCACGCCAACCCCTGTGGCGTGGCAGTGGGCAGCAGCGCCCGCGAAGCCTACGACAAGGCGTTCGCCACCGACCCCACCAGCGCCTTCGGCGGCATCATCGCCTTCAACGTGCCGCTGGATGCCGAAACCGCCCGTGCCATCATCGACCGTCAGTTCGTCGAGGTGATCATCGCCCCCGGCGTCGACGAAGAAGCCAGCGCCATCGTCGCCGAGAAACCCAACGTGCGCTTGCTCGACGTGGGCGAACATTGGCCCGGCGAGCGCGAGCACGCCCATGACTTCAAGCGCGTCACCGGCGGCCTGCTGGTTCAGGATCGCGACCTGGGCATGGTCGGCCGCGACGAACTCACCGTGGTCAGCGAACGCGTGCCCAACGAGCAGGAACTGCGCGACCTGGCCTTCGCCTGGAAGGTCGCCAAGTACGTCAAGTCCAACGCCATCGTCTATGCCAAGAACGGCCAGACCATCGGCGTGGGCGCCGGCCAGATGAGTCGCGTCTATTCGGCGAAGATCGCCGGCATCAAGGCGGCAGACGAGGAACTTCCGGTACCCGGCTCGGTGATGGCCTCCGATGCCTTCTTCCCCTTCCGCGACGGCATCGACGCCGCTGCCGCCGCCGGTATCGCCGCGGTGATCCAGCCCGGCGGCTCGATGCGCGACCAGGAAGTGATCGACGCCGCCAACGAGGCCGGCATCGCCATGGTGTTCACCGGCATGCGCCATTTTAGGCACTGAAGCTGGAAGCTGGAAGCTGGAAGCTGGAAGCTGGAAGCAGATTGCCGCCTTCAGAGCCTAGGTCAAGTGGGTTCTTCAAGCTTCCAGCTCATGGCTTCGAGCTCCCGACGAAGTCGGACCGGGCCAAGCCCGGTCAGCCCAGGTCGATGCACAGATACTTGGTCTCGAGGAACTCATCCAGGCCTTGATGGCCGCCCTCACGACCGAGGCCCGACTCCTTGACCCCACCGAAAGGCGCGGCGGCGTTGGAGATCAACCCCGTGTTGATGCCTACCATGCCGTATTCCAGAGCGTCGGCAACGCGCCACACGCGCCCCAGGTCGCGGGAGTAGAAATAGGCGGCCAGACCATACTGTGTATCGTTGGCCATCTGGACGGCATCGGCTTCGTCCTCGAACGGGAAGACTGCCGCAAGTGGGCCAAACGTCTCTTCTTGGGCCACCTTCATGTCCTGGTTGGCGAAACTGATCAGCGTCGGCGTGAAGAAATTGCCGCCCAGCGGGTGTGGATGACCGCCTAGCAACAACTCGGCGCCATGGTCGACGGCGTCGTGAACATGTTCGCTGACCTTGGCCACGGCCCGCTCGTCGATCAGCGGCCCGATATTGATGTCCGGCTGGGTCCCGTCCCCCACCTTCAGCTCGCTGTTCATGGCGACGGCCAACTTCTCGCAAAACGCATTGACCACGCTGGACTGAACCAGGAAACGGTTGGTGCAGACGCAGGTCTGGCCGGCATTGCGAAACTTGGCAGCCATGGCACCCTCTACCGCGGCATCCAGATCGGCGTCCTCGAAGACCAGGAAAGGGGCATTGCCGCCCAGTTCGAGCGATATCTTCTGGATATGCTGGGCCGCGTTGGCCATCAGTTCGCGCCCCACCTCGGTGGAGCCGGTGAAGGTGATCTTGCGTACCAGCGAAGACTCGGTGAGCGCTGCGGCAATCTCGCTGGCGCGTCCGGGCACCACGTTGAACACGCCACGCGGTACGCCGGCCCGCTCGGCCAGCATCGCCAGGGCCGTGGCCGAAAAGGGGGTCTGACTGGCGGGCTTGACCACGAAGGTACAGCCTGCGGCCAGAGCGGCACCGGCCTTGCGGGTGATCATCGCCGCCGGGAAATTCCACGGTGTGATGGCACCCACCACGCCCACCGGTTGCTTGGTGACGACGATGCGCTGATTGGGCTTGGCCGCTGGCACGGTTTCACCATAGACGCGCCGCGCCTCCTCGGCGAACCAGCGCAGAAAGCTCGCGGCATAGGCAATCTCGCCTGCCGCTTCCTTGAGCGGCTTGCCCTGCTCGTGGGTCATGATCATGGCCAGATCGTCCTGATGCTCGAACATCAGGTCGTGCCATTTCATGAGAATGTCGGCACGCTCGAGGGCGGTAAGGGCCTTCCAAGCCGGCAGGGCCGTATCGGCGGCGGCAATGGCGCGCTCGGTTTCGGCACGCCCCAGTCGTGGCACGTTGCCGAACGACTCACCGGTGGCCGGATTGACGACGTCGATCTGCTCGCCGCTGTCGGCGGCGACCCAACTGCCGTCGATATAGGCGAATGGGCAGTAGAGCTGCGTTTCCTTGAGGGCTTCCATGGGGTCTCCTGGCCGAGGTCGGCCTCGTTGTCGGTTTGCCTACCATGCTAAGCGCAAAGACCCCGCGGCACCAAGCCAATCACCGTGCTCGACGCGGTTCACGGCTCGCCGACAGCGTGATAGAGACCGAGTCGGCGAAGCGCAGCGCATGCGGCTTGTCGATTTCCACCTGCGCCGTGAGCACGGGTTCGTAAGACATGATCAGGTCGAGCACCTCGCGGGTCATGCGCTCCAGCAACAGGAACCGGTTGTCCTCGACATGGGCGATCACCGCCTTGGTGATGGTGCGATAGTTCAGCGCTTGCTCGATGTGGTTGAAGGCGACCGCCTGATCAGCCCGGTAACGGATCACCGCATTGATCACCACATCCTGGCGGTTATTGATTTCGTCCTCCTTGATGCCGATATAGGTACGCAGCCGTAGGTTCTTGATGTGAATCGTGGCGAGGTCGTGATCGAGGTGCTGGTCATCGAGGGCATGCAGCGCCATGGTGGTCTCCCTGATTGGCGAGTCGGGGCCTGTCGAAAGGTCGTCAGCGTAGCGCGACACCGCGTCAGCGACCGTTGACCAAGGTGAGAAATTCCTGACGCGTCGGCTGATTCTCGCGGAAGGCGCCCAGCATCACCGATGACGTCATGCTGGAATTCTGCTTCTCCACCCCGCGCATCATCATGCAAAGATGGCGTGCCTCGATCACGACGGCCACCCCGCGCGCCTCGGTCACTTGCTGAACCGCTTCGGCGATCTGGCGGGTGAGGTTTTCCTGAATCTGCATGCGCCGCGCATACATGTCGACGATGCGGGCGAACTTGGATAGTCCCAGTACCTTGCCGTTGGGCAGATAGGCGATATGGCACTTGCCGATGAAGGGCAGCAGGTGGTGCTCGCACATCGAGTAGAGCTCGATGTCCTTGACCAGAACCATTTCGTCGGTCTCGGAGGCAAAGACCGCCCCGTTGATGATCTCCTCGAGACGCTGAGTGTAGCCACGGTTGAGGAACTGCATCGCCTTGGCAGCCCGCCTGGGGGTATCGCGCAACCCTTCTCGATCGGGATCCTCCCCCAGATCCTGGATGATCTGGCGGTAATGATTGGCGAGTTCTTCTGTCATGGTCAGGCCCTGTGCCAGTAGCGAGCGTTAGCCGGTTGCGGGCGCAATGGCCCGCCACATTCTATGCAAATACTATACATAAAATCTAGAATGTACAATTAAGGCATGCTTGAGCTCCATTCTAGCTCAAGCGGGACCGGATCGCCGACCTGCAACGCCACTGGCATTGCGAGCACGCCTCACGCCCCTGCGACGATGCGCCCGCTGCCTGGCCTGGAGCCACTATGGTAAGCTGTCTTGCATGTTCCATGGCGCCGAGCGCCGTTCGCCGAAATGAGATCCTGCGATGATCAAGACCCCGAACAGCCTACTGACCACCGTCGGCCTGGGCTTGCTGGTCCTGCCGACAGCCGTTCTGGCCGATACTCTGACCCTTCCCGCCGATGCACGGGTGGCCGTGGCCGTGGTCGACAGCATCACCCTGGATGACGCCGAGGGCCAACGCAACGACATCCTCCTGCGCCCGGTCGGCGGCCACTCCGCGGCCAATCATGCGCTGCCCGAGCACTGTGTCCTGGTCGGCAACGCCCGCCTCGACGACGAGCGAATTCGCATCACCACCCATGCGCTGACCTGTATCGAAGCGCAGAACAGCGACAGCGAGATATACAGCGGCGAGATATCTGCCGCCGCCTATGAGGACGACGGCAGCTACGGCGTCTTGGCCAACTGCGTCGATGGGCGCTGCGAACTCGCTCCCGACACGCCCTTCGTGCTGCAGCTGTCGGACGCCCTCAGCCTGGAGCAGCAACCCAATCCCTCGGCGGAGATCAACGAGCAACGCCGCCAGGCCGACGGCGAAGGTGTCGCCAATCCGATTCCCAGTGAAGCTCCGGCTCCCGACTGAAAGAGCATGGCCGTAAGACGAGGGCCATCGCCTGACGGCCGGGGAATCACCGAGGCGACGTTCAAGCCAGCCAGCGCGGGGCACGCAGCAGTACCTGACGCTGCTGCTCCAGCAGGCGGATGTGGCCGTCCCAGTAGCCGGAATCGGCAAGCCAGGGAAAGGCGGGCGGGAAGGCGGGATCGTCCCAGCGCGCCACCAGCCAGGCGCTGTGGCGCATCAACCGCAGGGTGCGCAACGGCTCGATGAGCGCCAGTTCGCTGCGATCGAAGTCGCGATGCTGCTCGTATCCCTCCACGACCTCCGAGAGCTGCATCTGCCACTCCGCATCGTGTTCGGCAGTGAGCAGCATCCACAGATCCTGCACGGCCGGCGCCATCAGGCAATCGTCGAAATCGACCAGGGCGAAGGCCTCATCGCGCCCCAGCATATTGCCCAGGTGGCAGTCGCCATGAACGCGTATCGCTCGCTCGTCGGCCCAGGCATGAGGCTCCAGTGCGTTCAGCAACGCCTCGCTGATCCTTGCATAGGCTCGCCGCTGGTGGCGATCGAGCCAAGGGCTCTGTAGCACCGCTTCGCTGGCCTGGCGCGCCATGGGCACGAGATCGAGACTGCCGCGCTCCCGGAAACGACCGCTCGCACCAACGGCATGCACCGCTCCGATCAATTCGCCGAGCGCGAAGAGGTGTGCCGGATTCTCCAGCTCCGGCGCCTGACCGGGCAAGTGCGGAAACAGCGCCAGGCGAAAGCCTTCGGCGTAATGCAGACTCTCGCCACCGACATCCTGCCAAGGCGCCGCCACGGCCACGTCCGACGCAACCAGCTCCTGCAGAAAGGCATGCTCCTCGCGGATCTCGGCATCGCTCCAACGACCGGGCCGATAGAACTTGACCACCCAACGCCGCCGCTCCTCGTCATGGACCAGGAAGACGCGGTTCTCGTAGCTGTTCAGCGCGAAGGGCTCTCCGGGCAGCCAGAACCCCAGCGACTCCACGGCATCGACCACGCGGGCGGGGGACAGCTCGGCGAAGGGATGAGACGAGGCTTGCATGGGGGGCACTCCGACAAGATCACCGGCGCCATGCTAACAGGGAAGCGCTCGGCTGTATCCGCTTGGATCAACCCCTGTCCAGTGGCGTGCGGGCGACGACCCAGACCTCGACGGCCTCTGCCCCGGCCTGCCGGCAAGCCCGTGCCAGGGCATCGAGGGTGCCCCCCGTGGTCATGACGTCGTCGACCAGCACCACGCGACGCGGCAGCACTCCCCCGATTCGAAAGGCCTCGCTGAGATTTCGGCGCCGCGCCGTACGGTCCAGGCCACGCTGGCTGCGGGTATCGCGCACGCGCACCGCTCGTTTCAGCGGGCACCCCAGTCGGCGCACCAGACGCCGGGCCAGCCACTCGGCCTGATCGAAACCCCGCTGCCGCGCCCTCTGCGGATGCAACGGCACGGCCACCATGGCTTCGGGCCAGGCCCGGACCGTTTCCGGCAGAGCGCTTTCCAACAACGCCAGCAGCACGGTGCCCGCACGCGGCGAGGCATGAAACTTGAAGCGCTGCACCAGCCCCAGCACTTCACCGGCGTAGCATAGTGGCGCATGGGTACGATCGAACGCTGGCGGCCGACTCAGGCAGGCACCGCACACTCGCCCTGCCGCACCGTACTGAGGCTCCCCGCAGCGCGGGCAAGCCGCCAAGTTCCAGGGCAGCTCGGCGAAGCAGCCGGTACACCAGGGCTGGCCGGGGTCGGTCGCTCCCAGACAGAAGGCACAGCGCCCGGGCAGGGCGTACCGCAGAGCCTTGTCAACCCAGTTTTCCGAAAGGGTTGACAAGAGACGCCGGCCCTCTACCCTGTCCGTCAACCTGACTTTCCAATTCATGTTGACCTCGAGCGAGCCCATCATGCCCACAGCTTCCCACGCCGTCGCTCCCGATGCGAGCCTCCCGCCCGCCACCGGGGTGCGCCACGACTGGACCCTCGATGAGATCCAATCTCTCTTCGCCCTGCCCTTCAACGACCTGCTATTCAGGGCCCAGCGGGTGCATCGCAGCCACTTCGACCCCAACGCCGTCCAGGTTTCCACCCTGCTCTCGATCAAGACCGGCGCCTGCCCCGAAGACTGCAAGTATTGCCCCCAGTCCGGCCACTACAACACCGGCCTCGGCAAGGAGAAGCTGCTCGAGATCGAAAAGGTGGTGGAACAGGCCCAGGCGGCGAAGAACGCCGGTGCCAGCCGCTTCTGCATGGGCGCCGCCTGGAAGAGCCCACGCGAGCGCGACCTCGATGTGGTGCTCGAGATGGTGCGCCGGGTCAAGGCGCTGGGGCTCGAGACCTGCATGACCCTGGGCATGGTCGACGGCGACCAGGCCGATCGCCTGGCCGAGGCCGGACTCGACTATTACAACCACAACCTGGACACCTCGCCGGAGTATTACGGCGAGATCATCACCACCCGTACCTATGCCGACCGCCTGGAGACCCTGGGCCACGTGCGCGAGGCGGGCATGAAGGTGTGCGCCGGCGGCATCCTCGGCATGGGCGAGGCTCCCCGCGACCGAGCCGCGCTGCTGCAACAGCTGGCCCTTCTCGACCCGCACCCGGAGTCGGTGCCGATCAACATGCTGGTCAAGGTTCCCGGCACGCCGCTGGAGAACGTCCCGGATCTCGATCCCATCGACTTCATCCGCGCCATCGCCGTGGCGCGCATCCTGATGCCGGCAAGCCACGTACGACTTTCCGCCGGTCGCGAACAGATGGATGAATCGACCCAGGCGCTGGCCTTCCTGGCCGGCGCCAACTCCATCTTCTACGGTGACAAGCTGCTGACCACGTCCAACCCCCAGGCAGAGCGCGACCAGGCGCTGTTCGCCAAACTCGGCCTTCACCCGGAGGAGCGGCACACCCACGCCGACGACATCGATGCCCAGGCCGGGCTCGAGGCAGCCATGCAGCGCCAGGCGACCGACCGGGCCGCCGCCGACCTCGCCTACGATGCCGCCGAGGGCTGAGCCGAGCATGGTATCGTCACCGTACGACTGGCACGCCCGACTCGCCGAGCGGGCGGCTGAGCGCCGCACCGCGAGGCTGTGGCGCCAGCGCCACTGCCACGCCCCCGAAGCAGCGCTGGACTTCGCCGGCAATGACTACCTGGGTCTTGCCCGCGACCCGCGGCTTGCCGAAGCCATGGCGGTCGGCGCACGCCGCTACGGCGCTGGTGCCCGGGCCTCGCACCTGGTCAGCGGCCATCTCGCCGTGCACGAGACGCTGGAGGCTCGCCTGGCCGAACTCGTCGATCGCCCGAGGGCACTGCTCTTCTCCACCGGTTACATGGCCAACCTGGGCACCCTGCAGGCGCTCTGCGACCGTCACACTCTCCTTTACCAGGACCGTCTCAACCATGCCTCGCTGCTCGACGGCGCCGCACTCGCCGGCGCCCGGTCGCGACGCTTCCACCACCGCGACCGCGCCGATCTCGAGCGCCTGCTGGCCCGGGCCACGCAAGACATGCCCAGGCTGGTGGCCACCGATGGAGTGTTCAGCATGGACGGCGACATCGCCGACATCGCCGGGCTGGCCGAAACCGCCCGCCGTCACGGTGCCTGGCTGATGGTCGATGATGCCCACGGCCTGGGCGTGCTGGGCGAGGCCGGCGACGGCTGCGTGGGTCGTGCACATGGCGTCGAGACGGTACCGGTGCTGATCGGCACCCTGGGCAAGGCGCTGGGCACCGAGGGTGCCTTCGTGGCGGGTAGCCATGAACTGATCGAGCATCTGATCCAGTTCGCCCGTCCCTACGTCTACACCACGGCCCAATCGCCGGGGCTGGCGGCAGCCACCCTGGCAGCGCTGGACATTCTCGCTACCGAACCGGAACGCCGACAGCGGCTGCACACTCGGATCGCCCGCTTCCGCCATGAAGCCGGCCGCCTGGGCCTGCCACTGCGCGAGAGCGACACGCCAATCCAGCCATTGATGCTGGGCGACAGCGCCCGGGCGATGGCCTGGGCGAAACGGCTCGCCGAACAAGGCCTAGCGGTGGGGGCCATCCGCGAACCCACGGTACCCAGCGGCCAGGCCCGCCTGCGCATCACCCTCTCCTCCGCCCACAGCGACGATGACCTGGACGCCCTGCTGGACGCGCTGAGCGCCTGCCAGGCCAAGGAGGGTGCCGTGATACGGGAGACGGCCCCATGAAACGACTGGTACTCCTCGCGGGCTGGGGCTGCGATGCGCGCATCTGGGAGCTGCTGGCGCCCCATTTGCCGGAGGGCTGGGAAATCCACACTCCGGACTGGCCGGGCTACGCGGGCCGCGAGGCTCTCGCCGACCCCACCTCCATCGCGGCTCTGGCCGAGGCGATGGCCGACGACCTGCCGCAAGACGCCGTCTGGGTAGGCTGGTCGCTGGGCGGTCTGCTGGCCGGCGCCCTCCTCGACCACCTTCCCGCCCCGGCAGGCGTGATCCTGCTGGGGATGGGGCCACGGTTCTGTCACCCTTGCGGCATCACGGCCGGCGAACTCGCCGCCTTCCGACGCGCCTTCCTCCGCGACCCCGCAGCCGCGCTGATCCACTTCAGGCGCTGGCAACTTGCCGGCGAGCCGGCACCGCTCCTCACGCACCGGCGCCTGCGCGATCTGCTGGGCGATGCCCTCAATGCCGACACGCTCACCCTGGCTGCCGGTCTCGACTGGCTCGCGACGCTCGATGTCGAACGCCCAATCGCCGAAGTCCCCTGTCCCGTCCACCGCCTGGTAGGCGCCAACGACCCGCTCCTGGCGCCATCCCTGCGTGAGGCGGCCGACCGGTGCCTCGACGACGCCGGGCACTGTCCCATGCTCTCGCGGCCGCGCCGCCTGGCCGATGTCCTGACGGCACTGGCCCGAGAGTGCCACCCGGCAGGCGGCAGCGCGGCGCGTCATGAGGCATATCCGACATGAGCAACGCACTGCAGCCACGCACCGCGACACCAACCGACTGGCCGCGTCGGGTGGCACACGCTTTCTCGCGCGCCGCTCCCGACTACGCGCGTCTGGCCAGCGCCCAGCACGCCATGGGCGAACGGCTCTGGAGCCGTTTGCCGGAGCGGGCGACACGCATCCTCGATCTGGGTTGCGGTCCAGGGCAGTGGAGCGCCCGGCTCGCCGAACGATATGCGCCGGACGGCCATGTCACCGGGCTCGATCTGGCTCAAGGCATGCTCGCGGTAGCGCGCCGTGGCCAGGGCTCAGGGCGGCGGGTGAGCTGGCTGTGCGCCGATGCCGGTGCCCTGCCCCTGGCCGACGCCAGCCACGACCTGGTCTTTTCGAACCTGGCCATCCAGTGGTGCCCTGACCTGGATGAGGTGCTAGCCGAACTCTACCGCATCCTGCGGCCCGGCGGCCTCGCGCTGATCAACACCTTGGGCCCTGGCACCCTGGCCGAGGTGGCCCATGCCTGGGCGCGCCCTGGGCGCCCTGCCGATCTGCTCGACTTTCGCAACCGCGACCGGCATCTGGCCGCCGCCCGTCTGGCCAACTTCCGACGGGTAACGGTCACGGACGGTCGACCGCGCTTCCACTATCCCGACCTGGCAGGGGTCATGGCCTCCATCAAGGGCATCGGCGCCCAGACCGCCGGACGCGGAACCGGGCTGACACGCGCCGACTTGGCCCGCGCCACAGAGCGCTACGAGGCGCTGCGCGAGCCCGCGGGACTGCCGGTCACTTACCGGCTGCTGACCCTGGAGCTGAAACGCTGACATGGCTGCCTACTTCGTCACCGGTACCGACACCGACGCCGGCAAGACCCTGGTCACCGCCGGCCTGCTCGCCCTGGCTCGGCGCCGCGGGCTCACTACGCTCGGCCTCAAGCCCGTCGCCTCGGGCTGCGAGACGACACCCCAAGGTCTACGCAATGCCGACGCCCTGGCCCTGCAGGCCCAGAGCCATCCCACCGTGCCCTATGCCGTGGTGAATCCCCATGCTTTCGCCCCGGCCATCGCGCCCCACCTGGCCGCTCGCCGTGCGGGAGTCACGATCACCCTCGACACCCTGGCACAGCGGATTCGGGAGGGCCTGTCCCGCCGTCGCGACCTGACCCTGGTGGAGGGCGCCGGTGGCTGGCGCGTACCGCTGAACGACCGCGAGGACCTCGCCGAGCTGGCGTTGCACCTCCGGCTCCCGGTGATTCTCGTGGTGGGTCTGCGGCTGGGCTGTATCAGCCATGCGCGACTGACGGCAGAGGCGATCGCGGCCTCCGGTCTGCGCCTGGCCGGCTGGGCCGGGAGCCTGGTAGACCCTGCCTTTGCCGCCGACCGCACGCTCCATGACGACAACCTGGCCACTCTGGCGCGCACGCTCGATGCCCCCTGCCTGGGCATCCTGCCTCGCCTGACCGCGAGCGACCCGGGCGGCATGGCTGCGGCCGCTTCCGCTTACCTGGAGCTACCCGATGTCGATTGACTTGCCAGGGGGCGTCCGTACAATGTGGTCGCCTGCCTGTCCGTGCGGATGTGGTGGAATTGGTAGACACGCCAGATTTAGGTTCTGGTGCCTTCGGGCGTGGGAGTTCAAGTCTCCCCATCCGCACCATTTATCGCTTTAACCTACTGTTTTATATAGGCATACAGTCGCTTCCCTTCTCGATTCTAGTCCCCGCCGAGTCCCCGCGAGCACGAAGACGATGCGCATGACGCGTGCGTGCACACGTCATGCGCGCAGGAATCCTAGAATCCGTGGGGGGCTCGGAAAAAGGTACGAAAGGTAATGCGAGGCCGAAAACTAGCCTAACCGTATGATTTCTCAGCGATTCGAACGGGCGTCCAAAAGGTATTAAAAAGGTATCGTAAAGGTAAGATCGTACCTTTTGGAAAGGTGATTTCTTTGTTTTCTCTAACCCAATGAAATCAGATGCTTACGAGGAAAATACCTTTTGCATTACCTCTTCTTACCTTTTGGGGGTAATGCGCATGCCCTGTTATTTCAGTGGGTTACGGCTGAAAATCGGCGATATTACCGATATTACCTTTTTCCGAGCCCCCCCCCACCTTCTCAGAGTCGGCCCGCTGGCTTCTACGCTGTCGATCCCGCCGATTTCGCAGAAAAACGCAAGCATTCCCAAGCACTTACAATCATTGCTTCCGCCTCTGCTGACGCTGTTCCAGCGCAGCCGCAGGCGCGCAGAAAAAATGACACGCGAAGACCGCAGGCGGGGCGGGGTGTCGACGGCGCGCCGTGGGGCGCCAGGGGGGTGGCCAGGGGCTTCGGGGCGGTGAGTAGCGTTTGGCAAGCGCGCACGAAAAAGCCGCCCAAGATGGGCGGCTTTTTGGCCAGTGCGGTGACGACGTATATCGGGAACGTCTTCTAACCCGCCCAAGCTGGGCTGGCGGCCCCGTTCATCCGCTCGCCACGGGGCACGGCTTCCTGGCTACGGAGATGATAGGCGCATCCATCATGAGTATCAAACGCTCTCGGCCTGCAGGGAGTAGGGCCGGAAGCGCACGACCTCTTCGCCGACGATCTCGTTGATCTCCCTCATTGACTCCTGGAGCGGCTCGAGCTCGTTGGCCACGAACACGCGAGCGGCTTTCTCTACATCGCCGAATCCGGCGGTGTTCATGGGGATGATGCCCATCAACTGCGGGGGGATCCGGTGGCCGGCGAGCTGGTCGTCCCGGGTGATGTTCTTGATGTTGAGAAAGTCGTCCTTGGTGGCCACCTCACTGATAGGGATCAGCTGCACCCCGTCCTTCTTTCCCTTGGGCGAATACAGGAAGAGGTTGCGGAAGTTGCCCGGTCCTTTTGAATTCTTCAGGGCCTGGCGCATTTCGTCGATGTCCTTCTGGTCCTGGGCGGGGTCGTTGACGTAGAGGATGAACCCGGCATGGCTGCCGTTGAGGTAGTAGCGCCGCCGGAACAGCGTCGCGCTCTCGTTGAGCCAGGCCGACTGCAGGCTGCCGATGTAGTCGGGCACGCCGTAGATCGACTGATCGATGTCCGGCTCGAGTAGGTGGATCACCCGCCCCTGGGGGAGTTCGACTCGGTCCAGGTAATTGGGCACCCACCAGTAGCGGTCAGCCTCGATGCCGCCGCGGCGAACATATTTGGCGCGCAGATGGCGGAACGGCAGCCGCCGCCCGAGCCGGCCGCGCACGTCCTCGAGGTAGGCGTTGCCGAACACCAGGTAGTCGAGGGCGAGGCCGCTGAATACCTGCCGGCTCAGCAGAGGGTGGGGCTCGAATGTGCGAAGCAAGATGTTGCGTTTCACCTGCATGGCGCTGCCGTGGTGTGCGGTGGCGCGGTAGCTCTGCGCCAGGATCGAGAGCGGGATCGGCGGCTCATACCACTCGTCGGGCGAGAGCCAGACGCCCTCATACCAGATGTCGCGCATGCTGGTCACCGGCTCGGGATCGCCGAAGGTGAACGCCTCCATGTGCGAGCGTGACGCCTCCGCCGTTCCCGTTGACAGGTTGCCCGATTCGGTTGACACGGCACCGGGTTCTTCGGCCCGGTAGGCCGGCACGCGCACGCGTGGCTTGGCGGTAATGGTCTCGCTCATTCTGACATCTCCATGATGGACTGCCCGGTGCCTGTCTCTTCCGGGCCGTCGATAGGTTCGTGACTGAGGGCGTGCATGGTGGCCCACGCGAGATCCGCGTGGCCGGTCGCCTTGCTGCGCCCACTGTTGTAGGTCCACTGGCGCCCGCTCGGGGTCAGCTCTTTCTTGATGGCCATGAACGACTGGGCCATGTCAGCCCAACCGGCATCGAACTCCAGTCGGTTTTTCCGCATGATCTGCTGCGCCTGCATCACCAGCATGCCCTTGACCGCCGGGTCATAGCGGAAGCGCACTAGGGTGGGGAACCACTTCTCCACGTGCTCGGCCACTGCCTCGCCCAGCCCGGTGATGTCGATGCCGATATGCTCGATGTTGTACTTCTCGCGGAAGCTCTTGATGAAAGCCGCCTGGGCCTCGTAGTCCTCGCCCTTTAGCCTGTGCCGCTCGAGGATGCGGTGCCGCTCATCACGGGTGCGCGCCGGCAGCACCACTACCAGGCCGGCACCGTCGCCATCCTCGCCGGTACCGGTGGGGTCGTAGCCGATCCACACGCCGCGGTCGCCCACCGGGCGAGGCGCGAACGGCCGGTAGTCGTCCCACTCTTCCCAGCTGTCGACCATGCAGGGGTGGACCATCGCCAGGGGGAACGCCGACTGGCTGTCGTCCACGAACTGGCACATCAGCAGGTTGTTGAACTCGTCGACGCTGTACTCAAGCCGCAGCTGCTCGAGGTCGAACAGGTCGCAGCCGCCGGCGATGGCGTCCTCCACGGTGACGATCTGCCGCCACTGGCCGTCGGGGCACAGCGCCCCCTCGGCCAGGGCGGCGTGGCTCACGTCGAACTCCTGCCGCTCGGCCTTGGGCCGGCGAGAGTTGAACAGATCGCCCGACCAGAACGGGTAGGCCTCGTGGCCCAGCGAGCTCGGCGTCGAGAAGTAGGTCTGCCGCCACTTCTTGTGCATGGCCATGCCCGACGTGACCTTGCGGAACTCCTGGAAGCGGTGAATCCAGAAATACTCGTCGAGGTATACGTCGCCGTGATAGCCCTGAGCGGTTTTCGAGTTGGTGCCCAGGAAGTGCAGCTCGGCGCCGTTGTCGAGAATCAGCGGGTCGCCCTTGAGGTCGACGTCGCACACCTCCTTCACGAACTGGACGATGTAGCTCTTGAAGATGTGCGCCTGCGCCTTGCTCGCCGAGAGAAAGATCTTGTTCCTGCCGGTCTCGAAGGCGTCGACGATCGCCTCGCGGGCAAAGAAGAAGGTCGCGCCGATCTGGCGTGACTTCAGGATGTTGCGGATGCGGTGCTTCTGGCCCGCCTCATACCAGGTGAGCTGGTACTGAAAGCAGGTCTCGAGGAACGCCGCCTTGAGCTGCTCGATCTGTTCCTCGTCGAGGGCGTTGCGGCGTTGTTTGCGGCGCGGGGCTTCATTACGGGCGTTGATGTTGGGGTTCAGGTCCGCCTCGCGCCCGGTCTCGCTGTACTTGTGCACCCGGGCCAGCCGCTCGATCTGCCGGCCCAGCAGGTCGATCTCCTTGTAGTCCTTCCCCTCCTTGGGATCCTTGCCGATCAGCTGGACCATCCGCGCCTCGAGCGCGCCCTCGACCCGCTCGATGGGCGTGGCGCTGTCCCAGTCGTCGCGGCGTTTCCAGCTATGGATCGTCTTCACTTTTTCGCCGAGCAGCTCGGCGATACGCGCGATGCGCCACCCCTGCCAATAGAGATGGCGGGCGGTGACGCGCGGTGAATCCAGGGTGTCGGGGGGCACGGTTGTCATGCCGCCAGCGTACCCGCGCGCGTAAATCGCGCCGTGGCGGGCATGTTGTCCCGCCCCGCCGGCACAACGCCCCCGCATTGAGCCCGCAACGCCGCGCGCGGAACCTGACGGCACTAGCACTAAAGACCGACTGCCGACCAGCCAGCACCGAGGCCCCACATGGATAAATGGTTCCGCGTCGCCACACAAGGCGCCACGACAGACGGCCGCGAGATCTCACGCGAGTGGATCCAGCAGATGGCCGACAACTACGACCCCAAGAAGTACGGCGCCCGCGTGTGGATGGAGCACATGCGCGCCCTGGGGGCTGACAGCCATTTCGGCGCCCTGGGCGACGTCATCGCCGCAAAGGCCGAAGAGGTCGAGGACGGCAAGCTCGCGCTGTTCGTGCAGCTCGACCCCACCGAGCGGCTGAAAGAGATCAACAAGCAGCGCCAGAAGGTTTACACCAGCATCGAGGTGAACCCCAAGTTCGCCGACACCGGCGAAGCCTACCTCGAGGGCCTGGCGGTGACCGACTCCCCTGCGAGCCTCGGCACCGAGATGCTGCAGTTCAGCCGCGGCGCCGGCGACAAGTCGCCGCTCGCTGCGCGCAAGCAGCACCCCGACAACCTCTTCTCCGAGGCGGTGGAAACCGAGCTCGATTTCTCCGACGCCACGCCGCCGGCGGACCAGGGCCCGAGCCTGGCCGACCGCGTTAAGGCGCTGTTCAGGAAGCACGACGCCAAGACGAAGGAAGGGTTCGCCGCCTTCCGCGGCGAGCTAGAGCAGACCCTCGAGCTGTTCGTGCAAAAGCACAGCGCCCTGGCCGCCGATCTCGAAGCACGCCCCACCGCCGAGGCGTTCAACGAGCTGAAAGAGGCCCACGAGGCCACCAAGGCCAAGCTCGACGAGCTCTACACCAAGCTCGACCAAACCCCGGACACCCCGCCCCGCACGCCGGCTACCGGCGGTGGCGACGCCCAACTGACCGACTGCTGAGGATCACCACCCCATGCGCAACGATACCCGCAAGCAATTCAACCAGATGCGCGAACGCGTCGCGCATCTCTCCGGCGTCACCTCGGCGGCCGAGCAGTTCGCGGTAGAGCCCAGCGTCCAGCAGACGCTGGAAAGCCGCATCCAGGAGAGCTCCGAGTTCCTGGGCCGCATCAACGTGGTCGGCGTCGACGAGCTCAAGGGCCAGAAGATCGGCCTGGGCGTTACCGGCCCCATCGCCGGGCGCACGGATGTCACGGCCAATGACCGCTCACCGCGCGACGTGTCAGAACTCACCGATGCCACCTATGAGTGTGTGTCGACCGAGTTCGATACCTACATCCGCTGGGCTCAGCTCGACGCCTGGTCGCGCTTTCGCGATTTCCAGACCCGGGTGCGCAACGCCATCGTTCGCCAGCAGGCACTCGACCGCATCATGATCGGTTTCAACGGCACTTCCGCTGCCACCGAGACAGACCGCGGCGCCAACCCCATGCTGCAGGACGTCAACAAGGGCTGGCTGCAGAAGTACCGCGACCATTCCTCAGAGCGCGTGCTCACCGAAGGTGCCACGGCCGGCAAGGTCGTCATCGGACCTTCAGGTGACTACAAAAACCTCGATGCCCTGGTGTTCGACGCCGTCAACGAGATGGTCGATCCCTGGCACCGCGAGAGCACCGATCTCGTCGCGATCATGGGCCGCCAGCTTCTGGCCGACAAATATTTCCCGCTGATTCAGCAGCACGCCGAGACGCCCACCGAAGCGCGTGCCCTCGATCTGATCATCAGCCAGAAGCGTGTCGGCGGCCTGCAGGCGGTGCGGGTGCCTTTCGTTCCCGACGGCACCCTGCTGATCACCTCGCTGGCCAACCTCTCCATGTACTGGCAGCGCGGCTCGCGCCGTCGGCACATTCTCGACAACCCCAAGCGCAACCGCATCGAGAACTACGAGTCAAGCAACGACGCCTATGTCGTCGAAGACTACGGGTTCGGCTGCGTGGTCGAGAACATCGAGTTCGCCGAGTAAGGATCCGACATGCTGAGCCCCGCCCGCAAGCACTACCAGCGTGCCCGCGCCGCGAAAGCGGCGGGGGCCGCCGAGCCCACACTCCCCCAGAACGGCGAGCAGTACGAGCTGATGGCCGCCGTTCTCTGGGAAGCCCGCCGCACGCTCAAGGGCATCAAGTCCGTCCAGGCCAAGATCGAGAAAAAGCGCGAGCTGCTGCCCGAGTTCACGCCCTACATCGAGGGCGTTCTGGCCGCCGGCAACGGCGCCCAAGACGACGTGCTGATGACCGCCCTGGTGTGGCGCATCGATACCGGCGACCTCGCCGACGCCCTGGACATCGCCGAGTACGCCATGAAGCACAACCTGCAGACGCCCGACCGCTACGAGCGCGACACCCCCAGCCTGATCGCCGAGGAGATCGCCGACCAGGCCCTGCGCATGCTCGCCGAGGAAGGCGCCGACGCCCCTGCCCTGGTCGACATCCTCGTCCGCGCACGGCGCATCACCGACGACCACGACATGCACGACGAGATTCGCGCCAAGCTGCACAAGGCCCTCGGCTACGCCTTCCGTGCAGGCGGATACCCGACGGAAGCGCTGAATCACCTCCAGGAAGCCCTCGCCCTCAACGAGCGCGTGGGCGTGAAGAAGGACATCGAAAAGCTCGAGCGCGAGCTGAAGAACGCTGCCCAGGGCGACACCGCCCAGGGCGACACCGCCCAGGGCTGACACCGAGTCGTACGCCGACGCCAAGGGGGCGCCGGGGGAGAGCGGGCCAAACGCCCCATCTCGTCGATCCCGGCCCACCCCCTTCTTATCTGAGACGCCGCCATGTCCCTCATCGCCGCCGGTACCGGAACCGCCGAAACGCCACTCGAAGAGCTGGCCAACAACGGCTTTTGGCCTGCCGTCTCACCGACCGAGTTCCGCGACGTGCAGCGCATCGACGGCACCGTCACCGACGCCCGCCTGCTGCACGCCCTGCGCGTGGCCATGGCCGACGTCAACCGCCAGCTCGCCGACTACCAGCTCGAGCAGCAGGCCGAGGGCATCGCCACCGTCGCGGAGATTCCCCTAGAGCCCTGGCACATCGAGGGCCACCACGCCCAGCTCTACCGCCGCGCCGTGTACAGCCAGGCCCACGCCGAGCTGCTCGAGCGCTACCGCGACGTTTCCGCCACCGCCGAGGGCGACGAGCGCGGCGAAGCCAAGGATCTCGCCGCTGACGACGTGCGCGCCGACGCGCGCTGGGCCATCGCCGAGCTCACCGGACGCACCCACACCACGGTGGAGTTGATCTGATGACGATCACGGTACGCGCCCAACAAGGCGACACCCTCGACGCGCTCTGCCACCGCCATCTGCGCGCCACGGCCGCCGTCACCGAGCAGGCGCTCGCGCTGAACCCGGGCCTGGCCGAGCTCGGTCCGGTGCTGCCCGAGGGCCACGCCGTCACCCTGCCCGAGGCCGCCCCTCAGCCCGAGCGCAATGACACCATCAACCTCTGGAGCTGATAAGGACTCGCATGCCCCGGACCGACGGAAACCCGACCATGTTCGAGCGACACCTGCAAACCGGCATTCAGATACTGCTCGTCGCCCTGCTCGGCTGGGCCGGGCTCGAGCTCGTCAACCTCGGCAAGAATACCGCCGTGCTGCAAGAGCGCCTCGCCTACCAAGGCCAGCTCATCGAAGAGCTGCGAAAAGAGCTGCGCGACTGGAGCAACCTCTACTACCGCAAGAGCGACGCCGACCGCGAAATCGGCAACCTCAAGCGCGACGTCCAGCGGCTGGGCGAGCGCGTCACCGATCTGGAGGAGCGCGAGCCATGACCCTGATTCGCCACGGCGACACCGGCTACCCCGTCGAGGCCATCCAGCGCGATCTCGCGCGCCACGGCCTCGACCTGGCCATCGACGGCGTATTCGGCCCCGCCACCGAGGCCGCCGTGCGCCGCTTCCAGCGCGAACACGGGCTGGTGATCGACGGCGTGGTCGGCCGCAAGACGCGCCGCGCCCTCACCCAAGGCGACGACCCCAAAGCCCTGCGCCAGATCGACTTGGTCGGCGCCGCCGAGACCCTCGAGGTCGATCTCGCCGCGGTGATGGCCGTCAACGAAGTCGAGAGCCGCGGCGTGGGCATGCACCACGGCGGCCCACGCAATGGCGAGCCGGTGATCCTCTTCGAGCGCCACATCATGCGCCGCCGGCTCGAGCACCACGGCGTGAGCCCCGTCGAGTACGAGCGCAGCCATCCCAGCCTGGTCAACGCAAAGCCGGGCGGCTACATCGGCGGCCACCGCGAGCACGACCGGCTCGACCAGGCCGCCTACCTGCACCCCACCTCTGCCATCGAATCCGCCAGTTGGGGGCTATTCCAGATCATGGGATTCCACTGGGAGCGGCTCGGCTACCGCACTGTCGGTGACTGGGCCAACGCCATGGCGCACAGCGAAGCCCGCCAGCTCGAGGCCTTCGTGCGCTTCATCGAAGCCGACCGCGCCCTGCACCGCGCCCTGAAGGAGCACGACTGGCGCGATTTCGCCCGCCGCTATAACGGCCCCGCCTACGCCAAGAACGACTACGACACCAAGCTCGCCGCCGCCCATCGGCGGCACAGCCACGACCTGGAGCGCGCCGCATGAAACTGATCGGCAATATCCTCGGCACCGTCGCCGGCCCGATGTTCGACGTCATCGACAAGGCCGTCACCGACAAGGACGAAGCCAACCGCCTCAAGGCCGAGATCCAGCGCCGCCTGATCGACCAGCAGGACGCCGCCCTGCAGGCACAGATGAAGATCATCCTGGCCGAGGCCACCGGCGAAAGCTGGGCGCAGCGCAACTGGCGCCCGGTGCTGATGCTCACCATCGTTGCCATCGTCGCCAACAACTACCTGCTCGCCCCCTACCTCGGCGCGATGTTCGGCGTCGGCCTGCAGCTCGAGCTGCCCGAGGCGCTGTGGAACCTGATGACCCTCGGCGTGGGCGGCTACATCGCCGGGCGCAGCGGCGAGAAGATCGTCGGCCAGATCAAGGGAAAGCGCGGCAACTTCCTGGATGAGGTCGACAAGTGAACAAGCTCCACGCCCTGCGTAAGCACCTGATCGACGCCGTGCCCGAGCTCAAGCGCGGTCCGGAAAAGCTGCTCACCTTCGTGCAGGACGGCACCATCGCCTTCGCCCGCGGCCAGCACTTGAGCCATGAGTACCGCGTCGACGCCCAGCTCGTCGTCACCGACTATTCGGGCTCTCTCGACACGCTCATGATCCCGCTGCTGCAGTGGCTCAGCCGCTACCAGCCCGACCTCGAGCCCGACGAGGCCATTCGCCTCGAAGCGGAGATCCTCAGCAATCAGTCGTGGGATCTCGCCCTGACGGTGCGCCTCACCGAGCGCGTCGTCGCCCTGGTGGACTGCGACGCCGGCACCATCAACGCCGAGCACCGCATGCCCGCCTACCCCATCGAGGCCTGCCCGGCACTCAGCTGGCAGCTGCACGTCAAAGCCCCCGGCGACGACGACTACCGGCTCGCCAGCGAGTGGGAGAGCCCAACCGATGGCGGATGATCTGCGCGCCCTGGAGGACTGGGTCGATCCGCTGCTCGAGCGAATCGAACCCCGCGAGCGCGCCCGCCTCGCCCGCCAGATCGCCCGGCAGCTGCGCATCAACCAGCGGCAACGCATCAAGGCCCAGCAGAACCCCGACGGCACCGCCTACGAGCCGCGTGCCACCCTGCGCGGCCAGAGCGGCAGCATCCGCCGCAAGGCCATGTTCTCGAAGCTACGCACCGCCAAGTACCTCAAGGCCAAGGGCAGCGCCTCGGCGGCGACCATCAGCTTCATCGGCCGCGTGGCCCGCATCGCCCGCGTGCACCACTACGGCCTGCGCGACCGCGTCGAGCCCGGCGGGCCCACCCACCACTACCCCGAGCGGCGCCTGCTCGGCGTCAGCCGCGAGGACCGCGAGTTCATCCGTGACAGCCTGATCGACCACCTCACCTAGCCGCTGTTGTCCCGCCCCGCCGGTACAACGCCCGGCGCTACCCCTGCGCGCGCGGCCCGCACAGCATGGCCGCATGAGCCGATCCCCCGCATCGCACAGCGCCGCCGAGTTGCTGCGCCTGATCCACAACCTGGTCCGCCTGGGCACCATCGCCGAGGTGGATCATTCCGCGCGCAAGCTGCGCGTGCAGGTGGGTCGGGCGGGCGAGATCACCACTGCCTGGCTCGACTGGCCCGTCGAAATGGGCCGCAACTATCGCCGCTGGCGGCCGCTGAGGAAGGGCCAACAGGTCGTGCTCTCGTGCCCCGGGGGCGATCTCGTCCAGGCCAAGATCACCGGCATGCTGTACAGCTCGGCGCTTTCTGCACCCTCTGACAACCCCGACCTCGACCTGATCGAGTTCGACGACGGCGCGCGGTTTCAGTACGACAGCGCCGCCCACGAGTACATCGCCGAGACCGGCAGCAGCCGCGTCACCATGGACCGCGACCGCATCCTGCTTTCCAGCAACGGCAGCACCCTGGAGCTGGACGAAAGCGGCATCCGCCTGAATGGCGCCGAGATTCACCTGAACTGAGGACACCGCATGCCCGCAGTGACACGCAAAGGCGACAGCTGCACCGGCCACGGCGATTTTCCGCCCCGGGCCAGCACCGGCGGCAGCGGTAACGTCTATGCCAACGGCATCGCCGTGCACCGCCAGGGTGATGGCTGGGCCACGCACTGCAACAGCGTGCCCAGCTGCCACGGCGGCAGCCTGGCCGCCGGCTCTTCCAGCGTCTACGCCAACGGCGCCCAGCTTGGCCGCATCGGCGACCCCGTCGACTGCGGCTCGTCTGTCGCCGCCGGCTCCGGCAACGTCTACGCGGGGGGCTGAGCATGTCAGGCATGAACGCCACCACCGGCCGCCGCCTCGAACGCCTCGAGCACATCCGCCAGTCCGGGCGCGATATCCTCACTACGCCCATTGGTACACGCGTCATGCGCCGCGAGTACGGCAGCCTGCTGCCCGAGCTGATCGACCGGCCGCTCACCGACGCCCTGCTGCTGCAGGCCTACGCCGCGGCGGTGATGGCGATCATCCGCTGGGAGCCGCGCATCCGCGTCACCGCCGTGCGCCGTAGCGTCTCGGCCAGCCAGTCTGGCCGCGCCACGCTCGAGATCGACGGCCAGACCGTCGACGGCCAGCCCATCCGCGTGGAGGCGCCCATCGCATGAGCGGCACCATCGATCTCTCCCAGCTCCCCGCGCCTCGGGTCGTCGAAGCGCTCGACTTCGATAGCGTGCTGGCCGAGCGCAAGGCGCGCCTGCTCGATCTGGTACCGGCCAGCCAGCGCACTGAGGTCGAGGAAACCCTCGCGCTGGAAAGCGAGCCGCTGACCAAGCTGCTGGAGGAGTCGGCCTACCGCGAACTGGTCTGGCGGCAGCGCGTCAACGAGGCCGCCAAGGCCGTCATGCTCGCCTACGCCCGCGAGGATGACCTCGACAACCTGGTGGCCAACTACGAGGTCGAGCGCCTTGTGATCGACGAGGGCGACCCCGACGCCACCCCGCCGGTACCGCCAACCTATGAGTCTGACGACGACCTGCGCCTGCGCGCCCAGCAGGCCTGGGAGGGCCTGAGCGTCGCCGGCCCGCGCGGCGCCTACGAGTACCACGCCCTCTCCGCCGATGGGCGCGTGGCCGATGCCACCGCCATCAGCCCCGAGCCCTGCGAGGCCCTGGTCACCCTGCTCAGCACCGAGGGCAACGGCCGCGCCGATGCCGAGCTGATCGAGATCGTCGAGAAGGCCCTCTCCGCCGAGGACATCCGCCCCGTGGGCGACCGCCTCACCGTGCAGTCGGCCGCCATCACCGACTACGCCATCGACGCCACCCTCTACGTCTACCCGGGGCCCGAGCAGGAGCCCATCCTCGAGGCCGCCGAGGCGGCGCTCGCCACCTACATCACCGAGCAGCGACGCCTCGGCCGCGACATCCGCATCTCTGCCATCCACGCCGCCCTGCACGTCGAGGGGGTTCAGCGCGTCGAGCTCGCCGCGCCCGCCGCCGACGTCGTGCTCGACGATACCCAGGCCGCCCACTGCACCGGCGTCGAGCTCGTGATCGGGGGCAGCGATGAGTGATCGCCGGCCGCTGCTGCCGCCCAACGGCACGCCGCTCGAGCGTGCCGCCGCCGAGGCACTGGCCGAGATCCAGCGCGTGCCGGTACCGCTGCGCGATCTGTGGCGCCCGGCCACCTGCCCGGCCCACCTGCTGCCCTATCTGGCTTGGGCCTTCTCGGTGGACCGCTGGGATCCCGCCTGGTCCGAGGCCGCCAAGCGCGACGTCATCGCCACCGCGTTCTATGTGCATCGCAAGAAAGGCACCATCTCGGCGCTGCGCCGGGTGGTCGAGCCGCTGGGCTATCTGCTCGAGGTCGTGGAATGGTGGGAAACCGAGCCGGCCGGCACGCCCGGCACCTTCTCGCTGCGCATCGGCGTGCTCGACACCGGCATCACCGAGGCCATGTACACAGAGCTCGAGCGGCTCATCGACGACGCCAAGCCGCTGACACGCCACATCGTCGGACTCGATCTCGCCGGCGAGAGCCGCGGCAAAACCTACGTGGCCACCGCCGCCTACGACGGCGACGTCACCTCGGTCATGCCCTTCGTCGCCACCGAGACCGAGGTCACCGGGCTCATGTATCTCGGCGCCGCCACCGACAGCATCGATACCGCCACCGTTTACCCGCTCTGATAGCGAGAGGAGCCACGCATGCCCCAGTTCTACACCCTGCTCACGGACGTTGGTCAGAACAAGCTGGCTAATGCCGTCGCCCTGGGCGGCACGATCGAGATCACCGAATTGGCCGTCGGCGACGGCGGCGGCAGCCTGCCTACGCCGGATAGCAGCGCCGAATCACTCGTCAACGAGGTGCGCCGCGCGGCCATCAACGCCAGCCAGACCCACCCCGACAACCCCAGCTGGATCGTGGTCGAGCAGGTGCTGCCGCCCGACGTCGGTGGCTGGACGATCCGCGAGATCGGCATATATGACGTCGACGGCGACCTGATCGGCTACGGCAACTACCCCGAGACCTACAAGCCGGTGCTCAGCGAAGGCAGCTCGCGCACCCAGACCGTGCGCTTCGTCCTCGAGGTCAGCGACACCGCCGCCGTCACCCTCAAGGTCGATCCCAGCGTGGTGCTCGCCACCCGCGAATACGTGGATGACGAGCGCGCCGAGCACGAGGCCAGTCGCGCCCACCCGGCCGCCACCGAAGCCGCCCAGGGCATGCTGCAACTCGCCACCAGCCAGCAGCACCGCGACGGCACCCGCACCGACCGCGCCGTGCACCCTGCCGGCCTCAAGGCTGCCCTGGACAACCGCATGCCCATCACCAGTCACAAGCTCGTCGTCATCAACGGCGCCCTCGCCATGGAGGAGATCTAACCCATGTACGGCTACCCCAAGATCATCCAGACCCGGCACGACGTGGAGTACCTCGTCGGCTACCTGGGCAGCAAATGGGCCACGCAAGAGAACATCGCCCGCGGCCTCGCTTTCCTGCGCGGCCTGCGCGACAACACCACCGTCTATGTCTTCGACCGGGCGTTGGCCGAGGGCGAGGAACCCGACGGCGCCGAGCCCGCCTATCGCGTCATGCAAGACGAGGAAGGCGAGCGCCACCAGTACCGACTAGAGGAAAACCCGCGCGCCCCCATCTTCCGCCTCGGCTTCACCGTGGAAGAAGTCGACAGCCTGATCACCACCATCGAGGGAGCACAGTAAATGGCCACTGGCGACAAGTTCATCATCCCCGCCCAGGCCGCCGGCTTTGCCAGCCTATTCGGCCACATCGAGAAGGGCACCGGCGACACCCTCCATATTCCGGAGGGGATGCTCAATATCGGCGGTAACGGCCTCGGCTTCCTGCTCGATTCGCGGGCCAACTGGGACCCCGCCGCCAACAGCGATGGCAGCTTCTCGAGCCTCGCCCTGGGCGACGACATCTACCTCTACGCCGTGCGCGACTACAGCGGACTGGCCGCCCTGGTC
>NZ_FNES01000007.1 GCF_900100195.1 Billgrantia gudaonensis
CCGGGAGGTCTTCGAGGCGGCGAAGCAGCGTCACCCGGAGCGCTGGTCGGGTGACATCCGGAAGCTCAGCCTGCCTGAGATCGTGCACCTGAATCCCGAGCGGGACCCAGTGCCGCAGGCAGCAGGGTTTTAAAGAGCCAGAACTATTTCATATGCCAACTATGTTGACAGACTCCGGCAAGTGTTCGAGTACATCGAGATGGACTACAACCGGCAGCGCCGGCACAGTGCGATTGGGATGATCAGCCCAGAGGCCTTCGAGGCCCGAGTGATCGCTTAGATCGGTGTCCACGATTGCTGGGTAAGATCATAGTGACTTACATTGGTCCGTTGATCCAGCGGATGGGACAAAACATTCTTTAGTGCTAGGCTGAATCTCGTAACACCATAACGACACAACCCGTACGCAAGGGATGGCACCATGGCACCGGCTTCCTCCGAGCCTCGTATCACCCTTCACCCGCACTCCTGCCGAGTACGAGTGATGGCTGGTGAGCCTGCTGGCCGTCACCAGCCGAAAAGAAAGCTATCCATAGAAATCTTTACGCGATTTCTTTACGATAAAACTGTCGGATCGGGCGGCAGGGAGGGCAGTGTGCAGAGCGTACAGAAATCGACCCGTTGCCTACGTGCAGACTTTTCAAAAAACTAGAGTCCTATCCGGGCCGGCTAGCCGCGTTAGGCCTCCAGATGAATCCCAGGAATATATATGCAATATACATATATTTAAATTCAAATAAAAGCATGCTAAAAAACTGTTTTCAGGAAAATTATTGCCACAGCCAGGGGTTTTAAAGTGATTAAAATTGCAGCTTTAGTAACACTAATGATGATTCCTTATTCAGCCCATTCAGACAATCAAAACTGGACTGAGGTAGAGCCAGGAATATTTGTCAATAGACCAACCTCCGGAGGAGGTGTCCACATCTTCGCCTCTCATGACACACATGGTTCTAAAAGTATTTTTTTTGTTGGCCTAGAACATTTTTTTTGTGCTCCTGAACAAAATTCTTTTTTGCCCTCCATTGGGGCTCCTAGAGTCAACGGGATGCATGTTGAAATGTCTTTATCATGCCTCAATGGCACTGAGGTTTACCGTGCAGCCTCACCCGCTGGAAAAGTTTACATAAGAAACGAAGTGTCAGGCAGCAATTCACTTACAATCGAGTTTGGAGGGGGAAATACATTTTCCTATGATTTGCGAGGTTACGAAGCGGTAAATGACGCCCTCGACAACATTAACCCATAAAAAAACAATCGTTTCGGGAGGGCTGTTCAATATATCCAATTTTCAATCAAAACCTTCCACTAAAGCTGAAGAAAAACAACTACATCCAACCTCCAAGCCTGGAAGTTTATAACCATCACTAGTCAAAATACCGACTTCCGGGTTGAAAATCATGCCTTCATATCCCTTATGTTCTTTATAACCTATCCCATCTTTGCCCCCACATACCCCCACTTTCCAGACACATTTATGAATACCCAGCTCCTCCCACCGCACTTGAGACTCTCTATAATTAGCAATATTGCAAAAAACCGAGATAAGTTACCCGCTTTGCTCCCCTGTACTCCGTACCGAAAAGATAAAAAATCAGCTACAGACTTAAGGTCTTTCCTATGAGAAAATACAAACTCAGAGAACGTGCTCTCTCTACCAAAATTAGTTATCAATCTGTAGTCATTATAAACTTTTCTAGATTGGTTTTTAGAAAGAAAAAAAAGAATGCTAAACTCCTTTGGAAAATACTTAGGGTAACCTTTAGGCAAAAAAAGTCCTCGTATCGAACGTATCATAAAAAACCTATCAAACCCTTGTTCAAGGACACAAGCCAGTAGAAAAATAACCACCAAACGTGCTAATCACGATACCAATAATTGCCACCACTATAACACCAAGTTCAGCGATTACCAATAACCACATTATTCGCTGTCGAATCTCCCTTATCACATTACTCCCGAAGCCCTCATCTGCACACAATTTCTTAGCCTTGATAGCCGGAAATTCCGCTAGTATTGCACCTGCCGTCACAACTCCCCCTGTTTTTTGGAGCCAGGTTAGACAGTTCTCGCTTTCCGGTTTCCATCCCAAAAAAACCAAAGATAACGTCGCAGAAAAAGCCGCTACCATGCAAGCTATATACAAAAGAAACTGAATTGCTAACAACGCCTTTATTCGCTGTCCAACATCTTCTTCCGTGCGGAGTTTTTCTATAGGCTTTATTAACATCATTCTCTCCTGGATAGACTTATAAAGTTATTTTATTCAATACAGAAAAGTTTTTATGTGGAGCATTGGCGCTTATCATGATTTTCTCAAGCCTCCCAGCCCACTCTGTCAGTACCGATGCTAAAAGTCGCCTGAGTAACGAAATAAGGTGTCCCCCTACTTAGCTACATCATCTTACTGATCATGGCTTCGCCCCGGTTCGCCGGCTGTCGTTGACATCTGCCGCCAGCCAGGCCTTGATCAGGGATTGATAGGGCATGTCTCGCTTGTTGGCCTCTATCTTGATCCGGTCTAGTAACGTTTCAGGCAGGCGAAGCGAGATGGTTTTCGTGGATAGTTTCAGTTTCGGGAAAGAGGCGGGCTCTGCCTGGCTCCAATCCACGTAGTCGTAGGAGTCGTGGGTTTCCCAGAACTCACGCTCTTCTTCTTCGGTCTTGAACTCAGGAATCTTTTTTTGCTTGCTCATAAACCGCCCTCTCTTTGCGGTGCATGGTGCGAGCGGAGTTCACTCGAAACATCATGCCGTTGTGTCGACTGACTCTACAACCTCCCCAACCCACTCACCCGCATCACTTCCCTCGTCACCGCCTCATCCAGCATCCCGCGGCCGGTTTCCACCACGGTGAGCCAGTGGCGGGCGCGGGTGATGCCGGTGTAGACCAGCTCGCGGGTGAGGATGGGGTTAGGGGCGTCGGGAAGCAGCAGGGCGGTGTGGGTGAATTCCGAGCCCTGGGACTTGTGCACCGTCATGGCGAACACGGTCTCCACCGCCTGCAGGCGGCTGGGCAGCACCCACTTGATCTTGCCGCTGCCATCGGAGGCGGGGAAGGCGACGCGCAGTAACTTTTTGCCTGGCTGGCGGGCGTCGGGTACGGCGAGGGCGATGCCGATGTCGCCGTTCATCAGCCCCAGGCCGTAGTCGTTGCGGGTGACCAGCACCGGGCGGCCTTCGAACCACCCTTGTTCCAACTCTAGGTCGCTGGCCTGGAGCCAGCCGGCGCGGCGCAGGGCGCGGCCGATGCGTGGGTTCAAGCCTTCGATGCCCCAGGGGCCTTTTCTCAGTGCGCAGAGCAGTTGGAAGCGGCCGTGGGCTTCGAGCACGTCGCGGGCCCAGTCATCGAAGGGTTGGCGCGCTTCGCCGTCGCCGAAGGTGTTCGAGTCGGGACGTTTGCTGCGCAGCATTTCCAGGTAGTGGCAGTAGCCCACCGGCGGCGCGATTGGCTCGCCGCGGCGGTCGATTCGGCCTTCGCCGCTATTGGCGAAGCCGGCCGGGTTGCCGTTCACCACCAGGCGATCCAGCGCCGGGTCGTCGGCGTCCGCCAGCGCGAGGCGGGCGATGTCGGCGTAACCCTGTTGGAATATCTCGCGCACCGCGCGCTTCTTCGCCGCTTTCTCGTTCTGTGACTCTTGCTGATTCTGGAGGCCGAGCGGGCGGTTGACCGCTTCGGCAAGCCGGCCGATGCCGCTTTGCGCATCGAAGCGGTGGCTTACCCGCAGCATGGCGATGGCCTGGTCCAGCGGCTGGCCGCCTGCTTCCTCGTACCGCTCGGGAACCGGTGTGCCGGTCACGCGTTCCAGCCAGTCGCAGGTGGCCGGGGTGTAGTGGCCGCTTTCGGCGTGCTGGCACAGGTCGCCGAGCACGGCGCCGGCCTCTACGGAGGCGAGCTGGTCCTTGTCGCCGAGCAGCACCAGTCGTGCACGGCTGGGCAGGGCGCTGAGCACGGCGGCCATCATTTCGATGTCCACCATCGAGGCTTCGTCGATCACCAGCACGTCCAGCGCCAGGGGGTTGTCGGCGTGGTGGCGGAAGTGGCGAGTGTCCGGGCGCGAGCCTAGCAGCCTATGTAGCGTCGTGACTTCCGTGGGGATGCTGTTTCGGAGCAGCGCTACTGCGCTCGACGATACGGCGTTGGAGCCCTCCTCAAACTGCTCATTTACGTCTTGTAAACTCCGCGTTTTCGTCGGGCTCCGCCTTGTCTCGTCTTCGCTCGCTACGCGCGCGAGCAAGGGCGCAAGACCGCTCAGGTCGAGGCTTGCCACTTGGCCAGCGATGGAGTCGTTGAGGCGCGCGGCGGCCTTGCCGGTGGGAGCGGCCAGGCGAATGCGCAGCGAGCGGGCGTGATCGCTTCCCAGGGCCATGGCCTGGAGCAGGGCGAGCAGCTTGACCACGGTGGTGGTCTTGCCGGTGCCAGGGCCGCCGGTGATCACCGCGAAGGGTGAGCGGGCGGCCAGGGCGCAGGCGGCCTTCTGCCAGTCGATCTCCACGTTGGAGGCGAAGAGGGCGTCCAGGGCGGTGGCCAGGGTTTCGGCATCCGGTGCGGCTTCGGGGCGGCCGAGCCGGGCGGCGATGCGGCTGCGAATCTCCTGCTCGTACTGCCAGTAGCGGCGCAGGTAGAGGCGGGGGTCTTGGTGAGGATGGCCGGGCGTGGCGGCGCCGCGCACCAGCGGGGTGTGGCCGGGGGCGCCCCGGGCGGCATCGGCGACCAGTTCGGGGTGAGCGAGTGCTTGCTGCCAGCGTTCCAGGGTCAGGCCGCCGAGCACCTCGCTGGGCCGCGGCGGCGGGTCGCTGAGATCGTCGCCCTCCGGCGGCAGCGAGAGGGCGAGATCGGGCGCGGCAAGGGTCGCCGCCAGGTCGAGACACACATGGCCGCGGCCGAGCTGGTGGCTGGCCAGCGCTGCGGCGAGCAGCAGCGGCGCGGGGGCATCGGGCACCTCGCGTTGCAGGAACAGCGCCAGGGCGCGGTCCAGGGCGCGCAGCCAGCCGCGTTCCACCCAGCGCTCGAGCAGGGCGAGCAATGCTGCGGTGTCCTCCAGGGCAGGGTGGGCCTCGGGCGGCTCGGGCAGGTCGTCGAACAGGTCGTTCATCTCTTTCATGCCGGCGCCTCCGCGTCCGTGGAGTGAGCGGTCGCTGTCGGCCCGTGGCCCTGGAAGAGCGCATCCAGCGTTTCGATCAGTGCGCGCGGTGGGCGTTCGGCGTGCACGCCGCGGCCGTCGCTGGCCGTGGCGGGGCCGATGCCGCGCAGGAAGACGGTCAGCGAGCCACCGATGTGGCGGTCGTAGTCGTAGTTCGGCAGGCGCGCGGCGAGCAAGCGGTGCAGGGCCAGCAGGTAGAGCGCGGCCTGCAGGTCGTAGCGCTTCTTGGCCATGGCCCCCCGCATGGCTGCGGGCGTGTAGGCATCGTCGTCCGGCCCCAGGTGGTTGGATTTCCAGTCGAGCACGTAGTAGCGCCCCCGGTGTTCGAAGACCAGATCGATGAAGCCCTTGAGCATGCCGTTGAGGGTGTCGGCATCCAGCGCCGGGCGCGGGGCGCCGGCGAGTGTGTGAGCGCTTACGGGGGCGTCCAGCGCCTGAGTCGAAACGCGGTGCGCGGCGAACCAGAATTCCATCTCCACCTGGTAGTCGGTGAGTTCGCTGAGCCGCAGCGGGCCGGCGTCGGGCAGCGGCAGCGGGGTGGAAAGCAGCCCACCCAGCCAACCGTCGAGCGTTTCCAGCCAGCCGGTCCAGCCGCGCAGCTGGGTGCGGCGGGCGAGCATGTCCTCGCGCTGGGCGGCGTCCTCTGCGGCGCGGGCGAAGCCGTGCTGGCCGGCCCATTCCAGCAGGCCGTGGAGGAAGGTGCCGGGCCCGGGGCCCCGCGGAAACCGATGCATGGAACGATCTGCGCTCGGCCATACTGCGTTGATATCTCGCTCGAAATGCTCATTTACTGGCTTGTAAACTCCGCTTTCTCGCGAGATATCGCCTTGTCTGGCCATCGCTCGATGGCGTTCCATATCTGGATCTGTCCTATCTCGAGGCTCGTCCATCACCTCGAAGGCGGTGGCTTCCAGCGGGGTGGTGGGTTCGGGGAGCGTCTCGCTCTCACCGGGGCTCTCGGGTAAGTCAGTGCTCGCTGGGGCGGCCTGCGGTTCGAGCAGGGTGCCGCCGATACGCAGTGCCGAGTAGCTGGCGATCCACCACTGCTCGCGGGCCGGGCGTTTGGGCAGCCGTGCCTCGCCCAGCTCGCCGTCGCCCTGCGCCGGGGTAAAGCGCTCGGCGGTGGCCGGCGGTGCCGGCTGAATGGCGATGGCGGGCTCGTTGCCTTTGAGAGCGGTCAGCTTGTCACCGAGATTCTCCGGCGTCAGCGACTCGCCGTTGCTGAGCAGCTGGCCCAAGGCGCTGGCTTCCAGCCCCTTGAGCGGGGCGATGCCCAGCCAGGTGGCGTGGCGGGCGCGGGTCAGCGCCACGTAGAGCTTGCGCAGGTCTTCGCCCAGGCGCTCGCGCTCGGCGATGGCGAGCGTCGCCTCGTCGGCGGTCAGGCTCAGGCGCAGTTGCCCTTCGGCGTCGTGCCAGCGCAGCGGCGAGTCGTCGGGTTTGGTGGGGCGGTGGTTGCCGATGAACGGCAGGAACACCAGCGGGTACTCCAGCCCCTTGGACTTGTGGATGGTGATCACCTGCACCAGGTCGGCGTCGCTCTCCAGGCGCAGCTTGTGGGCCTCGCCCTGGTCGTCGGGGTCGGCGATGGCCTCGGCCAGGAAGCGGATCAGCGCGTGTTCGCCGTCCAGTTCCTGGCTGGCGTGCTGGAGTAGTTCGCCGAGATGCAGGAGGTCGGTGAGATGCCTCTCTCCTTCGCTCGCCGGCCCGGTGGCCAGCAGCCGGCCGGGCACCTCGAAGTCGCTCATCAGCCGGCGCACCAGCGGGAGCACGCCCTGGCGCTGCCACAGCCGGTGGTAGTCGCGGAACTGCAGCACCCGCGCTTCCCAGGCCAGCTCGTCCTGCTGCAGGCGGTCCAGGTCGGCGAGATCCAGCCCCAGGCTGGGGGTGGCCAGGGCCGCGCGCAGCAGCCGGTCGTCTTCGGGGTCGGCGCAGGCGCGCAGCCAGGCCTCGAGCTCGCCGGCCATGGGCGAGGCGAACACCTTGTCCTTGTCGGAGAGGTAGACGCTCTTCACCCCGCGCCGGGCCAGGGCGCGGCGGATCTCGCGGGCCTCGTTGATGCCGTTGACCAGCACCGCCATGTCCGAGGGAGCCAGCGCCCGGAAGCGTTCGCCGTCATCGAAGCCCGCATCAAAGCGCCGGCCCCCCTCGAGCAGGGCGACCATCCGCGAGGCGCAGCGCTCGGCCATCTCGCCCATGTAGGCGCCCTTGCCGAGGGCCTCGTCGGCGTCCAGTTGCCAGAGGGTCATGGCCGGCTGGGGCTGGCCGTCGACGGTCAGGGCATCCTGTCTGCCTTTGGCTTTCACCGCTGTGAAAGGCACTGGGTTGCTGCCGTCGCTTTCCTTGAACAGGAAGGCGCCGGGCGGGTGGGCTTCGGCGAATGCGAAGCAGCGATTCACCGCGGCGACCATGGCGGCGCTGGAGCGGTAGTTGGTGCCCAGGGTGACATGGCGGCCGGCGGTGTCGCGGCGCGCTTGCAGGTAGGTGTGGATGTCGGCGCCGCGGAAGGCGTAGATCGCCTGCTTGGGGTCGCCGATCAGGAAGACGCCGGTTTCCGGCGAATTCTCGGCCAGGCGGTAGACCCGGTCGAAGATGCGGTACTGCACCGGGTCGGTGTCCTGGAATTCGTCGACCAGCGCCACCGGGAACTGCTGGCGAATGCGCTGGGCCAGGGCCTCGGCGCTGGGGCCGTTCAGGGCCCGGTCGAGATGGGTGAGCAGGTCGTTGGGGCCCATCTCGGCGCGGCGCTCCTGCTCGCGCTCCAGGCGCGCCCGGCACCATTGCACGGCGTGGATCAGCAGGTCGGCGCGAGGTTCGGGCAGGCTGGCCAGCGCTTCGGGCAGGGCGGCCAGGGCCTGCCAGGCCTCCGGCAGGGGCGGCGTGCCTTCCTTCCAGATCTCTGCCATGCCCTCGGGGGTGAGGCGCTTCCAGGCGGTTGGGGTCAGCGCCGGACGGATCGCCTCGCCCTCGGCCCACTCGCGCAGTGCGCCCAGCCAGTTGGCGCGGCTCTTGGCGTTGAAGCTCTGCCCTTTGAAGGCCTTGCGCCGGGCGGCGTCTTCCAGGGCCGGTTCGAGTTCGTCGAGCCAGGCGGCCCAGGGCGCCTTGAGCTCGGCCAGGCGCGCGTCGCGCTCGGCCCGGGCGGCGGCCAGGGTCTCGGCGGGGGGCGGGGCGTCGTGATCGAGGGCAGCGTCTCTGTTTCTATGAAGCGCTTCGCTATGGGGCAGCAGCGGGCGCACGGCGGCGTAGAGCGGGCACCGGCCCTCGGTGGGGGCATCCCAGTACTGGGTGATCTCGGCCAGCGCCTCGGCATCCAGCGGGTAGTAGAAGCTGCGCCAGTAGTCGCGCACCACTTCCTGTTCGAGTTCGCTCTGGTCGGTCTCCAGCTCCAGCGAGAACAGGCTGCCGCTGTCGAAGGCGTGCTCGCGCAGCATGCGGTAGCACCAGCTGTGGATGGTGGAGACGGCGGCTTCGTCCATCCACTCGGCGGCCAGTTGCAAGCGCCGCGCGCAGGCGGGCCAGCTGGCTGGGTCGTATTGGTCGCGAAGGGCGACAAGCAGTGGGTCCAAGTCATCCGGCGGGGCTGTCCCCGGCGCCCCGTCAGGCTCCTGCAGAAAGGCCTCCGCTGCCTCCACCAGGCGCGTGCGGATGCGCTCGCGCAGCTCCTGGGTGGCGGCGTTGGTGAAGGTCACCACCAGGATTTCCGGCGGCGTCAGGGGGCGTGAGAAGGCCGTCTCATCCTCGGTCGAGTGGGCGCCGAGCGCCAGGCGCACGTAGAGCAGGGCGATGGTGAAGGTCTTGCCGGTGCCGGCGCTGGCTTCGATCAGGCGGCTGCCGTGGAGTGGAAACGTCAATGCATCCAGCTCGACGGGCTGCGCGGACGAATCACTGCGTTGCAGGCTGCTCATTGGCCACCTCCCCGGTTGCCTTTCCCTTTGACTGCCAGATAGAGCGGCGTCAGCAGCCGTTCGGCGAGCGCGGCGAAGTCGTCGCCATCGTCCGTCGCGGTGGCCATCAGGGCGGCGAAGTCGGGCCACTGGCGGGCGAGATAGGCGTTGCGTTCGCCCTCGCCGCTGGAAAAACCGTCGCCTTCGTAGGCCTTGCGGGCGGCCTGCCAGGCGTCGCTGTCGGGACCATTGTTGGCGACCGAGCCGTCGCGTTCGTCGACCTTGCCGAGCCAGGCGAAGGCCGTGTCGCAGGCCAGTGGCAGCGGCTGGCGCATGCCGGCCTGCCAGGCGGCGATCACGTGGCCGAGTCGCTCTCGTGCCGTCTCCGCTTCCAGCGGCGGCAGGGTGACGTGGCCGGCCTTGGAGAGCAGCTCGGTGGTCAGCGGCGCGGCGAGGTTGCCGGCCAGGTGGGCGACCCAGGGGCGCACCAACTGGGCCCAGCGGTACTGGCCCCGGCCGCGGCTCTGGCCGATCAGGCTGCTGCTGGAGAGCAGCAGGCGGCAGCGGTGGCCGGCGTCGTCCCTGCGCAACTGGTCCAGCCAGTCTTCCAGCGGCGGGGCGGTGCGGGTGGGCAGGTCGAGACGCACCGCCTCGGGCTCCTCTACCGCATGGGGCCAGGCATCGAGCGCTTCTCGGTAGGCCTCGAACAGCGCTTCCATGGGCTCGGCGAGGCTTTCGCGCATGCGGCTGGCGAAGGCGCCCATGGCGAGCACTCCCTGGCCTTCCAGGCGGGCCAGGGTGTCGTGCAGCGCCGGCTCGCGAGGCTCGCCCGCATCGATGGCGCGGCGCTGGGCCTGAATCAGGGCATCCTGCAGTTGCCAGTGGGTCAGGCCGTCGAGGGTGAAGGGTTCGTGGTCGAGGCTGGTGATGTCCTCGCGTTCGAGGAAGACCTTCAGGCGGGTATTGAAGAAGGCTTTCGCGGGGTCGCGCAGGAAACTGCCCAACTGGGCCAGGGTGAGCGGATTTTCCTGCTCGAAAGCGGCGAGGGGGCCCGTGACGCTTTGAAGGGCTTCGATTCCCTCTTCCGTACCCGCTGGATGCACATCCCGCCACTCATGGGCATAGGTGAACAGCCGCCGGGTCGAGACGTCGCGCTCGGCCTGCTGCGCCTCGGTGGGGAAGTAAGTGCGGCTGAACGGCTGCAGCGGGTGCTCGGTGGTCAGCGCGGCGAGCAGGCCGCCGCTTTCCGCTTTCCTCTCGACCTGCCAGCCGGCGGCGAGGTGGTCGCGCAGTTGGCCGACCAGCACCGAGGGCGGCTTCTCGGCGTTGTCGACGATGCTGCGCCCCACCCAACTGACGTAGAGCTGGCGGCGCGCCGAAAGCAGCGCCTCGAGGAACAGGTAGCGGTCGTCCTCGCGGCGCGAGCGGTCGCCGGGGCGGTAGTCGCCGTGCATCAGGTCGATGTCCAACGGCGGCTGGCTGCGCGGGTAGTCGCCGTCGTTCATGCCCAGCAGGCAGACCCGCTGGAAGGGGATGGCACGCATCGGCATCAGGGTGGCGAAGTTGACCGCACCGGCCAGAAAGCGTTGCGAAAGGCTGTGCTCGTCGATCTGCGCAAGCCAGTGCTCGCGGACCACGGAGAGCGGCAGTTCGCGGGTCAGGCCGGCCTCGTGGGCGCTCTCCTGGAACGTCTGCAGGCCCTGCTCGAGACGCGAGAGCAGCAGGCTGTCGGCAGCGTCGTCGGCCTGGAAGCAGGCCTCCAGCAGTTCGCGCAGTATCGCCACCCAGTCGTCCACGTCATGCGGTTCGCGCAGCCGCTGCCACTGGGTTTCGAGGGTCTCCAGCAACTGCGCCAGGGGGCCGGCCAGGCTCGCCTCCAGGCCGCCGATGTCGTCGAAGGGCTCGATGCCCTGCCAGGCGCCGCCGCTGTTGCCCACCGCATAGCCGAGCAGCAGCCGGCGCAGGCCGAAGGCCCAGGTGTTCTGCTCCATGCCCTCGGGCAGGTCGAGGCTGCCGCGCTGGCGGGCGTCGAGCCCCCAGCGAATGCCGGCCCCCTCGATCCAGCGGGCCAGCGTGGGCAGGTCCGCCTCGGCCAGCCCGAAGCGGGAGCGCAGCGCCGGCACCTCCAGCAGGTCGAGCAGGTCGCTCACCGCGAAGCGCAACTCCGGCAGGCGCAGCAGCGTTTCCAGGGCCACCAGCAGCGCCGCGCGGTGGCGGTCGGCCTGGTCGGAGAGAGTGAAGGGAATGTGGCGCGCATCGTCGCTGGGGTATTGCCCGAACACCGCCTGGATGTGCGGGGCGTAGTGGTCGATGTCCGGCACCATGACGATCACGTCCCGGGGCCGGAGCGTCGAATCCTTGCTGAAGGCGTCGAGCAGCTGGTCGTGGAGGATCTCCACTTCGCGCTGTGGCCCGTGGGCGACGTGAAAGACGATGGAGTCGTCGCGGCTCGGGTCCACCGCCGGCCAGGTGTCGCGGGTCTCGGCTAGCGGGCGCAGCGCGCGGATGTCGTCCTGCAGTTGCTGCAGCAGCAGGCCCGGGCCATCGTCGGGCACGCAGGGTTCGAAGAGGTCGATGCGCAGCGCCTCGCGCTCGAACAGCCCCTGGTAGGCGCCGGCGTCGTCGTGCTCGTCCAGCAGGCGCAGGTAGTCGCGGCCCTGCTTGCCCCAGGCGGCCAGCAGCGGCTGGGCGTGCAGGTGCAACGCCTCTTCTCCGTCGCCGTCGCCCAGCACGTCGAGGCGCTCAGGCATGCCGGCACGGCGTCGCTGACGGCGGCGCTGGGCGCGCAGCAGTTCCTTGTGCTCGATGATGTCGGCCCAGTAGTGCTCGCAGGGATTGTGCACGCACAGCAACACCTGGCTGACCCGGGCGATGGCGGCCAGCGCTTCGAGCGCCTGCTGGGGCAGCGAGGAGATGCCGAACACCACCACCCGACGCGGCAGTCCGCGGGGCCGATTCTCCGCCGTGAGCGATTCGGCGGCGGCGAGAAAGCGCCGATGCACCCGGGCGCGGCTGGCGTCGATGCCGGTCGGCCCGTGGGTGGCAGCCACGTCGTCGCAGATGGCTCGCCATAGGGCCGGCTGCCAGCGCTGGGCCGCGTCCAGCGGCCGGGCCTCGCCGCGGGCGGAGATCACCACGTCCTCGCCCGCCGCCCAGGCGTCCAGCCAGTCGGCGCGGTAGACCTGGTACTGGTCGAAAAGGTCGGCCAAACGCTCGGCGAGCTGGTGGTGGCGGCGAAGGTCGGCGTCGTCCGCCAGGAAGCGTGCCAGGGGTGCGAAGGCGGGCTCATCCATCAGGCCCGGGAGCAGGCGCAGCAGCCGCCACACCAGGCGCGTCTTGTCGAAGGGCGACGTGGCGGGCACCGCCTCGGCGCTGCCTTCTACCTGCTCCACCACCGCGCGGTAGGCCTGCCACAGAAAGCGCGCCGGCAGGGTGGCGTCCAGCGCGGCGGCGATGCCCGCGCCATCGTCGGCGGCGTCCTCGGCCAGGGCCAGCTTCAGCCACTGGCCGATGCCGTTGCTCTGTACCAGGATCGTCTCGTTCTCCAGCGGCCCCAGCGGGTGGCGGGTCATCCACTCCACCGCCAGGCTGCGCAGGGCCTCCAGGCGGTTGCCGTGAATGACCATGAAGCCGGGTTCGAGGGGGGCGGCGTGGGAGGCCGGGAGCATGGGCGATTCCTTCGCAGGCTGCGTCTAGTTGGCATGGTGCCACAGGGCAGGGCGAGATGGGCTACCATCCAACCTTCGCCCCATGAACGGAGACGCATGCCATGAGCGATTACCTGCTGGAAGAAGACGGGCTCAGCCCGGGCAAGATCTACCGACTGCTCTCGGGCAGCGTGTGCCCGCGCCCCATCGCCTGGGTTTCCACCCTGGACGCCCGGGGCAACGCCAACCTGGCGCCGTTTTCGTTCTTCAACGTGGTGAGCGTCAATCCGCCGGTGCTGGGGTTCTCGCCGCTGCTCGACGGCGACGCCAACCCCAAGGACACCATCCGCAACCTCGAGGAGGTGGGGGAGTGCGTGGTGCACATCGGCGGCGAGGGGCTGGTCGCGGAGATGAACGCCACCAGCGCAGGGCTGGACCACGGCGAGGACGAGTTCGTTCACGTCGGGCTCGAGAAGGCGGCGATGGCCGGGATCTCGGTGCCGCGGGTGGCGAGCGCGCCGGTGGCTTTCGGTTGCCGGCTGCGCGAGATCGTCCGCTTCGGCGACCGGCCGCTGGCCGGCAATCTGGTGCTCGCCGAGGTGGTGTCGATCCACGTCGACGACGCCCTGTGGGACGGCCGCCACGTCAGCGTCGAGGAGCTGCGGCCCATCGGGCGCATGGCCGGCAACGACTATGCGCGCTGCACCGACCGCTTCGAGGTGGAGCGCCCCGAGTCGGGCAGTGCGATGAGCGGGCAGCGGCGCGGCGGTCGATGATGTCTGCTAGGCCATTAGACCTTGGTCTGAGATTGGCAGTGTGCAAGGTTGGTGACAGGTTGGGCCTCTAAGGTTCTCGCTGACAGGCACATCGGCCTGACAACGAAAGCGATAACATGAGGTGAGTCACGCCATGATCGAACAATTTGCAAAACTCGGCGGAAAATCCCTGGCGGTCGGTGTCACGGCCATGCTGGCTTCGCTGGCCATGAGTGCACCGGCGGCGGCCGACTACCCCGACCGCCCGATCGACCTGATCGTCGGCTTCGGTACCGGTGGCAGTGCCGACCGGATGACCCGCGCCATGTCCAACTACCTCTCCGAGGAGCTGGAAGTGCCGGTCCGGGTGACCAATCGTCCCGGTGCTGGCACCCAGATTTCCGCGAATTACATCCTGTCCCAGCCGGACGACGGCTATACCGTCTACGCCTCCACCTTCGCCCCCTACCTGACCAACACCATCCTGAATGGCGGGGCGGAGTACGAGATCGACGACTTCTCCTACATCAACCTGCAGTGGTTCGACCTGGATCTCATCGCGGCCAACGAGGACACCGGCTACGAGGATCTGCCGTCGCTGCTCGAGGCCATTCGCGAGAATCCCGGTGAAGTTCGCGCCTCGGTGGTGCAGGGCTCGGCCGGTCACATGATGGTGCGCCTGCTGCTCGAGGAAGCCGGCATCCCGCAGGACAACCTCAATCTGGTGACCTACAACAGCGGTGGCGAAGCACGCTCCGCCGTGGCGGGCGGCCAGGTCGATTTCACCTCCATCAGCGCTCAGGGCAGCGAGGGCATTCGCGAATTCCTCACGCCGCTGGCCATCGTCAACGACGAGCGTATCGACCAGTGGGACGTGCCCACGGTGAACGAAGCGCTGGAGCCGCTCGACCTGGAAGTGCCCGTTCTGCAGGGTTCCATGCGCGGCTTTGCCGTCACCGCCGAGACCGAGCGCCAGTATCCCGAGCGCTATGAGGTCCTCGCCGAGGCGATTCAGAACACCTTGGCCCGCAAGGACGTCCAGGAGCACCTCTCCTCCAACGACATCGGCGGCGTGTGGGTCGGTCCCGAACGCTCCAACGAGCTGATGAAGACCAACTTCGAAGTCTTCAAGAAGTACGCCGACCTGCTCTGAGCGAACCCTTCAGCGAAGTGCGGCCCCGGTACCGTCGTGTACCGGGGCCGCCTGGAGTCGTCCCATGTCTGCCAAGAAACGCGACTATGGGGATCTCTCGATCCTCATGGCCCTGGCGGTATTCACCCTGTGGTATCTGATGGATGCCATCCGGGTTTCCTCGTCCGTCCAGAATCTGTTGCTCATTCTGCCGCTCTCCCTCGTGGTGCTGGCGATAGTGGCCCTCGAGGTGGTGCTGCGCGTGAAGCGGGGAACCCTGCTCCAGCGTCTGGAGGAAGAGGCCGAACCCCTGCATCGGACTCTGCCCGTGGTGGGCCTGTTCGCCGCCTATGTCATCTCCTTGGAAACGGTCGGTTTCGACGTGGCCACGGTGCTGTTCGTCGCGGCCTTTCTGGTGCTGAAGGGCGAGCGCAAGTGGCCGCTTCTGGCGGGCTACAGCCTGGCGTTCGGCTTCGGCGTGGCGTTCTTCTTCGCCCAGATGCTGCCGTATCCCATGCACATGCTGATCCTTCAGGGCTGAGGAGGGGAACACCATGATCGATCTTGCCGCCGTAGAGCAGGCGATGGCCCTGCTGTTCTCGAGTTTCTCGCCCTGGATGGTGGTCGTGCCGGGCATCGTCATCGGGTTGGTGTTCGGCGCGACGCCGGGGCTGCAGATTTCCATGTCGATGGCCATCTTCCTGCCGATGACCCTCTACATGGATTTCGTGCAGGCGATGCTCTTCTTGACCGCCATCTTCACCGGGGGCTCGTTCGGTAGCGGCATCCCCGCCATTCTGATGAACATTCCCGGTACGTCGTCGGCGATCGCCACGGCGTTCGATGGCTATCCCATGGCCCGCCAGGGGCGACACAACCAGGCGCTCGGCGTGGCGCTGGTGTCGTCGGTGCTGGGCGTCCTGATGGGGTATCTGATCCTGTTCGTGATGATCCAGCCGCTGTCGTTCATGGTCCTGAAGCTGGGGCCGGCGGAAATGTTCGCGGTCATCCTGTGGGGCATGACGCTGATCGCCAGCCTCCGGGGCGAACAGGTCTTGAAGGGGTTGATGGCCGGCTTCGTCGGGCTGCTGGTGGGTACCATCGGCTTCAACGAGCTGGGCATGGCGCGCGGCACCATGGGGCAGGCCTACCTGCTCGACGGCGTGCCGGTGATCCCGGCGATGATGGGGATGTTCGCCGCCTCGGAGCTCTTCAAGTTGGCCAACAAGGGCTTCATCGTCGAATCCGAAGCGGCGCGAAAGGTGAAGATCTCGGAGATCTTCCAGGGCTTCAAGATGGCCGTCAGCTATCCCTGGGTGCTGATCCGAGGGGGGCTGATCGGCGTCTTCGTGGGTGCCGTGCCGGGCGTGGGGTCGTCGGTTTCCAACCTGCTCTCCTATGTCGAGACCCAGCGCCGCGACGAGGATCCCGACTCTTTCGGCAAGGGCAACCCCAAGGGCGTCGTCGCCTCGGAGTCGGCCAACAGCACCTCCGAGGCCGGCTCCATGGCGACCCTGCTGGCCCTGGGCATTCCCGGCGGCGGGGCCACGGCGGTGATGCTGGCGGCCTTCGCCATGCACAACATCACCGGGGGGCCGCAGTTCATCCGCCAGCAGACCGATGTGGTCTATGCCATCATCTTCGCCAACTTCGCCCAGGTCTTCCTGCTGGTCGTCATCGGGCTGCTGTTCATCCCGCTGCTCGCCAACATCGTCAAGGTACCGATGCGTTACCTGATCCCCTCGGTGCTGGTGCTGGCGGTGATGGGCTCCTTCGGGTTGACCGGCAACATGACGGGGCCGGCCACGGTGCTGGTGTTCTCGGTGGTGGGCTGGCTGTTTCGTCACTACGGCTATTCGGTGCCGGCGATGGTGATCGGAATGCTGTTGGGGGCCATGGCGGAGAAGTCGCTGCTGCACTCCTATCAGATCAGCGGCGGCGACATCGCCTACGTGCTGGAGCGCCCCATGACGCTGGTCATCCTGGTGCTGCTGGTGCTGTCGCTATTCGGTCAGCGCCTGGCCAAACGGATCACGCGCCGTCAGCCGCGGGCGAGCGCCTGACCGGTGGGGCAGCGTTCCGTCGTCACGCTGGCCATCGGTGTGGTGGGGGGCGGCATCGCCACCTTGGCGTCGTTGCCCCTCGCCTGGATGCTGGGGCCGCTGTTCATGGTGTTGGCCGCCTCACTGTGGGGCGTGAAAACGGGGGTCGACAAACGGCTGCACCGCAGTTCCATCGCCATGCTCGGCCTGTTCATCGGCAATCGCATCGACCTCTCCGAACTGTGGCATCTGGTGGAGTGGTACCCGAGCGTACTGGCCATGCTGGTCTACATGGTGCTGATGCTGATCGGTGGCACCTGGCTGTTCTCGCGCAGCGGCATGAGTCGCCTGAGCGCGGTGTTCTGTTCCTTTCCGGGGAGCATGAACGGAGCCGTGGTGCTGGCCGAGCGCCTGGGGACGGACATTCGCTGGATCGCCATCACCCACGCCATGCGTTTGGTGATGGTGGTGGCCTCGGCGGCCTTGCTCGCCAGTCACATGGCGGGCGACATCGTCGTGGGGCAAGGCAATGGCGCCTCGTGGCGGGATCTCTCGCTATTGGTACTGGCGCCCGCCTGCTGGTGGCTGGGGAGGCTCCTGCGTCTGCCGATTCCCGAGTTCCTGGGGCCCATTCTGGTCGGGGCGGCCATGTCGAGCCTGGGCCATGGCGTGGTCATGCCCGATATCGTGCTGATCCTGACCTTCCTGGTTCTGGGCAGCTCGGTGGGGTCGCGCTTTGCCAATACGACCTGGTCGCGAATCGTCAGCGTGGGGCGTTACGGCGTGCTGTTCGGCGCCTATGCGGTGACGATGGCGGTGGCGTTCGCCTGGTCGATCGGCACCTTCACGGATCTCACGTTCACGGCAGCCTTGCTGGCTCTGCTGCCGGGCGGGGTGGGCGAGATGGCGGTCATCGCCGTGGCTCTGGACATCGACCCCGTCTATGTGGTCTCGCATCACGTGCTGAGGCTGCTTCTGCTGATCCTGATGGGGCCCCTGATCATCTCCCTGGGGCAGCGGATCAGCCAGCGGCCGGGGCCGTCGGGAAGGTGACCGTGACCGCCAGCCCCTTGCCCGGCGGGCTGGCGAGTTCCAGAGTGGCGCCATGGGCTCTGGCGACCTCGTCGACGATGGCCAGACCCAGACCGCTGCCCGGCGTTTCGGGACTGGCGCGGTAGAAGCGCTCGGTGAGGTGCTGCAGCTCATCGGGCGAGACGCCCACCCCGTCGTCGCTGACCCGCAGGGCGGGCTTGCCGTCACGATGGAGCGCCGCCACGTGGATGGTGCCGCGATAGGGCTGACCGCCGCCGGCGTGCTGGCTGGCGTTCTCGATCAGGTTCTGGATCAGCCAGCGCAGCATGATGGCATCGGCCATGACGCGGCTACCGCTGTCGTTGTCGTGGAATTCGAGCTCCTGGCCGCGTTGGTAGATGCGCGCGATCGCCTCGGTGCAGGCGTCACGGCAGACCTCGCCGAGGTCCACCGGGGCCAGTGAAGCGGTGTCCACCAGTTCGTGACGGGTCTTGGCGAGGGTGAGCAGCTGCTGCACCGTGTAGCCGGCGCCTTCGGCGATGCGCTCGATTTCTTGCAGGTTGCGGCGTGCCGCGGCGTCTTCGCACTGCCGGCCGGTGAGTTCGGCGAGCGCTCGGATCTCGGAGACGGGGGTGCGGAGCTGGTGGGAAACGTCGGCGTTGAACTGCTGGGTGTTGTGGATGCTCTGGCGCATTCGGGCCATCAGGCCGTTGATGCTGGCCACCAGCGCCGAGACTTCGCGGGGAACCGCGGCCTCGATGGGCTCCAGGTCGTTGGGTGAGCGCCGCCGCAGCGAGCGGCTGATCGCCTTGAGGGGAGCCAGGCCCTGATAGATGGCGAGCAGGGCGATGCTCACCGCGATGAGTCCTCCGGCCGCCACCAGGCCCGACAGCGTCAGCAGGAAGTCGTTGATCAGATCCTGACGCGTTTCGGTCGATTCCGCGACGATCACCTCGATGGTGCTGCGCTGGGTCGAGCGCTGAACGGGAAAGGTGATGGCCACGGCGCGCAAGGCGTTGCCGGCGTAGCGGGTATCGTAGAAGACCGGCTCCTCCACTGGCGTTGGTGGGCCTTCCAGGCCTTGGAAGCCGGCCAGCATCTTGCCCTGGGCATCCCGTATTCGGTAGAAGATCTTGCCTTCGCCGCGGCTGCCCAGGGTGCTGATGCTGAAGTAGTGGGTGTTGATGCGCAGCTCGCCATCGACGGAGTAGACCCGCCTCTCGACGCGCTCGGCGGCGTTGAGCAGCATGGCATCGAAAGTGCTGTTGATCTGCCGGGAGAGCAGCAGGTTGCCCACGATGAGCGCGGCAACGCCGAGCAGCACGAACGGCAGACCGATCCAGACCAGCAGGCGGGTGCGAATGGAGATCATGGCGCGCCCCTACCCATCGAGCAGGTAGCCGAGGCCGCGCACGGTCTTCAGTGCGGCATGGGTGCCGAGCTTCTTGCGCAGGCGCGAGACGTAGGTCTCGACGGCACTGTGGGTGATGGGGTCGTCGAGGCTGGAGAGGCGGTCGATGATCTGTTCCTTGCTGACCAGACGGCCCTGATTGATCATCAGGTATTCCAGCACTTCGCGCTCGCGGCGATGCAGGATGACCGGCTCGCCATTCACTAGCAGCTCGTGGCTGTCGGGCCGGAGTTCCAGCGCGCCGCATTTCAGGCTCTCGTTGCCGGCTTGCCTGGCGCGCCGCACCAGTGCCTTGGCGCGGGCCGCCACTTCGACCAGGGAGAACGGCTTGCACAGGTAATCGTCGGCGCCGACCTCGAGGCCGTGCACGCGCTGATCGAGGTCGTCGCGGGCGGAGATGATCAGGACCGGGGTATGGTCTTGCCGGCTGCGCAGGCGGCGCAGCAGGTGGATGCCGTCGACCTTGGGCAGGCCGAGGTCGAGCAGCACCAGGTCGAAGTTGGAGGCCTGCAGCAGGTGCTCCGCCGACTCGCCGTCGCTGCAGGCATCGACCTGAAAGCCCGACTCTTCCAGGAAGGAGGAGATCGAGCGGGCGAGGTTGAGATTGTCTTCGACGACGAGCACTTTCATGGCGGTATGTTATCACTTTCGGCGCTGGGGCCGTGGCCGAGCGATTCAGCCGGCCAGGTTCTTCACTGGGCGGCCGTCGAGAAAAGCCAGCAGGTTGTCGAAGGCGTCGCCGAAGTAGAGCTCGTAGCTGTCCTTTTCGACATAGCCCAGGTGGGGCGTGGCCAGCAGGTTGGGCATTTCGAGCAGCGGGTGGGCGGTCACCGGCTCTTCGTCGAACACGTCCACGGCGGCCTGGCCGGGACGGCCGGCGCGCAGGGCGCGTTCCAGGGCGCCGGCCTCGATCAGCGGGGCCCGGGCAGTGTTGACCAGCAGCGCGCTGGGCTTCATGCGGGCCAGGTGGTCGGCGGTGACGATGCCGCGGGTGGCGTCGTTGAGACGCAGGTGCAGGCTCAATACGTCGGCCCGCTCGAACAGCTCGTGCTGGCTCGCGGCGATCTCGCAGCCGTCGGCGGCGGCGCGCTCCCGAGTGCCCTCGCGACCCCATGCCAGCACGTTCATCTCGAAGGCCTGGGCATAGCGAGCCACCAGCCGGCCGATTCTGCCGTAGCCGAAGATGCCCAGGGTGCGGCCCTTCAGGCCGGTGCCCAGGGTGCGTTGCCAGCGGCCGGCTTCGAGATTGGCGGCCTCTTCGGGGATGTGGCGCATGGCGGCCAGCACCAGGCCCCAGGTCAGCTCCGCGGCGGCATGGGGCGAGCCGGTGCCGGCCATCACTGTGATGCCTCGCTCGCGACAAGCGGCCATGTCGACGTGCGCGGCGCCGCCGCCGGTCTGGCTGATCGCCTTGAGATTGGGCAGCCGCGCCAGCAGCTCGGCGGTGATCGGCGTGCGTTCGCGGATCAGTACCAGGGCCTCGGCGTCCTGAAAGCGTTCGGCCAGGGCGTCCACATCGGTGAGGGTGTCGTGGTAGACGGTCACCGCGTGGCCATCGAGCTTGCCGAAGGCGTCCAGGGTACGGACGCAGTCCTGATAGTCGTCGGGGATCACGATCTTCATCATGCAGCTCCTTGCCGGGGGATGTCGGACCCTAGCTTCGCCGCATTCGGCATGGCTGGCCAGCCGTCATCGGCCGCTGGTACCCGTTTCTCATTCCAGCAGCAGCGGTATTTCGCCCGCTTCGTGGGCCAGCAGCCACTGCTTGCGGCCGATGCCGCCGGCATAGCCGGTCAGCCGCCCGTCGCTGCCGATCACCCGGTGGCAGGGCACCACGATGGCGATGGGGTTCTTGCCGTTGGCCGCGCCCACGGCGCGCTGACCGCCCTTGCAACGCAGCTGCTCGGCGATCTCGGCGTAGCTGCGGGTCTCGCCGAAGGGGATGGTGGCCAGCGCATCCCACACCCGGCGCTGGAAGTCGGTGCCCCGCGGGGCGAGCGGCAGGTCGAAGGCCTGGCGGGCGCCGGAGAAGTACTCCTCGAGCTGCTGCCTGGCTCGTGCCGTGAGCGCGCTCGGGCGGGGGGCTTCGTCCTCGGTGGCGACGAACTCGACCTCGGTGATGCCTTCGTCATCGGCGCGGACTCGGATCAGGCCCAGGGCATCGGCATGCGGAGGGCGGTAGTAGTCCAGAGCGTCGTGCGGCGAGGCCTCGGTGGTCATGGTAGTGGCTCCGTGGTTCGTGACACTAGGTTCGTGACAGCGTGTCGTGACACCAGAGTTGCAGGGTTAGGTAGCTGCGCCAGGGGGCGGCCGCGGCCGGGTCGGTGTCGCCCAGTTGCGGCAGAGCGCGATGCACCGCGGCGTCGCCGGCCAGCCAGATGTCGGGGTGGCCGGTGCCGCGCAGGGCGGCGTAGCGCGCCGTCCAGGGCCCGATGCCCTTGAGCGTCGTCCAGGCGAGCGGTTCGTCGCCGGCCTCTCCTGCAGCATACCAGGCCGCGAAGCGGCGCAGGGTGGCGCGGCGCGACCCGGGCATGCCGAGGAAGGCCAGGTCGCTCGCGGCGATGGCCTCGGGCGCAGGAAAGCACCGCCGGTCGTCCAGCGGCTCGCCCAGGTTCGTCACCAGCGTTTCGACGAGGCGTCGCGCCGCGGTGACCGAGATCTGCTGGCCGAGGATGGCGCGCACGCCCGCTTCGAAGGGGCTCCCGGTGCCGGGCAGCCGCAATCCCTCGGTCAGCGCCAGCGTGGGCACGGCCCGGGCGAGGTGGGCCTGGATGGTCGCGGTGTCGGCGTCCAGGTCGAGCAGGCGGCGGATGCGGCGTATCACCGGGGCCTGGGCGCTCGGGTCATCCAGGGCGAGCCTTATCCGGAAAGCGTGATGTGCGGGACGATGCTCGGCGGTGAAGTGACCGCGGATTCGTCCCCAGTGGAAGGTACGCCCATAGTGCGCCTCGCCGACCCACTCCAGGCCGTCGATGGCCCGGCCGGCGAGGAAGTCGCGCAGGGCCGCCCAGGCGTAGGGTGGGCGATACGACAGAGTCAGCGCCTCGCCGGCTTCCCCGGCGTGGCGATGAAAGCCCTGCGCTGCGGTGATCGGTGCATTCTCGTCGGTCAAGGCGTGCGCAGCGCCTCTTCCACCATGTCGAGGCGATCCTGCCCCCAGAAGGGTTCGCCGTCGACCACGTACCAGGGGGCGCCGAAGCAGCCGTCCGCCAGGGCTGCCTGGCAGGCGGCGTCGAGGCGTTGCTGGCCGGCGTCGCCTTCCGCTTCCTCGAGCAGGCGCTGCCCGTCCAGCCCGCAGGCGGTGGCGATCTCCACCAGGGTGTCGGGATCGGCGATGTCGCGCTCCTCGGCCCAGCAGGCGCGCATCAGGGCCAGCGAGAGCGTGGCGATGTCGTGGCCGTGGGCCTTGGCGGTGAGCGCCAGGCGAGCCGCGGGGCGGTCGTCGGTGGGAAAGTGCCTGGGCTCCGCATTGAGGGGTACGCCGAGACGCGGAGCCCAGCGCCGCAGCTCCACCAGGCGATAGGCCTGGCGTTCGGGGGAGCGCTTGGGCAGCGGCGATCTCGCCGAGGCGGGCATGGCCCAGGTAGCTCCACGGGGAAACGTGGGTGTAGTAATAACGGACGGTGGTCGGCATGACTGATCTCCGGTGCGGGCTCGTCACGGTCTAGCGTGGCCGGAATTTTGCCCGGAGGCCAGCGGGCGTTGGCGATGTAGCCCGGATCTCGGCAGCGGAGAGTGAGGCAAACCATTTGATAATGCATATCATTTGTTCAATGATGTCTTTCTGACTTCCTTGGATGCCATTGCGATCCCGTTCTCGTCATGCCTACCTCACCTCGTGCCCTGTTGCAGTTGTTCCTCAGCGAGCGGTCGCGCTTGATCAAGCGCATCGACCGCCTGGTGAACGACGAAGCCGTGGCGGAAGATCTGGCTCAGGATGCCTTCGTCAAACTGTGGCGGCGCGATGCCGAGCGGGAGAGCTCCCCGGGCCTGCTGCATCTGACGGCACACAATCTGGCCATGGATCATCTGCGGGCCAGGCAGGTGAGGCTGCGTCATCGACAGGACGAGCGTGCGGCGGACGAAGGCCAGGCCGACCCCGGTCCGGAAGCGGTTGCCGAGACCCTGGAAAGCTGGGAGAGGCTCATGGCCATGCTCGAAGCGCTGCCCGCCAGGGCGCGGCGCGTCTTCCTGCTCAACCGGGTGGAAGGCGAAACTTATGCCGCCATTGCCAGGCGGTTGAACGTATCGGTCAGCACGGTGGAAAAGGACATGATGCAAGCGATGCGCGTCTGCCGCGACTGGCAGCGACAGCAGTCGCGCGAATGAGGGAATCCGGCGGCTGACACGTTATAGCGTAAAGGACAACGATAACGGGTAATCGAGACTGTGAAGAACGGGGTGGAACCAGTGCAGCGGAGCGAGTCATCGGTGGTTTTCGACGACAAGGGGCGCGAATGCGACGACTCGCTGGCCGACGAGGCCATGGCGTGGTTTCTGACCATGAAGGACCCCGGCGCCACCGAAGCGGACCGCCGACGCTTCGAGGCGTGGCTGCAGGGGAGCGAGGAGCGTGCCGCCGCCTTTGCAGAGGCGCAGGCGCTGTGGGAGGACGTGGGCGTTCCGGCCGGTCTGATGGCCGAACGGGAGCGTCAGCGCAAGACGCCGCGGCGCCTTGCGAAAGCCCCGGCATGGGCGGCGGCCGCTTGCCTGCTGCTGATGGTGTCGCTGGCTGCCGGCCTGTGGCGCGATCCCGGCATCGTCGACCGCTGGCTGGCCGATCTGGCCACGCCGCCGGGCCGTTCGCAGGCCGTGACTCTGGATGACGGCTCGCGCCTGTTTCTCGATGCCGACAGCGCTGTGGACGTCGAGATGACGGCCGAGCGGCGACAGCTGACACTACGCCGCGGTCGGCTGTGGGTGGACGTGGTCAGCGAACCCGAACGCGCTTTCTCGGTGGTGGCCGGCGAGGCCACGACCCAGGTGCTGGGCACGCGCTTCGCCGTGGAGCGGCATGCCGGCGAAGTTCGCGTCACCGTCGAGGAGGGGCGCGTCGCGGTATCGCCGACCGGCGATCGGTCGACGGAGGCGCAACGAACGACACTGGAAGCCGATCAGGCGCTCGCGATCCACCACGGCGCCATGGGCGCGCCGCGAGACGTGGATGCAAGCGTCCGGCTCGCCTGGACACGCGGCCAATTGATCTTCGACCGCGCGCCGCTTGGCGAGGTGGCCGAGCAGCTCGAACGCATGGCGTACGGGCGGGTGCTCGTCACGGGAGAGGGTAGCGCCGCGCATCGCCTCTCCGGCAGTTTCCCCGCCGACGACCCCGGTGCGCTGCTCGATGCACTGGAAGCCAGCCTGGGGATCGACGTGAGACGCTTGCCGGGCACCGTCTGGCTTTCGGCGTCTGCCGACGAATGAAACGACACGACACTTTCCGATGAAGGTACCACGATGGAAACTCTCGACCCGCAAGGCAGCATCGCCATCCAACCGTTGAGCAAGCGGCTGAAGCAGGACACGCAGTGGCAGCACGACAGCGTCGAGCGCTCGATGACGGCGCTGCGCCCCTTCGAGAGCCGCCAGGGCTACGTCAGGTTGCTGACGGTCCAGTATCTCTTCCAGCGCCACATGATGGCCTTCTATCGCGATGCGGCCCTGGTCGAGTGGATTCCCGACCTGCCGGAACGCTGCCGCTATTCCGACGCCCGCCGCGACTGCGAGGACCTGGACATCGACCTGGCCGCGCTGGACGCCCAATGCCCGCCGGCGATACCCGTCAGCTCCCCGACCGCTCTCGGCTGGCTGTACGTCAACGAGGGCTCCAATCTCGGGGCCGCCTTCCTGTTCAAGAGTGCCGTCGAGCTGGGGATGTCGGAATCCTTCGGCGCACGCCATCTGGCACCTCGCGAGACGGGGCGAGGCCTGCACTGGCGCACCTTCACCCGGTACCTGGATGCGATACCGCTGAGCGATTCCGAAAAGGCCTGGGCCATCGCCGGAGCCCGCGACGCCTTCGCCCATGTCGAATCCCTGGCTCGCCCGCTAGCTCATTGATATGCCGATCGGCCTGCCGCGGGCCGGCGCGGCTAGTGGCGGGGAGCCAGCCCCGCAGCGCATAAGTGATCGAGCAGTTCTGCGGCCAAAGGCAGGCGGCGAATCTGACCGACAGGCACCCAGCATACCTCAGCGGCATCGTCGCCAGCGCGTAGGACGCCGCCGACAGCGGTGGCGGCAAAGTCATGCAGTTCATAAACGACGCCATCGTCCAAAGCCAGCTGTGCCGTCCAGAGCCTCTGGCCAACATTGACGTACAACCCCGTCTCCTCGAACGCTTCGCGGGCGGCGGCGGCACGCAAACTCTCCCCGGGCTCGACCTTGCCTCCGGGAACGGACCATAAGCCCGCTTCGGGTGGGTGGAGACGCTTCACCATCAGAATGGCGCCATCGTCGCGCTGAATGACCGCACAAGCCGCTCGTATCGTCCTCGACACACTGCCCTCCGTTGATGCTCGAGCCTCCCCGAGCCTTAGCCTGCCACCCTAGCGTAACGCTGACACGCTCTCCGCTGCGCAGCCATTTCAAACCATTTTGCGCGAATCGTTGAGGGTGCACCCTGCCTTGCACGTTATATGAATGAGAAGCAGAATCATTAACGTGAAAAGGTAGGGTCACATGCCACATTGGAGGTTGCTGTACGCCAAACCGCGGCTACGCCGAACGCTGCTCGAGACGCTCTTCGTCGCCGGGTTCATGGGGGTTCTGGTGCTTCTGCTGGGGCTGCGCGAGGCCCATGCGCAGGAACGAACCCAGCAGCGCTATCGCTTCGACATACCCGAGCAGTCGCTGCTCTATTCGCTGGGCGAATTCACCGCCATCACCAACGTCTCGGTGCTGCGCCCGGACGATCGGGCCATCGATGCCACGGCACCGGCCGTCAGCGGCGAGATGACCGCCGACGCGGCGCTGCGTGCGTTGCTGGAAGGCTCGGGCCTGGAAGTCGAATACCGCAACGCACGTACCGCCGAACTCGTCGAGCCACGGCCCGATACGATGACCACTCGCGGCGATCAGGTGGCGCTCAGCACGCTTACGGTGTCGGCGGACCGCATTGGCGACGACTGGGTTTATCACGAACCGCGCTCGGTCAGCGTGATCTCCCGCGAGCAGATCGACCGCCGACCTCCACGCCATGCCGCCGACATGTTGGAAGAAACAGCAGGCGTATATTCAGCCGTTGACCAACGTGATCCAGGTCTGTCAGTCAATATTCGGGGCATCCAGGATTATGGCCGCGTCAATATGAATATCGACGGTATGCGCCAGAACTATAATCAAAATGGCCACCAGCAACGCAATGGCACTATGTATGTCGACCCTGAACTGATCTCCGAGGTCACTATCGATAAGGGAACCAGCGCGGCCCAAGGGGGCGCTGGTGTACTGGGTGGTATAGCGACTTTCAATACTATCAACGCCAGCGACTTTCTTGATACAGAGAAAGGCTATGGTGGTCGCTTGCGGGCAGGCCATGGTATAGGTGACGAAGGCAATGGCACACACTTCAATGGCAGTGCAGTCGTCGCATTCGGTAATGAAGAAGTGGATGGGATGCTGGCTTACAGTGAGCGAAACTTTGGCGACTACCATGCTGGTTCTTCCGGTGTCGGCAACCTCAGTGACGAGATCGCTTCAGCGTGGCAGCAACCGGAACGACTGCAAATGTTTGTGGATAATCCGGTCGAATATGCCTCCAGCGAGATGGACTCGAAGCTGGCCAAGTTTGGGTGGAACATCGGCTCCAACCCGGACCATAGGCTCCAGTTTACCTACCTGGATACAAGTTCACGAGCCTACGATGCACGATTCGAGAATGTAACGAGAAATGGCGGCGCTGCCGAAGACATCGAGTATAGGCTGCTGGGTGAGAACGACATCACATCAACAAGCTATGGCCTGGATTATACTTATAATCCCCTCGGCAACGATTTGGTCGACTTTTCCTCAAAGTTGTATTTCGTTACCACCGAAAACGAACAATGGAATAACGAACTAGTTACCTCTTCCTATACTACCCCTGATTATACTTCTATCTACCGTACCGATACGTTGGGCGCTCAGGCACAAAATACCTCGCGTTTTGATCTGGGTAGCGCCGGTGATCTGGCAGTCAATTATGGAACCGAGATGTTCCAGGATACCTTCAAACCGGGTGGTGAGCAGGCAGCTCCATCAATTGACACTGACCTGCCGTATGTCGAGGGGCTGACGCCGGAAGGGGAACGCCAGATGGGCAGCCTGTTTGCCAACATCGACTACCAATATGGCGATTGGCTTTCCGTTTGGGGGGGATTGCGTTACGACCATTACCGCCTCAAGGGGCAGACCGGCATGACCACACGCCGGTACATGGACAACACCCCGACCTGGGACCCTGATGGACAAATCCGGCCGGTGCCTATCACCTACGATGTGGATCGTGACGCTGGGCGTCTTTCCCCGACCCTGGGCATCGGTATCAATCCCGGCGTGGACTGGTTGCAGCTTTACACCAGCTATGGCAAGGGCTGGCGACCGCCGGCAGTCACCGAAAGTTTTCAGACGGGGCGCCCGCATGGCGGTGGGTACGAGATGATGTATCCCAACCCCTACCTGGAACCTGAACGTTCGGAAAGCTGGGAGGCTGGCTTCAATATTATCAAGCACGGGCTGCTGACCCAAAATGATCGGTTTGCCGCTAAGGTGGCCTATTTCGATACTAGTATCGACAACTTCACTTACATGGCAACGGGCGTCACTCTCCCTTATGCCTATCACACTGCGTCATTGGGCCAGTCCGCCTACGTCAATAACCTGAGCAACACTCGTTTTCATGGTGTGGAGTACGAGCTCAGTTATGATGCTGGGCTCCTCTATGCGGATTTGAGTTATGCCCAGATGATGGGAAGTAATGAGTTTTGCTATCACCAATATTATCTCGGGGGTGCAAGTCGCCTGGAACCAAGCGGCGAAGTCTTCGAACGAGAGGTTACACTCCCAAGTGGCTTTACCTTTACTCAACGTCAGAGCGGAAAGATATTGGTCGATGACCCTGCGAAAAATGCAAGAGTCAACTGTGGCCTAGCCATGGGTAATGCCGTCTTTATGCCGGCGGACCGTGCCTCGGCCACGCTAGGCTTTCGCTTCCTTGATGGGCAGCTGGATATAGGCGGCAGGCTGCGCTACAGCGAAGGCAATAACGTTGACCATGCGAATCGTAATTATACCCACTACGCCATGGCCGTGTGGCCAAGATACGAGGTCTACGATCTCTACGCTTTCTATCATATGACCGAAAATCTCACCTTCAGCCTGGCCATGGATAACGTTACTGACGAGGCTTACTTGGTCGCGATGGGGGATACGAATCTTTCAAACGTGGCTCTGGCCCGCGGAAGAACCCTTCAGGGCATGCTGGAATATCGTTTCTAGGCCCTGGACAACGATTTCACCCACTCGGGTGAATAAAGATGGAGGGGGATTGGCCTCCTTCATAGCAAATTGAAAAGGAGTAGTACCATGGCATTCGACATTACCTACGACGCACAATACGAAAGCTGGACGCTGGCTGATTACCTTGATAGCTGGTCGTTTAATTTCAATAACTCCAACCATGGGAGCTCGAATACAGGTGGTTTCAACAGTGGTGGTCTGTCCGGTGAGGAGTACGCCATTTCCGGTGCTAACAATTCATACGCCTTTATTGCGGGTAGCGACACGACCGATGGGCTGGCGTATGACATCAATAATCACGTTCTGTCAGGTGAACTGGACAACGTGCAGTTTGGCCACGGCCTGAACGGGCCCTCTGGCGGCTCCTTCGGACTGACTGATTGGGAACTGTCCATCGATGGGCTGGATGCCAGTGGTAGCGGTGCAGGAAATGACGTGCACGATATCGTCTGGGGACTGATGAACGGTGACACCAGTGAGTTGGAGGATTACATCGTCTCCGAAAGCTTGCTGACCCAGTCCGAGTTCGATACTGCGGAACTCGGTGATTTATTCCCCCTCCCGGCCTCTGCGACTGGCGTACAAGAAACCAGCGACCTGGATGTCGCACTGGCCGCCTGAGCGTGGCCCAACGATAAAAAAGGCAAGGGGAGGCCCCTTGCCGTAACGCTTGACTGCCGCGCCACGGGCCTGGTGCCCGGGGCGCGGCACCTTGGCATTGTCGCTGGCGACGGTGCCATGTCAAGCACGACCGCCGTGACCCTGCGATGAGCGAAACCGAATCGTCGTGCGAGTCCCCCGCAAGGGATTCGCCGGAATTTCACGGCTCATCACAAGGGGTAGCCAATCATGGATCCTTCGCGCGGCCAGCCGCAGAACGAAATACGCCGGGCCCTCGGCACCTACCGCGGCGGCCTTCGCGCCGTGGGCGCCTACAGTGCGGTGATCAATCTGCTGATGCTGGTACCGCCGCTCTACATGTTGCAGGTCTACGACCGCGTGCTCGCCTCCGGCAATACCACCACGCTGGCCCTGCTGACGCTGATGGCCGTGGGCCTGTTGGCGCTGATGGGGGCGCTGGAGTACGTGCGCAGCCTGGTGGTGATCCAGGTCGGCGAGCGCATGGACGAGACGTTGAGCGAACGGGTCTACGCTGCCGCCTTCGAGCGGGGGCTGCGGGGCGGCAACGCCCAGGCCGGACAGGCGACCCGGGATCTCGATTCGCTGCGCCAGTTCATCACCGGCAACGCGGTGTTCGCCTTCTTCGATGCGCCCTGGTTTCCCTGCTACCTGCTGGTGATGTTCCTGTTCCATCCGTGGATCGGCTGCCTGGCGCTGGTCGGCGGCGTGCTGCTGATCGCCCTGGCCTGGCTCAACGAGCGGCGTTCCCAGCCGCCGCTGCGCAAGGCAGGCGGCCTTTCGGTGCAGGCCGGCAACATGGCCGATACCCAGTTGCGACACGCCGAGGCGATCGAGGCCATGGGCATGCTGGGCGCGCTGTCCCGCCGCTGGACGCGGCTGCACGGTGGCTTCGTGGCCTTGCAGGGCCTGGCCAGCGAGCGCACGGCGTTGATCACGGCGGTTTCCAAGAGCCTGCGCGTGGCACTGCAATCCCTGGTGCTGGGGCTGGGCGCCTGGCTGGCGGTGGGCGGTGCCATCAGCCCCGGCACCATGATCGCGGGATCGATCCTGATGGGCCGCCTGCTCGGGCCGATCGACCAGGTCATCAATGCCTGGCGGCAGTGGACGTCGACGCGCCTGGCCTATCGGCGCTTGCTGGCGCTGCTGGAGGCCCATCCGCCGCGACGGGCGGGCCTGGAACTGCCGGCACCCCGCGGTGCCGTGTCGGTAGAGCCGGTGAGCGCGGTGCCGCCGGGCGGCAGGGCCCCGACCCTGGTGCAGATCGGCTTCCGGTTGGCGCCGGGCGAGGCCTTGGGCGTCATCGGCCCGTCGGGGTCCGGCAAGTCGACGCTGGCCCGTCTGCTGGTGGGCGTGTGGACGCCGCGGGTGGGATCGGTGCGCCTGGACGGTGCCGAGATCCAGCACTGGGACAAGGCGCGCCTGGGCCCGCATATCGGTTACCTCCCCCAGGACGTGGAGCTGTTCGCCGGCAGCGTGGCGGAGAACATCGCCCGCTTCGACGAACCGGATGCCGAAAAGGTGATCGTGGCGGCCAAGGCCGCCGGCGTTCATGAACTGATCCTGTCGCTGCCGCAGGGCTACGACACGCCCCTCGGCGATGGCGGGGTCGGCCTGTCCGGCGGCCAGCGCCAGCGCATCGCGCTGGCCAGGGCACTGTATGGTCCTCCCGCGCTGGTGGTGCTCGACGAGCCCAACGCCAATCTCGACGAGGCGGGTGAGAAGGCGCTGCTGGCGGCGTTGCAATGGCTGAGCGAACGCGTCGTCACCACGGTACTGATCACCCACCGGCCCCAGGTGCTGAAGGCAACCACCCATCTGCTGGCGCTGAAGGAGGGGCGGCAGGTCAAGTTCGGGCCGACCCAGGAGGTGTTGCGCGCGATGGGGGTCGGAAGCGAACCGGTGCCGGCCGGGGCGACGCGGATCGCCCATGGGCCTTACCAGATGGAGAGCCGGTCGGCGGCAGTCGGCACCGCTCATGCCGCTGGCGGAGGGGCGGGCGCATGACGAGTCTGGCCGATTCTTCCCAAGCACGCGGTGCTGTAACTTCGGCCTCTCCCGACTGGGAGGCGCTGGCCATGCAACGTCGTCGGCGGCGGCCGCGGCGCCTCGCCGCCTGGACTCTGCTCGGCGGGTTCGCCCTGTTCGTCGTCTGGGCGGCGATGGCACCGCTGGACAACGGTGTGGCGGTCCCCGCCACCGTGGTGGTCTCCGGCAGCCGACAGGCGGTGGAGCACCCCAGCGGCGGCATCGTCGAGCGCCTGTGGGTGCAAGAGGGCGACTTGGTTTCCCAGGGGCAGGTGCTGGTCAGCCTGGATGCCACGCGCCACGCCAGCGAGGTGGAGATGCTGGGCGGACAGTACCACGCGGCGGTGGCGGAGATCGCCCGCCTCGAAGCGGAGCGCGACGCCCTCGACAGCGTGGCATTTCCCGAATCCTTGACCGCCGAAGCCGACACCGAACGGCTCGCCGTGCTTGCCCTGCAACGGCAACTGTTCCAGAGCCGGCGCGCTTCGCTCGCCGCGGAACTGGCAGGGCTCGAAGCCAGCCTGGAAGGACAGCGGGCGCGCGTCTCCGGCCTCGAATCCTCTCTGGAGCAGAAGCGGCTGCGGCTCGCCTTCCTGAGTGAGCAGCGCGACAACCTGCGCGGCTTGGCCGAGGCAGGCTACATCCCGCGCAATCGCCTGCTGGAGATCGAGAGCCAGCATGCCCAGCTGCATGGCGAGATCGTCGCCGAACGCGGTTCGTTGGGGCAGGGGCGGCGCCAGATCGACGAACTGGAGCTGCGCATGCAGCAGCGGCGCGACGAGTACCAGCGAGACGTCGGCGATGCCCTGGCCCAGGCCCGCCTGCGCCAGCGCGAGCTGGCGAGTCGCCTGACCTTGGCGGAGTTCGACCTGGCGCATACCCGAATACGCGCGCCGGCGACGGGTATCGTGGTGGGGTTGTCGCACCATACCGAAGGCGGCGTGGTGCAGGCCGGCGACCGGTTGATGGAGATCGTTCCCCGGAACGAGCCGCTGTTGGTGGAGGGGCAGTTGCCGGTGGAGCACATCGACCGGATACGAACCGGACTTCCGGTGGAGCTGGCGTTCACGGCGTTCGAGCGCAGCACCACGCCGCGGGTGCCCGGCGAGGTGACGATGGTTTCCGCCGACCGCCTGGTCGATGAACGAACGGGCACGCCCTACTATCGCATTCGGGTGAAAGTGGCGGCGCACGAGCTGAAAGCGCTGGGCAGTGCCCCGCTGAAGGCCGGCATGCCGGTGGAGGCCTTCGTGCGTACCGGCGAGCGCACCCTGCTCAACTACCTGTTCAAGCCGCTGCTGGATCGGGCGCGTACTGCCTGGGGGGATGCATGAGCCGGCTATCGCATGCGTTGTCCCGTGGGTTGCTGCTGGCCTTGTCGTGCAGCGTCGCTGTGCCGGCCCTGGCACTGGATTTTCGCGAGGCCTACGAGCGGGCGTTGCGCCATGATCCGAGCTGGCTGGCGGCGCGCAGCGAGAGCGCTGCCGGTCGACACGAGCACGCGCTGGGCCGAGCGGCCTTGCTGCCGAACCTGAGCTACCGCTATTCGCGGGCGCGCAACGACTCGGAAGTTCGTCAAAGCACGGCGTTCGGTGAAACCACCCAGGATCTGGATTACACCAGTCATTCCTCTGGCTTCACCCTGACCCAGCCGCTGTTCGATGCGGCGGCATACGCCCAGTACCGTGAGGGCGCGGCGCTGGCCGAGGCCGCCGACCTGAGCCGGGAGCGGGCGCGACAGGCGCTGGCGGTGCGCGTGCTGCAGGCCTATACGGACGTTCTCTATGCCCAGGATGAGATGACGCTGGCCGAAGCCCACCGGCTTGCGTTGCGGGAAGAGGCGCGGCGCAGTCAGCGCTTCGTGGCGAGCGGTGAAGGAACCCTGACCGATCAGTTGGAGGTCGAGGCCCAGTCGCAGGTCATCGAGGCGCAGGTGATCGAGGCGGAGGACCGGCTGCAGGCAGCTCGCAATGAGCTGCAGACCCTGGTCGGTCGGCTGCCGTCAACGGCGTCGCTGGCGCCGTTGCAATCGACATCCCCGACGATGGGCGAGGGCGCGCCGGCGCTGGATCGCTGGCGGGAGTGGGCATTGGCACGCAACCCGGAGCTCGCCGCCGAACGGCAGCGGCTGGAGGCGGCCCGGCAGCGGCTCAATCAGCAGCGAGCCGGACACCTGCCCAGCGTGCGGTTGTTCGCCAGCAGCCGGGTCAGCGACTCGAGCGCCGAAAACCAGGTAGGGCAGCGCTACGACACCGATAGCGTGGGTATCGAGATCGAGGTGCCGCTGTATGCCGGCGGGCGCGTACTGGCTGCCAGCCGTCGCGCCGACGATACGCTCGCGCAGGCGCGCCACGAACTGGACGCGACCACGGCGGAGCTGCTCAACGACCTGGAACGCCAGTACCGCATGGTACTGAGTAGTCGCCGGCGCATCCGGGCTTACCGGAATGCCGTGGCTGCCGCCGGCGCCCGGCTGGAAGCCACTCGACGCAGCATTCTGGGCGGCGAGCGTACCAACCTCGATGCTCTCAATGCCGAGCACCAGCGATTCGAGGCCAAGCGCGACCTGGCCCGCGCCCGCTATGACTACCTGCTCGCCTGGCTGTCGTTGCGCTGGCACGCGGGGGTACTCGATGACGGCGATATCGAGCGGGTAGCGGGAGCCTTTGCCGATTGACGCGTCGGTCGGGAGTCAGGCGGGATCGATCGCCTCGCCGGTGTCAGGCTCAACCGATGGCCTTGCCCTGGCGCCAGTAGCCCATGCTGGTGACGTAGCGCTTGGGCAAGCCGCACTCGTTGACCAGGTAGCGGCGAATGCTCCTTGCCACTCGGGTTTCCGCGGCGATCCAGGCATAGAAGGGCGCGGTGTCATCGAGTGTCGCCGCCTCCCAGAAGGGGCGCTCGTCGTCGAGTTCGTCGGGGGCGTCCGCGGTTTCGGGGGCGCCGCCCAGGGCGCGGATCTCGTCGCTGAGATCGATGTCCTGCATGGCCCGTAACAAGCGCTCGCCGTGGCTGCACCCCGGTTCCGCTTCGCGCGGCAGCCAGTGCAGCTTGGCGTCGTGCGCCAGCGGCTGGATGTCGGCATCGAGCGGAACCTCGACCAGGGCTTCGACCCTGGGACGCCGGGAGCGCGACGCCAGGCTCTCCAGTATGCCGGCCGCCGCCGGCAGGGCGGTTTCGTCGGCGACGATGAGCACCCGCCGCACGTCGCGCGGTGGCTTCCACTCGAAGCCCTGTGCCGGGCCTTCGGCATCGGCGACGGGGGCGGTCATGGCCAGGCGGTCGCCGGGACGGGCACGCAGCGCCCAGCGCGAGGCGGGCCCCGTGTCACCATGCAGGACGAATTCCACGTCGACCTCCCCCTGCTCCGGGCGCAGGGCGCGAATGGTGTAGGTGCGCATCGGCGGTCGCGCCTGCTCGGGCAGGGCGCGATAGGCACCGTACCAGTCGTGCGCTTTCCGCTTGGCGATCTCGAAGAGTCTCTCGAGGTCGCCGTCGGCCGTGGGGAAGAAGAGCTTGATGCGTTGGTCGGGCGCATGGGTGGCCATTCGGCCGACATTCGGACCGGTGAAGGTGAACCTGACCAGCGACGCGCCGACCTGGGTGCGCCGTGCCAGGGTGATATCGAAGAGGCGATAGCTGCTGCGTCCGGCCATGACATGGAACTCCTGTTGGGAGAGTCGAACACTACCAATGATAATAATGATTCTCAATGCTTGGGTGGTTTGAGGGGTCGTGCCGGCTAACGCGTCATGTCGGCCCCTTGTTACGGAACCGCCGTCCTGCCGTGAGTGAAACGGGCGACCGGCAGGGCACTTGCTCGCCGGGCAACGCTGGGGCATGGTCGATCGAACGTGACGCTCGAACAGGACGGGAAGGCCCATGCCCTACGATCTCAGTGAACGCCTGGTCATCGGACTGGCATCCAGTGCGCTCTTCGATCTGGCCGAATCCGACCGGGTGTTTCGTGAGCAGGGCGAGGCGGCCTATCGTGTCTACCAGCGCGACAACGAGGACGTTCCCCTCGGCACCGGCGTGGCCTTTCCGTTCATCAAGCGCCTGCTGTCGCTCAACGAGCTGAGCCCGGAGAATCCGCCCATCGAGGTGGTGCTGCTGTCGCGCAACGACCCGGAAACCGGGCTGCGGGTGATGAAGTCGATCGAGCATCATGAGCTGGGCATCACCCGGGCGATCTTCCTGCAGGGGCGCTATCCCCACCGCTTCATACCCGCGCTGAACATCAGCCTCTTCCTGTCCGCCAATCGCCAGGACGTCGATCAGGCGATCCTGGCCGGCCATCCGGCGGGGCAGGTGCTGTCGTCGGGCGATCTCGACCTGACCGACGAGGAGGAACTGCGCATCGCTTTCGATTTCGACGGCGTGCTGGTGACCGACGAGTCGGAAACCATCTATCAGGAGCAGGGGATCGAGGCGTTTCGCGAATACGAGCGGGCCAACGCTCAGGTGCCTGCCGAGTCGGGGCTGTTGGCCACCTTTCTGCGCAAGCTGGCGCACATCCAGGCGCTGGAAAAACTGCGCGAGGAGGAGACCCTGGGCGCCTATCGGCCCAGGGTGCGGGTTTCCATCGTCACCGCCCGTAACGCCCCGGCGCATGAGCGGGTCATTCACACCATGCGCAGCTGGGGAGTGACCGTCAACGAAGCCTATTTTCTCGGTGGCATCGCCAAGGAGCACGTTCTCGGCATCATCGAGCCGCACATCTTCTTCGACGACCAGGCCTCTCACCTATCGGCGACCAGCGATAGGCTGCCGTCGGTGCACGTACCGTTCGGGCAGCTCAATCAGTCCGTGGGGCGAGGAGACCTGGGGCAGGACTAGAGGACGGTGCGCTCGGGGAAAACTGCATGAACTATGCTGAGGGCACGGGCCCGGGTGGCCCTTGCATTCACAGGAACGCATGCAGGAGGTATGTCATGAAGCTGTCGACCCCCCTTGGCCACGGATTGCTGCACCTGCTGCCCGCCGCTCTGCTGGTCGCGGCGGCCCCTGCACTGGCCGCCGAGGGCCACGACCTGACCTTCGCCGGCGACGGCACCTTCAACACGCCCCACGGCGGCCAGACGGTCGAGGTGGCGGTGTATGACGTCACGGCGGGCGAGGTGGTGGCCACCGAATCCACCACCGTGGAGCAGACAGAGGATCCGGCGTTCTCCGTCAGCTTCGAGGGCGTCCTCGAGGAGGGCAGGCTCTACGACGTGCACTACTGGATCGATTCCAACTTCGGCGAGGGCAGCGAGGGCCGCTGCGATCCGGTGAGCGTGGATCACCAGTGGCGCGTGGCGCTGACGGACGTCAGCGAAGCGCTCGATCTCGAGGTGGGCCACGACCCCTCCGCGCAGGCGCCCGTCTGCACCAGCTTCGAGTGATGCTCCGGCCGCCGGGCCCGTGAAGGGGCCGGCGCTGTCGGCTTTCCGCGATTCCGCCTCGACGCGTTGCTTCTCCCCCTGCCTGCGCCAAAGCCGGTAGGGCGCAGAGGCAGCGTAGGCCATGGCGCCGGCGTAGCAGGTGCAGGTGCCATCAACGCCTGGCTTGCGGTACGCTCTGGGGTTCATAACGAATGAGCGCGGCCCCGCGCCGCCGTGCTGGACAGACAAGGGAACCCTGCCATGAACCGCATCAAGACGTTGACCCTGGCCGTGGTCGCCACCGCCCTGGCCGCCTCCTCGCTCTCCGCCCAGTCGCGGGAATTCCGCTTGGGGCTGATCACCCCGCCGCAGCACCTGTGGTCCACCGAGGCCGAGGCCTTCGCCGAGACGCTCGCCGAGCGTTCCGAAGGCGAGCACAGCGTCAGCGTTTTTCCGGCACAGCAGTTGGGCAACGAGGCGCAGATGGTTCAGCAACTGCAGACCGGTGCGCTGGACATGGCGTTTCTGACCATCGCCGAGATTTCCAACCGCATTCCCGATTTCGGCGCGCTGTACGCCCCTTACCTGGTGGACGACGTCGACCATGCCGCGGCGTTGCTGCGTTCCGACACCGCCGGCGAACTGCTCGAACTGATGCCCCAGGGCGTGGGCCTGGTGGGGATGGGGTACGGCATGGTGGGCATGCGCCAGGTGCTCAGCCGCGAGCCCATCGAGAGCGCCGAGGACCTCGAAGGCATGCGTCTGCGCATCACCCCCTTCGAGCCGATTCGCGACTTCTACACGGCCACCGGTGCCGCCCCCGAGCCGATGCCGCTGCTCGAAGTCTACGATGCCCTGGCCAACGGCCAGGTGGACGCCATCGACATGGACTTCGATTCCATCCTGATCCTCAAATTCTACGAGCAGGCCGAGAACCTGCTGATCTCCAATCACATGATGTTTCCCATGGTGGGCGTGGTCTCCGGCCGCGTGTGGCGCGAGCTCGACGAGTCGGATCGCGAGCTGATCGAGACGACCATGTCGGAGCATCTGGAGAACGTGCTGACCGGTTTCCAGGAGATGGACGCCGCTCAGGAGGAGGAGATTCGCCAGCTCGACCTGAACATCGTCGAGGCCGACGCCGAGTTCTTCTCCGAGGCCATCGACGAGTGGGAGGCCACCTGGGCCGAGAAAGCGCCGATGCTCGAGGCGCTGCGCGAGGAAGCCGAGCAGCTGCGCCAGTAAGGGGAGCCGATGCTGTCGCACCTCTCCGGCCGTCTGGCCCGCCTGGAGGAGATCGCCGCCGCCACACTGGCAGCGGCGGTCACCCTGCTGATCCTGCTCAACGTGGCCTTCCGGGCCGCGGGCAGTCCGCTCTACTGGGTCAGCGAACTGGCCATCTATGCCATGATCTGGATGACCTTCCTGATCGCCGCAGCGGTGCTCAAGCGGCGTCAGGGCATCGCCGTGACGCTGCTCGCCGATGCCCTGCCCCAGGCGGCACGCCGCTGGCTCGAGGTCTTCGTCGACGCCGTCGTACTGCTCTTCGCCGTGCTGCTGCTGTGGCTGTGCTGGCGCTGGTACCAACCGCTGACCCTCGCCCGACTGGGGTTCGACCTCCAGGCGTTCCAAGGTGAGACCTTCAATTTCATCTATGCCGAGAACACCCAGACCCTGGGGGTGCGCAAGTTCTGGGTGTGGCTGATCGTGCCGTGGTTCGCGGTGTCGCTCACTTTCCATGGGCTGGCCAATCTGGGGATGGCCGTGCGCGGGTTGCGCGATGCTCGAACGGCATCCACTACCCCGGGGGCTGGCCCATGACCATTGCCGCCTTCGTCCTGCTGCTGTTCGGGGCCGTGCCCATCGCCCTGGTTCTGGGACTCACCGCCATGGTGTACATCCAGGCGTCGGGCAACACGGTGCTGTTCGAGTCCTATCCCCAGCAGCTGTTCGCCGCCATCGAGAGCTACGGCCTGCTGGCGATTCCGCTGTTCATGCTGGCCGGCGAGCTGATGAACGAGGGCGGCGTCACGCGGCGCTTGATCGACCTGGCGCGACTGCTGGTGGGTGGTTTTCGCGGGGGGCTCGCCTACATCAATCTGGTGGCCAACATGATGATGGCATCCATCGTCGGTTCGGCCGCCTCGCAGATCGCCATCATGTCGCGGGCCATGGTGCCGGCCATGGAGGCCGAGGGCTACGACCGCCCTTATAGCGCGGCGATCACCGCCGCTGGCGGGCTGCTCTCGCCGATCATCCCCCCCTCGATGCTGTTCGTGCTGTTCGGGGTCATGGCCCAGGTGCCGATCGCCGAGATGTTCATCGCCGGGATCTTGCCGGGGCTGCTGCTGGGGCTCGCCTTCTTTCTGGCCATTGCCGTGGTGGGCATCCGTCAGCAGTATCCCAAGGGTCGCTGGCCGAGTCGTTACGAGGCGCGTCGGGCGCTGGTGATGGGGCTGCCGGCGCTCGGCATTCCGCTGATCATCATCGGCGGCATCCTGCTGGGCGTGGCCACGCCCACCGAGTCGGCGGCGCTGGCCTCGCTCGACGCACTGTTGCTGGGGCGTTTCCTCTACGGCGAACTGCGCCTGGCGTGCCTGCCGATGGTACTGCAGCGTACGGCGATGAACGCCGGGCTGGTGATCATGCTCATCGCCGCCGCCGGCGTGTTCGGCTGGGTGGTGACCTACGAGCGCCTGCCGCAGCTCGCGGCAGCGGGAATCGCCGCCTTGACCACCGATCCGTTCCTGTTCCTGCTGCTGCTGGTGGGCGTGCTGCTGCTGGTGGGCATGATCATCGACGGCATCGCCGCGCTGATCCTGGTGGTGCCCATTCTGCTGCCCATCGCCGAGCAACAGTTCGGCGTGAGCCCCTATCAGTTCGGGGTGGTGGTGTGCCTGACTCTGGTGCTGGGCCTGCTGACGCCCCCGGTGGGGGCGGGGCTCTACATCGCCTCGTCGATGACCGGCACGCCACCCCTGCGCATCTTCCGCGCGCTGCTGCCGTTCCTGCTGGCGAGCCTGGCCACCCTGGTGCTGCTGGCCTGGCAGCCGTGGCTGACCGAGTGGCTCATCTCGCGCTGAGAGCCGTCACCGGCTGGCCGTCAGGCTCCCTGCCACCACCAGCAGTGCGGCTACCGGCAGGCGCCAGTCCGGGGGCGTCACTCCGCTCACTACCAGGAACAGGGTGGCGAGTACCGGTACGCCGTGGGCCAGGTTGCCCAGGTGCCGGCCATTGGGCGCTTTCAGGGCGTAGTCCCAGGCCAGCATGGCGATGCCGTAGGGGCCCAGGCCCAGGGCCGCCATGGCCAGCAACGCCGGAGCCGAGGGCATCTCGCTGACGCCTTCCAGCAGCAAGCTGGCGCTGCCGGTGATCACGCTGGCGATGAGCAGCAGGTGCGGCATGCGCTCGCCGAGGCGCCAGCCGGGCACCTGGCAGGCCAGCGAATAAAGCGCCCAGCAGAGGGCTGCCGCCAGCGCCAGCAGGTAGCCGTGCCAGGCGCCGGAGAAGCCGCCCGCCATGGCTTGCGGAAGCACCAGCAGGGCACCCCCCGAGAATGCCAGGCCGGTACCGGCCAGCGTGGCCGGTGACAGCCGCCGCCGCGCCAGCCACTGGCTCGCCAGCAGGAAGAGGACCGGCCAGGTGTAGGTGATCAGTGCCGCCTCGGCGGCCGGTGCCAAGGAGAGGCTGGCGAAGCAGGCGCCCACGGCACCGGCCACCAGTAGCGAAACCCCACCGTACACCGCCACGCCATGTCGCTGCGCCAGGGGCGGTTCGGTCCGCCGCCGGCGCTGTGCCATGGGCAGGGTGCCCAGTGCGCCGGCCAGCAAGGCCAGTGCCGAAAGCCTCAGGGGAGGAACGCTTCCGGCAGCGGCCACCAGCAGCGGCACCAAGGCCCACAGCACGACCGCCAGTCCGGCCGCGCCGGCGCCATGCCACGTCGTTCGGGTGAGCCGTGGAGTTTGCAGCTGCATGGTGGCGACCTCCTGTGTCGGGGGATGGCGTCGCCATGCTAGCCGGTCCACAATCATCACGATAACGATCGTTCTTGATGTCATTGATCAATGATGGTGATGAATTCATGCGTGCCCCGACCCTCGACCTTGGCCTGCTGCGTACCCTGGTGGCCGTGGCCGATACCGGCAGCGTGACGGCAGCGGCACGTCGCCTGGCCTATACCCAGTCCACCGTGAGCATGCAGCTCGGCCGTCTGGAGAGCCTGCTGGACGTTTCCCTGCACGAGCGACAAGGCCGGCGCATTCGCTTCACGGCCGAGGGTGAGCGGTTGCTGGGGCATGCGCGCCGGCTGCTGGCGCTCAACGACGAGGCGCTGGCCGACATGCGCACGCGGCGCATCACCGGCGAGCTGAACCTGGGCATTCCCGAGGACTATGCGCCGCTGCTCACCTCGGTGTTCACCGACTTCCATCAGCTCTATCCCGATGTGGGGCTGCAGGTGGCGTGTGGCACCAGTGCCGACCTCGTCGAGCGGGTGCGGGCCGATGAGCTGGACATGGCGCTGGTCACTCGCCAGCGTCGCTCACCGGGTGGCGAGGTGATCCGTCGCGAGCCGTTGGCCTGGGCGGTGGGGCTGGAGCGTCAGCCGGCGCTTTCGGACCCGCTGCCGCTGGCGCTCTATTCGCCGGGAGCCGACCTGTTCCGCGAGGTGGCGGAAGAGGCGCTGGCCGCGGCGGGACGGGACTGGCGGGTGGCCTACACCAGTCAGTCCATGGCCGGGTTGGCGCCGGTGGTGCAGGCGGGGCTGGCCATCGTGGTGGTCACTCGCAGCATGCTGGGGCCTCAGCTGCGGGCGCTGGGCGAAACCAGTGGCCTGCCGCCTCTGCCCGCCGTGGAGCTGGCCCTGCACCGCGCCGCGCGCCGCCCCACCGAGCCGGCCCGACGCCTGGCCGAGCTGATATGGGAAGAGCTTTCGCCAAGGAACGCGAGCTGAACGGCAATGCCGGCTCGAAGACTCCAATCCTGACCGTTATACTCGGGTATCAACTCATCGGCCGTGCTGCCCCGACGATCGGAGTCGCCATGTTTCCCGAGTTCACCCTGCGCTATGCCCGCCTGCCCGAGCGCTTCTACCTGCGCTTCGAGCCCGTGCCGGTACCCGAGCCGCGACTGGTGGCTTTCAACCGGCCGCTGGCCGAAGAACTGGGCTTCGACCTGGGCCGCTTCGATGCCGAGGAGGCGGCGGTGTGGTTTTCCGGCAACGTGGTGCCGCGCGGCGCCGAGCCCATTGCCCAGGCCTACGCCGGGCATCAGTTCGGCCAGTTCAATCCGCGCCTGGGCGACGGTCGTGCGGTGCTGCTCGGCGAAGTGACCGACCGTGAGGGCCGGCTGCGCGACATCCAGCTCAAGGGGGCGGGGATGACGCCGTTCTCGCGGGGGGCCGACGGACGTGCGCCGCTGGGCCCGGTACTGCGCGAGTATCTGGTCAGCGAGGCGATGCATGCGCTGGGCGTGCCTACCACTCGCGCGCTGGCCGCGGTGACCACCGGCGAGCGGGTGTTCCGCCGAGTGCCGGAGCCCGGTGCGGTGTTGACGCGGGTGGCCGCGAGCCACCTGCGCGTGGGGACCTTCCAGTACTTCGCCGCACGCGGCGACGTCGAAGCGGTGCGTATCCTGGCCGACATGGCCATCGAGCGCCACTATCCACGCTTGCTGGAGTCGACCGCCGCCGAGCCCGCCGGGGAGCGTTATCTGGCGCTGATCGAGGCCATGGCGAACCGCCAGGCGTCACTGCTGGCTCAGTGGATGGGGCTGGGCTTCATCCATGGGGTGATGAACACCGACAACTGCAGCATCGCCGGCGAGACCATCGACTACGGTCCCTGTGCGTTCATGGAGGCCTATTCGCCGACCACGGTGTTCAGCTCCATCGACGAGGAGGGCCGCTATGCCTATCGCAACCAGCCGTGGATCGCCCAGTGGAACCTGGCGCGCTTCGCCGAGACGCTGATTCCGCTGATCGACGACGATCAGCACGCGGCCATCGACAAGGCCACCCAGGTCATCGAGGCGTACGAGCCGCGCTATGAGGCCGAATGGCTGACGGTGATGCGTGCCAAGCTGGGTCTGGCAACGCAAGAGGAGAGCGACCGCGAACTGGCCGAGGGCTTCCTCGAGACGCTGCAGACTGGCCGCGCCGATTTCACCCTGGGCTTTCGCCGCCTGGCCGAGGCGGTGGAGTCGGATGCCCCCGGGCTGCTCGAGCTCTTCGAGCGCGCCGAGGGCATCGAGCGCTGGCTGCCGCGCTGGCGCCAGCGTCTGGCAAGCGAGGCGGTGACGGCGAACGAGATCGTCGCCCGGCTCGAAGCCGCGAATCCGCTCTATATTCCTCGCAACCACCAGGTGCAGGCGGTGATCGATGCCGCCGAGCAGGACGACTTCGGCCCCTTCGAGACGCTGCGCGAGGTGCTGGCCGCACCTTTCTCCCGACAGTCAGGCCGTGAGGCCCTTGCCCGGCCGGCCGAGCCGACCGAACGGGTGTTGCGCACCTTCTGCGGTACTTGAGCCGGGGCCAGAAGGGACTCTGCGCGCCACGTTCGGTGTGGTTCCCGAAGCGCGAGTGAGCGTCGGTTTTCTGCAGGCAATGGCCGGTGTCGCTCCCGTCCGCACTCGACGCGATCCGCGTTGGATGCGCCTCGAACTGGCTCCATGGCACCCTCGGCGAGTTGACAGCCGTGAAAAGGCGCACTCATATTGACGTGGCGGAATAATAAAACTCACCAACGCGCGAGAACGTCATGAAAGGAATAAAAGCATCGCTTCTGCCCGCCGCCCTGATGGGAACCCTGGTCATCGGCAGCGGGCTGGCCACGACGGCCTCTGCACAGGATCCCTACACGGTTGGCGTTGAGGCCTCCTTCCCGCCCTGGGCCTATGTGGAGGGGGGTGAATTCAAGGGCATCGCCATCGACGCCATGGAGGCGATCGCCGAGGAGGTCGGCATCGAGATCGAGTTTCAGGACATGCCTTTCCCGTCACTGATTCCGGCACTGGCGGCGGAGAAGATCGATATCCTCGCCACCGGCCTCACCGTCACCGAAGAGCGTAGCCAAAACATCGATTTCACCATCCCTTGGTGGGAAACCAACGACGTGGTGCTGGTGCCCGAAGACTCCGATCTCAACGTCTTTACCGCCGTATGCTGCGGGGCCCGCATTGGCGTTCAGGGTGGCTCTTCACAGCAGGCATGGATGGAAGAGAACGTGGTCAACTCCAGCGATATCGACGTCGAGCTGGCCAAATACGACAATTACGTCACTGCCGTGGATGACATGGCGATCGGTCGTATCTCCTCGGTCATCGTCGACGACACCTCCGCCCAGGAGTACATCAACGCCGGTAAGCCGGTGAAGATGGCGGGCAAGATATTCATCCGTGCGCCGCTGGCGCTGGCGGTATCCAAGGACGATCCCCAGGAGATCCTGGGAGACTTGAATCAGGGCATCCTGGCCATTTACGAGTCCGGCGAGTGGAGCGAGATCGTCGACGAGTACATCCCCGGTGTCGCTGTCCCGGCGATTCCTGGCCACATGCCGGATTTCGTCGACACCTACCAGAAACCGGTGGCCGGTCTTCCCGAGCTGGGTAACGAATGAGTCGCTGTGACATGGGCGCCCTCCCTTGGGGGGCGCCCGTCACGTCAGGGAAGTCGGCATGGACATCTACGACGTACTGCTACGCGATTTCCCCTTCCTGTTGAAGGGGCTGGGGGTGGCCATCGTGCTGTTGGCCGCCCTGTTGGCGATCGGTTTCGTGCTGGGCATGGCTATCTGCCTGGTGCAGCTCTATGGCCCCAGGACCCGGCTGATACAGTGGCCGCTGACCCTCTATGAGCGGGTGTTCAGGGGGGTGCCGATCATCATCATGCTGTTCATCTTCTTCTATGGCATATCGGGTGTCATCGACATCTCGGCCTTCGGCGCCGCCATACTGGCCATGGGGCTGCGTTCGGCGGCCTATCAGTCGCAGATATTCCGCAGTGCCTTCCAGTCGGTGCCAGCCGGGCAGATGATGGCCGCCCGAGCCATGGGAATGTCCAAGGTCAAGGCGATTCGCCACATCGTCTTCCCTCAGGCGTCGCGGCATGCCATCGGTCCCTGGACCAACGAGTTCTCCTCGGAGATCAAGGAGACCTCCCTGGCCTATGTCATCGGGGTGGTCGAGCTGACCCGCCAGGCGCATTACATCATTACCAGTACCCAGGGCAACGTGTTGACGGTGTTCGCCGTGGTGGCGCTGCTGTATTTCATCCTCAATCGGACAGGCAACAGCCTGCTGTATGCCCTTGAACGCAAGCTGGCCGTGCCGGGCTTCGAAAAATGATGCGAGAGGAACGCCGATAATGGCCGACGATCTGATTCTGGACGTGCAGGATGTGAAGAAGGCTTACGACGGCCTCGAGGTGCTCAAGGGCATCGGCTTCAGTCTGAAAAAGGGTGAGACCAAGGTGCTGATCGGCCCCTCTGGTTCCGGCAAGAGCACCCTGCTGCGCTGTATCAATCACCTCACGGTACCGGATGCCGGGCGCATCTATCTCAACGGCGATGAGGTGCTGGACTCCAACATCGACGCCATGCGGGCACGGATGGGTTTCGTCTTTCAGGACTTCAACCTCTTCTCTCACCTGACGGTGCTCGACAACGTGCGCATCTGCCAGATCAAGGTCAAGGGGGTGGACAAGGAAACCGCTACTCAGCGGGCGCGTCGTGAACTGGAGCGGGTCGGCCTGGGTGACAAGGCCGACGCCTATCCTGCCGAGCTCTCCGGAGGCCAGCAGCAGCGCGTCTCCATTGCTCGGGCCCTGGCGATGGACCCCGACGTACTGCTGTTCGACGAGCCTACCTCGGCGCTGGACCCGGAGTTGACCGGCGAGGTGGTGAGGGTGATGCAGCAGTTGGCCATCGAGGGCATGACCATGGTGGTGGTCACCCACGAGATGAGCTTCGCGAGGCAGGCGGCCGATGAGATCATCTTCATGGAGAACGGCGTCATCGTCGAGCAGGGGCCTCCGGAGTCCATGTTCAACGACTCCACTCACGAGCGGACCCGGGCCTTCCTCAACGTCATCGCGGAGCACGGGTGAGCCATGCGGGAATTCATCGAATTCGGCATCGAGTGGCTGCCTGAGCTTCTCGAGGGGGTACCGGTCACGCTGTCGCTGTGGGTGATCGCCATCACGCTGGGCTTTTTCCTGGGGTTGGTGCTGTGCTGGGCCAGGGTCTACGGCAATCGGCTCTTCTACTGGATCAGCACCGTCTACGTGGAGCTGTTTCGCGGCACGCCCATGCTGGTGCAGATGTTCTTCATCTATCTGGGGCTGCCCCACGTAGGCATCGTGTTCGACGCCTTCACCGCAGCGGTGATCGCGATCACCCTCAATAGTGCGGCCTACCAGGCCGAGTACTTCCGCGGTTCGGTGCTGTCGGTGCCCAAGGGACAGCTGGTGGCGGCACGGGCATGCGGGATGAGCCAATGGCAGGCGATCCGCCATATCATGCTGCCCCAGGCGCTGCGCCGAGTGATCCCGCAGTGGTCCAACGAGGCGATCATCGAGCTCAAGTTCACTTCCATCGCCTACACCATCGGCGTGGTGGAGATCACTTCCATTGCTTCGGATATCGGTTCGCGCACCCTGGACTTCTTCCTGGTCTTTCTCTGGGCAGGGCTGATCTATCTGGCGCTCACCTCAACGGTGGCGAGTCTGCTGGGGCTCCTGGAGCGACGCACCTTCGTGCCCGGGGTGACGACCCACTGACACTCACGGGCTACCCCAGCGACCTTCCTGGCCGGGCAAGAGGTCACGCACAGGGGCAACGAGAAGACGCCCGGGTGCCGAACGGCACCCGGGCGTCTCTGTACAGGCCGGGCTGGGCGCCCGGCCGCTGCCGTCATCACGCCTCCTGGAGCTTCTCCACGTCGAAGCGGTCGGCGTTCATCATCTTGGTCCAGGCCTTGACGAAGTCCTTGACGAACTTCTCCTGGTTGTCGTCCTGGGCGTACACCTCGGCGTAGGAGCGCAGGATGGAGTTGGAGCCGAACACCAGGTCGATGCGGGTGGCGGTCCACTTCACCTGGTCGGTCTTGCGGTCACGAATCTCGTAGCGATTGTTGCCCGCCGGCTTCCAGGCGTTGTTCATGTCGGTCAGGTTGACGAAGAAGTCGTTGGTCAGTTGACCCTCCCGGTCGGTGAACACGCCGTGCTTGGTGCCACCGTGGTTGGTGCCCAGTACCCGCATGCCGCCGATCAGCACGGTCATCTCGGGGGCGGTGAGCCCCATCAACTGAGCGCGATCGAGCAGCAGCTCCTCGGGCTTGACCACGTAGTCTTTCTTCTGCCAGTTGCGGAAGCCATCGGCCAGCGGCTCCAGGTACTGGAAGGAGTCGGCGTCGGTCATCGCGTCGGTGGCGTCACCGCGGCCTGGAATGAAGGGCACCAGGATGTCGTGACCGGCAGCCTTGGCGGCCTGCTCGAGACCGACGCTGCCGCCCAGCACGATGATGTCGGCCACGCTGGCACCGGTCTCGGCGGCGATCCGCTCGTAGACCTTCAGCACCTTGGCGAGGCGCTCGGGCTCGTTGCCCTCCCAGTCCTTCTGCGGAGCCAGGCGAATGCGGGCGCCGTTGGCACCGCCACGCATGTCGGAGCCGCGGAAGGTACGGGCACTGTCCCAGGCGGTGCTGACCATCTCACCGATGGACAGCCCGCTCTCGGCGATTTTCTGCTTGGCTGCCTCGATGGAGTAGTCGGTGCTGCCGGCCGGCACCGGATCCTGCCAGATCAGATCCTCGTCCGGAACGTCCGGACCGATATAGCGTGACTTCGGCCCCAGATCGCGGTGGATCAACTTGAACCAGGCGCGGGCGAAGCAATCCTGGAAGTACTCGGGATCCTTGCGGAACGCCTCCATGTACTTCCGATAGGTCGGATCCATCTTCATCGCCATGTCCGCATCGGTCATGATGGGATTGTGACGAATGGAGGGGTCGCTGGCATCGACCGGCTTGTCCTCCTCCTTCATGTTCACCGGCTCCCACTGGTTGGCGCCGGCGGGGCTCTTGCGCACCTCCCACTCATGGTCGAGCAGCGCATCGAAGTAGCCCATGTCGAACTGGGTAGGGTGCTTCGTCCAGGCCCCTTCGATACCGGAGGTCACCGCCCTGGAGGCCTTGCCCTGCATGTTGGGGTTGCTCCAGCCGAGGCCCTGCTCCTCGACGTCGGCCGCCTCGGGCTCGGCGCCGAGCGCCTCGGCATCGCCGTTGCCGTGGCACTTGCCGACGGTGTGGCCGCCGGCGGTGAGGGCCGCGGTCTCCTCGTCGTTCATCGCCATGCGGGCGAAGGTTTCGCGCACCTGCTCGGCGGTCTTGAGCGGGTCGGGGTTGCCGTTCACCCCTTCCGGGTTGACGTAGATCAGCCCCATCTGCACCGCAGCCAGCGGGTTCTCCATGGTGTCGGGCTTGTCGACGTTGCCGTAGCGCGCGTCGGAGGGGGCCAGCCACTCCTTCTCGGCGCCCCAGTAGATGTCCTTCTCGGGGTGCCAGATGTCTTCGCGGCCGAAGGAGAAGCCGAAGGTCTTCAGGCCCATGGATTCATAGGCCACGTTGCCGGCCAGAATGATCAGGTCGGCCCAACTGAGCTTGTTGCCGTACTTCTTCTTGATCGGCCACAGCAGCCGGCGTGCCTTGTCGAGGCTGGCGTTGTCGGGCCAGGAGTTGATCGGCGCGAAGCGCTGGTTTCCGGTGCCGCCGCCGCCGCGGCCGTCGGCGACGCGGTAGGTGCCGGCGGCGTGCCAGGACATGCGGATCATCAAGCCGCCGTAGTGACCCCAGTCGGCCGGCCACCACGACTGGCTATCGGTCATCAGGGCGTGGAGGTCCTTCTTGAGCGCCTCGAAGTCGAGCTTTCTGACCTCCTGGCGGTAGTCGAAGTCCTCGCCCATCGGGTCGGTCTTGCGGTCGTGCTGATGCAGGATGTCCAGATTCAGGGATTCCGGCCACCAGTCCAGGTTGTTGCTGCCTTCCGCGGTGTTGGCGCCGTGCATCACTGGGCATTTGCCCGCCGTGTTCTGTTCGCTCATGGTGTTCTCCCGGTTTTGAGGCTGTATGGCGTCTCGGCCAATAAACGAGCGTGCCTTCCGTTGCCGTCGAACGATGCGGGGGTAAGTCGGCTGGCCAGGCCTCGCGGCACCTCGTTTACCTTTCGACAAGTTACCTCTTGCTGGCTCACCGGCTCAATGCAGCATTCCCGAAGGTTGCGATAGGTATTACTTATCGCCGATGCGACCGGTCACGCTCGAGCCCTGCGAAGCCTCGGGGTGAGGGGACTGTCAGGCTCAGCGTGTCGGTCTCGCCCATCAGGAAGTCCCGATTGATCTCAAGGGCTTCGCGAAGAAAATCCCACAGCAGGCGAACGCGGGCCAATTGGCGCTGCTCCTGGCGGGCCGTGATCCAGAACTGTCGCACCACGTCGACGTCGCCCGACAGCACGTTGACCAGCGAGGCGCTGGGGGCGGCCATGAAACAGGGCAGTACCGCCAGTCCGGCGCCGTGCAGACAGGCGGCGTGCTGAGTGGTCACGCTGGTGCTGCGCATGGCGAAATGGGGGCCGGGATGGCCGACCACCGCCGGGTCGAGCAGGGGATCGAGGTAATTGAGCTGCTCGCTGAAGATCAGGTCGTCGACGTAGCCGATCAGCCGATGGCGGCTCAGCGCAGCAAGGGTTTCTGGCGTGCCATGACGAGCCAGATAGTCGCGGCTGCCGTAGAGACGCAGGCGATAGTCGCACAGCCGCGAGATCACCAAGCCGGGGCTTGCCGGGCGCTCGACGGTGATGGCCAGATCCGCTTCGTGGCGGCTCAGGTTGACCACTCGCGGCAGGGCGAGCAGGTCCAGAGTGATGCCGGGGTGTCGCTCGCAGAAGGCCGAGAGCAGCGGGGCGATCACCCAGGTGCCGAAGCCTTCGGTCACTCCCAGACGGATCTGGCCGCTGATCTGGTGGTTCTTGTCGGTGAGGTTCTCGCTGGCCTCGAAGGCGTGACGAGCCATCTCTTCGGCATGGGCGAGCAATTGCTGGCCGGCTTCGGTGAGGTGGTAGCCGTGGGTGCTACGCTCGAAGAGCTGGGTATTGAGCTGCCGTTCGAAGCGGCGCGTACGCCGCGACAGGGTCGAGTGGTCCAGCCCCAGGCGGCGGGCGGCATCGGTCAGACGCTGGCTGCGTGCCACCTCGAGGAAGATGTGAATGTCCTGCCAGTCGAGCATGGGGGCGGCTCCGGGGCGTTCTGTGCATGAGCGCACAAGCAATGTGCCTGAGTGCCCGTTGTCACGCCATCCGACGTCTGGATAGACTCAATGATAACTCACTTCGTGTTTTTATACACATAAAGTCTAATCGCACGTCGTGTCGCCACAACAACTCAAGATCGTCTCGAGAGAGGAGTACGCCACCATGTCCGTTCGCGAAATTCCCATGTACATCGACGGCCAGGCCGTCCCGTCCCAGAGCGGGGACTGGCGCGACGTGGTCAACCCGGCTACTCAGGAAGTGGTCGCGCGGGTGCCGTTCTGCACTGCCGATGAAGTGGAGCGTGCCGTAGCCAGCGCCAAGGCGGCCTTCAAGGAGTGGCGCAAGGTGCCGCTGGCCAAGCGCATGCGCATCATGCTCAAGCTGCAGGCGCTGATCCGCGAGAACACCGACGAGCTGGCTGCGCTGATCACCGAGGAACACGGCAAGACCCTGCCCGATGCTGCCGGCGAGGTGGGTCGGGGACTGGAAGTGGTGGAGCATGCCTGTTCGATCACCAGCCTGCAGCTGGGCGAACTGGCCGAGAACGCCGCCAGCGAAGTGGACGTCTACACCATGCACCAGCCGCTGGGTGTGGGCGCCGGCATCACCGCCTTCAACTTCCCGATCATGCTGCCCTGCTTCATGTTCCCGCTGGCCATCGCCACCGGCAACACCTTCGTGCTCAAGCCCTCCGAACAGGATCCGAGTTCCACCATGCGCCTGGTCGAGCTGGCCCACGAAGCGGGTATCCCGGCGGGCGTGCTCAACGTGGTGCACGGTGGGCCCGACGTAGCCAACCAGATCGCCGATCACGCCGACATCAAGGCGCTCTCCTTCATCGGTTCCACCCACGTGGGTTCACTGCTCTACAATCGCGCCGCTGCCGCCGGCAAGCGCATGCAGTCGATGATGGGGGCCAAGAACCACTGCGTGGTGATGCCCGATGCCAACCGCAGCCAGGCCATCAACAACCTGCTCGGTTCCGCCTTCGGTGCCGCCGGCCAGCGCTGCATGGCCAATTCCGTGGTGGTGCTGGTGGGGGATGCCCGCGAATGGCTGGATGACATCGTCGAGGGTGCACGCAACATGAAGGTGGGCCCCGGCACCCAGCGCGATGCCGATCTCGGCCCGCTGGTCTCGCCAGCGGCCAAGGAGCGCGTGGAACGCTTGATCGCCACCGGCGAGCAGGAGGGAGCCAGGCTGCTGGTGGACGGTCGCGGATGTCAGGTGGAGGGCTATCCCGACGGCAACTTCGTCGGCCCCACCCTGTTCAGTGATGTGACCGCCGAGATGACCATCTACCGCGAGGAGATCTTCGGACCGGTGCTGTGCGTGGTGAGCGTCGACACCCTGGACGAGGCGATCGAGTTCATCAATGCCAACCCCAACGGCAACGGCACCTCCATCTTCACCAATTCCGGCTGGGTGGCACGCCGCTTCGAGACCGACATCGACGTCGGCCAGGTGGGCATCAACGTGCCGATTCCGGTGCCGGTGGCCTATTTCAGCTTCACCGGCTCGCGGGCCTCGAAGCTGGGCGACCTGGGACCCAACGGCAAGCAGGCCATTGCCTTCTGGACACAGACCAAGACCGTCACCGCTCGCTGGTTCGAGCCGGAAAACGTCTCCAGCGGCATCAACAGCACGATCTCGCTGAGCTGACGTTCCTCGCCTGGTCACGACTGGCATCACCACGGCCCCGCCTCGCCAGAGGCGGGGCCGTTTGGGTGTAGGGATGTGCTGCACTGGCAGCGGCATGAGGAAGGTTCGGGGTTCGACTTTTGCAGGCAGTGTTTACGTTGACGTTAACTGCTATTTTGATGGAGTCGGCAACAACCACAACACCAGGAGTCGTCATGACCGCCGCCATCAGCCGTTTCCCCGTGCCCGAGAACCTCGAGGATCTGCCTACCGACGTTCGCGATGCCATTTTCGCCGTGCAGGAGAAGGCCGGCTTCGTGCCCAACGTCTTCCTGATGCTGGCACATCGGCCGGACGAGTTCCGTGCCTTCTTCGCCTATCACGACGCCTTGATGGAGCGAGAGTCGGACACCCTCACCAAAGCCGAGAAGGAGATGATCGTGGTGACCACCAGCGCCCGCAATCGCTGCCTCTACTGCGTGGTGGCCCATGGCGCGCTGGTGCGCATCTACGGCAAGAACCCGCTGCTCGCCGACCAGGTCGCGGTCAACCATCGCACCGCGCCGCTCAGCGAGCGGCATCGCGTGATGCTCGATTTCGCTGTGTACTGTGGCCTGGAGGTGGGCGAGCTCGACGACGAATGGGAAATGCGGCTGATCGAGGTGGGTTTCACGCGCGACGACATCTGGGACATCGGTGCCATCGCTGCCTTCTTTGCCCTCTCCAATCGCTTGGTCTCGCTCACCGGCACGCCGCCCAATCCGGAGTTCTACCTCATGGGGCGGGTGCCGCGAGAGAAGCCAGCGGAGCGGTAGCCTCCCGGCGTTGGATCAGCGCCGCGCGGCGAGCCGGCACTCCTCCAGCAACTGCAGGACCGGCGCCAGCTGGCTGATGTGCAGGACCATGAGCGTATCGCCGCTGGCGCCATGGGTGGGTGCCACCACGGCGAATTCGCCCTCCTCGACGTGGAATTCGTGAATCTCACGAGGGCCTTCGGGCGTTTCGCAGAAGATGGAGCGGTAGGTGTCGTCTTCGCCGTAGGTGAGGCGGTGGTAGACCTTGAAGAAGGTATACAGGTAGAGCCCTTGCTCGAAGGCAGGCCAGCGTGCGGGGCTGTTGCGCGTCTCCTCGTCGAGAGACTGACCTTGGGCTTCGGCGCGGGCGATGGCCTCGGCCAGCGGCTGGGCCAGCAGGGAAGTGGCGTCGTCCTGCGGCAGCGGCTGCTGGGCCTCGAAGGCGCGTTGATAGCGCTGGGTCACGGACGCGAAGTCGTCCAGCGAAGCGATGCGGTGGTCGCTGTGCTCGAGGTCCGCCGGTTCGAAGCCACCGTTCTCCCACCCATGAATGATCCGCACCCAGAGCCGCCTTTCGTCCATGGGCTGACGGATCAGCGCGTCGATGGCCACGCGCAGGTGCAACAGGCGTTCGATGACCTCGTTGCCGAAGGCGGTGTAGGGCTCGGCGAAGATGTCGTGCAGGCGGCCGGGGGCGTGTTCCTTGGCTTCGGAGTAAGGCATGGCGGTCTCGGTGTCGTTGGCGTGCGACAGGCATCAAATGGGGAGTATGACCATTGGGGCTGGCCGATGGAAGCCTGCGCGACCTTTACAGGGGCACTGCCACGACCGAAGATGAACCTTCCGGCACTGCCGGGCTTGCATTCATTCACTGTCGCCAGGGGAGTCTCGGCCGTCGATGGGCCGGAGACTGAGAAAGCGCCGTGCGCTGACCCTGGAACCTGATCCGGTTGATACCGGCGGAGGAAGTGCGACATGCCTTATCTGATGTCCGCCGTGCTCGGCGCGGCGCTGCTGTGTTTTGCGGTTCTGGGTCTGAGAGCGCGCCGCGCCGGTGGCCCCCTCGACGACTATGTGACGGCCCGGAATTCCCAGGGAGCCCAGACCCTCGGCCTCTCCTTCCTGGCATCGGGGATGGGGGCCTGGATCCTGTTCGCGCCGCCGGAAATCGGCGCCTTCGTGGGGCCGCTGGCGCTGGCCGGCTATGCCATCGGTTCGGCACTGCCCTTCATCGTGCTGGGGCTCTATGGGCCGGCCATTCGTCGTCGCCTGCCCGAAGGGCGCAGCATCGGGGAGTTCGCCGAGGCTTGCTATGGGGTCGGCGTGCGCCGTTGGGTGTCGCTGGTGTCGATCCTCTACATGGCCTGCTTCCTGGCTGCGGAGTTGACCGCCATCGGCTCGATCACCGCACTGCTCTCCGACGTGCCGCCGGGGCTGGTGATCATCGGCGTGGCCGTCACCACGCTGCTCTACACCGCAGTGGGTGGGCTGCGCGCGAGCCTGGCGACCGATCGCTGGCAGGCATGGCTGCTGATCGCCCTGCTGCTGGTGGTGGGGGGCGTGGCACTGGTGCGGCTGCCCGCGATGCCCGATGCCGCAGCACTGCCGTCGGTTCCCGTCGGCAGTGCCCTGGGCGTGGCGCTGACCCTGATCATCGCCGTGACGGCCGCCAACCTCTTCCATCAGGGCTACTGGCAGCGGGTCTGGGCGGCCAGGGACGATCGGGCGCTGGGTCGTGGTGCCTGGCTGGGCGGAGGTACCACCGTGCTGGTCGTGGCGCTGGTCGGCGGGTTGGGCATGCTGGCCGCCATGAGCGGCGTGGCGTTGGGCGAGCCGCCGATTCCCTTCTTTGCGCTGCTTTCCCAGGCGCCAGGATGGCTCTCGCTACCGGCGCTGGTACTGGCGGTGACCCTGGTGGCTTCCAGCGTGGATACCCTGCAGAACGGCATTGCCTCGCTGGTGGTCGCGGGCAGTGGTCGCCGGGGGCTGGCGATTCGTGGGGCGCGCTGGGTCACGCTGGCGCTAATGGTGCCGGTGGTGGTCGTGGCGCTGCAGGGGTTGTCGGTGTTGCGTCTGTTCCTGATCGCCGATCTGCTGTGTGCCGCCATCGTGGTGCCGGTGCTGCTGGGACTGTGGCGGCGCATGAGCCCTCTGGCCGCCGTGGCCGGCGGCGTGGCGGGCATGGCCGGCGCCGTGCTGCCGGGCTGGATGGTGCAGGGCAGCCTGACGGCCGGCCTGGTGGCGGCTAGCTTCCCCGGCGGGGTGCCGACGCTGCCGCCTTTCCTGGGGGCGCTCGTGGCCTCGACGCTGGTCAGCGTGTCGATCGCCTGGGGCCGGCCGGCGTGCCGCCAGGCGCATCGCTGAAGAGCTTATTGGGACAGTGCCGAGCCCATCATGTCCTCGAAGGTCTGGGCGTCTTCGGGCAGTTCGAAGCGTGCCGTGTCGGGGCTCTCGCCGCTGAGCGAGGTCAGGCGGAAGCGGTCGCCGAAGCGCAGCAGGCCCAGCTCGCGCTCGGCCAGGGCAGCGGCGACGGCATCCGCTTCGCCGGTCATCGACTGCTGGTAGGCGTCGAAGCCGGTCGAGAGTTCGCGCACCCGGGCGTCGTCGCTGAGCACCAGCTCGTCTTCGTGGCGGTTGCCGGCCTTGTCCGTCCAGGACATTAGGTAGATATCGCCCTCGACCCCGGCCACGGTTTCGGTCTCGCCCGTGGCTTCCAGCGAGTTGACCTCGCTGGCCTGCTCGCTGGCAATGGCCGGGTCGCCAGCGGCATCGCCGGCCATGCCTTCCGCCATTTCCCGGAGCTTGGCCATTTCCATGATCACGGTCTGCCCCTGCATATTGCTGACCATGTAGCCCTCGCCGTCCTTGAGCAGCATGAAGCCAGCCTGCGACTGATCGGGGAAGTCCATGCGCAGGTCGTCTCCCGCCCAGCTCACTTCCACCACGGCGTGATTCTGGCCGCTGCCGCTTTCCATGGTGGCCATGCCGTCGGCGAGGGCGGGCAGGGCGGTGGCCATCAGCAGGCCGGTGATGAGAGGTCGCATAGCGTCTCCTGTGTATTCTCGAGATGGTGGATACCTTAGCCTAGCAGCCAAACGTCGGCGTTTGACCCCTGTCTTTCGACGGGGGAGTTGTCAGGCGGCGCTCGGGCAGCCACCCTCTGTAAGATTCCCTGAGCGAACCGAGGAGGCCGCCCATGAGCGATATCCCGCAGGATTCCCGCCGCCGTCACTCCGCCCCGGTGGTGGATGGCCCCGGCAAGGCGGCCAGTCGCGCCATGCTGCGCGCGGTGGGCTTCACCGACAACGACTTCACCAAGCCCCAGGTGGGTATCGCCTCGACTTGGAGCATGGTCACGCCCTGCAACAGCCATATCGGGGAACTGGCCGAGCATGCCTGCGCGGGTGCCGATGCGGCCGGCGGCAAGGGAGTGATCTTCAACACCGTCACCATCTCCGACGGTATCGCCAACGGCACCGAGGGCATGAAGTACTCGCTGGTCTCGCGGGAGGTGATCGCCGACTCCATCGAGACGGTGGCCGGTTGCGAGGGCTTCGACGGTCTGGTGGCGATCGGCGGTTGCGACAAGAACATGCCGGGCTGCCTGATGGGGCTGGCGCGCCTCGACCGACCGAGCGTCTTCGTCTATGGCGGCACCATCCTGCCGGGCAAGGGACATACCGATATCGTCTCGGTGTTCGAGGCCATGGGAGCTTACAGCCGCGGTGACATCGATCGGATCGAACTCAAGCAGATCGAGGAGACGGCGATTCCCGGCCCTGGCTCCTGCGGTGGGATGTACACCGCCAATACCATGGCTTCGGCGATCGAGGCGCTGGGCATGAGCCTGCCCGGCAGCTCGGCTCAGAACGCCGTCTCCCGCGACAAGCGCGAGGACTGCGAGGCGGCCGGCGCCGCCGTGCTCGAGTTGCTGGCACACGATATCCGACCGTCGCACATCATGACGCGAAAGGCCTTCGAGAACGCCATCACCGTGGCGATCGCCCTGGGGGGCTCCACCAATGCCGTGCTGCATCTGATCGCCATGGCGCGCACCATCGGCGTGCCGCTCACGCTCGCCGACTTCACCACCATCGGCCGTCGCGTGCCGGTGGTGGCCGACCTGCGCCCCAGTGGCCATTACATGATGAGCGAGCTGGTGGCCATCGGTGGCATTCAACCGCTGATGAAGACCCTGCTCGAGGCCGGCCTGCTCCACGGCGATTGCCTGACGGTGACGGGGAAGACGCTCGCCGAGAACTTGAGCGACGTCGCGCCCTATCCCGACGATCAGAAAATCATCGCGACGCTGGAGCGTCCGGTGAAAACCGAGAGTCATCTGCGCATCCTCCATGGCAACCTGGCGCCGGAGGGGGCGGTGGCCAAGATCACCGGCAAGGAGGGCACCCGATTCTCCGGCACCGCACGGGTGTTCGGCTCCGAGGAGGAGGCTCAGGCGCGCATCAACGACGGCACCGTGGTGGCGGGCGACGTGGTGGTGATCCGCTACGAGGGGCCGCGCGGTGGCCCCGGCATGCGCGAAATGCTCACTCCCACTTCGGCGATCATGGGACGGGGCTTGGGCAGCGAGGTGGCGCTGATCACCGACGGGCGTTTCTCCGGCGGTAGTCACGGTTTCGTGGTGGGCCACGTGACCCCCGAGGCTTTCGACGGAGGCCCCTTGGCGCTGGTGGAGGATGGCGACGTGATCACCATCGACGCCGAGGCCGATACCATCGAGGTGGCGCTTTCCGACGAGGAACTGATGCGCCGCCGCGCCGCGTGGCGACAGCCGGCGCCGCGCTACACCCGCGGCGTGTTGGCCAAGTACGCTCGGCTGGTCAGTTCGGCCAGTACCGGAGCGGTGACCGATCAGGAAGGATGACGCGGGCCGGCATTCCGTCGAGGGAGCCGGTTCGCCGTCGCGACGGTTGGCAAGCCGTCGGTACCTTGGCTAGGTTGACGGAAAACACCTCAGACATTGTCATCGGAGTGGGAGGCAGAATGCCCAAGGCGAGCAACAAGCAGGCGCGCATCGAGCCGATCTACGAGGTCGACGGTATCCACCACAATGTCACCGGTTGGAACGTCGTCGACGAGACGGAGCCCGAGAACGAGGTCATCGTCTCCCAGCACGACAACAAGAAAGACGCCGTCCAGGCGGCCGAAGCCTACGAGCAGCGCGAGAGCTGACCGGGCGCTTCATCGCCGCCGTCGCGTTGCACTGGCTGCAAGCCGAACCACGCCTCGTCTTTCCGACGAGGCGTGGTTCGTTCGAGCGGCTGTTGCGGGCTGGCTAGCTAGTGCGGGGCGCCATCCGGGTCGATGGTGCGGTAGACGAGGCGCAGCTCGTCCAGCGAAAGGTGCTCCAGGCGACCGGCGAGCAGATCGCTGATCTTTTGCACCGGTAGGCCGGCGCGGCGGGCGATGTCGCGGCTGCCGAGGTCGGAGACCGCTATCAGCCGGGTAACGATGCGCATGAGGCGTGTACGTTTTTCCAAATCCCTGACGTCGAGGCCAGGGCAACTAGGCGGAGGTTCGCTGCGCTCCGCGCTGGGTGTCGGACGTGCCGTACTCATGATGCTCCACTGAGGAAATGACGACCTCCACATCATGGAAGGAAAGCGTCTTTTTTTCCAGCCCTGCGACCCATGATTTTCGTCGGCTCGCTGCCCCCGCCGCCCGACTGCCGGACGGCGGGGAAACGGTCAGAAACGGCCGCGCAGAGTGGCCACCATGCCGAAGCCGGGAGCCAACAGTTCGCCGTTCACGGGCTGGTCGGTCAGGTGTTCGCGGTAGCCACGGTCGAAGAGGTTGTTGACGTCCAGGCCCACCTCCAGGGACGACAGCCCCGCGGTCTCGCCGAAACGCCAGCCCAGGCCCAGGTCGGCCGTGGCATAGCCCGACGTGGCGCGCTCTGTGCCGCCCGAGAAGGTGTCGGCGGTACGATCCTGCCCATCGACGGCACGCAACTGGGCATGCCAGTGGAAGCCGGACGGCGGCTGCTGACCGATGCCCAGCGTGGCCTCCGGGGCTGGCATCTGGTAGAGCGGTTCGTCGTCCTGCTCGTTGGTGCCACGCAGCCAGGTCAGGCTGCCGTCCAGCTGCCAGTGACCGCCGGCCAGTTGCCCGTCCAGGGGTAGGGTGAAGCCCGCCTCCACGCCCTGTATCTCGACCCGGTCGAGGTTTTCGGTGCGCTTGATCGGCAACCCTTGCGGATTGATGTCGCCGGTCACCCGCCCGGCGATGTAGTCGTCGATGCGGGTATGGAAGGCCGCCAGGCGGTATTCGCCGCGCTCGCTGCGCCCCTTCAGGCCGATCTCGAGGCTGGTGGAGCGTTCGGGGTCGAGCTGCGGGTTGCCGATGTGATAATAGCCGTCGCCGCGGGTGGCGTCCTCGAAGCGCTCGCGCATGTCCGGGGCGCGGTAGGCCGAGCCCAGGCTGACATAGGGGTTGACCAGCGGTGAGACGTTGTAGATCGCACCCAGCGACCAGGAGAGGGTGTCGCTGGTGTCGTCCAGGCCGTCGCGGGTGGCATTCGCGCCGTTGCCCTTGATGGCGGCATCGCCACTGGTGCTGTCGTAGCGGGCGCCGGCCAGCAGCGTCCAGTCGTCGAACAGCACCTCGTCCTGGACGAAGAGGCCGCGGCTCTCGATCTCGCCGTCGCGGAACGGTGAATTGGCGACCACATCGTCGCTCATGCCCCGGTAGCTGAAGCGTTGCGGATCGCCGCTCATTTCCCAGGCTTCGGCACCCAGGGTGAGCAGGTGGCGCTCGCCCAGCGGCAGACGGTACTGGGTGCGGATGCCATCGGTGGTGAAGGTGACGTCGTTCCACACCTGGTTGCGCTCGAGGCCGCTGGACCAGGCGCGGATCTCGCGATACATCTCCTGGCGATACAGGCTCGCTTCCAGGGTGCCGGGGCCTACCTTGCCTTCGTATCCCACCTCGTAGAGTTCGCGCTGTTGACGCGGCGAATGGATGGTCAGGGTGCCGAGCGGCGCGGCCGGAGCGAGTTTTCGCGAGCCGGGATACCAGACGTCGCGGTCCTCCTGGTTCTGGACGTTGAGCGTGAGGCGGTGGTCGTCGGCCAGGCGGAAGGCGTACTTGAGCAGGAAGGCGCCGGACTCGAAGCCGCTGTTGTCGACGCGCCCTTCGGGGGTGTCGTAGTCGCTCACGTCACGCGCGGTGCCGCCCAGCACCAGGGCGTGATCGCGATTGGCGAGTTGCACCACGGCGCCGCCGCCGAGGCTCTCGTCGACGCTGCCGGCGCTGGTGGCGAAGCGCCCGTTGATGGACGGTTCGGGGGTGAACTCGGCGTCTGGCGTGCGCAGGTTGACCGCGCCGCCCAGGGCTCCGCTGCCGTGCAGCACCGAGCCGGGGCCCTTCACCACCTCGACGCTGTCGAGCAGGCCGAGGCTGGCAAAAGAGGCCAGGGCTCCAGCCGGCTGGGCCGAGTTGACGCGCACGCCGTCCACCTGCAGCACGATGCTCTCCTTCTTCAAGCCGCGCAGCACCGGGTTCTGCCCCCAGGCGCCGTCGCTGTACACGGCGGTGCCCGGCTGTCCGCGGAACAGGCTTCCGACGCTTTCGGCCACGGCGGCGGATTCGGGGTCGAGGCGCAGGGTGGCCTTGGGGGTGTCGAGTTCGTCGGCGGCATAGCCCTTGGCGGTGACGGTGAGGCTCGGCAGGGCGTAGTCGGGGGTCGTCTCGGCGCCTGCCAGGGGGCTGATTGCCGTCGCGACGCCCAGGGCCAGCGGGGCGAGGGTGGTCGATGGTCGCATGGGGTTCCTCCTGATCAAAAGATGCAATTATAATGCAATTTATACGGATTCGCGTTTTGATCCATGTCAGAAGAGCGTCGTTTCGGGCGGCAGGCGGAAAGGATGGCATCGGCACCGCGTCGTCGATTGACCGGCGTCAACGCGGTGCTTCGCCTGCTGAAGCAAAATGCAATCATTCTTGTTCGTTTCGTGGAGAGACGTATGAAGCGGTCGCGAGCGGCGCGGGGCGTCGCAACGCTGCTGAGCTGGGGCGGTAGCTGTACCGGTGTGCTGCTTTTCGTGGCGTTATGGGAATGGGGCAGCCAGGCCTATGGCAGTTTCCTGTTGCCGGGCCCGCGCGATGCCTTGGCGGCGTTGGCGCAGTTGGTGCGGCAGGGCGAAGCGGCCACTGCGGTATGGGCCACCACCTGGCGTGCGATGTCGGGTTTCGCCCTGGCAGCGCTGGCGGGCATCGCGCTGGGTCTTCTGGCGGGGCTTTCGCGCACCCTGGGGCGGGCCCTGGAACCGGTCTCGACGGTGCTGCTGGGCATTCCGCCGATCGCCTGGATCGTGCTCGCCATCCTGTGGTTCGGCAGCGGCTCGGCGGCGACGATCTATACGGTGATGGCCACTACTCTGCCGGTGGCCTTCGCCGGGGCGCAGATGGGCGCGCTGACGCGCGATCGCCGCCTGCAGGAGATGGCCGATGCCTTCCGGGTGCCGCCGTTGATGCGTCTGGTCGATTTCCACCTGCCGCACATCGTTTCCTACGTCTTTCCAGCGCTGATCACGGCGCTGGGCGTGGCCTGGAAGGTGGCGGTGATGGCCGAGTTGTTCGCCGCCGAGGAAGGCATCGGTGCCGGCCTGGCGGTGGCCCGCGTCAATCTCGACACCGCGGCGGCGATGGCCTGGATAGTGCTGGTGGTGGTGCTGCTGATCGTCGCCGAGCACGGCCTGCTGCGTCCCTTGCAGCGGCGCATGGAGCCCTGGCGTCAGGCCGGGCGGAGGGCTGGGTGATGCTCGAGCTCGATGCCATAGGCCACGCTTTCGGCATGAGCCGCGTGCTCGACGGCGTGAGTCTGACGCTCGCGCCGGGCGAATCGGTCTGCCTGGTGGGGCCTTCGGGCTGCGGCAAGACCACGCTGCTGCGCATCGCCGCGGGGTTGGTCGGCCCTGCCGAGGGACGTGTCAACGACGGTTTCCACCGCAGCGCCGTGGTCTTCCAGGAAGGGCGTCTGCTGCCCTGGCGCCGCCTGCTCGACAACATCGGTCTGGGGCTCAAGGCGGCCGGCGTGCCGCGTCGCGAGCGTCTGGCTCGCGCTCGCTCGCTGGCCGCCGAACTGGGGCTCGCCGAATGCCATGACCGCTTTCCCCACGAACTCTCCGGCGGCATGCAGCAGCGCGTCGCTCTGGCTCGCGCCCTGGCGGTGGAGGCCGATTGCCTGCTCCTCGACGAGCCCTTCAGTGCCCTGGACGTGGGCCTGCGCAGCGAAGCTCAGGCACTGTTGCTCGATCTGCTGGCGCGTCGCGGCATCGCCTCGTTGCTGGTCACCCATGACCTGACCGAAGCGTTGCGCCTGGGGCACCGGGTGGTGGTGCTGTCGCCGGCACCGGGTCGCATCGTTCATGAGGCACACGTCGAGCGTCCCTTCGCCGAGCGCGACGCCGCTTTCCTTTACGAGGCCGCCGGTGCCCTGCTGCGACATCCCGCCGTTGCCGAGAGCTTCCTGTTTCGAACCGATGAGGTGACCCCATGATCGACCGCCGACGCCGCCAGCTGTTGCAGTTTGCCGCCGCAACCGCCTCCCTGGCCGTTCTGCCGGGAATCGGCCTGGCCACCGGGCCCGGGCTGCGCGCCGCGACGCCGCTGGGCCTGCCCCAGGTGATCCTGGTGCGTGCCCTGCAGGACGAACGCCTGGATGCCCTGGTGGGCGGCAGCGAACTGCGCGACTGGCGCGACCCCGACCAGTTGCGCGCCTGGATCGCCGGCAGCGAGGTGCAACTGACCGCCACGCCAACCAATGTCGCGGCCAACCTCTACAACCGTGGCGTGCCGGTGGTGCTGATGAACGTCAACGTGTGGGGCACCCTGGGGGTGCTGGCCCGCGAGGCGCCCCTGTCCGGCCTCGCCGATCTGGCCGGGCGTCAGGTCGGGGTGCCGTGGCGGGGCGACATGCCGGACCTGGTGCTGCGCTACCTGCTGGCCCGCGAAGGACTCGAGGTGGGTCGCGACCTGCGGATCACTTATCAAGCGAGCCCCTTCGAGACCGTGCAGCTCTTTCTGGCCCAGCGCCTGGATGCCGCCGTGCTGCCCGAGCCGATGCGCACTGCGACTCGCCGCCAGGCCGGTTCGCTGGGGATCGAGCCGCTCGAGCTCGATCTGCAGCAGGAGTGGGCGCGTCTCACCGGGGACGCCCCGGCGTTGCCGCAGGCCGGCGTGATCTGTCGGCGCGAACTGCTCGAAGCGCACCCCGAATGGATCGCCGCCGTGCAGGCGGCGGTGGGCGAAGCGGTGGCTTGGGTCAATGCCAATCCCGGTGCGGCGGCTCGGCTCGGTGCCGAGCATGCGCCGCTACCGGCCCCGGTATTCGAAGGGGCCATCGCTCGCACCCGGCTGGAGATGCGTACGGCCCAGGAGGCCCGTCCGGCGCTGGAAGCCTTCTTCTCGGCACTGGCCGAACTCTCCAGCGGCTTCATCGGTGGTGGTCTGCCGGACGATGCTTTCTATCTGGACAAGGCTTGAATCGCTGTATTGCCAGTCGATTATCGGCCGTTTTCGAGGCTGCACAGTTGCCCAAGCGAGAGACGCCGGGGACAGGGCGGAGAGGGGGGCATTTGCCATGGATGGCAAACGTAGCGCCCAGGGAGGGGGTCACAGCGCCCCCTCGCAGCCCTGTCGCCGGATCAGCCTCGAGCCGTGCCGCTAACTGCATTAGCCTCTCGGAGGAGATCCCATGACCGCTTCGTCAGTGGCGATTCCCGGCCAGCGCGTGGCGCTGCTGGCCTACGGATTTCGCCCTTTCTTCCTGCTCGCTGCGATCTATGCGCCGCTGGCACTAGTGCCCTGGGTGGGCGGGCTGCTGCAGCAGCTGACCCTGGATACCGGCATGCCGCCCCTGCTTTGGCACGCCCACGAGATGCTCTTCGGTTTCGTGGCCGCAGCGCTCGCCGGATTTCTGCTCACCGCCATTCCTTCCTGGGCGAAGGTGGCACCCGTGACCGGGCTGCCTCTGGTGGCGCTGGTGCTGCTATGGCTGGTCGGACGCGTGGCGATGTGGCTGGCCGGGTGGTTTTCGCCCGTGCTGGTGGTGGTCGCCAACCTGGCGTTTCCGTTGACGCTGGTGGCCTGGGCGCTACCCGCCCTGGTGTCTCTCGAGGGGCGGCGCCATCTCAGCCTGGGCGCCCTGCTGTTGCTGTTCGTCATCGCCCAATGCGGTTTCTCACTAGCCTGGCTGGGTGCGCTGCCGATGCGCTTCGCGCCGCTCGACTGGTTGCATCTGGCAGCCAATCTGCTGCTGGTGATGATCGCCGTGACCGCCTCGCGCATCGTTCGGGTGGTGGCCATGGCCGCGATGCAGGCGAGCAGTGCCGGCTGGACACCGCGGTTCACCGCGGCGCGCGAGCATCTGGCGGTGGCCACTCTGTTGGCGTTCGTGGTTGCCGACTTCCTGGCGCGTGGTCATCCGGTCACCGGCTGGATTGCCCTGGCGGCGGCCGCGGCCCAGGCCGATCGTCTCGCCGAGTGGCCCTGGGGGAGGGCCATGGGGCGGCTCTACCTGCTGCTGCTCACTCTGGCCTATGCGTGGATCACGCTGGGGCTGGCACTGGTGGGGCTGTCGGCGCTGCTCGACGGCTTGCCCTCCTATGCCGGTCGTCATGTGCTGTTCCTCGGGGCCATCGGTACCGCCGTGCTGGCGGTGTTCTGCATCGCCGGCCTGCGCCATACCGGCCGTCCGCTGCAGCTGCCGCGCCCGATCTGGGGAGCGCTCGGCTGCCTGCTTGGCGCCACGCTGCTGCGCAATGGCGTGCCCCTGGTCTGGCCGCAGCATTACCTGGTGCTGGGCGTGGTGCTCCCGGCGCTGCTATGGCTGCTGGCCTATGGCCTGTATGTGCTGAGCTATGCGGGCATGCTGTGTCGGGCGCGACCGGATGGCCTGCCCGGATGATGCCGGCCAGCCTGGCGCGCTCTCGTGAACGACTATCCTGAAACGTAGAAAATGCCGGTTGGCCGTGTCCGATGCGGGCATGCTAGGTTCTTGCAGTGCCCGGAGGCACCGGGCAGGAATCGATAATCACAAACGATCCCGTTTCAGGAGGGAGACATCCCATGCGAGCTCTGACATACATTGCGGCAGTATCCCTGCTGGCCACGGCGCCCTTGGCTTCGGCCCAGCAGCTGTCCATTGCCACCGGCGGCACCGGCGGCACCTATTACCCCTTGGGGGGTGGCATGGCCGAGATGATCGGCGAGCACATCGAGGGCTATGAGGCGGTGGCCGAGGTCACCGGCGCTTCGGTGGAGAACATGGGGCTGGTATGGCGCGGCGATTCCGACATGGCCCTGGCCCTGGCCGATACCGTCCATCAGGCCTACAGTGGCACCGGTGACTTCGAGGGCCGTCAGCTCGAGAACATCCGCGCCCTGGCCTCCGTCTATCCCAACGCGGTGCAGATCGTCACCCTGGCCGATTCCGGCATCGAATCGCTCTCCGACCTCGAGGGCAAGGTGGTCTCCGTGGGTGCACCCGGTAGCGGCACCGAGCTCAATGCTCGCGCGGTGCTCGAGTCCAACGGCATCACTTACGATGACATCGACCCGCGTCGTCTCAATTTCAACGAGACCGCCGATGCCATCCGCGACGGCGACATCGACGCCGGTTTCTGGAGCGTGGGTCCCCCCACCAGCTCGATCATGAACCTGGCCACCACTCGCGACATCCGCTTGATCGGGCTGTCCGACGAGGAAGTCGCCAACGCTCGCGAAGCCGTGTCGGTGTTCGCTCCCTACGAGCTGCGCGCCGGCCTCTACGAAGGCATGGAGGAAGGCGTTCAGACCATCGGCATTCCCAACGTGCTGGCGGTGAGCAGCGAAATGGACGAAGAGCTGGCCTACCAGATCACCAAGATGCTCTTCGAGCGCACCGACGAACTGATCGAGGTGCATCCGGCAGCCAACGACACCACCGTGAAGTTCAGCACCGACTCCACGCCGATCGCCTTCCACCCCGGCGCGCTGCGCTACTACGAAGAAGTGGATGCCGAGATCGCCGACCACCAGCGCCCCTGAGCGTGGTTGGCGATGCCTGAACGATACCTGAAAGCAGGGTGGGCCTGGATGCCCGCCCTGCTGTCGTGTCTGTCGGTGGTCGCGATGGCCGACCCAGCACCCGCTCGACTGGAAGTGCTGGATGCCGATGACGAGCCCTTGGTTGCGTTGGCGATGCCGGAAGGCGGCCGCTGGTGCCTGGAGTGGAACCATTCCGTCGAGGGCTTCGCGGTGCTCGATTGCTACCGCCATGACGAGGGGCGCATGGTGCTCGAGCGCAGCCACCTGCCCGACTTTGCCGCCGGGCTCGATCACGTGCTGGGTCGGGGACGTCAGGTGTCCGACGGCCAGGGCGGATACTGGATCGAGGACATCGACGAGCCGGTGCCGGGCAACGCCTACGTGCTGCGTGTCGGGTCGATGCGCGTCGATCATCGTTTGGTGGTCGGTACCCGGCGCGTCAGTCTGAGTGCGCTGGCTGCCGGCGAGCGTGTCACCGTTCGCTTGAGTTCCGCCGACGATGCCCGCGAGTGAACGAAAACCCTAGAGAGAATGCAGATGAGTGATTCGGGAACCTCCCCCGTCATTCCCGGCAGTCAGGCGCCTCACTCCCGTGCGGTGCTGTGGCTGATCACCCTGGTGGCAGTGGGTCTGTCGCTGTTCCAGCTCTATTCCGCCGGCATTCAGCCGCTGGGGCTGTTCTACCAGCGCAGCATCCACCTGATGCTGATCATGGTGCTGGCCTTCCTGATGTTTCCGCTGCTGGGCGCTGCGCGCGCTCGCGGCCCCATCAGCGGCCTCGTCGATTTACTGTTCGTCGTCGGCGCCCTGATTACCGGCGGCTACCTGGCGCTCTACCTGGACGAGATCATCAACCGTGCGGGCTTCTGGAGCCAGACCGATATCGTGGTGGGGTGCATCGCCACCCTGACCGTACTCGAGGCGGCACGCCGGGCGGTGGGGCTCGGCATGACCGTCATTGGCCTCATCGCCATCTTGTATGCCTTTGCCGGTCCCCGCGGCGAATTGCCGTGGCTGGGGCAGTTCCTGCCCGGCATTCTCGAGCATCGTGGCTACAACCTGGATCGTCTGGTCGGCCAGCTCTACCTGGGCCAGGAAGGCATCTTCGGCTTGCCCATGGGTGTGGCCGCCACCTACATCTTCATCTTCGTGCTGTTCGGTGCTTTTCTGGAAGTCACCGGTGCCGGCAAGTTCTTCATCGACCTGGCGTATGCGGCCACCGGCCGGCAGCGGGGCGGACCGGCCAAGGCGGCGGTCATCGCCTCGGCGGGCATGGGCTCCATCTCCGGTAGTGCCATCGCCAACGTGGTGACCACCGGGGCCTTCACCATCCCACTCATGAAGCGCCTGGGATACAAGCCGCACCAGGCCGGCGGCATCGAGGCGGCGGCCTCCACCGGTGGACAGATCATGCCGCCGCTGATGGGGGCCGGGGCCTTCCTGATCGCCGAGTACACGCGGATGCCCTACCTGGAGGTGGTCAAGGTCAGCATCCTGCCGGCCATCATGTACTTCGGTACCGTCTACCTCTTCGTGCACATCATCGCCTTGAAGCAGGGTATGCAGGGCATGTCACGCGCGGAACTGCCGCAGATGCGCGATGTGATGGGCGCTGGCTGGCACTTCCTGCTGCCGCTGGCGGTGCTGGTCTGGCTGCTGGTAATGAACATGTCGCCCATGCGCGTGGGCTACTACGCCATCCTCACCATGCTGGCCGTGGCAGTGCTGCGTTTCGCAGTGTGGTTCCTGTTCATCGCCCCTCGCGAGGGCCAGAGGGTGACCGGAGAAACCCTGCGCGAGGCGTTCAAGGCGGGCCTGATCAAGCTGATGGGCGGCCTGGAGCTGGGCGCGCGCAACGCCGTGGCGGTCTCCATGGCCTGTGCCGTGGCGGGGATCATCGTCGGGGTGGTCGGCCTGACCGGACTGGGGCTGAAATTCTCTTCCATGATGCTGGCCTTTTCCGGCGGCAACCTGCTGCTGGCGCTGGTGATGGTGCTGCTGGCCAGCCTGGTGCTGGGGATGGGCCTGCCGGTGACCGCCAGCTACATCGTGCTGATCGTGCTGGTCGGCCCCGCGCTCACCGCCGAATTCGGCGTGCCGCTGCTGATCGCCCACCTGGTGGTGTTCTGGTATTCCCAGGATTCCAACGTCACACCGCCCATCGCTTTGGCCGGTTTCGCCGGGGCGGCGATTGCCGGTGCCAAACCCATGGATACGGCATTCCAGGCGTGGAAGTTCGCCAAGGGGCTCTACCTGATTCCGGTGTTCATGGTGTACAACCCGGAGATCATCATGGGCGGGCCGGTGCCGGTGGTGGTATGGAATGCGGTGATCGCCTTTCTGGCGCTGGGGGCCTTTGCCGCCGCGTTGGAGGGGTACCTCTTCACGCGCATGTCGTGGCCGGTGCGTGCCCTGCTATTGCCGGCCATCGTGGCGGTGTTCTACCCCAACCTGCTGGTGGAGGCGAGTGGAGCGGCCGTGATGGTACTGGCGCTGGCCGGTAACTGGCTGGCCAACCGCCGCGAGGGACGGGCCGCTCACGGCTGATCGTTCCGGTCTGCCCGGCCTGCCCGACTGGTCAAGATGACGGCGCCGAGAGGCGCCGTTAGAATGTCTGCCCTTCGTTTCCTGCCGACAGTAACCGGGAGCCTCCGATGTCGACCTCCAACCAGGCGCCGCGCGTTGGCGTGATCATGGGTTCCAAGTCCGATTGGCCGATCATGGAGCACGCCGTGACGATGCTCGAGCGTCTGGGCGTGGCCTGCGAGACCCGCGTCGTCTCCGCCCATCGCACCCCCGACCTGCTGTTCGACTATGCGAAAAGTGCCGCCGAGCGCGGCATCCAGGTGATCGTCGCCGGGGCCGGCGGTGCAGCCCACCTGCCTGGCATGGTGGCCGCGCAGACGCCATTGCCGGTGCTGGGGGTGCCGGTGGAATCCAAGGCGCTCAAGGGGCTCGATTCGCTGCTTTCCATCGTGCAGATGCCCGGCGGCGTCGCCGTGGGAACGCTGGCCATCGGCAAGGCCGGGGCCACCAACGCAGGCCTTCTCGCGGCGCAGATCGTCGCTTTGCAGGACGCTGAGGTGCGCGCCGCCGTCGAGGCGTTCCGTGCCGAGCAGACCCGCAACGTGCTCGACGACCCCGACCCCCGCCCCCAGCCCTGATCTAGAGAGACGAGTGAGGAACGAGTCATGAACATCGGCGTACTGGGAGCTGGCCAGCTTGGCCGCATGCTGGCGTTGGCCGGCTATCCGCTGGCCAACCGCTTCACCTTCCTCGATACCACCGGCCATCCCAGTGCCGGAATCGGCGAGGTGCTCATCGATACCGATCAGAACCGCCTTGACGAGTTTCTGGCCAAGGTGAACCTGGTCACCTACGAGTTCGAGCACCTGCCGGTTGCGCTGGTCCGTGCCATCGAGGCGGTGAAGCCGGTTCATCCCTCCAGCGAGGCCATTCGCGTCTGTCAGAACCGCGCCGAGGAGAAGGCGCTGTTCGACCGCCTGGGCATTCCCACTCCGGCCTATCGGCTCGTGGAGAGCGCCGACGAACTCGAGGCCGCCGCCCGCGCGCTGGGCTGCCCCGTGGTGGCCAAGTCGGTCACCGAGGGCTACGACGGCAAGGGCCAGGCGGTGATCCGCGACCCGGCCGAGGCGGGCGATGCGTGGCGTTCCATCGGCCATCCGCAGCTGATCGTCGAGTCCTTCGTCGACTTCGTGCGCGAGGTGTCGATCATCGCCGTGCGGGGCCGTGACGGCCAGGTGGCCTTTTACCCCATGGCCGAGAACGTCCATGTCGACGGTATCCTGCGCTACTCCATCGCGCCCTTGCCGGACCTGGACGATGGCGTGCAACGGACTGCCGATGAGTACATCCGAACCCTGTTGGACGAACTCGATTACGTCGGCGTACTCACCCTGGAGCTGTTCCAGACACGCGACGGGGGACTTCTAGCCAACGAGATGGCTCCCCGGGTGCACAATTCCGGCCATTGGACGCTGGATGGCGCGGTGACCAGTCAGTTCGAGAACCATCTGCGTGCCATCCAGGGCCTGCCGTTGGGCGACACAGCAGCGCGGATGCCCACCTGCATGGTCAACGTGATCGGTCGCGAGGGCGATAGCGCCGAGATCCTGGCGATCCCCGACGCCCATCTGCACCGCTACGACAAGGGCGAGCGTCCAGGACGCAAGCTGGCGCACGTCAACCTGCTGGCGCCGACCCATGGCGAGCTGCTGAACAAGATGCGCACCTGCGCGGCTCTGCTGCCCGACGCCCCGGCGCCACGCTTCAGTTTCGAGTAGCCGGGTGCGCTTCCGCTAGCCGCGAAGACCCCCGCCCGGGCGAGGCCGTCGTGTCGTCCGAGCAGGCCAGGCGTCCCCGCACCGTTGGTCATTCCCACAAGGCGAGGCCCCACACCCACAACGCCATGAGAGCGAAGTGGCCGGGGTACCAGGCGAGCCACAGCCAGCGCGGCATGGCGAAGGGCACGGCCGGAGTGAGGCGGTGGGCACCAGCGGCCAGTCCCAGCACCGCCAGGCTGGTGGCGACGGCGAACGATTTGGCGAGAGGCCTGCTGTTGAGCAGGCCGGTCGCCACCAGCGCCGGTATGGCGCAAGCCACCGCGGCGAGCCGTTGGGGCATGGCGGGTCCGGTGTGGTGGAGGCGGTGCATGGCCAGCATGAACAGCGGAATCAGCAGCAGGCCCTCGTGACCGTACTCGACCCAGTCGCCCAGCCACTGCCAGGCCAGCAGCGAGGCCAGCGTGGCCAGCACCAGCCAGAGCGCACCGACGTCCCGTCGCCGGTGATGTTCCAGCAGGGCGTTCAGCATGGCTCCCCAACTCAGCCCGAGCGAGAGGGTGAAGCAGACGTTGAGGATGAAGGCGTCGGAAGCCCGAGGCATCATCATGTAAGGCAACTGGGCGATCAGCCCGATCACCAGTATGCGCCGGGCGTAGCGAAGCGGGTTGCGAGTGTTGAACAGCCCGTGCCAGGCGACCATGGCGGCGAACAGCGGGAAGGCAATGCGTCCGAGGGATGAGCCCGCCCAATCCAGCTGCCAGTCGTTGGGCAGCACATAACGGGTCAGGTGGTCGAGGGTCATGGTGATGAGCGCCAGCCACTGTCCCCAGCCGGTCCAGGTGGAGGCGGGGCGTGATGGGGCAGTGGCGGGGCGTGTGATCATGGGGCTTGGGACATACATCCTGTCCTCCCGGGTCTTTCCGATGACGATAGCGATGCGTTGACCGGCGGCTGTACCCTGGGGTTCCCTGTTGCCAGGACGCGACACCGGCCGGTATTCGAAGGCCAACGACGAGGAGGCGAAAGGATAAAGAATGAGGATCGGTCTGCTGCAGTGCGATGACGTGGCCCCGGAGCTGCGCGAGCGGCACGGCAACTACCCCGAGATGTTCGCGCAGCTGTTTGCCGCCGTGGATTCGAACCTGACCTGGCGGGTGTGGCGCTGCCTCGACGGCGAGTTCCCCGATGACGTCGAGGCGGTGGATGCGTGGATGACCACCGGCGCGAAATTCAGCGTCAATGACGATCTGCCGTGGATCGCCGATCTCGAAGCCTTCGTGCGGACCCTATGGCAGGCCCGCAAACCGCTGGTGGGAATCTGCTTCGGTCACCAGCTGATCGCCAAGGCACTGGGTGGCCGGGTGATCCAGAGCCCCCGAGGCTGGGGCGTGGGCCTGTCGTTCAACCAGGTGACCGAGCGGCCCGAGTGGATGGCGCCGGCGCAGGATACGCTCGACCTGGTGGTGAGCCACCAGGATCAGGTGGTCGAGTTGCCGCCCGGTGCGCGGGTGTTGGGCGGCAGCGACTTCTGTCCTGCCTACCTGATGCAGGTAGGGGAGCACTTCCTGGGCGTGCAGGGCCATCCCGAGTTCACCAAGGCGTATTCCCGCGACCTGATGGCGCTGCGTGCCGGGGACATCGGCGACGCCCGCGTACGGGAAGGCGAGGCGTCGCTGACGTCGCCGGTGGACGATACCCTGATGGCGCGCTGGATTCTCGCCTTCCTGCGTCGTGCGATGCAGCACCAAGCGCATGTCGGCTAGTTCGCTACCCTGGGAGGCACCGTCATCGGCGACGGCAGCCCTGGTGCTGCTGGGCGTGATCCTGTCCAGCAGCATCCTGGCCGATGCCCTGGCAGCACGCACTCGGCTGCCGCGCATTTCCCTGCTGGTGCTGGTTGGCGTGGGGGTGGCGTTCGTGCAGCAGGCGCTGCTCGGGCATTCGGACGCACGTCCGCTGGACGGGCTTGGCGAACCCTTGATTCAAGTGGCCTTGGTGATGGTCGCTTTCCTGCTGGGCGGGGAATTGACCCTGGATCGTTTGCGCCATACCGGCCCCTTGATTCTCATCGTTTCGCTGTCGGTCATCGGGGTGGGGGTGCTGGCGGTTGGCATCGGGCTGTGGCTGCTGGGGTTTCCCCTGGTGGTGGCGGCCAGCCTGGCCGCCATTTCGGTGGCCACCGACCCGGCCGCGGTGAGCGAAACGGTGCGCGAGAGCGGCGACACTCGACTGCGCGCCCGCTTGCTGATGGGCATCGTTGCCATCGACGATGGCTGGGGCGTGCTGGCCTTCGGGCTGACCATGGCACTGCTGGGCTGGTGGCTCTCGGGGGAAGGCAGTCTGGCGCTGGTGCATGCCGCCTGGGAGCTGGGCGGAGCGCTGCTGCTCGGTACCCTGGTGGGGCTACCGGCAGCCTGGCTGACGGGACGCCTGCGTCCCGGCGAGCCCACTCAGGTCGAGGCCATTGCGCTGATCCTGCTGCTCGCCGGCCTGGCCGACTGGCTGGATGTCTCTGCCCTGCTTGCTGCCATGGTGGCCGGTGCGCTGGTGGCCAACCTGTCGCGCCACCACACCCGCTCGTTCAACGAGATCGAGCACATCGAGTGGCCCTTCCTGGTGTTCTTCTTCGTGCTTTCCGGGGCGAGCATCGACCTGATGCGGTTGGACGATGCGCTGGGGCTGACGCTGGCTTATCTGCTGCTGCGCCTGGGCGGGCGTTATCTGGGCGGAGTGCTCGGCGTGCGCCTGGCCCGTTCGCGCCAGGCCGAGCTACCCCATGACATCGGTCTGGCGCTGACGCCCCAGGCCGGCGTGGCCATGGGCATGGCGTTGCTGGCCATGGAACGCTTTCCGGAGCACGGCGGCGTACTGATCGCTGCCGTCGTGGCGTCCACCGTGGTCTTCGAAGTGCTGGGACCGCTGATGGTGCGCCACGTGCTGCGCTGATTGTCGTCACGGCCGGGCAGGCTGGGGATCCTTGGGCTGACGGCTGTCGCGGCCTTCACCGGCGCGCGACGGCGAGTCGGTGAGCAAGCGTAGCCCGTTGGCCACTACCAGCAGACTGGACCCCATGTCGGCGAACACCGCCATCCACAGCGTGGCGTGACCGCTGAAAGCCAGTACCAGGAAGACCGCCTTGATGCCCAGCGCCAGGACGATGTTCTGGATCAGTACCCGATGAGTGGCATGCGACAGGTCGAGGAAGTCGTTCAAGCGCTGCGGGTCATCGTCCATCAGCGCCACGTCGGCGGTCTCGATGGCGGCATCGCTGCCGACAGCTCCCATGGCGAAGCCGATGTCGGCGCGGGCCAGGGCGGGTGCATCGTTGATGCCATCGCCTACCATCCCCACGGATCCCTGGCGGGTGCGCGACTCGATCATGGCCAGCTTTTCGTCAGGCAGCAGGGCGCCGTGGGCTTCGTCGATGCCCGCCGCTTCAGCGATGCGGGCGACGCTGGCCGGGTTGTCGCCGCTGAGCATTAGCGTCTTCACGCCGCGCGCGTGCAGGGCCTCGACCGCGGCGCGGCTCGTCATGCGCAGCGGGTCGCTGACGGCGAACAGCGCCAGCGGCCTGTCTCCTTCGCCGAGCAGCACCACCGTTTCGCCTCGGGCCTCGCGCTCGGCCAGCCGTTCGGCCAGTACCTCGTCCAGCCTGGCGTGCGCCTCCAGCATTCGGCGGTTGCCGAGCCACACCGGGCGCTTTTCGAAGGTGGCGACGATGCCTTGGCCGGGCCGTTCGTTGACCCCGCTCACCTCGAGCGGGGCGATGCCGGCCTCTGTCGCTGCCGTGGCGATGGCGGCGGAAACCGGGTGCCCGGAGCGGGTGGCGAGCCCCGCGGCGAGCGCGATCAGGCGCTGGCGTGTCGCGTCGTCCAGGCTGTCGTCGACGGCTTCCCAGTGGCTTTGCACCGGCTTGCCGCGGGTCAGGGTGCCGGTCTTGTCGAAGGCGAGCCAGGCCAGGCGATGGCCTTGCTCGAGGAAGGCGCCGCCCTTGATCAGGATGCCGCGCCGCGCCCCGGCGGCCAGGCCGCTGACGACGGTCACCGGAGTGGCGATCACCAGCGCACAGGGACAGGCGATCACCAGCAGCACCAGGCCGAGGTAGATACCTTCGAACCAGCCGACGCCGAACAGCCACGGCCAGGCTAGCGCGGCGACGATGGCCAGTGCGAATACCGCGGGCGTATAGATTGCCGCGAAGCGGTCGATGAAGCGCTGGGTGGGGGCACGGTTCGCCTGGGCCCGTTCCACGGCGTGGATGATGCGTGCCAGCGTCGTGTCGCTGGCGGCGCGGGTGGTGCGATAGGTGAATTCACCGTTGCGGTTGATGCTGCCGGCGAAGACGCTCGCCCCGGGTGCCTTGTCCACCGGCAGGCTTTCACCGGTGATGGGCGATTCGTCCAGCGTCGGGTGACCCGCTTCCACTTCGCCATCCAGCGCCAGGCGCTCGCCGGCGCGTACCCGCACGAGGCTGCCCACGCCAACCGATTCGGCCGGCTGGCGTTCGAAACGGCCGTCGGCCTGGGCCACGTTGGCCGTTTCCGGGGCCAGGTCGAGCAGCTCGCGGATGGCGCGTCGAGCGCGGCCCAGGGAGCGTGCTTCGATGCGTTCGGCGAGGGTGAATAGCACGATCACCATGGCCGCTTCGGCCCAATGGCCGATGAGCAGTGCGCCGGTGACGGCCACGCTCATCAGGGCGTTGATGTTGAGCGCGCGGTGGCGCAGAGCGATGAAGCCCTTCTTCCAGGTGGGCAGGCCGACCAGCAGGATGGCGGTCAATGCCAGAATGCCGGGCAGCCAGGGTGTGGCGAGGGCGGCCCATTCGCTCGCTTCGGCGGTCAGGGCGATCAGGGCCGCCACGACCAGCTTGCCCCAGGGTTCGCGTTCGCTGGGCGGTTCGGAGCGACGGGTTGCGTCCAGGGTCTCCGCCGTCATGCCGGTGGCGGCGATGCGCTGACGGATCGTCTCTTCGTCGGCGTCGCGGTGGTGCACGGTGAGCACGCGCCCCATCAGGTCGAACTCGAGGGCCTCGATGCCGGGCATGCCCTCGAGCGCGCGGCGCAGCAGCCCCTCTTCGGTGGGGCAGCACATGTCGGCGATGTGCAGGCGCAGTGGGCGCGTCCCAGCCGGAGCGCCCTCGGCGGCGGAGGATGAGTCGAACTCACGTGCCTCGCAGCAGCCATCGCAGGTCGGTCGTGTGGTCATGTCGGGCTCCTTGCCAATTCTGTCTGCATGACACACCCTGTAGTGGCTATAGGGTCAAGCGTTGAACATAAGGCGATGACGCATGGCCGCTCGAGGTTGATCCGGCAACCGGTCGTTGAGGGGGCGCTGTGAACCCTTCCCTGGGCGCTACTTTTGCCATCCCTGGCAAAAGACCCCCTCTTCGACCGGTTCCCGGCGCCTATCGCCTCGGCTCACTGCAATCGCCTTACAAGAGGGATGGAGCGAGGAGGAGAGCGATGAAAATCGGCGAACTGGCTTCAGCCATCGGCTGCGCAGTGGAAACGGTCCGCTACTACGAGCGTGAGGGGCTGCTGCCCGAACCGGCGCGCAGTGCGGCCAATTATCGGCTCTACGGCGATGCCCATGCCCAGCGGCTGCGCTTCATCCGCCACTGCCGGGCGCTCGACATGACCCTCGATGAGATCCGCACCCTGCTCGACTACCACGACCGCCCCCGCCAGCCCTGCGATGCCGTCAACGGCCTGGTGGACGAGCATCTCGCCCACGTGGAGGCGCGCATCGCTCAGTTGGAGGCGCTGCGCGAGGCCCTGATCAATTTGCGCGCACGTTGCGAGGGGGCGGCGGACTCGGCGCATTGCGGCATTCTGCAGGAGCTATCGCAGCCGCTGGGCGACGCGGCGCTGGCCGTACCGAACGAGGCGAGTCATGTGCCGGGGGTACACCGCGGCGGTGGGGCGGGCTGAACGCACATCGCCCCGGCCAAGGCCGGGGCGATGTGGGAGTCGAGGCTCGACGAACGCGCTGGCGGTCATCCGCCGTGGCGCTCACTCCTCGCCAAAATACTTGGCGTGGATCTCGTCGTAAGTGCCGTTCTCCTGCAGCGTGGCGAGCGCTTCGTTGAAGGCCTCGGCCAGCGCCTCGTCACGCTTGCGGAAGGCGATGCCGAAACCCTCGCCGAAGTACTCCTTGGGTTCGGTGATCATCTCGCCGACCACCTTGTAATCGCCGGCCTCGCTGTCCAGCAGGGTGGACTTGCCGATGGGGAAATCGAGGAAGACGGCATCGAGCCGGCCGGAGTCCATGTCGAGGACCATGTCGTCGGCGGTGGCATAGCGATTGACGTCGGCCACGTCGCCGTACATGTCGGTGACGTAGTTGTCCTGCAGGGTGCCGCGCTGCACGCCGATGGTCATGCCTTCCAGCGTCTCGTCGGAGGGCGTGCCGATCTCCACGTCGGCGGGAGCGAACCAGGCGGAGGGCGGGGTGATGTAGGGATCGGAGAACAGCACCTGCTCGCGGCGCTCTTCATTGATGGTCATCGACGACATGATGGCATCGTACTTGCGGGCCATCAGGCCGGGGATGATGCCGTCCCAACCCTGCACGACCCATTCGCACTGAATGCCGATCTCCTCGCACATGGCGTTGCCCAGGTCGATGTCGAAGCCGGTGAGTTCGCCGTCCGGCGTGCGGTATTCCATGGGCTCGTAGGGTACGTCGACGCCGATGCGAATGTCGCGAACCTCGGCGTTGGCGGTGCCGGCGATCAGGGCTGCGCTCAGGGCGCCGAGGCTCAGGATCTTCTGGATCTTCATGGTTGTTGTCCCCTGTGTTGGGTGGATGCACCTCGTGGGTGATGACAGGCCAACCTTAGCGGATAGCCGGATGGCCCGGAAGGGGGAATCGGGGCGGGTTTAAACGCCGGTTCCCAACGCACGTTTTACGTTCGGCTCAGCCGCCGGCCGGCTTGAGGTGGGCCAGCAGCCGCTTCTCCAGCCAGCGGAAGAAAAAGAGGATCGCGAAGGTCACGCACAGATAGATGGCCGCCACGAACAGAAAGGCTTCGAAAGGGGCATAGTAGCGGGCGTAGACGAAGCGGGCCGCCCCGGTCAGATCCATGATGGTGACCACGCTGGCAATGGCGCTGGCGTGGAGCATGAAGATCACCTCGTTGCCATAGGCGGGCAGGGCGCGACGGAAGGCGCTGGGCAGCACGATGCGCCGCATCATCAGGCGACGCGACATGCCGTAGGCTCGCGCCGCCTCGATCTCGCCGCGCGGCGTGGCCTTGATGGCGCCGTGGAAGATCTCGGTGGTGTAGGCCGCGGTGTTGAGGGTGAAGGCGATCAGGGCCGGTACGAAGGGTTTTTCGAGAATCACCCACAGCCAGGTTTCCTGAATGCCCTCCACGAACACCACGCCGTAGTAGATCAGGTAGAGCTGCACCAGCAGAGGGGTGCCACGGAACACGTAGGTATAGGCGAAGATCGGCCACTTGACCCAGGGGCGTTTGGAACCCCGGCCGATGGCCAGCGGCACCGCCGCCACCAGGCCGATGACCAGCGACAGGAACACCAGCTGCACGGTGGTCACCAAACCCTCGCCGTAATAGGAGAGGGTCTGCAGCGTGAAGATGCTGTTGTCGGCCAGCAGGCCTTCCAGGCGTTCGAGCAGGGCCTCCATCACTCCACCTCCCCGTAACCGATGTCGTAGCGCTTCTGCAGGCGAGCGAAGACCCACTCCGAGACGCTGGCGATGAGCAGATAGATCGCCGCCACGATGAGCATGAAGGTGAAGGGCTCACGAGTGGCCTTGGAGGCTTCGGCCGCCACGCGGACCATGTCGGAGAGGCCGATGACCGACACCAGAGCGGTGGTCTTGAGCAGTACCATCCAGTTGTTGGAAATGCCCGGCAGCGCATGGCGCATCATCAGCGGGAAGCGGATGCGCCGGAACACCAGCCAGGGGCCCATGCCATAGGCGCGGCCGGCTTCGATCTGGCCGGAGTCCACCGCCATGAAGGCTCCGCGGAAGGTCTCGCCCATGTAGGCGCCGAAGATCAGGCCGATGGTGACCACGCCGGCCACGAATTCGTTGATGTTGATGAAGATGTCGATATCGAACTGGTAATAGAGCCAGTCGGTGAACAGGTTGACGCCCATCTGGCCACCGAAGAACAGCAGCATCATCAGCACCAGGTCGGGTACGCCACGAATGACGGTGGTGTAGAGGGTGCCGAGGCGATGGGCCAGCCAGCTGCGCGACATCTTGGCGCTGGCGGTGAGCAGGCCGAGCACGACGGCCAGCACCAGCGACAGCAGTGCCAGCTCGATGGTGATCAGGGCGCCCTCGGCGAGGCGCGGACCGTAGCCATGCAGGTCGATCATGACGTTCTCCTCACGTGCCCGTCAGTGCTTGGGCGCCAGGAACTGCCGAAGGCGCTCCGACTGGGGGTTGCCGATCACCTCATCGGGAGGCCCGGATTCCTCGATCACTCCCTGGTGGAGGTAGATCACCTGACTGGAGACGTCGCGCGCGAAGGCCATTTCGTGGGTGACCACGATCATGGTGCGGCCCTCGGCCGCCAGGTCTCGCATCACCTTGAGGACGTCGCCGACCAGCTCGGGGTCGAGTGCCGAGGTGGGCTCGTCGAAGAGCATCACTTCCGGGTCCATGGCCAGTGCCCGGGCGATGGCGCCGCGCTGCTGCTGGCCGCCGGACATCTGCGCCGGGTAAGCATCGGCACGCTCGGTGAGACCGACGCGATCGAGCAGGGCGCGGGCGTGTTCGATGGCCTCTTTCTTGGGTTTGCCGAGCACGTGCACCGGGGCTTCGATGACGTTTTCCAGCAGCGTCATGTGGGCCCACAGGTTGAAGCTCTGGAACACCATGGAGAGCTTGGCGCGCATGCGCACTACCTGTTGCCAGTCCGCCGGTTCGCGGCCGTGCCGAGTCCGTTTGAAGCGGACCTCCTCGCCATGGACGATCAGTTGGCCCTCGTCGGGCTGCTCCAGCAGGTTCATGCAGCGCAGGAAGGTGCTCTTGCCGGAACCGGAGGCTCCGATCAGGGTGATGACGTCACCCTTGTGGGCCGTGAGCGACAGGCCCTTGAGCACGTCGGTATCGCCGAAGCGCTTCTTGATGTTGCGCACCTCGAGCGGTAGCGGGGTATCGGCCATGGTATGGCTCCAGATCGGGACGAACGGACGGGCACGGAAAGTGGGCGATTCTAACAGGCCGATGCCGTTTCGGCAGGTTCGCCGTCGTCGTCCCTTCGTGGATCGGTAGCGCTGCGGTGCGGATGCGTTGGCATGAGCGATCTCCTGATTGTTGTTATCGTCGATTGTGAGGGTGCGAGGGTGATGGCGGCAATCGTTCGGCTGGCCGCTCAACTCCTTTCATCGGGGCGAGGGGCGGGCCGAACCAGCAGCGCTGCGCGGGCGCCGAGTTCGACGTCGGCATTGGGAAACACCACGTGCAGCGGCGTCTCGCCCACCGTGAAGGCGCCGGCGGCCGCGTCTTCTGCGAGCCGCGTGCCGGGCGCGAACTCGGTGAAGTTGGGCGTGTCGTCGGCAAAGCACAGGCGGAAGTCGTTGCTGTGGCGAACGAGCTCGTGGGCAACGCGAAAGAAGACCATGCGTGCCGGGTCGGCGCCGGGGGGCGTCTGGCCGCCAAGCAGCGCTGCCAGCAGCCGACCCATGGGGGCGAGGGCGTCAAGGTCGTTGGCGCCGAAGGGGCGCACGCGGCCGAGCTCCAGGGTGAAGGCGGCGGCGCCATGATAGTGCTTGGAATAGTGCGAGAAGGTCCAGCTGTGCTGGTGTTGATGAAGAACGGCCTGGATGTCGGCGGCAGCCAGCCAGCGCCACTGTTCGGCTGGCGTGCGGGACTCGGCCCAGGGTTCGACGACGAAGCGCGGGTAGCGGCTGTCGCGAATCGCCGTATGCAGATCGTAATGCAGGCGTGCGCGCTCGGGATGGCGGGTGAAGAATGCATCCACGGCGGCCATCAGCTCGCGGGCACGGTCGGGCTCGTCGCCCCGTTCGTCGAGGTCGCGGCGAAACAGCCGGTTGAGGTTGGTATCGACGAAGCGCACCCCCGCGCGGATGGCGGGAAGGTTGCCGAGGATGACCAGCAGCGGCGCACCCAGACGGAGCTGGCCGGCCTCGAGTCGGGCCAGGCAATCGCCGAGCAGCTCGATGGGTGCGGTCTCGTTGCCGTGAATGCCTGCCGAGAGCACGCAGGCACGGGCGTCCGGGTCGGGATCATCGGGCACGAGCTCCAGAAGCCCCGGGCCGGTCAGGGTGAAGCGTCCCCCGTTCACGCTTCCTCGTCGAGTGGCCGGCGTCTTACCGTCCAGGCTGGCATCGAGCCACTCAGCGAGCATGGTGTCCTCCGGACCGGGTGGGGCGGGGGCGGTGGAGCGTCGGGTATGGCACGTGGATTGAGGGCATGCGCAGATCCCGTTGGGTAGTAGAGCCAAGCTCGGTCACCATCCTGCGGAGCGTGGCCGCTCACAAGCCCCGACGTCGGGCTGGTGAAAACGCCGGTGCGATCGTGAAAATGTCGCCGAGTCACATGACCATGGCCCAATGGGGGCGCTGGCCGGGTGCCGCTAGACTATGGGGCGATCAGTCTCACCATGCCACCTCGGAGAGCCCCCATGCCCCAGGATTCGCCCGATCTCAGCCGCCGACTCAACGATCACTATGCGGCAGCCGACGTTGCCGGCGGCGCGGGACTGGTGGCGCGGCTGCGCGATGCCTTTGACGCGGCCGGTTGCGATCCGGACCGGCTATCGCTGGATGCCATCGCCGGCATCGATCAGCTGCATCTTGGCGGTCGCACGGCCAGCCGCTCCCTGGCCACTCTGGGTTTCGTCGGCCCCGGCGAACGCGTGCTCGACGTGGGCTGCGGCACCGGCGGGGCGAGCCGGCTGCTGGCTGCCGAGTACGGCGTCACGGTGACTGGGGTCGACATCACCGCCGCCTTCGTCGAAGTCGCCACCTGGCTCAGCGCGTCCACGGGGCTTGCCGAGCGCACCCGCTTTCTGTGTGCCGATGCCGCTGTCGTACCGCTCGCCGACGCCAGCTTCGACGTGGTGTGGTGTCAGCATGCGCTGATGAACATGCCTCGGGTGCCGCGTGTCCTGGCCGAGTGGCAGCGTCTGTTGCGGCCGGGTGGAAGGGTACTGCTGCACGAGGTGGTGGCCGGTGACAACCCAGAGCCACTGGCGCTGCCGGTACCCTGGGCACGCAGCCAGTCGATCAGCCACTTGCGCAGTCGCGAGCAGCTCGAGCGCTGCCTGGCCATGGCCGGTTTCGTGCCCGACGCGCTGCGCAATGTCAGCGAAGCGGCGCTGGCCTGGCGACGAACCCGCAACGAGCGTGAAAGCGTTGCGACGGCACCCGCAGCGCCGGCCCTGCCGGGGCCGAGCCTGCTTTTCGGCGCCGACTTTCCGGTCATGGGCCGCAACCTGCGCGACAACCTGGCTGCCGACAAGGTGCGCATCCTCGAGGGAGTGTGGCGTCGCGGCAATCGATGAATTCGAACCCCGCCAACGAAAACCTTCGCTTTTCTGCACGCGGCCAGCCCGTATGCTGTACTCATCCAATCGCCAACAGAGGAGCGTTGTGATGACGAAGGTTCTTGTGCTCTACCATTCCATGTACGGTCATATCGATACCATGGCCAAGTTGGTCGCCGAAGGGGCGAGCCAGGTTCCCGGTGTCGAGGTCACCGTCAAACGGGTGCCGGAAACCATGGATGCGGAGACGTTCGCTCAGGCCGGCGGTCAGTCGTTCGACACCCCCGAAGCTTCGCCTCAGGAGCTGGTGGAATACGATGCGGTGATCTTCGGTAGCCCGACGCGCTTCGGCAACATGTCGGCCCAGATGCGTACCTTCCTCGACCAGACCGGCGGTCTGTGGGCCAAGGGCGGTCTGCGTGGCAAGGTGGCCAGCGTCTTCACCTCCACCGGCACCGGTGGCGGCCAGGAGACCACCATCACCTCGTTCTGGAACACACTGGCGCACCACGGCATGGTGATCGTGCCGCTGGGCTACGGTATCGGCGAGCAATACGTCTTCGACCAGGCCGGTGGCGGCAACCCCTATGGCGCCTCGACCATCGCCGGCGGCGACGGTTCGCGCCAGCCCGACGAGCGCGAGCGCAAGATCGCCCGCTTCCAGGGCGAACACGTGGCCAAGATCGCTGCCAAGCTCGCTGGTTGATTCGGCGCAACGCCTCACGCCCAACGAGGCTTCGAATGACACCCCGACGGTTGATTCCCTGCAGCCGTCGGGGTGCTTTCATGTCAGGCCGATGCGGTCGACGTTTGGAATGCCGGAAAAGATTGAGCCAGTTGCCAGTGCGGTGATTTGACGCAGGTCAGATTGTCGCAACTTACTGCCTGACGGACGCGACAAAAGTCTTGATTTTCGCGTCACGATTTGTTGACCCCGGTCAGTTTCCCTTTTCCTCTCTCTGCCAGACTTCACATGATGCCCCGTGCCGGGAATGTCGGCCGTGGGCAAGCCGTGACAACACGACAAAGCGCCCCGATAGCGAAGGCGCAGGCTTGCAGTGAGGGGAAACGGGAATGACCGACACCAACGACGGATGGCGGCGATGGCTGCCGGGGCGGGTGCTGGGTTTGTTGGGGCTTCTGCTGGCATCGGGAGCGGTAGCCAGCACCGCCGATCACACTGCCTTCGAGGAACTCCAGGGGCCGTTCGAGCGAGCCGAGCAGGTCACCGAGGCCTGCCTCGGCTGCCATACCGAGGCGTCGCAGCAGGTAATGTCAACCCGCCACTGGACCTGGGAGTACGAGAATCCGCACAGCGGCGAGACGCTGGGCAAGAAGAGCATGATCAACACCTTCTGCATCTCCGATCGGTCCAACGAAGGGTTCTGCCAGTCCTGCCACGTGGGTTACGGCTGGGAGGACGACACTTTCGACTTCAGCGACGAGAGCCGCGTCGACTGCCTGGCTTGCCACAACACCGGCGACTACGTGAAGAAGGGCGGCTGGGCCGGCTATCCCAACGCGGAGAAGACCGACCTCGTCGAAGCGGCCCGGAAGGTGGGGCGGACCTCGCGGGAGACCTGCGGTGCCTGTCACTTCTACGGGGGTGGCGGCGATGGCGTGAAGCACGGGGACCTGGACTCCTCGCTGGTCGAGGCGAACCGTACGCTGGACGTGCACATGAACGCCGAGGGGCCGGACTTCGCCTGCAGCGAGTGCCACCGTACCGAAAGCCACGACGTACCGGGCAGCCGCATCCAAGGCACCGCGGTGGATACCGGCGGCGCCCTGCTGCGTGGCGCCCACGAGGATCGCAACCCCGCCACCTGCCAGGCCTGCCACGGCAGCTCGCCCCACGAGGATGGCAGCCATGCCCGGCGCCTCAACGAGCACACTCGGGCGCTGGCCTGCCAGACCTGCCACATTCCCACCTTCGCCCGCGGCGGAGTGCCCACCAAGATGGCTTGGGACTGGTCCACGGCCGGGCAGCTCGACGACGACGGCCAGCCCATCCAGCGCAAGGACGACGAGGGACGCGTCATCTACGACAGCAAGAAGGGCGATTTCGTCCTCGGCGAGAACGTGGTGCCCGAGTACCTGTGGTGGAACGGCAATACCACCTTCGTCACCGCCGAGACCGAGATCGACCCCAGCGAGCGCGTGCTGATCAATGAGTATCACGGCACGCCGGGCGGGGAAGACTCACGCATCTGGCCGGTCAAGCGGGCGCTCGGCAAGCAGCCCTACGACACCGTGCACAAGACGCTGCTGAGGCCTCAGGTGGCAATTCCCGGCAACGACACCGCGTTCTGGTACAACTTCGACTGGGACAAGGCGCTCGAGGCGGGCACTCGCATCGCTGGCCAGCCCTTCAGCGGCGAGTACGACTTCGTCGATACCGCCATGCTGTGGCCGATCACTCACATGGTGGCGCCCGGCGAGGACGCCCTGAAGTGCGGCCAGTGCCACAGCGATGACGGTCGCCTGGCCGGCGTCGAGGGGGTGTGGATGCCGGGTCGCGACCGCCATGCCGGGCTCGACCGCTTCGGTTTCGGTCTCGCCGGTCTGGTGCTGCTGGGCGTGCTGGGCCACGGCACCCTGCGTTTCGTCAATCGCAACCGGCGCAAGGGGCACTGACATGAGCGAACGACTTTACCTGTTCACCCGCTTCGAGCGCTTCTGGCACTGGGCCCAGGCGGCGCTGATCATCACCCTGCTGTTCACCGGTTTCGGCATCCATGGCGTGCACGACCTGCTCCAGTTCGGCCTGGCGGTACGGATCCACGAGACGGCCGCATGGTTGCTCATCGGCCTGTGGGTCTTCGCCATCTTCTGGCACTTCACCACCGGCCAGTGGAAGCAGTACCTGCCCACCCTGGAGCGCATCGGTGCCGTGACTCGCTATTACGTCCACGGCATCTTCGTCGGTGCCCCGCACCCCTATCGGGTCACCGTGGCGCACAAGCACAATCCGCTGCAGCGGCTGGCCTATCTGGGTGTCAAGCTGGTGATCAACCCGCTGATCTGGATCTCCGGTCTGCTCTACCTGTTCTGGGGGAGCCTCCATGCCAGTCTGCCTGCTTTCCTCGACCTGGAACGAGTGGCGCGACTTCACACGCTGGGCGCCTTCCTGATGCTCGCCTTCTTGATCATGCACGTCTACCTGGCCACCGCCGGCCACACGCCGCTGACGCACATCAAGGCGATGATCACCGGTTGGGAGGAGGTGCATGACGAGGCGGCCATCAAGCGACCGCCCGAAGGGTGAGTCTTGAGGAGCCGACGGCCTCCCCTCCGAACGGGTGGCCGTCGGCGGTAGAGCGAGGTCAGCCGGCGATGCGCTCGGCGATGGTGCGGCCCAGGCTCTCGGTGGTGCCATGGCCGCGCAGGTCGGGGGTGAGCACTGCGGGATCGCCCTCGGCGAGCACTGCTTCGAAGGCGGCGACGATGGCGTCGGCGGCCTGCCGGTGGCCCAGGTGCTCGAGCAGCATGGCACCCGACCAGATCTGGCCGATGGGGTTGGCGATGCCGCGTCCGGCGATGTCCGGCGCGCTGCCATGCACGGGCTCGAAGAGGCTCGGGAAGGTGCCGTCGGGGTTGATGTTGGCCGAGGGGGCCACGCCGATGGTGCCGGTGCAGGCCGGACCCAGATCGGAGAGGATGTCGCCGAACAGGTTGCTGGCCACCACTACGTCGAACCAGTCGGGATGCATGACGAAGTTGGCGGTGAGGATGTCGATGTGGAACTGATCGACGCTCACCTCCGGGTAGTTGGCCCCCATGGCCTTCACGCGCTCGTCCCACCACGGCATGGTGATGGCGATGCCGTTGGACTTGGTGGCCGAGGTGAGCTTTTTTCGTGGGCGCGACTGAGCCAGCTCATAGGCGAACTTCAGTACCCGGTCGACCCCAGTGCGGGTCATCACGGTCTCCTGAATCACCACCTCGCGGTCGGTACCCTCGAACATCTTGCCGCCGACGCTGGAGTATTCGCCCTCGGTGTTTTCGCGTACCACGTAGAAGTCGATGTCGCCGGGCGCGCGGTCGGCCAGCGGGCTCTTCACGCCGGGCAGCAGCTTGCAGGGGCGCAGGTTGACGTACTGGTCGAATCGGCGGCGGAACTGAAGCAGCGATCCCCACAGCGAGATGTGGTCGGGCACCGTCTCCGGCCAGCCCACGGCGCCGTAGAAGATGGCGTCGAAGTCCTTCAGCCGTTCGAACCAGTCGTCGGGGAGCATCTGGCCGTGCTCGGCGTAATAGTCGCAGCTGGCGAAGTCGAAGTGCTCGAGTTCGAGATCGATGGCGAAGCGCTTGGCGGCGGCTTCCAGGGCGTGAAGCCCTTCGGGCATCACCTCCTTGCCGATGCCGTCGCCGGGGATGACCGCGATGCGATGGGTCATGGGGTGTCTCCTGGTTGGTCGTGGGGGAAGAAGTCGGTGATCTGCGCGAGCAGCGCCTCGGGCGCCTCCTCGGGCAGGTAATGGCCGCACGGCAACGCCTCGCCGTCGACGCGCTCGGCCACGCGGCGCCATTCGGCGAGGGGGTCGAAGCAGCGCTCGATGACGCCATGCTGACCCCACAGCACGCGCAGCGGGCAGGCGATGCGCCGGCCCGCGTCGCGGTCGGCGCGGTCGTGCTCCAGGTCGATGGTGGCGGCGGCGCGGTAGTCCTCGCACAGGGCGTGGGCGGCGCCGGGCTGGGCCAGGCAGCGCTGGTACTCGGCAATGGCCGCCGGGTCGAAGGCGTCGAGGCTGGCGTGGCGGCCGCCCATGGTGCGGGTGACGTAGTCCTCGGGCGAGGCTTCGATCAGCGTCTCCGGCAGTGGCGCCGGCTGGATCAGGAAGAACCAGTGGAAGTAGGCAGTGGCGAAGGTGCGGTCGGTCTGCTCGTACATGGCCAGCGTGGGGGCGATGTCGAGCAGCATCAGCCGCTCGAGCGTTTCGGGATGATCCATGGCCAGGCGATGGCCGACGCGCCCGCCGCGGTCGTGGCCGCACAGCGAGAAGCGCGAGAAGCCCAGTTCGCGCATGACGGCGACCTGGTCGGCGGCCATGACACGCTTGCTGTAGTTGGCGTGGTCCGGCTCGCCCGCGGGCTTGGCGGAGTCGCCGTAGCCGCGCAGATCGGTGACCACCACGGTGTAGTGGCGTGCCAGCGGTTCGGCCAGGTGGTGCCAGATCGCGTGGGTCTGGGGGTGGCCGTGGAGCAGCAGCAGCGGCGGTCCCGAGCCGCCGATCCGGCCGTGGACGTGCACGTCGCCGTCGGTGGCGATGTCGAAGGTGCGAAAGCCCGTGAACATCGTCTCTCTCCCTCGAAGGTGGCGGTGACAGTCTAGCTCTTGTGGCCGAAGGAATAATCGGGCTGAATGGAAAGACATTGTTGAATCCATGTGGAGAATCGCATGGCAATCCTCGACGACCTGGCCTTCTTTCAGCAGCTGGCGAGAGCGGGCAGCCTCACTGCTACGGCTCAGGCGCTGGGGCTGTCGCTGTCGGCGGTGAGCAAGCGCCTCAAGCAGCTCGAGGCGCGGCTGGGGGTAACGCTGGCCAGCCGCACCACGCGCCGGCTGACGCTGACTGCCGAAGGCGAGCGCTACCTGGCGCGCGGAGCGGCGATCCTCGAGGAGCTCACCGAACTGGAAGAGACGCTGGGCGACCAGCGTGCAGCGCTCTCCGGGCCGCTGACGGTCAATGCCACCTTCGGTTTCGGGCGACGGCACGTGGCTCCGCTGCTCTCCGCATTCTGCCGTCGCCATCCCGGCATCCGGGCGCAGCTCGAACTCACCAACTTCCCGCTGAGCCTCGGTGAGCGAGATGTGGACGTGGGCATTCGCGTCGGCGAGCCGCCGGATTCCCGTCTGGTGGCCCGGCGCATCCTGGCCAACCGCCGCGTGCTGTGCGCGTCGCCCGACTACGTGGCCCGGATGTCGCCGCTGGAGAGCCCCGCCGACCTGGCAGCCCATCCCTGCCTGGTGTTGCGCGAGAACGCCAGCGACTTTGCACTGTGGCGCTTCCAGCGTCGCGACGCGAGCGGGACGACCCAGGCGATCAAGGTGAGCGGGCCGCTGGCCAGCAACGACGGCGAGGTCATCGTGCGCTTGGCCCTGGATGGGCACGGCATCGCTCTGCGCTCCTGGTGGGACGTGCATGCGCACCTGGAAAGCGGTGCGCTGGTGGAGTTGCTGCCGGCATGGCAGGGTGTGCGCGCCGACTTCCATGCCGTCTATGCGCAGCGGCGTCACGTGCCGCTGCGAATTCGTGCCTTCATCGCCTATCTTGAGCAAGAGATGGAGCGTCGCGTGCCGCCGCTGCCGGCAACGGAAACCGCCAGACAAGGAGTCTCGCCATCGTGAACGTGCTGATGTTCACCAACACCTATCTGCCGATCGTCGGCGGGGTCAGCGAATCGGTGCAGCGCCTCAAGGCGCAGCTGCAGGCTGCCGGCCACCGGGTGCTGGTGGTGGCACCGCGCCTCGATGGCCAGCCACGACATGAGACCGATGTGATCAGGGTCACGGCGGTCCAGCACTTCAACGGCAGCGACTTCTCTCTGCCCGTGCCCATCCCCGGGCAGCTTTTCGAGGCCATCGAGGCCTTCGAGCCCGATATCGTGCATACCCACCACCCCTTCCTGCTTGGCGACACGGCAGTGCGGGCGGCGGAGACCTATGGGCTGCCGCTGGTGTTCACCCACCACACCCTCTACGAGCACTACACCCACTACGTGCCTGGCGATTCGCCGCGCATGCAGCGCTTCGCCAAGGCGCTGGCCACCGAGTACACCCATCTGTGCGACGCGGTGATCGCCCCCAGCGAGAGCATCCGCGACCTGCTGCTCGAGCGCGACGCCAACCCGGCAATTCACGTGGTGCCCAGCGGAGTGGATACGGTACGTTTCGCGGCCGGCAGCGGCCAGGCCTGGCGGCGGCGGCTCGGCATCGCGGACGACGCCTACGTGATCGGCCACCTGGGGCGGCTGGCCCGGGAAAAGAACCTCGCCTTTCTCGCCGTGGCAGTGGCCAAGGCGCTGGCCGTCCTGCCGAAGGCGCACTTCCTGGTGGTGGGCGAAGGTGATGCGCGCCAGGCGATGATCGAGGCTGCGGAGGGCGAGGGGGTCGCCGCGCGGGTGCATTTCACCGGTCGTCTGGAGGGGCAGTCGCTCATCGATGCCTACCACGCCATGGACGTCTTCGCCTTCGCCTCGCACAGCGAGACCCAGGGCATGGTGATCGCCGAAGCGATGGCGACGGGGCTGCCGGTGGTGGCCGTGGACGCTCCCGGCGTTCGCGAGGTGGTCCGAGACGGCGCGAACGGGCGACGGCTCGACCACGATGATGCCGATGACTTCGCCGAGGCCCTGGTGTCGCTGTCGGCTCGCGACGTACGCAGGCCCCTGGGGGAGGGCGCACGCACCACCGCAGCGGCCTACGATGAAGCGAGCTGTGCCGAGCGCTGCCTGGCCGTCTACCGTGCCGCCATCGCACGCGGTGGCGATTTCACTCATGCCGACGATGGCGGTTGGGAGCGGGTGCGCGCTCGGCTCGGTGCCGAATGGCGCATGCTTTGTCACCGCGGGCGGTTGCTGAAACAGCTGGTGCAGGAGGAGTGGGAGCACGACCGCCCCGACTGGTGGCCGCGTCGTCATCACGCCCCCTCGAAGCTGCCCGAGAAATGACGCTTCAGCGCCGGCGGCGACGCTCGGCCCAGCGCTTGAGTCCGGCCAGCAGCATCACGCCCGTCAGTAGCCCACCCAGGGCCCATGCCAGGTCGCCACGGCTGTCGGCGGTGGCCAGCTCACCGAGCTGGCTGCCCAGCAGGGTGACGCCGGCCAGACCGGGAACGATGCCTAGGGTCGAGCCGATCAGGTAGTCGCGAAAGCGCAGCCGAAAGGCGCCGGCCATCAGATTGGTGAGCGTGAAAGGGGCCAGCGGCAGCAGGTTCACCAGCGTCATGGTGCGGATGCCGCGGCCGGCCAGGTAGCGCGACAGGCCGCGCAGGCGCTGGCCGCCGTGGCGCAGCAGGGTCTCGCGGCCGAGGCGTCTCCCTACCCACCAGGTGAGCGCCGAGGCGGCGAGCGTGCCGGCCAGTGCATAGGCGAAGCCCCACCAGGGACCGAACAGTAGCCCCGTCAGTGCCACCAGCAGGCTCAGCGGGAACATCACCAGCGAGGCGCCGGCGTAGATGGCCATGATCACCAGTACCGCCCAGTTGGCGTCGCGCCAGGCGACGGAACCCTTTGCCAGCGTTTGCAGCGCCTCGACGGTGAGCACGTCTTCCAGCGCCAGCCATTGCCAGCCGAGTCCCAGCGCCACCAGCATGGCGAGGGCGACCAGCAGGAAAATGACCGAACGGGGCATGGGCGGACGCCTGGGCTGCCTAGGGGGCTACAGGATACGGTGGCAGAGCCCGCCTTCCAATGGCGTCCGCGGTTGGGGCGTCAAAGCGAAAGCGATTCGCGCACCGTCGACCAGGCGGGTTCGCCATCGCGGTCGGTGACGTCGGCGAGCATCGCTTCCACGCGCTCGGCGTTGTCGCGGATCCACTGGCTGGCCACGTCATCGACGTCACGTTCTTCCTGGCCGTATTCGCGGATCATCCAGCTCTGCTCCTCGGCGCTGAAGGCGAATTGGGAGAAGAACTCGGCCAGGTTGGGATGGGACTCGGCGTAGTCGCCGCGCATCAGCGTCAGCACGTCGCTCTCGCCGTTGTTCTCGCCGAACAGGTCTTCGGGGTCGTCGAGGTAGCGCATCGGCAGCTCCAGGTTCATCCAGTGCGGCGTCCAGCCGACCCAGACGATGGCTTCCTCGCGCTCGATGGCGTCGCGGGCGGCGCCGAGCATGCCTACGGTGCTGGTGTCCACCAGCTGCCAGTCGCCGAGGCCCCAGGCATCGTCGTCGATGGCCGCGTTGAGGATTTCGCTGGCGGCGGAGCCGGCGCCGAAGCCGTGGATCTCGCCGTCGAACCGGTCGCGGTTCTCGTCGAGATCGGCGAAGCTCCGGATGCCGTCTTCGTACAGGTATTCCGGCACGGCCAGGGTCATCTGGGCACCGTCGACGTTGTTGGCCAGGCTCTCGATGGTGCCCGCGGCCTCGAGCGGCTCGAACATCTCGCGCTGGGCCGGCATCCAGCCACCCAGGAAGACGTCGATGTCACCGCTCTCCAGGCCCTGGTAGATCACCTGCAGGCCGACGTCGTGGCGGCGGGTGTCGTAGCCCAGCGGTTCCAGCAGCTGCTGGGCGATCTCGGTCTTGACGGTGATGCCCGGCCAGGCCGGTACGCCGAAGTCCAGGGTGGCGTCGTCGGCGGCGGCGTGGGTAGCCAGGCCACCGGCCAGGGCAGCGAGAGAAAGGGTCAGGGGCAGTTTCATACTAGTCTCCTCGTCTTGGTAATCACCGGCGCCTTGTGGTTGGTTTGAGTGGCGGCGGGGTCAGTGGAAGCTTGCGTGCGGAGTCAGGGATGGCGAGCCAGTACCCGCAGGCGCGACTCGAGCATGTCGCGGTCCAGGTAGGTGCCCTGCAGGTGGCGCCGCCCGGTGTTGGGGTCGAAGGCCCCGCGGCCGTGCAGCACGCGGCGGTTGTCGAACGCGATCATGTCGCCGGGACGCAGGGTCAGGTCCAACTGATGGCGCGGCTCGTGCAGCAGCGTCCAGAAGCGGTGGTAGGCGCGGTACCAGGGCTCGATGACCTCGGCGGGCAGGCGCAGGGTGTCGCGAATCCAGTTGTTGAAGCGCACGTCGACGACCCGGCCCTCGGCATTGCAGGTCAGGATCGGTGCGCACACGGCGATGTCCTGGTCTTCGTCCTGAAAGCGAAAGTCGATGGGCATCTCGCTGAGCAGGCGGAAGGCCTCCGGGTCTTCCTGCCGGAGCGTCTCGGCGACCTGGTAGCCATCGGCGAACAGCGATTCGCCGCCTTCGGCGTCGTTCTCCAGGCAATACAGCAACTGGATGTCCGGCGGGTGCTGCCAGTTGGGCAGGTCGGTGTGCAGGGCCAGGGCGATGGCGGTGTAGGCGGCATTGTTGGGGTTGGGCTTGGACTGGACGTCGAAGCGAGCCCCGAAGTTGGTGGCGCGAAGCGGGCCGATGCGCGTGGCCAGCCGGCTCACCTCTTCGTCGGCGAGCGGGCCGTTCTCGAGCAGCACCAAGCCGTCGCGCAGCAGCGCTTCGAGCCAGGCGCGTTCACCGTCCACGCCGCCGGTGAAGGCGGCGTGGGCGACCCGCGCCAGGCGGTAATCGTCGCTCCACGGTCGCGGGGCGGGCAATGGCGAGATGGCCGTGCTGCCGGGGCGACGCTGGTGCAGCCATCTGCCGTCGAAGCGGCTCTCGTGGCCGTCGGGCCAGGTCAGCAGCAGGTGGCCGCCTTCCAGGCGGGTCTCGCTGGCCGGGTCGATATCGGCCCGCGGCAATGCCAGGCGCTCGCGGGTCTGCGGATGCCGGCATTCGGTGCAGGCACAGTGGTCGCGCAGCCACAGCCAGGGCAACCGGGCCTGGGCATCGTCTTCCCAGGTCAGGCGGAGCCCATCGGCGCTGGACCGGGCGTCGCGAAGCCGGGGAGCATCGGCATAGGGCGCGAGCTCGTGCATGGCCGGCGAGTCGACAGGCGCATCAGGGGAAGGGGCAGTGTGCATCCGAGCCTCCACGGTTGCTGACGGGTTGATGACGATCAAGGCTCAATAGGGTGGGATGTGGTAACGACGCTGACAAACGATTAATCTGGCCCCTATGGCCAAACTCAGCTTATAGCTTACTTTCTCATGGATGCCTTGCCTCCCCTGATCTGGCTGCAGGCCTTCGAGGCGGCAGCGCGCACTCTCAGCTTCACCGCTGCCGGCCGTGAGCTGGGCGTGACCCAGGCGGCGATCAGCCAGCGCATCCGGCTGCTCGAGGATCGCCTGGGGCAGAAGCTCTTCGTGCGTCACCCGCGCAGCTTGACGCTGACCCCGGCGGGACAGGCCTGGCTGCCCAGCATCCACGACGCCTTCGCGCGGCTCGCCGAGGGCACTCAGGAAGTGTTCGGCGGTACGCCGTCGCGGGCGGTGACCCTGCGCACCACGCCGGTCATCCAGCAGAGCTGGTTGGCGCCGCGCCTGCTGGATTTCCACCGCGCCCACCCGGAAGTGGCCGTGCGCCTGGTCAGCGCCATCTGGCCCGACGACTTCGGTCCCCAGGGCGCCGACCTGGAGATTCGCTACGGGCTGGGCGACTGGGCGGACATGCAGGCGGTGTCGCTGGGAGACGAGAGTCTGTTGCCGGCCTGTGCGCCGTCCTTGGCGACGATGCTGCATGAGCCGGCCGACCTTGCCGGCCGTACCCTGCTGCACGCGGTGGGCTTCGCCGTGGGCTGGACGACCTGGCTGGAACGGGCCGGGGTGGCCGGGCTCGAGCAGGCGTGCCCGGCTCTGACCTGCGACAACCAGGTGATGACCCTGACGCTGGCTAGCCGGGGTGGCGGCGTGGCGCTGACCCATCGACGCCTGCTCGAGGGCCGTGACGACCTAGTGGCGCCCTTTTCCCTGGCCGTGCCCAGCGAAGAGGCCTTCTGGCTGGTGCGGCCGGCGCGGCACAGCGACCATCCCGATGTGCTGCTATTGTGGGAATGGTTGCAGCCGACGGGGCCATGGCCGTCGTCAGGGGGAGAACGAGCATGAGTCGATATCGCAGCGTTGCGCTGACGGTTGCCGTCGTGTGGTCGGTCATGGCCGGGGTCGCGCTGGCCGATGCTCGCAAGGGGCGCGAAGGACCTAGCGTCGAGCCCGCACGCAGCTGGCAGGAGCGCGCTCCGTGGCGAGACCGGAAGTTCGAACGCTACGGGCGAGACGTGGAAATCGGGGTGCTCGTCGATGGCGAATGGCTGGAGCGGTGGCGTGGCCTGGCGTTCCCAGCAGATCGAGGAGGTCCCGACGTGTGTCGCCAGCGTGGCCAGATCACCTGGTCGACCCGTCGGCTGGCGTGTCCGGATCGCCTGCCGCAGCAGGGCGTGCGGCGCTGGTCGACCCGGCCTGACGATTGAGCCGATGTGGCGACTTCGACTGGCGGTCGGAGCCGTGCGGTTGCAACGCCTTCCCTTGAATGGACCGACAAGGAGGTCGCCTTGAGTTTTCGTTTCCCACGTCGAATCACACTGGCTCCGGGCATGCGGCTGAATCGGGGCAAGCGCAGCCTGGAGCTCTCGGTGGGTTCGGATGGTGCCAGCCCCAGCACGGAGGCGAGCGGCGGGCGCGAGGGTCGGCCTCGCGGCGGCAACGGGCGTACCAGCTTGGCCGCTGCCCTGGAGACCTGTTTGTCACACGGTGAGACGCTTTTCGTGCGGCTCGAGATCGGTGATCAGGGCACCATCCGTTACTTCTATGGCGACGGCACGCCCATGACGGAGAGCGAATCGCGCGTGCTTCGTCGCCATGCACGGACAGCGCTGCGCGAACGACTGGAGCGTTACTGCCGCCGTCTGAACGAGGATCTCGAGCACCTGGGCCGGCTGCACGAGGAAACGCCGCACCCGCAGACCAACGGCTACACGCCGCGGCATTTCGACGAGGCGCCGCCTGCGTCGCCGACGTTTCGAGCCGCGGCCTGGTGGCACGCGCTGTGGCCGCCAGCCAAGCGGCGCCGCGAGGCGGAGAATCGTCGTCGGCAGGCGGCATTCGATGAGGCCTACCGCGACTGGGAATGGCGCAAGGCCGAATACGACGCCGCCGAATTCGCACGCCAACGCCGAGAGAGCGAGGCGGTGTGGCATGACCGGGATGCGATGGAGCAGACCCTGCGCGAGCGGCTGGAGGAGATCGACTGGCCGCGCGAGACCGTCATCGATTTCGACCTGGGACAGGACGATCGCACCATTGCGGTGGACGTCGAGTTACCCGCGGAAGACGAAATGCCGGACCGTCTCTGGACCATGCCTGCCAAGCAAGTGAAGCTCACCCCCAAACGGCTCAGCGCCACTCGGCAGCGCAGGCTCTATCGCGACCACGTGCACGGCATCGCTTGTCGCGTGCTGGGCGCGGTCTTCGCTCGTCTTCCCGCCATCGAGGAGGCCCGCGTCTCCGGTTATCGCCTGGTGACCGACCCGGCCTCTGGCCGTGAGCGGGACCAGTACCTCTACAGCGTGAAGGTCACCCGAAAGCAGTGGGAAAAGACCGACTTCGACGGGCTGGAGGAGACCGATCCGGTCGTTGTCGTGGAGGCTTTCACGCTACGTCGAGACATGACCAAGACGGGCATCTTCCGCGATATCGAGCCGTTCAAGCTGGTTTAGGGCTTGCGTATCGTAGCCGTGCCAGCGGCTCCTGGCGAAAGTAGCGTGCGAGCAGGGCGTAGAGCTCGGGGTAGGCGGCGTGGAGCACGTCCGGGGCGGTGAAGAAGTGCTCGCAGCACACCGCGAAGCACTCGCCGGGGTGGCTGGCGGCGTAGTCGTCGATGGGCGTGTCATCGCCGCGTTCGAGGTGCGCCTGCAGGTCGTCCCACACCGCGGTGAACACGCGATGCCACACCCGGGGATCGATGTCGCCCGGTAGCGGCGGGAAGCCGTCGACGTCGAGCGAGTTGCCCATGTCGAGCTTGTGGGCGAGCTCGTGGATCACCACGTTGAACCCGGTGAAGTCGCCGCTTTCCATGAGGTCGGTGAAGGAGAGCACCACCGGCCCCTGGTGGGAGGTCTCGCCGGCTCGCTCGTCCTCGTAGGCGTGCATCACTCCGAACTCGTCCATCTCTTCCACCTGGCGACGGAAGGCGTCGGGCAGGATCTGGATCTCGTGCACCCCGGCAAGTGCATCGTCGTGGTCGACCTCCGACCAGCCCAGGGTTAGCAGGCAGGCCTGGGCGGCCAGCGCCAGCTGCGCTGGCCGGTCGAAGGGCGTGCGCTCGGCCAGATCCGGGTGCAGGCTGATGCGTTTGGCGTGCAGGAATCGCCAGGCCCGCCAGCCCAGCCGTTCGGCCTCGCCGTCGGTGAGCGCCGCCAGTAGCGGCAGGCGCGTGCGCGCCTCGGCCCAATCGGTCTCGGGCAGAGGGTGGCGGGTGGCGAAGCGTGCTTCGCGCCACCGTTTCAGGCGGCCAAGCACGGCTCAGTTCTCCTCCAGGTCGGCCCCCGACTTCCACGACCAGTCGCGCCAGCGCAGGTCGAAGAGATCCTTGCGGCGATCCTTCAGGTTGGTCACCGAGCCCTCGGCGCGCACCACGGTGAGCCGCGTGAGGTCGAGGTCCGAGAACATCACCATCTCGGTGTTGGGCGTGGTCTCGGAGAGCACGGCGTCGTGGGGGAAGGCGAAGTCCGAGGGCGAGAACACCGACGACTGGGCGTACTGGATGTCGAGGTTCTCGATGGAGGGCACGTTGCCCACGCTGCCGCACAGCACCACGTAGCACTCGTTCTCGATGGCGCGCGCCTGCGAGCAGTGGCGCACTCGCAGGTAGCCGTTCTTGGTGTCGGTCCAGAAGGGTACGAAGAGAATGTCCAGGTCTTGGTCTGCGAGCAGGCGCGACAGCTCCGGGAACTCCACGTCGTAGCAGATCTGGATGCCCACCCGTCCGGCGTCGGTATCGAAGACGCGCAGCTCGTCGCCGCCGTCGATCACCCAGTCGCGGCGCTCCTGGGGCGTGATGTGCAGCTTGTCCTGGTGCTCGATGGTGCCGTCGCGGTGGCACAGGTAGCTGACGTTGTAGAGGCGGTCGTCGTCGCGTAGCTCGATCATCGAGCCGGCGACGATGTTGATGTTGTAAGCCACCGCCATGCGCGACAGTTCGGTGACGAACTGCTCGGTGAAGCCGGCCAGGAAGCGGATCGCCGCCTGCTGGTCCTGCTGGGCGGCGCGATCCTGAAGACCCATCAGCGGGGCGTTGAACAGCTCCGGGAAGACGGCGAAGTCGCTCTGGTAGTCGGAGAGTGCGTCGACGAAGTACTCCACCTGCTGCAGCACCGCTTCCACGGACTCGAACTCGCGCATCTGCCACTGCACGGCGCCTACCCGCACCTGGGTGGGACGGTTCTCGAGTACCCGCTCGGCGGGCTCGAAGAGGATGTTGTTCCACTCCAGCAGGGTCGCGTAGCCCTGTGACTTCTCGTCCTCGGGCAGGTACTTGCGCAGCAGGCGCTTGACCTGGAAGTCGTTGGCGAGCTGGAAGGAGAGAATGGGATCGTGGATTTCCTTGCGTGCCACCTTCTCGATGTACTCGCTGGGCGAGAGTTCGTGGGCGTGCTCGTGGTACTGGGGGATGCGTCCGCCGGCGAGGATGGCGCGCAGGTTCATCGAGCGGCACAGCTCCTTGCGCGCCTCGTAGAGGCGCCGGCCCAGGCGATAGCCGCGATAGTCGGGGTGGATCAGCACGTCCAGCCCGTAGAGCGCGTCGCCCTCCGACTCGTTGAGGATGATCTCGCGATTGCCGATCAGGTCGTCGTAGCGATGGGGGTTGGAGAACTCGTCGTAGTCGACCTTGACGGTCAGCGCCACGCCGACCAGCCGGCCGTCGTCCTCGATGGCGATCTGGCCGTCGGGGAATTCCTGGATCAGCCGGTCGATGGTATGCCGGGGCCAGGCGCCGCCGATGTCGTCATAGACGGCGTCCATCAGCGTCTTGAGCTGGGGGTAGTCCTCCTGCGTCAGGTTGCGCAGGTTCAGGTGCAGGTCGTCAAGGGACATGGAGCGTCTTCTTCCTGAGCCTAGGGGGTGAGGCATTCTAGCACGCTCGCCCGGCCGCCCTGCGAGATGTCACCGATGCGTCATCGGTCGGTCATCGCGGGGTCATGAGGCGTGCGCATCCTGCATGGAGGACAAACCGGCACGAGCGGCTACGCTTGAGGGGAGCACAGTGGCCCAGCAGGTGATTCGCCTGCCTGTCAGGGCATGGCACAGCGATACCGGGCAAGGCATGAGCAACGACAACAACAAGCGCATCACTCTCGACGACGTCAGCAAGCACTGGGCCGGGGCGGCAGCGGTGGATGGCATCTCCTTCACGGTGTCGCCGGGGGAATTCGTGATCCTGCTCGGGCCCTCGGGCTGCGGCAAGTCGACTACGCTGCGCATGATCGCCGGACTCGAACCGGCCTCCGGCGGGCGGATCTGGATCGCCGAGCGCGACGTGACGCCGTTGGCCCCGGGTGAGCGCGGCATCAGCATGGTCTTTCAGTCCTATGCGCTCTTTCCTCACCTGAGTGTCGCCGACAACATCGTCTTCGGCCTGCGCAGCCGCAAGGTACCCAAGGCCGAGCGCAGCGAGCGTCTCGCTCGGGTGGCCGAACTGGTCGGGCTCACCGAGTACCTCGAACGCAAGCCGGCCCAGCTCTCGGGCGGTCAGCGCCAGCGGGTGGCGCTGGCCCGGGCGATCATCTCCGAGCACCCCATCTGCCTGATGGACGAACCGCTCTCCAATCTCGATGCGCGTCTGCGTGGCGAGATGCGACGCGAGATCAAGGCGCTCCAGCAGCGCTTGGGCATGACGGTGATCTACGTCACCCACGATCAGGTGGAGGCGATGAGCATGGGCGATCGTGTGATCCTGATGCAGGAGGGGCGCATCGTTCAGGACGGCACTCCCGGCGAACTCTACGACCGCCCCGCCACGGCCTTTGCGGCGAGCTTCATCGGCAGCCCGGCGATGAATCTGGTGGCGTTGGCCGCAGCGGCGGACGGCGCGGTGATCGATGGCGAGCCTCGCTGTCATGTCGCCAGTCATGCCGCCAAGGGGCACTGGCTGGGGTTGCGTCCCGAATCGATCCAACTGGCGCCGACCGAGGCCCCGGGCGTGCCGGCCGAAGTGGTGGATGCCGAGTATCTGGGCGCCGACACCATCGTGCGCCTGCAGGTTGGCTCCCAGCAATTGCGTGCCCGGGTGCCGGGGGTGCCTGATCGGCGGCCCGGCGATGCCTGCCGGTTGCAGTGGGAGCCTCGAGCGATGCATTTCTTCGACGGCGAGAGCGGGCAGCGTCTGGCGCTCGCCGGTCACGATGTCGCGGCGCCGCCGCATCCGCTGACGCCGGACGAGGCACTGAGCGTGTCCTCCCCGCACGGCATCCACCCACAGGAGTGAACCCATGAGTGCTTTTCTTCCCCGTACCCTGAGCGGCCTGGCCGCCGCCGGCCTGTTGGTCGCCGGTCAAGCCACTGCCCAGCAGGAGCCGGTAGAGCTCACCATGTACTACCCGGTCGCGGTCGGCGGGGCCCTGACCGACGTGATCGACGGCCTGGTCGCCGATTTCGAGGCCGAGCACCCCGACATCGCGGTCGATGCCATCTATGCGGGCAACTACGACGACACCCGGGTGCGCGCCATGTCGGCCGTCGAGGCCGGTGACTCGCCGCAGCTTTCGGTGATGTTCTCCATCGACCTCTACGAGCTGCTCGAGCAGGACGTCATCGTCGCCTTCGACGAGGTGGTCGAGAGCGAAGAGGAGCGCGAGTGGGTCGACAGCTTCTACCCGGCGTTGATGGAGAACGGCATGCTGGACGGCCAGACCTACGGGATCCCCTTCCAGCGTTCGACCATCGTCTTCTACTGGAACAAGGAGGCCTTCGCGGCGGCCGGGCTCGATCCCGACACTCCGCCCGAGACCTGGGAGGAGATGGCCGAAATGGCGGCCACCATCCGCGAGGCGGGCGAGGACGACCAGTGGGGCGTGATGGTGCCCTCTACCGGCTACCCCTACTGGATGTTCCAGGCCTTCGCCTTTCAGAACGGCCATCGTTTGATGAGCGAGGACGGGACCGAGGTCTACTTCAATGACCCGGCGGCCGTGGAGGCTCTGGAGTACTGGGTGTCGCTGGCCAGCGAGCACGAGGCGATGCCCGACGGTACCCTCGAATGGGGCACGCTGCGCCAGAACTTCATCGAGGAGTCCACTGCGATGATGTGGCACAGCACCGGGAACCTCACCGCGGTGAAGAACGAGGCCGACTTCGACTTCGGCGTGGCGATGCTGCCCATGAACACTCAGCGCGGCAGCCCTACCGGCGGCGGCAACTTCTACCTCTTCAAGGATTCCAGCGAGGAGGAACGGCGTGCGGCCATGACCTTCATTCGCTGGATGACCGCCCCGGAGCGGGCTGCCGCCTGGTCCATCGAGACCGGCTACATGGGCGTCAGCCCCGCCGCCTACGAGACCGAGGCGCTGCGGGAATACGTCGAGGAGTTCCCGCCGGCGGCGGTGGCTCGCGACCAGCTCGAGCACGCCACGGCGGAGCTCGCCACCTACCAGGGCGGTCGGGTGCGCCGTGCGCTGGACAATGCCGTCCAGGCGGCGCTGACCGGCCAGATGACGCCTCAGGAAGCGCTGGACCAGGCACAGGCCGAGGCCGATGCGGCACTGCGCCGCTACGCGCGCTGACGTTCTGATAGCCGTTGCCGACGCAAACGCAAACAGGGAGCGCCGGGGCAGGTCAATGAAGCGGTCATTTGCCAGGGGTGGGTTGGCCATGGATGGCCAGCGTCGGCCCTGCGAGCGGAGTGGAATGCAAGAACGCCGCAGGGCAAATGACGCTCCAGGGAGGGATTCACAGCGCCTCCTGAGTGGCCTCTGTCCCCGGTAACCCCAAGACAGGACGAAGCATGGCGAACCCGACCTCCGATCGCCGCATGCAGATCTACGGCGCTTTGCTGCTACTGCCGGCGGCGGTGCTACTCGGCACCTTCGCCTACTTGCCTACCGTCGCCACACTGATCAACAGTCTCTTCCTGCCCGGCTTTCGCGGTGCGCCGCCGGCGTTCGTCGGGCTGGAGAATTATCGGGTGCTGATCGAGGACGCCACCTTCTGGCAAGTGGCGCGCAACAACCTCTTCTATGCGCTAGGTACCATTCCTGCCTCCATCGCCCTGGCGCTGGGCATGGCGCTGTTCGTCAACGGCCGACTGCCGGGACGAGGGCTGGTGCGCATGGCCTACTTCACGCCCACCATCCTGCCGATGATCGCCGCGGCCAACATCTGGATGTTCTTCTATGCACCGCAGATCGGGCTGTTCAACCACCTGCTCGAGGGCCTGGGCATCAGCGGGCCGAACTGGCTCGGCGATCCGGGGGTGGCGCTCGGCTCGGTGATCGTGATGACCATCTGGAAGGAGGCGGGCTTCTTCATGATCTTCTACCTGGCGGCACTGCAGAGCATCCCGCCGGAGCTCGAGGAGGCCGCCAACCTGGAGGGGACCGGCCGCTGGAGCTACTTCTGGCGGGTGACCTTCCCGCTGCTGATGCCCACCACGCTGTTCGTGCTGATCAATGCGCTGATCAACGCCGTGCGCGTGGTCGATCACCTCTTCATTCTCACCAAGGGCGGGCCCAACAATGCCACCAACCTGCTGCTCTACTACGTGTACGAGAACGCTTTCTCGTTCTTCGACCGCACCTATGCGGCTACCATCACGGTAGTGATCCTGCTGGTGCTGGCCGTGGTGGCGACCATCAAGTTCCGTGTGCTCGACCGTCGGACCCACTACCAATGAGAGCATTCACCATGCTGCTGCCGGGGATACGACCATGATCGCTACCGCCAGCCCCGCGACTCGCTTCGGCGCCTACCTGCCCAGGCTGGAGACGACGGCCGCCTGGCTGTTGGCGATCGTATGGATATTTCCACTGCTGTATGCCGTGTGGGCAGCCTTCCACCCGGCCGAGTTCATGGTGCGCTTCGACCTGCTGGCGCCGCTGACCCTGGACAACTTTGCCGATGCCTGGGAGCAGGCGCCTTTCGCGCGCTATTACCTCAACACCTTTCTGCTGGTCACCGGCATCGTTGCCGCACAGTTCGTGGTATGCACCCTGGCGGGCTTCGCCTTCGCTCGCTTTCCCATTCCCGGCAAGGACTTCCTGTTCATGCTGGTGCTGATCCAGCTGTTCGTGTTTCCCGAGGTGCTGATCGTCGAGAACTACCGTATCGCAAGCTCCCTGGGGCTGGTCGACACCATCGCCGGCATCGGCTTGCCCTACGTGGCCAGCGCCTTCGGCATCTTCCTGCTGCGCCAGACCTTCAAGACCATCCCGCGAGAGCTGGAAGATGCCGCCCGTGTCGAGGGTTGCGGCTGGATGGCGGTGCTGCTCAAGGTCTACGTGCCGCTGGCCAAGCCCACCTACCTGGCCTACGGGCTGGTCTCCATCAGCCACCACTGGAACAATTTCCTGTGGCCGCTGGTGGTCACCAACTCGGTGGAAAGCCGCCCGCTCACCGTGGGGCTGGGGATCTTTTCGGCACCGGAGACGGGCGTCAACTGGGCCACGATCAGTGCCGCCACCCTGCTCAGCATTGCACCGCTGCTGGTCGCCTTCCTGCTCTTCCAGCGTCAGTTCGTGCAGTCCTTCCTGCGGGCGGGAATTCGCTGAGTCTCAGCTCAGGCGCTGTCGCCGCGCGGCCAGCAGCGGCCGGGTCAGCGTCTGGGCCATGAGCACGCCAGCGAGCACCAGGGCGCCGCCGATGACATGAAAGACGGCCAGCCGTTCGCCCAGGGCGAGCATGGCGATGATGGCACTGAACAGCGGCATCAGGTTGATGAAGATGCTGGCGCGGCTGGCACCGATCTGGCGGATGGCGCGCATCCACAGGTAGGTGGTGACGATCGAGGCGGGAATGCCGGCGTACACGATCAGCCCGACGTTGCCGGCATCCACCGGCGTCATGGGCCCCAGCAGGTAGGGGGGCAGGAGCAAGAGCACGGCGAAGCACACCTGGGCATAGAGCACCACCCAGGGCGGAAGGTCCAGCGGCCAGCGCTTGAGCATCACCCCGTAGAGGGCGTAGCAAGTGGCGGCGATCACCATCAGCGCATCGCCCACCGCGACCTCGAGGCCGAGCAAGGAGGCCGGATTGCCTCGGCCCAGCAGCACCAGCACGCCGACCAGTGCCACGCCGCCGCCCAGAGTGCCGCCGAGGGTCGGCGCTTCACGCAGGATCAGGGCGCTGAGCAGCACGGTGAGCAAGGGCACCATGGCGGCGAGAATGCCCATGTTGGTGGCGCTGGTGGTCTCCGCGGCGACGTAGGCCAGGCCCTGCCACAGCGCCATGCCGAGCATGCCGAGGATGGCCAGTTTGGACCATTCACGGCGAATGGTGGCCCGGTGCTTCCAGGCGCTGGGGGCGACGAAGGGAGTGAGCACGGCCAGTGCCAGCACCCATCGCAGGAACGCGATGCTGCTCGGTGCGATGGCGCCCACAGTGAGCTGGTTGATGGTCATGTTGCCGGACCAGATCAGCACGGCGCCCAGCGGTGGCAGCAAGTACAGCAGCGGCATGGCATCCTCGACGGTGGAAAGCGTGAAGCCCCGCACGAGGCGGGGCTTCAAGGATACGTCAGAGGTGGGCGTCAGGCGATGGCGGCAACGGCCGCCTTGGCGATCTGCACGTCCTGGTCGGGCTTGACGCCGGAGATGCCCACGGTGCCGGCCATCTGACCCTCGACCCATACCGGTACGCCGCCGGAGAGCATTCCCTGCAGCGGCACCGAGAGGAAGGCGTTGCGGCCGCCGTTGATCATTTCCTCGAACTGCTGGGTTTCGCGGGCGCCCAGGGCGGCACTGCGCGCCTTCTCCGTGGCGATGCCCACTGTCATGGCCGGGGCGCCGTCGAGGCGGCGCAGGCCGAGCAGGTGGCCGCCGTCGTCGGCCACGGCGACGGTCACCTTCCAGCCGTTGGCCTCGGCTTCCTGCTGGGCGGCGTCGAGGAGGGCGTTGACCTCGCTGAGGGTCAGTACGGGCTTGGTATTCATCGGGACTCCTTGGTTGATATTGGCTACGGGCTACGGGCTACGGGCTACGGGCTACGGGCTACGGGCTGCTCGAGACCCGTCGCTCGTGGCCGGGGCAAGGGCCTCATCGACGATCTCGATCCAGTGCCTGACCTCGGTGCGGCCGGCGCTGGCCAGGTGGGTCTGGCAGCCGATATTGGCGGTCACGATCGTTTCCGGATGCCCCGCTTCCAGGTTGTCGAGCTTGTTATCGCGCAGCTGGGTGGCGAGCTCCGGCTGGGTGATGGAGTAGGTGCCCGCCGAACCGCAGCACAGGTGGGCGTCGGCCACCGGGGTGAGGGTGAAGCCGAGCTTGACCAGCACGGCTTCCACGGCGCCGCCGAGCCGCTGGGCGTGCTGCAGGGTGCAGGGGCAGTGGAAGGCCAGCTTGCGGCTCTCCTTGATGGCGAGCGGCGCGACATCCTCGTCGCGCAGCACCTCGACGAGGTCCTTGGCCAGTTCGCTGACCCGTGCCGCCTTCTCGGCATAGGCCGGGTCGTCGGCGAGGATGTCGCGGTACTCCTTGACGAAGGCGCCGCAGCCGCTGGCCGTCTGCACGATGGCTTCGGCCCCGGCCTCGATGTGGGGCCACCAGGCGTCGATGTTGGCCCTGGCTCGTGCCCGGCCGTCGTCCTGGGCGTTCAAGTGGAAGTCGATGGCCCCGCAGCAACCCGCCTCGCTGACCGGCGTGAGGCCGATGCCCAGGCGGTCCAGAACCCGCGCCGTGGCAGCGTTGGTGTTGGGCGAGAGTCCCGGCTGGACGCAGCCCTCGAGGATCAACATCTGTCGGGCGTGCTGCTGATGGTCGGGGCGCGTGCCGGCATCCACCGGGGCCGGCGGCAGTTTGTTCTTGAGCGCACCCGGCACCAGCGGCTTGAAGGTCAGCCCCAGCTTGAGCAGTGCCTTGAAGCGTCGAGGATCGACCAGGGCCTTGCGCAACCCGAAGCGCAGCGCCTGCTCGCTGGCCTTGCGCGGCACGCGGCGTTCGATCTCGGCACGGCCGATGTCGAGCAGCTTGTGGTACTCCACGCCCGATGGACAGGTGGTCTCGCAATTGCGGCAGGTCAGGCAGCGGTCCAGGTGCAGCCGGGTCTGCTCGGTCACCAGGCCGTCGTCGTCCGGGTTCTCGAGCATCTGCTTCATCAGGTAGATGCGCCCGCGCGGCCCGTCGCGCTCGTCGCCGAGCAGCTGGTAGGTGGGGCAGGTGGCGTTGCAGAAGCCGCAGTGCACGCAACTGCGCAGCACGCGGTCGGCCTCGCGGATGTGCGGCTGCTTGAGGGCTTCCTCGGTGAAGTGCGTCTGCATGTCAGCTTCTCGTCAATCTCAGAGGTCGGCGTAGAGTCGGCCAGGGTTGAAGATGCCGTGCGGGTCGAGTTCGGCCTTTAGGTTGCGGTGGTACTTCATCAGCACCGCGGACAAGGGTGTGAAGGGCTCGACGCCGGCCACGCGGGGGCCGTAGCAGGTAGCGTGGCCGCCGGCTTCGCGGCACGCCTCGCGCAACGCCTCGGAGTCGAGTTCGGCGCGCAGCCAGCGTTGGGCGCCGGCCCAGTCGTGGAGCATGGCCGTGTCGTCGATCTCGGCCAACCCCAGGTCGGGGGCACGATGCGGCAGCGAGAGGCGCCACAGCGGCCGGGCATCGTCGGCGGAAAAGAAGGGCAGCGCGAGATCGCGCAGGGCGTCCCACCAAGCGTTGTCCAGGTCGTCGCCGCCGATGCGCTCACGGGTCGCGGCCACCGAGCTGGGGCCGCCTTCGAGACGCAGGTGCAATGCACCGTCTAGCCAGGCGGCAGCACTGATCGGCAGCGGCTCGCGCCCCCACTCGGCGAGGCGTTGGCGGGCATCGGCCAGCGGTAGCTCCAGGCGCAGGCTCTGGGTGGTGAGCGGGCGCGGGATCACCTTCAGCGATACCTCGCCGATCACGCCCAGAGAGCCCTGGGCGCCGACCATCAGCCGCGACAGGTCGTAGCCGGCGACGTTCTTCATCACTTGGCCGCCGAAGCGTTGCTCGATGCCCTCGTGGTTGATCAGGCGGATGCCGAGTACGAAGTCGCGCACTGCGCCGGCCCAGGGACGGCGCGGTCCCGAGAGTCCAGTGGCGATCATGCCACCGACGGTGCTGGCTTCACCGAAGCGCGGCGGTTCGAAACCGAGCATCTGGCCGTGCTCGGCCAGCGCCGCTTCCAGCTCGGTGAGCGGCGTACCGGCACGCACCGAGACGACCAGTTCCACCGGGTCGTAGAAGGTGATGCCGTGGTGTTCGGCGGTGGATAGGGTCTCGCCCTCCACCGGACGACCGTAGAAGTGGCGCGTGTCGCCGCCGACGATGCGTAGCGGAGTGCGCTCGGCGGCGGCCTGGCGAAGACGCTCGCCAAGCGCGGCGCTGGCGTCGTGGCCGGGATAGTCGGTGGGTGCAGTGCTAGCCATGGGCGTTCCTGTCAGCCTTGCTCGCTGGTGGCGGGGGCGTCCGCCGCCTGTTTGATGGTCTTGAACTCCGAACAGCGCGCTGGGGTGGGAATGTTCTTTCCCGGGTTGAGCAGTTCGGCGGGGTCGAAGGCGGCCTTGGCGGCGCGGAAGGTGGCCAGCTCGTCGGGACGGAACTGGGCGCACATCTGGTTGATCTTCTCGCGGCCCACGCCGTGCTCGCCGGTGATGGTGCCGCCCACGGCCACGCAGAGCTCGAGGATCTCGCCGCCCAGCGCTTCGGCGACGTCGAGCTCGCCCTCGCGGTTGGCGTCGAAGAGGATCAGCGGATGCATGTTGCCGTCGCCGGCGTGGAAGACGTTGGCCACGCGTAGCCCGTAGCGCTCGGAGAGCTCGGCGATGCCGGTAAGCACGCGGGGCAGGGCGCGGCGCGGGATGGTGCCGTCCATGCAGTAGTAGTCCGGTGACATGCGGCCCACGGCGGGGAAGGCGTTCTTGCGGCCCGCCCAGAAGCGGGCGCGCTCGGCCTCGTCGCGTGCCTGACGCACTTCGGTGGCGCCGGCTGCTTCCAGGACCCGACGGACCCGCGCGCAGTCGTCGTCGACGTCGGCCTCCACGCCGTCGAGTTCGCACAGCAGGATCGCCTCGGCGCCGACCGGATAGCCGGCCTTGACGAAGTCCTCGGCGGCCTGGATGGCGAGTTTGTCCATCATCTCCAGCCCGCCGGGGATGATGCCTGCCTCGATGATATCGCCCACGGCGAGGCCGGCTTTTTCCACGTCGTCGAAGCTGGCCATCAGCACCTTGGCGGTCTCGGGTTTGGGCAGCAGCTTGACGGTGATCTCGGTGACCACGCCGAGCATCCCCTCGGAGCCGGTGAACAGCGCCATGAGGTCGAAGCCGGGGGCATCCAGGGCATCGCTGCCCAGCGTCAGGGTTTCGCCCTCGATGGTCAGCACCTGCGCCTGGATGACGTTGTGCACGGTGAGACCGTACTTGAGGCAGTGCACGCCGCCGGCGTTCTCGGCCACGTTGCCGCCGATGGAGCAGGCGATCTGCGACGAGGGATCCGGGGCGTAGTAGAGGCCGTAGGGGGCCGCCGCTTCGGAGATGGCCAGGTTGCGCACGCCGGGCTGGACGCGGGCGATGCGCGCTTCGGGGTCGATCTCGAGGATGCGCGCGAATCGCGACAGCACCAGCAGCACGCCCTGCTCCAGCGGCAGGGAGCCCGCGGAAAGGCCGGTGCCGGCGCCGCGGGTCACCACCGGCACGCCAAGCGCATGGCAGCGGGCCAGCAAGGTGCGCACCTGGTCGAGGGTGTCGGGCAGGGCCACCAGCATGGGCAGGGCACGGTAGACCGAGAGGCCGTCGCACTCGAAGGGGCGCATGTCCTCCTCGCGATGGAGCAGCGTCATGTCGGGCAGGTGGCGGGCCAGGTCGGCTTGCACCTCGGCCGGGTCGCGGTTGGGGAGCGGCCCGTCGAGCCGTTCGTCATAGAGGATGTTCATGGTCTCTCCCGGGATGGCGGCGCCTGACTGCATTCTAGGTGGAGAGGCTGATGTGTGTAAATGGAAAATATTTTCAGGATTTTGGTCGGGACGATTCCAGGGCAACGACGACGGCCCCGCCGAGGTCGACGGGGCCGGTGAATTGCCAGGCTTGCGCCGGTCAGCCGAGGCTGAGCAGCGGGTCCGAGACGCCCAGCACGTAGAAGGCCACCAGCCCGATCACGCCGGTGAGCAGCAGATAGTAGATCGTCGGCAGAATGGTCTTGCGAATGGTGTCGCCTTCGCGACCCAGCAGGCCCACCGTGGCCGAGGCGGCCACCACGTTGTGAATGGCGATCATGTTGCCTGCCGCGGCACCCACGGCTTGCAGTGCCACCATCATGGCGGTGGAGATGCCGAGCTGCTGCGCGACGTTGAACTGGAAGTCCGACAGCATCAGGTTCGACACCGTGTTGGAGCCGGCGATGAAGGCGCCCAGACCGCCCACGGCCGGTGCGAACAGCGGGTAGATGTCGCCCACTCCGTCGGCGACGAAGCGCGCCATGGCTACCGGCATGGAGACCAGATCGGACGCGTTGACCCCGGAATTGATCAGGATGCGCACCATGGGGATGGTGAAGATCAGCACGAAGCCGGCGCCGAGCAGCGTCTTGGAGGATTCGCCGAAGGCGGCCTTGAGTTCGCTGCCGCGCATGCGATGGATCACTGCGGTGACCAGCACCACCATCAGCAGGATGCCTCCGGGCAGGTAGAGCGGCTGGACGCTGCCGGAAACGCCGGCTTCGCCGAGGATGTCGCTCCAGCCGAAGGCGAACGAGGTCAGGGCGTTCTTGATCGGTTCGACGGTGCGCGAGATGACCAGGAAGACGGCCAGCAGCACGTAGGGCACCCAGCCCATGAAGGTGGAGATCGGAGCTTTGCCGGTGACGTCGTCGAGCTTGATCTCGAGATTGCCGATCCAGTTGTCCGGCCATTGGCTGGACTCGGCGAAGTCCCAGGTGTCCTTGGGCAGCAGGAAGCCGCGGCGCGCCGCCGGCACGACGATGGCCAGGCCGACCATGGCGCCGATCATCGACGGGAATTCCGGTCCCAGCAGTACGCCGGCCAGAGCGTAGGGCACCACGAAGGCGACGCCGGCGAACAGGGCGAACGGCGTGATCGAAAGTCCCTCCTTCCAGGAACGGTTGGCGCCGAAGAAGCGCACCATGATCACCACCATGATGAGCGGCATCAGCACGCCGACCAGAGCGTGGACGATGGCGACTTCAGCGGCGATCAGACGGAAGTATTCGAGCCAGGTATGCCCGCCCGCTTCCAGCGCCTCGCTGATGCCGGAGCGGTCGATACCGCCGGTGACGCCGACCACGATGGGCGTGCCCACGGCACCGAAGGAGACCGGGGTCGACTGGATCATCATGCCCACGACCACGGCGGCCAGTGCCGGGAAGCCGAGTGCCACCATCAGCGGCGCGGCCACGGCAGCCGGGGTGCCGAAACCCGAAGCGCCCTCGATGAAGCAGCCGAACAGCCAGGCGACGATGATTGCTTGTACCCGGCGGTCGGGGCTGATGCCGGAGAAGCCGTTGCGAATCGCCTTGATGCCGCCGGAGTGCTTGAGCGTGTTGAGCAGCAGAATGGCGCCGAAGATGATCCACAGGATGGCGACCGTGAGGATCAGCCCCTGGAAGGTGGACGCCAGCACCCGGCTGACGCTCATGTCCCAGGCGAGTAGCGCGATCAAGGCCGTTACCGCATAGACCACGGGCATGGCCGTGCGCGCGGGCAGGCGAAAACCGATTAGCAGGATGCCCGCCAGCAGCAGCGGCGTGAAGGCGAGCAGCGCAAGAGTCGTGTCCGTCATGGGCAGTGGGACCTCGCAGTGGATTGTTGGTTGGAACGTAGATCGTCGTGCGACCGACGCTGGCGAGTCGCAAGATACGTCGGCTCGGACGAGAAGGCCATCGATGGGTAATTGGTATTACCAATTTAGATGTAAGAGGCGTGCGCTTAGATTCTCGATTTTATGTTTTATAAACAGTGCCTTGTCGGTTTTCTCAAAGAATGGAGGGACGCTCGGCGCCGCATGAAGGTTAGACTAATGGACAAAACGGGTGCGGAGTGGGCAACTGCAGAAGCCGTTTGTCAGCGAGCGAGCAAGGCTGGCACTATCGCGTGATGGCCGGGCGACGCCCGGCGCGGAGACGATCACCATCACGCCAGGAGACGAGCATGGCACGGGTACTCTACGAACTCTGTGGAATCGATGAAAGGCTGCGTTTTTCACCCTACTGCTGGCGGGTTCGCTATGCACTGGCCCACAAGGGGCTGGAGGCGGAGTGTCGCCCTTGGCATTTCACCGACAAGGAGGCGCTGGCCTTCGCCGACCACGACAAGGTGCCGGTGTTCGTCGACGGCGATGAGGTCGTGACCGACAGCTACGCCATTCTGCGCTATCTGGATCGGGTGTATCCCGAAGCGCCGCTGCTCGGCGATGGCCTGGCCGAGTCGCGGGCACGCTTCTTCAAGCACTATGCCGAACGCGCCCTGGCACCGGCGATGCTGCGCACCATCATCATGGATCTGCTCAATGCCATCCATCCCAAGGATCGCGACTACTTTCGCGAGACCCGCGAGAAACGCTTCGGCCGCGCTCTGGAAGAGTTCCACTCCCCGGCCAAGGGACTGACGCAGCTGGATGCCGCTCTGGAGCCTCTGCGCGGCTGCCTGAAGGATGCCGACTTTCTCGACGGCGAGTCGCCGGCGGCGGCCGATTATCTGGTGTTCGGCAACTTCATGTGGGCGCGCTGCGTCTCCACCGCGGATCTCGTCTCCAATGCCGACCCGGTCTACGCCTGGCTCGAGCGCATGCTCGACCAGCACGATGGCCTGGGTCGCCACGCCGTGCGGGTCACCGATATCGAAGGCGCTTACCGCTAGCAGCCGCACCGACTGCGGGCTCGAAAGACGCCTTGTTGCACTGCACAAAAAAGCTTGCTATGCTGCATTGCAACAAGGCGGTTCCGGTGATGGGATCCTGCCTTGGCTACCGAAACCAGAGGAGGTGCATCATGAGCAAGACCCAATCAACCGCAACCCAGCAGTTCGACACTCTGTTCCTCGGCCCGGCCCGTACCTACGGCGCGCTGAGCCTCGAGTACACCGAGAAGCTGGTGGCGGCTCAGTTCGAGGCCTTCCGTGCCTACACCGACCTGAGCCTTGCCCAGGCGCGCGCCTGGCTGGACGTGAAGGATGCCGAAGGCCTCAAGCAGGTCGTGGAATCGCAGCAGAAAGCGGCCCAGGATCTCGGCGAGCGTGTCAAGGGCGACGCCGAAAAGGTCGTGACCCTGAGCCAGGAGTACCTGCAGAAGGGGCAGAAGCTGGCCGAAGAGAACGTCAAGGCCGCCAGCAGCGCAAAATAACGGCACGAACGAGCCGGGCGCGTCGCCGACGCGCCCGTTCTCCGCGAAGCCACCGCTCCCCTCGGGGAGCGGTGGCTTCGTCTTGCATGGCAATGCGCGAAGCGATCAGCGCGTGGGTTGCTCCAGCAGGGCGATCACTTCCTCGTCCGAAACCTGGCCGAAGTTGGCGAAGAACTGTCCGACTGCCATGAAGTTGGGCGGAACCGCCAAACACACTACCTCGTCCGCCAGGGGCTCGAGGCGGGCGACTGCCTCTTCGGAGGCTACCGCCAGCGCTGCGATCAATCGGGCGGGACGCCCCTGCAGCGTTTTCAGGGCCGCTTCCATGGTGGCTCCGGTCGCGCTGCCGTCATCGACGACGATCACCACGCGGTCGTCGGGCGGAATCGGTGGGTGCACGGGCGTGTAGCGCTCGCGTCGCTGCTGCAGCACCTGGCGCTGGCGCTCGGCCTCCCGCTCCACCACTTCGGAGGAGAAGCGCGAGGCGGCGGGGTCGAGATACCTTTCGCCGGCCTCGTTGACCGCACCGATGGCGAACTCCGGGCTGCCAGGAGCCCCGATCTTGTGCACGAGCACCACGTCCAGTTCCCCTTCCAGCGCTGTCGCCAGGTGCCAGCCCATGGGCACCCCTCCTCGAGGGATGGCCAGCACCAGGGGATTCACGCCTTTGAGGTGCATGAGGCGGTCGGCCAGACGCTCGGCCGCATCGCGACGGTCACGGAACATCACAGACCTCCTGAAGACGCCACTCCTGTTTGTCAGTGTAGCGGCAAGGTTCCGGTACGTTCAGCCACGAATCAGGGTCATCGGTTGGCGCTTTCACTCGTGGTCAGCGTGGCGTCTCGACGTTCGGGTGGCTGCCGACTGGGCTTGCCGGGCAGCACGGCATCGAGCGCCAGGGCGGCCACGGCGGCGGGAACCAGCCCCGATTTGAGCAACAGACCGGCTTGGCCCGGCATGGTCTCCGAGATCGCCTCGACCGCCGGCAGGCCGATGCCCAGGCTCAACGCCACGGCAATGATCAGCATGGCGCGCTGGTCCAGTTCGCACTCCTGGATGATCTTGAGTCCGGCCGAGGCGATCATGCCGAACATCACGATGCCGGCGCCTCCCAATACGGCGTGGGGCATGGCGGCGACCAGGCCGCCCAGCTTGGGGAACAGCCCCATGGCGATCAGCAGCAGGCCGCCGATGGTCACCACATGGCGGCTGACCACGCCGGTCAAGGTGATCAGACCGACGTTCTGGGCATAGGCGGTATTGGGCAGGGTATTGAACACCGCGGCGAAGGAGGTGGCCACGCCGTCGGCCATCACGCCGCCGGAGAGTTCGCGATCCTTGGCTGCCCGGCCAGCGCCGCCGGTGGTGATGGCGGAGATGTTGCCGATGGTCTCGAGACCCACCACGAACATGATCAGTACCATGCCGGTGATCGCGGTCAGCGAGAATTCCATGCCGTACTCCAGCGGCTTGGGCACGGCGAACCAGCCGGCATCGGTGAGATGCGTGAAGTCGACCTTGCCCAGCGCAATGGCCACCAGGTAGCCGGCGACCAGGCCGAACAGGATCGACGAGGCCTTGATGAAGCCCCGCCCCAACTGGTGCACGGCGATGGTGACCACCAGCACGAAGCAAGCCAGTGCCAGGTTGGTGGGAGACGCGAAGTCCTCCGAACCCACACCGCCGGCGGCGTAGTTCAACCCGACGGGCATCAGGGTGATCCCGATCAGCAGCACCACGATGCCGGTCACTACGGGGGAGAACCAGTGGCGTATCTTCTTGAGGAAGGCGCCCAGAACGACCTGCATCAAACCGGCGACGAAGGAAGCTCCGAGCACCGCCGGCAAGCCAAAGGCCTTGGCCAGCGGCAGGGCGACCGGCAGAAAGCCGAAGCTGGTGCCCTGGACGATGGGTAGGCGTGCGCCGATGGGGCCGATGCCGATCGTCTGAATCAGCGTCGACACCCCGGCGACGAACAGTGCCACCTGGATCAGAAATATCTGCTCTCCGGCACTGGCGCCGATCACGCCGGCAATGATGATCGGCGGGGTCACGTTACCCGCGAACATGGCCATGATGTGCTGCAGGCCCAGCGGAATGGCCTTGGCCAGCGGCGGCATGGCATCGGGGTTCCGGTTGATGGTCCGCGAGGGTCGGGGATGGGCGGAAGACTGCTCGGATTCGGTCATGTCGGGCTCTCGAACTTGTTGTTGTATTTCGTGGTGCAACTGGATTTTCACCACGATGCCGAAGTTAATGTACACAATCCATCGTGGTTACAAACACAATGCTAGCTTGTTTTGGTGTAGACGCTAGTCGTCGGATGCCTGCTTCGCGACTCGCTCTTCCAGGCGGAAGCGGGCGATGCGGTTGATCTGCTCGATGGCGGTGCGTCGCTCCTCGGCCGGGTCGTTGGGCAGGCGTGCTTCGAAGGCGGCGAGGATGGCGTGGCGGTCGCTGCCCTTGACGGCCATGACGAAGGGAAAGCCGAACTTCTCCTTGTAGTCAGCGTTGAGGCGCTCGAAGCGGGCCATCTCCGCAGGGGTGCACTGATCGAGACCGGCGCCGGCTTGCTCACGGCTCGAGTCATCGGTGAGCTCGCCGGCAATGGCCGCCTTGCCGGCCAGGTCGGGGTGAGCGCGAATCACCGCGAGCTGGCGCTCGGCCGGGGCTTCGCGCAGCGTGCGCCCCATTGCCTCGGCGAGTCCGTCGGGGGTGTCTTCGGCGGCCGTCAGGCCACGCTCCCAAGTCTCGGCGGCTACCCAGGGAGAGTGCTCGTAGATGTCGCCGAAGCAGCCGACGAAGGCATCGCGGTCGAGCGAGCTGGGACGCGGGGTCAGGGTCAGGTCGTTCATGATCGGCTCCGGATATGGATTTCATGAAATGTATACAGAAAATCTTTGAAATGTACCACGATGCACGCTAAAACTGTTCTTCATAGCATCGCACATGATGCCGGCCGCGTGCCGACATCGCCAAACACGAGGGAGAGACGCATGGGCTACCTGACCACCCACGTTCTGGACACTGCGCAGGGGCGTCCCGGCAAGGGCATTCGCATCGAGGTCCATCGCCTGGAGGGAGAACGCCGCACGCGCCTCAAGGAAGTGGTGACCAACGACGACGGTCGCTGCGATGGCCCCATCCTGGAAGGCGAGGTGTTCACCGTCGGCGAGTACGAGCTGGTGTTCCATGCCGGCGACTACCTCCGCGCCGAGGGTATCGAAGCACCGGAGCCGCGCTTCCTGGACGTCATCCCGCTGCGCTTCGGGGTGGCCGATGCGGATGCGCATTACCATGTGCCGCTGTTGCTGTCACCGTATGGCTATTCCACCTACCGCGGTAGCTAAGCGTTATCCGACACTGGCTGGGCTCGACCGTGCTGCGTTGATGAGCGGCTCGATTTGCGAATTTGCAACGCGTAGCCGCGCGAGCCCCGTTCGTCTTTTCGCCGATTCTTGCCTTGCCTGGCCTTCGTTCGACCACGTCCGAATCAACGCTTCCTATACAACAACCACGTGACGAGACCCCTCAGATGCAAGCCTATCTGCTCGATTTTGCCAACTTCATGCTGCGCTGGCTGCATGTCATCGCGGCCATCGCCTGGATCGGCGAGTCGATCTACTTCGTGATGCTGGACAATAGCCTGCGCACGCCCAAGGCCGCCGAAGACCGCGACAAGGGCGTGTTCGGCGAGATGTGGGCGGTTCACGGTGGCGGCTTCTACCATAATCAGAAGTACGCCACGGCGCCTGCCAAGCTGCCGGAGGACCTGCACTGGTCGTTCTGGAAGGCGTACACCACCTGGCTGTCGGGCTTCGCGCTGTTCGTGATCCTCTACATGGCCAGTCCGGACGTCTATCTGGTCAACCCCAACGCCGACTGGGAGTGGGCCGCCAACCTGAGCGGCTGGCAGGCCAACGTGGTGGCGCTGCTCTTCCTGCTCGGCGGTTGGGTGGTCTACAACGAGCTGTGCAAGCGCATCAGCCCCGACATGACCCGCGACGGCGTGCTGAGCCTGGCAGTGGCAGTGATGATGGTGGTGGTGGCTTACCTCAGTACCCAGATCTTCTCGGGCCGCGCTGCCTTCCTGCTCACCGGGGCGGTGATGGCCACGGCGATGTCGGCCAACGTCTTCTTCTGGATCATTCCCGGCCAGCGTCGCATGGTGGCGGCCATGAAGGCTGGCGAGGTGCCCAATCCGCTGGATGGCAAACGTGGCAAGCAGCGTTCGGTGCACAACACCTATTTCACTCTGCCGGTGGTGCTGTTGATGATCAGCAACCATTACTCCTTTGCCTATTCCCACGACCATGCCTGGGCGATCATGTCCCTGTTCATCTTCGGTGGGGCCTTGATCCGTCAGTTCTTCGTGGTGATGCACGCGGGCAAGATCCAGTCCGCCTATCCGGTGGCCGGTACTGCGCTGATCGCCGTGGCATTCTGGGTGGCCATGCCGAGCGGTGCATCGAGCGGTGGCGCGGGGGAGGCGCCGACCAGCCTGGTCGAGATCGAAGCGATCGTCGAGGATCGTTGCGTTGCCTGCCATTCGAGCAGCCCCACGCAAGAGGGGTTCGGTGCGCCGCCGGCCGGCATCGTGTACGACACGTCCGACCAGATCGTTCAGCAGCAGGACAAGATTCGTGAGGTGGTGGCCAGCGGCTACATGCCGCTCGGCAACATGACGGGCATGACCGACGAAGAGCGGGAGGCCATCGCCGCCTGGTCAGGCTCCCAATGAGGGGCGCCTGCGGGATTCGATTGCGTCTGCCGCTAGCGTATACAATGGCATGTCATCCAGGGCAGCGAGGAGTGGGAACATGAGCCAGCCGGCGGAGCGTGGCGAGCCCGGGAAGGGGCACCCCCGGCGCCTGGGCAAGAACGGCGACGGTGCCGAGCGGCACGAGGCGATCTATCGCTCGATTAGCGATGCCATCATCGAGCACCGGCTGAAGCCCGGCGCGCGCCTGCGCGAAGACGCTCTGGCCGAGGTGTTCGGGGTCAGCCGTACCGGGATTCGCAAGATCCTGCAGCGCCTGGCGCTGGAGCAGTTGGTGACGCTCACGCCGAGGCGCGGTGCCAGCGTCACCCGGCCCACTGCCGACGAAGCCAAGGACGTCTTCGACGCCCGCCAAATGGTGGAGTGCGGGCTAATGCCGGCCGTGGCTCGGCGCATCAGCGATGCGGACCTGGAGGAGCTGCGCGACATGGCCAAGCGCGAGCGCGAGGCGCTGCGCACCGGTGAGCAGAGCACGGCGATCAAGCTATCGGCCGCTTTCCATGAGCGCCTGGCCGGGCTCTCCGGCAACGCCACCCTGGCCGAGTTCGTGGGGCGACTCTGCTCGCGCTCCTCGCTGATTCTGGCGGTCTATGGCAGCCCTGGCCACCTGGGCTGCGAATCCCACGACCACGAGGATTTGATCGCCTACCTGGCGGCCGGCAACGGAGATCGCGCCCAAGCTTTCATGAGCCGCCATCTCAAGGCCATCGAGGCGTCGCTCTCCATCGTCGAGGAAGTCGACGAGGTGCCCGACCTGCACCGCATCTTCGGCCGCTGAGGGCCGGTTTGACGACCTCCGCCACTCGGCGACCCTTCACTCCCCACCGGCCGCGCGCCAGGCGGCAACCAGTGACCGAGCGCGTTCGCCGACCTCGGCGGCGGTGAGGCCCGGGGTGTAGAGGGCGCTGCCTAGGCCGGCGCCGTCGATGCCGCCGGCTCGCCAGTCGGCGAAGTCGTCCGCGCCGATCCCACCGACCGCCAGCAGCATCGTGCCGGGAGGCAACACCGCACGCGTGGCCTTCATGCCCTCGATGCCGATCTGCACCGCCGGGAACAGCTTGAGGCCGGAGGCGCCGGCATCCAGGGCGTCGAAGGCCTCGGAGGGCGTGGCCACGCCGGGCCAGCTCTCCATGCCCAGCCGTCGGGTCTCCTCGATCACCGCCGGGCGGCAGTTGGGGGAGACGATCAGGCGTGCGCCGGCGGCGAAGGCGTCGCGTGCCTGGGCTGGGGTCAGCACGGTGCCGGCACCGATCAGGGCTCGGTCGCCCAGCGCCTCGGCGAGACGGCCAATGCTCCGCAGCGGGTCGGGGGAGTTGAGGGGTACTTCGATGCGCTCGATGCCGGCGGCCAGCACCGCTTCGCCGACGTCGACGGCCTCGCCGGGAGAGATGCCGCGCAGTATGCCGATCAGAGGAAGGGTCATGGGTCAGGGCTCCAGGTGGCGTCAGGTGGCGAGATGTTCGTGGTTCAGAGCGGCGTGGGCCAGCCGCAGACCGTCGACGGTGGCGGCTTCGCCGTCGATACGGCGGCCGTCGATGCCCAGTGTTTCCAGGGCCAAGGCGTAGCGCGTGCACAGTGACTCGGTGCCGATCAGCGTGACGGGCTCGCCGTGGGCCAAGTCGGTGCGGACGCCGGCCAGTTCCAGGCCGATCACCAGGCCCGAGAGGCGTGCTGCCAGCCGTGCGCCGCGTGCGTCGCCGGCGGGTAGGTCGCTGTCCAGCAGGTCCTGGGCGCGCAGTCCGAACAGCCGGGTGCCCAGGGCTTCGGGTGATTCGGTCGACTCCTGCACCGCCGTCACGAAGGTCTGGCGGCAGCCGGGCTCGGCCAGGTCGTCCAGGCCGATGGAGTGCTTGAGCACCGATCGCTCGGCGAGCAACCGATAGAGCTCCCCGGTGAGGAAGGTGGCGAAGCGCGTGACGGCGCCGTCCTCGAGGCGGGCCCACTTGGCATGGGTGCCGGGCAGGCAGACGAGCCCGGAAACCGTGGGCTCATGGACAGCCAGGCCGGCGAGCTGGGTTTCCTCGCCGCGCATGACGTCGAATCGGCGGCCGACATCATCGGACCGCTGGCAGAGTCCCGGCAGCAGGGTGACGTCGAGTCGCGGGTCCTCGACGGTGGGGCCGACCGCCCCCGAGGCCAGACCGTCCAGCCGTGTCGGTACCGGCAGGTAGGCGGCCTCCCGCCAGCCCTGGCGGGCGCCGGCCATGCCGCAGACCCGCACGGCGATGCGCCCGTTCGCGGGCAGCCAGTCGCCGATGGCCGTCAGCAGAGCGGCCTCGTAGTCCGCCGGCGCCAGCGAGAGCATGCCGCGGTCGGATGTGGCGCGGGCCAGCACCCGGCCCTCCTTCGTCAGGGCCCAGGCACGCAGGTTGCTCGAACCCCAGTCGACGGCGACCCAGCCGAGTCGCTCGGCAATCGGTAGCATGTCGTTCACCATTCGGCGATGGAGCCGTCCTCGTGGGTCCATACCGGGTTGCGCCAGCGATGCCCCACTCTGGCGCGCTCCTCGACGAAGGCTTCGTCGATCTCCACCCCGAGCCCGGGGCCCTGGGGGATGGCGCAGAAGCCGTCCACGATGGCCAGCGCCGTCTTGTCGACCAGGTAGTCGAGCACGTCGTTGTCGCGGTTGTAATGGATGCCCATGCTTTGTTCCTGGATGAAGGCGTTGTGGCACACCGCGTCGAGCTGCAGCGAGGCGGCCAGCGTCAGCGGGCCGAGCGGGCAGTGCGGGGCCAGCGCCACGTCGTGGGCAGAGGCCAGGGCGGCGATCTTCAAGCCCTCGCTGATGCCGCCGCAGTGGGAGAGGTCGGGCTGGATGATGTCGATCATGCCGTCGGCGAGCAGGTCGCGGAACGCGAAGCGGCTATGCAGCCGTTCGCCGGTGGCCAGGGGGTAGCCCAGGCCGCCGGCGATTTGTCCCAGGCAGGGCAGGTGCTCCGGCGCCACCGGTTCCTCGACGAACATCGGGTGGAAGGGTTCCAACTCGCGAAGCAGCGCCTTGGCCATGGGGCGATGCACCCGGCCGTGGAAGTCGATTCCGATGCCGACGTCGGGGCCCACGGCATGGCGGGCTTCCGCCACGCGCGCCACCGCTTCGTCGACCTTGCGGTGGCTGTCGACGATCTGCAGCTCCGGAGTCGCGTTCATCTTGAAGGCCGTGAAACCCTGCTCCACCAGGGCCTTGGCGCCGGCACCCACGTCGCTGGGGCGATCGCCGCCGGTCCAGGCGTACATGCGCATTCGGTCGCGCACTGCGCCGCCCAGGAGCTGGTGCACCGGTACGCCCAGGTCGCGTCCCTTGAGATCCCACAGTGCCTGGTCGATGCCGGCGATGGCGCTCATCAGGATCGGCCCGTCGCGGTAGAAGCCGGCGCGGTACAGGGTGTTCCACAGGTGCTCGATGCGGTGCGGATCCTGACCGACCAGGTAATCGGCGAGTTCATGGACGGCTGCCTCAACGGTGGCGGCGCGACCCTCGACGACCGGCTCGCCCCAGCCGAAACAGCCCGCGTCGGTCTCGATCTTGAGGAACAGCCAGCGCGGCGGGACCTGCCAGGTCTTGAGTCGGGTGATCTTCATGGTGTCTCCCTCCGGTTCAGCTCTCGGGCTCGGTCGCCGAGGCGATGACGGGGTGGGTGTCGGTGACGATGCCCAAGTCGATGGCGGTGCGCCGCAGCACCTCTCGGGCGGCACGTTCGGCGGCGTCCGGGGCATGACGACGGATGGCCTCCAGCACTCGGCCATGGCGCGTCAGGCTGTCGTCCAGCCCGTCGTGAAACCGATGGACCTGGGCCTGGGAACCCTGGATCAGGGCGATGATCGAGGGGCGCAGCAGGTGGCCCATCTGACGCCATACCAGGTTGTGGCTGGCGCGGTAGATGGCGTCGTGGAAAGCCACGTCGTACTCCACGTGCTGGTTTCGGGCCTCGGGCGAGGCGGCGGTGCGGGTCATGCCGTGGAAGGCGGCCTCCAGGCGTTCGAGGTCCGCCTCCTCGGCGGCCTGCGCGGCAAGGCGGGCGAGTACCGGCTCGGCCGAGTAGCGGAAGGCGAAAATCTCGCGCACCAGCTTGGGGTCGAGGCTCTCGATGCCGGTCATCCAGTCACTGATCAACGGGTCGAGCAGGTGCCACTCGGAGACCTCGCGCACCCGGCTGCCACGCCCGGCGGTGCGCTCGATCAGGCCGGTGGCGGTGAGGCTGGCCAGCGCATTGCGCACCTGATTGCGGCTCACCGCGAAGTGGGTACAGAGATCCAGCTCCCGCGGGAAGGCGTCGCCGGGCTGCCAGCGGCCGGCCAGCAGCGCCCGGGCCAGCAGCCGGGCCAGCGCCTCGGCGCCGCCGCGATGATGGGGAAGGCCATCCAGGGACATGGCTAAGCGGTCCTGAGCGTGATGTCGTGGTTAGCCTATTAAATGTCTGACATTTTGGCAAGCCCGGCACGAAGACCCCGGGCATCGGCCCGGGGTCGCATCGCAGGCGGTTGGAGGTGGGGTCAACCGGCGGCGGCGGCCGGTGCGGCCTGGTGGCGCATCAGGCCATAGTAGAAGAGCCCGCCGAGCGCGGCACCCAGCATCCAGCCGTAGCCGTTCAGGTCGGAGAGGGCCGGGACCAGCACCGTGGACAGCGAGAAGACCGCGGCGACGCCGAAGGCGAGCAGGGCCCGGGTGTTCCAGCCGTGGCTGTAGTAGTAGGTGCCGCCCGGCTCGGACGAGAACAGCTGCTGCATGTCCAGTTCCTGGCGCTTGATCAGGTAGTAGTCGACCACGATGATGCCGTAGAAGGGGGCGACCACCGCGCCAAGCGCATTGACGAAGCCCGGCACACCGATCCGGCTGATCACCGAGATCCATAGCGCCCCGACGAAGAAGGCGATCACGGCGGTGATCAGCCCGCCCACCTTGAAGCTGATCCGGCTGGGGAAGAGGTTGGCGAGGTCATAGGCCGGTGGAATGAAGTTGGCCACCAGGTTGATGCCCACGGTGGCGGCGAAGAAAGTCAGGGCGGCGACGATGGTCAGCGGCAGCGAGTCGACCCGCTCGACGATGTCCGACGGATTGGTCAGCGCCTCGCCGAACAGCACCAGGGTGCCGGCCGTGATGATCAGGGCGATGAAGGAGAAGAAGGCCACGTTGAGCGGAAGACCCAAGAGGTTACCCCGCTTCATCTGGCGCTCGGTCTTCACGAAGCGAGTGAAGTCCCCGAAGTTGATCACCACCGCGGCGAAGTAAGCGACCATGGTGCCGACGATGGCCAGGAAGGCGTTGACCGGGTTGGTGCCGCCGTCTCCCGCCTCGCCACTGAAGATGGTGTCCACCGCTGGCAGCAGCTCGCCACCGGCCTGGAACCAGACGATGGCCATCAGCACCAGCATGACGGCATAGACCAGGGGACCGGCCCAGTTGAGGAAGTGCTTGATGCGTTCGATCCCCTGCCAGAAGATCGCGATCTGGAAGACCCAGACGATCACGAACGACAGCCAGGCGACCCCGGTGAGGCCCAGGAAAGTGGCGCCTTCGCCGCCGCCGACCAGGGCGGTGATCAGCAGCGTTACCGCAGTGGAGGCGAAGTAGGTCTGCACCCCGTACCAGAAGATGCCCACGATGGCGCGCAGCATGGCCGGCAGGTTGGCCCCGCGCACGCCCATGCTGGCGCGCACCATCACCGGGAAGGGTATGCCGTACCGGACGCTGGGTTTACCGGTCAGATTGACCAGGACCATGACGATTATCCCGGCCAGGATGATCGCTGCCATCACCGCCCAGCCGTTGAGGCCGTAGCTGAGGAACAGCGAGGCGGCCAGGGTATAGCCGAACAGGCTCTGGATGTCGTTGGACCAGACGTTGAATATCTCGAAGGCGCCCCAGTTGCGGTCCTTGGGCTTCAGCGGTGCCAGGTCCTCGTTGTACAGCGTCGAGTCGGTCGTCTGGATGTCCAGTTCGCTCACTTTCATGGTCGTCACTCTTGTCGTTGTATGGAACGGACGCTACCCGCCGTCCGGTGGGACGGCGGGCCTGGATCACTGGCAGAAGCGCTGGCAGGGTGCCCAATGCTTCATCAGCAGGTAGTAGGTGAGGCCGGCCGGGATCAGGCTCGCGTACCAGGAGACGGCGGAAAAGGCGAGGGCGGCGACGATGCCCACGCCGGTGGCGATCACCGCGGCGAGATTGACGCCCTGGTAGGGGCCGGTGGCGTCGTAGAGCTTGTCGAGATCCAGGGTGCGGCGGCGGATCACGTAGTAGTCGACCACCAGCACGGCGAAGATCGGGCCGAGGAAGGCGGAGTAGGTCTGCACGAAGAGCTGCAGGCCCGCTGCGGATTCCGGCTGCACCAGCTTCCAGGGGAAGGTGGCGAAGGCCAGCAGACCGACGATCACGGTAGCGACCGGATACTTCATCTTGAAAACGTCCATCAGCACGTAGGTCGGTGGCACCACGTTGTTGAGCACGTTGGTGGTCACCTGGGCGAAAGCGATGAACAGCAGGGTGGTCATCAGCAGCGGCGTGTTGTCCACGGCGTTGGCGAACACCTGGATCGGATCCGCGGTGCCGGTGGCCTCGGAGACCATGAAGCCGATCAACCCCATGAACAGCGTGCAGGGCAGGATCGACATGGCGTAGATGGTGGTCAGCAGTCCCGGCCCGGTGCCGTGCTTGTGCTCGCGGGAGTAGTCGCTGACGTTGAGCATCATGGTGCTGTAGATGCCCAGGAAGAGCATGGTGGCGCCCCAGAACGGCATGCCCCAGGAGCCTTCCATGGTCAGCAGGCTCGCCGAGAGTTCGTCGCCGTAGCGCTGCACCGTGGCGTAGAACATGTAGACCAGCGAGGCGAGGATGAAAGCGCTGCCGATGTTCTCCAGCCACTTGATGCCCTGGAAACCAGTCACCGAGAGACCGATCTGCAGCAGTTGGAACCCCATGAAGTAGAACACCAGATTGTCGAAGCCGAACAGGGTGGCGGAGACCATGTTCAAGGCGCCGGCGCCGATCCAGCTCTGGAAGCCATACCAGACGATGGCCGGCACGGCACGCACCAGCCCTGGAATGCGCGTGCCGGCGAAACCGAAGGCGCTGCGCGCCTGGACCATGAAGGGGATGCCGTATTTGTAGCCGGCGGCGCCGTTGACGGCGAGCGCGATGCCGATGACGAAACAGCCGATGGCGATGGCCAGGGTGGCCTGGATCAGGTTCAGCGTGCCCACCACGCTGGAGCCCATGGCGAAGGTGCCGATGGACACGCAGCCGCCGAACCAGGCCAGGAAGTAGGAGGAGCGCCCCATGATGCGGGTTTGCTGGGGCGCAAGGCTTTCGTCGCCGGGTGCCTTGGTGATGCCGGCCGAGCCGGCAGCGTGAGCGGCCGGCTCGGCGGCCGTGTCATGGGTAGTGGGTGTGGTCATGTCGGAGACCTCGCACGTCGTTGCTGGATGTTGTGGTTATGCGCCGAAGCTGGGCTTCGGTTGCTGGTGCGGCGTGGCGTGTTCGCGGGTCGGTTGTGGTTGTCGTGGCAGGGCGCCGGACGGCGCGCTGAGGTCGTGCAAACGTCGTCAGCGGAGTGCCGACGAGTTGGCATAGCGTTCGAAATGGCCGGTGAAGGTCTTGGGACGGGGAAAGGCCAAATCGCCGTGCTTGCTGGTGCCTAGCCCCAGGCCGACTAGCGCCTCGGCCAGCTTGATGGCAGCGGTGACGCCTTCCACCACGGGCAGGCCCACGGCTTCGCTGATTTCGCCGGTCAGTTTCGCCATGCCGCCGCAGCCGAGGACGATGGCGCCGATGCCGTCCTCGTCTCGGGCGCGGCGGCTCTCGTCGATGATGCGTCCGAGGGCGGCGTCGCCGCTCTCCTCCAGATCGAGCACCGGGATCTCCGCGGCACGTACCCGCCGACAGTGGTGGGTGAAGCCGTATTGCGCCAGCAGGTGCTCGGCGATGATGCCGGTACGCCCCAGGGTGGTGACGATGGAGAAGCGGGTGCTGATCAGGGTCGCCATGTGGAAGGCCGCCTCGGCGATGCCGATCACCGGCGCGCGGGTCAGTTCGCGTGCGGCCAGCAGCCCCGGGTCACCGAAGCAGGCGATCACGTAGGCGTCCGTTTCCTCGCGCTCGCCCTCGATGATCTCATCGATCACTCCCACTGCTGCGACCGCTTCGTCGAAGTGGCTCTCGATGGACGCTGGGCCGCTGTCCGGCTGAGTGGCGATGATCCGTGTGCCGGGGGCGGCGATGCTCTGAGCGGCCTCTCCCATGGCTGCGGTCATGGCGTGAGTGGTGTTGGGATTGATGACCCGAATTCGCATGGCAAGGGCTCTCGGTTCTTTGTGGACAAGGATTCGATGGTTTTGTACACAAAGATAGAGTGCCGACCTCTGGAGTGCAAGGACGTTTTTGCAGGGCTTCGTCATCAGTTTTTTGACAAATGAAAACAGTGGGTTGGAGTTCTAGCGAGCGCTTGCCGAATGGAGCTCTCTTCGCGTGCTGCAACTGCCGGACCGGCGCGTGCGGCCAACCGTGCCGTGACGTCAGGCCGGTCGGGTGATGGCTGGGTGGGGCGGGAACATCGGCAGGTCTTGCAATGCATCGGGAGGCGGCATAGCGTGTATTGTATACACGAGCTGTCGTGTCGCTTCCCGAGAGCGGCACGAGTCAACAACAATCTGGATCGTCGCCATGTCGTCTTCTTCGCCCGTCTTTCCCGTTCCCAGTGACTATCCCCGCGACCTGATCGGCTACGGCCGTACGCCACCCCATGCCAACTGGCCCGGCAATGCCCGCATCGCCGTGCAGTTCGTGCTCAACTACGAGGAGGGGGGCGAGAACTGCGTGCTGCACGGTGATGCCGGCTCCGAGCAGTTCCTCTCCGAGATCATCGGCGCGCCGGCCTTTCCCGACCGTCACTTGAGCATGGAGTCGATCTACGAGTACGGCTCGCGGGCGGGGGTGTGGCGCATCCTGCGCGAATTCGAGCGCCGCGGCCTGCCGCTCACCGTGTTCGGCGTGGCCATGGCGCTGGAGCGCCACCCCGAGGTGGCCCATGCCTTCAAGGAACTGGGCCATGAGGTCGCCTGCCACGGCTATCGCTGGATCCACTATCAGGAGGTCCCGGAGGCGGTCGAGCGCGAGCATTTGCAGAAGGCCATGGCGATCTTCCAGCGCCTCTACGGCGAGAAGCCGCTGGGTTGGTACACCGGCCGCGACAGCCCCAACACTCGCCGACTGGTGCTCGACGAGGGCGGCTTCCTCTACGACAGCGACTACTACGGCGACGACCTGCCGTTCTGGACGCGCGCGACGGACAGCCAGGGCCGGGCACACGACCACCTGATCGTGCCTTATACCCTGGACAGCAACGACATGCGCTTCGCCGCACCGCAGGGCTTCAATACCGCCGAGCACTTCTTCACTTACCTGCGCGATGCCTTCGACGTGCTCTATGAAGAGGGTGAGGAGACGCCCAAGATGCTCTCGGTGGGCATGCACTGCCGCCTGCTCGGTCGCCCCGGCCGTTTCCGCGCCCTGCAGCGCTTCCTCGACCACATCGAGGCGCACGACCGGGTTTGGGTGGCGCGGCGCGTCGATATCGCGCGGCACTGGGTGGAGCATCACCCGGCGCCTGGACGTTGAATGCTAGCTTTATCGTAGCCGGACGTCTCGTTCGAGGCTGATCCGGCGACAGGTCTACGAGGGGGCGCTGTGAACCCTTCCCTGGGCGCTACCGATGCCCTGCTTCGCTCTCGCGTCCTGCTCCGCTTGCAGGACCGGTGCTGGCCATCCATGGCCAGCCCGTTCGAAGCAGTGCTTCTCACCCATGGCATCGGACCCCCTCTGCGACCTTGTCCCCCGGCGCCTCTCGCTTGGGTGGCATAGTCGGCCTCGAGAGCGGTGAGCCGCTCGATTCAAAGCACGTGACTTTTCCGGTCTTCATTTTTCTGCCAGGACATATCATGAGCCAACGCACCTACTACGCCCCCCACGGCGGCCACCCGCCCCAGACTCAGCTGCTCTCCGACCGGGCGGTGTTCACCGAGGCCTACGCCGTCATCCCCAAGGGGGTGATGCGCGACATCGTCACCAGCAACCTGCCGTTCTGGGAGAACACTCGGCTGTGGGTGCTGGCGCGCCCGCTCTCCGGCTTCGCCGAGACCTTCTCCCAGTACATCATGGAGGTCGGCCCCGATGGCGGCAGCGAACGCCCCGAGCTCGATTCCGCTGCCGAGGGCGTGCTTTTCGTGGTGGAAGGCGAGATGACCCTGACCGTCGGCGGCGAGCGCCACCGCATGGTGCCTGGCGGCTACGCCTTCCTGCCGCCGGGCAGCGACTGGCAGCTGCGCAACGAGTCCGGAGCCCCGGTGCGCTTCCACTGGGTGCGCAAGGCCTACGAGTTCGTCGAGGGCATCGCGGTGCCGGAAGCGTTCGTGGTCAACGAGAATGACATCGCCCCCAACGAGATGCCGGACACCGAGGGGCGCTGGGCCACCACGCGCTTCGTCGACCCGGAAGACGTGCGTCACGACATGCACGTCAACATCGTCACCTTCCAGCCGGGGGCAGTGATTCCCTTCGACGAGACTCATGTCATGGAGCACGGCCTCTACGTGCTGGAAGGGAAGGCGGTCTACCACCTGAACCAGGACTGGGTCGAGGTCGAGGCCGGCGATTTCATGTGGCTGCGCGCCTTCTGCCCCCAGGCCTGCTACGCCGGCGGCCCGGGGCCGTTCCGTTATTTGCTGTACAAGGACGTGAACCGCCACGCGGCGCTGCGCTTGGGTGCTCGCTGAGACGTGGGAGGCTTGCAGTAGCTTCGCCGCTCGAGGCTGATCCGGCGACAGGGTTTCGAGGGGGGCGCTATGAACCCCTCCCTGGGCGCTACCGATGCCCTGCTTCGCTCTCGCGTCCTGCTCCGCTTGCAGGACCGGTGCTGGCCATCCATGGCCAGCCCGTTCGAAGCAGTGCTTCTCACCCATGGCATCGGACCCCCTCTCCACCCTGTCCCCGGCGCCTCTCGCTCGGATGGCTGCATCGCTCCGCCATCCAAGGTTTCAATAAGGCCTGGGAAATGGAGTCTATATGTTGGAACTCAAAGCCGCGCCGCTGACGCCGGAGGCCTTCGCTCCCTTCGGCGACGTCATCGACACGCGTACCGCCGACTATTTTCACATCAACGCCGGACGTACCCGGCGCTACCACGACCTGGCCAGGGTCGAGACCCTGGGCGAAGAGGCTCGCACGCTGATCAGCATCTTCGTCAGCCGGCCGGTGACGCTGCCCCTGGAACTCGACTTCCTCGAGCGTCATCCGCTGGGCAGCCAGGCCTTCATGCCGCTGCACGAGGAGCGCTTCGTGATCGTTGTCGCGCCACCGGGCGACAGCATCGACCCGAGCGAGGTGCGCGCCTTCGTCACCGATGGCCGCCAGGGGGTCAACTACCGCACCGGGACCTGGCACGCCATTCAGTCGGTGCTGGAGCGCGAGGGCGAGTTCCTGGTCGTCGACCGCGGCGGCGAGGGCCATAACTGTGACGAGCATCCACTCGCGGTCCGCGTGACCCTGGAGTGACCCCGCGAGAGGATTTCCTCTGAACTTCATTCGATGCCCAGGCAGTTGATAGAGCCTGGGTTTTTTGCGGCTCTTCAATAATGTGAAAATATTTTCCATAAAAAATTGACAGCCAGGCAGTGGCTGTCTAGCTTCGTATATAGAAAGGATTCAGAAATAATTTCCACAAACTGGTTCCCCATAACAACACCACTCACGGGAGGATCCGTCATGGCTCGCATGACCGCTGCCGAAGCTGCCGTTCACGTGCTGCGCAAGGAAGGCATCGATGTCGCCTTCGGCGTGCCCGGCGCCGCCATCAACCCCTTCTATGCCGCGTTGCGAAAGCTCGGTGGCATCGACCATGTCCTGGCACGCCACGTCGAGGGCGCCTCGCACATGGCCGAGGGCTATACCCGTACCCAGGCCGGCAACATCGGGGTGTGCATCGGCACCTCCGGCCCTGCCGGTACCGACATGATCACCGGGCTCTACTCGGCCAGCGCCGATTCCATTCCCATCCTGTGCATCACCGGTCAGGCGCCGCGCGCCAGGTTGCACAAGGAAGACTTCCAGGCGGTGGACATCCAGGCCATCGCGGGCCCGGTGACCAAGTGGGCGATCACCGTGCTCGAGCCCGCACAGGTGCCGCGCGCCTTCCAGCACGCCTTCCAACTGATGCGTTCCTCGCGGCCGGGCCCGGTGCTGATCGACTTGCCCATCGACGTGCAGATGAGCGAGATCGAGTTCGACCCCGACACCTACGATCCACTGCCCGTCTACAAGCCGGCCGCCAGCCGTGCCCAGGCGGAAAAGGCCATTGCCATGCTTCAGGCGGCCGAGCGGCCGCTGATCGTCGCCGGGGGCGGCATCATCAACGCCGACGCCAGCGACCTGCTGGTCGCGTTCGCCGAGCTCACCGGCGTGCCGGTGATCCCCACCCTGATGGGCTGGGGCAGCATTCCCGACGACCATCCGCTGATGGCCGGCATGGTGGGGCTGCAGACCGCACACCGCTACGGCAATGCCACGTTGCTGGAATCCGACTTCGTGATGGGCATCGGCAACCGCTGGGCCAACCGCCATACGGGCAGCCTCGAGACCTATACCAAGGGACGCACCTTCGTGCACGTGGACATCGAGCCGACCCAGATCGGGCGCATCTTCGGGCCGGACTACGGCATCGTCTCCGACGCCAAGGCGGCACTCGAGCTCTTCCTCGAGGTGGCCCACGAGTGGCAAGCCGAAGGCAAACTCAAGGATCGCAGTGCCTGGGCCGAGGCCTGCCAGGAGCGCAAGCGGACCCTGCTGCGCAAGACTCACTTCGACGAGGTGCCGGTCAAGCCACAGCGGGTTTACGAGGAGATGAACAAGGCTTTCGGCAGGAATACTCGCTACGTCAGCACCATCGGCCTGTCGCAGATCGCCGGGGCCCAGTTCCTGCACGTCTACAAGCCGCGCCACTGGATCAACTGCGGCCAGGCCGGACCGCTGGGCTGGACCATCCCCGCGGCGCTGGGCGTACGGCGGGCCGACCCGAACGCCGAGATCGTCGCCCTGTCCGGCGACTACGACTTCCAGTTCATGGTCGAGGAGCTGGCGGCGGGGGCGCAGTTCAAGCTGCCCTGGATCCACGTCCTGGTGAACAACGCCTACCTGGGGCTGATCCGCCAGGCTCAGCGCGGCTTCGACATGGATTACCAGGTGCAACTCTCCTTCGAGAACGTCAACTGCTCGGCGATCGACGAGTACGGCGTCGACCACGTCTCCGTGGTGGAAGGTCTGGGCTGCAAGGCGCTACGCGTCACGCGGCCGGAGGACATTGGCCCGGCCTTCGAGCAGGCGCGGTCGCTGATGGCCGAGTATCGGGTGCCGGTGGTGGTCGAGATCATCCTCGAGCGGGTGACCGACATCGCCATGGGCACCGACCTGGACGGCATCAACGAGTTCGAGGCGCTGGCCGAGAACCAGCAAGACGCGCCGACCTCGATCGCTGCCCTCGTCTGACATTTGCACCAAGCCCCGTTACATGTTTAGCGACCCAAAGGAGTTCGAGATGCCCAAGTTCGCCGCCAACCTCAGCATGCTGTTCACCGAGGTGGACTTCCTCGATCGCTTCGCGGCCGCCGCCAAGGCCGGCTTCAAAGGCGTCGAGTACCTCTTCCCCTACGACTATCCGGCCGCCGACATCAAGGCCCGGCTCGACGAACACGGCCTGACCCAGGTGCTGTTCAATCTGCCGGCTGGCGACTGGGGCGCCGGCGAGCGCGGCATCGCCTGCCACCCGGATCGCGTGGCGGAGTTCTGCACCGGCGTCGACCGCGCCATCGACTACGCCAAGGTGCTGGGCAACACCCAGGTCAACTGCCTGGCCGGCATCCAGCCCGCCGGCGTCGGCGCCGCCGAGGCCCGCCGCACGCTGGCCGACAACCTGCGCTATGCTGCCGACAGGCTCGAGACAGCGGGCATTCTGCTGGTTGCCGAGCCGATCAATACTCGCGACATCCCCGGTTTCTTCCTCAATCGCACCGAGCAGGCCCTGGCGATCTTCGACGAGGTAGGCAGCGCCAACCTCAAGCTGCAGTACGACATCTATCATATGCAGATCATGGAGGGCGATCTGGCGCCGACCATCGAGAAGCACCTGGATCGCATCGCCCACGTGCAACTGGCCGACAACCCGGGGCGCCACGAGCCGGGCACCGGCGAGATCAACTACCCGTTCCTGTTTGCCCACCTCGACCGGTTGGGCTACGACGGCTGGGTCGGCTGCGAGTACAAGCCGGCGGCGACAACGAAGGAAGGCCTGGGCTGGCTGGATAGCGTTCGCTGAGAGGAGCGGAAGGCATTTGGCCCGATGAGCTGTCCCGGCGGCAAGTCTGTGCGAGGGCGCTGTGAACCCATCCCTGGGCGCTACATTTGCCATCCATGGCAAATGACCCTCGCTGCGACTTGCCCCCGGCGCTCATCTCCCAAGCCGGTGGAAAACGTGCCTTAGTACAGAAAGCATAAAGACAAGCTGAAAGGAGAAGCATCATGAGCAAGATCGGATTCATTGGCCTGGGCATCATGGGCCGCCCCATGGCGGGCCATCTGCTGGACGCCGGGCACGAGCTCGTTACCGTCGAGCGCAGCAAGCCGCTGGCCAGCGAACTGGCCGACAAGGGCATGCAGACGCTCGTCCATCCCAAGGCCGTGGCCGAGCAGGCCGAAGTGGTCATCACCATGGTGCCGGATACCCCGGACGTGGAGCAGGTGCTGTTCGGCGAGAACGGCGTCATCGAGGGCCTGCAGCCGGACACCCTGGTGATCGACATGAGCTCCATCGCGCCCGTGCCGACCCGCGAATTCGCCAGGCGCATCGTCGAGGCCGGCGGCGAGTACGTCGATGCGCCGGTTTCCGGCGGCGAGGGCGGCGCCATCAACGCGGCCCTCACCATCATGGTGGGAGCCACCGACCAAGGCTTCGAGCGTGCCCGCCCGATTCTCGAAGTGATGGGTAAGACGATCACTCACATCGGCGGCCACGGCGACGGCCAGACCTGCAAGGTGGCCAACCAGATCGTGGTGGCGCTGACCATCGAGGCGGTGGCCGAAGGGCTGCTGTTCGCCTCCAAGGCCGGCGCCGACGTGGCCAAGGTGCGCGAGTCGCTGCTCGGCGGTCTGGCCCAGTCGAAGATTCTCGACGTGCACGGCGCGCGCATGATCCAGCGCACCTTCGACCCGGGCTTCAAGATCAAGCTGCATCAGAAGGACCTCAACCTGGCGCTGGAAGGGGCGCGCAGCCTCGATCTGGCGCTGCCCGGTACCGCCAACGCCCAGCAGCTGTTCCAGGCCTGCGCGGCCCACGGCGGCGCCGACTGGGATCATTCCGGCATCCTGCGTGCGCTGGAAGGGCTGGCCAACCACGAGGTGGAAGGGTAGGCGCTGGACTTGCCAGTGCCGAACCGTCCATCATCGGACTTCCCGGCCATTCGCAAGGAGTGTTTCCCCGATGAGCGAACTTCCTTCCCTGCCGGAACTGGAGCCCACGGCGGACGTCGCTGCCTGGCTTCGCCAGTTGGCCGACGTGGCGGTGGCCGCGGTGCACCCCGAGACTCTGGTGGCCGACCAGTTGCCCGATCCGCCGCCAGGGCGCACCGTGGTGGTCGGGGCCGGCAAGGCGGCAGCGGCCATGGCCGCCGCGCTGGAGCGCGCCTGGCAGACACGCTGCCCCGAAGCGCCGCTCGAAGGCCTGGTCGTCACCCGCTATGGCCATGGGGAGACGTGTCGGCGCATCGAAGTGCTGGAGGCCTCGCATCCCATGCCCGACGACCTGGGCGAGAAGGCCGCGCGGCGGATGCTCGAGGCCGTCGGGAGCCTCTCCAAGGATGACCGCGTGATCGCGCTGATCTCCGGCGGCGGCTCGGCGCTGATGACGCTGCCGGCGCCGGGAATCTCCCTGGCCGACAAGCAGGCGCTGAACCGCGAGCTGCTGCGCTGCGGGGCGCCGATTCGCGACATCAACACCGTGCGCCGCCACCTCTCGGCCATCAAGGGCGGGCGACTCGCCGCGGCGGCCCACCCCGCCCAGGTGATCACCTGGCTGATCTCCGACGTGCCGGGCGACGAGCCCTCGCTGGTCGCTTCCGGACCGACGCTGCCCGATGCCACCACGCCAGCGGATGCCCTGGCGGTGCTCGAACGCTACGCCATCGCGGTACCCGAGGCGGTGCGTCGCCACCTGAGCGGCGATCATGCGGCGCCGGCACCCACGGATGCCGCATTCGCCCGTGACGAGACGGTGCTGCTCGCCCGCGCCGCCGATGCGCTCGAGGCGGCACGCCGCGCCGCCGAGGCCGCCGGCGTAACGGTGCGCGTGCTGGGCGACGACCTGGAAGGCGAGGCCCGCGAGCTGGGGCGTGAGCAGGGGCGCCAGGCGCTTGCCGCTCAGTCGGAAATCCGCAGGCCGCTGCTGCTGGTCTCCGGCGGCGAGACCAGCGTCACCGTGGCCGGTGATGGGCGCGGAGGGCGTAACGTGGAGTACCTGCTGGGCCTCTTCGATGCGTTGCAGGGAGCGCCGGGCATCCATGCGCTGGCCATCGACACCGACGGCATCGACGGTTCGGAGGACAATGCCGGAGCGTTGTTCTCTCCGCCGGACTTCCAGCGAGCCCGCGAGCTGGGTCTCGATCCGCTCGATTTCCTGTCGCGCAACGATGCCTATACTTTCTTTCAGGCGTTGGGCAGGTTGATCGCCACCGGCCCGACCCGTACCAACGTCAACGACTTTCGTGCCATTCTGCTGTTACCGAGGACACCATGAACCATCCCCCCCACGCCCCCATCCACGAGCCCATTCGTCGTACCAAGATCGTTGCCACCCTGGGACCGGCCAGCGACCGCGAGGGCGTTCTGGAAGCGATGATTCGCACCGGTGTCGACGTGGTGCGCCTCAACTTCTCCCACGGCTCCGCCGACGATCATCGCCGACGCTTGACCCAGGTGCGCGAGATCGCCGCTCGACTCGGCCGCAGCGTCGCTGCCCTGGGGGACCTGCAGGGCCCCAAGATCCGCATCGCCCGCTTCCGCGACGGGCCCATCGAGCTGGAAGAAGGCCAGCCCTTCATCCTCGACATGGCACTGGGCAGCGAGGACGGCGATGCCGAACGAGTGGGCTGCGACTACCAGCAGCTGATCGACGACGTCAGTGCCGGCGACCGTCTGCTGCTCGACGACGGCCGGGTGGTGCTGGATGTGACCCGAGTGGCGGGGCGTGAAATCCATACCACCGTGACGGTGGGCGGCACGCTCTCCAACAACAAGGGCATCAACAAGCAGGGTGGCGGGCTTTCCGCTCCGGCGCTCACCGACAAGGATCGTGCCGATCTCGCCACTGCCATGGATATCGGTGTCGACTACCTGGCGGTATCGTTCCCTCGCAGCGCGGCGGACATGCAGGAGGCGCGCCGTCTGCTCGGCGAAGCGGGAGAAGACATCGGCCTGGTGGCCAAACTCGAGCGCGCCGAGGCGGTGGCCGATGAGGCCACCCTCGACGCCATCATCCAGGCCAGCGAGGCGGTGATGGTGGCGCGCGGCGACCTGGGCGTGGAGATCGGCGATGAGGCGCTGATCGGCACCCAGAAGCGCATCATCAAGCGTGCCCGCACGCTCAACCGGGCGGTGATCACCGCCACCCAGATGATGGAGTCGATGATCGAATCGCCCCTGCCCACTCGCGCCGAAGTGTTCGATGTCGCCAACGCCGTGCTCGACGGTACCGATGCGGTGATGCTCTCCGCCGAGACCGCAGCCGGCGACTTTCCGGTGGAGACGATCGAGGCCATGGATCGCGTTTGCCTGGGCGCCGAGCGCGAGCGCATTGCCCAGGAGTCCGGCCATCGCATCCACGAGGGCTTTTCGCAGATCGACGAGACCATCGCGCTTTCCGCCATGTACGCCGCCAACCATCTGGAAGGGGTGGCGGCCATCGCCTGCATGACCGCCTCCGGGTACACGCCGCTGATCGCCTCGCGGATTCGCTCGGGGCTGCCCATCGTCGGCCTGGCGCACAGCGCCATCGCCCAGCGGCGCATGGCACTCTACCGTGGCGTGGTATCGCTGCCCTTCGACACCAGCGAGATGACCGCCGACGAACTCAACGACCAGGCGCTGGCGCGGCTGGTGGCGCACGGCATCGCCGAGCCGGGCGATCATGTCATCCTCACCCGCGGCGATCACATGAACGCCCATGGCGGCACCAATACCCTGAAGATTCTCGACATTGGCGAGCAGCATCGCGTGAATTGATTTTTGTATACAATAAGGTGGCAAGGTGTGGCCAGCTGTCGAGAAACCTGCCAAGCTGTGCGCGTTCGTGACAGAGCGGGAGAACCCCCATCATGAGTCGTGCCTGGCAGGAGGACGCAGCGGCCGCCAGCCGCGCGGGTCGGGATCGTCGGAGCGCCGACCGAATCATCGTCGAGCAGGTGCGTCAGGCGGTGTTGGCTCAGCGCTTGCCGCCGGGTACCCGCCTACCCGAAACCACCCTCGGCGAAGTCTTCGGCGTCAGTCGCTCGGTGGTGCGCAAGGCGCTGACTCGGCTGGCCGCGGAGCACGTGGTCAGTCAGCGGCCCAATCAGGTGGCCCGCGTGCGGGCGCCGAGCGTCGCCGAGACGCGCGATACGTTCGCGGCACGCCGTCTGGTCGAGGGCGAGGTCGTCGCGCTGCTGGCCGGCCGGCTCGATGCCGAAGCGTTGAACACCCTCGAGGCTCGCGTGTCGCACGAAGCCGAGGCCTATGCGGCGAGCGACGAGACGGCGCGCATCGAGCACTCCCTGGCCATCCATCACCTGTTGGCCGAGCGCTCCCCCAACCGCGTGCTGGGCACGATGTTGACCGACCTGATCCTGCGCACCTCCATCGTCATCGCCCTTTACAAGCACCCGCGGGTGGCCAGCTGCTACCTGCCCGATGACCATCCGGCACTGCTTGCCCACCTACGCAACGGCGAGGCCGAGGCAGCGCGGCAGGGCATCCATGGGCACCTGCACGCTCTGGAGGAACGGCTCGAGCTGGGCAGCCGCGATGCCAGCCCCGACCTGATGTCGATTTTCGCACGCCACGCCGCCGTGTAATCGGCTTTACGCCTTGCGTCTGCTGCTCGACAATGCGTCATCTTCTTCTCTGAACAGGGATGCTGTGATGCGTGCACTGACCCATTGGGGCCTGGCCCTGTCGCTGCTACTGCTGACCGGCACTGTCCAGGCGGGGATGCCCGTCGTGGCGGTGGCATCCTCGCTGCAATTCGCGTTTCCCGAGCTGGTGGCGGCCTTTCACGACGAAACCGGGCTCGACGTACGCATCAATTACGGCGCATCGGGCAATTTCCGCCGCCAGATTGGCCAGGGGGCACCGTTCGAGCTGTTCCTGTCCGCCGATGAAGTCAGCATTCTGGCTCTCCATGAGGAGGGCTTCACGGAAGACGAGGGAGTCGTTTACGCCAAGGGTCGTCTGGCGTGGCTGCAACGTGTCGGACGGGGCGATCTGCCGGCCTCCGATGACCCGCTGGCAGCGGTCCGCCAGGCCATCGCACGCCACTCAGCCGGGGAGGGTCGCCCGCGCCTGGCACTGGCCAACCCCGAACATGCCCCCTACGGCATGGCGGCGCGCCAGGCTCTCGAGCACGCCGACCTGTGGGAAGCCAGTGCGCCGCTGCGCGTGATGGGCGAGAACGTCTCCCAAGCGGCACAGTTCGCGCTCTCCGACGACGCGCGCGGCGGTCTGGTGGCCTACTCGCTAGCCCTGGCACCGACCGTGGCGGAGCGCAGCGAGCATGTACTGATCCCCGCCGACTGGCATGCCCCGCTGGTCCAGCGCATGGCATTGATCGAGGGCGCCGGCGAGACGGCGCGAGCCTTCTACGCCTGGCTGCAGGAGCAGGAAGCGCAGGTGATTCTGGCCCGCTATGGATTCAGCGGGCCCGATGCAGAGGGCGATACGCACTGATGGATTGGACGGCACTTTCGGTCTCGCTGCGGCTGGCGGCATTCACCTGTCTCTTGCTGTTGCCGGTGGGGTTGCTGCTGGGGCGCTGGCTGGCGCGGGCCCGCTTCCATGCCAAACCGCTGTGTGAGGCCATCGTGGCCCTGCCCCTGGTGCTACCGCCCACCGTGCTCGGCTTCTACCTGATGATGAGCTTCGGTAGCGAAGCGCCGCTGGGAACGCTGTGGCAGCGTGTGACCGGAGAGGGACTCAACTTCACCTTCACCGGCATTCTGCTCGCCTCGCTGGTGGCCAACCTGCCGTTCGCCGTGCAGCCCGTGCAGCGCGCCTTCGAGTCGATTCCCCCCAACCTCCGCGAAGCGGCGTGGTGCAGCGGCCTTTCGCCCTGGCAGACCCTGTGGCGCATCGAGCTGCCGCTGGTGTGGCCGGGGGTGATCTCGGCGCTGGCGCTCACCTTTGCCCACACCCTGGGTGAGTTCGGTGTCATCCTGATGGTGGGGGGCGCCATCGACGGCGAAACGCGAACCCTGGCCATCGCCATCTATGACCGGGTGCAGGCTTTCGACGAAGCCGGAGCGGGGGCGATGTCTGCCATGCTGCTCACGGTCTCTTTCCTGACCATCGGCGTGGTCTACGGCCTGGCGGGCCGAAGGCGGTGGCGTCGTGGCTGAGCGGCTGACGGGAGGAGAGCGCCTGGCGGTCAGTGTTCGTCAGCCCGGACCGATACCGCTGGCGGCGGACTTCCACTGCGCGGCAGGAGAGCTTCTTGCGCTGGTGGGGCCTTCGGGCAGCGGCAAGACCACCCTGCTGCGTGCCATTGCCGGGCTCTACCGTCCCCTGAATGGCGTGATCGCCTGCAACGGCGAGCGATGGCTCGACACCGGCAGCGGCATCATGTGCCGTCCTCAGCAACGCCGCGTAGGCATCGTCTTTCAGGACTATGCGCTATTTCCCCACCTCACCGCGCGCGACAACGTGCGTCTCGCGCTGGGTCATCTCGAGCCGCAGACACGACCGGCACGTGCCGAACAGTGGCTGGCCCGGGTACGCCTCGATGGGCTCGCCGACCGCTATCCGGTCGAGCTGTCCGGCGGTCAACGCCAGCGCGTGGCCCTGGCGCGAGCCCTGGCACGCGAGCCGCAGGTGCTGCTGCTGGATGAGCCTTTCTCGGCGGTGGACCAAGTAACCCGGCGGCGCCTGCAGCGCGAACTGGCGCTGCTGCGCGAGGCAATCCGCATTCCCATCATACTGGTCACCCATGACCTGGATGAGGCAGTAATGCTGGCCGACCGGCTGTGCGTGCTGCACGGCGGCCGCACGTTGCAGGCCGGTGCCCCGGGGGAGTTGCTGCGCCATCCGGTGAGCCCGGAAGTGGCGCGGTTGCTCGACCGCCATAACGTCTTCGAGGGCGAGGTGGTCAGCGTTGCGGGGCAACGCTACCTACAGTGGGGCCCCTACCGGCTGGAGGTGGCCGAAGGACTCGAGGCACTGGCCGAAGGGAGCCGGATAGCCTGGTATCTTCCCGACTCCGATGTGGTGCTGCATCGGCGCGGTCGTCCCTCGCGCGGGGAGCGCGAGAACCCCGTGACCGGTCAGGTCATCGAAATGGTGGTTCTGGGTGGCATGACCTCCATCACCCTGGGCTTCGACCACGGCCGCGAGACGCTGCGTTTCGATATCGCCACCCATGCGGCGCGGCGCAACGGCCTGGCACGCGGTGAGCAGGCTACGGTATCGCTGCTCGCCGGCGGCATCCATCTGATGCCGGATGTCGACCCGACGATTGACGAGGAGCGGGCATGAGCGAAAGCGTCCAACGGCGCGGTGCCGGCCGCCGGTATTGGCCGGTTGCCGCTGTCTGGCTGATGGCGGTGGCCATGAGCGTGTCGGCCGCGTCGGTGACCTTCGAGCGCGTGCCGCTGGTCATCCATGCCGGCGCAACGCAGCACCGCCTGACGGTGGAGGTGGCACGCACCCCGGCCCAGCGCAGCCGTGGGCTGATGGCACGCGATTCGCTGGCCGATGATGCCGGCATGCTGTTCTCCTATGACCGGCTTCAGCCGCCTTGGGGCAGCTTCTGGATGTATCGCACGCGCATCGCGCTGGATATCGCCTTCCTCGACGCCGAGGGGCGCATCGCCGCCATCCACACCATGCAGCCCTGCGACTCCAGCGATCCCGGCGACTGCCCGAGCACTAGGGCTGGCGTCCCTTACCGGGCCGCGTTGGAGGTCAACGCCGGCTACTTTGCCGAACGCGGCATCGAAATCGGCGACTGCGTTGCCTGGGCCGGCCAGGACGACGGCTGCGCGGCCGAGCCAGTGCGTGACTGAAGGGGCGTTCACGCTCCGTCGTTCTCTGCGGTCGGTGGTTGCCGACGCCCTAGGCGCACCACGATCAGCGCCAGACCGGCGACCACCAGGGCGCCGCCGGTGAGCTTGTGCGGGTCGAGCGTTTCACCGAGCAGCAGTGCTCCGAGCAACACCGCGCCCACCGGCACCAGCAGGCTGAGCGGTGCCAGGCGGTTGACCGGATGACGGCGCAGCAGGCCATACCACAGGCCATAGGCAGCTATCGAAGACATCACAGCGGTATAGAAGACGGCACCCCAGCCCAGCCAACCGGCCTGGGCGAGGGCATCGAGCTGCCCCCGTTCGAACCACCAGGATCCCAGCGCTACCTGCGGAACGGCCAATAGCGCCACCCAGCCGGCCAGTGCCATCGGTGCCAACGGTGGCCCATGCTTGATCAGCAGCTGTGATACCGCCCAGCCCATGGCGCTAGTCAGTAGCAGCACCAGAGGCAGTGCCGAGGGCAGGCTGGGTCCGCCGGAGAGCACCGCCACCCCGCCGAAGGAGAGTGCCAGTCCTGCCACGCGGCGGACGTCCAGGCGTTCGCCGAGGAAAACCACGGCCAGCAAAGTGGCGAAGGGGGTGCCCATCTGCACAAGCAGGGCACCGGTTCCGGCTTCCGCCTGGCCCAGGCCGATGAACAACAGGGCAAAATGCAGCGTGCCGAAGGTCACCGAGAGCAGGGCCAGGAAGGGGAGTTGATGGCGGGCCACCGGGTGGAAGGGCACCAGCAGGGCGGCCACCAGCGCAAAGCGCAGGGTCGTGAGCATCAGCGGTGGCAGTTCCGTAACGCCGAGCTTGATGACGATGATGTTGAGGGCCCAGAGCGTGACGACCAACAGGCCCAGCAGCAGGTCGCGTGGTGGCACGTGACAGCCTTCCTTCCCCTGACATGGCGCCGTGAGGGTAGCAGGAAGGCCACCCTTCCGTCGCGATATCCGTTATCGGGCTATCATTCAACGCCGCGCTTCGTAGAATAGGGAGAGCCGCCTCGCTGCACCTTGCCGCGTCGAGCCAGGCTTCGAAAACCATAACGAGCGGTCGAATCGACCGCCCCTGCTGTCAAGGACACGTCATGATTGCGACACGCCGACTCACCCGAATCGCCGCCGCACTGGCCGGTGCCGCCGTGCTCACCACGGCACTCTCCGCCCAGGCGCGCGAACTCTCCGTTTCCACCGTGCTGCCCGATGCCTTTCCCTGGGGGCAGGCGGCCGAGAAGTGGGCCGAACTGGTCGAAGAGCGCACCGAGGGGCGTCTAACGCTGCGCGTCTACCCCAACTCCCAACTGGTCAACGGCGACCAGACCCGGGAATTCTCCGCCATGCGATCCGGGCTGATCGACGCGGCCGTGGGGTCGACCATCAACTGGTCGCCCCAGGTGCCACAGCTCAACCTCTTCTCGCTGCCCTTCTTCATGCCCGACGTAGAGGCCGTGGATGCCGTGACTGGCGGCGAAGCCGGCGAAATGGTCTTCGAGGCCATCGAGTCGCGTGGGGTGGTGCCGCTGGCCTGGGGTGAGAACGGTTTCCGCCAGCTCTCCAATTCCCAAGGGCCCATCGACGAGCCGGCCGATCTCGAGGGGTTGAAGATCCGCGTGGTGGGTTCGCCGCTGTTCCAGGACACCTTCACGGCGCTGGGCGCCGACCCCACTCAGATGAGCTGGGCCGACGCCAAGCCGGCGTTGACCACCGGCGCCGTGGACGGCCAGGAAAACCCGTTGTCGGTGTTCGACGTGGCGCGCATCGATCAGGTGGGCCAGGAGTACCTGACGCTGTGGAACTACATGAACGATCCACTGGTGTTTGCCGTCAACCAGCAGGTGTGGGACAGCCTCTCCGAGGAAGACCGCAGCGTGCTGCGCGAGACGGCCGTCGAGGCCGGTGAGTGGGAGATCGCCATGACTCGCGAGGAGGAGAGCGAACGCCTGGCCGCCATTCAGGAGCGTGGCGTGGAGGTCACGGAGCTCACCGAGGCGCAGCATCAGGCCTTCGTCGAGGCGACCGCCGACGTTCATGAGGAGTGGACCTCGCGCATCGGCGAGGAGCTCGTCGACACTGCCCGCGAGGCCATCGAGGCGCGCTGATCCCTCATGAAACCATCTCCCGATGCGCGCCCTGAGCGCTGGCTAGGCGCCCTGGCCCTGGTGGTCATTGCGCTGATCAGCCTGGGTAACGTGATCACCCGCTATCTCACCGGGGGCTCCTTCGCCTTTACCGAGGAGCTCTCGGTGTTCCTGCTGGTGGTGCTCACCTTTGCCGGTGCTGCCGTGGCACTGCGCCGCAATGGGCATATCCGCATTGGCTTGCTGGAACGCGCTCTGCCTGGTGCACCGCGGCGGGTGCTGATTCTCTTCCAGGGGCTGTGTGGCGTTGCGGTGCTGGGCCTGATCACCTGGTTCGGTGCTCGCATGGCGTGGCAGGAGTACCATTGGGAGTCGTTGTCGCCGGGATTGGGAGTGCCGCAGTGGTGGTATCTGGTGTGGCTGCCGCTGCTCTCGGCGGTGATGCTGGTGCGCCAGGTGCAGCAGACTCGCGACCGCCTGACGGGGAGGCTCGAGGATGAGCCCTGACCTGTGGATGCTGCTGGCCTTCGCCGGCCTGCTGATCGTTGGCGTGCCGGTGGCTTTCTCGCTGGCGCTGGCCGGGGTCGTGGGCATCCTCACCGGGCTGTCGCCGGCGATGCTCGCCACCCTGGGCACCAACACTTACAACAGCATTGCCAAGTATCCGTTGATCGCCATCCCGCTGTTCATCATGACCGGGCTGATCTTCGAGCGCGCGGGTGTCGCCGCGCGGCTGGTGCGCTTCGCCCAGGCGCTGATCGGCCCGCGACACGGGGGGCTCGCCCTGGTGGCGGTGCTGGTGTGCATGATCATGGGCGGCATGAGTGGCTCCGGGCCGGCGGATGCCGCCGCGGTGGCCATGGTGATGCTGCCCAGCATGACCAGGGCCGGTTATCCCCGGCCCTTCTCGGCGACGCTGATCGCTGCCTCGGCCTCCACTGCGATTCTGATTCCGCCCTCGGTGGCATTGATCCTCTACTCCATCGTGGTGCCGGGGGTCGACTTGCGGGCCTTGTTCGCTGCGGGGCTCTTTCCCGGCGTCTTGGCCGGCCTGGCGCTGCTGGTGCCGGCGTTGCTGGTGTCGAAGCGCTACGGATGGGAGGGCGGCACGCCGGTGGAGGGTGCCGAACGTCTCGAGGTAGGAGCGACCTTCAAGCAGGCATTGCCGGCGCTGTTCGCGCCGGTGCTGATACTCGGTGGGCTGCGCTCGGGGCTCTTCACGCCCACCGAAGCGGCGGTGGTGGCGGTGGCTTACGGGGCCCTGGTGGGGCTCTTCCTGACGCGAGAGATTACGCTGCGCGACCTATGGGAGTTGTTCGGCGAGGCGGCGGTGATCGCCGGGGTGGTGATGCTGATCATCACCCTGGCCGGTATCTTCGCCTGGGCCGGCACCATGCTCGGCACCTTCCGTCATCTGGCGGAGTGGATCATCGCTCTCACCGACAACGGTACCCTGCTGCTGGTGCTGATCATGCTGGCGGTGCTGGCCGCCGGGATGGTGCTCGATGCCATCTCCATCTACCTGATCATGATGCCGATCCTGGTTCCGGTGATGCAGCACTTCGCTTGGAACCCGGTGTGGTTCGGCATCTTGCTGGCGATGAACATTGCCATCGGGCAGTTCACACCGCCGGTGGCGGTCAACCTGATGGTGACCACCGAAGTGGCGAAGATTCGCCTCGAGCAGACTCTGGGCTGGGCGCTGCTCTTCGTGGTGGCCATGGCCTCGGCCTTGGCGGTGGTGGCTATCTTCCCGGAAATCGCTCTGTGGTTGCCCAGGGTGCTCGGCTATAACGTTTAGACTGGCTGCGGGCTGCGGCGCCCGCCGTCTTGAGCTCGAGGCCCGTAGCCCGTGGCTGTCAGGTTCTGGGCTTGAGACTTTCAAGGGTGTGTTGAAAGAGGTCGTGGCTGGCGGCGTCGAAGAGCACGAAGCGCACCCGTTCGACGTGCGGGCAGGTCGGTAGCGTCTGGACCACCGTGGCCAGCGCAATGCGTGCGGCTTCCGCAGCGGGATAGCCGAAGGCGCCGGCAGAAAGGGCCGGAAAGCCGAGGCGACGTATCTCATGGGTTTCGGCCAGTTCGAGGGCATGGCGGTAGCAGGCGGCCAGCAGTTCGTCGGCCGGTTCGTCGACACCGTAGACGGGCCCCAAGCAGTGGATCACGTAGCGGTTGGGTAGCTCGAAACCCTCGGTGAGTACCGCCTGGCCGGGCTTGATGGGAGCCAGAGGGCGGCAGGCACTATCGAGTGCCGGGCCAGCGGCACGATGCAGCGCGCCGGCTACGCCGCCGCCGGGGCGAAGTTCCGCATTGGCGGCATTGACCACGGCTTCCAGGTCCGGCTGATTGGCGATATCGCCTTGTCGGCATTCAATGCGCGCATTCAAGTTCGGCATGCGTCCTCCCCATTTTCCGGCAAGTCGCTGAATTCAGTGTGGTCATGCTCGGCTCACCCTTCAAGGTCGACCTTGCCGCGACAGGATGGCGCGCCCCTCTGGTGGTGATCTTCCCGTCCGGTATAATTGCTATTCCGTTATAAGCTAATTCTTTTTTGTTGCTTTGGGAGTGGTCGATGATTCCTGCGCGCTTCGCTCCGCTGCTCTTTTCCGTACTGATGTCGATCTACATGGTCACTCTGATGACCATGGTGATCACCTGGGTCAATACTGGCCTGGGAGAAGGGTTCCTGGGTCGCTGGTGGCGTGCTTTCTATATCGCCTGGCCGGTGGCCTTCGCGCTGATCTGGATCGGTGCACCACGCCTACAGCGGCTGGTCGGCAAGCTGGTTCGGCGGCAGGTTCAATGATCGTCGGCGAACGATTGGATTGTTGCAGTTGCTGTTGCTTTGCGTGACATTCGTTGCAAATCGCTGCAGAAGCTTGCAACTAGCCCGCCAAGCCAGTACCAATAGTCACCCCCGAAAAGACCACGGCTTATCGAGTGCTGATCCGGCGACTCGGTCGTGGGTGTCGTCATGCTGTCGGCGCCCCCGGCATGCCGTGTCAGTAGCTAGGAGGTGGCATGAACCAGCGTGTGAACATCGATCTTGGCGACCCGCACGCGGAGGCCTTCGAGGCCCGTCAGTTCAAGGTCTATACCCATCGCCAGCTCGACAAGATCGAGGCGATCCAGAACCTACCTGACGACCTGCGCTTCGACATGCGGGTGGTCAGCCAGGTGCTGCCGTTTCGCGTCAACGAATATGTGATCGACGAGCTGATCGATTGGGACAACATCCCCGGGGATCCGGTCTTCCAGCTCACCTTTCCGCAGCGTGGCATGCTGCGCCCCGAGCACTTCGACACGGTCGCTGACATGATGCGCCGCGAGGCGTCCGCGGCCGAGATGAAGCCGGTGATCGAGCGCATTCGCTCCGAGCTCAATCCTCATCCGGCTGGGCAGATGGACCTCAACCTGCCGTTGCTCGATGGCGAGCCGCTGTCCGGCATGCAGCACAAGTATCGCGAGACGGTGCTCTTCTTCCCCAGCCAGGGCCAGGTGTGTCACAGCTATTGCACCTTCTGCTTCCGCTGGGCGCAGTTCGTCGGCGACAAGGACCTCAAGTTCGCTTCCAATGAGGCCGACTCCCTGCACCGCTATCTCGCCGAGCACACCGAGGTCACCGACCTGCTGATGACCGGGGGCGACCCCATGGTGATGAAGGCCAAGCACCTGCGTCAGTACCTGGAGGGGCTGATGGCACCGGAGCTGGACCACGTCCAGGACATCCGCATTGGCACCAAGAGCCTGACCTTCTGGCCCTACCGCTTCGTCACCGACCCCGATGCCGAGGACATCCTCGCGCTGTTCCGCGAGCTGACCGCGGCCGGCAAGCACGTGGCTTTCATGGCGCACTTCAACCATTGGAAGGAGATGGACACCCCCATCTGCCGCGAGGCGATCCGCCGCATCCGCGCCACCGGGGCGGAGATCCGCACCCAGGCGCCACTGCTCAAACACATCAACGACGATGCCGATCAGTGGGCGAGGATGTGGACCACCCAGGTGCGCCTGGGAATGATCCCCTACTACATGTTCGTCGAGCGCGACACCGGCGCCCGCCACTACTTCGAGGTGCCGCTGGTGCGTGCCTGGGAGATCTACCGCAAGGCGATCAAGGCGGTGCCGGGGCTGGCGCGGACGGCGCGTGGGCCCTCAATGTCCGCCGATCCCGGCAAGGTGGAGATCCAGGGGGTCGCCGAGATCCACGGCGAGAAGGTCTTCGTGCTGCGTTTCATCCAGGGGCGCGACAACGACTGGGTGCAGCGGCCGTTCTTCGCCAAGTACGACGAAGCCGCCACCTGGCTCAACCACCTCGAACCGGCGCTGGGCGAGAGCGAGTTCTTCTATGAGGCCGAGTTCGCCGCCATGAAGGACGAGAAGCAGGCGCTGATCATGAAGGCGTCGTGAGCCGGTAGCGATGGCACGGTATTGGCGGGCTTTCCGTTGTGGGTCAGCGGGAAGCCCGCTTGCGTTGTGAGGCGAACTCTCTGAGCGACGCGCCAAAGGCGACCTAAAATTAACGCACACTAAACGCTTGGCACGGCTAGAATCAGGAGTGTTGAAAAATCCCTCATCAAGCAGGCGTTTTTTTCGCTAAAGTAGTCAGGAGCGGTGGAAGCCGTTGCCAGAAGGTATTCGGCTGAAGCCGGTTTCCACCGTCGACTCGTGCAATGTTTGATTGCCCAACGATACAAGAGGTGTGTTCATGAAACGCCACGCATTCACTGCGGCCGCTTTCTCCGGCGCTTTGCTGGGAGCTGCCATGGTCTCGGCCCCGGCCGTCGCCCAGGAAGAGAACTTCATCACCATTGGTACCGGTGGCCAGACCGGCGTCTATTACGTCGTCGGCCAGTCGGTCTGTCGCATGGTCAATCGCGGCAGCGACGACCACAACATTCGCTGCAACGCACCCTCGACCGGCGGTTCCGTGGCCAACGTCAACGGCATGAAGAGCGGCGAACTGGACATGGGTGTCGTACAGTCCGACGTGCAGTACCGTGCTTACCATGGCGAAGCCAATTTCGAGGACGACGGTGCCTGGGAAGACATGCGCGCCGTGTTCAAGATGCACGGTGAGCCGCTGACCGTAGTGGCGCGAGCCGATTCCGGGATCGAACACTTCTCCGACTTTCCCGACAAGCGCGTCAACATCGGCAACCCGGGGTCCGGTCAGCGCAACACCATGGAAGTGGTGATGGAGGCCATGGGCTGGGATGAGGACACCTTCGCCCTGGCTTCGGAGCTGGATGCTGCCGAACAGGCCGCAGCCCTGGCCGACAACAACGTCGACGCCATGGTCTACGTGGTTGGCCACCCCAACGGCTCCATCCAGGAGGCCACCACCACCGTCGAAGCCAATCTCATTCCGGTGACCGGGCCCGAGATCGACGAACTGATCGAGACCTATCCGTATTACAGCAAGTCGGTGATTCCCGGTGGGCTCTATCGGGGTAACGACGAGGACGTGGAAACCTTCGGCGTCTCGGCCACCTTCGTGACTCATGCCGGCATCGATGCGGACGTCGTCTACGAAACCGTCAAGGCGGTATTCGATAACTTCGATCGCTACAAGCGTCTGCACCCAGCCTTCGAGAACCTCGACCCCGAGGACATGATCTCCCAGGGCCTCACGGCACCGCTGCATGAAGGCGCCGAGCGCTACTATCGCGAGCAGGGCTGGATCGAGTGATGTCAGTGCAAGGTCGCTGACGGTCCTTGCCTACTGAGTTGGATGCGCGGACCCTGTGGAGGGTCCGCGCATCTGCTTGGTAGGGAAAGCGACATGTAAGGTTGCCGAGGCTGAGAGGCAGTCGGAAGCGGTCGTCCCAATGATAGTGCAGGATACAACCGATGACGGATGACAAAGAGGTTTTCCGCGGCCATGAGACCGACCTGGAGGATATGGTCGCCTCGAGCGATAGTGGGGCTCGCAAGCCCGCCGGGATCCCCGGCAAGCTACTGGTGAGCATTGCAGCGGTTTGGTCGCTCTTTCAGCTGTGGATCTCGTCGCCGCTGCCCTACATGGTAGGGTTCGGTGTCTTCAATGCCACCCAAGCACGCTCCATTCACCTGGCCTTTGCCATCTTTCTGGCCTTCATGGCCTACCCGGCGCTGAAGCGTTCGCCACGCAACCACATTCCCCTCCAGGATTGGGTGCTGGCGGCAGTGGGTGCCTTCTGCGCCGCTTATATGTTCATTTTCTACGATCAGCTTTCCCAACGCCCGGGGGCACCGATCACTCAGGATGTGATCGTCGGCGTGACGGGGATATTGGTACTGCTCGAGGCAACGCGGCGAGCACTGGGGCCGCCGCTGATGATCGTCGCCTCGGTATTCCTCGCCTACAGTCTGTTCGGTCGTTGGATGCCCGGGTTTCTCGCCCATGGCGGGGTGAGCCCCTATGGTCTGATCAACCACCAGTGGTTGACCACACAGGGGGTCTTCGGCATTGCCCTGGGGGTTTCGACCAGTTTCGTGTTTCTATTCGTGCTTTTTGGGGCCCTGCTCGACAAGGCGGGTGCCGGCAACTATTTCATCAAGGTCGCCTTCTCACTGCTCGGTCACTACAAGGGCGGACCGGCCAAGGCGGCCGTCGTGGCCTCGGGCATGACCGGGCTGATTTCCGGTTCGTCCATCGCCAATACGGTAACGACCGGCACCTTCACCATTCCGATGATGAAGCGCGTTGGCTTCTCTTCCGAGAAGGCCGGCGCCGTGGAGGTGGCATCATCCGTGAACGGACAGATCATGCCACCGGTCATGGGGGCTGCTGCTTTCCTGATGGTGGAGTACGTGGGCATTTCCTACGTGGAGGTGATCAAGCATGCCTTCCTGCCGGCACTGATCTCCTACATCGCTCTGATCTATATCGTTCACCTCGAGGCGCTCAAGGCCAACCTGCAGGGGCTCGAATCGAGCAATCCGGCGCGGCCGCTGCTCAACAAGGTGATCGGTTTCCTGGGTGGGCTACTACTGCTGATGGGGTTGGCACTAGGCGTCTACTACGGGCTGGGCTGGCTCAAGCCGCTGCTCGGCGACGCGACACCCTGGATAGTGGCCGTGGTTCTGACGGTCGTTTACGTGGGGCTGCTCAAGGTGGGATCGCACTACCCGGTGCTGGAACTCGACGATCCGACCTCGCCGGTCGTCAAGCTACCGCAGACCCGTCCCACCGTGATGGTTGGCCTGCACTACATTCTGCCGGTGGTCGTGCTGGTGTGGTGCCTGATGGTCGAGCGTCTCTCACCGGGACTCTCGGCCTTCTGGGCGACGATGTTCATGATCTTCATCATGATTACCCAGCGGCCGATCACGGCGCTGTTTCGCGGTCGCAGCCGGCCGGCCGAGGACGTCAGGGAAGGGTTCTTCGACCTGTGGAACGGCCTGGTGACCGGGGCTCGCAACATGATCGGCATCGGTATCGCCACTGCCACGGCGGGCATCGTGGTGGGGGCGGTTTCCCAGACCGGCGTGGGCCTGGTGCTCGCCGATCTGGTGGAAGTGCTCTCGATGGGCAATCTGATGCTGATTCTGCTGCTCACCGCGGTGCTCAGCCTGATCCTCGGCATGGGGTTGCCGACCACTGCCAACTACATCGTGGTTTCGGCGCTGATGGCCCCGGTGATCGTCACCCTGGGGCAGCAGAATGGACTGATCGTGCCGCTCATCGCCGTACACCTGTTCGTCTTCTACTTCGGCATCATGGCCGACGTCACGCCGCCGGTGGGGCTAGCGTCCTTCGCTGCAGCGGCCGTGTCCGGCGGCGATCCGCTGCGCACCGGCTTCCAGGCCTTCTACTACAGCCTTCGCACGGCGGCACTGCCTTTTCTCTTCATCTTCAACACCGACCTGCTGCTCATCGACGTGACCTTCCTGCAGGGGCTGTTGATCTTCGTGGTGGCGACCATCGCCATGTTGATCTTCGCGGCCGGCAGCCAGGGGTTCATGCTGACGCGCAGTCGCTGGTACGAGTCGCTCTTGCTGTTGCTGGTGGCTTTCACCCTGTTCCGCCCCGGCTTCTGGATGGATATCGTTCACGATCCCTATCGGTCGGTACCGCCCAGCGAATTCTCCGAGGCCCTGGGACAGGTGGATGAGGGCAGCAACCTGCGCGTGGAGATTCTCGATGAGAATGACTTCGGGGAAACCTTCACCCAGTTCCTGCTGATACCGGTGCCCGATGGCGATTCAGCCGGCGAGCGCATGGAGAATCTCGGCCTCGAGCTGCGTACCGAAGACGGCAATACCTACGTCGACAACGTGACGTTTGGCAGCCAGGCCGAGCAGATCGGGCTTGGGTCGGTCTTTTTCGATCAGCAGATTCTCTCCGTGATGGCGCCGGTGGATCGCTGGCCGAAGGAACTGATGTGGATTCCGGGCTTCCTCATATTTGGCCTGGTGGTGATGCTGCAGCGACGGCGCCGTGAGACACCGGGCTCGATGGCCGAAGCGGCGTGATGGAGGCGATGACCATGTATCACAAGATCGTATTGCCGGTGGATCTCAACGAAGAGAGCTCCTGGCACAAGGCGCTGCCCACCGCGATTACGCTGTGCCGTACCTTCGGTGCTTCGCTGCACGTGGTGACCGTGCTGCCGGATTTTCGCATGCCGCTGGTGGGCTCCTACTTTCCCAGCGGTTTTGCCAAGAAGGCGCATGAGGCGGTTTCCGAGGCGCAACATCAGTTCATTGCCGAGCACGTGCCGGACGACGTCCAGGTGCAGAGCGTGATCGTCGATGGCTCACCCTGGGAGTCGATCATCAAGGTTGCCAAGAAGATCGATGCCGACCTGATCGTCATGGCTTCTCACAACAAGCGCAAGTTCGCCGACTACGTGCTCGGCCCCAACGCCGAGCATGTGGTGCACCATTCCAAGATATCGGTGATGATCGTGCGCTGATGCTCATGGGCTGGCCATCCGTTGCGACGCCCGCGCCTACCGTTGGTGCGGGCGTCGTCGTATCCACGCTGCCTATCGGCAGGCTTGCTCCAGGTCAACTACAGTAGTGATGCATGAAGAGAACAAGACGTTGTCCGGCCGGCTGGCTGGAATGACGCTCTCCTTCGTCCCCTCCCAAGACGAAATACGGGGTATGCCAATGAACGCAACAACACGCTCCTCTCGGCAGTCTGCGGTTCCTACCGTGCGGATCACCATCAACCCGATCGGCATGGACAGGCCCCGCGCCTGGCTGGCGGCCGGCTTCGAGGATTTTCGGCAGGCCACGGCGGTGAGCCTGGCCTACGGTATGTTCTGGGTCGGGTTGAGCATTGCGGTCACCGTCGGCGCCATCACTCTCGACCTGTGGCACTGGTTGTTGCCCATGGTCGCCGGCTTCATGTTCGTGGGGCCGCTGGTGGCGGTGGGCTCGTACGGCATCAGCCGTGCGCTGGAGGCCAACCGTGCGCCTCACCTGGGCGATGCCTTCAACGCTTGGCGGCCCCATGCGGGCCAACTGGCGATGATGGGCGTGATGATGATGATCTTCTTCCTGGCGTGGATTCGTGTTGCCACACTGTTGTTTGCGCTCTTCTTCGGCTTCGAGGCGCCCGACCCGACCAATCTCTACGCAGCCTTGCTCACGTCTCCCGAAGGGTTGGGCATGATCGCCGTCGGCAGTGCCGTGGGTGCCGTACTGGCCTTCGGTGCCTTTGCGATCAGCGTGGTGGCCATCCCGACCCTGATGGACCAGGACCTCACCTTCATGGAAGGTATCGAAGCCAGCGTGCGCGCCGTGGCGCGCAATTTCCGGCCCATGCTGCTGTGGGCGACGATTCTCACCGGGTGCGTACTGGTGGGCGTGTTGACCTTCTACATCGGGCTGGCGCTCATCCTGCCGGTGCTGGGGCATGCCAGCTGGCACGCCTATGAGGATCTGGTGCGCTGCGAACCCGTGGACAACGCGACTGTCTGATGACGTTCGCGTCGGGCTGGGCTCTTACCAAGGCCCTGCCTGACCTTTTCCGGCCGATCGCGTACCCTTGGCGGCAGACTCCGTTAGCCACCGGAACTGCCGCCATGTTTCGAGAGTTTCCCCAGTGCCTGCGACGACTCGTGGGACCGGTATTGCTGTATGCCCTCTTACCTGCCGTGGCCATCGCGGCCGACCTGCCGCCCCCCGAAGGCGATGTTCTGCTGCGCGTGGAAGGCGATATCGCTCACCCCAACGTCGGGGATGAGCTGCACCTCGATCGCGAGCAGTTGATGCAGTTGCCCTCGCGGGTGATCGAGACGCGAATTCCCTGGGCGCAGGGGACGTTCCGGTTCGAAGGCCCCTTGCTGCGCGCCGTGCTGGCGGCGGCTGGCGCACGGGCCGAGCATGTCCGTGTGCGGGCGTTGAATGACTACGAAGCGGAAATTCCCGTGGCGGATTTCCATGACTACGATGTCATTCTCGCCTTGGAACGCAACGGCTCCCCCATCGCCGTGCGAGACTTCGGGCCCCTGCAGGTGCTGTATCCTTTCGACGAGCATCCGGAACTGCTCACCGAAAGCATCCGCTTTCGTTCGGTGTGGCACGTGGAGAGCATCCATGTGCCATGAGCCGTACTGACGTCGGGGCCAAGACGAGCCATGTTGCGTCATCCGTTGCGACTCAAGGCCGGCGCCATCGCGGTGCTGCTGTTTTTCACCGCCGCCCTGGTGGTGGTGGGGCTGGCGGCGTGGCGCCAGGAGGGCCTGCACCAGAGTGTCGGTGGGGATACGGCCTGGCATGCTTACAAGCTGGATCGCGACATCGTGGAGCTGCGCAGCGATCTGGCCCATGCCGACGGTGCGGCGCGCAACCTCGATGCGCTGCGCCTGCATTTCGAACTCATCTACAGCCGCGTCAATTTGCTGCAGCGCGGTGATGTGACGGCGCTCATCGAGCGGATTCCCTCGGCGCGCCGCCTGCTGCCGGCTCTCGTCGAGGCGTTGGACAGCGTGGAGGCCGAGCTGGATGCCATGGGTAGCCTGAGCGGCATCGAGCGGCGCAATCTCGGCGAGCGCCTCGAACCGCTGGGGGGCATGACCGAGCAGTTGATCATTGCCATCAATGGGCACCTGGCCGAGCAGGCGACCCGCGACCGGGAAGTGTTGCAGGGGCTCTATGCCCTGCTGTTGGCACTGATCCTGGCCATGAGTCTGGCCGGCCTGCTGGTGGTGGCTTTCCTGATCCGTGAGGCGCGCGACAACGCCACGGCCCGGCACTCCCTGGAGTCGCTCAGCCGCGAGCTTCAGGCCACCGCGCGCAGCGCCGAGTCGGCCAGTCGCGCCAAGTCCGAGTTCCTGGCCACGGTCAGCCACGAGATCCGCACACCGCTCAACGGTGTCATCGGCATGAGCGAGCTGCTGCTGGAACAGCCGCTGAGCGAACGTGCCAACGAATATGCGCGGACGCTGCGTGCCAGCGGACAGCGCCTGCTGGAGATGATCAACGACATACTCGATTTCTCCAAGATCGAGTCGGGACGGCTGGAGCTGGAGTATCAGGCGGTGGATTTGCCAGCCCTGATCGAGGAGTCGCGCCAGCTTTTCGCGCCGCGCGCCGAAACCAAGGGAGTCGCCCTGGTCACCCGCCTGGGCCGGGAGCTGCCACCTGCCGTCATGGGCGATCCAGCCCGCCTTCGCCAGGTGATTCTCAATCTGCTGGCCAATGCCATCAAGTTCACCGAGCAGGGAGAAGTCCGCGTCGAGGCGGGAGTGGCAGAGGATGGGCAACTGAGCCTGGCGGTGAGCGATACCGGCCCGGGCATTGCGTCCGGCCAGCAGGAGCGCCTCTTCGAACCCTTCCGGCAGGGGGATGCCTCTACCGCGCGCCGCTATGGGGGTACGGGGCTGGGACTGGCGATCTGCCGTCGCCTGGTGGCGGCCATGGGCGGCGACATCGGCGTCGATAGCCGTCCCGGGGAGGGCAGTCGTTTCTGGGTTCGTCTGCCGCTGGAAGCTGCCGCTCTCCCTCGCAGCACAGCCGTGGTCGGCACGGCGTCGCCGGTCTTTGCGGGGCAGGTGCTGGTGGTCGAGGACAATCCCGTCAATCAGCAGGTCGCCCAGGCGCTGCTCGAACATCTCAGTTGCCAGGTAACGCTGGCCGAAAGCGGCCCCGAGGCACTGGCGTTGACCGACAGACAGCGTTTCGCGGTGATCTTCATGGACGTACAGATGCCGGGCATGGATGGCCTGGCCGTCACCCAGCGCCTGCGCGCGGCCGGCGGCTGGCGCGCCGAGGTTCCCATCGTGGCAATGACGGCGGGAGGGCCTGGGGCCGATGCAGCGAGTTGTCTGGCTGCCGGAATGACCGACTACCTGGGCAAACCGCTCGTTCGCCGGGAGCTGGAGGCTTGTCTGGCACGCAGGTTGCCGGTTACCACGGCAGCGAGCGCCGATGCCGCACCGGCTCCGTGCGTTGCGGCAGGCGAGCCGGAGCTCGACGTATCCGTTCTGGAGGCGCTGGGAGAGGCGCTGGGCGAAGCGCAGTTGGCTTCGTTGATCGTCACCCACTGCCGCGAGCTGCAACGTCACGGTGCGACCCTGCATGACGCCGCAGCCATAGGTGACATGGCGGCATTGGGCGATGTGGCGCATCGCCTCAAGGGCGAATCGGTAAGCCTCGGTGTGCAACGCCTGTCGGCGTGTGCGCGACGCCTGGAAGCGAGTGCCCGGGCGGGGCAGCATGACCGCGCCATGCAGCGTGTGCGTGAGCTCGAGGCGGCCCTGCCCATGGCTCTCGATGCCCTGGAGCGCTGGCTTGCGGCTCGCCGGGCCCGTTCGCCATCGCCATGACTTGCCCTAAAGCCGCGTTGTGGCTGCCATGTCGAGGCGCCTACACTGCCAGGGATCATGCAGCCATCGGAAAGCGCCATGCCATCGTCCGTCGTCGATGAGATCGAAGCGACATCCGTGCGGCAGCAGCCGCTGCGCACGGCCAGCAGCCATTGCCGGGAGCCGGCAGGCGCCGCTGCCGAGCTGGCGCGGTCCTTGTATCACGCCGACCTGGGGTTCGTGCTCTTCTTCTGCAGTGCCGAGTATCCGTTGGCCGAGCTGGGCGAGGCCCTGGAAGCGGCCTTTGCCGGCGTCACCGTCTCGGGCTGCACCACCGCCGGGGAGATCACTCCGGCCGGCTACTGCCGTGGCTGCGTAGTGGCCATCGGGTTCGACCGGCGTGCTTTCGCCGTCGCTCAGGCGCTGATCGACGACCTGGAAGGCTTCGATCTGCTGCAGGCTCAGCGTCTCACCGGCGAGCTGCTGGCCGCCTGTCGGCGTGTCGCGCGGGATGGCGAAGGCGGCAACCGTTTCGTTCTGACCCTGCTCGATGGTCTTTCCAGCAGCGAGGAGCAGGTGCTGGCCACCCTCGATGCGGCCCTGGGGGCGATTCCCAGCTTCGGCGGCAGCGCCGGCGACGACAACCGCCTGGCCCACACCCACGTCTACAGTGGCGGACGCTTTCACAGCGAGGCCGCCGTGGTGGTGATGGTCGAGACGCGTCTGCCCTTCGAGGTGTTCACCACCCACCATCTGCGTCCGCGCGACACCAAGCTGGTGGTGACCCGAGTCGACCGCGACCGCCGCCGTGTTCTGGAACTCAATGCCGCCCCCGCCGCCGAGGAGTATGCCCGCCTGGTGGGGTTGCCGGTGGCGGAGCTGACACCGGCCGTGTTCGCTCGCCACCCCTTGGCCGTGCGCCTCGGCGAAGCGCACTACGTGCGCTCCATTCAGTGCGTCAATGCCGATGGCAGCCTGAGCTTCTACTGTGCGGTGGAGAACGGCATCGTGCTCACCGCCATGCAGCCTGAGCCGCTGCTCGACGACCTGCGCGACGTGCTGGCCGGGCTGCACGAGCGGCTCGGCGAGCCGGCGCTGATCATCGGCTGCGACTGCTTTCTGCGTCGGCTCGAACTGGAGTCCCTCGGCCAGGTGGCTCAGGCCTCGCGGCTGCTGGGCCGTGAGGGCGTCATCGGCTTCAATACCTACGGGGAACAGCACCATGGCCGACACGTCAACCAGACCTTCACCGGCGTTGCCATTGGATCTCGCCCGCGAGACTGAATGGCCTGCCGATCCAACGGCTCGCGAAGACGCGCTGCGTGAGGAGAACGCCCGTCTGCGGCGCATCTGCCAGGCGCTGATGGAGCGGGTCGAGGCCGGCGGCATGGGCGGCGGTGCGCCCTACGCCGCCTTCGAGCACTCCGTGCTGCTGGCCGAACAGGTGCGCGAGCGCACCGAACAGCTGCAGCACACTCTGGATGCGCTGCATCGGGCCAAGTCCGAGGCGGAGGCGGCCAATCTGTCCAAGACCAAGTTCCTCGCGGCGGTGAGCCACGATCTGCTGCAACCACTCAATGCGGCACGCCTGTTCGCCAGCGCGCTCGACGATCAGCGGCTGCCCGAGCCGTCACGGCGCCTGGTCGGCCAGATCGGTCGTTCGCTCAAGGACGTCGAAGCGCTGCTCGGTACCCTGGTGGATATCTCACGGCTCGATGCCGGCGTGCTCGCGCCCGATGTGGCCACCTTTCGGGTGGGCGAACTACTGGATGCGCTGGCCGAAGAGTACCGGCAGATGGCGGCGGCGCGTGGGCTCGCGTTGCACTACGTGGCCAGCAGCGTTGTGGTCGAGTCCGACCTGGCGCTGCTGGCCCGGGTGGTGCGCAATTTTCTCAGCAATTCCATCCGCTATACCGAACGGGGGCGGGTGCTGCTCGGTTGTCGGCGCCGGCCCGACGGGCTGGAGATCGTGGTGGGCGATACCGGTCCCGGCATCGAGCCGGCCCAGCGCGAAGCGATCTTCCAGGAGTTCCGCCGTGTCGGTCCGCGCCGCGAACAGGATCGGGGCCTGGGGCTGGGGCTGGCCATCGTCGATCGTATCAGCGGCATGCTCGGCCATCCGCTGGCGCTGGCCTCACAGCCGGGGCACGGTGCCTGCTTCTCTGTGCGGGTGCCATACGGTTCGCCTGCAGCACTGACGGCTCGCCGTCAGGCCGACGAGGCAGACCCGGCGTCTCACGCCTTGGCCGGTGCGCGCATCTGGGTGATCGACGATGACCCAGACGTGGGCGACGGCATGCGGGCGCTGCTCGAGGGGTGGGGGTGCCGCGTGGTCACCGCCCGCTCGCTTTCCGAACTCGAGGCGGAGATCGGTGCGGCGCCGGCGGATGTGTTGCTGGTCGACTACCATCTCGGTTCGGCCATGGGCGACGGGCTGGCCATTGCTGCCGAACTGCAGCGCCGCCAGTCTCAGCTGGCTGTGGTGGTGGTGACCGCCAATCACGACGCCGGGGTCACGGCCGAGGCGCGGCGGCGCGGCTACGACTGCCTGCTCAAGCCGGTCAAGCCGCTGCGTTTGCGCATGCTGCTGACCAGCCTGCTCGCTCAGCGCTGACGGCGGGCAGCGATCTGCTCGGCCAGGTCGATCTCGCCGGCCACCAGGATGGCCTGTACGCGGCTCGCCACCTCCAGCTTGCGCAGGATGGCCGATACGTGCGTCTTCACGGTGGTTTCGGCGATGTCCAGGGCCAGGGCGATGCGCTTGTTGGATTCGCCGCGGGTCATGCGTTCGAGCACTTCGAGCTGCTTGTCGGTGAGACGGCCGAGGCGGGCATTCAGCGTAGCATCAGGAGTGGAGCCCGGCGTCGGCGTGGCGGCCTCACGGGGGCGGCGCATGATGTCCGGCGGCAGGTAGACCTGACCTTCCAGAATGCGCTGCAAGGCGGCCAGCAGGGCCTCGCGCGGCGTGGACTTGGGGATGTAGCCCACCGCGCCCAGATCGATGGCTTCCAGTACCACGCGGCGATCCTGCTCGGCCGAAACGATGGCCACCGGCAGACGCGGCAGGGCCTGCCGCAGGCGGGCGAGCCCCGCCAGCCCGTCGGCATCGGGGAGCCCCAGGTCGAGCAGCAGCAGATCCAGCTCTTCGGCATGCCGCTCGGCCTGGTGCAAGGTGCTTTCCAGGCTGTCGGTTTCCAGCATTCGGCTGCCGGGAAGCCCCGCATCGATCACGGCGGCAATGGCCTCGCGGAACAGCGGATGGTCATCGGCGACCATCAAGGTAGGCATGGTGAATCTCCCTGTCGTCTCCTACCAAGGGACGAGCCGCTCTCCTGCCACGGCAGGATGGCGCTGCCCCTCCGGTTCGCCAAGACTGGGTAGTGCACCAATACAACCACAACAGCTGGAGACACGCCATGATCTATGCCAACCCCGGCCAGTCCGGTGCCGTTGCGCGCTTCGATGAACGTTACGGCAACTACATCGGCGGTGAGTTCGTCGCGCCGGTCAAGGGCCAGTATTTCGACAACGTCAGTCCGGTCAACGGCGAAGTGTTCTGTCAGATTCCGCGCTCCACCGCGGAGGATGTCGACAAGGCACTCGATGCCGCCCACGCCGCCGCCCCGGCCTGGGGCAAGACCTCGGCCGCCGAACGCTCGAACATCCTGCTCAAGATCGCCGAGCGCATCGAGCAGAATCTGGAAATGCTCGCCGTGGCCGAAACCTGGGACAACGGCAAGGCAGTGCGCGAGACGCTCAACGCCGACCTCCCGCTCGCCGTGGACCACTTCCGCTATTTCGCCGGCTGCATCCGCGCCCAGGAGGGCACGGCGGCCGATATCGACGCCAACACCGTGGCCTATCACTTCCACGAGCCGCTGGGCGTGGTGGGGCAGATCATTCCCTGGAACTTCCCGCTGCTGATGGCCACCTGGAAGCTCGCCCCGGCGTTGGCCGCCGGCAACTGCGTGGTGCTCAAGCCCGCCGAGCAGACCCCGGCCTCGATCCTGGAGCTGATGAAGCTGGTCGGCGACCTGCTGCCGCCGGGGGTGGTCAACGTGGTCAACGGCTACGGTGCCGAGGCCGGCCAGGCACTGGCTTCCAGCCAGCGCATCGCCAAGATCGCCTTCACCGGTTCCACCCCGGTGGGCGCCCACATTCTCAAGTGCGCCGCCGACAACATCATCCCGTCCACCGTGGAGTTGGGCGGCAAGTCGCCCAACATCTATTTCGCCGACATCATGAATGCCGAGCCGGAGTTCATCGACAAGGCGGCCGAAGGCCTGGTGCTGGCCTTCTTCAACCAGGGCGAGGTGTGCACCTGCCCGTCCCGGGCATTGATCCAGGAATCCATGTACGACGCCTTCATGGCCAAGGTCATGGAGAAAGTGGGGCAGATCCAGCGCGGCAACCCGCTGGACACAGACGTCCAGGTGGGCGCCCAGGCCTCCCAGGAGCAGTTCGACAAGATCATGTCCTACATGGAGATCGCCAGGAAGGAAGGCGCCGAGTTCCTCACCGGCGGCGACAAGGCGAGCTTCGATCCGGCCTATGACAAGGGCTACTACATCGAGCCGACCCTGCTCAAGGGGCACAACCAGATGCGCGTCTTCCAGGAGGAGATCTTCGGCCCGGTGGTGGCGGTGACCACCTTCAAGGACGAGGCCGAGGCGTTGGCCATCGCCAACGACACCGAGTTCGGCCTCGGCGCCGGTGTCTGGAGTCGCGACATCAACGTCGCCTTCCGCATGGGCCGTGGTATCCAGGCCGGTCGGGTGTGGACCAACTGCTACCACCAGTATCCGGCGCATGCCGCCTTCGGCGGCTACAAGAAGTCCGGGGTGGGTCGCGAGACCCACAAGGTGGCGCTCGAGCACTACCAGCAGACCAAGAACCTGCTGGTGAGCTACGACACCAACCCCATGGGCTTCTTCTAAGCCAGCGTTCAGCCGCCCCTGCCCCGGCACGGGCGGCTTCCTATCCATTCCCACTCAAGCGAGAGCGGATTCACCGCTCCACGATCCCCCGGCGAGCCTGAGGGCACGCGGGCGGTATACGACTGCCCGCCAACCGAGGAGATACAATATGGACAAGACGATGAAAGCCGCCGTGGTGCGCCAGTTCGGCGAACCGCTGGCGATCGAGGAGGTCGCTACACCGCGGCCGCAGCAGGGTGAAATCCTGGTCCAGGTGGCGGCCTCCGGGGTCTGCCACACGGACCTGCATGCCGCCCATGGCGACTGGCCGGTCAAGCCCAGCCCACCCTTCATTCCCGGCCACGAGGGCGTCGGCCATATCGTGGCGGTAGGCGAGGGCGTCAAGCACGTCAAGGAGGGCGACCGTGTCGGCGTACCCTGGCTCTATTCCGCCTGCGGCCACTGCGAGCACTGTCTGGGCGGCTGGGAAACGCTGTGCGAGTCGCAGCAGAATACGGGCTACTCCGTGAACGGCGGTTTCGCCGACTATACCCTGGCCGATGCCGGCTACGTGGGGCGACTGCCCGACAACGTCGACTTCCTGGAGATCGCTCCGGTGCTGTGTGCCGGCGTGACGGTCTACAAGGGACTCAAGATGACCGATGCCCGTCCTGGCCAGTGGGTGGTGATCTCGGGTATCGGTGGTCTCGGCCACATGGCGGTGCAATATGCCAAGGCCATGGGCTTCAACGTGGCCGCGGTGGATATCGACGACGGCAAGCTGGCGCTGGCCGAGCGCCTGGGAGCCACCGTCGTCGTCAATGCCTTGAAGGCCGATCCGGCCGAGACCCTCAAGCGCGAGATCGGCGGTGCCCATGGCGCGCTGGTCACGGCGGTGTCGCCCAAGGCTTTCGATCAGGCTCAGCGCATGCTGCGTCGCGGCGGAACCCTGGTGCTCAACGGCTTGCCGCCCGGCGACTTTCCGTTGCCGATCTTCGATACGGTGCTCAATGGCATCACCGTTCGCGGCTCCATCGTCGGCACTCGCCAGGATCTGCAGGAGGCGCTGGATTTTGCCGGTGAAGGCAAGGTCGAAGCCACCATCGCCACCGAGAAGCTGGAAAACATCAACGACGTCTTCCAGCGCATGATCGATGGCAAGATCGAGGGCCGAATCGTGCTGGACATGATGGGCTGAACCGGAAGCGTCTGTTGAAACGCGGGGCGCGACGAGAGTCGCGCCCCGTCTTTCATCTACACCTTCGCCGGCTTTTGCGGCATCATCGTGGCCCCCCATTCGATGAGAAGGACATTACGCGATGCACCGCGAGGCTCCCGACCTTCACCAGCAGCGGCTGCAAGAGGTGCTGTCCCTGCTCAAGGCGAGCGGCGCCCGCGGCGTTCTCGACCTGGGTTGTGGCACTGGGGGGCTGCTGCACTACCTGCTGCGTGAGCCCCAATTCGACACCCTGGTGGGACTGGAGCAGTCCGGTGAGCTGCTGGCTCAGGCCAAGCTGCGACTCGAGCCCTCGGGAGTGGCTCAGCAGGGGCGCGTGGAGCTGGTGTGTGGCTCCTATGCCGAATCCCAGCCCCGGCTGGCCGGCTTCGATGCCGCCGCGATGGTCGAGACCATCGAGCATGTGCCGCCAGCTTCCCTGTCGCGGGTCGAGAAGGTGGTCTTCGCCGAGCTGCGCCCCCGCCTGCTGGTCATGACCACGCCTAACCACGAGTATAACCCGCTGTTCGACATGGCACCGGGCGAGTTTCGCGATCCCGACCACCAGTTCGAATGGGACCGGGCACGCTTTCGCCACTGGGTCCAGGGAGTGGCGAAGCGCAACGGCTACCGCGTTACCGTGTCCGGCATCGGTGAGTGGCATTCGGAGCTGGGCCAGCCGACCCAACTGGCACGCTTCGTTCGCCGCGATGAGCCGGCCTGCGCATGATCGACGCTTTCAGCACGGCAGTACCCCGCCGTTTTCGAGTAACCCGCAACGGGTGACGAAAAGGCCCACCGCAAGGGTGGGCCAGATGGATGCGATGGAAGCTGGCTCAGCGGCGGTCGAGCTTGCTTCCAGACTGCTCGCCCTGACGGTTGCCGCGGCAATGCTTGCCGTAGCCCGGCTTGCCGTGGGGAGCCATGGTCGCCTGCATCTCGGCGATCTGCTCGTCGGAGAGCAGTTCGCCCAGGGCGGCACGGTGCTCTTCGCGCAGTGCCTGCCACGCCTCGCGGCGTTCCTCGCGGGAGTCGAACTCCTGGTCGCGCAGGTCCTGCATGTCGGCGTAGAGCGATTCGCGAAGCTCGGTGAGTTCGTCGCGTTCGGCGTCGCTGAGCTCCCAGCCGTCGACCAGTTCGGTCAGGCGCTGCTGCATGGCTTCGCGGCGCTCGCTGCGCCACTCGTCACGCATTTCGCGGCGGGCATCCTGCAAGGCGTCACGCTGCTCGTCGCTGAGGAGCTCGTCGAGACGTTCCTGGTGCTGCTCGTGAAGGTCGCGCATGGCCTGGCGATGCGTCTCGCGGGCTTCGGTCAGCGCCTCGCGGGTTGCAGCGTCGATCCCGGCGCGCTCGAACAGTGCCTGGCGACGCTCTTCGAACTGTTCCTGACGTTGTTCGGACCACTCACCGCCCTTGCCCGGGAAGGCGTTGGCGGAAAGGGCCAGCGGGGCGATGGCCACGGCGAACAGGGTGGGCATCAGCAAACGGTGTGAGAAAGCAGAGAAGGTCATGTCATGGCTCCTGGCGGTTGGATTGACGTTCTCAGTCTCTCGCCGAGTTGTGCAACGCCCTTGCAGGGAGTGTGCAAAGGTGGTGCATGCGTCACCGGCCATCGCCGGTGACGACGCTCTCACTCGTCGGGCTGGTACTTGTAGCCGACGCCATAGACCGAGCGGATCACTTCGCGTTCGGGCCACGCCTCGGCGATCTTGCGCCGCAGCTTCTTGACGTGGCTGTCCACGGTGCGCTCGGAAACGATGCGGTGGTCGCGGTACATGTGATCCATCAACTGCTCGCGGGAAAAGATGCGCCCCGGCGAGTGCATCATCACCTTGAGCAACTGGAACTCCACGGCGGTCAGCCCCAGATCCCGGCCGTCGGCCAGTGCCCGCCAGCCGGCGTCGTCGAGTTCCAGTCCGTTGGTGCTGGCGGGTTCCGCGCTGGCGTGGCTGCGGCGCAGCACGGCGCGGATCCGGGCCACCACCTCGCGGGGGCTGAACGGCTTGCAGATGTAGTCGTCGGCGCCCAGTTCGAGGCCGAGCAGGCGGTCGACCTCCTCGACGCGGGCGGTGAGCATGATGATGGCGACGGCCGGCCAGCGCTGGCGGATCTCGCGGCATAGCGTCAGGCCGTCGCTGCCCGGCAGCATCAGGTCGAGCAGCACCAGGGCAGGCAGGTCATCGGCAGTGGCCTGCTGATGCAGCCAGGGCAGCACGGCGTCACCGTGATCCAGGTGCTCGCTGGGATAGCCGCTGCCTTCCAGGTAGTCGGCAACCAGTCGGGCGATCTTGGGTTCGTCCTCGACGATGAGCACGCGGTCGTGGTGGGGGACAACGTCTTGCATGGCGTTCTTCCTTGTCAGCCGGCGGCGTCGAGCCGCGGGAATTCCAGGGTCCAGCGTAGCCCACCCAGCGGCGAGTTCGAGGGCGTCAAAGTGCCGCCGTGGGCCTTGATCAAGGCGCCGGCGATGGAAAGCCCCAAGCCGCTGCCGCCACTGGCGCGGCTGCGTGAGTCCTCCACGCGGTAGAGACGCTCGGTGAGCTTGGGCAGTGACGCCTCGGGCACCCCGGGAGCGCTGTCTTCCCAGACGATCCGTACCCGGTCCGCCAGGCCTTCGAGGCGTACCTCCAGCCGCCCCGGCGAGTGGGTATAGGCACAGCTGTTGTCGAGCAGGTTGGTCCACAGCTGGCGCAGGCGTCGAGCGTCACCGCGAATCCACGCCGGACCGGGGATGTCGGTGGTCAGAGTAAGGCCGCTGTCGGCTAGCCAGCCACGCGCCTCATCCAGGCGGCTCGTCAGGCTGTCGGCAAGGTTCAATGGCGCCAACTGGACTTCAAGGGCGCCGGCATCGCTCTGCGAGAGCAGGCGCAGATCGGCCACCAGACGCTCGAGCTGACCTACCTCCTGGCCCAGCGAGTGCAGGCCGTTGGCATCGAGCGTACGAATGCCGTCCTGCATCGCTTCGATTTCGCCGCGCAGCACGGAGAGCGGCGTACGCAGCTCATGGGCGATGTCGGAAACCCAGCGGCTGCGCGCCTCGCGGCTCGCTTCGAGGGTGGCGGCCAGGACGTTGAAGTCGTGTGCCAGTCGCGCGAGTTCGTCGCGACCGCGCTCGGGGAGTCGCGTGCTGTAGTCGCCCTCGGTCAGGCGCTGGGTGGCGAGCGCCATGCCGTGGGTGCGGCGCCCCAGCCACCAGGCCAGGCCGCCGGCCAGCAGCAGCGAGGCCAGTCCCAGTGCGGCGACGACGATGCCGAGGTTGCGCTGCTGACGACTCAGAAAGACATGTTCCATGCGGGCCAGGAGCTGGCGGGGTGGACGGTAGCCGAGAGTGCCGACCCGCTCGCCATCGTGGACGATGGGTAGCCACTCGAGATCGGTGGCATCGCCATGCTCGCGCTTGTCGGGTGGCAGCCCGATCACCGGCAGACCCTCGGCATCGTGGAGCACGAAGTCACGGGCATCGCCCAGGCGCCGTTCGATACCGTGGGGTGGGCGACGTTCACCGGGCCATAGCTGCTGACGCACCAGGCGATGCCATGCCGGCGGTGAGTTGCGCAGCCACTGCCAGCCACCGCGTCGCGCCCACTCCTCGCCCAGCCCTTCGGCGAGCCTCTCGGCGCGGTTCGCCTGGGTGGTTTCCAGGTATTCGATGAAGCCGCGGTCGAGACTGCGCGATACCGACAGGAACACCAGGCCGGCGATCACCACGTTGACCAGCAGGATGATCAGGAACAGCTTGATGCCCAGGCGCGAGACGGTAGGGCGGGGCAGGCGTGGGGCCATGGACGGCTCTCGGCGGTGAGGTGGTCGGGGCAGTGTCGCCGACGGCGATGCAGCCAATGGTCAGCAAAGGTGCACGTTCGGTGCAAGCCCGTGCTCTCACAATGACAGGAAAAACAGGATCAACGGCGGCGATAGCAGCGAGAGCAGAAAGCCCGAGACCACGGCGACGGGTACGCAAGCCACGCCACCGTGCTGCTGAATCACTGGCAGGGTGAAATCCATGGCCGTGGCGCCGCCGTAGCCGATGGCCAGCGGGGCGTGGCGGCGGATGGTCAGCGGGATCAGCACGAAGGCTGCCAGTTCGCGCAGCAGGTCGTTGAAGAAGGCCACGCCGCCCATCTGGGCGCCCAGCCCGTCGCCGATCAGGATGCCGGAAAGCGAGTACCAGCCGAAGCCGGCAGCCAGCGCCAGCCCTTCGTTCCAGGCGAGGGAGAGCAGTGGCGCGGCAACCAGCCCACCCACCAGCGAACTGGCCGCCAGGGTGGCGGCAATGGCCAGGCCGCGGCGGTTGAGCAGAATCTGGCGCAGTGGCATGCCGGAGTTGCGCAGCTGGCAGCCGATCAGCGCCAACAGCAGGTAGAGCACACCTTCGGCCAGCGTTTCGGCACCGCTGAAAAACCCTTCACCCGCACTCAGGCCGCTGGCGACCAGCCCCGTCAGCACGCCGCCGATCACCACCCCCACCAGTGCCAGCGAGCCGGCCAGGGCCGCGAGCTTGCTGGTCGGCGCGTCGGCCACCGAGCGGCCGGGTTCGATGCGCATCCGCAGGCGTCGGGCCAGCCAGGCCAATGCCGCCAGGTTGCAGGCGGAGAGCAGCAAGAACAGCAGCAGTGCCTGGCTGCCCATGCGCGAGAGCTGGCTGGCCAGGTCGTCGAGGCCGGCCAGGCCCACACCCATCAACAGCAGGATCACGTAGATGGCGGCGTTGACGCTGCGGTTGATGACATCCATTGCGCCGGTGTGATGCACCGGCACCAGATAGCCCAGCAGCAACGGCAGCAGGACGAGCAGCAGACCGCTCAGCATCGAGACTCCCTTCTCCAAAGCGTCTTCGGGCTGCCGGCGGGCAGCCCGAACCGCCACACTTTAGCCGAACCGACGAGGCGGGCCAATGGCGAGGTGGTGTCAAGGCGAGGTGTGCTCGAGCGACGTCAGAGTCAGGCGGCTGCGGCGCTCGCCATCGCGATGGTAGTCGGCAGCCAGCAGCAGGCCCGGCAGCTCCGGATGGAAGCGCAGCATCAGGCGTCGATCGGGTTCGTCGGGGTTGGTGGCCTCGATCGTCAGCGCCTCGAAGTCGCCGGCCGGGACGCTCAGGCGCTGACGAGGCAGCACCCGGAACTGCAGCCTTTCCCGGTCGCCCCGGTGGTCCTGGTACGTGAGCCGGCAGGTGGCGGCGCACTGGTCGTCATGGGCTCGTTGCGAGAGAACGAAGAGCGCCGTCTGGCGGTCGGGGATTTCGCGTAGGGTTTCGGATGCGAGCGAGTAGCGGTCGCCGATGCCCAGCAGCGAGTAGCCGCTGGAGTAATGCAGCGACTGCACACCGGTGTCGTCGACCATGAACCGGCTGCGCTCATCGCCGCTGGCCATGGCAATGGATGCCTGCATCTCGCTGAGCCAGTAGTGACCCTCCTGAGCCAGCCGGTGCTCGATGGTGACGTCGGGCCAGCCGCTCACCTCGAGGTGATAGCGAGCGGAAAAAGGCGTGGGTTCGCTGCTGGCGAACGCCAGGTCCGCTGACCAGGCTGCGAACAGCATCAGGGCCGCCAGCGGGAGGCCAGGAAGGCGAGCGAATGGCATGGAGGACTCCCGGCGTCGACGAGCGAGGTGTCGGAAGTGAGAGTCACTTCGGCGGTTGGCGGTTCCGTTCCGCGTGGAATTTGTTCGGTGGCGTGGCTAGGCTTGCGGTTGCAGACCGACACCTCATACACGACGCGCTTCCGCGCAAGGAGAGAACCCCATGGCTAGACTACTGCTCATCGCCGGTGACTATGTCGAGGACTACGAGATCATGGTGCCCTTCCAGGCTCTGCAGGCCATGGGGCACAGCGTGGATGCCGTGTGCCCCGACAAGCGTGAAGGCGACAAGGTGCGTACCGCCATCCACGACTTCGAGGGCGACCAGACCTACTCCGAGAAGCCGGGACACGACTTCACCCTCAATGCCACCTTCGCCGAGGTGGAGCTGGCCGACTACGACGCCCTGGTGATTCCCGGCGGGCGGGCGCCGGAATACCTGCGCCTCGACGAGCGGGTGCTCGATCAGGTGCGTCACTTCGTCGAACAGGACAAGCCGATCGCCGCTATCTGCCACGGTGCTCAGCTGCTGGCGGCAGCGGTATCGCTCGCGGGGCATCGAGTCTCCGCTTACCCGGCCTGCGCCCCGGAAGTGCGCCTGGCCGGCGGCGACTACGCGGAGATCGCCGTCGACCAGGCCGTCACCTCAGGGCGCCTGGTGACGGCACCGGCCTGGCCGGCCCATCCGGAGTGGCTACGCCAGTTCCACGCCCTGCTGAGCTGAGGAACGGCCGTGACGTGACGGCCGGCTGTCGTGGCTTGGCATCAGTCAGGTGCGTGAGCGCAGCCGGTCGAGCGCCGGGCTGAGTTCGACCGGATAGTCGGCTTTGCCCGGCTCGATCTGCTTCAAGGTTTCTGGCATGGCGTCGAGCGCGCGTTCGACGCGCTCCCGGGCGCCGTCGGCGAGTGCCATGGTGGCAGTGTCCAGCTGTCCCTCCTTGACCGCTGGCACCAGCAACGGTTCGGCACCCTCGATGACGTCGTCGCGCCGGGCGATGACGTCCCCGGTCATCCGGCCTGCGTCGTCGTGATGCCGATAGAGCTGCTTGCGGCCGGGCAGGTTGATCTTGCCCGTGGAGTGCTTGACTCGAGGCTTGCCGGCATACTCGACGAGCTTGTAGGAGAGATCGATCACCGGGGCGTCGGCGGCAACGCCCATTTCGGTGCCCACGCCGAAGGCATCGATGGGTGCGTCGTCGTCCAGCAGAGCGGCGATCTCGTGTTCGTCGAGGCCGCTGCTGGCGATGATCTTCACGTCCGCATGGCCGGCTGCGTCGAGCCGCTCGCGGGAGCGGTGGGCGAGTTCGCCGAGATCGCCGGAATCGAGCCGAATGGCGGCGACGCGAAGCGAAGGTTCCTCGGCCATCAGCTCGATCACCTTGTCGACGCCTGCTAGGGTGTCGTGAGTATCCACCAGCAGGGTGGTGTCGGGGTAGTGGCGGGCGAAGGCACGAAACGCCTCGCGTTCGTCGTCGTGGGCGAGAATGTAGCTGTGCGCCATGGTGCCGCGCAGCGGCAGGTCGTGGCGCAGCCCGCCCAGCACGTTGCTGGTGCCGGCGAGTCCGGCGGTGCGGTAGGCGCGCACCCCGCGCACCGCGGCATCGATGCCGTGCATGCGGCGCAGGCCGAAGTCGACCACCGGCCGACCGCGTGCGGCGCTCACGATGCGCACCGCCTTGGAGGCCAGCACGGTCTCCAGCTGTACCAGGTTCATGACCAGGCTCTCCAGCAGTTGCGCCTCTGCAATGGGTGCGTCCACCTCCATGAAGGGCTCGTTCTCGAACACCGGCGTTCCCTCGGGGAGCGTCCAGATATCGCCTGAGAAGCGAAAGTTGCCCAGCCAGTCGAGAAAGGCATCGTCGAAGGTGCCGGTTTCGGCCAGGCTGGCGAGGTGGGCATCGGTGAAGCGCAGTCGGGTGGCCAGCTCGGCGGCGTACTGCTGGCCGCAGGCGAGCATGAAGCGCCGCGTCGGCGGCAGCTTGCGGAAGTAGAGGCTGAAGGTGGCGCGCTCGTCCATGCCCTCCTTCCAGTAGGCCTGCAGCATGGTCAACTGGTAGAGGTCGGTGAGCAGCGCCAGGTCACCATCGTCGACGGAAAAGTGCGGGTGCTGGTTCATGCGCGGACCTCGACACCCGCCTGCTCGAGCGCCTCTTGGCAGCGCTCCCGCCCCTGCGGGTCGACCGGCTCGGTCAGCGAGCCGAGCAGCACGACCTCGAATCCTTCCGTACGAGCGTCCTTGGCGGTGGCCTGCACGCAGACATCCATGGCCAGGCCGCACACCACCACGCGGCGGATGCCGCGGTCGCGCAGATAGCCGCCCAGCCCCGTACCGTCGAAGGCCGAGTAGGCGTCGGCGTCGAAGGCGGTGGCCTTGCTGACGCGAATGGCATCGTCGGGCAGCACGAGGTCCGGGTGGAAGGCTGCGCCAGGGGTATCCTGCACGCAATGCACCGGCCAGGGGCCGCCGCGGTGCTCGAAGCTCGCATGGTCGACGGGATGCCAGTCGCGCGAGGCGAACACCAGGGCGTCGCCTTGGCGGGCGGCCGCGATCTGGGCGTTGATACCGGGTACCAGCGCGCTGCCGCCGGATACGGCCAGGGCGCCTCCCTCGCAGAAGTCGTTCTGCATGTCCACCACCAGCAGGGCGTCCTGCGGGCCATAGTCGATGTGCGTTGTCATGGCGTACCTCCGTGGTGGCGATGAGTAAGTCTCTATCAGCCTATCGGTAGATGTGCGGTTCGTGTAGCCGGAGCACAACCCCCGCGGTCGACCAGCACGGGAATTGACCGGATGGACAGAAAAAGATGATGCCCGTCAAATTTCAGGCGATTTCACGACAGTGGCATTCAAGCCGGTGCCATGCACGCCGACATTTTTGTTGTCAGCGCAGCCACTGCTGCCCGTAGACGGTTCCTACCTAGCAAGACAGCCGGCTGATAGCACAACAACAATCGCATCCACCCAGACTCACGACACCCGATATTGTTGTCACCACTCAGCTTCGGCAGGTAAATACGCCATGACCCACTTCCTTCATCGCATACCCATGTCGCGCAAGTTTCTGCTAGCGCTGGCACTTCCCATTCTCGTCATCGCCTGGTTGGCCACCAGCGGCATCCTCGAGCGCCAGCGTCTGGCCGCCGACATGGCCGAGGTCGAGGAGATGACCCGTTTTTCCAACCGCGCTGGCGATCTGGTGCACGAACTCCAGGTGGAACGCGGCCTCTCCTCGGGCTACCTGAGCAGCGGAGGCGAGGCGTTCGGCGAGCGCCTCGCCGAGCGGCGCCGCCAGGCCGACGAGCGCTTGCAGGCGTTCCAGGCGTCCCGGTCGGCGGTGGATGCCGACGACGACCCGCGGATCGCAGAACTCGGCCAGGCGATCGACGACGCCCTGGACGAACTGCCCTCGATGCGTGAGGCGATCGACGCTCAGGACGTCAAGCCGACGGAGTCGCTGGACTACTACAGCGGTCTCAACGGCACTCTGCTGGAGATGGCCGGGCGACTCACCGCACGCGTCGCGGCGGGAGAGCTTTCGCGCGACCTGGGTGCCTATGCGGCCTTGAAGGAACTCAAGGAGACCGCGGGCATCGAGCGCGCCATGCTGGCCGGCGCCTTTTCGGCCAACCGCATGGCGCCGCAAACCTACTACCGTTTCATGGAACTCCTCGGCGAGGCATCGGCCTTCGAGGAGAGCTTTCGCATGCAGGCCTCGCCGGCGATGGTCGAGCGCTACCGAAACGCCACGGCGGAACACGAAGATGCCGGACGTCTGACCATGATGCGCCAGATCGCCGTCAACCAGGGCATTAACGGCGGCTACGGCATCGATGCGGCACGCTGGTTCGACGCCCAGACCGCCAAGATCGAGCGTCTCAAGGGCGTGGAGGAAGCCATGGCCAGCGGTGTGCTGGCCGATGCCGAAAGCCTGGCGGCCGGGGCGCGCAATGAGCTGTGGCGCTTCGTGGTGTTCGCAGTGCTGGCCGTCGTGGTCGCCCTGGTGCTGGCCATGCTGCTGGTACGCAGCATCGTGGTGCCCCTGCGCCATGCGCTGCAGCAGATTGCCGAGCGCGATGGCGACCTGACCCAGCGCCTGCCGGTGCCGGGAACCGACGAACTCTCGCGCTTCTACGCTGCTTTCAATGCCTCGACCGAGAGCATGGAGGCGCTGGTGGCGAGCATTCAGCGAGGCGCCTCCGGCGTCACCTCGGCCAGCGGCGAGATCGCCCAGGGCAACGAAGACCTCGCCAGCCGCACCGAGGAGCAGTCCTCGTCGCTGGTGGAGACCGCCACCAGCATGGAGCAGATCACCTCCACGGTGCGCCAGTCGGCGGACAATGCTCGCGAGGCGCGCAGCAAGACCGAGCAGACCGCGGGCTGTGCCGACCGGGCCAGCCATGTGGCGGCCGAGGCTCGCGAGGCCATGCGCGAGATCCACGAGGCCAATCGCCAGATCAATGCCATCGTCGAGGCGATCGACGGCATCGCCTTCCAGACCAACCTGCTGGCGCTCAACGCTTCCGTGGAAGCGGCGCGAGCCGGGGAACACGGACGGGGATTCGCCGTGGTGGCCGGAGAAGTGCGCAAACTGGCCAGCCGCAGTGCTGAAGAGGCCGAACGCATTCGCCATCTGATCGGCGACAACGCCCAGCGTGTGGCCAAAGGAGACGACCTGGTCAGCCAGACCCATGAGGCCCTGGCGGAGATCACCCGCGAGGTGCGCCAAGTCGCCGACCTGGTCAGCGACATGTCGGCCGCCACCGAGGAGCAGTCGGCGGGCATCGAGCAGGTCAATCAGGCGGTCTCTCAGCTCGAGCAGACCACCCAGGAGAACGCCGCCCTGGTCGAACAGGTGGCGGCTGCCAGCCGCTCGCTGGACGGCCAGGCAGGCGAGATGTCGGGGCTGATCGGGCGCTTCAAGGTCGCCACGGAGCTCTATGGACGCAGCGTGACGAATCTGTTGCCGTCGGCTTGAACTCTCGTCGCTAGCCAGTCATGAACGGCCGGGCCCGGTGCCCGGCCGTTCGCTGCCATGGCGTTGCCCATCAGTAGCCGGCGTCGGGGTCGACGGTGTCGATGGGGTCGCCTGCCGCGAAAGCTCGCAGCGCTTCGGCGACCTGGTTCAGCGCCTCGCCCAGCGGAGTAGGGCCGGCCATGTGCGGGGTGATCCACACCCGTGGGTGCGACCATAGCGGGCTTGCCGTCGGCAGCGGCTCCTCGGTGAACGCATCGAGGATGGCGCCGCGCAGACGACCTTCCACCTCGCCCTCGCCCAGGGCATCGAGCAGGGCGGCCTCGTCGATCAGCGTGCCGCGGCCCGGGTTGATCAGGCTGGCGGCGTCGGGTAGTGCGGCCAGCGTTTCGGCGTTGACGATGTGGTGCGTGGCTGAGGTGTCCGGCAGCAGCAGAACCAGGGTGCGCGCCTCTGCCAGCACCTCGTCCAGCCCGGCATCGCCGTGATGACAGTGAATGCCTTCCAATGACTTGGGCGATCGGCTCCAGCCGTGCACCGGGAAACCGTCGGCGGCCACCATGGCGGCCACTTTGGCGCCGATGGCACCCAGGCCCAATACGCCCACCGGCCAGTCAGTCTTGTCGACCACGGCATGCTCGCGCCACTCGGCTCGAGACTGCTGGCGGCGGTAGCGGTCGAAATCGCGCTGGAAATGCAGGATGCCGTAGCGCACGTAGTCGCCGATCAGTTCCGCCATGCCGGCGTCGCGCAGCTTGACGATGGGAACGCCGTCGGGCAGGCCGGGGTTGCTCAGCAGCGCGTCGACGCCGGCACCCAGGTTGACGATGCCCTTGGGGTCGGTGGGCTCGCGCAGCAGCCACTCGGGAGGCTTCCACACGGCCAGGTAGTCGGCCTGGCGGCGCTGCTCGGCGGGTGCCGCACTGGTGAAGACCTCGGCCTCGGGGAGGCGCTCGGCGAGGGCCTTCCGCCACTGCTCGGCATCGTCGATATGGACCAGGATCTTCATGTCGTCTCCTTCGCGTTAGAGAGCTCATCATGGCGCTGGGCTGGGGTCGTGAACAAGTATGACCGGCATATGCGTTACATGGCGTCACGAAATGCTTGACCGCCTACCGTGGGTTGGCAGTAACCTCCACTCAAAGGGAGCTTTCTCCACTGCCTGGTGCGACTGTTCGGCCCGCGACCCGTTCAGGCATCTCGTCAGTGACCGTCACCCTGGCCCGGCCTTCTCCTCGTCGAGAGGGCCGATTTTCTTGATGTTGCTTTGGCGAGTGGCCCCATGACCCAGGTAAACCTGCCCTTCACGCGAGAGGAATACGCCAGCCGTTTGTGGAAAGTGCGCGCCGAGATGGCCAGTCGCGGGATCGACGTGCTGGTCATCAGCGATCCCTCCAACATGGCGTGGCTGACTGGCTACGATGGCTGGTCCTTCTACGTGCATCAGTGCGTGCTGGTTGGTCTGGAGGGCGAGCCGGTATGGTACGGGCGGCGCATGGATGCCAATGGGGCGCTGCGCACCTGCTGGATCGACCCGGACAACATCACCTATTACCCGGACCACTACGTCCAGAATCCCGACATGCATCCGATGGACTACCTGGCGCAGTCGATCATGCCCGATCGCGGCTGGCATCAGGGGGTGGTGGGCCTGGAGATGGACAACTACTATTTTTCGGCCAAAGCCTACCAGTGCCTGCTCCGCGAGCTGCCGCATGCGCGCTTCTTGGATGCCAATTCCCTGGTCAACTGGTGTCGGGCCATCAAGTCGCCCCAGGAGATCGAATACATGCGCGTGGCGGCCAGGATCGTCGAAGGCATGCATTCGCGCATTCTCGAGGTGATCGAACCGGGGCTGCCCAAGAGCAAGCTGGTCTCGGAGATCTACCGCGTGGGCATCGAGGGCTGGACGGATCCGGCGGGCCGGGTCTTCGGCGGCGACTACCCGGCCATCGTGCCCATGCTGCCCACCGGGAAGGACGCCGCGGCACCGCACTTGACCTGGGACGACACGCCCTTCCGTCGGGGTGAGGGCACCTTCTTCGAGATCGCTGGCGTCTTCAAGCGCTATCATGCGCCCATGTCGCGCACGGTCTACCTGGGCAAGCCGCCGCCCGAATTCGTGCGTGCCGAGTCGGCGCTGCTCGAGGGCATCGATAACGGCCTCGAAGTGGCCAAGCCCGGCAACCGCACTGCCGACATCGCCATGGCGCTGGGCGCGGCCATGGACAAGTACGGCTTCGACCGCGGCGGTGCTCGCTGCGGCTACCCCATCGGCATCAGCTATCCGCCGGACTGGGGCGAGCGCACCATGAGCCTGCGCCCCTCCGACGAGACCGTCCTGCAGCCGGGCATGACGTTTCATTTCATGCCTGGCCTGTGGGAGGACGACTGGGGGTTGGAGATCACCGAGAGCATCCTGATTACCGAAACCGGCTGCGAGACCCTGGCCGACTTCCCGCGCCAATTGTTTGTGCGCTGAGTGTGTGGGGCGAGCACCCCCCAACGATCACGAGGGGCTCCGGGAGCAAGTCGTAGAGGAGGTCTTTTGCCATGGAAGGCAAAAGTAGCTTACAGGGAGGTATTCACAGCGCCTCCTCGCAGGCTTGCTGCCGGATCAGCCCGAGCGGTGCAGTAGCAGCGATGCGCCTGCCATGAGAGAACGAGGAGTCACCGACCATGACCAAGCGTCCCAGCCCCATCTCCGCCACCGTCGACTTCGACGCCGACGGCGTGCAGCACGGCTTTCTCAAGCTGCCCATCTCCACCGACGAATCCGCCTGGGGGGCGGTGATGATTCCCGTCACCGTGGTCAAGAATGGTGAGGGCCCCACGGCACTGCTCACCGGCGGCAATCACGGTGACGAGTACGAAGGCATCACTGCGCTGCTGAAACTTTCCAGTGAACTGCGCGCCGAGGACGTACAGGGCCGGGTGATCATCGTGCCGTGCATGAACCAGCCGGCGGTGATGGCCGGCAAGCGCACCTCCGGGCTCGACGGCGGCAACCTCAACCGCAGCTTTCCCGGCGACCCCGACGGCACGGTGACCGAGAAGATCGCCGACTACTTCACCCGGGTGATGGTGCCGATGTGCGACGTCGTACTCGACCTGCACTCCGGGGGGCGCACCCTGGACATCATCCCCTTCGGCGCTTCCCACGTGCTGGAGAACGCCGAGCAGCAGCGTCGAGCCCTGGAAGGCGCCAAGGCGTTCGGCGCTCCCTATGCCATGATGATGTTCGAGCTCGACGCCGCGGCGCTGTTCGACACGGCGGTGGAGAGCCAGGGCAAGATCTTCGTGGCCACTGAGCTGGGTGGCGGCGGCACCTCGACACCGCAGAGCCTGGCCGTCACCGAGCGCGGCGTGCGCAACGTCCTGATCCATTTCGGTCTGGTGGAGGGCGAGGTGGAGATGCCCGCCGAGCCCCAGGTCTATCTCGACATGCCCGATGCCAGCTGCTATGTCCAGAGTGAACACTCCGGCCTGCTGGAAGTGTGCTTTGCGCTGGGCGAACGCGTCGAGAAGGGCGAGGTGGTCGCGCGGGTCTTTGATCCGACCCGCAGCGGCACCGCACCGGTGGAGTATCGCGCCAGCCGCAGCGGCGTGCTGGCAGCACGTCGTCATCCGGCGCTGGTCAACATGGGCGATACCATTGCAGTGATTGCCGATATCGTCGACTCCCTGGGTTGAGAGGGACACCCCACCGATGAAGCTCGATCGTTATGACCTGAAGATTCTCGAGATACTGTCGCGGGACGGCCGCATCACCAAGTCGAAGCTGGCCGAGGCGATCAACCTCTCGGTCAGCCCCTGCTGGGAGCGGGTTCGCCGCCTGGAGAAGGCCGGCATCATCGAAGGCTACAGCGCGCGCATCAACCCCGAAGCGCTGGTCAAACGTACGCCGGTGTGGGTGCAGATCGAACTCAAGGCCCACAACGCCTCGAGCTTCGCCCGCTTCGAGGCGCTGGTCCACGACACGCCCGAGGTCACCGAATGCGTGGCCGTGGGCGGTGGCGTGGATTACCTGATCAAGGTGGAGGCCGACTCCATCGACGCCTACCAGCGCTTGATCGACGCCTGGCTGACCAGCGATGCTGGCATCGAGCGTTATTTCACCTACATCGTCACCAAGAGCGTCAAGCGACCGCCGACGGGGTTTTCCCCCGACGACTTCGTCGTGTGAGTGAGGGTGTCTGGTGCCTGCGAAATCTTACCGTTGATGTTCTGTGAGTGGGAATTGGCTTAAGCTCAAAGGCGAGTTCAGTCGTCATCGACGACTGACGGGCGATCCCTGCGGCCGCCGCCCGTGCGGCAGTCGCGGCGCCTAGCGCCACGCCCTGACCGATCGAGATCGCCTGACGGAGACGCGCGACGATGTCCTATTTCACGATTGCCGGCGTGCAGCTCCATGCCCTGCACCATGGCGACAACACCGAGGCCATGCGCCACCGGGTCGATGTGCTGATGAGCCGTTTTCCCCAGGTGCAGATGGTGGTGTTCAGCGAGCTGATGCCGCTGGGCGCCTCGCCCCACCATGCCCAGCCGCTGCCCAGCCACGCCGAGCAGCTGTTCTGCCAACTGGCCGAGCAGCACCGCATCTGGCTGATCCCGGGTTCGATGTTCGAGCAGACCGAGACGGGCATCTTCAACACCCTTTCGGTGATCGACCCACACGGCCATGTGGTGGCTCGCTACCGCAAGCAGTTTCCCTTCCGCCCCTACGAGGCGGGCGTGGAGAGCGGCAGCGAATTCGTCACCTTCGACGTGCCCCACGTGGGCCGCTTCGGCGTGTCGATCTGCTACGACATGTGGTTCCCCGAGACCACGCGCACACTGGCGGCGATGGGCGCGGAGGTGATTCTTCACCCCACCATGACGGATACCATCGACCGCGATATCGAGCTGGCCATCGCCCGTACCAACGCTGCGGTCAATCAGTGCTACTTCTTCGATATCAACGGCGCCGGGGCTATCGGCAACGGTCGTTCCATCGTGGTCGGGCCCTCCGGTGACGTCATCCACCAGGCGGGCACCGGCGAGGAGATCATGCCCATCGAGGTGGATTTCAGTCGCGTGCGCCGTGAACGCGAAACGGGGTTGCGTGGGCTCGGCCAGCCGCTGAAGAGTTTCCGCGAGCGTCGTGTGGATTTCTCGCTCTACCGGGCCGAGAACCGTTCGACGCCGTTCCTCGACACCTTGGGCCCGCTGGAGAAGCCGCGCCGCGCCGATGCCGAGGAGTTCTGACCGCCAGGAGTACGCGTCATGCTGGAGTCCCTGTGTCGCCTGCTGCAACGGCTCTTGCGTCCGAGGGCTTCCGCGCCGGCACCCGCCTCTTGCCAGAAGGCTCGTGTCGTCTCTTCCGCCAGCGAGGGAGCAACAACAATGAACAAGATCACCCGCATCGCCGACGTGCGCCGTCATTTCCGCAACAACAGGGAACCCATCTACTTCATCTCGGCCACCAACTTCAACCTGCTGGGCATCGGTGACTGGGTCAACAACTTTCGCCACATCAACTACATCGACTGCTTCGATGGCAAACAGCGCAACGTCTTCGTGCCCAAGGAGAAATTTCCCCGCGACTTCGAGAGCATCGAGGATATCAACAACTACTTGCTCGAACACAAGGAAGTGATCGACTTCATTCAGTCGCGAGCGTCGGGGAGCGAGTCGGGCGTGGCTACCTTCCTGATGTTCGACGAGCACACCGAAGCGATCTGTCGGCAACTGGGTCTCAAGGTCGCCTTTCCGCCCGCCGCGCTACGCCAACGCATGGACAACAAGATCGAGACGGTGCGCATCGGCAACAAGGCCGGTGTGCCCAGCGTGCCCAACGTGCTGGCCAAGGTGGACAGCTACCGGGAGCTATGCGAGGTGAGCCGCGAGCTGGGCGATGACCTGGTGGTGCAGACCGCCTTCGGCGACTCCGGCCACACCACCTTCTTCATTGCCAGCGAAGCCGACTACTACAAGCACGCCGAGGAGATCGAGGCCGAGCGCGAGGTCAAGATCATGAAGCGCATCGACTGCCGCGGCTCGGCCATCGAGGCCTGCGCCACCCGCTGCGGCACGGTGGTGGGGCCACTGATGACCGAGCTGGTCGGCTTCAAGTCGCTGACCCCTTACAAGGGCGGCTGGTGCGGCAACGAGATGTTCGCGGGCGCCTTCACTCAGGAAGTGCGCGACAAGGCGCGCGAGTACACCTTCCGTTTCGGCGAGGCGCTGCGAGAGGAGGGCTATCGCGGCTACTTCGAGCTCGACTTCCTGATCGACATCGACTCGGGCGAGGTGTACCTAGGCGAGCTCAACCCGCGGGTCACCGGCGCCAGCTCGCTCACCAACGTGGCCGCCTTCGCCCACTCCGACATCCCACTTTTCCTCTTCCACCTGCTGGAGTTCTCCGAGCTGGACTTCGATCTCGACATCGACGAGATCAACGAACGCTGGTCGCACCCCGACAGCGTCGATAGCTGGAGCCAGCTGGTGATCAAGCACACCGAGGAGAGCGTCGATCTGCTCACCCGTGCCCCCCAGACCGGGGTGTGGCGCATGAACGACGATGGCACCATCGTCTATGACCATTACAGCTACCATCCGCATGCGGCGGAAAACGACAAGGAGGCTTTCTTCCTGCGCATCGGCGGAGCAGGAGACTTCCGCTACGAGGGGGCCGATCTGGGCATCCTGATCACCCGTGGGCGGTTGATGGACGATGACTTCCAGCTCACCGAGCGCGCCCGCGCATGGATCGAGGGCATCCGTGGGGAGTACGCCGGCCAGGCGTTACAGGACCCGGTGGTGGAGGAGGTTGCCGTCAGCCATGCCGTGGGCGGTGGCAACTTCAAGATCCTGTGAATGGGGAGGATGGCGTCGCTGCGCCGCGCAGGACGCTGCCGAGCGAGATGCCCAAGACGCTGTTGTTTCGCACCGTGCACGAGGCGGCGCCAGGTCCCAAGTGGCGTGGGTTGTTCGACCTTCACTGGCCGGCCTACGAAGCCTGGTACCTGGCCGAAGGGGAGCGCGAGCGGCCGGGATACCTTGCCTGCTACAACGCCCTGCGCCACCACATGCCGGAACTCGTCGACACCTACCGCACGCTCTGCGAGCTGGCCGGCGGGGGCGATCTCGCCGCCCGGTTGCTCAGTCTCTACCGGCCGCCACCCTACATCACCGGCTGCTCCCAGGCAGTGCTGGCGCGTCCCGGTGCCACGGTGCTGGCGCGCAACTACGACTACCCGCCGGAGCTCTGCGAGGGCACGATCCTCTACACCCGGTGGAACGACCGCGGCGTGATCGCCATGTCCGACTGCCTGTGGGGCGTGCTCGACGGTATGAATGACCAGGGTCTGGCGGTGTCGCTAGCGTTCGGTGGGCGGCGCGTGGTGGGCGACGGCTTCGGCGCGCCGATCCTGCTGCGCTATCTGTTGCAGTGCTGCACCACGGTGCCTGAGGCGGCGGAAGCGCTGGCTCGCCTGCCCACCCACATGGCCTACAACATCACCGTCGCCGATGCGGCGGGACGCTATGTCACAGCGATGATCGCCCCCGATCAGCGGGCGACCATCCGTCGCGTGCCAGTGGCCACCAATCACCAGAAACGGATCGAGTGGTATGCCCATGCACTGGCCTCGGAGACACTGATCCGCGAACGCCAGCTTTCCATCCTGGTCGACGAGGAGACCACCAGCGAGACGCGACTGGTCGCCTCGCTGCTCGCACCGCCGCTGTTTCGCCACGACTACCCGCGTGGCTTGGGTACCGTCTATACCTCCGTCTACCGCCCCGACCTGGGAGAGGTGGGGTTCCGCTGGCCCGAGGCATCGCTCGAGCTCTCCTTCGCGCACTTCCCCGAAACGCAGGTGATGGTGCACTACGGCACGGGCGCTCAGGCCGCTCGCTGAGGCGCGCCGCCCGACCCGACAACGATAAATACGGAAGGTGTCGCCATGCAGCAAGAAAGCCTCCATCCCGATACGCCCTACACCGCCCTGGGCTTCTATCACAAGATATCCCACCTGCGGGCCGACACCTGGAACGCCCTCAAGCGCGACCTCGGTCTGCTGGCGAGGGGGGGCGACGAGAGCCGCGCTCGCCATCTGGTCAAGGCGGTCGACGTCAAGCTGACGCGCCTCGAGATCATCGAGGACTACCATGCCTTCCCTTCCAAGGAAGACTTCCGCCATCTCTGGTCGCTGTTCGACCGCGAGGAGTTCGGCCTGCTAGAGAAGGTCGTCAACCGCCTGGTGCGGGCGCTGATCAGCGAGTCCTACCGGCGTCGGCACGTCGATCTTTCCGAGACCGACGCCGATGCCGAGGATCTCGAGACCCTCGACGCCCTCAATCAGCTGCGCCATGGGCATCCGGCCTCCAACAGCTCGGCCCAGCCCTATTTCGAACTGCTGATCGTCGACAACCTCTCCGCCCAGGAGGAGGAGGTCGTGCGCGAGGCCTTCCACAACCTGCGTCGTCCCGAGGATCGCTTCGTCTACGACGTGGTCACGGTGAGAAGCTTCGAGGACGCGCTGATCGCGGTACTGGTCAACCCCAACATCCAGGCCTGCCTGATCCGCTATGAGTTCCCCTACAAGTCGAAGTACAACCTGAGCGCGCTGCGCAACTATCTGGAGGGGCTCTCCGAGCAGGCCCTGGAGAACCACTCCGAGGCCGAGCGCAGCATCCTGCTCAGTTCGATGATCCACGAGCTGCGCCCCGAGATCGATCAGTTCCTGGTGACCAGCGGCGACGTCGAGGCCACGGCGAGTCGCGACATTCGCCACTTCAACCGCATCTTCTATCGCGAGACCGACTACATCGAGCAACACCACACCATCCTGCGCGCCATCGACAGTCGCTATCGCACACCCTTCTTCGATGCCCTGCGCGAATACAGCAAGAAGCCCACCGGGGTCTTCCATGCCATGCCCATCTCGCGCGGCAAGTCGGTGACCCGCTCGCACTGGGCGGGCCAGATGATCGACTTCTACGGCATCAACATCTTCCTGGCCGAGACCTCGGCCACCTCGGGTGGGCTCGATTCGCTGCTGCAGCCCTATGGGCCCATCAAGAAGGCCCAGGAGTACGCGGCGCGTGCCTTCGGGGCGCGCCACAGCTACTTCGTCACCAACGGCACCTCGACGGCCAACAAGATCGTGGTGCAGGCACTGATCAAGCCGGGCGACATCGTGCTCATCGACCGCGACTGCCACAAATCGCACCACTACGGCATGGTGCTGGCCGGCGCCCAGGTGTGCTACCTGGATTCCTATCCGCTCGACGATTACTCGATGTACGGTGCGGTGCCGCTGCGCGAGATCAAGAAGGCGCTGCTTGCCTACCGGCGCGCCGGACTTCTCGACCGGGTCAAGATGCTGCTGCTCACCAACTGCACCTTCGACGGCATCGTCTACAACGTGCGCCGGGTCATGGAGGAGTGCCTGGCGATCAAGCCCGACCTGGTGTTCCTGTGGGACGAAGCGTGGTTCGCCTTCGCCACCTTCAACCCCACCTACCGACCGCGGACCGCCATGAACGCCGCGAGAACCCTGCGCTATCGCTACCGCAGCGAGTCCTACCCGGAGGAGTACGCCGCCTGGAAGGCCGAGTTCGACACCCTCGACCCCGACGACGATGCCACTTGGCTCGACCGCCGCCTGATACCCGACCCCGAGGCGGTGCGTATCCGCACCTATGCCACGCACTCCACTCACAAGACGCTCACCTCGCTGCGTCAGGGCTCGATGATCCACGTCTACGACGAGGACTTCCGACAGCGGGTGGAGGCGCCCTTCCACGAGGCGTACATGACCCATACGTCCACTTCGCCCAACTATCAGATTCTCGCCTCGCTGGACGTGGGACGCATGCAGGCCGAGATGGAAGGCTTCGAGTTGGTGCATGCCCAGGTGGAGACCGCGCTGTCGCTGCGTGAGCAGCTCTACACCCACCCGCTGTTGCAGAAGTACTTCCGGGTGCTCAAGAACAGCGACATGGTGCCCGCCGAGTTCCGCGAGTCGGGCGTCGAGTCCTACTATGACCCGGTCACCGGTTGGAACCAGATGGAGGAGGCCTGGGCGCGCGATGAGTTCGTGGTCGACCCCACCCGGATCACCATCGCCATCGGCGCCACCGGGGTCGACGGGGACGCCTTCAAGAACGAGTATCTGATGAACAAGTACGGCATCCAGATCAACAAGACCTCGCGCAACACCGTGCTGTTCATGACCAACATCGGCACCTCGCGGGGAGCCATCGCCTACCTGCTCGACGTGCTGATCAAGCTGGCCAAGGAGTTCGAGTACCGCTGGGAGGAGAGCAGCCGCCCCGAGCGCAAGATCATCGAGAACCGCGTGCGCTCGCTGACTCGGGAGCTGCCCCCGCTGCCCGACTTCAGCCGCTTCCACGACGCCTTCCGCATCGCTGGCGGCGAGACCCCGGAGGGAGACATCCGCAGCGCCTACTTCCTGGCCTACGACGAGGAGAACACTGAGTACTTGCGTTTCGACAACGGCGAGTTGCAGGCGCAGATGCGGGAGGGGCGGGATGCGGTTTCGGCGAGTTTCGTGATTCCCTATCCTCCGGGGTTCCCGGTGCTGGTGCCGGGTCAGGTGGTCAGTGACGATATCCTGCACTTTCTGCAGGCGCTCGATGTCAAGGAGATCCACGGCTACCGGCCGGAACTGGGCCTGCTGGTGTTCACCGAGGCGGCGCTGGACGCTCCCCCCAGCGGTTGAAGCCGGGCGCCACGCAGAAAAAATCGCGGCTTTGCCGCCGACGACGAAAAATCCTGCAGGTTGTACTGCGGCTTTCAAAAACTCCCCACCCCGGCAATCCCTTACCCTGTGGGCATGGAGCGGTGAGAACCGCTCGGCCATTTTGCCAACGCCGGTCGAACGTTACGGCCGGCGTGCGAGGGAGGTGCCGCATGAATATGAAACTGTCCAAGACGCTGTCCACCCTGCTAGACGACCCGCGCCTGTTCCGCCAGTACGCCTATGTCGACGGCAAGTGGACTCACGGCGAGGGCGGCCGCGAAGAGGCTGTGTTCGATCCGGCCACGGGGGAAGCCCTGGGGCACATTCCCTGGCTCGAGCCCGAACAGATCCGCGGCGCCGTGGATGCCGCCGAGGCGGCTTTCGTGCATTGGCGCGCACTGCGCGCCGACGAGCGCTGCGAGCGGCTGCTGGCGTGGTACGACCTGCTGCAGGCCAACCGCGAGGATCTGGCGACGATCATGACCCTGGAACAGGGCAAGCCGCTGCCCGACGCCCGTGGCGAGGTGGAATACGGCGCCAGTTTCGTGCGCTGGTTCGCCGAGGAGGGCAAGCGCACCTACGGTGACACCATCCCCAGTCACATCCCCAACGCCGCGCTGGGTACCATCAAGGAGCCGGTAGGCATCGCCGCGCTGATCACGCCGTGGAACTTCCCGTTGGCGATGATCACCCGCAAGGCCGCTGCCGCCATGGCCGCCGGCTGCCCGGTGATCGTCAAGCCTGCCGGCGAGACTCCCTTTTCGGCGCTGGCGCTGGCCGAGCTCGCCGAGCGCGCCGGCATCCCCGCCGGGGTGTTCAACGTGGTGTTGGGCGAGGCCGCCGAGGTATCCCGGATTCTCTGTGCCGAGGAGCGCGTCAAGGCGCTGTCGTTCACCGGCTCCACCCGGGTCGGCCGGCTGCTGCTCGAGCAGTGCGCCAACACCGTCAAGCGGGTATCGCTGGAGCTGGGGGGCAATGCGCCCTTCATCGTCGGCCCGGACATGGATCCCAAGGAAGCGGCCTACGCCGCCGTGGCGGCCAAGTTCCAGACCGCCGGCCAGGACTGCCTGGCGGCCAACCGCATTCTGGTCCACGAGTCGATCCACGACGCCTTCGTCGAGCAGTTCGCCGAGCGCATGGCGGCGCTAACCGTGGGCAACGGGCTGGAGAGCGAGATCGATCTCGGCCCGCTGATCCACCGCCAGGCCGTGGAGAAGGCCGCCAGCATCGTCGACGATGCCATCTCCCGCGGGGCGACCCTGGCCGCCGGCGATCAAAGCGCGGCACCCGGGCCCAACTTCTTCATGCCGGTACTGCTCACCGGGGTGACGCCGCAGATGAAAGTGTGGAACGAGGAGAACTTCGCGCCGGTGGCCGGCATCACCGCCTATTCGGACGACGACCAGGTGATCGAGATGGCCAACGACACCGAATACGGTCTGGCGGCCTACGTCTACACCCACGACATCCGCCGCATCTGGAAGCTGCTGCGGGCGCTGGAGTACGGCATGGTCAGCGTCAACTCGGTGAAGATGACCGGCCCCCCGGTGCCCTTCGGCGGCGTCAAGCAATCGGGCCTGGGTCGCGAGGGCGGCATCACCGGTATCGATGAATACCTCGAAACGAAGTATTACTGCCTGGGGGCCTTGGGATCGGTATCCGGGAGCTAGGATCCGGCTGCGGGCTGCGGGCTGCGGGCTGCGGGCTGCGGGCTGCGGGCTGCGGGCTGCGGGCTGCGCTTCCGAAACGCTCACTACCCATGGCTCGAAGCCCGTTGCCGGATTGCCAATCAATGACGAACATCCTCCCCGGCGGAGCCGGGGAGCCCTGAGAGAAGAGAGAACGCCATGAGCTTGCATAAGGACTTGATCGATCGCGACCGGAAGGTCACCTTTCACGCCTCCACCCACCTGCGCGACTTCGCCCAGGGCGACGCACCGGGCCGGGTCATCACCGGCGGCAAGGGCATCCACATTCGTGACAAGGACGGCCGCGAATTCATCGACGGCTTCGCCGGACTGTATTGCGTCAACATTGGCTACGGCCGTACCGAGGTGGCCGAGGCGATCTATCAGCAGGCGCTCGAACTCTCCTACTACCATACCTACGTGGGGCACGCCAACGAGCCGCAGATCGCGCTCTCCGAGCGTATCCTCGAGCTCGCCGGGCCCGGCATGTCCAAGGTCTATTACGGCCTGGGCGGCAGTGACGCCAACGAGACGCAGCTCAAGATCGTGCGCTACTACAACAACGTGCTGGGGCGTCCGCAGAAGAAGAAGGTGATCGCGCGGAGCCGCGGCTATCACGGGTCGGGCATCGCCTCCGGCTCGCTGACCGGCCTCAAGGCGTTCCACGACCACTTCGATCTGCCCATCGAGACGATCCGTCACACCGAGGCGCCGTTCTACTACCAGCGCGCCGCCGAGCAGCAGGGCATGAGCGAGCGTGACTTCTCCGCCTACTGTGCCGAAAAGCTCGAGGCGATGATCCTGGCCGAGGGTCCGGAGACCGTCGCCGCCTTCATCGGCGAGCCGGTACTGGGAACCGGCGGCATCGTGCCGCCGCCCGAGGGCTACTGGGAGGCGATCCAGGCGGTGCTCGCCAAGTACGACGTGCTGCTGATCGCCGACGAGGTGGTATGTGGCTTCGGCCGGATCGGTGCCGACTTCGGCAGCCACTACTATGGCATCCAGCCCGACCTGATCACCGTGGCCAAGGGCCTGACCAGCGCCTACCAGCCGCTCTCCGGCGTGATCGTCGGCGACCGCGTGTGGCAGGTGCTCGAGCAGGGCACCGGCGAGTACGGCCCCATCGGCCATGGCTGGACCTACTCCGGCCACGCCCTGGGTTGCGCCGCGGCGCTGGCCAACCTGGCCATCATCGAGCGTGAGGGGCTCACCGCCAACGCCGCCGAAACCGGCGCCTACCTGCAGCAGCAGATGCAGGCCGCCTTCGGCGACCATCCGCTCGTCGGTGACGTGCGCGGCGTCGGCATGTTGGCAGCGGTGGAGTTCGCCGCCGACCCAGCTCGGCGCCAAGCCTTCGACCCGGCGCTCAAGGTCGGTCCGCGCATCGCCGCGGCGGCGCTGGAGCAGAACCTGATCGCCCGCGCCATGCCACAGGGTGACATTCTGGGCTTCGCCCCGCCCTTGGTAGCCACCCGGGCCGAGGTCGACGAGATCGTCGCCCGTACCCGGCGCGCCGTCGATCAGGTGGCCGACGAGCTGGTGCGCAGCGGCGAAGCCCAGCTCGCCTGAGCCGCCGCTATTCCGTCTCGACCTCGCCGCGGCTCGCCCGCGGCGAGGTTCTTCATATGAGGGGAGGTGACATGACCGAACCCGCCCACGGCGTCACGCTGGAAGGCATCTACCGGGCACGCCACCGCCTGGCCGGCCAGGCGGTGCGCACGCCACTGGTGCGCTCGGCAGCGCTCTCCGCGCGCTTCGAGGCCGACATCCGCCTCAAGCTCGAGACCTGTCAGCCCACCGGCGCCTTCAAGCTGCGCGGCGCCACCAACATGATCGCCGCACTGATCGAGCGCCATGGCCGCGATGCCCTGGCCGCCGGGGTCACCACGGCCTCGACGGGCAATCACGGCCGTGCCGTGGCCTATGCGGCAGCACGGCTCGGCGTGCCGGCGGTGATCTGCCTTTCCAGTCTGGTGCCGGCCAACAAGGTGGCCGCCATCGAGGCGCTGGGTGCCGAGGTGAAGCGCGTGGGCGAGAGCCAGGACGAGGCCTTCGCCGAGGTCGAGCGGCTGGTGCGCGACCAGGGCATGACGCTGATCCCGCCCTTCGACGACCCACTGATCGCCGCCGGGCAGGGCACCATCGGACTCGAGCTCATGGAGGACGCGCCCGATCTCGACCGCGTCATCGTCGGTCTTTCCGGCGGGGGACTGCTGGGCGGCATCGGCGCGGCCGTGAAGGCGATCCGCCCGGCGTGCCGGATCACCGGGGTGAGCCTGTCGCAGGGTGCCGCCATGTGGGAGAGTCTCCAGGCCGGTCGCCCCGTCGCCGTGGCGGAGGTCGAGAGCCTGGCCGACTCGCTGGGCGGCGGCATCGGCCTCGCCAACCGCTGCACCTTCGAACTGGTGCGCGCGGTGATGGACGACCACTATCAAGTCTCACAGACGGCCATCGCCCGAGCCATGGTCGACATCCTCGATCACGAGAAACTGCTGGTGGAAGGTGCCGCCGCGGTGGGCCTGGCGGCGCTTGCCGAGCACGGCATCGACGTGCGCGGCGAGACGCTGGCACTGATCCTCTCCGGCAACGGAGTGGCGCTTGAAACCCTCGACCGGGCGCGGACAATCGCTGGCAGGTGATGCCAGAAAGGAGGTCTCTACATGCAGCTCTACCAGCGCGATGCCATTGCCGAAGCCGTGACCCTCGACCATGACGCCCTGGCGGCGGTGGAGGCGGGCTTCGCCGCGCTGGGCCGCGGCGAGGCGGTGCAGCCGCCGATCCTCTCCATGGCCATGGAAGAGTTCGGCAGCGAGGTGGACGTCAAGACGGCGCACATTCGTGATGCCTCACGCTTCGCCATCAAGGTCAGCACCGGTGCCTTCGACAACCCCAAGCGGGGTCTGCCGAGTCTCAATGGCCTGATGATGGTGTTCGCGGCCGAGACGGGGCTCGTCGAGGCGGTGCTCTTCGACGAGGGGTATCTCACCATGGTCCGCACGGCGCTGGCCGGGGCCATCGCCGCCAAGCACCTGTCGCGGGAGAACAGCCGTCGGGTGGCGGTAATCGGTGCCGGCGAGCAGGCCGAGCAGCAGGTCAAGGCGCTGCGCCTGGTGCGCGACATCGACACTCTCGACGTCTGGGCGCGGCGCCGCGAAGCCGCCGAGGCCTACGCCGAGCGGATGCGCGCGGCGGGGCTTTCGGTGAACGTCCACGACAGCGTGAACCAGGCCTGCACCGAGGCCGATATCATCGTCACCACCACGCCGGCCCGCGAGCCCCTGCTGTTCGCCCAGGACCTTCCCGAGGGCGTGCACGTCACCGCCATGGGCTCCGACAGTCCCGACAAGCGCGAGCTCGACGACGAGGTGCTGATCCGCGCCGATGCCTTCGTGGCCGACACTCGCGCCCAGAGCGAGGGCAATGGCGAGCTGAAGGCTTTCGCCGGCAAGGAGACGCCCTTCAAGGTGCACGAGCTTGGCAAGGCGATCGCCGAGGGGCAGCGCCTGCGCCTGACGGACGCCACCATCACGGTGTGCGACCTGACCGGCACCGGCGTACAGGATACGGCGATTGCCGCCTTCGCCCTCGAGCGGCTCTCTGCGGGTTGACGTCGGGGCTCGCGTCGACTTGCCAGCGTATGGCCACGGACGCAAGCTGTTCACCATCCGGTCATGAACAGAGGGAGGATGACGATGTCCGCCAAGGTACTGGCCTTCGATGTCTACGGCACCCTGATCGACACCCATGGCGTGGTCGCCGAGCTGGAAACGCGGCTGGCCGGCAATGCAGGACTCGCTGCCGACTTCTCGCGCCGCTGGCGCGAGAAGCAGCTCGAGTACAGCTTCCGGCGTGGCCTGATGGGCGCCTACGTGCCCTTCTCGCAGTGCACTCGTGAAGCGCTGGACTTTACCGACCGCGCGCTGCAGACCCAGCTCTCCGACGTCGACCAGGACCACCTGATGGGCGTCTATGCGCGGCTGCCGGCCTTTCCCGAGGCGGCCGGGGCGCTGGCTCGCCTGGATCGCGCCGGGGTGCGCTGCGTGGCCTTTTCCAACGGCACGGCCGAGGCGGTGGAAGGGCTGCTCGACCAGGCCGGGATTCTCGGTCACTTCGAGGCGGTGGTCAGCGTCGATGAGGTCAAGCGATTCAAGCCCGATCCGGCGGTCTACGCCCACCTACGCCAGCGTCTCGAGGTCGAGCCCGGCGACACCTGGCTGATTTCCAGCAACGCCTTCGACGTCATCGGAGCGCGCCATGCCGGCCTGCACGCGGCCTGGGTGCGCCGCAGCCCCGAAGCGCCTTTCGATCCCTGGGGAATCGAGCCCGACGTGACCGTGGGCGATCTCGAGTCTCTGGCCGAACGCCTGGTTCAATGAAACGCCCCGCGACCGGTAGGGGCCGCGGGGCGTCCTGGTCTATCAACGTCGATCACTCGGCCAGATCGCCGACGGTGACGGTGCCCCGCTCGGCCAGCTGAATGGGACGGGCGTCGTCCCGAGTCCAGGCGGCCATGGAGCCGTCGTACATGGTGGCGTTGTCCATGCCGCCCACCTCGCTGAGCTGGAACCAGCCGCTGGCGGCCCAGTGACCGGTGTTGCAGAAGGCCACGGTGGGGGCCTCCGGGTCCAGTCCCAGCGCCTCGATGTTCGCTTTCAGCGTTTCGGGCTCCAGATAGTAGGCGCCGTCGCGTTCCACCAGTGCGCCGTCGTGGGGCAGGTTGACCGAGCCCGGGATGGTGCCGGGGACGCGTGCCGCAGGCGATTGGGTCTCGCCAGCGAAGAAGGCCGGCGGTCGGGCGTCGACCAGCTGTTCGCCGGCCTCGCGGGCTGCCTCCACGTCTTCCGTGGTGGCCAGTAATGCCTCGCGCAGATCGCCTTCGAAATCGGCGGCCATTGGGGGCTCCGCCGCCCCGCTGGCGATCTCGTGGCCCTGTGCCTCCCAGCCGGCAAAGCCGCCGTTGAGCACCGTCACCTCGTCGTGGCCCAGCGCCTTGAAGGTCCAGTAGACCCGGGCGGCACTGCCGAAGTCGGTGGGGCCGGTGCCGGCGGATACCACGACCACGGTGTCGCCGTTGTCGATGCCCAGCCCGCCGATCAGCGTCTTGAGGTCGTCGACGGCGGGCATCAGGCCAGCGACGCCGTCGCGCTCTTCGCGCCAGCCGTCGTCGGTATAGCTGCTGTAGCGGCTGCCGGGGATGCGCGCCGCCTCGAAGGCGTCTCGGTCGCCGCCGTCGTCGATGCTGGAGCGCACGTCCAGCACCACCAGGTCGTCGTTGCCCAGTTGCTCCTCGAGCCAGTCGGCTTCGACCAGCGGGCTGGGGTGCATGGCCAGGGCCGGGCCGGCAAAGGCCAGGCCGCCGGCCGCCAGTAACAGGTGGTATTTCATGGGGTGCGAACCTCCTTCGTCAGGGGTAACACGATGCTAGGCCTGCCTCGCTCGACAGGGCAATGCACCGGCAAGAATCCTTTCTGTCGCTAACATTCCGCCAAGGAATAAAGAACCGGCACCGGTATGCCCGATGCCGGTGTTTCCGGCAACCCTCAGCCCTGCCAGGCGTGGCCGGCGAAGGCGTCGTCCAGCTCGGGATGGTTGAGGTGATTGGAATAGTTGGAGAGCGTCTTGACCGCCAGGGCCAGCACGATCTGCAGCACTTGCCGTTCCTCGAAGCCGGCCGCCAGGAAGGCTTCCACGTCGGCCTGGCCGGGCTTGCCGCGAGTCTCGAACATCACCCGGGTGAATTCGCTGAGTGCGGCCAGGCGTTCGTCGGGAATCGCCTTTCCCGCACGGATTGCCTCGAGTACGTCGGCCGGCACCTGGGACATCTTGTCGGCGAGCATGCTGTGGGCGGACATGCAGTAGCTGCAGCCGTTGAGATGGCTGATGGTCAAGAACACCACTTCCTGCTCGGGGGGCGTGAAGCCGGAGTCCTGGCGAAAGAGGTCGTAGCCGTGAAGGTAGGTGTCCAGCACGCCCGGGGCCTTGGCCATGCCTTGGTACATGTTGGGCACGAAACCGAGCTTGGCGTTGGCCTGCTCGAGCAGGGGCTTGGCCTTGGCATCGGCCGTTTCCAGGGTTTGCGGGGCGAGTTTCAGTTGATATTCCGCTGACATGGTGTCGTCTCCTCGTTGATGGCGAGTGCTTTGCACCCTTTATGGAATGAATGGTTCATAAAAGGCAAAAAAAAGTGGCCTCATTGGCGCAGCGTTTGCAGCAGCAGTTCCACGGTTTGCTCGGCCTGCGCCGGGGCGATACCGCTCTTGAGCAGCGTTCTCAGCCCGGCCATGCCCAGCGTCAGGTAGTGGGCCAGCGCCCGGGCGTCGCGATCGGCGGCGACGTCCCCCTCGGCTTGCGCCCTCGACACCGCTTGATAGAACAGCTCGGTGATGGCGGCCACGCTCTGCGCGGCATGCTGGGAAGGGAGACCTTCGCGTTGCCCTAGCTCACTGGCCGAGTTGAAGATCAGACATCCCAGTGCGGCACGTTCGGTTCCCGCACAGGCGCCGGTTTCGCGAAACAACCCCTCCACGAAGGCCAGGCCGCTGGGGGCGGTGTCGAGCTGACGGTGCAGCCGCGACATCAGGCCGTCCCGATAGCGGCGCAGCGCTTCCAGAAAGAGCTGCTCCTTGCTGCCGAACGCCTGATAGAGGCTGCTGCGCGAGATGGCCATGGCGTCGAGCAACTCACGCATCGAGGTGGCCTGGTAGCCGTGTGACCAGAAGGTCTCCATCGCGGCGTTGATGGCTCGGTCGGGATCGAAGGCAAGAGGGCGTCCGCGTGTCATGCCCTGAATCTAGTACCGATCGTTCCATAATTCAAGGGCCGGCTCGATCGGCCGCGATCAAGACGGGCATTCGGGCGGTTCGGGCGAGGCCGAAAAACCCAACTGGGCGAACCAGGCCGTGGCGTCGACGCCGGCGTTGTCGCCGTCGCTCATCAGTGCCAGGCCGTCGATGCGGTCCGCGGCGCTGTCGAAAAGCTGGCGGTAGTCGTCAGCCACGTGGCGCACTTCCGCCACCCATTCGCCGACTCGTGCCTCGCCGCTTTGCAGTGCCAGCAGGTGAGCGCGCTCGGTGAAGGCGTTGGGCCAGTCGCTGCCGGCCGGCTGGGCGGAGGCCCATACGTAGTTGATCGACTGCACCTGCCAGGGCAGTAGCCCCGTCTTGCGCGCCACGTAGACCCGTGCCGGGTAGTCGTCTCCGCTCTTGGTGGTCTCGTCGAGCCCCTCGTGAACGTTCGAGACTTTCCAGCACCAGTGCAGGTAAGGCGTGGCGTCGAGATCGATCTCGCGCTCCAGGTACTTCGCCGAGGCTTGCTGGCGTGCGCGGGCTTCGAGCACCTGGCTTGCGTCGCGCTCGACGAGGCGGTAGGCGGTTTCTCCCTCGAACGAGCGCGTCGGCCAGTCGAGGATGTCCTGGGGAGCGAAGGTCAGGTCGTTGCCGTGAGCCGGCAGACCGATGACGACGGTGAGCAGGGCGAGAGGGCGCAGGAGGCGAGGCGATGGGGACATGGTCGACGCTTCTCGATAGTTGAAAGGGAGGTTTCTACCTTGGTGGTCATGAGGCGATTGACCTTACCCGTGTCAGTCGATACCGGCGCACTGACAACGGCAGTGTAAGGAAAAAACCGGCGCGACCGACCGAATGCCACGACAATGACAAACGACAGCCTGACAGGAGGTTTCGGCCATGAGCGAACAGCGCGCCCCTGGGCGGCGTTTCTGGTTATCCGGTAGACGCGATGCCGAGCAGGATCGTTTCTTTCGTGAGGCGCTGGAGCCTCGCGGTTGGCAGCCGGGAGACGAACGTGACTGGGATACCGCCTGGGTCACCGGCATGCCCGAACCCGCCCAGTTCCGTCGCGTTTCGCCACGTCGCAAGATCAACCACTTTCCCGGTAACGCCGCACTGACGGTCAAGAGCCGGCTGCATGACAGCCTGGCGACGCTGCGCGAGCGCATTCACGACGCTCACGGTGCCGACAGCGAGTTGGCTCGTCGCCTCGACTTCTTCCCGCGTGCCTACGTGATGCCGGGCGATTACCATGCGTTGCAGGCGGCGGCCGAGGCCGATCCGACGCGCCGATGGATTCTCAAGCCCACTAACGCTTCCAAGGGCAAGGGCGTGCGCGTGCTGCGCGACGTGGCCGAGGCGCCCCTGGCTCCGGATTGGCTGGTGCAGGAGTATCTGGCCAACCCCCATACCATCCGGGGGCACAAGTACGTGCTGCGTCTCTACGTGCTGATCGCCTCCCTCGAGCCGCTGCGCGTCTATCGCTATCGCCAGGGCTTCGCCAAGCTGGCCTCGGAGCCCTGGGATCCCGAGGATGCCGACAATCCCTACAGCCAGTTGACCAACCCCGATATCAACGCCTTGAACGACCGCGCCGAGGTGCCGGTGGAATTCATCGACCTGGATCGCTACCGCGGCTGGCTGCTCGATCGAGGCCACGACGCCGACCGGCTGTTCTCGCGCCTCGACGATCTGGTGGCGCTCACCGCCATTGCCGGCGTCGACGCCATGCGTCGCCGCACCGACCGTGCCGGGGCCGACCCGCGCGGCTGCTACGAGCTGCTGGGTCTCGACTGCCTGGTGGACGACACCCTGAAGCCGTGGATTCTCGAGTGCAATCTCAGCCCGTCGCTGGGCATCTGTGCCGCACCGGAGAGCGGGGGGCGCGTGGAGGAGGCCGTGAAAGGCGGCTTGGTGCACGATCTCGTCAGGCTGGTCGACATTCCCGGTGATGCCGCCGACCCCGTGGCCGCTGCCAGCTCGGATTCCGGGCTGCTGATGGCCGAGGCCGAGGCGGAGCATGCCCGCGCGGGGGGCTTCGAGCGACTACTGCCGGCGACACAGCCGATGCGCTATCTCCCCTACTTTTCGCTGCCGAGTCTTGCCGACCTGCGCCTGGCCGAGGCCGTGGCGGGAGCGCCGCTTCCCCAGCCGCACCTGCAGCGTCGTCAGGTGGCGGAGCTGGTCGAGGACGACCGGCTGGCGCTCTACGCGACTCGCACCGGTCATTACTACCGCCCCAATGACACGGCGGCGCTGATCTGGTTGCTGGCCACCGAGGGAGTGGCCCCGGAGGCCATTGCCGAAGCGCTCGTCGAGGCAGCGAGCGGCACGACCGTGGAGCCGGATAAGGCACGCAACGAGGTATGGGCCACCTTGGGTGAATGGTGTCGGGAAGGTCTGCTGTGTCAGCAGGGTGAAGCCCGGCCCGCCAGCGACGCCGAACCGGTGCCCGAAGCGCCGGCCGTAACGGCGGTGTCCGGTGGCGTCTATCGGCTGGCCCTGGCAGGCCGGGAGTGGGTGCTGCGAATTGCCAGCGGCTCGGCGCAAGCGCGTCTGGCGCGCTGGTTCGGCGAGAGCCTGATGCCGCTCGACGAAGACGCGGCCACACCGGCGCTGCGCGTGTTGAGCGACCCGGCCGGCTACACCCTGGTCGAGAATGACCGGGTATTGGCGACCCGGCTCACGCTGGCGAAGCTCGGGCCGACGTTGATCGCTTGGCTGATGCGCGGTCTGGCCGACGCCGCACGGCCGGTGGTCGATGCCGGCCTGTGGATCGATGCCGAGGGCCGCGGGGTACTGTGCCTGGACGGTGACGCGTCAGAGCCGGCGTCGTGGCCCGTTCCCGCAGACGGCACGTTCACTCGCGGCGTGCGCCTGGCTTGGCAGGGCGACGCGTCGCTTCAGGCAGAGCCGTTGGGATTGCCGCTGTCGATGGAGGCAGGGCGGCCTTCCGCCAGCCTACCGCCAGCGATACCCATCGTCGGTGTATTGTGGCAGACCGGCTCGGGCGCGCGGACGCCCCGGGCGCAGTCGGCGCTGGATGCGCTCGGCGCTCTCCTGCCGCGCATCGTCACCGCCGACGCGTCGCCGTTGTCCGCGGCAGCCGTCGCTGCCCTGCATGACTGGCTCGCGGGCACTGCCTGCGCCTCGGTGGCGCCGCCGGTTGAGGGCGCGGCCGCCGGGAACGTCGAGAATTGGCTGACAAAGAAGGCCAGTGACAGCGACGGCCCGGTCAAGGTCGCCGGCTAACCGCTCAGGCATGGCATCGCCACGGCGATGCAGCCCGCGGTGCCGGCAGGGTGCCGGCACCGCGGTTCACTCGACATGCCCCGGCATGTCGTTCATTCGTCATCATGGAGGTCATGATCATGACACTGCACGACGAGAAACGCCGCAGCTTGCTGAGTCGTCTCAGCCGTCAGCTGGGCTATACGGCACCCGCCCTGGTACTGGCTGCCAGCGGCGCGGCCTTCCAGGCGGTAGCCAGCGATGCACCGCAGGAACCCGTCTACACCAGCGGCCAGGAAGCGCCCTTGATGCTCGCGGAAGGTGGCGCCGAAGGAGAGGGTGAAGCCGAAGGAGAAGGCGAAGGTGAAGGAGAGGCCGAAGCCGAAGGCTGAAGCCAGGCATTCCCCTTCCCCTATGGCGGGAGCCGGGCAAACCGGCTTCCCGCCTGCTGCATCACCCGACAACGACGAGGAGACTGCGATGCCCGTTTCCAACGCTTCACCAGCACCTGCCGTGGCGTGGCTCATCGACGAGAACCGGCAGGCGCTGTCCCAGCTGTGCGAACTCGTCGCGCGCCTCGACGCCGAAGACTATGCGCTTCCCGCCGGGGCCGATGGGCGCCATACGCTGGGCAAGCACGTGCGCCACATCATCGATCACTACGAGGCGCTGCTGGCGGGGCGTGCCGTTGGCAACGTCCTGGATTACGAGCGACGTCGCCGCGAGGCCGACCTCGAAGGCTCGCCGCGTCTGGCGGTTCGTCGCATCGAGGCCATCATGGCGGGACTGACCGAGCTTGCCGATGCAGATATCGACCAGGCATGGAGCCTTCGCTATCCGGTCGATACGCAGCGGCTTGACCTGGAGATGACCACCAGCCTGGGGCGCGAGTTGGCCTTCCTGACCAGCCATACCGTTCACCACATGGCGATCATCGGCCTGCTGGCCGAGCAGCGCGGCCATGCACTGCCCGAGGCGTTCGGGGTGCATCCTTCCACTCTTCGTCACTGGCAGCGTCAGACGTCGTCTTGGTCTTGCGTTTCCGGCGCATAGCGTCGCCCGGCGTCATGCAGCAGTTCGAACTGCCGATTGCACTCGCTGCATGGGCCGCACATCGCCAGATGGAAGCGCAGCGACAGGCGCTCCCGCCAGGTGAGTGGCCGGTCGAGTCGTTGTGACATCAGCTGTGTGGCGCGGCGGCACATCATCATGCGCGTTCCTCCGTCAGCCAGCCCTTTTCGATGCAGGCGCGCAGTCGCAGACGAGCGCGGTGCAGGATGACCCAGCAGTTGTTTTCCTTGATGTCGAGCTCCCGGCAGATATCGTCGGTGGAGAGCCCCATCAGTTCGCGTAGCGAAAAGACGCGTGCGGCGCTGTCGGGCAGGCTGATCATGCAGGCATCGAACACTTGCCAGAAGCGCTCATTCTCGAACACCGCCTCGGGCTCGCCCCAACTGGCCGGGCGCGATGCCTCGTGCCAGCGGCCGTTCTGCTGGAACAGGCGGTCGATGGCGTCGTCGTCGTTCTCGTCCTCCAGCGGTTGCCACTGACCCTGGCGTTTCTGGGCTCGCATCAGATCGAGAATCTTGTACTTGAGAATGCCGAATACCCAGGTTTCGTAGCCGGAACGCCCTTCGAAACTATCGCCCTTGGTAATGGCGGCCTCCAGGGCATCCTGCACGGCATCCTCGGCCTGGGCGTTGTCGCGCAGGTGAAGGCGCGCAAAGGAGAGCAGGCGCGGGCGTACGGCACTCAGGCGCTGCATGCGGTCGTCCAGTGGCTCTGTAGACACGGTGGGCGCTCCTTCCCAGTGGGCGGTGAGCGTCAGCATGCCGGACCTCTCGGTTCTTCGGCAAGGCGCTCCTCGCGCTGCCAACGCTCGACGTCCTCGGGGCGGTCCACGTCCCACACCATGGCGGGGCAGGCCAGTCGCCAGCCCAGCGTCTCGATTCGCTGGCGCGTCTGGGCCATGACTCGGTCCGTCCCCCAGTCGATGCCGTCGAACAGTCGCGGTTCGGCGCGGCGCGCGCCGATCAGGGCGTAGCCGCCATCCTCGGCGGGCAGGCAGACGACGTCGGCAGTCGCCAGTGCCTGCCAGCAGCTCCGTAGCAGAGTAGGAGTGAGCACGGGACAGTCGCTGCCGACGATCAGCCCCGGCCCGCTGATGGCGGCCAGGGCATGATGCATGCGCTGGCCGAGGTCGCCCTCGGGTTGCGCTTTCCGCGCGATGCCGTGGCGGCTGACCAGCTCATGGAAAAGCGGATGGGCATGATTCAGCGCCGTCCACAGCGTGATGCATGGCGCCGGGGTGGCCTGGAGAGCCTGCTCGAGGGTGTGGCGCAGCAGGCGTTCGTGCAGGCCGGCGGCGGCCTCGGCATCCATTGACGGGATCAGCCGTGTCTTGACCCGGCCGGGCAGCGGCGCCTTGGCCAGTATGGCCAGTGGAAAGGGGCCTCGATCAGCGGACATGGCGATACTCGCGCGCCAGAGTTTCCGGCGTTTCGCCGCGCCAGTAGCGCCAGCGCAGTCGCCACATCAGCCGGATGGTGCGCCAGGCGCCGTACCGTTCCCAGCGTCGCCCCGAGGTGGTGACCCTGGCGCGCAGGCAGGCGGGTCGCGACAGGCGCTTGAGTCGCTGCGACATGGCGATGTCCTCCATCAGCGGCTGCTCGGGAAAGCCGCTCACGGCCTCGTAAGCCTCGCGGGTCATGAACAGCGCCTGATCGCCGGTGGCGATGCCGGTCAGCCGCGAGCGCCGGTTCATGGCGAAAGCGATGATCGGCAGCAGAGGGTGACGGCCGGCCAGGCGCACGTCGAAGCGCCCCCAGCAGTGCGATCCGGCCAGGGCTCGTTCCACCCGTCGGTCGGCCCGCTTGGGCAGCCGGGTATCGGCATGCAGGAACAGCAGGCGCTCGCCATGGCTGGCACGGGCGCCGGCATTCATCTGTCGCGCCCGACCGGGAGGGGATTCGATCACCTGCGAGGCCAGGGGGCGAGCCAGCGCTACCGTGGCGTCTTCGCTGCCGCCGTCGACCACGACGATTTCCACGCCGCAACCCCACAGGCCGAGCAGGGCGGTGAGCGTGGCCTCGATGCCCTCTGCCTCGTTAAGGGAAGGGATGACGATGCTCAATGACGGATGGTGCACGAGACGCGATCTCCTCTGGCATGGCGATGCTGAGTCGGTCGGCAAGCCATTAGCTTACATCGCCGCGTGAGGCGGATCCCTCGCTCGTCGGCGGCAAAGGCGAAGCGAGCGTCCTCGCATCGAGACCGTGGCTCGCGCGGCCGGGCCGATGGCGGCACGCTGCTGACGGCTTGATCCCGAAAGCGAGGACAATAGCAGCAAATATTATTACCTGAGGCGCATAGGCACGCTCATACATGGATTATGCTTCGAATGGGCGGAGACATTGCTGTGGCGTTTCCGCCCAGGTCGGTCAGCTCTCAAACAGTACATCTCATAGGAGACACATCATGAACGGCATGGCCAGGAGGGTGATCGCCGTGCTGGCGATGGCGCTATTGTCCGGTGTGACAGGCCAGGCCATGGCAAGAGATTACCAACTCATGGTAGGCAACTCGCCCTCCCAGTACGTGGGCGGCACCTACCGATACCAGTTGCAACTCGATGACCCGGCTGAGGTGAGAATCGACAGCGAACTGCTGCCGGCTGGTTTTTACGATGCCCGGCTGCGCGCCGTGCTGCGCGACGAGAGAGGCAATGTCGTGGCGGAGTCCGCGCGCCGCGGGGACAATTTCACACTCGTTCGCACCCTTCAGCCAGGACGTTACGTTCTGGAAGTGCATGGTCAGCATCTGGGAGGTGATGACAGAGGTTTTTTCCGACTGAGAACGAGCATGCACTGATGCTAGCGGCTGGTTGACATCCTTACTCTTTATGGCCAGGCGATGCCTGGCCTTTTCGTGGCGAGGTGGGCGCATCGGGCAACTGTGTTGGTGCGGCATTCAGTCTGCGAGCTCTATCAGTCGCCCACCTGCCGCTGCGGCGTCGTCGCGGTCGTGGGTGACCAGCAGGCTGGGCAGTCCGGCCTGGTGCAGATGGTCGAACACCAGTTCGCGCATCTCCTGGCGCAGATGCGTATCGAGCTTGGAAAAGGGCTCGTCGAGCAGGACCGCACGGGGTTCCGAGAGCAGCAGGCGCATCAGTGCGACTCTTGCCTTCTGCCCGCCGGAGAGTGTCGCCGGGTCGCGGTCGCCGAAACCCTCGAGGCCCACGTCGTCGAGCGCCTGGGCGATACGCCGTGACTTGTCGGGCGTATGGCGCGGCATGCCGAAGCGCAGGTTGCCGGCCACCGAAAGGTGCGGAAAGAGCAACGGGTCCTGGAACAGCAGGCCGATGCCGCGCTCTTCGGCGGGCAGGACGGTGATGTCCCGGCCATCCAGAGCGACACGTCCTCTGGCCTCGAAGGCCGAGTCGAGAAATCCCGCCAGAAAGGACAGCAGGGTCGACTTGCCGGAACCCGACGGGCCCATCACGGTGAGCACCTCGCCGGGACCGATGGTGGCATCGAGCGCAACCAGCGGCTGACCGTCGATGCGGATGTCGACGTTCTCCAGGTCGAGGCGATGGGAAGTCATGGCGCTCCTTGCAATCCGCGGCGGCGTGCCCAGAGCAGGCGGGGCACGCCGATGGCAATCACGAAACCCAGCAGCGGCAGACTGGCCTGGACCAGTGCCCACACACCGATCACCCGGCGGTTGGCGCCGGAGGCCAGCGACACGGCCTCGGTGGTCACGGTGGTGATGCGTCCGGCGCCGAGCAGGTGGGTGGGTAGATACTGGCCGATGCTGATCGCCAGGCCAACTGCCGCAGCAGTGAGTACCGGCGCCAACAGCATGGGCAGGCGTATCCGCCAAAAGGTGGCGTTGGGGGAGCGGCCCAGGGTTCGGGCGAGCTGCGACCAGCGCGGATCGAAGCGGCGATAGGCCTCGGCCAGCGACAGGAAGACGTAGGGCAGCACGAACAGCAAGTGGCCGAAGATCACCAGTGCCATCCGTGCCCGCGCCTCCAGACTCTCCAGCAGCACTACCAGGCCGAACAGAAAGGCGATCTGCGGCACGATCAGCGGCAGATAGAGCAGCGACAGGGCTGAGAGCAGTCGCCCTTCGGCAGGGTACTTGCCGCTGCGTTGCTCGTTCTCCAGCGCCGCCAGGGCGAGCAGCAGGGCGAGCAATGTGGCGCTGGCCGCGATGATGAGGGTGGTGCTCACCGGCCCGCCCAGCGAGGGCAGCGTGCCGAGCCAGTGCTGGGGCGTCAGCGTGTCGGGCAGGGCATCGGGGAAGCGCCAGAAACCGGCCACAGAGTAGAGGGCCAGGCCGATGAGGCCAAGCCCGGCAGCGAGCGTGGTCGCCAGCATGGCACTCTTGCCGATTCGCCGCAGACAACCTTCGCCGCGCCGACGTTGGCCAGCGTCGATCCAGCGCCGTCCCAGCCGCCTGGCCAGACACTCCAGCCCCCACCAGCCGGCGAGAGCCGCCAGGGTCACGCCGAGCTGCAGCACGGCGCCTGCAGAGGCGAGAAAGCGGTGGGAGAGATCGGGGTCGTTGAACCACTCGAGAATCGATACGGCAAGCGTCGGCGGCAAGGTGGGACCGAGGATCATTGCCACGTCCACCACCGAGGAGGCGAAGGCGATGACCGCGTAGACGGGCAGGCGGATCAACGGATACAGCGCCGGGGCGACGACCTTGAGCCACGCCAGGGTGGGGCGGTAGCCCAGCGAGCGGGCCATGGCCACGCGCCGCGGCACTTCGAGCTGGGGCAGGGCGGCCAGGCTCATCAGCAACAGGAAGGGAATCTCCTTGATAATCAGCCCCGCCATCAGCGAAAGCCCCCAGGGATCCTGAACGATGAGCCAGTCGGGCGGTCGCTCCCAGCCGGTGATGCCGGGCGACAGCAGGCGCGCCACCAGCCCCGAGGGGGCGATCAGAAAGGCCAGGCCAAAGGCCGCCGCGGCATGCGGTACCGACAGCAGCGGCGATACCAGGCGGCGCAGCCAGCGGTCGAGCCGCGAGCCCGAGGTGCCGGCCAGGAACAGCAGCACGATCGCCAGCGATACCGCGGTGGTGACCAGGCCGCTGGTAAGACTCACTGCCACGGAATGCGCCAGACCCGGCTGGGCGAAAAGCGCTCGCCACGGCGCCAGGCTCAGGGCATCGCCGCCCAGCGCCGGCAGGTAGCCGAACGCCGGCAGCAGCACCATGCCCACGCCGGCCACGATGGGCCCGACCAGCAGGGTGACGATCAGCGCGGGAGTCAGGCGCAGCAGCATGGCGTCAGTGCATGTCGGCGTTGGCGGGCTCGGTCATTCGTCGACGTAGCGTTCCAGCCAAGCGTCCTGCAGGGCCGTCATCCAGCTGGGGTGCGGTTCGGGCAATGTCTTCTGCAGCGCGTCGGCGGGCAGCATGGCCGGGTTGCTGTCATCGACCTCGAACAGCGCCTGGGTGTCTGCGTCCAGATGGGCAACGTCGAGCACGGTGCGGTCGCCCCACACGTCGATATCCTGCTTGTGGGCTTGGGCCTTCGGTGAGAGCAGGAAGTCGGCCAGCACCAGGGCGCCGGCCTTGTGGGGGGAGTTGAAGGGAATCGCCACGAAGTGCACGTTGCCCAGGGTGCCTTCGTCCAGCACGTAGCTGCGCGTGCTCTCCGGGAGTTCGTAGTCCGCCACGGCGGCAGCCGGCTCCGAGGGGTAGAAGGTGAAGGCCAGCGCCAGTTCGCCGTCGCCCATCAGGCTGCGCAGCTCCGGCCCTGAGCTTGGGAACTGGCGCCCGCTGCGCCACAGGTGGGGGTGGAGGGCGTCGAGGTAGTCCCACAGCGGGGCCGTTACCGCCTCGAAGTCGCTCTCCGCGACCGGCGCATAGAGGGCCTCGCGCTCGTCGGTCAGGGCGATCAGGGCCTGCTTGAGAAAAGTGCTGCCGGTGAAGTCGGGAATCCGCGGGTAGGTGAAGCGCCCGGGGTGGGCTTCGGCCCAGTCGAGCAGCGCCTCGATGCTGGCCGGTGGCGTCGCGACTTCCTCGCTGTCGTAGTAGAAGGTGATCTGCGCCTTGCCCCAGGGCGACTCGTACCCTTCGGTAGGCAGCGTGAAGTCGGTGACCATCTCCGGATTGGCGTCCGGACGCGTCAGGGCGAAGTGGGGCAGTGCCTCGGCGAAGGGGCCGTAGAGCAGGTCGTGCTCCTTCATGGCCGCGAAGTTCTCGCCGTTGATCCAGATGAGGTCGATGCTGCCGTCGGTGACGTTGCCCGCCGACTTCTCGGCCAGCACGCGGGAGACGGCAGTGCTGGTGTCGTCGACCTTGACGTGCACCACGTCGATGTCGTGCTCCTCGGCCATGCGTTCGGCCACCCAGTCGATGTAGTCGTTGGTGCGCGTGTCGCCGCCCCAGGCGTTCCAGTAGACCGTCTGGCCGCGTGCCGCGTCGCGCACGGCGTTCCAATCGTCGAGATCGGGGCTGGCAACCGCAGGCATGGCCAGCACGAGGCCGGCCAGCAGGGCGGCACGAGACAGGGTGGAGGTGGCAAGCAGGCGGGGCATGTCAGGTGTCCTTTTCCAGAGCGTTGGCCAGCGCGTCGAACTCGCGCCGGACGTGATCGATGGTGGCGAGCGACAGGTAATGCTCGACCCGGTCGCGCACATGGGCGATCAGTGCGGCATCGCTGAGCTCGGCGGACCAGTCCTCGCCGCGAGCCTCGGCATCGCGGGAGCGGCGATGGCTGGCACGCCACTTGGCACACCAGGTGAGCGACCAGAGCCACATGGCGCGACGGCAGGCGAGCAGGGTCGTGGCGTCGGAAAGGCCGGTATCGCTCATCCAGCGACGATAGAAGGCGGCTACCTGATCGACGCTCAGCACGGCGTGACTGGTGACGTCCCAGGTGGTGGAGGTGTAGAGGCTGGCATGTGCCAGATCGAAGCCCGGCAGCCCGTAGCGGCACTTCTCCAGGTCGACGAGCACGGCGCTGCCGTCGTCGCGGATCAGGAAGTTGCCGGGATGGGCGTCGAAACTGATCAGGCGTGGTTGGGCCGCTTCGCACTCGCCAAGTCGGGGCGGCAGCGCGGCCAGCTCGTCCTCGATCGCCGAGACCACGGCCGGTGAAAGCTCGGCCTTGCCGAGGAACTCGGCCTGGGCCTCGACTTCCTCGCGCATGGCGGCCCAAGGGTCGGCCGGCGCCATTAGCGGAGCGCGCTCATCGCGTGGCGGTAGCGGTAGGTCGTGCAGGGCGGCCAGCGCCTCGGCGATGGCCGGCAAGTCGTCGGGCAATCGAGCGGCGCGACCGCGCACGGCACTGACCAGCAGGCCGCCGCGGGGCAGTGCCGCCGAGGGTGTGAGCAGGCCGTGCAGTGCCGGGGCATGGCCGCAGCGACCGGCGCGTTCGAAGCAGGCGGCCTGGTAGTTCAGGTTGGTATGGGCATCCAGGCCCAGTTGGCTCTGCTTGGGCAGTCGCGCCACCCAGTCGTCGCCGCCGCGGGCGAGCCACAGGTGGTGGTGCGCCAGGCCGGTGTCGGCCATCAGTGCCATTCCCCGAACGTCCTTGCGATATCCCTGTGCGGCCAGGGCCTGCTCCAATCGGTTGCAGAGGTCGTCACGCGTCATGGCATCGGCATGGGTGGCGGTCTCCGTCATGGGCTCCTCGAGTGGTTTGCCAGCTTGGGTGTGATGAGAGTCGTATCCACAAGGCATTCCTTACAGGGTGAGTCCATTGCCGTGCCTGTAAGGTTTCGCCGGCCATCGCCTACCAAGGGATACCGCTGAGCGGCAGCGGTGACCATGACCCTGGCCGTCATCGAGAATCCCAACGACCCCTTGGGAGCCATGGAGGAGAACCACTATGTCATATCATGACGACAAACGTCGCAAGCTGGTGGGACGCTTGAGCCGACGGGTTGCCTATACCGCGCCCGCCCTGCTCCTGGTGGCAGGGGGAACGGCCCCGCAGGCCACGGCCGGTGACACGGCGATGGCTCCGCTCGGCGCAGAGTCCCTGCTGTTGGCCAGCAATCATGCCGAAGGCGGCGCCGAAGCGGAGGCAGAAGGGGCTGGCGAAGGTGAAGCCGAGGCAGAAGGTGAGGCCGAGGGCGGAGCAGAAGCAGAAGCCGAGGGTGAAGCAGACGGAGAGACAGAAGGCAGCTCGAGTGCCGATGTGGCACGTCCCGCTGGCTATAGCCCCGGCTATGAGGAAACCGGCAGCAATGAGGCCGAGCTGCTCGCGCGCGGCGAAGCGCTCTACTACGACACCTCGTTGAGCAGTAACGGCCTTGCTTGTGCCAGCTGTCATGGCAGCGATGGCAACGACATGGGCTACAACGATACCTTCGAACGGCCCTTCCCCCATGAGGTTGCGATGGCCAGCAATCAGTTCGGCATGGACCAGGTGCATGCCGACGAGATGATCCAGATCTGCATGGTCGCTCCCATGGAAGCCGAACCCTTGGCCTGGGGCAGCGAGGAATTGGCGTCGTTGGCCGCCTACATGGTCGAAGTGCAGAAACGCTTCGCCGGTGAGCCGCACGACCTTTGAACCTCCTGGGCGGTTGCCCGCTTCCCGGTGTCACTGGCACCGGGTTTTTTGTCGCTGGTGTCGGTCGGCGGTAATGTCGACGGCCTGCTAGGCTGGAATAAGAATAAGCTGAACCAGCCGGTGTTCGCGGTTGTCAGTTGGCAAGGGCCCCGGTTCGGGCGGTCTCCATGGGAGGACAGGGCATCATGAGCGCACGTGAAGGCAGTGTCCGTCACCGCCTGTTGCTGCTTCTCAGCCTGCTGTGCCTGGCGCTGGGCGGATTCGCGGCCTGGCAGAGCCATGCCCAGCAGAATGAGCGTGTGGTTCTGGCGATGACCGTGGAGGGAGCCATCGGTCCGGCCACCAGCGACTACTTCAAGCGCGGTTTGGCGCGGGCCGCCGAGCGTGATGCCGAACTGGTGGTGGTGGAAATGGATACGCCGGGGGGCCTGGATGCGTCCATGCGTGACATGATCACCGCCATGCTGAACGCCAGCGTGCCCGTGGCGATCTACGTCTCGCCGAGCGGCGCGCGGGCTGCCAGCGCCGGCACTTACCTGCTCTATGGCAGCCACGTGGCGGCCATGGCGCCAGCCACGCATCTGGGATCGGCGACGCCGGTGCAGATGGGCGGCGGTGGCCTGCCCGGCCTGGGAGGCGGTGAGGAGGAGGGTGGCGACGAATCCACCGAGGATCAACCGGCGAACGGCGACGACGAAGCTGCCGAGCCGGAAGACGGTGATGCGGCCGAAGACCAACCTCGCCGCGGTGAGACGGCCATGGAGCGCAAGGTGCTGGAAGACGCCGTCTCCTACATACGCTCGCTGGCCGAACGCCACGGTCGCAATGCCGACTGGGCCGAGCAGGCGGTGCGCGAGGCGGTCAACCTCACCGCCAGCGAGGCGCTGGAGAGAAACGTCATCGATGTGGTGGCCCGCGACATCGACGATCTGCTCGAACGGATCGACGGCCGCACGGTGGTGATGGAGCGCGGCGAGCGCACGCTGGATACCGCCGGGCTGACGCTCGAGCGCTTCGATCCCGACTGGCGCACCCAATTGCTGTCGGTGATCACCAACCCCAACGTCGCCTACTTCCTGATGATCATCGGCTTCTACGGGTTGATCTTCGAGCTGTCCAATCCGGGCAGTCTGGTGCCCGGCACCATCGGCATCATCTGCCTGCTGCTGGCGCTGTTCGCCTTCCAGGTGCTGCCGGTCAACTATGCCGGGCTGGCGCTGATCCTGGTGGGGCTGGCGCTGATCGTCGGCGAAGCACTGATGCCCAGTTTCGGCATTCTCGGCATCGGCGGCATCGCTGCCTTCGTGTTCGGATCGGTGATACTGATGGACGCAGACAACTTGAGCATTTCTCTGCCGCTGATCGGCGGCGTGGCGCTGCTGGCAGCCGGTCTGATGCTGTGGGCGGTCACCCGCTTCGTCGGGCTGCGGCGCCGGCCGGTACGCACCGGTCAGGAGGAACTGGCAGACAGCGAGGCCACGGTCCTGGAGGATTTCGAGGGCCAGGGCCACGTGCGCCTGCACGGTGAGCGGTGGAACGCCCGCAGCTCTCATCCGTTGCGACGGGGTCAGGTCGTGCGGGTAGTGGGCATCGACGGCCTCACCGTCGATGTCGAACCCGTGGATGACGCCGAGCGTCGTGCCGATGAGTGATCGACGCCGGGTTAGCCCACTGGACCGACCGTTCATGATTCACAGGGAGACGCAGCCATGATGATTTCCTATCTCGTTCCCGTCGTACTGCTCGTCATGCTGATTGCGGCATCGATCCGCATTCTGCCCGAGTACAAGCGCGGCGTGGTGTTCTTTCTCGGTCGCTTTCAGGCGGTGAAAGGGCCGGGGCTGATCATCGTCATTCCCGGCATCCAGAAGATGGAAGTGGTCGACCTGCGGGTGATCACCATGGACGTGCCGGAGCAGGACGTGATCTCTCAGGACAACGTCACCGTCAAGGTCAATGCGGTGATCTACTTCCGCGTGGTGGATCCGGAGAAGGCCATCATCCAGGTGGAACACTTCGTCAATGCCACCAGCCAGCTGGCACAGACCACGCTGCGTTCGGTGCTCGGCAAGCACGACCTCGACGAGATGCTCTCCGAGCGCGACAAGCTCAACGACGACATTCAGGAGATCATCGACGCCTCGGCGGAGGGCTGGGGCATCAAGGTGGCCAACGTGGAGATCAAGCACGTCGACCTCGACGAAAGCATGATCCGCGCCATCGCGCGCCAGGCCGAGGCCGAGCGTGAGCGGCGTGCCAAGGTGATCCACGCCGAGGGCGAGCTGCAGGCCTCGCAGAAGCTGGTCGAGGCGGCCAACGTCATGTCCGAGAATTCTGCCGCTTTGCAGCTGCGCTACCTGCAGACGATGAGCGACATGAGCAACAAGAATGCTTCCACCATCGTCGTTCCGCTGCCCATCGATCTGATGGAAGCATTCCGCGACATGCGTGCCGGCAAGGTTGGCAAGCCGTCACCCAAGGCGAGTGATGACGGTACCTGATGGGCGAGGCAACCCGGGTGTGGCACCCTGAGGCGATCCTACGGAATGCGAGGTCGCCTTGAGCCATTGGCTGTCGCACCGTCAGCAGGGTCTGTTGATGACCGGCGGCGGTGCCCTGATCATTTCCCCCGATGCTTTGCTGATCAAGGTGATCGGCCTGCCCGATGCCGAGGTCCTGGTGTGGCGAGGGCTGCTCACTGCGCTGGGCTTCATCGCCATCGTGATGATACGCAACGGAGCCCAGACCCTGGCCGCCTACCGGCGCTGCGGCTGGACCGGCATCGGCGTGGCGCTGCTGTTCAGCGCCTCCACCTTCGGCTTCGTGCTTGGCAACCAGTACACCAAGGGTGGCAACGTGCTGATGATCTTGGCCGGGGCGCCGCTGATCGCGGCGCTGCTGTCGCGCCTGTTCCTTCACGAACGTCTGCCCTGGCGCACCTGGCTGGCCATCGGGCTGTGCCTGCTGGGTACCTCGCTGATCGTGCTCGACGACGCCGGTACCGGCTCGTGGATCGGCAACGCCTTCGCTCTGCTGGCCGCCACCGGCCTGGCCGCCAACTTCACCCTGTGCCGCACGCGGCCGGGCATCGACATGAGCCCCATGCTGACCCTTTCCGGCCTGATCGTGGCGGGCGTGGCGGCGGCGTTCGGCAGCCTGACCGGCGGCTTGCAGCTCCCGCCGGCCGACAGCCTGGTGTGGCTGGTGTTGTTGTGTCTGGTACTGCTGCCGCTGGGCTTCACGCTGATCCAGCGTGGGCCGCTCTATCTACCGGCGGCCGAAGTGGGGCTGCTGATGCTGCTGGAGGTAGTGGCGGGCACGCTCTGGGTGTGGTGGCTGCTCGGCGAGCGTCCGGCGGCCATCGCATTCGTCGGTGGCGCTCTGGTGCTCGGCACGCTCGTTGCCAAGGGGCTCTACGAGCGTCGTCTGGAACGCCGGTTGCGCCAGGGTGCGCCGCAGCACGATCTTTGCTAGACTCACGCGCTCTTGTCGGGAGCGGAGCTTAGACTTTCGTCCATACCCGCTTCGCCATGACTGAGCAAGGGATTCTTTTTCTCGTGACGATACCTTCCGCCGGGCTGGTCACGCCGCCCTAGCGCACCTTCCTCTTCTTCGCCTTGCGACGCCACGCCACGCCGGTGTCGGAATCAGGCATTACGTCGTCGCTCCGGTTGCCATGCCTTGGCTGACCGGCGATTCGCTGACGCTGGTCTTCGGCCGGCACGCGTGCGACATGGCGCCGACCTTGCAAGGCACGATAACCACCCCTGACTGGACCGCTACATGTACGAAAAAATGAAACTGAGTTGGTTCTCCAACCTCAAGGGCGACACCCTGTCGGGCATCGTCGTCGCTCTGGCGTTGATTCCCGAGGCGATCGCCTTCTCGATCATCGCCGGCGTGGATCCCAAGGTCGGCCTCTACGCCTCCTTCGCCATTTGCGTGATCATCGCCTTCACCGGCGGACGTTCCGGGATGATCTCGGCGGCCACCGGCGCCATGGCGCTGCTGATGATCACCCTGGTCAAGGAACATGGCCTCGAGTATCTGCTGGCCGCCACCCTGCTAACCGGGGTGCTGCAGATCCTCGCCGGGTATCTCAAGCTGGCCGATCTGATGCGCTTCGTGTCGCGTTCGGTGGTCACGGGGTTCGTCAATGCGCTCGCCATTCTCATCTTCATGGCCCAGCTGCCGGAGCTGACCGGCGTGACCTGGCACGTCTATGCCATGACGCTGGCTGGCCTGGCGATCATCTACGGCTTCCCCTACGTGCCGGTGATCGGCAAGTCGATTCCCTCGCCGCTGGTGTGCATCGTGGTGCTCACCGGCGTCTACATGGCCACCGGCATGGAGATCAGAAGCGTCGGCGACATGGGCGAGCTGCCCGACAGCCTGCCGGTCTTCCTGTGGCCGGAGGTGCCGCTCAACCTCGAGACGCTGATGATCATCCTGCCCACCTCGCTGATGCTCACGGTGGTGGGCCTGCTGGAATCGATGATGACCGCCACCATCGTCGACGACCTGACCGACACTCGGAGCGACAAGAACCGCGAATGCAAGGGCCAGGGCATCGCCAACATCGGCGCCGGCCTGCTGGGCGGCATGGCGGGCTGCGCGATGATCGGGCAGTCGGTGATCAACATCAAGTCGGGCGGTCGGCGGCGGATGTCGACGCTGATTGCTGGCGTGGCGTTGCTGCTGATGGTGGTCTTCCTGGCCGACTGGGTGTCGCAGATTCCCATGGCGGCGCTGGTGGCGGTGATGATCATGGTGGCCATCGGCACCTTCAGCTGGAGCTCCGTCAAGGACCTCAAGAAGCATCCGATGAGCACCAATCTGGTGATGCTGGCCACGGTGGTGGTCACCGTGGGCACTCACAACCTGGCCATCGGCGTCTTCGTCGGCGTGCTGCTGGCGGCCATGTTCTTCGCCAACAAGGTGGGCAACATCCTCTACATCGGCAGCGAGGAAGCCGAAGAGGGCAGCCGCCGTATATACACGGTGGTGGGGCAGGTGTTCTTCGCCTCCTCCGAGCGTTTCGGCGCCGCCTTCGACTTCAAGGAGTCCGTCGAGACCGTCACCATCGACCTGTCGCGGGCGCACTTCTGGGACATCACCGCCGTGCAGGCGCTGGACCGCGTGGTGATCAAGTTCCGCCGTGAAGGTACCGAGGTGGACATGATCGGTCTCAACGAGGCCAGTGCCACCATCGTCGACCGCTATGCGGTGCATGACGACCCCGAGGCCGTCGAAAAGCTGATGGGAGGTCACTGACATGACGGAACAGGTAATGGCCGCCATCGACGGCTCGCAGTTTTCCACCGGGGTGTGCGACTACGCGGCCTGGGCCAGTCTGGCGCTCGATGCGCCGCTGAC
>NZ_FNES01000005.1 GCF_900100195.1 Billgrantia gudaonensis
GCAGATAGCGCTGCACGTGGGGCTGCTGGCTCTCATGCAGCCGCTGGGTGTGGCGCGCCTCCCACTTGAAGCCCTTGCCCATCCACAGCAGCCGCTGGCTAACCGGAATCTGCCGGCTGCGCAGCGCGAAGCGCGGCAGGCGCTTCATGTTGCGACGGTAGCGCAGCACCATCCAGGCCTGCCGAGCCCGCCACAGCCCGAAGGCAGCAAAGCCCGCCGCCATGCCGTAGCCCACGCTGGGCGACAGAGCCAGCGACCAGGGCGCCATGATGCAGAGCACAGCACAGGCCAGGCAGACCAGGGCGGTGTTAAGCTCTACCGCCGGGCGCAGCAGCGCCTCCAGGGGGTGTGTCTGGTTCATCGCACGCTCCTACTGCTCCAGCCCCTGAGCCGACACCAGCACCGGGTAGTGGGCCAGGCCCAGCCGCTGGGCAAGGTCGTCACCCGGCGTGGGGCGCAGCTCGAGCCCCGGTGCCGCCTCGCGCAGGCGCTCAAGCCCCTCGGGCGTGGCCACCTCGACGATCAATCCCACCGCGTTGAGCTCACGCAGGGTCTCCCCGCGGGCCTCCAGCCAGCGCAGCGACAGCGCATCGTCACCGACCAGGAAGAAGGGCGTCATGCGGCTGGGCAGCTCGAGCGGGCGAAAGCGCACCTCGCCGGGCGACAGCCGCTCACTGGTCACCGGCAGCATATCCGCCTCGCCGAACGGCGCCGGCGCTCGCGGATCCGGCGCATAGCCCTCCTCCTCCGGTATGCCGGCCATGCCGATGGCCACGAAATAGGGGCGTGCCGGCTCCCCGCCGTAGTCGGCAAGTACCTCCAGGGAGGGCTGCTCGACCAGAGACATCCGGGGCATCGTTTCCGCCTGGGCGCCGGCTGCGGCGAGCCCGAGAACCAGTCCGAGCCCCGTCACGGCGTACAGTACTCGGCGATAGCATTCACGCTGCAGCATCAGTCGAATCTCCCTCAGTTGGCTGCCAGCTGCCGCTGGCGAGACGTTCTCAGCCGTTCGAGCTCAGCGGCGACGATGCGGCGATAGCGGGCCGCCGGCTCCCCGCCAGCGGGACGGTGATAGCGACCGGCCGCCTGCACCCAGTCCCCGGTGGCCTCATAGTGGCCGCGCAGCAGGCGGGCCGCCTCCTCCAGATTGGCGTAGGGGTTCAGGGCATCGCAGGGTTGAGTAAAGCGCTTGCCGGCACCAAACAGCTGAGGCTGCCAGCGCACATTAAGCTGGGTGATTCCCACGTCCACGACGCGGGTCTCCTGCAGGGCCAACGTCAGCGCCTCGCAGGCCGCCTGGCGGGTCGCGAAATGAGAGCCCACCCCCGCCACGTTCAGGGTCCATGGCCAGGGCCGGCGCCCCTCCTTCAGGCTGACCACCGATTCCGCGGTGGCCACCGCATAGAGCACTTCGGGCGGGACCTGATGCAGGCTGGCGGCATCGAAGTAGGCCGGCGGCACCGGTGACGCCGTAGCCGACGATGACAGCACTGCCAGGCCAACCGCCATACTCCCCATCCAATGCTTCAGCCTCATGCCTACCCCCTCCCTCACCTGGGATAGACCTGGGGCAGTGACCTCGCGGCAATGCCACGCTCGGGGTCCGGCTGGCCGTGGTTGAGGGTGATGTCCCGCGCCCGCACGCGGTCGGCCGGCACGCCCACGCGGCTCGCCCAGTCGCGTATCACTGCGTCGTCGCCGTCGCTGTCGAGCACAAAGATGTCCATCTGGGCGCCTTGAGCCATCAGCTCGCTGACGGTGCTGTCGCAGCGCTCGCACGCCTCGACCGCCACATACACCGTCAGCCGCGCCTGCAGCGCGCCCTCGTCGGTGAAGTGAAAAGCATTGCGCGGCCGCAGGGTGAACTCATCCACGGGCATCTCGTCGGGATAGAGGCGCTGCCAGGCCTCATCGTAGGCCCGCTGGAACGCCAGCTCCCGCTCGGTGCGTTCGCGCTCCACTGCCACCAGCAGCTCCGCGTAGCGGCGGCGCTCCTCGGCGCTGCGCGCCTCCACGCCCAGGGCGGTGATGGGGTCGAGGTTGGGCGACCAGATTCCCCGCGGCCCGTCCATCAGCGTCTCGTAGCGCTCCCAGTCGCGCTCGGTCAGCTTCCAGGCTTCGGCTTGCTGCGTGCGCGTGGTGGTGCGCTCGCTCTCGAGCAGCCGCTGGGCCTCCTGAATCACGGCGGAGGCATCGGGGCGGCGCTCCGGGGTGGTCTGGGCAGCGGCCTGGCTTGCCAGCAGCGCCACGGCAACGGTCATCGCGGGCAGAACAGCGGGTGTCATGGTGGTCATCGCAGGATCTCCGGTGGGCTCAGGGAATCTGGACGTCGACCGAGCGGCCGTTGCGGCTGAAGACGGCGTGGGTGCCGCGGATCCTCGTCAGTTCCCAGCCATCCTGGCGATCCCCGACGCCCATCAGCCGGATATCCCGCAGGCTCGACAGGCCGTTGGGTGACACGCCCACATAGGGGTGGCCACCGCGGGACTCGACGCCGGTGACCTGAAACGGGGGCGACGGCGGGGCCGCTGGCCGCGGCGCCTGGCGAACAGGTGCCGGGCGTGACGCCGCCTGCCGGCTCTGCTCAAGGCGCTCCTCCAGCGTCTGGATCTGCTCGTTCTGGGCGGTGACGCGCAGGTTGAGCTCGCTATCCAGGCGGCTCAGCGCCTCGGCCAGCTCGGACAAGCGGGGCTCGAGCAGATCCAGCTGCTCCAGCTGAGCCTGTGCGGCGGTGATGCCGGCGGCATTCTCCTGCCCTCGCTGCTCGGCCCGCTCGAGACGCTGATCCAGCTCCGCCAGGCGCTGCTCCAACGCCCCCTGCTGTGATTCCACTCGTGCCAGGCTCTCATCCAGGGGCAGCAACGCCTGCTGAATCTGGGACTGCACTAAGGATTCCACCGGAACCTCGTCGGGAGCCGGTCTCACCAGCAGGGCCCCTGACACCACAGCGCCGACCAGGCTGACCGCCAGCAGGCCATAGAGGGCCTTCCTGCCGCCCTTCCCTGCTCCTCGCTTACCGCGGTGCTTCGCAGAGGAGGCAGGACCAATCGGCTTGTGGTCGGGCGACAGCTCGGTGGGCTCACTCATCGCTCACCTCCGCCACCGTCACGCTGCTCTCGTCACGGCCGTCGTCGCCGAGCCCCGGCACATAGCGGATATCCCGCACCTGATAGCAGACCTCTCTTGCCACCGGGTCGACCTCCAGCTCCCAGGCATCGCCGCCCAGCACCTGCAGGGCCTCGCGCAGCGGCATGGGGCCCAGCCAGTAGTGGGCCGCCGGCAGCGGCTTGCGATAGAGGGTGCGCTGAGCGGGACCGGGTGCCGGACATAGCGAGTAGCCGGTATAGCGCAGGGTGTGATGCAGTGCGTCCTCCACGGTGGTGGTCATGGATGCCGGAATGCGCACGTCGATGGTCTGCTCCAGGAGGTAGCGCTGACCCAGCGAGGCCTGAGTGGCCACCAGCTGGTAACGCCCGGTGCGAATCACCTCGACGGAAGGCAGTTCGTCGCTATAGATGTCCGGCGTCACGGCCTCGGTCGTCGGCGGGTTGGGGCCGGTGACCACGGCCCGATGCCGCTCGCCATCGACGTCGAAGTGCGGCAGCGAAAGCACCAGCGGGTCGACGTTCGAAGGATCAGGGAGCTGTGGCGGTTGATGGGCACAGCCCGCCAGCAGCGTGGTGGTGATCAGCGCAGCGGTCGAGAGGGTGGGAAGGTTGAGCATGCGTTGCCTCAAGGGAGTCCATTCAATGGCGTTGAGGCAGGAGGTTCTCGGGTTTGCGGGGGCGGGTCGATTGAAAAGCGTAATCAGGCGGGAAATGAAAAACGCCCCGGGGTGGGGCGTTCTTCTAAGACAGAAGTACTTGGGTCACGCGGTAGTGGGCAGGCCCGGCCACTTGCCGCCATGGGCGAGAATATGTCGGATACTGCCCTCCGGATCATCATGACTATACTCGCCCCAGTAGCGGGCGCGATAGCGGGCCTTGAGATCCATACCACGATCAATGCACTGCACGAAGGCATACAGCTTGCCGGCGCTCGCGCTCAGGATGTACTTGCACATCGGATCCTGGGCGTCATAGAGCAGCTGGTTCATCTCGACTCGCATGGGGTTTCCTCCAGTGAACTGCATTGCTGAGAAGAGCCTCCACAGCGGGGAGGTCACTCCCCGGCTGGGTGGGTTGATAGAAACGCTGTGGCTCAGTGCATGGCCGGCGAATCGAAGGAGCCGGCCGCTTCTCCCGAGTGGGCAGCGGCGTAGCCATTGACGGACTCAGGCTGCTCCGCTGAGTCAGCGGATCTGTCGTTACCGGCACCCTGCTCGTCGCGGCGGGGCGCCTGGTAAACCATCTCGCCGTTCACCTTGATCCAGCTGATGAACAGCAGGCGGGCCTTGAGACTGACGCCGGTCTGGCCGGCCTTGTCGCCCTTGGAATAGACGAAGGTATCCGTCCAGAGGTCGCCCAGCTTGAAGCCGATCAGCACCTTGCGGCCCTGGTAGACTGCCTGACGGCAGCGTTTGACGAGCGCTTCGGCATCGCGGCCGCTGATCCGGCAGTCGAAGCGGGTGTAGCCCACATCGTCCGCGGGACCATTCAGGGCCGCGATATCGCATGCCCAGAACGCGTCTCCGCGCTTCGGCTTTACCTCCCGGATGCGATTGAGGTAGCCAAGGCCGGTGATATGAAGATCGAAGAAGCCAGTGGTGGCACTCTGGTGAGTGGTGACCGTCATGGTGTGTCTCCTCGGTGGTTTCAGTCTGCGCCCGGGAGACACTCGCCCCCCCCTGGGAAGTCGAGTGGCTTCCCGGGTGGGCAAGGGGTGGATTCAGGCGCTGGCTCAGCCCATCAGCACGCAGTGGTGCCGAGAGCCCGCCAGGTTGGTGTGGCAGCAGCCGCAGGATGACGTCGAGAACGCTTCGTCTTGCTCGCTATCGCCGACGACGAGGGTGTTCCCGTCGCGCTGCGCTGCGGCGATGGCGTCACGCACCTCCCGCTCGCGGGCGGCGCGCTCTCTTCATCCAGGAAGTGATCCAGCCCGGTGGCATCGTCATTGCCGATGATCATCAGGCAGTCGTCACAGACCATGACATGGTCGTCGACAATCGTGGCCATGGGGTATTCCTCCAGGTTCCAGGGGGTCCGCCCCCCTGGGGAGGCATCTCCCCGAATGGGTGGTAGCAGTGGCATCCGGCCCTGATGGGCGGCCTCGTCTCGGGATGCGCGAGGCCTTGGGTGGCGGCGTACCGCCAAGCGGCGCACCCTCGAAACGCCTGGGTGCCTGGGGTGTCTCGGTTGGAGCCGGTCGAGACCACCGGGCCGCCAGCGGCGGCACTTGCCCACTGGGAGGCTGCTTACTTCTTCGTCAGCGTCTCCTCAATATCCCCACTCGCAAGACGCGGCACGCCACGTCTTGGGATTGAAGACCATAGAGGGCATCAACAGGGTCGTCGCCGTATCGACAAGTACCAGGATGTCCGCCATGCAACTGGAGCCAAGGCATGTCCCTCGTTGCCATGCTTCGCTCACGGTAGCACCCGAATCTCTTCGCGGACGCATTCGGTCGATCAAGCACAGATCCCTGTACAAAGGGCTCCCGTTGGTGATGCGGCGGGCTCCGCAGAAGGGCAGGCGTTTCCAGCGTGGAAACGTCAACCGGCCTGCCCGCCACCCTGGATCAAGGTAGCCGGCAGGCCGGTCGTCATATGAGAGAGGTGGCCAACCAACCAAGCTGGCCTGGGATAAAGGAGCCTCGTATCCCGGTGGAAGCAATGAAGTCAGTGGCTCTGGCTTCAAAGGTAGGGAGTGGGACGCGACAGTCTCGCGAGGCGCTGCCGCTTTGGGGGTTCGAGCCGCAGGCTCAAAGGGCGTTGCGTGATGACCGTCAGCAACCAACGGGGTACAAGTTCTATTATTGAGCCTGCCCCTTTCACGGTCAAGGCGATGCCGCCTTACGCCGGCTGCCGGCGCCTTTCCCGGGCGCCTTGTCGCGCAACATGCCGCGGCACTCCGGGTAGCGCGAGCAGCCCCAGAAGGCACCGTACTGGCCCTGGCGCTTACGCATAGGTGCCTGACACTCCGGACACGTCTTGCTCTTCGGCTGAGGCATCGTCACCGTGGACTCCCGCGCATGCTGTACCAGTTTCTCTACCATGCCGGCCTGACGCCCCATGAACTCCTGCAGCGACAGTCGCCCTGCCGCGACGTCATCCAACGCCTGCTCCCAGAGCGCCGTCATGCCGGGATTGGTGATGACGGTAGGCAGCGCATCGATCAGTTGCTGGCCGGTCGGCGTCGAGACCAGGGCGCGTTTCTGCCGCTTGATGAAGCCACGCTTCAGCAGCGTCTCGATGATACCGGCCCGCGTTGCCTCGGTGCCGATGCCGGCGGTCTCCTTGAGGCGCGCCTTCAGGCGCTCGTCCGTCACGAATCGAGCGGCATGCTTCATGGCGGCGATCAGGGTGCCCTCGGTGAAGGCCTTGGGCGGAGTCGTCTGCTTGGCCAGCACCTCAAGCTGCCGGGCCTGGCAGGATTCTCCCTCGCTCAGAGCTGGCAGCGGAGACGCTTCCCGCTCTTCCTCATCGCCCTCTCCAGCAGCCGCCCGGGGAAAGAGCATGCGCCACCCCTCCACACGCACCTGCCGCCCTGAGGCCACGAACGCTTCGCCCTCCAGGTCCACCCGAAGCTCGGTCCGATCATACTCGTGAGCCGGCAGAAACTGGGCCAGGTAGTGGCGACGAATCAGGTCGTAGACGTTGCGCTCGGCATCGCTCAGCTTGGCGAGATCGAATGCCGCCGTCGGGATGATGCCGTGGTGTGCGGTGATCTTGCTGTCGTTCCAGACGCGGCTCTTGCGGGTCGTGTCCAGGCGCTGGCGAAGCGCCGACAGCGCCTCATCCGAGTGCAGCAGCATCGTCACGATGCGCTCGGCCTCCTCGAGCTGCGACTCCGGCAGATACCGACAGTCGGTTCGCGGGTAGCTGGTTGCCTTGTGGGCTTCATAGAGCGCCTGGGCGATGTCCAGTACCTGCTGGGCACCGTAGCCAAAGCGGCGCGAGGCCTCCTGCTGCAGCGATGACAGGTCCATCACCAGCGGCGCCGCCTCCTTCTTGCGGCTCGTCTCGAGGTGGCCGACACGCCCCTGCTGCCCAGTGACTCGCTGAGCCAGCGACCGGGCGGCTTCCTCGCTGATACAGCGCCCAGCGGCATCCTGGATCGAGGCATCACGCGGCTGCCACTTCGCCTGGAAGGTGCCGCCTGCCGCCTGGAGTTGAGCCACGACCTCCCAGAAGGGTTGGGGTACGAAGTTGGCAATCTCCCGGTCGCGATCCACGACCAGCCGAAGCGCAGGCGTCTGCACACGTCCCACCGAAAGCACACCCTGATGCCCCTGTCGCTGGGCCAGCACCGTATAGGCCCGGGTCAGATTCATCCCGACCAGCCAATCGGCCCGGCTACGCCCAAGCCCAGCCAGATATAGCGGGTAGGTCGCCTCTCCGGGCCTGATGCCGGCCAGGGCCTTGCGGATCGAGGCGTCGTCCAGGGCCGAGAGCCACAAGCGTGTGACCCGCCCCCGATAGCCGCAGTAATCCAGCAGCTCACGGGCGATGGTTTCCCCTTCCCGGTCGGCATCGGTGGCCACCACCACTTCAGTCGCCTGGCCCAGCAGCTTCTTCACCACCCCGAACTGCTTGCGGCCGCTCTTCTTGATCTCCATCTTCCAGGTCGAAGGCAGAATCGGCAGCGCCTCCATCGACCAGCGCTTGAGCGCTGGGTCATACTGCTCCGGAGGGGCCTGCTCGAGCAGGTGCCCGAAGCCCCAGGTCACGACACACCCCTCGCCCTTCAGGAAGCCCTCGCTGCGCTGGCCGGCGCCGATCACGCGGGCAATATCTCGGGCCTGCGAAGGCTTCTCGCACAGGAATACACGCATTGGCTCGCCTCCCTCATGAACGTGGAGGGCAGCATGGCAAGGCGATGGAAGCGCGCGAAGCAAGAAAGGGAACATCAGCGATAGGGCTTTGCACCGCCGTCTTCAGGGGTTAGCCATCAGCTCGGCGACGTCCATCACGTCGCCCAGGAAAAACAGCATCTGAGTGCCGGATGAGCCGGCGCCTCTGACAATGGGCTGGGGTGGCGCATGGCCGCGCAAATCGCGGCCATGCCGAAGGGCATCCTTGAGCTCGGTCACACGGACGCCCAGCAGCTGAGCCGCGTGGCCAATGCCGATCCGCTCTTGTCTCAGTGCTGGCGATGTCACCGAATTCCCTCCTCTCTACGCTAACGGAGCACCATGCGGAAACGCTCCTCGAGCGCCTCACCCATGGCATCACCATCGTACCCGGCATTGGTCGTCGGCAGGTACTCAACGTTGATGCGAGAGCCGCTGCCGTCGCGCTGGATTTGTGCCTTCAGCACCAGGGAGTGCTCGGCACCGTTGACGGTCTGCCTGGCATAGTCACTCATCTGATAGAAGGCGCCGGGCGTGGCATCGAAGTGCCAGGCGTTGTCCATCATCGCCCACTGGTCAGAGTTGCTGTTCGGGTTGAAGTCCGCCTCGGAGCGGAATCCGAACTCGGAACGCACCCGAGCATAGGCCGTATCCACATCCAGCGGCGACGCCATGCTGAAACGCCCATGCCGGCTGCTTGCCGATACCTCCTGGCCGCTGCTGGCTGCCACAGCCTCCTCGTCGATAGCAGGCTGCTGCTCGGGATCGTAGTTGATCGGCTCCCCGGTCACCGGGTTGTTGATGCAGGTCAGGCAGCGGCCTTGAGAGTAGAGATGGTCCTGTGTGGTACAGCCCGCTGCCAGCACCGCAGCAGCACCCAGGCCCATCCAGCACAGCACCCTCCTGGCTCCCTTCATCGCTCTCCTCCTTGATTCATCCATGATCACTCAGCGGCTAGTCCCCGTAGCCTTCCTGGCTGGCCCCCGGGCCACTGGCATACTGCTCAGCCGGCTGCTGATGGCTATGGGGGGTATCCATGATTACCTGAGCTACCCGATGAGGCAAGATGGCCACTCGCTCAGCCTGTACCTTGAAGGCCGTGCGCGTCTCGCCGTTCTGCTCCCAGCTGTCCTGAATCATCTTGCCCACCACCACGACCCGCATCCCTCGCTGATACAACCGCGACCAGCGCTCTGCTTCCCGGTGCCACCACTCCACGTCTGCCCAGAAACCACCGCGATCCACGACCTCTCCGTCCTTGGGGACCAGGTTATCGAACCGCACATTGAGCCTTAGCAGCGTGCGGGGCGGCTGGTTGTCACGCACGGGGAAGGTCCGAACCTCCGGATCGCTGCCGATATTCCCCTCGCCGTAGAAGCGTGTGCCCATGGGTATCCTCCTTGGTCGTTATCGCTGAAATGAGACAGCATGCTCGATATCGGCCAGCGCCTTGCCGATTCGCTTGATCGACCAGTTGATCGTGGCCGCCTTGGCATTGAACACGCAGCGCTGCACCTCGAGATCAATGACGGACTGCCGCATCGCCTCGGATATGTCGTCACGAGACAGGAACGCTTCCAGCAGCCAAAGCCCCATGCTTCTCTGCCTGTTATCGCGCCACTGCAGGGTTCTGGCTGGGATGCCTGACTTACCCCATGGGGTAAGCCAGAGGTCGGTCGATTTCAGCAAGCCGCCATTCGCTTGAGATGCCATATCGATCGCCTCTTGCCGCGCCGCTCTTGCCGCCTCTTCCAGCTCGTCACGGAGCCGAATCAGCTCCCCCTTACCCTTAAAGGGTTTTAAAAAACCCTTTGCGTAGCTGTTGAATGCGTCTTTGCCATAGCTATTCGATGCGCTACTCACCCTGCCCCCCCTCATGCTCTTGTTGTGATGCCGGTGACATCACCACAGACCTCCTCGGCACCGCCGCCCAAGTGATTCCAGTGGAATCACCCCGGAGACCTCCTCCGGCACCGCCGCCCAGGTGATTCCAGTGGAATCACCCCGAAGCCCTCTCGGCACCGCCGCCCCAGTGATTCCAGTGGAATCACTCCGGGAAGCCAAGCCGCTACTCCTCGGCGGAAGGGGCTTGGTCACTCTCCGCCTTGCTCCCACCACCGGCGACCTTGGACTCTCCCGGCTTGGAAATCGGCGGTGCAAACTCGCTGCGCCGCTTGCCGGAGAGCACGTCGTCAGGCAGTGCGCCGAACTTCTCGATGGCGTCTCGGGCCTTGGCATTGTTGGCGGCGAAGTCGTCCCGGGTGGCACCGCTGAAGCCCGGGTACTTCTGGGTGCTCGCGCATAGGCTACGCAACAGGTGGCCACCGCCCCGGACGTACTCCTCCATCTGTCGCCGCCCAATCAGGGCGATATGGTGGGCAAGCATGACGCGCCTGACGAAGCGGTCGAAGTCGATCAGCAGGCGCAGGGCGAGCCATCCATGCTGACCGCCGGTATAGACAGGAATCTTCAAGGGTTGCTGATTAAGGTTCTCCTCCACGTCTAGCTCTGGTGGAAGCTGTGCCATCAGGCTATCGAGCTCATGGAGACGCTGGTCCAGCTGAGTACGAGTCTCGGCAAGTTTGGCATCCAGCTGCAGCAGCCAGTGATCCGCATAGGGGTCATCCTTGGCTGCGTTCTGCTTGATCGCACCGCAGATCAGCAGGAACTGCCGCATGCCGATTATCTGTGGGCGACCCGTCTCGACCCCACGGCCCTTCCAGATCCGTGCAGCGTGGTGGGTATGGAGCGTCAGTTCGATCTTGCTGCGCAGTGCTCCCAGGCGATCAACGGCCATGGCGCGTCGTCCTCATGCTGATGTGTGTCTGCGGTATGGCAGGCACTGTCAATCAGTTGAGGTGGGGGGGACAGCGGAATTGTTAATGGCTATTGAGTGAGTTTTTGTCGCCAGCAGGCCATAGCCCCAGCTTGCGCAGGCACTGCTCTCGGGCCGCTCGGGCCTCATCAGGTGACGTGGAGCTCGGTGGCGTGGGCGCCGGCGCCTGCGTGGATGGCTGAGCCGCGGCACGGGGTTCAGACAGATGCTTGGCCGGTGAAGCGCTCTGGGTCCTGCTGCCCGCCCGGCATTCGGCCTGGGTCTGGGCATAGCCGGTCGCCACGAACTCGCCCCTGATAGCGCGCTTGATCAGCCCCCGCAGGAAGCCCTTGGGGTTTCTCACCGAACCGCTGCTCACACGACCCGCCGCCTCATCGAGAATCGCTTGCTGGGTATCGCCCGATAGGCCCGACATCAGGAGTTGAGTCGCCTGACGTTCACTCCCATCCAGCGAGAGACACGCCGGCCAGTGCAGCCTCGGGGCTGACGTACCTGTAGGTTTTACACAGTGTGAAGTACGTACTGTACGGGAAGAACTGCCCGAGTTTTCATCGAGAACTGCCTCGACAGCCCGATAAGCCTTTGATTCCAGACTTGGTTCTCTCTGAAAACCAGGGGAGTTCTCTCGGCTCACCCGGCCGGGTTCTCGCTGAGAACTCGGCTGCCTGCCCTGGTTCTTCTGCTCAGTCGCAGCGGAGAACTGGGCAGCGTCATGCTTGGCAGGCGACCGGCACTGGGCCTGCCTCGGCCGAGACGCCAGGGTATCGAGACGCGTCGGCAGCTCATGTAGCGCCCCGGCCTCCTGGAGCTCCTCGAGCACCATGGCAGCAACGGCCTTGACCACCTTGTTCTGGTGATCCAGGCAGCGACACACATACTCCACGTAGTCGGCATCCAGCACCGAGGCTTCCGCAGGCGAAAGCGGCTCGTCGTGCAGGATATAGACGTTGCCGATAATGCGGCCGTTCTGCGCGTTGCGCGCCCGATGACCGAGACTGACCCAGCGGGTCAGGCGAAGCACAGCGATAACGCGGGCGACCGTGGCCCTCGACGCCTTCTGGCCCGGCGCCCCCCGCAGCAAGGGCTGCAGCTCGTCATAGGTCGGCACCGCCGTGGTTCGGTCCGGATTGACCAGCATGCGCATCATCTGCCAGCCAAGCTTGTCGACGTGCCCGAGGCGGGGATCCAGCAGCAGAGACCGCGGCACGGTCTCATGGGGGTTCCCGAAAAACAGCAGGCCATCGAGGCCTGACGAAGCCTCCCCTGACCGCTCCGTCTCGCCGTTCACAGCGCCAGACGCCGGGGGCTCTCCCCGGCGCTGGGTCATCTCGGAAGCTGCCTGGCCGATCAGGCGATCCAGCCCCTGCCGAGTGGCGTCCCGCAGCTGCACCATCACCGCTCTCCCGCAGGGGACGTCCACTCTTCGGCCGGGGGCGCCGTGCGCGGCTGGCCGGGATCGACCCACTGCTTGATCAGGTGCCACACCACCGCCAGCGGGATATCGGTCTCCTCGGCGAGGGTGACCATACCCTGCAGGTCGTCGGTCGCCTTGGGGTCCAGGGCGATATGCTGCCAGCGCTCCCAGGCATCATGCTCTGCCTGCTCCGACGGCATCGCCAGCCGCCCCTGGCGCGGCGCAATGCCCAGCAGCTGGCGACGCGTCGAGCAGTCGTTGCCGGTCAGGCCGAAGAAGGCTCCCATCATGCTGACGCTGGCCCCCAGCCTCAGGCAGCGGTCGATCAGGGTCTCACGATCCTGGTCACGATCGATGCGCGCCAGAACACCGCGCAGCGCGGCATGATCCACCGAGAAGCGCGCTACCACCGGCCCTGCGCAGGCCAGCGAGTCGATATCGCTCGCCCTCAGCCGTCGCAGGGTGCGCAGCTCATCCTCACTGAAGCCAAGGGCCAGCGCTCGGCGCATATTGCCCTCCCGAAGAAACCCCATGACCTGGCTGAGCAGCGCCTGGTTCAGGTTGGCGGATGAAGAGCTCATGACTGGGCCTCCTGTTGTCCCTGCAGGTGTTCACGAAGGCGGCGAATCAGCCGCACCAGACGGAAGAAACGAAGCAGTACCGCATCGTCCCAGGCACTCTCATCGCCCTCTTCCCGATGGGTGCCCAGCAGCGCTCCCCATAGGGTGGCGTCAGAGGGGTACTCGGGATTGAGTTCACCGCGCAGGCTCGCCAGCGCCTGCCAGGCGAAGCGTGCACGGCGGTCGGCGGCGTCCGGCAGCGGGTTGAGGTCGAAACCGATGCCGTCGTCATCGGCGACCACCACGTCGCTGCCGCCGAAGCCTCCCCAGCGGGCAATCACCTGGACCAGCTCGCGGATACGAATACGCAGTGAGCGGGGCTCATCCTCCACCCCTTCGATAAACCAGACGTCGGCAATGGGCGGGGTGGTTTCGCCGGAGAGCACCGGCGCCGCCAGGGGGGCCAGCTGCTCGAAATCGAAGCTGGGCACGCCGAGCTCGCTGGCCAGATGGTGGCGGTAACCGCGCTTCCCCGGACTCTCCTGCCAGCTGGACTGGGTCAGCCCCTCGAGGCGGGCGGCCCGCTCGGCTTCTGTCCGAGCAGCCCCCTCTGGCCAGTCGACCTCCTCCTCTGGGGTCGCAGCCATGGGCACAGGGCCAGGCTCCGACGCCGGCTCACCGATTCCTCGCAGCACGGGAGACGATGATTCGCTCAGCTGCTCCTTTTCACGCTCCAGCGCGGCAACCTGCTCACGCAGCCGAAGCAGCTCGGCGCTCTCTGTCCTCTCGTCGTCGGAAAGCGCGTCTCTGCCCAGGGCCCGTGGCGATGGCAGCTGCTCAGCTTGGGGCTGGGATTGGGGTTCACGGCCAGAGTCGGAAGCAGACACCTTCGCCACCGGCGCACCGCCCGCGGCGGGCTCGGCAGAGGTCTCGGGCAGCGGTGGATAAAGCGAGGGCGGCTGGGCGTCGGGGTCGCGCATCTGCTGCAGCTCAACGTCCAGGGCTTCGAAGGCCTGATGCTCTTCCAGGTCCCAGCGCCGCTTGCGATAGGTGACGATGTTATCGAGGGTCAGCTCGCAGACGTTGAAGTGCACGCCGGTGTGGTCGGCCAGCATGCCGCACAGCCGATCCACCACGATGCTCCAGTTCATCTCTGTCTGGCCCTCGTCATCGAACCAGGCCATGGTCTGGTGCCAGGCCTCGGCAAAGCCCTCGGGCGCGACCTCCTCGGTGCAGCGCTCCCAGATCAGTCGGCAGGCTTCCCGGTAGCTGATCAGCTTCTCGACCTGTGGCCGCCCTAAGCCGCTGTAAAGGGTGTTGGGCAGGGTGGGCAGCAGATGCTCGACGGTATAGAGCATCTTGCTGATATGGCTCTGGGCAACCTGATAGCCATCCTCGGCCAGGCGCTTGACCAGCTCGCGCTGCGAGAGCGTGTCGCCGCTCTCTTCCTCGTACATCGCCTTGGCATCCACTACGCCCTTGGCACGCTCGATCCAGAGCAGCTGGCCGCGGTTGTCGTTCTCGCTGAGATGCCCTGTCAGCATCTTCACTTCCGACTGCCAGGGTCGGTACAGGGCATAGAAGGCGTGGAAGCGCGACTCGCCGGTCTCCTCAAAGAGCTCGCGCAGGATCTGCAGGCGGGTATTGCCGCCATCACAGATGGTGTAGTGCTTCTCCCCCGGCCGCTGGGTCACCGGGGGCTTGTGCTTGAGACCCGCGGCACGGATCGAAGCCTTGATCTCCTCGTACTTGGGATTCCGGACCTGCCGGGGGTTGTGCTCGTAGGGCTTGAGCATGTCCAGCGTGACCCAGACGGCCATCTCCTGGTCAGGAGGAGTTACGGCATCCACGGGCTGCCCCTGACGCTTGGGGCCCGGCTGCATCAGGCGTTCGCGAAGCTGCTGGTCGGTAGGACGTTTCATCGGGTGACTTCCTTGGTGACGGTGCTGACAGAAGCGGCGCAGGCATGCGGCGCCCTGGTGCTGATGACAGTGGCATCACTCGTCATGGCGGCACCTCTGCTGCCACTCCGCCCGACGCAACTGGGAGCGGGCATTGAGCTCGGCGCGGCGGTCCTTGGTGGTGAAGGAGGTGAAGACCGGCGCACAGCCCGGCTTGCTGAACCGCAGGTGACCGCCGCTGGTACGCTGCACCTCCCATCCCTGAGACGCGGCATAGCGAATCAGGCGCTGCATCCCCTTGCACCCTCGCGCTACAGAAGACGACTTACTCATCTTCGGCCTCCTCGATCTCCCAGAAGCGTTTCAGCAAGGCATCACCGCCCTCGATGAAGGTGTGGATCTCGTGGCCGCTGTAGGTGGCCATCCGGATCACCGTGAGGGCATCCGCCTGCAGGTCCGCATCGAGCCCCCGCAGCCGCTGCATCTCGAAGGGCCAGTGGTAGCCGTTGTAGAGTCCGAGCAGGAGGCGACGAAGATGGTGGGACTGGCCGCTATGGCCCTCGGCCACACGGATCAGGTGCTCGAGCGCTGACAGGCCCTCCCGTTCCGCCTCGAGCTGCCGCTGGCGGGTCTCGTGCATGACCTGGGCAAGGGCCTGTGAGAGCCGGGAGCGGGGGTCGGGTGTGCGTACACGATGCTGGCTCATGGGGTCCCCTCCTGGTGCTGCCACGCCAACGGTTTGAAGCGCGCCGACTCTCCCTGGAACGCCAGGTGCACGGTGCCGGTCGGCCCGTTGCGCTGCTTGCCCAGGATCAGCTCGGCCAGGCCGTGGCTGTCTTCGTTCTCGGGGTGGTAGACCTCGTCGCGGTAGATGAAGGCGATCACGTCGGCGTCCTGCTCCAGCGCACCGCTGTCACGCAGATCGGCCATGCAGGGGCGCTTGTTGGGGCGGGTTTCCAGCGAGCGGTTGAGCTGCGACAGGGCAATGACCGGAGAGCGCAGCTCCTTGGCGGTCTCCTTGAGAATCCGACTGACCTTGCCCACCTCGAGGGTCCGGTTCTCGCTGCCCGGCTCCTGAAGCAGCTGCAGGTAGTCCACCAGGATCATGGAGGGGCGCCCGAAGCGGCGCGTCATGCGGCGTGCGCGAGCCTTAAGGCTGGAGGCGGTGATGCCTGAGGCATCATCGATCAAGAGCTTCCCTTCCAGCTGGGTGAGCCGATTGACCGCAGCGGTCACCTTCGGCCAATCCTCGTCCTCCATCTTTCCGGTGCGCAGCTTCTGCAGGGAGACATTGCCCAGGCTGGCGATCAACCGCAGCATCAGCTGCGACTCGGGCATCTCCAGGGAGAAGATAAAGACCGGACCGGCAACCTCCTCTGCCGTCAGCGCATGCTCCGCGAAGCCGAGCCCCATGGCGGTCTTGCCCATGGAGGGGCGGCCGGCCAGGATAATGAGATCCCCGGGCTGCCAGCCCGCGGTCATGGCATCCAGCTCGCTAAGTCCGCTCGGGATACCCGTCACCCCGCCCTGCGCATTGAAGGCCTGATCAATGACGTTGATGGCCTCCCCCAGCATCTCCTTCATGGAGCTCAGCCGCTCATGCCGGTCCTCCGTCAGGGCGAAGAGCTTCTGCTCGGCCTCCTCGATCAGCTCGGCGGCCGAACGGCCCTGGGCGTTCAGGGCCTGCTGGTTCAGCGTGAAGCAGGTATGGATCAGCTGACGCAGCGCATGGCGATCCCGCACGATCTCGGCATAGGCCACGACATTGGCCGCGCTGGGCGTATTGCGGGCCAGCTCTGCCAGGAAGGCGAGGCCTCCCACCTGCTCCAGCTGACGCGCCTCCTCCAGCGCTTCGGAGACGGTCACCACATCCATCGGCTGGTCACGCTCGGCCAGCCCCTGAATGGCCTGAAACACCAGGCGATGGGCCTGCTGATAGAACATTGCCGGCGCCAGGCGGTCGGCGACCTCGTCCCACATGGCGTTATCCAGCATCAGGCCGCCCAGCACCGACTGCTCCGCTTCCAGGCTGTGCGGTGGCAGGTAACCCGGCTCGGAGCGCTCTTCCACACCTGGCAGCACCGCCAGATTCTCAATGGCACTCATCGTGGCAGCCTCCCTGCATGGCGGTGGTGCTGACCATGGTGTCGATCAGCGGCTGCCAGTCAGGATTGAGCTCACAGGCCATCGCCTTGACCTGATCGGCAGCGGCGGGCGACTTGCGGCCGGCGGGCTTGCGCGGCTCGAACTGGTGAGCCGGCAGGCCGGCGCTGGCGGCCTGCCGGAAGGCCACACCGGCGCGAATGGTGTTCTGCATCACGGTGACGCCCTGCTCACCGGCGGCGAACATCTCCGCCAGCGTCTGGTGAATGCCCCGCGCATCGGCGGTTTCATCCAGACGGTTCACGAGTACGGAAACGGGGGGAACGGAGAGGTGGGTGAACTGGCTGAGCGCCTCGAGATCGCGCAGCAGGCCGACAGTGCCGCGCACGAACTCGCGGGCGGAGAGCAGCTCGGGGGTGATGGGAGAGAGGGCATGATCGGAAGCCAGGACCGCCATCTCCAGGGTGATGGAGCGTGCCCCCTGGGTATCGATCAGAACGAGGTCATAGCCCGATAGGCTGGAGAGCAGCTGGGCGAGCCGGAAGCGGCCGTCCGGGGCGTTGAGCAGCAGCTGAGGAAGCTGGCCGGCGTGATCGTTGGAGATCACCACATCCAGGTTGGGATGGGCCGTTTGCGATATGACGCGGTCGGGAGCCGTGTCGCTGAGCGCGATCAGCTCATAGGTACCGCCGGAGGCCTCGGTGCGAAGAGGGTAGTAGCTGGAGAGGGTCGGCTGGCTGTCCAGGTCGATGAACAGGACCCTGAGGCCCGCATCGGCCAGGAGGCCGCCCAGATTGGCTGTGACGGTGGTCTTGCCGACGCCGCCCTTGGTGGAGATAACAGACATGATGCGCATTGATTGTGCCCTCGTGTGGTAACGAGTGGCCTAAGGGTCGAACCTCAATCAATGCAGTGCGTACTTGGTGGGCCCAGCTGGACTCGAACCAGCGACCAAAGGATTATGAGTCCCCTGCTCTAACCAACTGAGCTATAGGCCCTTACCGGAGAAACGCCGAACGGCGCCGCCGTATGATAGCGAAAGGCGGTGGCCGAGACCATAGCCACCGCCCTTCGATTCACTCCACGTCGGCCGTGGCCAGCGCGCCGGTCTGCACCCGCCACTGGGCGGCGTAGCGGCCGTCGGCGGCGAGCAGGCTGTCGTGGGTGCCGTGCTCCGCTACCCGGCCGCCTTCGATCACCACGATCTCGTCGGCGTGGACGATGGTGGAGAGACGGTGGGCAATCATGATCACGGTGCGGCCGTGGCCGATCCGCGCCAGCGAGCGCTGGATGGCGGCTTCGGTTTCGTTGTCTACCGCGCTGGTGGCCTCGTCAAGCACCAGGATGGGCGGATCCTTGAGCAGCGCCCGAGCCAGCGAGAGACGCTGGCGCTGGCCGCCGGAGAGGCGCACGCCACGCTCGCCCACCGCGGTGTCGAGGCCCTGGGGCAGCGCCTGGATGAACTCCCAGGCTTCGGCGGTGCGTGCCGCCTCGATCACTTCCGCTTCGCTCGCCTGCGGCCTACCGTAGGCAATGTTGTCACGCACCGAGCCCTCGAACAGGTAGACGTCCTGGCTGACCAGGCCAATGGCACCGCGCAGCGAGGCCAGGCTGACGCCATCGATGGGCTGGCCGTCGATGCAGATGCGCCCACTGTCGGGGTCGTAGAAGCGCAGCAGCAGCTTGACCAGGGTCGACTTGCCCGAGCCGGTGGCTCCCACCAGTGCCAGGGTGTTCCCGGCGGGCACGTGCAGGCTCACGCCCTCCACACCTTCGCCGCTGGAACCGTAGCGGAAGCTCACGCGCTCGAAGCTCACTTCGCCGCGCACCGGCTCTGGCAGCGATGCACCGTGATTGTCGCGCACGGTGATGGGTACTGCCAGAAGGTCGAGGATGCGCCGGGTGCTGGCCATGGCACGCTCGAAGAGGTCGATCACCTCGGCCAGGCCGGTCAATGGCCACAGCAGCCGCTGGGTGAGGAACACCAGCACGCCGTAGGCGCCCACGTTGAGATCGCCGCGCAGGGCGAGCATCCCGCCCACGGTGAAGGTGGCCAGAAAGCCGGCGAGAATCGCCATGCGGATCACCGGGATGAACGCCGAGCTGACCTGAATCGCTCGGCGGTTGGCTTCCACGTAGGCTTCGCTGACCTCACGCAGCCGCTCGGCCTCGCGGGCTTCGCTGGTGAAGCTCTTGATGGTGGCGATGCCGGCCAGGTTGTTGCCGAGCCGGCTGGCCAGGTCGCCTACCTTCTCGCGCACGTCGGCGTAGAGCGGGCCGGCCTTGCGCTGGAAGAAGAAGGCGCCCCAGATGATCAGCGGAATGGGCGTGAAGGCGAGCAGCGCGATCAACGGTGAGATGACGAAGAACACCGCCCCCACCGCCACCACGGTGACGCCCACCTGGATCATCGCGTTGGCGCCGCCGTCCAGGAAGCGCTCGAGCTGGTTGACGTCGTCGTTCATGGTCGCCACCAGCTGACCGGAACTCCTCGACTCGAAGTAGGCCATGTCGAGGCGCTGGGCGTGCTCGTAAGAGTCCTGGCGCAGATCGGCCTGCAGGCGTTGGGCGAGATTGCGCCACAGAACCTGGTAGAGGTACTCGAACAGCGACTCCCCCGCCCAGATGAAGAAGGTGAGCACGGCCAGCACCAGGATCTGCTGCTGAGCGGTTTCGAAACCCACCCGAGCCACGAAGCTCCGTTCCTGGTTGACCACCACGTCGATGGCCACGCCGATGAGGATCTCGGGGGCGATGTCGAAGAGCTTGTTGACGATCGAGCAAGCCGAGGCGGCGACGATGCGCCGCCGGTAACCGCGGGCGTAGCGCAGCAAACGCCGTAGTGCCTGGAAGCTGGTGGCGGAATTCGACATGAAAATGCGTCCTGATGCGAAAAGGGGCAAGTGTAACGCATTTGACCGTCTCATTTGCGCGACGCCGCACGAAACACGACAATGATGCGCCTGTGTCCTGCCCCCTCTCCACGACACGGTACTGCGCATGCTCGCCGAACTCTTTGCCGTCATGGCCCCGGTCCTGGCCGGGGCCGGCCTGGGCTTCACCTGGATTCGCCTGGGCCACCCCTACCCGGTGGATTTCGTCACCCGCCTGGTCTTCAACATCGGCACCCCGACACTGGTCATCGCCTCGCTCTCCGAGGCCGAGATCGATGCCAGCAGCTTCGGGCGCACCATGTTGGCCACCGCCCTGGTGATCGTCGCCATGGCAGCGGCCACGGTGGTGGTCGCGCGGGTGCTCAGGCGCGACTGGCGTGTGCTGCTGGCGCCAATGATGTACCCGAACACCGGCAACATGGGCCTGCCGGTGGTGCTCTACGCTTTCGGCAGCGCGGGCTTCGTGTACGGCATCACGGTGATGGTCACGGTGTCGCTGTTCCAGTTCACCCTGGGCACCATGCTGGCCAGCCGCGGCAATCCGCTGAAGTCGCTGGCCAAGACGCCCACCGTCTACGCCATCCTGATCGCCCTGTCGCTGCTGCTCACCGACACCGCGCTGCCGCTGTGGCTGGCCAACAGCGTGGACTTGATCTCCGGCTTCACGGTACCGCTGATGCTGATCACCCTGGGCGTGTCGCTGGCCAGCATCCAGGTGAAGAACCTCAAGTCGGGCATCGGCTTCAGCCTGCTGCGCATCCCGGTGGCCGCCCTGCTCGCCTGGGGCATCGGCCATCTTCTGGCGCTGCCGCCCATGGGCCACAGCATCCTGGTGCTGCAGATGAGCATGCCGGTGGCGGTGTTCAATTACCTGTTCGCCCAGAAGGCTCGCCGCGAGCCGGAGTACGTGGCCAGTCTGGTGTTCTGCTCGACGCTGCTGTCGCTGTTCTATCTGCCGATTCTGTTGGCCATTCTGATGTAGTCGGCACTGGAACACCCACGCCCTGGGGGAGTCAGTAGGGGAGCCTCGAATGCTTGCCTGCCGAACGCCAAGGAGAGTGGGATGCACCCTGCCAGCGCACGATTCGCCACCCCCCTGCTGCTGGGCCTGGCCCTGATCGCCGGGCCCGTCCACGCCCAGACCATCGTCGGCGAGCGGCTCGCGACCGAGCATCTCGATCTGCGCCTGGAGCGAATCGCCGACGGCCTGACCCACCCCTGGGCGGTGGCACAACTGCCCGACGGCGACTTTCTGGTCAGCGAGCGGCCGGGGCGCATGGCACGCCTCGACGAGAGCGGGACGATCACGCACCTGGAGGGCGTTCCCGAGGTCAGCACCCGCGGCCAGGGCGGTCTGCTGGACGTAGTGCTGCATCCCCGCTTCGGCGAGAACGAGAGCGGCGAACACGACTGGATCTACTTCACCTGGAGCCAGCCCGGCTCTGGCGGCACCGCCACCACCCTGTCGCGCGCGCGTCTCGCGGACGACGCCCTGACGGAAGTGGAAGCGCTGTTCGTGCAGAACCGCTTTTCCAGCCCGGGCCGTCACTACGGTTCGCGGCTCGCCTGGCTGCCCGACGGCACCCTGCTGATGAGCATCGGTGAGCGCGGCACCCCACCCCGCGCCCAGGACGCGAGCGACCATGCCGGCAGCGTGCTGCGCCTGACCGAGACGGGCGAAGCGGCCCCGGACAACCCCTTCGTCGACGACCCCGACGCTCTCGACGAGCTCTACACGATCGGCAACCGCAACGTTCAGGGCCTGACCGTGCGCCACGACGGCGAGCCCTGGGCCAGCGAGCACGGCCCGCGCACCGGCGACGAACTCAACCGCTTGGTCGGCGGCGAGAACTACGGCTGGCCGGAGGTGAGTCGCGGCAACGACTACGCCACCAACCAACCCATCGGCGCCGATTCGCTGCCCGGCATGCGCGACCCCGTGCACGTCTTCGAGGGCCGCTTCGCGCCCTCCGGCCTCGCCGAAGTCACGAGCGACGCCTTCAGCGCCTGGCAGGGCGATCTGCTGGCCGGCGGGCTGAGCAGCGAGACGCTGCTGCGCCTGCGCCTCGACGGCGACGAGGTCATCGAACGCGAAGTCATCCTCGAGGGCGAGATCGGTCGCATCCGCGACGTTCGCCAGGGTCGTGACGGAGCCATCTATCTGCTCAGCGACGCCCCCGACGGCGGCCTGTATCGGCTGCGGCCAACGGACTGACCCGCTTTTTCCCCCGCTCCCGGCCACGTCGAGATGCCATGCGCCTACGCAACCTGATCTTGCTCACCGTCATCGTGCCGTTGTTCCTCGTGCTGCTGGTGTTCAGCCTGGTCGCCATCACCTCGCTGGAAGAGAACGTGCGCTCGCGCCTGGAACGGGAAGTCGAGGTGATCACCCACGTGATCGGTACCACGCTGGGTCATGCACTGTCCCGCGATGCAGCGGAACCCCTGGAGGAAACGCTGCACTCGGTCTTCTCCTTCCACCGCATCTACGGTGCCTACGTCTTCGACGATCGAGGCCGCGAGATTTACGGTCTCGGGCTGGGCGAGGCGCTGTTCAGCCCCGAGGACATCCGCCGCGTGGCCGAAGAGGGAGAAATGCAGGCCGACTATCGCCAGCACGATGAGTGGCACTACTACTCGGCCCTCAAGCCGCTGACCTCTCCCTCCGGCGAGGTGCTCGGCGTGCTGCAGGTCAACCGCCTCAACACCGGCGTCGAGAACTACACCGGTTTTCTCAGCCAGGCCGCCCTGCTGGCTTTCGTGGTCGGCGCCGCCGGCGTGGTGCTGGGGCTGTGGTGGGCCTTTCGCCACCATATCGAGCGCCCACTCAAACGGCTGCTGGCCGTCATGCAACGCGTCGAGACCGGCGAACGCGACCGGCGCGCCCCCGTGGACGGGCCGGCGGAATACCAGCAGCTCGCCGTGGCACTCAACGGCATGTTGGATGGCCTGGCCGAGAAGGACGCCGACATCGCCGCCAGCCGCCGAAAAGAGGTCGAGCTGGAGCAGCGCCTGCGCAAGTCGAAGAAGCTGGCTGAGCTGGGCGTACTGGCTGCCGGCGTCGCCCATGAGATCGGCGCCCCGCTGACGGTGATCGAGGGACAGGCGCAGCGCCTGGCACGTAGCGAAGCCATCGGCGAACGCGAGCAGGCACGGCTGACCCGCATTCACGGTGAGGTCGAGCGCATCGTGACGATCGTGCGCCAGCTGATGGAACTGGGACGCCAGCACAACGTCACCAAGGAGGCACGCCCCCTCGACGAACTGATACAGGCTGCCCGCGAGCTGGTGGAAGAGGACTTAGAAGCGCATGCCATTCGCCTCGAGCCCGAGCTGCCGTCTCCTTCGCCGCAACTGCTGGTCAACGGCCAGCAACTGATCCAGGTCCTCACCAACCTGCTGCGCAATGCCGCCCAGGCCGAGGGCGTCACGCGCGTGCGCCTGCGTGCCCGGCAAGAACGAGACTGGCTGACGCTGTGCGTGGAAGACGACGGCCCGGGCATTGCCGACAGCGATCAGGGCAAGGTCTTCGACCCCTTCTTCACCACCAAACCCGTGGGCCAGGGCAGCGGCCTGGGCCTGTCGATGGTCCATCGCATCGTCAACGACCATGGCGGCACCATCGGCGTTTTCGACAGCGAGCTGGGTGGCGCCGGCTTCGAGATCGTCCTGCCCCTGGACGATGCTCTGGACGACGACACCCCCGCTACCCCGCCCCAAGACAACGAGGAAGCATGACGTGACCAGGATGGCCCCCCATTCCCCCCGAGCCCCATTGCTGATCGTCGAGGACGACTCCGCCATTCTCGAGCTGCTCGAAGAGGAACTCCAGGACGCCGGATACGCTACCCTCGTCGCGGCCAGCGCCGAAGACGCCCTGGCCACCCTCAGCCACAGCGAGGTGTCGCTGGTGATCAGCGACGTCCGCCTGCCGGGCATCAGCGGGCTGCAGCTGCTCCAGCAGCTGCGTACCGACGGCAGTGAGGTCGGCTTCATCGTGATCACCGCCTTCGGCACCATCGACCAGGCCGTGGAATCGCTCAAGATGGGAGCCGACGACTTCCTGACCAAGCCTCTGGACCTGGAAGGCGTGCGCGAGGCCGTGTTCCGCGTGCTCGAGCACCGCCGCCTGGCCGAGCGGTTCGACCGGCCGGCGCGCGATGAAGGCTTCCACGGGATCATCGGCGACAGCGAACCGATGCATGCCCTGTTCCGCGATGCCACCCGGCTGGCCAGGAGCGAGGCCCCCATCCTGATTCTCGGCGAAAGCGGCACCGGCAAGGAGCTGTTGGCCCGCGCCATCCATGCCGAAAGCCCGCGAGCCGAAGCCCCGTTCGTGGCGGTCAACTGTGCCAGCATTCCGGGCGAGCTGATGGAAAGCGAGTTCTTCGGCCATCGCAAGGGCGCCTTCACCGGCGCCACGGACAACCGTCAGGGGCTTTTCCAGGCCGCCCGCGGCGGCAGCCTGTTTCTCGATGAAATCGGCGAGATGTCGCCCAACCTGCAGGCCAAGCTGTTGCGCGCCCTGCAGGAAAAGACCGTCAAGGCCGTCGGCGCGGAAACCGAAGACCCCATCGACGTGCGGATCATCGCCGCTACCCATCGCGACCTCGAACGCGAGATCGAGGCCGGCCACTTCCGCAGCGATCTCTTCTTTCGCCTGGAAACCTTCTCGCTGCGCATCCCCCCGCTGCGAGAGCGCCCCGGCGACATCGAACGGCTGGTCTCGACGTTGATCGCCAAACACGCCGCCGCCCAGGAAAAGCGTATCGAACGCATCGAGCCCGCCGCCCTGCAGGCCTTGCTCGACTACCCCTACCCCGGCAACGTACGCGAGCTGGAAAACGCGGTGATGCGCGCCGTGACGCTGGCCGAAGCGGGAGTGCTGAGCCATGCCGACCTGCCCGAGCGGCTGCGCCAACGCCACGAGACGCAACGCCGCCACGCCCCGAGCGGCACTTCCCAAGCCACTCGGCCCGAGCAAGGCAACTGGCCCAGCCTCGAGGAAGTGGAAAAGCGCTACATTCAGAAAGTGCTGGATGCAACGGGTGGCAACAAACGCAAGACGGCGGACATCCTGGGCATCGCTCGGCGCACCCTCTATCGGCGCCTGGAGGAGGAATGACGCCTCGGCGATGTCGCCTCGCGCGGCCAGGGTAAAAAAAGCCCCCGGGGAGTTCGGGGGCAAATGCCGCTGCTTAACCGCCAGACGCAGCAAGGGGAAACGAGAGGGCGGTGGGGAAATGACAGCGGCAGGGCAGGGAATCGTCGCTACCCGGCATCCGGTCGGGCGTGACTACCCGCCGGCGCCCTGAGAGTCCTGCTCCCAGCCATCGTCGGTCTCCTCCTCCGGTGCCTGCTGGGCCGGATCGCTGCCCGGTTGCGACGTGCCGGGCATGGGCTCGGTGCCACTGCCGAAGCCTGGCTCGTCGGGCGCCTCCGACTCGGAAGTCGGCGAATCGGCCGACCGTCGTTCGGCGGCGCCCGGCTCCTTGTCCAGGTCGTCCTGCTGAGCCATGGCCAGGGGGCCGACCAGCAAACCCAGCGCCACTCCCAAGGCGCCAGCTCGCTTGAACAGTGCCGGTAATGTCATCATGTCTCTCCTTGCGTCGCATGACTGGAATCGTGACTGGAAGACCGTCCGAATCGGTGCGGGTTCAGTGCAGGCGCTCCATGCGCCGTGGCCTCCTCGACGAGCCGTTGGCATTCCTTGCCGCAGAGCATGCGGCATGCCAACGCAGCCAGGATTCTAAAAAAACCCAAAAACTCAGAAAGTTAAAAAAAATCGCAAACGCCAGCTCACGGCCGCCGAGCGGTCGAATGCGTGGTGAAAACTGACACATGCGCCATGGGTGGCATGCCTCGGACCGCCGCGTTTTATTTGAATGATCGTTCAAAAACCACTAGGGTATACCCCCTCCCGAGCCATCAACGATTACGCGTGCCAAACTAGGCAGCGGCAATTCGATCCGACAGGGAACCTTCGTGTGCCCCTCGTCGAGAAAGGGGCTGACAAAAGGCATAGCCAATGAGCGACAACCGCAACGTCAAAATTCGGGTACGCAACCTGAGCAAGGTCTTCGGCAACCAGCCGAAGAAGGCGCTCGAACTGCGTGACCAGGGGCTCAAACGCCCCGAAATTTTGGACAAGACCGGCCAGACGCTGGGCCTGTCCAACATCAACTTCGACGTCCATGAAGGCGAGCTGCTGGTCATCATGGGGCTGTCCGGGTCAGGCAAATCGACCCTGATCCGCTGCCTCAACCGGCTGATCGAGCCCAGCGAGGGCGAGATCGTCATCGACGGCGAGAACATTCCCGAGCTGAGCGAGAAGGCACTGCTCGAATGTCGCCGCCGCCACTTCTCCATGGTGTTCCAGAACTTCGCCCTCTTCCCCCACCGCACCGTGCAGCAGAACACCGAGTTCGGTCTCGAGGTTCGCGGCATCGACAAGGTGGAACGGGAACGCGTCGCCCGCGAGTCCCTCAAGCAGGTGGGCCTGGACGGCTGGGAAGACGCCTATCCCAACCAGCTCTCCGGTGGCATGCAGCAGCGCGTGGGCCTGGCTCGCGCACTGGCCAACGATGCCAGCGTGCTGCTGATGGACGAGGCCTTCTCGGCCCTCGACCCGCTGATTCGCGGTGACATGCAGCAGGAACTGCTGGCACTGCAGCACAAGATGCAGAAGACGACGGTGTTCATCACCCACGACCTGGACGAGGCGCTGACCATCGGCGATCGCATCGTGCTGCTCAAGGACGGCGAGGTCGTGCAGATCGGTACGCCCGAGGAGATCCTCACCAAGCCAGCCGACGACTACGTGCGCCGCTTCATCGAAGGGGTCGACAAGTCACGCATCCTCACCGCCGAGAGCGCCATGCGCAAGGTGCGCTCCACGGTGCGCGACTCGGACGGCCCGCGTACGGCGCTTCGCAAGATGCGCGAACACAGCCTCGATTCCATCTACATCACGGACCGCGACCGTCACCTCATCGGGCTGATCGAAGCGGAAGCCGCCAGTCAGGCGCTCGAGCAGGGCAAGGATAAGGTGACCGACGCCATGACCCTCGATTTCCGCAGCGTGGGACCGGCCGAGCCGTTGCACAATCTCTTCGCCATGTTCCACGACAACAGCTTCCCGATTGCCGTCGTCGACGATAGCAAGCGCTTGCTCGGCGTGGTGGTCAAGGGCGCGGTGCTCGACGAGCTGGCACAGGCCGCCGAGACCCCGCAAACCACCGAGGAAGCGACCGTACCGGCAGGAGACGAATGATGGCTATCGAAATTCCCCGCATTCCGCTGGGCCAGTGGATCGAAGGCGGTCTCGACTGGCTGACCAGCGAGTACTCTCTCATCACCCGCGGCATTTCACGGGTCACCCAGACCGGCATCGGAGGTCTCAACGAGGCGCTGATGTGGTTGCCCGAGTGGGGCCTGCTGGCGATCATGGCCGCCCTGTGCTGGAAAGTCGCCAACCTTCGGTTGGCCATCGGCGCCGTGGCCGGCCTGCTGCTGATCTGGAACATGGGTCTGTGGGAGCCGATGATCGAGACCCTCACCCTGGTGGTGATCGCCACGTTCGTGGCAGTGGTCTTCGCCTTGCCGGTCGGCATTGCCGCCGCGCTCTCCGAAAGGCTCTATCGCGGCATCATGCCGGTACTCGACTTCATGCAGACCATGCCGGCCTTCGTGTACCTGATTCCGGCGATCCCGTTCTTCGGCATCGGCTCCGTGTCGGCCATCTTCGCCACGGTGATCTTCTCCATGCCGCCGGCAATACGCTTCACCACCCTGGGCATCCGCCAAGTGCCGGTGGAGCTGATCGAGGCCGCCGACGCCTATGGCGCCACGCGTGGCCAGAAGTTGTTCAAGGTACAGCTGCCGCTGTCACTGCCCACGGTGATGGCCGGCATCAACCAGACCATCATGCTGGCGCTCTCCATGGTGGTGATCGCCGCCATGATCGGCGCCGACGGTCTGGGCAGCGAGGTGTGGCGCGCCATCCAGCGGCTGCGTCCGGGCGACGGCTTCGAGGCGGGCATCGCCGTGGTGATCCTGGCCATGCTGCTCGACCGCATCACGCAGTCGCTGCGCAAACAGCGCAAGTCCGGGTAAACGTCAACGGCAGGAACGGTCCTGTATAACGTTGGTAATGGCCCTTGCATCGAAGCGCTACCATCGCCAAGGTGTAAGGGTCGTACGCAAAGGGAGGAACACCAATGAACAAGCAACTGCTCAATCGCCGCATTCGTCTCGCCAGCCTGGCACTGGTCGCTGGCGCCGGTCTCGCTGCCGGCACCGCTCAGGCTCAGGACAAGGGCAGCGTCCACCTGGCCTATGTCGAGTGGTCTTCCGAGGTGGCTTCCACCAACGTGGTACGCGCCGTGCTCGAGCAGCAGGGCTTCGACGTGGAGATGACCTCGCTGTCCGCGGCCGCCATGTGGCAGGCCGTGGCCTCCGGCGATGCCGACGCCATCGTCGCCGCCTGGCTGCCCACCACCCATGCCGACTACATGGAGCGCGTGGGTGACGAGGTCGACGATCTGGGCGTCAACCTGGACGGCACCAAGCTCGGCCTGGTGGTACCCGCCTACAGCGACGTCGATTCCATCGCCGACCTCAACGACCACGCCGACGATTTCAACGGCGAAATCATCGGCATCGACCCCGGTGCCGGCCTGATGGGGCTCACCGAGGACGTCATCGAGGAATACGATCTCGACCTGGCCCTGCGCAGCGGCAGCGGCGCCACCATGACCGCCGCTCTCGAGTCGGCCATCAAGAACGAGGAAGACGTGGTGGTCACCGGCTGGACGCCGCACTGGAAATTCGCCCGCTGGGATCTCAAGTACCTCGAGGATCCGGAAAACGTCTACGGCGGCGCCGAGCAGATCCACACCATCGCCCGCCAGGGTCTCGAGGAGGACATGCCGGAGGCCTACGCCATTCTGGATGCCTTCGAGTGGACTCCGGAGCAGATGGGCGAAGTCATGCTCATGAACCAGGAAGAGGACTCCGACCCCTACGAGAACGCCAAGCAGTGGGTCGAAGACAACCAGGACGTCGTGCAGGAGTGGATCGACGGCTAAGCGTTTCCTGACCGTCGTTCCTGCAACGCAAGCGGGGAGGCCGATTGGCCTCCCCGCTTGCGTTGATGGCGTTCGTCTCGATGCCGACTAGCCTGGACTCACCCCACGCAGCCGCTCTCCACGCCGCCGCAGCAGTTCCAGGGTGGTGAGCAGCAGCATCGAAAGCAGCACCAGCAGCGTGGCCACGGCCAGGATGGTCGGGCTGATCTGCTCGCGAATGCCCGACCACATCTGGATCGGCATGGTGCGCTGTTCCGGTCCGGCAATGAACAGCACCACCACGACCTCGTCGAACGAGGTGATGAAGGCGAACAGCGCTCCGGACACCACACCGGGCGTCACCAGCGGCAGCACCACCTTGAAGAAAGTGCGCGTGGGATTGGCTCCCAGACTGTGGGCGGCACGAATCAGCGTGGTGTCGAAGCTCGACAGGGTGGCGGTGACCGTGATCACCACGAAGGGGATGCCCAGTGCCGTGTGAGCCAGGATCACGCCCAGATAGGTCTGCGCCAGATTGATCTTGGAGAAGAAGAAGAACATCGCTGCCGCCGAAATGATCAACGGCACGATCATCGGCGAGATCAGCATTGCCATGATCGCCCCGCGCGCCGGCATGTGACGGCTCGAGAGCCCCAGTGCCGCCACCGTACCCAGCACCGTGGCGAGCAAGGTCGAGGCGATGCCGATGATGAAGCTGTTCTTGATCGCCCCGAGCCACTCGCTGGAGGTGAAGAAGTCCTGGTACCAACGCAGCGAATAGCCCGCCGGGTCGAGGGTCAGCATTTCTTCGCTGAAGGTGAAGTAGGGTTCGGCGTTGAACGACAGCGGGATGATCACCAGCAGCGGTCCCACCAGAAACAGGAAGACCAGCGTACAGATGCCGAGGAAGACGGTGTGCCAGATGCGCTCGCCGCGGGTGGCATAGGAAGGAATGGCCATCGGTTTACCCCAGCTTGACCTTGTCGACGCCGATCAGGCGATTGAAGATCAGGTAGAAGACGATCACCACGAACAGCAGGATCGAGGCGATCGCTGCGGCCAGACCCCAGTTGAGCGAGGTCTGCATGTGATAGGCGATGTAGTTGGTGATGAAGCGACCCGACTGGCCGCCCACCAGCGCCGGCGTGATGTAGTAGCCGATCGCCAGAATGAACACCAGGATGCCGCCCGCCGCGATTCCGGGAATGGTCAGCGGGAAGTAGACGCGCCGGAAACTCAACAAGGGCTTTCCACCCAGCGAGCGCGCCGCGCGCATGTAGCTCGGGGGAATGGTCTTCATCACCGAATAGAGCGGCAGGATCATGAACGGCAGCAAGATATGGGTCATCGCCACGATGGTGCCGACCTTGTTGTGAATCATCTGCCAGCGGGCTTCGTCGGCGATCATCCCGATGGCCACCATCATGTCGTTGAGCACGCCCTGCGACTGCAGAATGGCGATCCAGGTGGTGGTGCGCACCAGCAGCGAGGTCCAGAACGGTAGCAGCACCAGGATCATCAACAGATTGGAACGACGCAGCGGCAGCGTCGCTAGCAGATAAGCGATGGGATAGCCCAGCAGCAGCGTCAGCCCGGTGATCACCGCGCTCATCCAGAAAGTTCGCCAGAACAGCGCGACATGGATCTCCAGATGAGCGGGCACCTTGACGATCTCGCCCTCGGGGCTCACCTGGCGATCCACCGCCGCCAGATAGTAGGAAGGCGTGTAGGGACGCGCCTCGCGCTGGATCAGCCGCCAGGTGTCGAGTTCTCCCCAGGCGCGGTGTGCCTCCACCAGAGACTCGCGAAACGGCGGCTCGAGGTCGGCCGCGCGGCGTGCCGTGCGGCTGATCGCCGAGCGCATGCCCGACTTCTCGTAGTTGAGCCGGCTCGACAGCAGCCCCAGGTTGCGCTCCTCCTGCCCTTCGCGGAGATCTTCGACCAGGGCGGCAAAGGCGAGCTCCTCCGGCAGCGATTCGCCGTCCCAGCCCTTCAGGGCCTCGACGGTGCGTGACAGATGGGTGGAGACTTCGGGATTGTCGACGCTGCGCCACAGCATGTCGAAGATCGGCATCACGAAAGCGATGACCAAGAACGCCAGCAGCGGCGACACCAGCAGTAGCGCCTTGAGCTTCGAACGGCGCACGGCGCGACGCAGGCTCACCTTGAGCGGCACGCCGTCGGCGGTAGTCAGTGGTTCAGAGGACGAATGGGACACGCAGGCCTCTCCATCGAACGAAACGGCAATCGGGCTATGGGAGAGCCGCCGCCCGGCCAACCGGGCGGCGGCAAGGCCTTACTGGGCCAGCCAGGCGTCGAAGCGCTGGGTCAACTCGTCGCTGAAGTCGGCCCAGAAGAGATCGTCCTTCTGCAGGGCGGTCTCGAAGTTGGGCCCGTAGGTGGGCATGTGCTCTTCCATCTCGATGCCGGTCTCGGCATGAGTCGTCACATAGTCGGCGGACGATTTTCGCGCCGGTCCGTAGGAGATGTACTTGGCCTGGTCGGCCAACCGCTGCGTGTCGGTGGCGAAGTAAAGGTAGTCCTTCACCTTGTCGAGCTTGCCGGTGGGCACCACCCAGCCATCCAGTTCGAACACCTGGGCGTCCCAGATGATTTCGAAAGGCTGATCCTCGGTCACCATGGCGTTGAAGATTCGCCCATTGTAGGCCGAGGCGAAAGCGACCTCCTGGTCGGCCAGCAACTGCGGCGGCTGGGCACCCTCCTCCCACCAGATGACTTCGTCCTTGATGGTGTCGAGCTTGGCGAAGGCACGCTGGATGCCCTCTTCGGTCTCGAGCATGGCATAGACGTCATTGCGGTCGACGCCATCGGCGATCAGCGCCCACTCGAGGTTGTTGATCGGCTTGCGCAGCAGGGCACGCTTGCCGGGATAGTTCTCCAGGTCGAAGACGTCTTCGATGGTGCTCGGCTGCTGGTCTTCCGGGAACATCTCGGTGTTGTAGGCCACGATGTTGGAATAGACGATCGAGGCCACGAAGCAATCGTCCAGCCCCCCGTCGACGAAGTCTTCGCTGGGCGGCGTACCGTCCGGGGCATCGGCGAGCAGTTCATCGTGATCCAGCGGCTCGATCAGCCCTTCGTCGCAGGCGATCATGGCGTCTGCCGGCAGCATGTCGACGAGATCCCAGGTGACGTTGCCCGCCTGACTCTGGGCGCGCAGACCAGCCAGTGCATTGCCGCTACGATCGATGTTGACGATCTCGTCGCCGGTCTTCTCCATCCACGGTTTATCGTAGGCCTCGTGCTGACTCATGCTGTAGGCACCTCCCCAGGAGACGATGTTCAACGTCTCGGCCTGGGCCGTGGCCGACAGCCCCAGGGCACTCATGCCGACCAAAGCGACGGCCGTCCCCAGGGTTCCCTTGCGAAATGAACGAAGTGATGAATTCATGGAATTCTCCATTGTTGTTGTTGATGCGGTCGTTGCGGTGGTATCGCCTATCGGCGTTGCAGACCATCCCGGCCGCGTCGGTGGCCGGCGACGCGAACGAGCGTCGCCGGGCTGCACGATTATCCCCTTCGCCAGGTATCGTCAGGCATCCAGGGCGCGACAGTCCTGCCACGTCCAGCCGACGGTCACCGACTGCCCCGGTCGCAGCGGGGGATGTCCTTCGGCATTCGGGGTCTTGATGATGAATTCGTCGTTGCCGCACAGTGCGAGCCGCGTGCGCAGATGATCCCCCAGGTAGATCACTTCCTGCACGGTCCCCGTGAAGCAGTTGTCGAAGCGCTCGCCATCGCCGTCGTCCGCTTCCAGAAGCACCACCCTCTCCGGACGCAGCGACAGCGTGGTGCGCGAACCGATCCCTCCTGCCGCGACCGGCTTGGCGACGACGCGCTCTCCGCTGTCGAGCACGACCTCGCAGCGTTTGCCGAGATGCTCCACCACCTCGCCCATGAGGCGATTGTTCTCGCCGATGAAGCTGGCCACGAAGGCGTTCTCCGGCGATTCGTATAGGGTCTGAGGGCTCGCCAACTGCTGGACCACGCCATCGTTGAACACGGCGATGCGATCCGACATGGTCAGCGCTTCGGTCTGATCGTGGGTCACGTAGATCATGGTCACGCCGAGGCTGGCATGAATGCGCTTGATCTCGTACTGCATCTCTTCGCGCAGGTTCTTGTCCAGAGCGCCGAGCGGCTCGTCCATCAGCACCAGATCGGGCTCGAAGACCAGCGCGCGCGCCAGGGCCACGCGCTGCTGCTGGCCGCCGGAAAGCTGCGCCGGGCGACGGCTGCCGAAGCCCTCCAGACGCACCATGCCCAGTGCCCGATCGACCTTGCGGGCGATCTCTGACTTCGAGAGGTGACGCACCTCGAGCGGGAAGGCGAGATTCTCGGCCACGGTCATGTGGGGAAACAGCGCATAGTTCTGAAACACCATGCCGATGCCGCGCTTGTGGGGCGGCAAGCCGTTGATGGGCTGATCCTTGAGCAGGATGTCACCGTGGGTGGGAGTCTCGAAACCGGCCATCATCATCAGGCAGGTGGTCTTGCCCGACCCCGAGGGACCGAGCAGGGTGACGAATTCACCCCGCTGGATATCGAGGTTGAATCCTTTGACGACCAGTTCCACGCCGTCGTAGCTCTTCTGGACGTCGATGAAACGCGCAAAGCAGGTATCGACTTCTTGGGAAGACGCCGCGGGGGCGTCGGGGACGGCACTTTCGTTCATGCAAGCTTCCTGTTGACGACCGGTCGCTACGAGCATCGTTCCCCTGCGCAGTGCGCCAGGCCGCTTTGTCTTGTTCTAATTCAACGAAATCGACAGTAGTCTGATTGCCCATCACCTCGCAATCCTTGCAGGGTCCAACCAGCGTTGAATGGCAAGCCCGCAACCGCTCATGAAGTCGGCTATGCCCTCAGGCTCCAGAAAAGGGAGGCCATCATGTCGAATCGCCACGGCAAGGCCGATATCGTCGTCATCGGCGCCGGCATCGTCGGCCTGGCCACGGCCTGGGCACTGATCGAGCGGGGACGCGAAGTCACCGTGCTGGATCCGGGACCGCCGGGAGGGCAGGCCTCCTCCGGCAATGCGGCCACGCTCGCCGGCTATGCGGTGGAGCCGCTGGCCCATCCCGGCCTACTCACCCAGTTGCCGGCTCTGCTGTTGTCTCCCTCTTCGCCCTTCCACCTGCGCTGGCGCCACCTACCGCGCCTGGCACCCTGGCTGTGGCGCTTTCTCGCCGCAGCGACCCCCGCCCGAACCGCTGCCGCGACCCGAACCCTTCACCACCTGCTGGCCCCTGCCATGGACGACTGGCAGGCACTGCACGCGACGCTGGGCACCGGCACCTCGGCCACCGCCTTGCATCGACGCGGCGCACTCACGTTCTTTCGCCAGCGTCGCCATTGGCAAGCCGAACGCGACGCCTACATCGCTCGCGAGCGGCTGGGCATTCCCCAACGCTACCTGGACGCCCGGCAGGTCGCCGAGCTGGAACCCGCCCTGGAAGGCGTGGCACAAGGCGGCGTGCACTTTCTGGCCGCCGGCCATCTTGCCGACCCTCAGGCCCTGGCCACACGACTGGCAAGCCGCCTGGCGGAGCGCGGCGTCGACTTCCGCACGGCACGCGTCACCGGCCTCGACGGAGCCGGAGGGCGAGTGCGCATCGACAGCGATCTCGGCAGCTGGCTGGCCGAGCACGCCATCGTCGCGGCTGGCCCCTGGTCGGCGACGCTGGCTCGCTGCGCCGGCGACCGCATTCCCCTGGACGTCGAACGCGGCTATCACCTGGAATTTCCCGATGCCTCGACGCGCCTGTCGCGGCCTTGCAATCCGGCGGAAAACGCGTTCTACATGACCCCGCTGGCCGGACGGTTGCGCATCGCCGGCACCGTCGAGCTCGGCCATCCCCGCGATCCGGCCAACCCGCGCCGCCTGGCCTATCTGCGCCGTCACGGCGAGGCGCTCCTCGGGCCTCTCGGCCCAGCCAGCCACGAGTGGCTGGGACTGAGGCCGTCGTTGCCGGATTCGCTGCCAGTGATCGGACCCGCCCGCCTTCCGGGCGTCACCTACGCCTTCGGCCACGGCCATCTGGGACTGACCCTGGCGCCGACTACCGGTCGGCTGGTCGCCGAAAGTCTCTCCGGCGCGTCGCCGAGCTGGCTGGAGGCTTGCCACCCTCAGCGGTTCACACGCTAACCACCGGTGGTAAAAGGAGAAAAGTCGGCCTACGCTGTCGGCGTAACGGTGCGATTCCTGTATCATCGCGTTACAGCGCCTTCCAAGGCGGGAAAGCGTTGACGCCACCACTGGCGTGGATCGACGAGCTCGCCAAACTAAGATGAAGGGGCCGGCCTGCTTCGGGCCGTCTCTCGTTTCTCAGTATGCAAGGAGACGCAGACATGTACCGCAAGATCATGGTGCCGATCGATCTGGCACATCTCGACGTGCTCGAGCCATCTCTGGCCACCGTGGCCGACCTGGCTCGCCATTACGACGCGGAAATCTGCTATGTCGGCGTCACGGCGACTCAGCCAGGCAGCGTGGCCCGCACACCGGAAGAGTACCAGCAGAAGCTGGATGCCTTCGCCGACGAACGCGCCGCGGTGCACGGCCAGCCGGTGAGCACGCATGTCATCACCAGCCCCGATCCCATCGCCGACCTCGACGACCTGCTGATCGATGCCATCGACGATGTCGGCACCGATCTGGTGATCATGCCGACCCATCCACCCAAGCACCTGGACGTCCTGATGCCCTCGCATGGCGGCAAGGTCGCAACCCACACCGACGTGTCGGTCTTTCTGGTTCGCCCGGCGAAGCAGTGACTCGCCGGCTGCCGGGAAAGCCCCTAGACACGGCATCCTGACGAACTGAAGGGAGAACGCTCCATGGAAAAGAATCCCCAAGACGAAGGGCCCCAAGAGCAGGCTTCGGAAGGCATTCCGGCGCCAGAGGGGCCGGCCAACCTGATCGATACCGACTACGTGATCGGTCAGGACAACATCACCGCCAGCCCCATGGGCGTCAACCTGGACTTGCACGGCAAGGTATTCACCTTTTCCTCGCTGGTGATCCTCTTCTTCGTGATCATCACGCTGGCCCTGCAGGATCAGGTCGAACCCATCTACAACGGCATGTTCAGCTTCCTGACCGGCAACCTGGCCTGGTTCTTCCTGCTGGCCGCCAACATTTTCGTGATCCTCTCCGTGGTGCTGATCTTCACCCCACTGGGCAAGGTCCGCATCGGCGGCATGCACGCCAAGCCCGACTTCAGCTACCTGGGCTGGTTCTCGATGCTGTTCGCCGCCGGCATGGGCATCGGCCTGATGTTCTATGGGGTCTCCGAGCCGTTGACGCACTACGGCACCGCCATCGGCGGCACCGCCATGGAGAACGGCGCCCGCACCGACTGGGCACCGCTGGGCGCGGCCGAAGGCAATGAGTCGGGGGCCATCTCGTTGGGCATGGCCGCCACCATCTTCCACTGGGGCCTGCACCCCTGGGGCATCTATGCCGTGGTCGCGCTGGCCCTGGCCCTGTTCTCCTACAACAAGGGCCTGCCGCTGACCATGCGCTCGATCTTCTACCCCATCCTGGGGGAGCGCGTCTGGGGCTGGCCGGGGCACGTCATCGACATCCTGGCCGTCTTCGCCACCCTGTTCGGTCTCGCCACCTCACTGGGGCTCGGCGCGACCCAGGCCTCGGCGGGGCTCGGCTATCTGTTCGGGGTCCCCGAAACGAACACCACCATGGTGCTGCTGATCATGGGCATCACGGCGGTAGCCCTGGTTTCGATTCTGCTCGGCGTCGACAAGGGCGTGCAGCGGCTGTCGCAGCTCAACATGGTACTCGCCGCCCTGCTGCTGCTGTTCGTGATCTTCGTCGGTCCCACGCTGCTGATCGCCACGGGCATCTTCGAGAACCTGATCGCCTACGTCGTGAATCTGCCGGCGCTCTCCAACCCCTTCGGGCGTGAGGATGCCAACTTCACCCAGGGCTGGACGGCCTTCTACTGGGCCTGGTGGATCGCCTGGTCGCCCTTCGTGGGCATGTTCATCGCCCGAGTCAGCCGCGGGCGCAGCGTGCGTGAATTCCTGATCGCCGTGCTGCTGGTGCCGTCGGTCGTCTCGGTCATCTGGATGACCGCCTTCGGCGGTACCGCCATCGACCAGGTCGTCCGCGACGGTTTCGAAGGCGTTCAGGACGCAGCGCTCGAGCTGCAGCTGTTCGTGATGCTCGGCGAGCTGCCGCTCACCGCCATCACTTCCTTCGTCGGCATCGTGCTGGTGATGGTGTTCTTCATCACCTCGTCGGACTCCGGCTCACTGGTGATCGACTCCATCACCGCCGGCGGCAAGGTCGATGCGCCCAAACCGCAGCGCATCTTCTGGGCCGTCATCGAGGGGGCCGTTGCCATCGCCCTGCTGCTCGGAGGCGGGCTCACCGCGCTGCAGACGGCGGTGATCACCACCGGCCTGCCCTTCACGCTGGTGCTGCTGGCCGCCTGCTACGCCATCATCAAGGGGCTGGCCAGCGAGCCACGCGCCTGATTCCCTCTTTCGCTGCAACCCACGACAGGCGGCCTCTTGGTCGCCTGTCCTATTTGGACTCCCTCATTCTTCGGCATGAGGTGCGCCGCCAGGCGTCATGCGTATTCTGCTACGACTCTCGGCAACCGCCCTGGCGGGGCGATGCCGCTTCGGCCATAGTTTCACGATACTGCCACCCGCCCGGCAAGGAGCCCCCAAGCGCCGATGAAGGCCCCCGAAGACGCCTTTCGCCAGCTTGCCGATGGGTTAGGCAAGGCCGGCCTGCCCCAGCACCTGGAACGACTCGCCGAACAGCTCGCCTACTGGGACAGCGTCACTGGGCTTGCCAACCGCCGCCACTTCATGGAGCGCCTTGACGACGCCTGCCGTCAGGCACGCCGAACCGCCGGCTCGCTCGGCATGCTCTACATCGACCTGCACCGTTTCCGACAGATCAACGAAAGCCAGGGTCACGAGTGCGGCGACCGCTTGCTGGCTGCCGTCGCCGCGCGTTTCAGCGACGTCGTCGCCGCCGATGAGTTCATCGCCCGACTGGGCGGCGACGAGTTCGCCGTCCTCTGCGGGACCGCCAATCGAGTCCATCTCGAGGAAGCCGTGGCTCGGTACCGGCAAAGCCTGGCGTCGCCCATTCCCGTGGACGGCCGGCACTTCACCCTCTCGCTCAGCACCGGCGTGGCTCGCTTCCCACGGGATGCCGACGATGCTGGCGCACTGTTCCAGCACGCCAGCATCGCGCTCAACCATGCCAAGCGCGGCGGGCGCCGCACGCGCTTCTTCACCCGCCCCATGGCCGAGGCCATGCACCAGAAAGCGCGCCTGCAGGCGCGATTCCTCGAAGCCCTGCAGCACGAGCGGCTGACGCTGCACTATCAGCCCCAGTTCAGCCTGGCAAACGGTGAGCTGATCGGCGCCGAAGCGCTATGTCGCTGGCACGACGAGCTGTTGGGCTGGGTGAGCCCGGGCGAGTTCGTCGCCCTGGCGGAGAGCCAGGGATTGGCCAGCATCTTGGGCGACTGGGTGCTGGAGTCCGCCTGTCGCCAGCTGCAGCGCTGGGAGCAGGCTGGGACGCCCTTTCCGGGAAGGCTGTGCGTCAACGTCTCGGCCCAGCAGATGGACGACCCCCGGTTGGCCGGTCACGTGCAGCAGTTGGCGACCCGGATGCGTCCGGGCTTGCTGGGACTCGAACTCACCGAGAGCGGTTTGATACGCGATCCGGAGATGGCGGTGGGCATCACCCGCACCCTGTGCCGGGCCGGCATCGGCATGGCGATCGACGACTTCGGCACCGGCTACTCGTCGCTCGCCTATCTGAAGCGGTTCGCGGCCGACACCCTGAAGATCGACATGTCCTTCGTGCACGACATGCTCAAGAGCAGCCACGACCATGCCATCGTTGCCACCATCATCGCCATGGCCCACACCCTGGGCATGCAGACGGTGGCCGAAGGCGTGGAGAATGCCGATCAGGCCAATGCATTGCGCGCCCTGGGCTGCAGCGGCGTACAGGGTTTCCACTACGGCCGCCCGGTGGATGCCGCCACCTTTACCGCATGCTGGCTGACGCAACGCTCTTCCGTCACTTGAGCGGCCCGCTTCACGGCATGCGCCATTTCGTACCCTGCAGTTCCACTCAGGAGGCGGAAGCCGATGAGCCCTGCTCGGCAGTGACGCGGTTGCGTCCCTGGCATTTGGCGGCATACATCGCCCGGTCGGCGCGCACCATCAACGTATCCAGCGACAAGCCCGACTGGCTGGCGGCCACGCCGAAGCTCGCCGTCACGCGGCCGGCGTCGTCGAATTCATGGCTCTCGATGTGCTGCCGGATGCGTTCGGCCAGCTCCAGCGCTCCCTGCTGCGTGGTCTCTGGAGCCAGTATCAGGAACTCCTCGCCTCCCCAGCGGCCCAGGCGATCCGTCTCGCGAAGCCGCTCGTGGATACGGTTCCCCATGGTCTGCAATACGCTATCGCCAACGGCATGACCGAAACGATCGTTCACCGACTTGAAGTGATCGATGTCGAGCAGGATCAAGGCGTAGCGGAAGCCATGACGACGATGCAGGGCGTCGGCCTCACGCAGCAACTGCTGCATGCGATCGCGGTTGTAGAGACCGGTCAAGGCATCGTGGCTGGCGCGATACTCCAGTTCCTCGCGGGCCTGGATGCGCTCGTTGATGTCGCGCCAGACGGTATGCACGACCTCGCGACCTTCGATGGGAATCATCGTCAGTTGCACTTCCAGCCAGGTCGGCTTTCCGGTGCGCGTCAGATGAACCCACTCGAAGCGACACGATCCGACCTCACGGACCCGCTGGATCCATTCGACGGCCAGTTCCCAGGACGCTCGGCCATCGGGCTGGCGAGGCGGCGAAATCTCGGCGGGGTGCCGCTGCAGCAGTTGCTGCCTGTCGGGGTAGTCCAGCAGCTCTGCGGCGGCGGCATTGCAGTCGATGAAGCGTTCGCCATCCAACAGCAGGATGCCGTCGGCGCTGCGCTCGAAGAGCGCACGATAGGTACGGTGGCTCTCGGCCAGCTGCGACTGCGCCTGGCGCAGTGCGGTCAGTTCGACGAACAGGCTCAAGGTGAGGTCGCCGTGGCAGACGGCATGTACCAGAAAGATGCGGGTCTCGCCATCCTTGCAGCGAATGGGCGCCTCCAGCGGCTCGACCTCGCCCTGCCCCCGGGCGGCCTGCTCCAGGCGCTGGCGCCACAGCGCGGCCAGGCGTTCGCGCTCCTCGGCCTCCGGGTAGGCGAGCGGCCACCAGTGGCCGGCATCGGGGATCTCGTCGACCCCATAGCCGATGCATTGACGAAACTGGCGGTTGAGCAACACGACCCGCTTGTCGCCGCCCTGGGTGAGCAGCAGGGGCAGCGGAGCGCGCTCGAGAAGCTGCCACAGCCTTGCATGATCGAGATGTCGGTTCTGGCTATCCTGATCGCTCGCTGCCATGCATACCCCCGTCACCTGCCCTGGCAGCCAGTATGCCTGTCTCGGCCGCCTGGGGCGAGAAACACGGTCAACTCCATAGCTCGCCGATGGGGGTCTCGCGACGATAGTGGGTGGCGATCTGCGCCTGGAGCAGTTCCGCCGTGGCCAGGGCATCGATCAGCGCATGATGCCCCTGGTAGGCGGGCAGGCCATAGCGCAAGCGACTGTCATGCAGCCGGATCGACACCGGCGGGCGGCGTAGCCAGCGGCGAAAGCGAGCCCAGGGCGACAGGCGATGGCGACGCGCCTCCAACGACATGGTGTCGATCACCGGAAAGCGCAGCCCCTCGCCGAGGCGAGCCTTCACGGCGGTGTCGAGGAAGGGACGTTCGATATGGCGAAAATGCACCACCGCCAGTCGCCCAGCCATCAGTTCGAGGAGCTCGGGCAGGATGCGTTCCAGGTCAGGGGCCTCCGCCACCTCCGAATGGGTGATGTGATGGAAGATGACCGATTGGCTGGACAGCGGTCGCGGTGGACGTACCACCCAGTAACGGCGCTCGGCCAGACGCACGCGCGCCAGCGTGAAGGGGACCGCGCCGACGCTGACGATGGCATGGCGGCGAGTATCGAGCCCGGTGGTTTCCAGGTCGAGAGCCACCATTTCCACCTCGCCGATGGGCGTGTCGGCCGCTGGCACGCCGGCGGCAAAGTAGCGCGACAACAATGCCGAGCGCGACTCGCTGGCACGCTGCTCCAGGTATTCCGGCCAGCCAGGCGCGGCGACGTGGGACGAACGGCGCAGGATCGGCATGAAGCACCTGTCAGCGTGAACGGGAGGGCAGCGGATAACGATACTTGAGAAACTTCTGAGCGTTGCTCAACGCCTGGAAGGCATCCTTGAGGTTGTGACGTTCGCTATCCGCGACGTTTTCGGGCTCGATGTTGTTGTCCGGCTCGCGATCCTGCTGCAGATCGATGACCTGATGGCGAATCCGCGACATCGCGATCAGTTCCAGTGCGTAGCGCAGCTTGTCGCCGACGCCCGGCGCCAGCAGTTGGGTATTGCCGATGTCGTCGAGACGATCGAAGCTGTTCTGGGCACGCGAGCCACAGGCCAGGGCATGCACGCGGATCAGATCGATCAGGGGCGCCGTACCGCGCCTTTTGAGGTTGATCGAGTTATTGTGCTTGCCATCCTTTTCCATCACGAACGTCCGGAAGAATCCCAGCGGCGGCGTGCGGTTCAGGGCGTTGCGTGCCATGGCGGCGAGAAACAGCGGGCTCTTGGCCGCCTTGCCGGCCACCAGATCCTGCAGTTGCTCGACGTAGTCTTCCTCGCCGTAGACGCTGTCCAGATCGAAGAAGATCGAGCTGTGCAGCAGACGCTCGGGCGTCGGGTCGTCGATCCAGTCACGGAAGTAGTCCCGCCACACCGACAGCGGCTGACGCCACTTGGGGTTGGTGGCCATGACTCCGCCCTTGCAGTAGGTGTAGCCACAGGCGTGCAGCCCATCGCTGACCCGCTGCGCCAGCGCCAGGAAGTAGGCGTCGTGACGTTCGGGGTCGAAGTCGTCGGAAAGCACCAGGGCATTGTCCTGGTCGGTGACGATGGACTGCTCGTTGCGAGCCATGGAGCCATTGGCCATGAAGCAGTAGGGCACCGGTGGCGGGCCGAGTTCCTGCTCGGCCAGCTCCAGCAGGCGCCGCGTGAAACTGCGCCCGATCGTCGACAGCGCACTGCCGACCATTTGCGAGTTGGCGCCCTCCTCCACCATGCGCACGAAAGCGGCACGCACGTCGGGTTCCAGCTTGGCGAGCCCGGCCGCGCTCGACTGGTTGAAGATGTTGCTGACCAGGTACAGGCTGGAATGGGTCTCGTAGCGGATGATGTCGGAGAGATGCACGATGCCCACCGGCCGTCGGCGATACAGCACGGGCAGGTGATGGATGTTGTTGCGCAGCATGGTGAGCATCGCTTCGTGGACCGACTCATCGGACTGGATGGTGATCGGCGGCTTGCCCACCAGCTGGCCCACCGGGGTGTCGGGTGGGAGTCCCTCGGCCACCACTCGGGTGCGGAAATCGCTGTCGGTGAGGATGCCGCACATCTCCCAGGCCCGCTCCTCGCTGTCGGTGAAGCTGTAGCGAGGGTGCTCGCCGACGGCATCCAGCACCAGCGCCGCCGAGGCCTGCGCTGCGCCGATTTGACGAGCCGCCTCCTGCACCGTGGTCGTCGCCTCGACCATCACCGGATAGCGCGACAGCAGCTTGCGCACCCGGGTGATCATCATGTCGTTGGACTTCTTCTGATCCTCCACCGCCGCCTCGAGCCGGGGCCGACCGAGCTCGACGAAATCGGCGAAGTGCTCATCGGCTTCGCACAGCCGACGAAATACCGCCTCGGGGATGAAATAGATCAGGGTGTCTTCGAGCGCCGAGGCCGGAAAACGCACGCGATGGTTCCGCAGCAAGCTGAACTGGCCGAAGATATCGCCCTCGCCGAGCCGGTTGTAGAGGTCGCCGTTGCGCCGGTAGACCTCCACGGCCCCGCTGCGGATGTAGCAAAGTTCGTGAACTTCCTGATCCAGGGCGAGAATGACCGTTCCCGCCTTGAAGTAGCTCACCTCCACATGGCCGGCCACGTCATCCAGCCGCTCGTCGGAGAGGCTGTCGAAGGGGGGAAATTGCGCCATGTGCTGGCGAATCTCCAGCAGTTCCACGTCCATGCATCGCTCCGAGACCGTTTCGACCCGCATCGCGGTCAGTGTGTGGGCACGCCCACGGGCTGTAAAGTCTTGATCGGCGCCCAGACACAGCGAAGGCCACCCCGTGAGGTGGCCTTCGCGACGTCGGGCGAGAGCCTACGTCAGTTCATGATTCGCTGGCCATTTCCTGAACCCGCTGCATCATTTCCGGATCCTGCTGGATGGCCTGACCGATGGCATTGAAGGTATCCACGTCGAGACCGCTGTCCTCGACCACCTCGACCATCTTGTCGTTGGCTTCCATGCGCACATCCTGCTGAGCCTGTTCGTCCTCGGCCTCCTGCAGGCGCTCGGTGTAGTCCTGAGAGATGACGGCGATCTCCTGAGATGCATCGGCGAACTGCTGAAGCTGCTCGTCGGAGAAATCCTCGGCAGTGGCCTGCGGCTGCTGCGTCGCTGACGGATCCTGAGCCGGATCCTGTGACTGGTCCTGGGCATGCGCCTGAGCGCTCATGAGTCCGGCAGTGAGCAAGGCAGCCGAGAACAGTGCAGTCATCCGTGGCATGAATACCTCCAAGGGTTGCGTGTGTATGTGCGTCCCTGTGACGACGCTCGCATGGGGGGGTTCACACTTTTCGAGTAACGGAATGTAACAGCGTTTCGCATCTCATCCCCTTTTGCCCGCGGCGGGAACCCAGTATGGTCGACGTTTCGTTGCGACCGGAACCCTTCTGAGGCCATGCCACTACCTTCCTTCTCTTCCTTCTCCCCCAGCCGGCTCTGGCTCGCCAGCATGCCCGTGCTCTTCGTAGCCCTGTGGAGTACCGGCTTCATCGGGGCCAAGTTCGGCCTGCCCCATGCTGAACCCTTCACCTTCCTGTTCGTGCGCTTCGTGCTGACGCTGGCCTTGCTGCTGCCCCTGGCTGGCCTGCTCAAGGTCGACTGGCCCCGCGGCCTGCGCCTATGGGGGCACATCGGCATCTCGGGAATGCTGGTTCACGGCGCCTATCTCGGCGGCGTGTTCTATGGCATTCAGCTCGGTATGCCGGCGGGACTCGCCGCGCTGCTGGTGGGGCTGCAGCCCTTGCTGACCGCCGCCCTGGCCCGACCCTTGCTGGGCGAGCGCCTCGCCCCGTTGCAATGGGCCGGACTGGCATTGGGGCTGACCGGCATCACCCTGGTGCTGGGCAGCAAGCTCGACCCCGGCGGAGCGCTGTTCCAGGGTTTCGGCCTCGGCGCCCTGACCAGCGTCATGGTGGCACTGGCCGGCATCTCGCTCGGCACGCTCTACCAGAAGCGCTACTGCACGGGCATGCCGCTGCTCACGGGTACCGCGGTGCAATACCTGGCCGCCGGTATCCTGCTGGGCCTCGGGGCGCTGTTCTTCGAGGAACGCAACATCGAGTGGACGCCCACCTTTCTGCTAACCCTGCTGTGGCTGGTACTGGTGCTGTCGATCAGTGCCATCCTGCTGCTGATGGCGCTGATCAAGCGCGGCGAGGCCTCGCGCGTGGCCAGCCTGTTCTATCTGGTGCCGCCGGTGACGGCGCTGGAAGCGTGGTGGCTGTTCGACGAACGCCTGCCGATGATCGGACTGGTCGGCATGGCGGTGACCATTGCCGGCGTGGTTCTGACGGCGCGCGGCCGGCGCTAGCGAACGAGGCGTTCGAGATAAGCCATGCCGCCGAGGTTGTGCATCTGCTGGCGAATCCAGGCGCTGCGCCGCTGCACGTAAGGGTCGGGCCGGGCCGCGTCCCAGCCGCGCGGATTGGGCAGGATCGCCGCCAGCCGGCTGGCCTGCACTTCACTGAGCCGGTCGGCGGAGACGCCGAAATAGTGCTGGGCGGCGGCTTCCAGACCGAACACGCCGCTGTCCCATTCGACGATGTTGAGGTAGACCTCGAGCACGCGCTGCTTGGGCCACAGCGTCTCGATGAGCAGGGTGAACCAGGCCTCCAGTCCCTTGCGCACCCAACTGCGCCCGGTCCACAGAAAGAGGTTCTTGGCGGTCTGCTGGCTGATGGTACTGGCACCGCGCAAGCGCATCCCGTCACGGCTCGCCTCCCAGGCGCGGCGAATCTCGACCAGGTCGAACCCGCGGTGCTCGGGAAAGCGTTGATCCTCGGCGGCCATCACCGCGAGCTTGGCATGCCCGGATAGCTGTTCCCAGGGCCGCCACTGGTGACGTATCGGCAGCGTTTCGCCGGCCAGCCAAGCTTGCACCTTGCGCTCCATCATGACCATGGAGCCGTAGGCCGGCACTTCGCGTAGCAGCAGCACCAGCAACAGCGAGAGTGCCGCGAACCCGACGGCGATCAGGGCGAGGACTCGCAGCAGACGGCGCACGAGTGCTTCCAGCAGCCTCCGCAGCGTCGTCATGACGCCCCGCCGTTCAGCGTGACGACATCCCCGCGCCGCCACTTATGGAGGCAGCGTTCAGCGACGGGAGAGGTGCTCGGCATGATAGCGCAGGTGGTCCTCGATGAAGCTGGCAATGAAGAAGTAGCTGTGATCATAGCCCGGCTGGCGGCGCAGCGTCAGTGGGTGATCGTGCTCGGCGCATACCGCTTCGAGCCGCTCGGGACATAGCTGCTCTTCGAGGAAGTCGTCGGAGTCGCCCTGGTCGACGAACAACCTCTGGCTGGAAGCCCCCTTGGCCACCAGCTCGCAAGCGTCGTACTGGGTCCAGACGCCGGGATCGTCGCCCAGGTACTCGGTGAAGGCCTTCCTGCCCCAGGGACACTGGGTAGGATTGACGACCGGCGCGAAGGCCGACACCGAGCGGTAATGCCCGGGGCGTCGCAGCGCCATCACCAGGGCGCCGTGCCCTCCCATGGAGTGGCCGCTGATCGCCTCGCGGCCGTTCACCGGAAAATGCTGGCGAACCACCGAGGGCAGCTCTTCGGCCACGTAATCGTACATGCGGTAGTGGCGCTTCCAGGGCTCGCGGGTCGCATTGACATAGAAGCCCGCTCCCGATCCCAGGTCGTAACTGTCGTGCTCGCCCGGCAGGTCGGTGCCGCGCGGACTGGTATCGGGACACAGAATGGCGAGACCCAGTTCGGCAGCCAGGCGATGCGCCCCGGCCTTCTGCATGAAGTTCTCGTCGGTGCAGGTCAACCCCGATAGCCACCACAGCAGCGGCACTCGCTCCGTCTCGGCCTGGGGCGGCAGATAGATGGCGAACACCATCTCGCAGTCCAGCGCTCGGGAACGATGGCGATAGCGCTTGTGCCAACCGCCGAAGCTCTTGTTGGCCGATACCAGCTCGAGGTTTTCCGTCATGGTCATTGGGCAATCTCCCGGATGGCCGACGCGTGCCGACCACCCCTGATCGAATGTCGAGGGCAACGCCAGGCATTCGGCGCCGGACGCTCAGTAGTGAAGGACGGTGCGAATGCTCTTGCCGGCATGCAGCAGATCGAAGGCCTCGTTGATCTGCTCGAAGGGCAGGTCGTGGGTGATGAAATCGTCGATGTTGATCTCGCCGGCCATGTACTGGTCCACGTAGCCGGGCAACTGCGAGCGTCCCTTGACGCCGCCGAAGGCCGATCCCTTCCACACCCGACCGGTGACCAGCTGGAACGGCCGCGTGCTGATCTCCTCGCCGGCCCCGGCCACGCCGATGATCACCGATTCGCCCCATCCCTTGTGGCAGCACTCCAGCGCCTGACGCATGACGTTGACGTTGCCGATGCATTCGAAGGAGTAGTCGACGCCGCCGTCGGTGAGATCGACGATCACCTGCTGGATGGGGTCGCCGTAGTCGTTGGGGTTGACGAAGTCGGTGGCACCGAACTGCTCGGCGAGCGTGAACTTGTCGGGATTGACGTCGATGGCGATGATGCGGCTGGCCTTGGCCATCACCGCCCCCTGGATCACCGCCAGGCCGATGGCGCCCAGGCCGAACACGGCCACGGTCGAGCCCGGTTCCACCTTGGCGGTGTTCATCACCGCACCGATGCCGGTGGTCACCCCGCAGCCGAGCAGGCAGATCTTGTCCAGCGGGGCCTGCTTGGACACCACCGCCAGCGACACCTCGGGCAGCACCGTGTATTCGCTGAAGGTGGAGCAGCCCATGTAGTGGTGCAGCATCGTGCCATCGTGCGAGAAGCGCGAGGTACCGTCAGGCATCACGCCCTTGCCCTGGGTGGCGCGCACCGCCCCGCACAGGTTGGTCTTGCCGGAGAGGCAGAACCTGCACTGGCCGCATTCGGCCGTGTAGAGCGGGATCACATGGTCGCCGGGCTTGACGCTGGTGACGCCCTCGCCGACCTCCTCGACGACGCCGGCACCCTCATGCCCCAGCACCGCCGGGAAGTTGCCTTCCGGATCGGCGCCGGAGAGCGTGTACGCATCGGTATGACAGACGCTGGTGGCGGCGATGCGCACCAGCACTTCACCGGCCTTGGGGCCTTCCACGTCGATTTCGGTGAGCGTGAGCGGCTGGCCTGCTTCCAACGCAATGGCGGCGCGTGACTTCATGGCGACCTCCTCGTCGATTGCATGTCTCGTATGGACTGTCAGTCTAGGCGACCTTGCCAGCGCGACGAAACTGAAACAGACTCACAACATTATTTCCGCTGAGCAACAATCCAACTCGGAGACACCATGTCCCGCTGGGATGGAATCGAAGCCTTCGTAGAGGTGGTACGTCTCGGCACCTTCGCCGCCGCAGCGCGCCGACTCCAGGTCTCCAACTCCCACGTCAGCCGCCAGGTCGCCCAGCTCGAGCAGCAGTTGGGCGTACCCTTGCTCTATCGTACCACGCGCCAGATCCGCCTCACCGACGCCGGCGAGAGCTACTACGCTCGGTGCCGGACTCTTCTGGACGGCTTCCGGGATGCCGAGTCCACCCTTCAGGAACGGCAGAACCGCCCCCATGGCGTGCTGCGCCTGAGTTCGGCAACCACCTTCGGCGAGCGTTTCATCGCCCCCTTGGTCAACGACTTCCTGTGCCTGCATCCGCAGCTGGAAATGCGCCTGCACCTCACCAATCGTCAGGTGGACATCATCGACGAGGGCTACGATATCGCCATCCGCATGGGCACCCTGCAGGACTCCTCGCTGGTCGCGCGACGCCTCGGCGAGCGCCGCGAGTTCGTGGTGGCCGCTCCCGACTACTTCACCCGCGTCTCCCAACCCCACGCCCTGGCCGAGCTGGCCCACCACCGCTGCCTGATCGGTACGCGGGAACTGTGGCGCTTCGACGTCGAAGGGGTGCATCGCGACGTGCGCGTCCATGGACCCTGGCAAGCCAATTCGGGCTCGGCGCTGCTGGATGCGGCGCTCAAGGGACTGGGGCTCGCCCAGCTACCCGACTACTATGTGGCCCCCTTCCTCGCCCGGGGCGAGCTGCTCTCGGTACTCGATGCCTTCCAGTGCCGCGACACCGGAGTCTGGGCGGTGATGCCACACCACCGCCAGCACGCCCCCAAGGTGCGTCAATTCGTCGACTTCCTGGTCGAGCACCTGCCAGCGCGGCTGGCGGAGGCCACCGCCGGCTCCCCACTCTGAGCCGCGCCCATGGAAAAAAGGCGCCTCGCAAGGCGCCCGTCAGTGACCGCACCGGCCGTCATTTGAAATTCTTGCGCACGATTTTCAGCGCCTCGCCGACGATGCCGCTGCGGAAACTCAGCACGCAGATCACGAAGATCAGGCCGAGGATCGGGCTGACCCAGTTGCCCAGCGGCGACTGCGCCAGCATGTGCTGCAGGCTGACCACCAGGCCGGCCCCCACCAACGGCCCGAACAGCGTGCCCACGCCGCCCAGCAGGGTCATCAGGATCACCTCGCCGGACATGTGCCAATGAGCGTCGGTCAGCGAAGCGAGCTGGAAGACCACCGTCTTGGTGGAGCCCGCCAGGCCCGCCAGCCCGGCGGAGAGCACGAAGGCCAGCAGCTTGTAGGCGTCGACGTTGTAGCCCAGCGACACCGCCCTCGGCTCGTTCTCGCGAATGGCCTTGAGTACCTGGCCATAGGGCGAGTGCACGGCCCGCTGGATGATGGCGAAGCCGATCAGGAACACCGCGAACACGAAGTAGTACATCGCCAGATTGCTATCCAGGTCGAAGAGACCGAACAGCTCGCCGCGCGGCACGCCGTGCAGGCCGTCCTCGCCGCCGGTGAACGGCGCCTGGATGAAGACGAAGAACATCAGTTGGGCCAGCGCCAGCGTGACCATGGCGAAGTAGATGCCCTGGCGGCGTATGGCGAGCACGCCGAACACCGCGCCCAGCGCCACGGCGGCGGCTGTCCCGGTGAGGATGCCCATCTCCGGCGTGAGGGCGGGATAGCTCGACAGCAGGAACCCCGTCACGTAACCGCCGGTGGCCAGGAAGGCCGCATGACCGAAGGAGAGCAGGCCAGCGTAGCCGAGCAGCAGGTTGAAGGCGCAGGCGAACAGCGCGAAGCACAGCACCTTCATCAGGAAGACCGGGTAGGCCAGGAACGGAGCCACCAGCCCCACGGCCAACAGCGCCAGATAGAACAGATTGCGGCGCTGGGAAGCTCGCCGGGCGCGCTCCATGGCCGGGGTGAGAGTTTGTGTCGTGGCCATCGTCATGCCTCCTTGCCGAACAGGCCGGCGGGTCGCAGCATCAGCACCAGGATCATCACCAGGAAGATCACGGTGTTGGCCGCTTCGGGGTAATACACCTTGGTGAGGCCTTCGATCAGCCCCATCCCCAGGCCGGTGAGAACCGCCCCCAGGATCGAGCCCATGCCGCCGATCACCACCACGGCGAAGACCACGATCAACAGGTTGGAGCCCATGGTGGGCGACACCGGATAGAGCGGCGCGGCCAGCACGCCGGCGAAAGCCGCGAGCGCCACGCCGAAACCGTAGGTGAGGGTGATCAGCTGCGGCACGTTGACGCCGAATGCCTGCATCAGTGCCGGGTTCTCGGTGCCCGCACGCAGGTAGGCGCCGAGCCGGGTGCGCTCGATCACGTACCAGGTGCCCAGACACACCACCAGTGCCGCCACCAGCACCCAGGCACGATAGGTGGGCAGGAACATGAAGCCGAGCTGCAGCCCCCCTTGCAGCGCTTCCGGCGTGGGATAGCGAGCGCCGGAAACGCCGAAGACGTTGACCAGCGAACCTTCGAAGATCAGCGCCAGACCGAAGGTGAGCAGCAAGCCATAGAGATGATCGAGATGGCCGATGCGACGCAGCAGCAATCGCTCGATCACCATGCCCAGCGCACCCACGACCAGCGGTGCCAGCAACAGCGCCGCCCAGTAACCGATGCCCAGGTATTGCATGCCCAGAAGGGTGGCGAAGGCACCGAGCATGTACATGGCCCCGTGGGCGAAGTTGACGATCTTCAGCAGGCCGAAGATCACCGCCAGGCCCAGGCTCAGCAGGGCGTAGAAGGCGCCGTTGATCAGGCCCAGCATGAGCTGGCCCATGAACACCGCCACCGGCACGCCGAATATCATCGTCATGTCAGATTCTCCTCGCCGTCAGAGGGGCGGCGGCTCGCGCCGCCGCCGGATCTCGCACGTCCGCTCAGTCGTTGACCAGCTTGCAATCGCTCTCGGAGAGCGGACGATAGGCCTCTTCGGCAGGAATGGTGGCCAGGATCTCGTAGAGGTCCCATTCATGGGTGGAGTCGGCCGGCGACTTGACCTCGGCGAGGTACATGTCGTGGACCATGCGTCCATCCTCGCGGATACGCCCGTTGCGAGCGAAGAAGTCCTCGATGGGCTGCTCCATCATGTAACTGCGCACGGTCTGGGCATCGTCGCTGCCGGTGGCTTCGACGGCCTCGAGGTAGTGCATGGTGCTGGAGTAGATGCCTGCCTGGACCATGGTCGGCATACGGCCCACGCGCTCGTAGTAGCGCTCGGCCCACTCGCGGGATTCGTCGTCCATGTTCCAGTACCAGCCGGTGGTGAGCAGCAGTCCCTGGGTGGTTTCGAGCCCCATGGCGTAGACGTCGTTGAGGAACACCAGCAGGCCGGCGAGCTGTTGACCGCCCTGCACCAGGCCGAACTGGCTCGCGGTGTTGATGGCATTGACCGTATCGGCACCCGCGTTGGCCAGGCCGACGATCTTGGCACCGGAGCCCTGCGCCTGAAGGATGTAGGAAGAGAAGTCCTCGGTGGGGAAGGGATGGCGAATGCGGTCGACGATGGTGCCGCCGTTGTCGGTCACCACCTTCTCCACGTCGCTCTCCAGAGCGTGGCCGAAAGCGTAGTCGGCGGTGAGCATGAACCAGGTGTCACCGCCCTGGTCGACGACCGCCTTGGCCGTGCCGTTGGCCAGCGGGTAGGTGTCGTAGACCCAGTGGATGTGGTTGGGCGTGCAGTGCTCGTTGGTGATGCTGGACGCCGCCGAACCGGACACGATGCCCAGCTTGTCGTTGTCCTCGAGGACATTGGTCACGGCGATGGTCACCGACGAGGCCACCATGCCGGCCACCAGGTCGACGTTGTCCTGGTCGATCCACCCGCGCACGGTGTTGGCGCCCACGTCGGCACTATTGCGATCGTCGGCGCTCATCACTTCGATGGGCGCCCCGTCGACGCTGCCGCCGAAGTCCTCGATGGCCATCTCCAGCGCCTCGAGGCCGCCCGGGCCGGCCAGGTCGCGGTAGGTGCCGGACATGTCGGCCAGATACCCGATGCGGATCTCGCCGTCACTGATCTCGGCCTGGGCAGTGGCTGCCATCATGGAGGTGGCGGCGATGGCGATGCTGCTGGCGAGTGTCTTCTTGATGAAGGTCATTATCGTCTCCTCGGCCCCAGCGGGGCTGTTGTTGTTGTAGCTGACGTTGCGCAGCGATGGGTTTGGGTGGGTGGAAGCCTGGACGCCAGGCGTAGCGCTGGCGCGGCGGTTTAGCCGGGGGCGAGCCGCATTCATACCCCCAGCAGGGAATGCAGGTGCTCACGACGCGAGGGCAGCTCGGCTGCCGATATCTCCTCGATGATGCGGCCGTGCTCCATCACGTAGTGGCGGTCGGCCAGCGGCGCGGCGAAGCGGAAGTTCTGCTCCACCAGCACGATGGTCATGCCGCGCTCCTTGAGCTTGACCAGCACCTCGCCCAGCGCCTGGACGATGACCGGTGCCAGCCCCTCGGTGATCTCGTCGAGCAGCAGCAGTCGCGCGCCGGTGCGCAGGATGCGCGCCATGGCCAGCATTTGCTGCTCTCCGCCGGAGAGCCGGGTTCCCTGACTGCGCCGTCGTTCGTAGAGGTTGGGGAACATCGCGTAGATGTCATCGATGGACATTCCCCCGGAGCGCACCGTGGGCGGCAGCAGCAGGTTCTCCTCGACGTCGAGGCTGGCGAAGATGCCGCGTTCCTCCGGGCAGTAGCCGACCCCTAGCCGTGGAATGCGGTGTGGCTTGACGTCGAGCGTCTCGTTGCCGTTGATCATGATCGAGCCGGTACGCCGTCCCACCATGTTCATGATCGACTTGAGAGTGGTGCTGCGCCCGGCGCCATTGCGACCCAGCAGCGTCACCAGTTCGCCGCGTCTCACTTCGAAGTCGACGCCGTGCAGGATGTGCGATTCGCCGTAAAAGGCATGCAGGTCGCTGACCCTCAGCATTTCGGCGCCGTCGTGATCCCGGTAATGGGTCACACCGGTCTGTTCGGCGAGCTGATTCATGCCCCGGCCTCCTCTTCCGCGACTTCGCTGCCCATGTAGGCTTCCTTGACGCGCGGGTCGGAGGAGACGCTCTCGTAGTCTCCCTCGGCAAGCACGCTGCCACGGGCGAGCACGGTGATCCGATCGCACAGGCGGCTGACCACGCTGAGGTTGTGCTCCACCATCAGCACGGTGCGCCCCTTGGCCACGCGCCGGATCAGCTCGACGATGCGATCGACGTCCTCGGCCCCCATGCCCTGGGTCGGCTCGTCGAGCAGCATCAGCGTCGGCTCCATGGCCAGGGTGGTGGCCACCTCCAGTGCGCGCTTGCGCCCGTAGGGCATTTCCACGGTGAGCACGTCGGCGTAGTCACTCAGGCCGACTTCATCGAGCAGCGCCACGGCACGCTCATTGAGCGGCTCCAAGGAGCGTTCGGACTTCCAGAAATGAAAGGACGTCCCCATGGGACGCTGCAGGGCGACCCGAACGTTCTCCAATGCGGTCATGTGGCCGAACACCGCAGAAATCTGAAAGGAGCGAACCAGCCCCATGCGCGCGATCTCGTTGGCCTTCATGCCGGTGATGGCCTTGCCGCGGTAGAGGATCTCGCCGCGGGTCGGCGGCAGGAACTTGGTGAGCAGGTTGAAGACAGTGGTCTTGCCGGCTCCGTTGGGACCGATCAGGGCGTGGATGTGCCCCTCCTGAACCTGCAGGTTGACGTCGTCCACGGCCGTGAAACCGCGAAATTCCTTGGTCAACCCACGGGTTTCGAGTGCGAACTCCTGGGTCATGTGGCGTCCTCTCTGGACCGCCGCTGGCGATCCGCCGTTGCTGACGTTGTTGTCGTTGTAGAGAAGGCTCAGGACTCTCTAACCTTTACGTTAACGTAAGCTAGAGGACTCGCCTCTAGGGAGCAATAGCTGAATCGCCGAACTCGACCAATGGCGTAGACGCCTGACAGTTCAATAGCTTGCAAACAAAAACGCGACGCCGGCCGGGGCGTCGCGCTGGTCTACGGTAGGGGGCTGATCTGGAAAGGATTCGCCCGTCAGCACTCGATGGCATTGACGGCCAGGCCGCCGCGGGAGGTCTCCTTGTACTTGTCCTGCATGTCGCGCCCGGTGTCGCGCATGGTGCGAATCGCCTTGTCCAGCGAAACGAAGTGTTCTCCGTCGCCGCGCAGCGCCATCTGGGCAGCGTTGATCGCCTTGACCGAAGCGATGGCGTTGCGCTCGATGCAAGGGACCTGCACCAGCCCGCCCACCGGGTCGCAGGTCAGCCCCAGGTTGTGTTCCAGGCCGATCTCGGCGGCATTCTCCACCTGAGCGACACTGCCGCCCATGACCTCGGCGAGGCCTGCCGCGGCCATGGCGCAGGCCGACCCCACCTCACCCTGGCAGCCCACCTCGGCCCCCGAGATGGACGCATTCTTCTTGCACAGAATGCCCACGGCACCGGCGGTGAGCAGGAAATCCACCACGTCGCGCTCGCCGGCGCCGGGCCTGAACTTCATGTAGTAATGCAGCACGGCGGGGATGATGCCCGCCGCACCGTTGGTGGGAGCGGTGACCATCCGCCCGCCGGCGGCGTTCTCCTCGTTGACCGCCAGCGCAAAGACGTTGACCCAGTCCATGGCGGAGAAGGTGGAAGCGATCAGGCTGTCATCGTCTTCGGCCGCCAACAGGCGGCGGTGCAATGCGGCGGCGCGGCGGCGGACGTCGAGCCCACCGGGCAGCACGCCCTCCTGGCGCAACCCCTGCTCCACGCACGCTTGCATCGCCTCCCAGATCTCCCGGAGGCCGGCACGCACCTCCTCTTCGCTGCGCCAGGCCTTTTCGTTCTCGAGCATCAGTTCGCTGATGCGCAGCCCGTGCATGCGACACAGCGCCATCAGTTCCGCCGCCGTGTCGAAGTCGTAAGGCAGAATCGTGCCGTCGGTATCCAGCTCGCCGCGCGCCGCCTGATCCTCATCGACCACGAAACCGCCACCCACGGAGTAGTAGGTGTTGCGGAAGAGCTCATCGCTGTGGCCATGAGCGATCAGCGTCATGGCATTGGGATGGTAGGGCAGGCACTCCTCGTACCACTGCATGTCGCGCGCCCACAGAAAGGGAATCGCCAGCCGGCCGTCGAGCAACAGGGCATTGGATTCCAGGAGCTCCTCGATGCAGGGCGTGACGATGGCCGGATCGAGGGTGGCGGGGCGCTCGCCCATGAGCCCCATGATCACCGCACGATCGGTACCGTGGCCGGCCCCGGTGGCCGACAGCGATCCGTAGAGCCGCACCTCGACTCGGGCAACCCGCTCCAACTGCGCCCGCTCGTGCAGTGCCTGCACGAAATCATGGGCGGCCTTCATCGGACCCACGGTGTGCGAGCTGGAAGGGCCGATGCCGATCTTGAAGAGATCGAAAACGCTGATTGCCATGGGGATCACCTCTGTTCGCTCGTGAGAACCGAGCGTTCTTTATTGGTCGATGGCTTCATGACACGCCATTCATACATGAGCGAAACTAAAGCCTATTGCCATGTCACGGGGAATGATCCTATGTTGGTGGCCTATGGCACGACGAGCAAACGAAAATATCTTCCCTTCAGTATAGAATGACTAAAGCATGAGCCGACTCTTGCATGCCCAGACCCATGCCTGGCTGAAAGTCTTCGCCGTCAGTGCCCGGCTGCTCTCCTTCACGCGCGCCGCCGAGGAGCTGCACGTGACGACCGGCGCCGTCAGCCAGCAGATCAAGCAGTTGGAGGCGCGACTCGGCTTCAAGCTGTTCCGTCGCCTGCCGCGTCGCCTGGAGCTGACCGAGGAGGGGCGTCGACTGGCTGCCGTGGTCGACGAGGCCTACCAGTCGGTGGGGATGGAGATTAAGCGCCTGCGCAGCGGCGTGATGAGCGGCATTCTGCGCCTGCGCAGCGTGCCGGCCTTCCTCAGCCTGTGGCTGATGCCGCGCCTGCCGCGCCTGCAGGCCCGCTTTCCGGACATCGAACTGCAGGTGATCGCCGAGGACAGCAGCCTGTCGCTGCGTGAAGGCGAGTTCGACCTGGCCGTGGACCTCGGCGACGGCCACTACCCTGGACTGGCCTGCACGCCACTGATGGAGGAGGTGATCTTTCCCGTCTGCGCCCCGGCACTGCTGCGCCGCCGCCCCCCGCTGTCGCGTCCCGCGGACCTGGCCTGGTACCCACTGCTCCACGACGTCACCGCCTGGCGTGGCAGTCAGCCGTATGCCCAGTGGGAACACTATCTGCAGGCCGTGGGTGCCGAGCCGCTCAACGTTCGCCGCGGCTATACCTTCAACCGACACCGCCTGGCCCAGGAGGCAGCCGTCGCCGGCATGGGCGTGGCCATCGCCCGCCAGGCCCTGCTCACCGACGAACTCAGTACCGGCGCATTGATCGCCCCCTTCAGCGAGCGAGTCTCCACCGGCAAGCGCTATGGCATCGTCTATCCGACCGGCTCTCTGGACGATCGTCGCGTGGCCGCCGTGCACGACTGGATCGTCGAAGAAGTGGCCCGCAGCGACAATGCCGCCCCCCTCCCCATGGGCTAACTTCCCAGAGGGGACTACAATAGGCCGCGACGATTCCTCGATGAAAGGTATTCCCATGCCAACAGCGCCCAATGGCCAAGGCTGGCCGATCCGGTTCGGCGCCGTCTGTCTGCGTGCCGCCCTGTACATCCTGCTCATAGCCGGCCTCGCTCAAGGGGCCTACCTCGAAGCGTTTCACCTGGAAGCGGTACGCTTCTCCGAACGCGGCTTCACCGAGCTGGCTCAGACCGCCCTGCTCGCCACGGCCACGCTACTGCTGCTGGATACCTGGATGCGGCTACGCGCCCTCCCCGAAGTCACCCTGCTGTTGCTGGCCTTCGTGGCCAGCTCGCTGATTCGCGAGCAGGATGTGCACCTGGATGCCCATGTCTTCGACGGCGCCTGGCAGTTGCTGGTGAGTCTGGTGGTACTGCCCACGTTGTATTGGGTGATTCGACACCGCCGGCGCTTCCTCGAGCAGTTCGCCCACTTCTCCAACACCTTCGCGTTCGGCCTGTTCGCCGCCGGGGTGCTGACGACCTACGTCTTTTCCCGGCTCTACGGCCGCGCCGACTTCTGGATGGCGGTACTCCAGGAGTACTATGTTCGCGATTTCAAGAGTGCCGCGGAGGAGGTCGTCGAGCTGTTGGGCTACGGCTTGATCCTGATCGCGGTGATCGAATTCGCGCTGCTGGCCCGACGCTGGCATCGAGCGCAGCGCGCGACGTGATCGCAAACGACGGCGCCCGCAGCCAGAGACTGCGGGCGCCGTCGTCGGTATGCGCGAGCGGCGTACGACTATTCGTCGAGGAAGGAACGCAGCGGCTCGGAACGGCTGGGGTGGCGCAGCTTGCGCAACGCCTTGGCCTCGATCTGACGGATGCGCTCGCGGGTGACATCGAACTGCTTGCCGACCTCCTCGAGGGTGTGGTCGGTGTTCATGTCGATGCCGAAGCGCATGCGCAGCACCTTGGCCTCCCGGGCAGTGAGGCCGCCCAGGACGTTGCGGGTCGCTTCGATCAGCCCTTCGCCGGTCGCCGAATCGAGGGGCAGAATCATGGTACCGTCCTCGATGAAGTCCCCCAGGTGCGAATCGTCGTCGTCGCCGATGGGCGTCTCCATGGAGATCGGCTCCTTGGCGATCTTGAGCACCTTGCGCACCTTGTCCTCGGGCATCTCGAGACGCTCGCCGAGCTCTTCCGGGGTCGGCTCGCGGCCCATCTCCTGCAGCATCTGCCGCGACACGCGATTGAGCTTGTTGATGGTCTCGATCATGTGCACCGGGATGCGAATGGTGCGCGCCTGATCGGCAATCGAGCGAGTGATCGCCTGACGGATCCACCAGGTGGCATACGTCGAGAACTTGTAACCACGACGATATTCGAACTTGTCCACCGCCTTCATCAGGCCGATGTTGCCCTCCTGGATCAGATCCAGGAACTGCAGGCCGCGGTTGGTGTACTTCTTGGCGATGGAGATCACCAACCGCAGGTTGGCCTCGACCATCTCCTTCTTGGCTCGGCGCGCCTTGGCCTCGCCGATGGAGAGTCGACGGTTGACCTCCTTGAGCTCCGGCACCGCCAGCTGCACCATCTCCTCCTCGAAGGCGATGCGCCGCTGCGACCGCAGGATGTCGCCGCGCAGTGCCTCGAGCCGATCCGCGTACTTGGCGTGATTGGCGATGAAGTCATCCAGCCAATCCTGACGGGATTCGTTGCCCGGAAACGCCTTGATGAAGGTCTTGCGCGGCACCTTGGCCTGCTTGACGAACAGCTGCATCAGGGCCTTCTCCTGGGCCCGCACCTGCTCGACGCTGATCCGCACCTGCCCAACCAGGCGCTCGAAGTGCTTGGGCACCAGCTTGATCGGCGAGAAGAGCTCGGCCAGCCGTGCCAGCTCGGCCCGCGCCTCGGCGGAAGCCCGGCCGTGCGCGGCGATGGCTGCCTGGGCCCGGGCGTTCTGCTCGCGAATCTGCTCGAAACGCGCTCGCGCCTCTTCCGGGTCGGGGCCACCTTCGTTGCTGCTGGTGTCGTCGTCCTCTTCGTCGGCGTCGTCGCCCTCGCCGTTCTCGTCGAGCTCCGCTTGAGGCAAGGGTTCGGGAACCTCGGCCTCGGCCACGCCGGGTATGCCCTCATCGGGATCGATGAAGCCGGAAAACAGATCGGACAGCCGCCCCGGCGCTTCCTCGTCCTGGGTGGCATCGTAGGCGACGAGGATCGAATCCACCGCACCCGGCAGCCAGGCCAGCGCAGACATGACCTCTCGGGTTCCCTCCTCGATGCGCTTGGCGATTTCGATCTCACCCTCGCGGGTGAGAAGCTCCACGGTGCCCATCTCGCGCATGTACATACGCACCGGGTCGGTGGTGCGACCCACGTCGCTCTCCACCGCCGCCAGCGCGGCCACGGCCTCTTCCGCCGCCGACTCGTCGGTGGAGTGATCGGACATCATCAAGGTATCTTCATCGGGAGCTTCCTCGACGACGCTGATACCCATGTCGTTGATCATGCCGATGATGTCTTCCACCTGATCGGGGTCGGCAATATCCTCGGGAAGGTGGTCGTTGACCTCGGCATAGGTCAGGAAGCCCTGTTCCTTGCCGCGCGCGATCAACTCCTTCAGACGCGACTGTTGCTGCGCATTTCCAGCCATAGAAACCCTATCTCGACGAAGAAGAATGAAGCACCTGAAGCGCTGGGCGGAGAAAAGTCATCAAGCCGAACAGTATAACGGGAAAGCCCGGTGTCCCGCCAGTTCGGCCATTTGCTCGTCATCTCAGGTGTGTTAGTTTGTTCGGTTGAGCTGGCGCTGGGTAATTACCCTCTATTTGGTGATGGTAGGAGAATTTTCAACCCCCCTGCCAACACCTTGCCCGTCGGCTAGGCTTTCAACTCCTGCAGCAGCATCGCCAACCGCTCTCTAGCCTCACGCGGCAGGCGCTCGCCTTGACGTTCCCTGGCCAACAGCGCCTCGTACTCCTCGCGTGGCGACTGGCGCCGACGATGCCGACGCAGATGCGCAACCAACCCATCGAGCTCGGCTCGGCGCGCCTCGCGGGGAATCAGCAGCTCGCGCCGCACCAGCGCCGTCAACCGTTGGCCCGCCTCGCTGCCGTGAAAGTGCGCCAGCAGAACCTGTGAGCTGCGGTAACGCCCGGCTCGCAGCAGGCGTACCACCTCGCGGCAAAGCGCTGCATCCTGCGTCGCCCCCTCGGGCAGCCATTCGGCATCGTCTGGCAGGCGCTCCACCAGTCCAGGCTCGTGCACCAGCAATTGAAGGATCCTCGCCAGAGGCTCCAGTGCCGTCTCGCCCGCCGCATGCGAACGGGACGGCGATCCATGATGCGCCATCGCCTCTGCCGGCGGCTCGGGCGCCGTCGTCTTCGGCTCGGCGCGGTCCATGAGCGCCGTGAAGCGTGATTCATCGACCCCGGTGCGCCGCGAGAGTTCGCCGAGCAGCAGCGTCCGAAGAACGCCCTCCGGCAATTTGCCGATGACGCCCAGCACCTGGCTGGCATAGCGCTCGCGGTCCTCGATACGAGCCAGGTCGCGACCCCGCGCCGCTTGATCGAAGAGAAACTCCGACAGCGGGCTGGCACAGGTGATGCGATCCGTGAAGGCTTCGCATCCCTCACGACGTACCAGGCTGTCCGGATCCTCCCCCTCGGGCAGGAACAGGAAGCGTGCCTGGCGACCGTCGATCATCAGCGGCAGCACCGTCTCGAGGGCCCGCGCCGCCGCCTGGCGGCCGGCACGGTCGCCGTCGAAACAGAACACCACCTCGTCGACGACCCGAAACAGCCGCGCCAGGTGTTCCTCGCTGGTGGCGGTGCCCAACGTCGCCACGGCATTGCGAATGCCGAACTGCGCCAGCGCCACCACGTCCATGTAACCTTCGACGATCAGCAGCCGCTCCAGGCGGGCATTGGCCTGGCGCGCCTCGTACAGGCCGTAGAGCTCACGCCCCTTGTGAAACACCGGCGTTTCCGGCGAATTCAGATACTTCGGCTTGGCATCGCCGAGCACGCGACCGCCAAAGGCGATGGTCCGGCCGCGCACGTCGCGAATGGGGAACATCACCCGATCACGAAAGCGATCATAGGTGCGTCCACTCTCCTCGCGGTGTACCAGCAGGCCGTACTCCACCTGCACCGATTCGGGAATGCCGCGCTCGGCGAGGTGCCGCTTGAGCCCCTCCCAACCGTCGGGAGCATAACCAATGCCGAAATCGGCCAGCACCTCGCTCGACAGCCCGCGGTTCGACAGGTACTCCCGCGCCACCTGCGCCTCGGGCATCTTCAACCGCTCGCGGAAGTAGCTCGCCGCCAGCTCGAGCAGATTGACCCCTTCCTTGCGCTTGCGCTCCCGGATCTGAGCCTGGGGGTCGTCACTCCCCTCCCGCGGCACCTCCAGGCCCAGACGCCCCGCCAGCCGTTCCACGGCCTCGGGAAACGACAGGCGGTCGTATTCCATCAGAAAGCGCACGGCATTGCCGTGGGCACCGCAACCGAAACAGTGGTAGAACTGCTTGTCGGCACTGACGGTGAACGAGGGCGTCTTCTCCTGATGGAAGGGACACAGCCCCGAATGATTGCGACCGGTTTTCTTGAGTGCCACGCGCTCGCCAACCACCTCGACCACGTCGACACGGGCCAGCAGATCGTCGATGAAGCGCTGAGGAATCGGACCGGCCATGGAGGTATCGCCACGTCAGAATGGGAATGACGGCCGCGGGGCGACGGAATCAGGGCAGCCGACAGGAACAGTGGAAAAACAAGCGGCCACCCACTGGCGGCCGCTTGCTCGTCCTTCCGAAGCGGTCGGCGCAGCACGCCGCAGCCGCTCCACAGTACGGATCAATAGAGCCGTTCGAAACGCTTGCGCTCACGCTGAAGCTTCTTGGCGTGACGCTTGACCGCGGCGGCCGCCTTGCGCTTGCGCTCTGCAGTCGGCTTCTCGTAGTGCTCGCGACGGCGAACCTCGGACAGAATGCCGGCTTTTTCACAGGAACGCTTGAAGCGACGCAGGGCGACGTCAAACGGCTCGTTATCACGTACTTTGACAGAAGGCATTAAGCACTCACCTACCTTAAGGAATCTCGAGTTCGGTTTGTACGCACACCCTCCACGAACGTTTCCCTGCGTGCACCTTACCCATGACGTTGGGCAGCGATGCGCCGCCATCGTTCATGACGACCGCGGCATGATGGAAACGCCCCCTGGATGCACGACCCAGTGTTGCAGCGCACGATATTCTAGTCGTCGGCCGCGCGCTTTGCAAATGCCCCACCGTGAAACGCAGCCCGGGCTTGACGTCGCCAGGAGGGCACGCCTCCAAGTCGATCGGCGCCCGACCGGCGCGGAGACACCCGGCGACACGCAACAACGCCCGCCGCTCGTCGACCTCCTGCACGTGAGTCACTCGGGCCAGTGGCTGAAAGAAACAGCGATGCGGGGCCGCGGTGTCCCATTCACCCGCGAGTCTCCCGGAAGCCAGCGCCGGGGCGATTTGCTAGAATGCCCTCCTCACCCCAGCGCGAGAGCGTTCCATGCGAGTCCTCGGGATCGAAACCTCCTGCGACGAGACCGGCGTCGCCGTCTATGACACCCAGCGCGGCCTCACCGCCGATGCCCTTTACAGCCAGGTCGCCATGCATGCCGAGTACGGCGGCGTGGTGCCGGAACTCGCCTCTCGGGACCATACCCGGCGGCTGCTGCCGCTGATCCAGCAGGTGCTCGACGAGGCCCGTCTGACGCGAAGCCAGATCGACGCCATCGCCTACACTGCCGGCCCCGGCCTGGTGGGCGCCCTGATGGTGGGCGCCAGCACCGCACACGGCATGGCCCGCGCACTGGGTATTCCGGTGCTCGGCGTGCACCACATGGAAGGCCACCTGCTGGCACCGATGCTGGAACCGGAATCGCCTGACTTTCCCTTCGTCGCCCTGCTGGTTTCCGGCGGACACACCCAGCTCGTCGCGGTGGAAGGGCTGGGTCGCTACCGACTGCTCGGCGAATCGGTGGACGACGCTGCGGGAGAGGCCTTCGACAAGGCCGCCAAGATGCTGGGCCTGGACTACCCCGGCGGGCCGCAGGTGGCGAAGCTGGCCGCGGCGGGAGATCCGTCGCGCTGGCGCTTCCCGCGCCCGATGACCGATCGCCCGGGCCTGGATTTCAGCTTCTCGGGGCTCAAGACGCACACGCTCACGGCGATTCGCCAACTCGAGGCGGCCGGAGCACTCGACGACCAGGCTCGTGCCGACGTGGCGCGCGCCTTCGAGGAAGCCGTGGTCGACACGCTGGCGATCAAATGTCGCCGCGCGCTGGACGACACCGGCCTCAAGCGACTGGTGGTGGCCGGCGGCGTCAGCGCCAACGTGAGGCTACGCGAACGTCTCGCGACGGCATGCACGAAGCGTGGTGCCCGCGTTTACTACCCCCGTGGGCGTTTCTGCACCGACAACGGCGCCATGATCGCCTATGTGGGTGCGCAGCGCCTGATGGCCGGCGAGCGCGACGAGCCCGGTCTGATGCAGGCGGTGCCGCGCTGGCCGTTGGACTCCCTGCGGGAGCCGTAAGCCGTAAGCCGTAAGCCATGAAGATGCCTCTGCGCTGACCAGTGGCAACGGTTTTCTCTTACAGCTTATAGCTTACCGCTCCGGGCGAAGCCCGGGTTGGCTCATAAACCCGGCTCCTCGCCATGGCGCAGGCGGCGAATGTTGAGCAGGTGACGCACCAGCACCAGCAAGGTGAAGGCGATCACCACCAGGACGTAGTCGGGCGCCAGCCACAGGCTCGCTACGGGTGCCAGGCAGGCGCTGGCCAGCGAGGCCACTGCCGCGGTACGCAACCGGCGAGCCGCCAACAGCCACAGCAAGGCACAGGCCAGCGCCACTCCGGGCATGAGCACCAGCATAACCCCGAAGGCGCTGGCCACGCCCTTTCCGCCGCGAAAGCGATGCCATACCGGATAGCTGTGTCCGAGCAGAACGGCCAGCCCCACGAGACCCTGCGCCCAGGGCGGAAAACCGAGCGCCATGGCCAGCCACAGCGCCGGCATGCCCTTGACGGCATCCACCACCAGCGTGGCCAGCGCCAAGCGCCGGCCATGCAGGCGCAGGACGTTGGAAAAGCCCGGATTGCCGGAACCGGAGTGAAACGGGCTCTCCACGCCAGCCAACCGGCACACGCTGAGCGCTCCCAGCCAGGAGCCACTGAGGTAGCCCAGCGCCACCATCCACGGCAACTGCCACTCGACCGCTGTCACTCGGTTTCGCTCCTTTCTGCCGCCTGTCGGCGTTGCCCGATCGTCACGGGACAGCCGCATCATGTCGCAGTCGATCAGCGTTGAGTCCGATAGGCCGCGGGTCCTCGCATCATTCTGCCACCCACCTTGCACCGGGAACAGCGGACGACTGTCATCCCTCCCATGGCTCACGTACAATCGGCGGCCAATCCTAGCCCAGCCCCGGAACGCTCAGAATGGACCGTGTACTGATCGAGTCGCTCGGCGTGGATACCGTGATCGGAGTCTACGACTGGGAGCGCCGCATCACCCAGCGCCTGCTGCTCGACCTGGAGCTCGCCACCGACATCCGGCTGGCAGCGGCGAACGACGACCTGAACCAGACCCTGGACTACGCCGCCATCAGCGATCGCTGCACGCGCTTCGCCACCGACCACGCCTTCCTGCTGGTGGAAACCTTCGCCGAGCGCCTCGCCGAAATGCTGCGCGACGAATTCGCCGTCGCCTGGCTGCGCCTGACCGTACGCAAGCCCGGCGCAGTGCCCAGCGCGCACGCCGTGGGCATACGCATCGAGCGCGGTACCCTCGTGGAGAGCAACGCATGCGACTGATCAGCGTCAGCCTGGGCAGCAACATCGACCGCGAACGCCACCTGCGCGGTTGCCTGGACGCCCTGGCCGAGACCTTCGGACCACTCGGGGTATCCCGGGTCTTCGAAAGCGAGCCGGTGGGCTTCGAGGATGGCCGCAACTTCTACAACCTGGTGGTGATCTTCGACAGCGACTGGCGCGTGGGCCAACTCCAGGCCTGGTGCAAACGGCTGGAAACCGCTCATGGACGCCACCCGAACAGCCCCAAGTTCAGCCCCCGAACCCTGGATATCGACCTGCTCACCGTCGGCGACCTCACCGGGGTGAACGACGGCGTCGAATTGCCTCGCGACGAAATCCTGCGCCATGCCTTCGTTCTCCAGCCGCTGGCCGAACTGCTGCCGGATGGAAGACACCCCGGCCTCGGGCTCACCTACGCCGAACTATGGAGGGACTTCGAGCCGAACGGCCAGCGCCTGTGGCCGGTGTCCTTCACCTGGGCCGGCCGACAGCTCTCTCCCACCTCATGAGCCGCTTCACCGGCACCGGCCGTAGGCGAGAATCGGGCTCATGCCGTGCCGAGCGCTTCGGCCAGCCTGACGCGGCGCTCCCGCGCCAGTGCCTCCCCCAGAGCGGCCCCTCGGTACCCTGCCTCCAACAGCGGTTGCGGCGTCACCTGCCGGGCCGCAGCCCAGCCGCGCGCCACGGCCGCCGCATGCGGCGGTGCCTCGCGTTGCAACAGGCCCACCAGAGGCGCCACCCGTTCAGGGCGCCGCCAGGCGTCGATGGCATCCAGCCACCGCTGCACGCCGTTGGCATCGAGCGCGCTGGCCTGCCACAGCCAGCGTGTCAGCGCGGCTTGGCGGGCCAGATCGCGGTAGGCCCGCGGCTGGCGCAGCCGCTCGGCGATGGCTTCACGCGTCTCATCGTCGAGATGCTCCACCAGCCGCGCCCAGCGCCAGCGCCGCCGTTCGTTGGCCTCGAGCATGGCGGGCAGCCGGTCGAGCCGGTCCAGCGCCGTATCCAGCTGCCGCTCATTGCCGGCCAGCTCCGGCAGCAACGCCGCCAATGCCCCACAGTCGTGCAATGCCCGGAAGTAGGCAGCCGACGTCGGCTCGGACAGGGCCTTCTCGGTTTCCGCCCACACGCGCTCGGCCACCAGATGCCCGATCTCGCCACTGCTGGCCAGCTGCCGCATCAGCGCCCGGGTCTCGTCGGCGATGGTGAAGCCGAGGTGAGCATAACGGGCCAGGAAGCGCGCCGTACGCAGCACGCGTAGCGGATCCTCGACGAAAGCCGGCGAGACATGCCGCAGGGTTCGAGCACGCAGATCGGCGAGTCCGCCGTAGGGGTCGACGAGCCTTCCCGCCGGCGTTTCGGCCATGGCGTTGATGGTCAGGTCGCGCCGCGCCAGATCCTCCTCCAGCGTCACGTCTGGACTGGCGTGCACGGTGAACCCGGTATAGCCGTGACCCGACTTGCGCTCGGTACGCGCCAGGGCGTACTCCTCATGGGTCTCGGGATGCAGGAAGACCGGAAAATCGCGCCCCACTGGCTTGAAGCCGCGTCGCTCCATGGTCTCGGGCGTGGCCCCCACCACCACCCAGTCGGTGTCGTTCACCGGCCAGCCGAGGTAGGCGTCACGCACCGCCCCGCCCACGCGATAGACGTCGAGTCCTTCGATGACGGGATCGCCCATGCCGGTCATGCCTCCCCCTCAGCGTCGTTGCCGGCTGGGCACGCTCGTGCGCTCGCCGCTGTCCAGGTTCAGGGCGGTGAGACTCGCCCCCCACACGCAACCGGTGTCCAACGCTTCGGCCCGCACCCGCCGTCCCGCCGTCTTGCCCTGCAGAGCCGCCCAGTGACCGAAGATCAAGCGCACCTCGTCGTCGCGCGGGAACTGGAACCAGGGAGCGAAACCGGGCGGTGCGCTGTCGAGCCCTTCCTTGGCGGTGAAGTCCAGGCACCCCTCGGCGTCGATGAAGCGCATGCGGGTGAAGACGTTGACGATGACGCGCAGACGGTCGAGCCCTGCCAGCTCATCGTGCCAGCAGCGCGGCGTATTGCCGTACATCGCTTCGAGGAAAGCACCGGAGCGCTCGCCGGCGAGCCGCGTCTGCACCTCCCGAGCCAACCGCTCGGCCTGCTCCACCGACCACTGCGGCAGCAGCCCGGCGTGGGTCATGACATCGTCCCCCCGGCGCACCAGCAGCGGCTGGCTCTGCAGCCAGTCGAGCAGCGCTTCACGATCCGGAGCCTCGAGAATCGACGCCAGGGTATCCTTGCGGTTGAGCGAAGCGCCCCCGCGGGCCACCGCCAGCAGGTGCAGGTCGTGATTGCCGAGTACCGTGACGGCCGCCTCGCCCAGAGCCCGCACCTCACGCAGACAGGCCAGAGAGCCGGGGCCGCGATTGACCAGGTCGCCGACCAGCCATAGCCGGTCGCGACTGGGATCGAAGGCGAGCCGTTCGAGCAGTTCGACGAATTCGGCATGGCAACCCTGCAGATCCCCGATGGCATAGGTGGTCATGGCATCTCCTCGTCCAGTGATTCAATGCACCTGGTTGGGCCCGGCCAGCCGAAACGGTGCAATGGGCACATCGAAAGGCCGCTGGCTGACCGTGTCCACGCAGGTGTACTCACCCTCCATCACGCCCACCGGGGCATCGAGGATGGCACGACTGGTATAGCGGAAGGTCTGCCCTGGGCCGATCATCGGCTGCTGGCCGACCACGCCCTTGCCACGCACTTCCTGTACCTGGCCGCTACCCTGGGTGATCTTCCAGTGACGCGCCAGCAACTGCAGACTGCGGGCGGAGTGGTTGTGGATCGTCACGGTATAGCTGAAGACGTAACGGGCTTCGGCACAGGACGACTCCTCGGCGCGGTAGGCCGGTTCCACGTCGATGCGAATGGCGTGCAGCGGCGGCATCGCAGGCGCTTCGCTCATGATCCCCTCTCCTCGGCCGTCGCCAGGTGGTTGGCGATACGCACGAATTCTTCCACGGTCAGGGTCTGCGGTCGGCGGACGGGATCGATGCCCAGCCCTTCCAGCGCCTCGCCGTCGACGCGCCCTTTGAGATTGTTGCGCAGCGTCTTGCGCCGCTGGCCGAAGGCCTGGCGTACCACGTCGAAGAGCAGCGCCTCGTCGCGCGCCGGAAACGGTAGCGTGGCGTGGGGAGTGAGGCGCACGATGGCCGAATCGACCCCGGGGCGCGGCACGAAGGCCTCAGGCGGCACCGTGAACAGCGCCTCGACCCGGCAGCAATACTGGGCCATGACCGACAGCCGCCCCCAGTCGGCGCCGCCGGGCTCGGCGGCGAGTCGCTCCACGACTTCCTTCTGCAGCATGAAGTGCATGTCGGCGATGGCATCGCCCGCCTCGAGCAGGTGGGCAATCAGCGGGGTGGAGATATTGTAGGGCAGGTTGCCCACCACGCGCAGCGCCTCGCCATCGCCGCGCAGTTCGCGGAAATCGAACGTCAGCGCATCGGCTTCGTGGACGACGAAGTTCGGGTGATCGAAGAACTGCACGCGAAGCCCCGGCACCAGGTCGCGATCGAGTTCGATCGCCTCTAGGCGGCCACCGGCTGCCTCGAGCAGCGGCTCGGTCAAGGCACCCTGGCCGGGGCCGATCTCGATCATGCGCTCGCCGGGACGCGGGGCGATGGCGCGCACGATGCGCGCAATGATACCGGGGTCGCGCAGGAAGTTCTGGCCGAAGCGCTTGCGGGCGCGAGGGGCCGGCGGGCGGGATACCATTCAGGATCGTCCTTCTATCGGTATGTCTTCGAACAATCGCCTCGCCGCCGAGGCGGGGCTTTCCGTCGACAGGCCCCGTGCGGCCGAGCCCCGTGCGGCCGACCTATCGGAGGCGCTGCAGCCCCGTCCTTGGGCGCTTACCGATACCATCCCAGGCATCGGACCTGCGCTTCGGCCTGTCTCCGGCGCCCCCTCAAGCGGCTCCGCTCAGGTTGACCGGCAAGCCCCACGCCCAGCCATCTCGGCGGCCAGCGCGAGGGCCACGCGCAGGCTGCCGCGGTCGGCCTCCCCGCGCCCGGCCAGATCCAGCGCTGTGCCGTGGTCCACCGAGGTACGGGGGAACGGCAGGCCCAGCGTCACATTGGCGGCACGGCCGAAACCGGCATACTTGAGCACCGGCAGCCCCTGATCGTGGTACATGGCCAGCACGGCGTCGATGCCGGCCAGGTGGCGCGGAGTGAACAGGGTATCCGCCGGCAGCGGGCCGTCAAGAGCAAACCCTTCAGCGCGCAGCGCCTCGAGCACGGGGGCGATGACATCGCGCTCCTCCGTGCCCAGATGGCCACCCTCGCCGGCGTGAGGGTTGAGCCCGCATACGGCGATGCTGGGAGTCTTCACGCCGTACCAGCGCACCAGATCGGCATGCAGAATCCTCAGGATGCGCTCCAGGCGCGACGCGGTGACGGCATCGGCCACCTCGCGTAGCGGCAAATGGGTGGTGGCCAATGCGACGCGCAGCGCACCGCCGCCCACCCAACTCGCCTCATGGGCATGCAGTGCCCGATCGGTGGCGAGCATCATCACCACCTCGTCGATGCCGCAGGCATCGCGCAGGTACTCGGTGTGGCCACGGAACCCGGCGTGTCCCGATTCGATGATCACCCCCTTGTGCAGGGGCGCGGTGACCATGGCATCGGCCTGGCCGACGCGACAGGCCTGGATCGCCACGTCGAGCGTCTCGAGCACGTAGGCCGCGTTGGCCACGGAGAGCCTGCCTGGACGGCTCGGCGCGTGCAGCGCCACCGGCCACACCGGCAGAATGCCAGGCGCCGAGGCGGGCACGCTCGAGCCCGGCGCCAGCTCTTGGAGTTCGAGCCTCACGCCAAGCCGCGCTGCGCGTTCGGCGAGCAGCGCCGGATCGCCCACCGCCACCGTCCGCGCCGGCAGCTCGCCGGCAGCAGCGAGCTGGACGACGAGTTCAGGGCCCACCCCCGCCGGTTCGCCGGTGGTCAATGCCAGCAAGGGGGGCGAGCTAGACGCCATCAACGCGATGCGGAAAGCCGCTTTTCGATGAAGGCATCGGCGCGAATCTCCTGAATCCAGGCTTCCAGCGCCTCGTTGGCCTTGCGTTGGAACAGCGCCCGACTGGCCTGCTCCCGGCTGACGTTACCGCCCTGCTGCTCGCGGAAGCGTTCGACTTCTCGCTCGGTCAGGTTGACGCGGCCGCCCACCTGGCGCTGCTGAAGCTCGCGCAGCAGCAACTGACGACGCACTTCGTCGCGCACCCGGCCCAGGCTAAGCCCGTCCTCCTCCAGGGCATCGGCGAACTGCTCCAGGGTCATGCCGTTGCTTTCGGCAATGCCGCGCACCTGGCGGTTGAGTTCGGTGTCGTCGACGGACAAGCCGGCATCCTCGGCAAGCTGCAGCTGAATCTCCTCGACGATCAGGCGATCGAGCATCTGCTCGCGCAGCGAGGCGTTTTCCGGCACCTCGATCTCGTTGTCGACCAGTTGACTGCGCGCCTGCTCCACGCGCTGCTCCAGTTCGCTGGCCATGATGGCCCGGTCGTTGACCACGGCCACGATGCGATCCAGCGACTGTCTGGCCACCGGCTGAAAATCGCTCTCGCTCTCCTGGGCGAGCAGGGTCAGCGGGGCCATGCCGATCCCCAGGGCCAGCGCCAGGGCCACGCCCAGCCTCGTGGTTCGCTCACTGCGCATGTCGATGTTTCCTCTCATGTGGTCTCTTGTCAGAAATCGTCTTGGCCGACCCGCAACGGGGTGGCGCGATAGCCGGGAACGGTCTGTCCGAACTCGCTGCCGGCATCGCCGCCGACACCGCCCAACCCCTTGAACACGAAGCGCAGGAAGAACCCGCGATCGGTGGTGTCGTCGGCGAGGCGGGCGGTGTCACCGTCTTCGACCCACTCACGCCACACTAGCTGCAGACCATAACAGCAGTCGTTCCACTGCACACCCGCCAGCTGCTCCAGCATTCGGTCGTTGGTGTTGTCATACGTCGCTTTGCCGATCAGCTCCAGCTGCGGCGACAGCTTCCACGCCGCCGAGAGATCGAACTCTTCGCGGTCGAAATTGCGGAAGTCATCGTCGTCACGCTCGACCGAAGGATCGAACCCTTGGAGTTCCCAGCGGTAGCCGAGGTTCACCACATGGCCTGCATCGGCACGGTACTGCACGTCGAACGACGCGCGTTCGGTGCGTTCGAGCTGATCGTCGTAGAGCCACTGCCAACGGGTGCGCCAGGCATCGGTGACCTGCCAATCGAGCCGCGCGACCAGCGGCGAGCGCTCCCGGGTGGCACGATGGTAGCGCTGGAAGTTGCCACCCTCTTCCGGGGACCTGGGCAGTACATCGGGGTCGCCGGACGCTTCGTCGTTGCCCATGTCGATGTAGCGATCATCGAAGTAGAGTGCCTGACCCAGGCCCAGCGCCAGACGCTCGCGACCCGAGTCGTCCTCGAGCAGGCGCGAGTCGACGCCCAGCGACAGCCGATTGAGGTCGCCGACCCGATCGGCGCCGGTGAAGCGGTGCGGCGACCACAGCTGCCCCCAGGAGAAGGCGCGCTCGTTGGTGTCGAAATCGGGGAACTCGCGCTGGTCGCGGCCCGGCACGAAGGCGTAGTTGACCCGCGGCTCCAGGGTCTGGCGGTAATCGCGTCCCCAGACGTCGAGCTCGCGCTCGAAAACCAGGCCGGCATCGATGGAGGTCACCGGCACCTGCCGGGTCAAGGACGTGTCGCGGTCGACGTCGCGCTGGCCATAGTCGAGATCGTAAGCGGTGGCCAGCCACTCCAGGCGCGGTTCGAAATGCCCCCAACTGGCGTCGAAACGCCAGCCGGCCGCCGGCGTCAGATGCACGCGCGAGCCAACGGCCGACTCACGGTCATAGCGCTCGTTGCTCGGCAGCTCGGCCTCGTTCACGTCGCGCCAGAAGTAAGTGTAGTTGGAGCCCCACTGCTGATAGAAACCGCTCGGCTGCGACCAACGCGCGCTGGCGCTCAGGCTGGGCAGCCGATAGAAGGGCTTGTTGCGGTCGCGTAACGGGTCGTCGAGGCGCTGGAAGCCCTGGGCACGCGCTTCCAGCTGCCAGCGTTCGCCGCGGTGGTTCAGACGTGCCAAGCGCTGCATGTTGGAGGGGTCGTCGCCGAACAGGCTGCCGAAATCATCGAAATAGCGGCCGTCGCTGGCGGCGCCGTAGCGCAGGTCGTAGGTGTTGCGGGCATCGAAGCGGCCGCTGTGCCGGTAGTCGACGTACCAGCGCGACTCGCCCTCGTGCCGCCGCGAGGCGGCATCGGGGTCGCCGCCGCCGCCATCATCGTCGGCCAGATAGGCACCTTCGATCTGCCCCCGGTCCGAGGGAAGGAGATAGCGGTACTCGCCGCCCAGCAACAGGCCGCGGTCGCTGATCCAGCGCGGGGTGATGGTGGCGTCCTGGTTCGGCGCGATGTTCCAGTAGAAGGGTTGTGCGTAGTCGACGCCATCTCCCGAGGCCTGCAGCTCGGGCCACAGGAAGCCGGTCTGGCGGCGCTCGTCGATGGGAAAGCGCACCCAGGGCCAGTAGAAAACGGGTACCCGGCCCACTTCCAGACGCGCATGACGTGCCGTGCCGAACCCCTTTTCTCGATCCAGCACCAGGTCGCTGCTCACCAGCCGCCACAGGTCGTCGCCGGGGTCGCAGGTGGTGAAACTCGACGAGGTCAGCCGGTAGCGACCATCCTCCAGGCGCGCCAGGCGCAGCGCATCGCCGCGCAGGTGCTGCTCGTGAACCACGTAGTGGGCAGCGTCGACGCTGGCCGCATCGCTCACCAGCGACAACTCGGCCGCATCGCCACGCACCAGCAACCCCGGATCGCGCAGCGCCAGGGGGCCACTGGCGAGGGCCCGTTCCCGGTCGGATGGAACCCTGACGCGAGTCGCTTCCAGTTGGCTGTCACCGCGGCGCAGCACCACCTCGCCACGCAGGATCGTCTCACCGTCCTGGCCGTAGTCGGCACGTTCCGACTCGCTGCGCACACGCTCCGGGTCGTTCGCAGCGGGTATGCGGTACTCGGGCATGACGTAGCGCCCACGGCACAAGGCGCCGGCCGGCCGGTCGTCGCCCCACGGGCGGAAGTCCAGTTGCTCCGCCGGCAGCGGCTCGGGAGGTGCGGCACCCGCCGGTACGCTGACCAGCCCAGCAGTCACCAGCCCGGCGAGGGCCATCCCTGAATGTCGCTTGCCCATGGTCCTCGGTGTCCTTGGCAAAGAGAATCGGTATTATACAGGCCGAACCGCCCATCGCATGCGCCGCACCCGCGGCTCAGCATGCGTTGGCCCGCCACGAGCGTCAACCGGCCGGCCCATCCAACAGGAGCCTGAATGCCCGATACGTCTCCCGCCCAGCGACTGGACCGCCTGCACCGCTGGGCGGCCGAGTGCCACGGTCTCCCCTCCCATGCCATCCGCCTGCGCCTGGCGGCAGGCGATGCGAGCTTTCGCCGCTACTTCCGCCTGACCCTGCCCGACGACACCACGCGCATGCTCATGGACGCCCCGCCCGAACGCGAGGACAGCCATCCCTTCGTGGCCATCGCTCGGCGCTGGCGGGCCGCCGGCCTGCCGGTGCCGGCATTGCACGCCGTCGACCTCGACGCCGGATTCCTGGAGCTCGACGATCTCGGCGACACCCCGCTGCAGCACTGCTTTGCCGGCAATGAGGCCCCCGACACCCTGGCATGGCACGAACGGGCCATGGCGCTGCTTCACGAGCTGCAGAATCGCGCCGGCCCCGACGAGCTGCCGGCCTACGATACCACCCTGCTCGGCCGCGAGCTCGATCTCTTCCCCGAGTGGTGCCTGAACGCATGGCTCGATCTGGCGGTACCTCCGGGCTGGGAGACGCTGCGCGAAGCACTCATCGACAGCGCCCTGGCGCAGCCGGTAGTGAGCGTGCACCGCGATTTCGATGCCATGAATCTGATGGTGGCGAACGACCGCCTCTACCTGATCGACTTTCAGGACGCCGTGGCCGGGCCCATCAGCTACGATCTGATCTCCCTGCTGTGCGGGCGTTACTGCCGCTTCCCACCCGCGCGCTTCGGCGCCTGGGTGGAAGCCTTTCGACAGCGGGCCGTGCACGATGGCCGACTGCCGAGCACGCTGCCCCCGGAAACCTTCCTCGAGCAGACGCAGGCCATGGCGGCCCAGCGCTCGCTGAAGGTGCTGGGCATATTCTGCCGACTGACGCTGCGCGACGGTCGTGCGGGCTACCTCGAGCGGCTGCCGCACTTCCTCGCCCATCTCGAAACGGCGCTGGACGGCCTCGCCGGTCACGACGCCTTCCGGGCCTGGCTCGACGAGACGTTCCGCCCGGCGCTGACGGCACGACTGGCCGCGGCGGAAGAGGCGTCGACATGAAGGCCATGATCCTCGCCGCCGGGCTCGGCAAGCGCATGCGTCCACTCACCGACCGCTGCCCCAAGCCGCTGCTGCGGGTGGGCGGCAAACCGTTGATCGTCCATCATCTGGAGCGACTGGCCGGGGCGGGCATCACCGAGGTGGTGATCAACGTCAGCTACCGCGCCGAGCAGATCGTGACGGCACTGGGCGACGGACGCGAGATCGGCGTGCGCATCGCCTGGAGCCACGAACCCGCGCCCCTGGAAACCGGCGGCGGCATCCGAAAGGCCCTGCCGCTGCTCGGCGAGGCGCCCTTCCTGCTGATCAACGGCGACGTCTGGTGCGATTTCGAACTCGCCGGTCTGCCGGCTCTGGAAGACGACCTGGCCCACCTCGTGCTGGTCGACAACCCCGCTCATCACCCCGTCGGCGACTTCCACCTGGATGCCGAAGGCCGCGTGCACGCGGTGGGCGAGCCGCGTCTGACCTTCGCCGGCATCAGCCTGCTCGACCCGGCGCTGATGGCCGACCAGGCGCCCGGCGCCTTTCCTCTGGCACCGCACCTCCAGAAGACCATGGACGCAGGACGAGTGGGAGGAACCCATCACCGCGGCGCCTGGGTCGACGTGGGAACTCCCGAACGGCTGGCTGAACTGGATGACCGCCTGCGCGGCACACGGAGCTGAGCCACGCCGCGCCAGCTGCTATGCTGGCCGCCTGCGTTTTCACCACGACTCGAGGAAACCCGCCATGCAAGCCACTGTGAAATGGACCGACGGCCGCCAGTTCGTCGCCGAATCGGGAAGCGGCCACAGCGTGGTCATCGACGGGCCGCCCGACCACGGCGGCCGCAACACCGGCCCGCGCCCCATGGAGATGCTGCTGATGGGCATGGGCGCCTGCACCGCCTTCGACGTGATGGAGATCCTCGAGAAGTCCCGCGCTCCGGTCAGCGACTGCGTGGCCCACATCGAGGCCGAGCGCGCCGATGCCGTACCGGCGGTGTTCACTCGGATACACGTCCACTTCACGGTCAGCGGCAACGGGCTCAAGGAGAAACAGGTGCAGCGCGCCGTGGAACTCTCTGCCGACAAGTACTGCAGCGCCTCGATCATGCTCGCCCAGGGTGGCGTGGAAATCAGCCACTCGTTCTCCATCGTCGACGCCTGACTGCACTAGCCGTCTGTCCGGACAGGCAAAGCCGACCGAGACCCAGGTGCGCCATGCAGCGACACCTGGGATGCATCCGATGCGCCGAACGCCGCAATTCGCGCGGTTGCCCGCAGAGATGCCGACTACCCAGCCGGCCAGGTAAAGCGTCGGCCGCCCATCAGATGCATGTGTATATGATAGACGGTCTGACCGCCCTGTTCATTGCAGTTCATCACCACCCGGTAGCCGTCGTCGGCGAAGCCTCTCTCCCTGGCCAGTTGGGCTGCAACCTGGGGCAGCCGTCCCACCAGGGCGCGGTCTTCGTCGGCGATGTCGTTGAGAGTGGCGATGTGGCGCTTGGGAATGATCAGGATGTGGGTGGGCGCCTGGGGGTTGATGTCGTTGAAGGCCAGCACCTCGTCGTCTTCGAAGACGATGTCGGCAGGAATGTCGCGATTGATGATCTTGCAGAACAGGCAATCCATGGTCATCGATCTCCGTGGCGTGGTTCGAATGAGCGGTTCAGCGGAAACGGCGCTGGGCGAGCAGGTGGCGCACCAGCGGCGCGATGATCAGTTCGATGGCCAGCGGCATGCGCGAGCCCGGCACCACCAGGGTATGCGGGCGACTCATGAAGGCATCCTGGATCATTGCCAGCAGCCAGGGGAAGTCCACCGTGGAGGGATCGCGGAAACGAATCACCACGAAGGATTCGGCGTCGGTGGGAATGTCCTGCACCTCGAAGGGGTTGGAGGTGTCCACGGTGGGCACGCGCTGGAAATTGATGTGTGTCCGCGAGAACTGCGGCTGAATGTAGCGCACGTAGTCGTCCATGCGGCCCAGGATGGTGTCGATCACCGCTTCCTGGGAGTAGCCGCGCAGCTTGGTGTCGCGGTCGATCTTCTGTATCCACTCCAGATTCATGGTCGGCGCCACGCCGATCAGCAGGTCGACGTGACGGGCGATGTCGTGATCGGTGGTGACCAGCCCGCCGTGCAATCCTTCGTAGAAGAGCAGATCGGTACCGCAGGGCAGCGCTTGCCACTCGGTGAAGGTACCGACCTGATAGCCGGCCTCGATCATCTGCTTGTCTTCGGCATGGATGTAGTGGCGATAGGTACCGGTTCCATGCTCGCCGTACTCCTGAAACAGCGTCTCGAGGCGATCGAGCAGATTGGCCTCCACGGCGAAGTGCGAGAGCTCATCCTTGCGTTCGGGTTCTTCGCGGAAGATGCGCGCCAGCTCGTCGCGCGTGTAGCGGTGGAAGGCATCGCCGTCGACGTAGGCGGCGTGCACGTCCTCACGGGCGAACATGCGCTCGAAGGTACGCTTCACCGTGGTGGTGCCGGCCCCCGAGGAGCCGGTCACCGCAATGACCGGATACTCGCGGGACATCAGGCGGCTCCTGCCTGCACGAGGGCATCGCGCACGCTCGCCGGCACCGCGGCGGGCCGCCCGTTCGCCGGGTCGAGCAGCACCAGGTTGAGCCGCGCCGTGGCCACCAGCCGGTCGTCATCCGCGTGGCGCAGGCGCTGGTAGACGGTGAGCGCCTTGCCCTCGGGCGGACGCACGGCGGTCTCCGCCATCAGCGCATCGGGCCAGCGCGCCTCGGCCTGGTACTGCACGGCGAGGTCGGCGACCACGCTGGCGCAGCCGCCCAGGTCCCATTCGACGAGGCCTAGCGATGCCAATGCCGCCACGCGCGCCTCATGGAGCAGCGACACCAGGGCGTCGTGCCCCAGGTGGCGGCCGTAGTTCATGTCGGTGATGCGCACCGCCAGCGTGTGGCGGTGGATGATCGCCTCGTCAGGGAAGTCCAGTCTGATGCGCTCCATGCTGACGCCTCCTCTTGTCGTTCGCGGATCGCGGGGCGCGGGGCGATCAGCCGGCCCGGCGCTCCCGGGCGATGGCGCGGAACGCGATGTCGCGACGATACTCGACATCGGGCCAGTGGATCGCCGCCACGCCGCGATAGGCGAGGTCGCGCGCCGCGCTGACGCCTTCGCCGAGCGCGGTGACGCACAGCACCCGACCGCCGGCGGTGACGACCCGGCCATCCCGTTCGGCGGTGCCGGCATGGAAGACCTGGCAGCCGGTGTCCTCGGCAGCGTCGAGCCCGTGGATGGCATCGCCCTTGCGGTAGCTGCCCGGATAGCCGCCGGCAGCCATGACCACGCCCACGGCGGCACGCGGGTCCCAGTCGCAGGTATGGCCGGCCAGCTCGCCCCGTGCCCCGGCCAGACACAGCGCGGCGAGGTCCGACCGGAGACGCAACAGTATCGGCTGAGTCTCGGGGTCACCGAAGCGGCAGTTGAACTCGATCACCTTGGGGTTGCCCTCGGCGTCGATCATCAAGCCGGCATACAGGAAGCCGGTATAGGGATACCCCTCCGCCGCCATGCCTTGCACCGTGGGCTGGATGACGCGCTGCATGATGCGCTCATGCACCGCTTCGGTGACCACCGGCGCCGGCGAATAGGCGCCCATGCCCCCGGTGTTGGGGCCGGCATCGCCATCGTAGGCGCGCTTGTGGTCCTGACTGGTGGCCAGCGGCAGTACCGTCTCGCCGTCGACCATGACGATGAAACTCGCCTCTTCCCCGTCGAGGAATTCCTCGATCACCACCCGCGCCCCGGCATCGCCGAAGGCGTTGGCTTCGAGCATGTCGCGCACCGCCGCCTCGGCCTCGGCCAGGGTTTCGGCGACGATCACGCCCTTGCCCGCAGCCAGCCCATCGGCCTTGATGACGATGGGCGCCCCCTGCTCGGCGAGGTACTCGAGCGCCGGAGCCACCGCAGTGAAGGTGCGGTACTCGGCGGTGGGAATGGCGTGGCGGGCCAGGAAGTCCTTGGAAAAGGACTTGGACCCTTCGAGCTGGGCGGCACCCGCGGTCGGGCCGAAGGCGGTCAGTCCCGCGGCGCGGAAGCGATCGACCACGCCGGCCACCAGCGGCGCCTCGGGGCCGACCACGGTCAGGGCCACATCACGCTCGCGGGCGAAGGCCACCAGGCCATCGAGATCGGCGACATCGATGGCAACGTTCTCCACGCCCGCCTCGTGGGCGGTACCGGCATTGCCGGGGGCCACGAAGACGCGGTCGACGCGCGGCGACCGCGCGATCTTCCAGGCCAGGGCATGTTCGCGGCCACCGCCGCCGATGATCAGCACCTTCATTCATTCAACCCTTTGGCATCTCGTCACGTCGCGGCATTATGTCAGAAAGCGCTGGGCAACGCCGCTTGCCTCACGACGTCTTGTCGTCTTCCTTGCCATCGCCTTGGCCCTTGCCGTTGGCGGCCTGGCCGATGGTCTGCTGCCAGAAGCGCATGTTCTCTTCGGCCAGCTCGCGCATCAGCTCCATGGGCGAGTGGCGCATGGCCTGCTGCCATTGGTCCTGCATGTGCTTCTGCTGCTCGAGCATCAGTTGCGTGCCCTGCTCGAGATAGCGGGCCAGCGGCAGTGGCTGGGCCATGTCGTAGACGCGGATGAACTGCGCCAGCAGGTCGTTGGAAAAGACCTGCGATTCGCCGTCGGCCTGCTCCTGCTCGATGATGATCGACAGCAGGATGGTGCGGGTCAGATCCTCGCCGCTCTTGGCGTCCTCGACGCGGAAAGGGATTTCATCGAGAATCAGGCGGCGCAGATCCTCGAGGGTCACATAGCGGCTCTGTTCCGTATCGTAGAGCCGACGGTTGGCATACTTGCGAATCACGCGCACGGCGTTTCTCCTTGTCGTGGCTGGCGGGCGCTCGTCATGCCGCTATTGTGCACCGCCCCACCGCCCATGCAAATCCAAGCCTTTCACGAGAGCCGATGAACCTGATACTGCTTGCTCCCGACGACCTCGTCACCCCCGGATTGGCCCGAGTGCGAAACCCTCGTCGCCTGCGCCACCTGAACGAGGTGCATCGCGCTCGCCCGGGCGACCGCTTGACGGTGGGCGTCGAGGGCGGCGGCATCGGCCACGGCGAACTGCTCTCCCTCGACGCCCACGAGGCACGCTTCGCCCTGGACGCCCTGGACCAGGCCTCTCCGCCGCCGCTGCCGGTGCACCTGGTGCTGGCACTACCGCGACCTCGCATGCTGGCGAGAACCCTGGAGCACGTCACCGCGCTGGGCGTGAAGGAACTCACCCTACTCAACACCCGGCGCGTAGAGAAGAGCTACTGGCAGTCGCCGGAGCTCACTGCCGACAAGATCCACGCGCATCTGGTGCTGGGCCTGGAACAGGCTCGCGACACCGCAATGCCGAAGGTCACCCTGGCCAAGGGTTTTCGCCCCTTCGTCGAGGACGAACTGCCCGGCCTGCTCGACGACCGTCGCGGCCTGTTCGCTCACCCCGGCATGCCGACCGAATGCCCACGCGGGATTCACGAACCGACCCTGCTGCTGGTCGGGCCGGAAGGCGGTTTCATTCCCTGGGAGGTGGAACGGCTGCAGGCCGCGGGCTGCCAGGGCATTCACCTGGGGCCGCGCATCCTGCGCGTGGAGACGGCAGTCACCGCCCTGCTGGCACGCCTCTTCTAGCGGACTGCCGGACTCAACGCCGGTCGACTCCGACGCACGGCTAGCTCTCTTCGGTCTTCCCGCCGTCAGGTGGGGCTTCCTCGTCGGGGTCATGCTCCACCAGTTCAGCATCCTCGCCGCAGTCGGGCTCGGTCAGAAAGGTCTCGGTCACGTCGAGCAGCCCCAGATGCCCGATGGTACGGCGCCCGAGCAGCATCGGGTAATTCATGCCCCCCCTGTCGCGCAGGCTGAATTGCTCTTCGTAGATCGTGTCGCCCAGGCATACCTCGAGCAGGACCACCGGACGGCGATCGCTGCCACCGGCGCCGATCAGCTTCAAACGGCGGTAGACCGGTCGTTCCAGCGTTTTGGAGAAGGTCTCGCCGCTCGCCTCGTCCTCGAGCTCCAGGCGGAATCGCACCCAGCGCTCGCCATCCTTGTCGAAGCGCTCGATGTCCTGGGCATCCAGGGAGGAGGTCAGAGCGCCGCTATCGAGCTTGGCCTTCACCTCGACGCCCCAAGGTTCGAGCGTCGCCTTCTCCACCCAGCCGAAAACCTTTGCCTCGCCTTGGGCACCACCCGCAGCGAGCGCCAGCAGTGCCGCGGCCAGTGCCGCTACCAGGCTGCGTTGTCTCATCCACGTTCTCCTCATCGTGCTAATCGGTCAGTCGTTCCAGCAGGCGGCGCGTGGCGAAGCCGTCGGGGATCTCGCCAATGGCGCGCTGGAATTCGCGCAGGCCGCGACGGGTATTGGGACCGAGGATGCCATCGGCCACGCCCACCTCGTAGCCGCGCCGATTGAGGGAGCGCTGCATCTCACGGACCTGACGGCGTGCCAGCGGCTGCTCGTCGCGCGGCCAACCGGCCAGGATGCCATCGCGGCCGGCGATTTCCTCGGCCAGGGTGCCCACGGCCAAGGCATAGCTGGTCGCATTGTTGTAGCGCAGAATGGCGCGGAAGTTGGGGCCCACCAGGAAGGCCGGTCCGCTCGCCCCGGCCGGCGTGATCACCGCCGCCGCCTCGAAGTCCGGCAGCTCACCGCCGCCTACCGGGCGCACGCCCAGCTCGGCCCACTCGCGGCTCGAGCGCCGCGTGGAGAGTTCGGCCTGGGCATAATCGAAGCCCGGGGGCAGGCGCACCTCCTCTCCCCAGGTAGCGCCCGGCTGCCAGCCCGACTCGGCCAGGTAGTTGGCCGTGGAGGCCAGTACGTCGGGGATGCTGCCCCAGATGTCACGGCGACCATCGCCGTCGGCATCGACGGCATAGGCCGTGAAGCTCGAGGGCAGGAACTGCGTGTGTCCCATGGCCCCGGCCCAGGAGCCGATCATGCGCTCGGGGGCGATGTCACCCGCCTCGATGATGCGCAGCGCCGCCATCAGCTCGTCGCGGGCGAAGTCGCGGCGCCGCCCATCGAAGGCCAGGGTGGCCAGAGCCTCGAGGGTGGAGAAGTCGCCGAAATTGCCGCCATAGTTGCTCTCCACGCCCCAGATCGCCACCAGAATTTCGGCCGGGACTCCATAGCGCCGCGCGACGTCTCTCGCCGTGTCGCGATGCTCGGCCAGACGATCGCGCCCGGTGGTGACACGACTCGCCGAGACGGCACTGTCGAGATACTGCCAGATGGGCCGCACGAACTCGGGCTGGGAGCGGTCGAGCTCGATGATTCGAGGCCGATAGCGCAGCCCATCCAGGGCCTGATCGAGGGTCGCAGCGTCGATTCCCTCGGCGCGGGCCTGGCGTCGAAAGTCTGCCAGCCAGGCGGCGAAATCGCCGACCGTGGCCGCTGCTTCTGCCATGTCATCGGCCGACTCGGCCGCCTGGTCGGCAGCCAGTCCGTCCGCGGCATTCGCCACGCCGGCAGGGCTGCCCTGGCAGCCGGCCAGCAGCGCCATCATCAGGCCGAGGGTCAGGGTGCGCTTCATGGTGTTTCCTGTCCTTCATGGAGTGTGCAGAGGCGATCATCGCGCAGATCGCGTATCACGACCACCTCGGCAGGCCCGGTTCCAGCAGTTCGGCAACAATCCCGATACAGGCCAGGCGCCGAAGCGCTACCGGACTTGGCATGGCGCTCGGCGCTATTGACCGTCACCCTCGCGCGGCGTGAGCTTCGCCTCGCACCGCGCATTGGCTTCGGTCTCGCGTCCGCTCTTGAGTTCGTGGGTCAGGGGGTCGTAATTGGGGCGCAACTCGTCCTTCACCGTCCCGTCCCACAGCTTGGACCCCACGAAGTAGCCCGCTCGCCCGATGACGTGCGCCGCCACCGGCGCCGTCATCATGATGAAGATGATGACCCCGAACGCACGGGCAACGATGGCCACATCGGCGAAGTGCAGGGCCACGGCCAGCATGATCAGCGTCGCCCCCAGCGTGGCCGCCTTGGTGGTAGCGTGCATGCGCGTCAACAGGTCCGGCAGACGCAGCAGTCCCAGCGATGCCAGGAACATGAAGATGGCACCGGCAAGAATCAAGCCCTGCTTGACGACGTCAATCATCTCGCGGCCCTCCACGCTCCAGGAAGCGAGCGAAGCCAATGGCCGCCATGAAGGCCATCAGCGCCATCACGATGGCCACGTCCAGCAGACTCGGCACGTCCGTAGCGATGGCCACCACGCCGATGATGCCGACGATCATCGACGAGAACAGCTCCAGCGCCACGACTCGGTCGGGTAGGCTGGGGCCGATGAACAGGCGTGCGAACACCAGGCACAGCGCCAACGTCATCAATACGAGGCTCAGCAGGATCACGGTCGGCAATGTCACCTCCACGTTCAGTCGAATAGCGCCAGCGCTCGTCGTTCGAGCTCGGCCAGGCCGCTGCGCAGTTCCTCCTCGTCATCCAGGAACATGGCATGGATATAGAGCACCTTGCGGTCATCCGAGACATCGAGGCTCAGGGTTCCCGGCGTCAGCGAGATCAGATTGGCCACGAAAGCGATCTCGAAATCGCTTTCGGCGGTCAGGGGCATGGCGATGACCCCCGGCCGCATGTACCAGGGCGGGGTCACCACGTCGAAGGCCACCTTGAGGTTGGCCAGCAGCAACTCCTTGAGGAAGAACCCCACGAAGGCGATCAGCCGAGGCGGACGTTGCGCATAGCCGGCCAGTGCCGGCACCTGCGGCTGCAGAAGTGCCAGAGCCAGGTAGCCGAACACCAGCCCGGCGAGCAGGTTGCGCCCGCTGAAGTCCCCCGACAGCACCACCCAGGCAAAGCCCAGCAGCAGATTCCAGGCGGCCCCGATCATGGCTGCACCTCCGAATTCGCGCCGAGTACCGCCTCGATGTAGCGCTCCGGCGACAACAGCTGGTCGGCCGACGCCTCGGCCAACGCGTAGATGGGCTCGGCGTTGAAACCGATCACCAGTGTGCACACCGCCAGCGCTACCACCGGCGCCCCGACCAGCCACAGTTCGCGATGACTCACTTCCGGGTACGGGTCGCTATCGCCATCCTCCGGCGATGTCTTCCAGAACGCCTCGGCCCAGATCTTGATCATCGAATAGAGCGTCAGCAGTCCCACCAGCAGGGCGATGAAGGTCACGCCATACGCCTCCGCCTCGATGGCGGCACGAATCACGATGAACTTGGCGAAAAACCCCGACAGCGGCGGAATCCCCGCCAGCGACAGTGCCGGTATGAGAAACAGCACGGCCAGCCAAGGATAGCGCCGATAGATGCCGCCGAGCTTCTTGAGGTCGTAAGTGCCGCGCAAGCGGTGCACGATGCCGCTGATCAGGAACAGATTCGTCTTCACGATGATGTGATGCATGATATAGAAAACGCCGCCGACGATGGCCAGCGGCGTGAACAGCGCCAGACCCAGGATCATGTAGCCGATCTGGCTGACGATGTGGAACGACAGGATGCGCCGGAATTCGAACTGCGCCGCCGCTCCCAGCACGCCGGACAGCATGGTCAGTCCCGCGCCCCACAGCAGGATCTCGTGGGTGTAGCCCGGACTGTGATGGAAGATCAGCGTGAACACCCGGTAGAGCGCATAGACCCCCACCTTGGTGAGCAGCCCGGCAAACAGCGCCGACACCGCCACCGGCGGCGTGTGATAGGACGCCGGCAGCCAGAAGAACAGCGGAAACGCCGCCGCCTTGATGCCGAATGCCACCATGAACATCATGGCCAGCACGTCCACCATGCCGTCGCCTTCCAGCAGCGCCAGGCGTTGCGCGATGTCCGCCATGTTCAGGGTGCCCACCTTGCCGTACAGCAGACCGACCGCGATCAGAAAGATCACCGACGACATCAAATTGAGGGTCACGTACTTGATCGCCCCTTCCATCTGCGCCTTCTCGCTGCCCAGTATCAGCAAGGCGAAGGAGGCTACCAGCATCACTTCGAACCACACGTAGAGGTTGAAGATGTCCCCGGTGAGAAAGGCCCCGGCCACGCCGGCCAACAGCAGGTGCATCAACGGAAAATAGCCGAAGGCCACATGGCCGCGACCGATGCTCGCCAGGGAATAGATCGCCACGGCAAAACCGATGATGCCGGTCAGCAGCACCATGATCGCGCCGAGCAGGTCGGCCACCAGACTGATGCCGAACGGCGCCGGCCAGCCGCCCATCTGCGAAACGAGGATGCCCTGCTCGGAGACCGCATCGAGGAGCCAGATGCCCGACAGCAGCAGGGCCGCCGTTCCCCCCACGGCGATGAAGCGCTGCATGCCGCGAAATCGCCAGAATACCAGCGATAGCGCACCGGAAAACAACGGTATCAGGATGGGGAGAGCGATCAGTGGGTTCACGTATCGGTATCCTTCATCTTGTCCAGGTCATCGGCCCTGACGACCTCCCAGGCACGACGCAGCAGCACCACGGAAAACGACAGCACGCCGAAGGCGATCACGATGGCCGTCAGCACCAGCGCCTGGGGAAGCGGGTCGGCCACGCTGCCTGCCGGTGACGCCAACCCCTCGGGCACCAGCGGAGGCTTGCCGCGCACCATGCCTGCCGTCGAGAAGATCAGCAGATTGGCAGCATTGGAGAGCAGCATCAGCCCGATCACCAGCTTGACGATCGAACGGCGCAGCATCATGTAGATGGCACAGGCAAAGAGCACGCCGATCGACACGGCCATCAAGGGTTCCATCATGCCTCCTCGGGATCGCGGTCGGTCGCCATCAGTGCGGTCAGCGCAGTCAATACCGAGCCGAGCACCACCAGATAGACGCCGATATCGAAGATGAGCGGTGTCGAAGCCTTGTAGCCGATCAGGGGGATCGTCCACCACTGCGAGGTAAAGAACGGCTCCCCCTGCCACCAGGCCGGCAAGGTCGAGAGCAACGCCAGCAGCAGCCCCAGTCCGACCAGGTCGCGCGGCGACACCTTGATCATGGCGCGCAGCGCCGTCAGTCCGAAGGCGAACAGGTAGAGCGCGAAGGCGCCGGCGGCCACCAGGCCGGCGATGAAGCCCCCGCCGGGCTCATCGTGCCCACGCAGCAGCAGGAACAGCGAAAACAGCAGTTGCAGCGGCAGCAGGAAACGCGCCGCCACATTGAGAATCAGCGTACCCGACTTAACCATCGTCTTCCTCCCGCCGAGGTGTCGGCTGACGCCCGCCAGGCGCGGCGGCATGGAAGCGCAGCATGGCGTAGACGCCGATCGCCGCCAGGGCCAGCACGAAGATCTCGCCCAACGTGTCCAGCGCACGGAAATCGACCAGTATCACGTTGACGATGTTGTGACCATGGCCCAGCGGCTGGCTGTTCTCCACCATGTAATCCGAAATGCGCGGCAAGCGCTCGCCGCCCAGCACCGCCAGCATCAGCAGCGTCACCATGATGCCGAACGCGCTGGCGACCACCAGGTCGCGCAGGCGCTCCGTCGGCGCCGAGAGGTTGGCGAAACGCGGCAGACGAAACAGTACCAGGACCAGCAGGATCACCGTCAGCGTCTCGACCAGCAGTTGGGTGATCGCCAGGTCGGGGGCACTGAACAGCACGAAGGTCAGGGCGATGGAGAACCCCATCACGCCCACCGCCGCCACAGCCGCCAGACGCGACTTCATCAGGCAGGCTGTCACGGCGCCGGCAATCATCAGCCCGGCCACCACCGCCTCGTGCAGGTAGACGTCGACCGAGAACGCGAACTGGGGCGCATGCCGAAAGAAGAAGGCATGCCCCACCAGGCCGACCAGAACCAGCAGCGTCATCGCCAGGTAGTTGCGCAGATAGCCATTCTGCAAGGCGCGCGTCTGCCACTCCGCCACGCGCACGATCGCCGTCATGACGGCGTCGTAACCCGCCTCGGGTCCGCGGGCCATGAGCGGATCGAGATAGGCCAGCCGGGCGCGCACCCGATCCCAGCGCCGATACGTCACCCACCCCAGCACCAGGGCCACCAGGGAGATCAACAGCGGCAGGTTGATGCCGTGCCACAGGGCCAGATGGACATCACCCGCCCGCGCCGCGCCGATGCCTGCCACGGTGACCCCGACCAGGCGATCCAGCCCCCCAGGCACCAGACCCAGCAGCAGAGACGCCACTGCCAGCACCGCCGGCCCGAGCAGCATCGCCAGCGGTGGCTCGTGCGCCGCTCGCGGAGTCTGACGCTGCTCGCCGAAGAAAGGCCGCAGCGCCACGACGGCCGCCACGGCGATGGTCAGGATGGCTGCCATGAAAGCCAGCAATAGAAGCAATGCCATGAAGTGCGAAGCGCCCAGCACCGAGTCGAGCATCAACTCCTTGCCGATGAAGCCCAGCAGCGGCGGCACTCCCGCCAGGGAGAGCGCGGCGACCAACGCCACCCCCGACGTCAGCGGCATCAGGGCTCTCAGCCCTCCCATGGCAGTGACGTCCTTGGTGCCGGTTTCGTGGTCCAGGATGCCCGCCACCATGAACAGTGCGCCCTTGTAGAGAGAGTGGGCGAGCAGGAAGGTCACGAACGCGATCAGCGCCCCCTCGGTGCCGATCCCCAGCAGCATGGTCAAGGTGCCCAGCGCCATGACCGTCGAATAGGCGAGCAGTTTCTTGACGTTGGTATGGCGGATGGCCAGGAAAGCGCCGGTGAACATGGTCACTCCCCCGACCAGCGAGAGCGTGACGACCCAGAGCTCGGTTCCCCCCAGGCTCGGCTGCAGGCGCGCCATCAGGTAGATGCCGGCCTTGACCATGGTCGCCGAGTGCAGATAGGCCGATACCGGCGTGGGCGCCGCCATGGCGTTGGGCAACCAGAAGTGGAAGGGAAACTGCGCCGACTTGGTGAAGGCGCCCAGCAGCAGGCAGATGAGCATCGGCGTATAGAGATCATGGCCGCGCAGTCGTTCGCCACGCGTGGCGAGTTCGGCCAGCGACCAGCTCTCGCCCGCGACGCCCAGCATCACCAGACCGGCCAGCAATGCCAGCCCGCCGGCGACGGTCACGAACAGCCCCTGCAAGGCTGCCTTGCGCGCGGAGAGATCGGTGTGGTTGAAACCGATCAGCAGGTAAGAGGTGATGCTGGTCAATTCCCAGAACACGAACAGGGTGACCAGGTTGTCGGCAAGCACCAGCCCCAGCATGGACATCATGAAGGCCGTGATGATCACCAGGAAACGCGGCAGATCGGGATGGCCGCGCAGGTACTCGCCGGCGTAGACGAGGACCAGAGCGCCGATGCCCGCTATCAGCAGTCCGAACAGCAGACCGAGACCGTCGATGAAGAAGGTCAGGGTGATGTCCATGCCGGGCACCCAAGCCATCTCCAGCCACACGGGGTCTCCGCCGCCCACCACGGTGGGCCACTGTGCCAGCAGCCACACCACGATGGCCAAGGGGTACAGAGCCATGATCGCCGCCGTACGCTGGCCCAGCCAGCGATACAAGAGCGGCGCAAAGGCCGCCAGTACGAACCCCGACAGCACGGCTATTTGCATCATCATGTCCTCTTCCCGTTTCCCTTCCCTGCCGCCATTGCCCGCGGGTCAAGCCGCCGACCAAGCCACCCGCTGACCCTTTTGGAGCCTAGTGCAGAGTGTTGCCGACACGCCAACGGCAGCGGTTCAGGCGATACGGCGACCATTCTCCGGCGAGTAAATTGACGCCGGTCATTTTTCCTCGAAGCCTTATCCCAATGGATGAGCCCATGCGCCGCCAGGCGGGTGTATCTGCCCCGACAAAGCCGATAAACTCTGCGCCGCGGCTGACCGCCAGCGGCGTCTCCCGTCGAGCAATGGGCCCGACAGAATAACAAGCCACCGCCGTTTGTTCATGTGACGTTCCCAACGGGTCAGCGGCGCGATCCCGCATCGCCTTCGACCCAATGCGCCTGCCTGCGGCATTTGACGCATTGCACGACGCCCCGCATCGATGCCCCGATCATGCGCCGGCCCGGTCCTGGCGGCGATGCCACCGTAACCGTCGTCAGAATGGACGAACCACCAATGTCATTGCTGTGGATTCCCCTTCTCACCATCGCTGGCATCGTGGTGCCGGTGATGACCTCGCGTCATGGCCGTCGCACCTGCGTCAACGCCACCCTCGTCGCCCCCCTGCTCGCGCTGGCCTTGGCGCTGTCCCAGGCACCGGCCGTGCTGGCCGGCGACGTGGTCAGCCTGCAGATACCCTGGATGCCGCTGCTCGGCCTCGACCTCGCACTGCGCATCGATGGCCTGACGTTGCTGTTCGCCCTGCTCATCCTGGGTATCGGTAGTCTGATCCTTTACTACGCCGGCCACTACCTCAGCGCCGACGAGGACGACGGTCGTTTCCTCGCTTACATGATGCTGTTCATGACCGCCATGCTGGGCATTGCCATGGCCGACAACCTGATCCTGCTGTGGCTGTTCTGGGAGTTGACCAGCATCTCTTCCTTCCTGTTGATCGGCTTCTGGGGACACCGCAGCGACGCCCGACGTGGCGCGCGCATGGCATTGGCCGTCACAGGGGCCGGCGGGTTGGCGCTGCTCGCCGGTTTCCTGCTGATCGGGCAGGCTGCCGGCACCTTCGCCCTTGGCGAGGTGCTCGCTGCCGGCGACGTCGTTCGCGCCTCCGAACACTACACGCTGATCGTCGCCCTGGTGCTGTTCGGCGCCTTCACCAAGTCGGCGCAGTTTCCGTTCCACTTCTGGCTGCCCCACGCCATGGCAGCGCCCACGCCGGTCTCCGCCTTCCTGCATTCGGCAACCATGGTCAAGGCCGGCGTCTTCCTGATGGCACGCCTCAACCCGGCCCTCGGCGATACCGCGCTGTGGTCACTGTGCCTGACCCTGGCGGGGCTTGCCACCATGCTGTATGCCGCCTGGTTCGCCCTGCTGGAGCGCGATCTCAAGGGCATTCTGGCCTTTTCGACGGTGAGCCACCTGGGGTTGATCACCCTGCTGCTCGGCCTCGGCAGCCCGCTGGCGCTGGCCGCTGCCGCCTTTCACATCCTGAACCACGCCATCTTCAAGGCCGCATTGTTCATGAGCGTGGGGATCATCGATCATGAAGCCGGTACCCGTGACATCGACCGCCTCGGCGCGCTGTGGTCGATGATGCCGCTCACCGGCACCTTGACCCTGCTGGCCGGCGCCGCCATGGCCGGCATCCCGCCGTTCAACGGCTTCCTGTCCAAGGAAATGCTCCTCGACCAGAGCCTGCAGACCGGCCTGCTGGGCGCGCTGAGCGGAATCATTCCACTGCTGGTGGTGCTCGCCGCCACCCTGTCGGTCGCCTATTCTCTGCGCCTGATCTGGAGCCTGTTCTTCGCCGCCCCCAAGTTGACCCGCGAGGAGAAGGCTCAGCCACCCCTGAAGGTCCACGATCCTGCACGCGGCATGCTGGCACCGGGGCTCTTCCTGGCCGTCATGAGCCTGCTGGTCGGGCTGTTCCCGATGACCCTTGCCGACCCCCTGGTCAGCGCCGCGAGCCTGGCCATCCAGGGCGCATCCACGCCCGAACTGAACCTGGCGCTGTGGCACGGCCTCAATCTGCCCTTGCTGATGAGCGCCATCGCCGTGGCCGGCGGCGTCGTGGTGCTTCGCCAGCAGCGTCGCTTCGCGGCGGTGGCCACGCTGTTCCCGGCACGCGATGCCAGCCGGATCTTCGAGGCTGCCGTCGTGCGGGTGATCAAGGCAGCCCTGTGGCTGACCCTGCGCCTGGAGAACGGCTCGCTGCAGCGCTACCAGGCCCTGCTGATTCTCTGTGCCCTGGCCATGGTCGGCATCGGCCTGATGAAGCTGGATACCCTCACCGGTGCGGCCGGCCTGCAGTCGCTGGACGCCATGCTGGTACTGGGCGCGGCGCTGGCCATTTTCGGTGCCATCGGCAGCGCCTTGAGTCACCGCTGGCGACTGGTGTCGATCCTGATGCTGTCGGTGGTCGGTCTGATGGTCTCGCTGGCTTTCGTGCGCTTCTCGGCGCCAGACCTCGCGCTGACGCAGCTGTCGGTGGAAGTGGTCACCATGATCCTGATGATCCTGGCACTGTTCTTCCTGCCCCAGCGCCCGCCGCTGCTGGTCTCCGGTCGACGCATCCTGCGCGACCTGATCCTCGCCGTGGCCATGGGGCTGGTGATCGCCATGCTCAACTATGCGCTGCTGACCCGCGAAACGCTGTCCATCGCCGACTACTTCCTGCGCGAGAGCGTACCCGGAGGCGGCGGTTCCAACGTGGTCAACGTCATTCTGGTCGACTTCCGCGGCTTCGATACCTTCGGCGAGATCACCGTGCTCACCCTGGCTGGCCTGGCCACCTTCAAGCTGCTCAACCGCCTGAAGCTCTTCATGCCCGCCGGTAACGTCGAGGGCATCCGCTGGTCCCAGCAGCGCCATCCGATGATTCTGGCCGTGGTATCGCAGATCCTGCTGCCGCTTGCCCTGCTGGTCTCGGTCTACATCTTCCTGCGCGGCCACAACCAGCCCGGCGGCGGTTTCATCGCCGGACTGATCACCGCTACCGCCCTGCTGTTGCAGTACATGGCGCGCGGCCACGACTGGACGCGGGCCCGGCTGCCCGTTTCCTATCCCGTCATCGCCGTCTCGGGGCTGGCCGTCGCCCTGGCTACCGGGGTCGGCAGCTGGCTGTTCGGCTACCCCTTCCTGACCGCGTCGTTCGGCCACTTCCACCTGCCGCTGATCGGCGACTTCGAACTGGCCTCGGCGATGCTGTTCGATCTGGGCGTCTTCCTCGCCGTGGTCGGCGCCACCCTGATGATTCTGGTCAACCTGGGCCGGGTCACCACCATCCACCGTCCGAGTCTGGAGGAACGCTGATGGAAGCTCTGTTCTCACTGGTGGTCGGGGTGCTCACCGCCTGCGGCATCTACCTGCTGCTGCGCGGTCGAACCTTCCCGGTCATCATCGGCCTGTCGCTGCTCTCCTATGCGGTGAACCTCTTCCTGTTCTCGAGCGGCGGACTGCGCACCAATTCGGCGCCGGTCATCGGCGCCTCGATCAGCCCCACCGACCCGCTGCCCCATGCGCTGGTGCTCACCGCCATCGTGATCGGCTTCGCCATGACCGCCTTCGTGGTCATTCTCGCCGTGCGGGCGCGCAGCGAACTCGGTAGCGACCACGTTGACGGCCAGCAGGGCGAAGAAGGAGACACACGCTGATGAGCCAACATCTGCTCGCCCTGCCCATCGTCCTGCCGATGGCCGCGGCTCTGGTTCTGCTACTGCTCTCCAACCGCACCTCCGAACGGCATCAGCGGCAACTCAGCGTGGCCTTCACCGCCCTGCTCTTGCTGATCAACCTCGCCCTGCTGTCACGCGCCAGCGGCGGCGAGCTGGCCTTCTACGCTCTGGGCAACTGGCAGGCGCCCTATGGCATCATTCTGATGCTCGATCGGCTCTCCGCGCTGATGCTGACCATCACCGCCGTGCTGGCCGTGGGCTGCGTGATCTTCGCCTGCGCCGGCGACGACCAGCGCGGCGCCTACTTCCACGGCGTATTCCAGCTGCAGCTGATGGGATTGAACGGCGCCTTCCTCACCGGCGACATCTTCAACCTCTTCGTCTTCTTCGAGATCCTGCTGCTCGCTTCCTACGCGCTGCTGATGCACGGCGGCGGCAAGGCGCGGGTGGGCGCCGGCCTGCACTACGTGATCCTCAACCTGGCCGGCTCGGCGCTGTTCCTGATCTCGCTGGGCATTCTCTACGGCGCGACCGGTACCCTCAACATGGCCGACATGGCACGCCGCGTCGCCGACATGCCCAACGATCAGGCGGCTCTGGTGACCGCCGGCGGCCTGCTGCTGATCGTGGTCTTCAGCCTCAAGGCTGCGCTGTTGCCCCTCTATTTCTGGCTGCCCCGCACCTATGCCGCAGCCCCAGCCCCGGTGGCGGCGCTGTTCGCCATCATGACCAAGGTCGGTCTCTACGCCATTCTCCGCGTGCAGACGCTGATCTTCGCCGACAGTCCGGCGGAAGAGCCCATCGACGCCTGGCTGTGGTGGTCGGGCCTGGCGACCCTGGTGCTGGGGGCGGTGGGCGTGCTCGCCGCCCGCGATCTGCGCATCCTGATCGCCTACCTGGTGCTGATCTCGGTAGGCACCCTGCTGGCCGGCACGGCGCTGCAAAGCCCGGCGGCCAACACCGCCCTGCTTTACTACCTTCCCCATACCACCCTGATCTGCGGCGCGCTGTTCCTGGTCGCCGAGTTGATCGGTCAGCAGCGTGCCAAGGCCGGCACCCGACTGGTGCGTGCCCGGCGCCTCTATCAGCGCTTCCTGCTCGGCGGGCTGTTCCTGGTCGGGGCGGTGGCCGTGGCCGGTCTGCCGCCCCTGGCCGGCGCCCTGGGCAAGCTGATGCTGATGCAAGCGGTGGAGGACAGCGCCCGGCTGTGGCTGTGGCCGCTGCTGCTGCTGGCCGGCCTGTGCGCTCTGATCGCCCTGTCGCGGGCCGGCTCGGTGCTGTTCTGGGCCAGCTACAAGGGTGAAGTGGCTGCCGGTCGCGTCAGCGGCGCCCAGCTCGCCGGCGTGCTCTGGCTCTTGGCCAGTGCTCCGCTGCTGGTGATCTTCGGCGGGCCGATGAGCGAGTACACGCAGGCCACGGCCCGGCAACTCGCCCAGCCCCAGGTCGTGATCGCCGAACTGTTGGGCGATGCCCCGACTGCTCGGGCCACCCGGTTCCAGGCCATCCAGGGAGACGCGCCATGACTCGCCTGAAACGCTACCTTCCGACCCCCGTACTATCGCTGGTGCTGCTGGTGGTCTGGCTGTTGATGGTGCGCAGCCTGGCCTTTGGCCACATCCTGCTGGGCAGCTTCCTCGCCGTGACGATTCCTCTGCTGACCCAGGGCTTCTGGGAGCCGCTGCCACGCGTCAAGCATCCGATCAAGCTGGCCCGCTTCGTGCTGGTGGTGCTGTGGGACATCATCGTCGCCAACCTGCAGGTGAGCCGGCTGATTCTCTCTCCCAGTCGCGAGGCGCACCCCGGCTTCATCGAGTATCCGCTGGCCCTCAAGGATCGCCTCGCCATCACCCTGCTGGCCAACACCATCACCATGACGCCGGGTACCGTCTCCACCAACATCCGCCTGGACAGCTCGTCGCTGCTGATCCATGCCCTGGACATGGACGATGAACAGGCCCTGATCCGCGAGATCCAGGAGCGCTACGAGCGGCCGCTCAAGGAGATCTTCGAATGCTAGACACCGCCTTGTGGATCAGCCTGACGCTGATCGTCATGGCCATGGCGATGAACGTCTATCGCCTGGCCGTGGGCCCCGACGTACCGGACCGCCTGCTGGCGCTGGACACCCTCTACGTCAACTCCATCGCTCTGATCGTGCTGCTGGGCCTGTGGCTGAACACCAAGACTTACTTCGAGGCCGCGATTCTCATCGCCATGCTGGGCTTCGTGGGAACCATGGCCATCTGCCGCTACCTGCTGCGCGGCGACATCATCGAATGACGGAGAGGGCGAGATCATGACGTTCTATGTCATCACCGAAGGCATCATCGCCTTCCTGCTGGTCGCCGGCGGGCTGTTCGCCTTCACCGGCTCGCTGGGCATGCTGAAGCTCAAGGATTTCTTCATGCGCCTGCACGGCCCCACCAAGGGCACCACCCTGGGCATCGGCTGCGTGCTGATCGCTTCGATGCTCTACTTCACCGTGACCCAGCGCGAGTTCCACGTTCAGGAGCTGCTGATCACCCTGTTCCTGTTCATCACCGCCCCGGTGACCGGGCACATGCTGGCCAAGACCGGCCTGCACATGCACCTGCGCTTCTACACCGGCACGCGCGGCTCGCTGCCGGAGTTCCGCGACGAGGACGTCGGCCAGAGCCGGGTGGCACGTCCGGCCCGTGCCCACCATCCGTGGCGCACCAAGGCCAAGCGGTCGCGCCTCAAGCGCCGCGAGATCGTCTGAGGCGCCGTTCTCAGCACCATCCGGCCAGTTCGTTGCGAATCACCGCCAGCAGCGCCTGGACGTGATCGTCGCGGTCGTTGAGGCAAGGCACATAGGTAAAACGCTCACCACCGGCTTCGAGGAAGCTCTCCTTGATCTCCTCGTTGATCTCCTCCAGCGTCTCCACGCAGTCGGCCGAGAAGGCCGGCGAGATCACCGCGATGTGCTTCTTGCCTCGTTTCGCCAGCTCGGCGACATGATCCACGGTTTGCGGCCCCACCCACTCCTCGGGGCCGAACTGCGACTGAAAGGCGGTCTCGATGGCCTCCGGCTCCCACCGCAATCGCTCGCGCAGCAGACGCGTGGTCTTCTGGCACTGGCAGTGATAGGGGTCGCCCTCCATCAGGAAGCGCTTGGGCACGCCGTGGTATGACGCCACCAGTACCTCGGGGCGCCCCTCGGCGGAGGCATAGGTTTCTTCCACCGAATTGGCCAGGGCGTCGATGTACCGCGGATGCTCGAAGTAGGCAGGGACGGTGCGAATCGCCGGCTGCCACTTGAGCTTCATCAGGGTGCGAAAGGCCTGATCGTTGGCCGTGGCCGTCGTCGGCGAGGCGTACTGTGGGTAGAGCGGAAAGAACAGGATCTTCTCGCAGCCCGCGGCCTGCATCCGGCGCAGCACACTGTCGGTGGAGGGGTTGCCGTAGCGCATGCAGAAGTCGACCATCACCCGATCGCCGTACAGCGCCTCCAGCCCCTCGGCGACCTTGCGGGTCTGTTCGCGGGTAATGGTGAGCAGCGGGCTCTCGTTCTTCTCGGTGTTCCAGATGCCTCGATAGGCGGCACCGGAACTGAAGGGTCGCCGGGAGAGGATGATCAGTTGCAGCAGCGGCTGCCACTTCCAACTGGGGTAGTCCACCACCCGCTTGTCGGAGAGGAACTCGCCGAGATAGCGGCGCATGGACCAGTAGTCGGTGGCATCGGGCGTTCCCAGGTTGGCCAGCACGACACCCACCTTGGCGCGCGGAATCGGCGGATGATCGGCGGGTGAGTGGGCCAGGCGTCCCTGGCCAGGTTGGTCCAGCTCCACTTGCGATGCTGTCATGCCCTGGGCTCCTTGTGATCAGTAGCGGCGTCGGCCCAGTGTATCAGGCAATGCTTGCCCATGGCATGAAGTTGTACTATCACGCCGATCTGTACAGCTTACAGAAAACTCGTGGCATCTCCGTTCAGAACACCAGCGGCATTCGCGAGGTCAGCGGATCCCGGTAGTGAGCCTCGCGCCCGATGACCTCGTCATGGGGGACGTACTGGACCAGAAAGGCACGATGTATGCCGGCCCGCTTGAGTTCCAGGTAGACATCCTCCAGCGAACGGAAGAGCATGGGTTTGCCGCGACGCTCGAGGGTATGACGGGCTCCCTCCAGGTCTTCCAGCTCGACCTGATAGCAGTGACTGCCGGCGTGGGTGATGACGCGAATCTCGTAGTTGTCGCGATGGGCCGCGAAGGCCTCTAGGTCGTGAAACTCCATGGCGTTCTCCAAGTGTCTTGTGATTGGCGCACCGCCACAGCTTGACGCCGGAAGATGACGCGACGGTGACGAGCCAATATTGGAATTATGACTCCTCGACGCCCGGAAGGGTTCCACAAATCACTGATAATCGGAGGGATCGATCGCCTTGGCAAGCGAGTTGCGGTCGACCCATTTTCCCGCCTTGGTTTCCTTGTAGCGGAACACCACGCGATCACCGACCGCAACGGTGAGTTCGGCATCTTCCGTCTGGTAGCTGTACGCCTCGCCATCCACCACCAGATGGAAGCGGTAGAGATCCGGCATGCCCAGCCACTCCTTGAACGGCCCTTCCCGCTCGACCGACTGCAGCTCGCCGCGCGCCTCCAGCTTGGGCGTGCGTTTGCCGCGCCTGAATCCGCCTGCCATGGTGTCTCCTTCATGTACTGTTCAGGGGATCGGCATTATACGAACTCGCCGGTGGGACTCAAGCCGCTCAGCCGCCGAACGCCTCGCCGTAGCTGTCGGGTGCCAGATCCTCGAAGCGAGTGTACTTGCCGATGAAAGCCATGTGCACGGTACCGATGGGACCGTTACGCTGCTTGCCGATGATCAGCTCGGCCAGCCCCTGGTTGTCGGGGTTGTCCGGATTGTAGACTTCGTCACGGTAGACGAAGGCGATGATGTCCGCATCCTGCTCGATGGCCCCGGACTCCCGCAAATCCGACATGACGGGCCGCTTGTTGGGGCGCTGTTCGAGCGAGCGGTTGAGCTGCGAGAGCGCGACCAGCGGGCAACCGAACTCCTTGGCGATCCCTTTCAGTGAGCGCGAGATTTCCGAGATTTCTCCGGTCCGGTTTTCCGAGAAACCGGGAATCTGCATCAGCTGCAGGTAGTCGACCATGATCATCGAGAGGTTGCCGTGCTCGCGGACCACCCGGCGGACTCGAGAGCGAATCTCGCTGGGTGACAGCGCTGCCGTGTCGTCGATGAACAACTGTTTGTCCTTGAGCAGGTTCACCGCCGAGGTGAGCCGTGGCCAGTCCTCATCCTCGAGCTGGCCAGTACGCACGCGAGTCTGATCGATGCGTCCCAGCGACGACAGCATGCGCAGCATCAGCGCATCGGCCGGCATCTCCATGGAAAACACCATGACCGGCTTGTCGCTGGAGATCACCGCATGCTCCACCAGATTCATGGCGAACGTCGTCTTGCCCATGGAGGGACGCCCCGCGATGATCACCAGATCCGACGCCTGCAGCCCGGAGGTCATCTCGTCGAGGTCGCGAAAGCCGGTGGAGAGGCCGGTCATCTCGCCCTGCATGTTGAACAGTTCGTCGATGCGGTCCACCGCCTTGGCGAGCAGTTCGCTCATGCCGATGGGGCCGCCGCTCTTGGGTCGTTCCTCGCTGATCTGGAAGACCAACCGCTCGGCTTCGTCGAGCAACTCGTCCGCGGGCCGTCCCTGGGGGCTGAAGGCCCCGTCGGCGATCTGACTGGCGGCGCGAATCAGCTTGCGCAGCGTGGCGCGCTCGCGAACGATGTCGGCATAGGCGCGGATGTTGCTGGCGGACGGCGTGTTGCGCGCCAGTTCCGCCAGATACGCCAGCCCCCCCACCGTCTCGAGCTGGTCGCGCCCCTCCAGCGCCTCGGAGAGCGTCACCACATCGAGCGGCTGCGCCGCCTCGGCCAGCCTGGACATGACGTTGAAGATCAGCCGGTGCTCATAACGATAGAAATCGTCGGCCACCAGCCGGTCCGCGATGTTGTCCCAGGCGGAATTGTCGAGCATCAGGCCGCCCAGCACCGACTGCTCCGCCTCTAGAGAGTGCGGAGGCACCTTGAGCGCTGCGGTTTCCTGGTCGGGGGCGACGACATCGTTCATGACAGACGGACTCCACGGGGCCGAGGGGTCATTCTAGCGCAACCCAGCGGCCGTCCAAATGCGTCGGCCGCCAATGAAAAGCCCCGCGACCCTGTCGGGTGCGGGGCAGAGCGCTAGCAGGCGTAGCGGCTTATTCGGCCACCACCACCACGCGCACGGTGGCATCGACTTCGGCATGCAGGTGCAGGTCGATGTCGTACTCGCCGGTGGCGCGAATCGGCCCTTCCGGCATGCGCACCTCGCTCTTGGCGACGTCGATCCCCGCTGAGGAGATCGCCTCGGCCAGGTCGCGAGGTCCGATGGAGCCGAACAGCTTGCCCTCGTCACCGGCCTTGGCGACCAGCGACAGTTCGATGTCGGCGAGCTGGGCGGCACGCGCCTCGGCTTCGGCCTTGCGCTCGGCGGCCTGGGCCTCGAGCTCGGCTCGCTGTGTCTCGAAAGCAGCGATGTTGTCCTTGGTCGCCGGCACGGCCAGCCCGTAGGGAACCAGGTAGTTGCGGCCATAGCCGGGCTTGACGGTGACCTGGTCGCCCAGGCCGCCCAGCTTGCCAATCTTGTCGAGCAGAATGACTTCCATCTCGTGAACCTCTATGTCAATCGCTGCGGGAGGCCAGACGGCCGCGGAAGTCCGCGAACACGTCGAGAAAAGCCACCAGCAGCACGATCAGAATCATGGGCCAGGTGGTGATCAGCAACACATAGAAAGCGACCAGCCACAGCCCGTTCATGCCCTTGGCTCCGATGAAGCCATGTACCAACGCCACGCCGCACACCAGCAGCGGCACCCAGGCCAGCGTGACGAGGGCCTGCAGGCCCAGCAGGCCGCCTGCCACGGCGAGCCCCACCAGCACGGCGAGCTCTCGACCCGACAGGCGCAGCGCATGGAACTCCTGGCGAAACCCGCCGGGGTTGTAGAGCCCCGCCTGCCAACTGCGCGCCAGCGCCAGACAGGCGACCGACGCCAGCAGCACCACCAGCCCGGTCACGCCGCCCACCAGTAGAGCGGTCAGCGCCTCGGTGTCATAGCCCTGCCGTACCAGCTCGTCGAGCATGGCATCGATCTCGGTCGACCCCTGACGCAGCTGCTCGAGCAGTGGACCGGTGCCGCCCGGCGGCACGAAGAGCTCCAACTGCACCATGACCGCTGCGGCCAGTGTGCCGACGATCAGCGCTTCGCTCCAGCGCATGCGTTCACGCAGCACCAGCGCCATGAGCGTGACCAGCAGTACGCTGGCCAGCGGTATCGCATCGCCCTGCATCCACCACCAGCCGGCCGGCACGGCCGCTGCCACGATCACCGGCAGGGCCGGGGAGAGACCGCGACGCAACGTGACCAGCGCAGCAATGGCGCCGCTGAGCCAGAACAGCCAGGGGACGATGGCGGCTACGGCAGCCCCGCCGGTTGCATGGGGCGTGCCGCGCATCAGCCAGCGGGCGATTGGCAACATCGGACGGCCGGGTTACTGGTGGCTGTCGGTATAGGGCAGCAGTGCCAGATAGCGAGCGCGCTTGACGGCGGTCGCCAGCTGACGCTGGTAACGCGCCTTGGTGCCGGTGATACGGCTGGGAACGATCTTGCCGGTCTCGGTGATGTAGGCCTTGAGCGTATCCAGATCCTTGTAGTCGATCTGCTTCACGCCTTCGGCGGTGAAACGGCAGAACTTACGGCGGCGGAAAAAGCGTGCCATGGAAAAGACTCCTTGGGCGAGCGAATGGGACTTAAGCGGTGGCTTCGGCGCTGCGCGGCTTCTCTTCGCGGCGGACCCGCTTCTCTTCGGCCGGCTTCATCATCGGCGACGCCTCGGTGATGGCTTCCTTGCAGCGCACCACCAGGCTACGAATGATGGCGTCGTTGAAGCGGAAGATGTTCTCGATCTCATCGAGGACCTCGCCGCTGCACTCCACGTTCATCAGCACGTAATGAGCCTTGTGGATCTTGTTGATCGGATAAGCCAAGTGACGGCGGCCCCAGTCTTCGAGGCGATGCACGGTACCACCGCTCTCGGTGACGATGCTGGAGTAGCGCTCGACCATGGACGGCACTTGCTCGCTCTGGTCCGGATGGACCATGAACACGATTTCGTAATGACGCATGGGATCTCCTTGCGGTTTGGCAGCTTCCACATGAGGAGCCTTGTCGCTCAGAGGAAGCAAGGAGGTGAAATGGAAACGCCCACTCACGCAGGAGCGGGCGCAAGCATTCTAAAGACTGCGCGCGAAGAGCGCAAGTTGCGGGCTGCGGGCAATAGCCTAACTCGCCCCTCGAAACCCGCAACTCGAAACCCGTGGCTCGAGGCTCGTGGCCCGTATCTCGTGGCTCGTGGCTCAGTGGGTCCGTTGGCGCACCGCCTCGAACAGGCCGATGCCGGTGGCGACGGAGACGTTGAGGCTCGAGACGCTGCCGGCCATGGGCAGCTTGACCAGGAGATCGCACGCTTCTCGGGTGAGACGACGAAGCCCCTTGCCCTCGGCCCCCATCACCAGCGCCACGGGACCGCACAAGTCGGCGTCGAACAGCATCGTCTCGGCCTCGCCGGCCGTGCCGATCAACCACACGCCCAACGACTTCAGCCGGGCCAGCGACCGGGCCAGGTTGGTGACCTGATAGACCGGTACGCTCTCGGCGGCACCACAGGCCACTTTGCGCACCGTCGCATTGAGGGGCGCCGACTTGTCCTTGGGCACGATGACGCCGTGTACGCCGGCGGCATCGGCAGTGCGCAGGCAGGCGCCCAGATTGTGCACGTCGGTGACGCCGTCGAGCACCAGCAACAGCGGCGGCGCCTCGAACGGCCAGGCCTCCAGCTGAAACCACAGTGCCGCCTCATCCTGCCCGGCGAGAGGCGAGCAGAACGCCACCACGCCCTGATGAGCCGCACCGCCGGCCAGCGCATCCAGGACTTCGCGGGGTTGTGCCAGGGGCTCGAGCCCTACCGCCTGCGCTCGATCCACGAGGGTGGTAAGGCGCCGCTCGGCGGCTCCCTCCTGCACCCACAGTTCGCGAGGCGGCTCGCCACGGGCCAGCAACGCTTCCACGGCATGCACGCCGAACACCGCCTCCAGTCCAGGTGGTCCCGGCGTCGTGGGGCGCCGGCCTCGCCGGGGCTTGCCTCCCGGCCTGCCCTTGGTACGTCGCTTCTCGTTCACCGGGCCTCCACCGCGACTCAACGCTGGCGCGAACGCGGCTTGTTGCCACGCCCGCCACGGCTACGCCGTTTGCCCTGGCTCTGGGCCTCCCCCGCGGGCGTCGACTCGCCCTTCTTTTTCTTCTGCGCGCCGGCCTCGGCGCGCCCCCGCTGCGGAGCGGCATCCACGGCGCGGCGACGACGCGGCTGACGCTTGGGGCGCGGTTTGTCGTCGGCCAGGGCGAAGTCGATCTTGCGTTCGTCCAGATCGACGCGGGCCACCTGAACGGTGACGCCGTCGCCGAGACGATAGCTCATGCCGCTGCGCTCGCCCTTCAGACGATGCTTCTCCGGCTCGTAGTGGTAGTAGTCTGACGGTAGCGAAGTGACGTGCACCAGCCCTTCCACGTAAACCTCGTCGAGACGCACGAAGATACCGAACTGGGTCACCGAGGCGATGCTGCCGTCGTAGACCTCGCCCAGCTTGTCGGACATGAACTCGCACTTGAGCCAGTCTTCCACGTCGCGGGTGGCATCGTCGGCGCGACGCTCGGTCATCGAGCAGTGCTCGCCCAGTTCGAGCATCTGCTCGAAGGTATAGGGGGCCCACTTGCTGGGGGGCTCCACCGGCGCCCCTTCGGCGCGCAGCACGGTGTTGGTCTGGCGCGGACCGCGAATCACCGAGCGGATGGCACGATGCACGATCAGGTCGGGATAGCGGCGGATCGGCGAGGTGAAGTGCGCATAGGCCGGGTAGGCCAGTCCGAAGTGGCCGTCGTTCTGGGGCGAATAGACCGCCCGGCTCATGGAGCGCAGCATCACCGTCTGGATGACGTCGGCATCGGGACGATCCTTGATCGCCTCGGCGAGCGCCTGGTAGTCCTGCGGGCTGGGATCGTCCCCCCCGCCCAGCGACAGCCCCAACTCATTGAGGAACAGCCGCAGCTTGTCGAGCCGCTCCGGCGAGGGTTTCTCATGAATGCGATACAACGCCGGCAGGTCGTGCTTGTCGAGAAAGCGCGCCGTGGCCACGTTGGCGGCGAGCATGCACTCCTCGATCAGCTTGTGGGCATCGTTGCGGCTGCGCGGCACGATCTTCTCGATCTTGCGCTCGTCATTGAAGACGATGGCCGTCTCGGTGGTCTCGAAGTCGATGGCTCCGCGCGCCTCGCGGGCTTCGCGCAGCAGTTTGTAGAGCCCGTGCAGGTTCTTGAGCGGCTCCACCAGCTCGCGGTACTGCTCGCGCAGGGCATCGCCCTCCTGGTCCTCGTCGTCGAGGATCGCCGCCACCTTGTTATAGGTGAGTCGCGCCTTGGAGCGGAACACCGCCTCGTAGAAACGATAGCGGCTGATGGCACCGTTCTTCGAGATGTTCATCTCGCAGACCATCGCCAGGCGGTCGACGTCCGGATTGAGCGAGCAGAGTCCGTTGGAGAGCAGCTCCGGCAGCATCGGCACCACCTGCCCCGGAAAGTAGACCGAGTTGCCGCGCCGGATCGCTTCCTGATCGAGGGCGCTGCCGGGCCGCACGTAGTGCGAAACGTCGGCGATGGCCACCAGCAGCTTCCAACTGCCGGACTTGGTCTTCCAGGCGCACACGGCGTCGTCGAAATCCTTGGCGCTCTCGTCGTCGATGGTCACCAACGGCACGTCGCGCAGGTCGACGCGATGCGCCTTGTCGCCCTCGGCCACTTCGGCGGACATGCCGGCGATCTGGTCGTGCACCTCCGGCGGAAACTCGGCGGGGATCTCGTAGCTGCGGATGGCGATGTCGATCTCCATGCCCGGATCCATGCGTTCGCCGAGCACCTCGACCACCTCGCCCACCGGCTGCACCCGAGTCTCGGGCTGCTTGACGATGCGTGCCGAGATCACCTGACCGTCCTGGGCACCGCCGCAGGCACTGTGGGGAATGATCACTTCCTGGGTGATGCGCGGATTCTCGGGAATCAACACCCCGAACTCCGGGGTGTTTTCGCGATAGACGCCGACGATGGTCTGGGTATTGCGCGCCAACACCTCGGCGATGGTGGCCTCGTCGCGGCCACGACGGTCGCGCCCGCTGATGCGCACCAGCACGTGGTCGCCGTGGAAGACGCGACGCATCTGACGCGGGGGCAGCACCAGGTCGGGTTTCTTGCCATCGTCGCGCAACAAGAAGCCGAAGCCATCGCGATGCCCGAGCACCTTGCCCTTGATCAGATCGAGCTTGTCGATCAGCGCATAGGCCCCGGCGCGATTGCGCAGCACCTGGCCATCGCGCTCCATGGCCGAGAGGCGACGTCTCACCGCCTCCTGCAGATCCTCGTCGTCGAGACCCAGCAGCCGGCTCATCTTCTCGTGGGTAATGGGTTTGCCATACTCCTGCAAGCGCGCCAGCAGGTACTCGCGGCTGGGTGCCGGCTTGTCGTACTTGTGGGCCTCGCGGCTGGCGTGCGGGTCGTCACTGAGCGTCCATTGGGTCATGCGAGGAGCATCCTTGGCGGCGTCGATGGAAGCGGGCCCGGAAAGGCGCCGGAAAAGCACCGCAGGCGTAGGGTCGAAATGATCGGGTCGATTGTCATGGCCGCAGTATAGCGCCCGCCCCGCGACGACCCCAACCCCAGCGTATCGAACGTCCATCCCCTTTCCACCCGCGCGCGGGGCTTGCATTGCGCCAGGATTCCGGTACCATACGCCTCGCCTGCCCAGATGGCGGAATTGGTAGACGCGCTAGCTTCAGGTGCTAGTGTCCTTACGGACGTGGAGGTTCAAGTCCTCTTCTGGGCACCAGGGTTCCACCGGGAATCCATTTCCATGCTCTTTGTCAGCTCGGTTCGCTCGTGTTCGCCCAGGTGGCGGAATTGGTAGACGCGCTAGCTTCAGGTGCTAGTGTCCTTACGGACGTGGAGGTTCAAGTCCTCTCCTGGGCACCATTCACATGGAATGCCCGAACACGACGAAACGCATGATGCGCCCAGGTGGCGGAATTGGTAGACGCGCTAGCTTCAGGTGCTAGTGTCCTTACGGACGTGGAGGTTCAAGTCCTCTCCTGGGCACCACGCATCGTGCCGCTGAACATCACGCAATGAGAAAAAGCCGCGACATCGGATCGCGGTTTTTCCGTGCCTACTCGAAACGCCCCGGCAGCCGGCTCACCGACTCCAGGGCCCACCCGTCGGTCACCACTTCCCCCTCCAACGACCCGGCCGCCGACTCGGGCAGTTGCGGAAAGAAGTCGAGCCCCGTGCGCGCCGCGATGACGTCGACGCTGACCAGAAAGTCGTCCAGAGGCTCATCCCCCTGCACGTCCTGCGGCATGAGAAAGGCCAGTACCCTGGACGTCTCGGCGGGCACCACGATGATCTTGTAGAACGCCTCCGGCACTTCCACCAGTCCCACGCGGCGCCGGACACCATCGAGGAAGCGCTCGGCGAACACCGGGCCGGTGATCACCTGCACGGCAGCGAAGCGCGGTACGAAGTGGTCGATCACCACTTCCTCCAGACGCTGCCAGAGTCGCCGATTGAGATCGGGGCGCTGCGGCGTCAGGTTGCTCATCAGGAAGGTGTCGTGCTGAGCACCGGCTCCATGCACGGCAGCGATGGCATAGTTGGGTGCCAGGTGGCCACGATCGTAGCCGCTGCCGAAGTAGCTGTCGGGAGCGACCGGCCACAGGGTACGCCAGTCGCGGCGAAAGCCCGGCCGCGCACCGATGCTGACACCGTCCACCTCGTGCAGCCAGTAGCTGACCCACAGCGGATTGACGCGCACGTCCGACCAGCCGACCAGGAAGCCGTCGTTTCTCAATACGCGATGCAGCGTGAGGGGCGAAAGGCGCTCCCAGGTAGGCACGCCCATCCAGCTCAAGCTATCGCGATAGGCCCGCTCCTGACTGTACCAGAGTCCGCTGCCCACCAGCACGAAGAGCAGGGTGACGGCGAAACGGCGCAACGAACGGCGCCAGCGAGAACGCAGGATGGACTTTCGGCGGCGTGTCATCCGTGAACGCAAGGGCTCCTGAGGTAGGTATGGCGGTGCGGCAGACTCTTACCACCCGAGGGAGAACATCGTCTCCAGGTCGTGTCGGGAGTGCACCTGCATGGCGTTGAGCGTCTCGGTGTCGCGGATGCCTTCCACGGCATTGAGGCGCTCGGTGACGAGCTCGGCCAGGCTTTCGAAATCGCGGGTGCGGGCAATGGCCACCAGATCGTAGCGCCCGCAGGTGGAATAGACCTCGCTGATGCCGTCGACATCGGCGAGCCGCTCGGCCACGGCCTTGACCTGGCCCTTGTCGGTATTGATCAGGATCACGGCGTTCTGCATCGGGCATCCTCCCGCTCGGTGACTCCTGCGGCGAGACTCGCCGCAAGCTGCTGGCGAGTATATCAGGCCTGGCCGAACGGCAGAATCGCTGGGGCAGACCAAAGGCAGTCTCAGCGAAGTCCGGGCAGGTGAGGTACCATCGATGACGCTATGATGAGTCCACCATGACGTGACGACGAGGAGTTAGCATGATCGACGAGCGCCGTCGTTTCTTCCTGCGCCAGGGCCTGCTGGGCCTGGTCGTGCTGCCGCTGGGTGCGGGCATGCTGGCTCGGCGCCCAGCGGCTCAGGAGCTGCCGTATCTGGATCCCGAGCGGGAAGAAGCGCGCGCCCTCGGCTACGTGGAAAACGCCCGCGAAGCCGACGGCCATCCCGGCTACAGCGCTGGCGAGACGTGCCGCAACTGCCTGTTCTTCGAAGCGAACACCCAAGGGTGTCAGATCTTCCCGCAGTACCGGGTGACGCCCGACGGCTGGTGTCAGTCCTGGGCACCGGCCGACTGAGCCGCTGTCACCCGAGGCGCCGGTCATTCAGTGGCGGACCTTCTCTTCCTCCTCGTCATCGGGCAGCGGCCAATGATAGCGACGCGCCACGCTGCCGTCCTCGAGCAGCGACTCCAGCTTGACCGGAAAGCCCCATAGCTGATGCAGGTGGCGCATCACCGGGTAGACGGTGCGCGCCAGCGGACGACGGTTGTCCTGGACGTGACGCAGCGTCAACGAACGATCCCCGCGGATGTCCGCGGCATAGACCTGGATGTTGGGTTCGCGTACGGCCAGGGCGTGCTGGGCGGCGAGCGCCTCACGCACGCGGCGATACCCCCGCTCGTCGTGAATCGCCGTCACCTCCAGCATCTCGTCCTGGTCGTCGTCGACCACGGTGAACAACTTGAGATCGCGGATCACCTTGGGCGACAGGAACTGCTGGATGAAGGACTCATCCTTGAAGTTCTTCATGGCGAAATGCACGGTCTCGAGCCAGTCGCTGCCGGCGGTATCCGGGAACCACTCGCGATCCTCCGCAGTGGGCTGCTGGCACATGCGCTGAATGTCGGAGAAGATGGCGAATCCCAACGCATAGGGATTGATACCGCCGTAGTAGGGGCTGTCGAAGGGCGGCTGGCTGACCACGGCGGTATGCGACTGAAGGAACTCGAGCATCACCCCCTCGTCGACTAGCCCTTCGTCGTAGAGGCGGTTCATCAGGGTGTAGTGCCAGAACGACGCCCACCCCTCGTTCATCACCTGGGTCTGGCGCTGGGGGTAGAAGTACTGGGCGAGCTTGCGCACGATGCGCACGATCTCGCGCTGCCAGGGTGCCAGCAGCGGCGCATTCTTCTCGATGAAGTAGAGCAGGTTCTCCTGCGGCTCTGGCGGATAGCGCTCGCCGCGATGCAGGCCCAACGGATCCTCATCGTCACCCAGACTGCCAGGCAGCGTATCGCCATCCTGGCGGCCGGGAATGGTCCGCCACAGGGTGTTCACCTGGGCCTGAAGGTACTCCTCGCGCTCCTTCTGACGTCGCGCTTCCTCCTCGGCAGAGATCGGCGAGGGGCGCTTGTAGCGATCGACCCCGTAATTCTGCAGTGCATGGCAGGCATCCAGCAGTTGCTCGACGGCGTTCACGCCGTGGCGTTCCTCGCACTCGGCGACGTATTTACGCGCGAACACCAGGTAGTCGACGATGGAGCTGGCATCCGTCCAGGTACGAAACAGGTAGTTGCCCTTGAAGAAGGAATTGTGCCCGTAGCAGGCATGCGCCATCACCAGGACCTGCATCATCAGGGTGTTCTCCTCCATGAGGTAGGCGATGCAGGGGTCGGAATTGATCACCAACTCGTAGGCCAGGCCCATCTGGCCCCGTCGATAGGCCTGCTCCACGGCGAGGAACTGCTTGCCGTAGGACCAGTGATGATAGCCCACCGGCATGCCCACGCTGGCGTAGGCGTCCATCATCTGCTCGGTGGTGATGATCTCGATCTGATTGGGATAGGTATCCAGGCGGTACTCGTCGGCCAGGCGGGCCAGCTCCTGCTCGTAGGCCTCCAGGACCTCGAAGGTCCAGTCGGATCCGGTGGCGATGGGGGTACGACGCATCATGTTGCCTCCTCGGCCGGCTACTGGGCGGCGCGGCGCTTGAACAGCTCGCGGAAGACCGGGTAGATGTCGCCGGCCTCGACGATCTGGCGCATGGCAAAGCGTTCGGGAAATTCGCCGGCTACCGTTTCGTACTCCTCCCACAGTGCCTGATGGGCATGAGGCGTGATTTCCACGTAGGTGAAGTACTGCAAACGCGGCATCAACTGCTCCAACAGCAGCTTGCGGCAGGTCACCGAGTCGTCGTCCCAGTTGTCGCCATCGGAGGCCTGAGCCACGTAGAGATTCCACTGCGAGGGTGGGTAGCGCTGGGTGACGATCTCGTCGACCAGCGAGAGCGCACTGGAGACGATGGTGCCGCCGGTTTCACGCGAATAGAAGAATTCCTCTTCATCGACCTCCTTGGCCGCCGTGTGGTGACGCACGAAAACCAGCTCGACCTTCTCGTAGCTGCGTTCGAGGAAGAGATAGAGCAACAGGAAAAAGCGCTTAGCGATGTCCTTGTGGGCCTGGGTCATCGACCCCGACACGTCCATCACGCAGAACATCACCGCCTTGCTCGAGGGCTGTGGCTGGTTGATCAGGTGGTTGTAGCGCAGGTCGTAGGTATCGATGAACGGCACCGCCTCGAGGCGCTGTTCGAGGCGCTCGATCTCCGCCTTTAGCTCATTGATCCGAGCCGGGTTGCGCAGCACAGGATCCTTGCTCTCCTCCTCTTCCAGCGCCTCGCGCGCCTCGCGCAGGGCGCGGCGAATCGGAGCGCGCATGGCGATGCGTCTGGCGTGGGCCTCGCGCATGGAACGCACGATGTTGATCCTGGCCGGCACCCCGTCCCGCGAGACGCCCGCCCGGACCGGCCGCACCTCATCGAGGTCGACCAGGTTCTTGCGCTCCAGGTGCGGCAATTCCAGGCCGTCGAAGACGAAATCGAGGAACTCTTCCCGAGATAGGGTGAAGGCGAACTCGTCCATGCCTTCGCCCTGGTTGGAGGCACCACCCTCGCCGGCACCGCCCCCTTTGCCACCGCCCGGACGCTGCAGGCGGTCGCCCTCGACGAACTCCTTGTTACCGGGACTGACGATGGCGCGCTTGCCACCTGGGCCATGCTGAAACACTGGCTCGGAGATGTCCCGGGTGGGAATCGAAACCTTCTCGCCTCGCTCCATGTCGGTGATCGAGCGTCGGTTGACCGCCTCTTCCACCGAGCGCTTGATGTGCGTCCGATAGCGATCGAGAAAACGCTGACGATTGACGGCACTCTTGTGCTTGGCGTTGGCACGCCGATCGATGAAATAGGTCATGCGGACCTCCCTCTCGGCGGCGCTGTTCGACACGGGGAGGAGCGGCCGATACGCCCCCTCTGCCCGTAGCCCGTAGCCCGTAGCCCGTAGCCCGTAGCCCGTAGCCGCCAGGCTACTGCGACTTGCGCACGCGCAGGTACCACTCGGAGAGCAGGCGGACCTGCTTCTCGGTATAGCCACGCTCCTTCATGCGTGCCACGAAGTCCTCGTGCTTCTTCTGGTCGGCCGAGGACGCCTTGGCGTTGAAGGAGATCACCGGCAGCAGCTCCTCGGTGTTGGCGAACATCTTGTGCTCGATCACTCCGCGCAGCTTTTCGTAGGACTGCCAGCTCGGATTCATGCCGTTGTTCTGGGCACGTGCCCGCAACACGAAATTGACCACCTCGTGGCGGAAATCCTTGGGATTGGAGATGCCGGCGGGCTTCTCGATCTTTTCGAGCTCCTCGTTCAAGGCCTGGCGGTCGAGGAATTCGCCGGTCTCGGGGTCGCGATACTCCTGATCCTGGATCCAGAAATCCGCGTAGGTGACGTAGCGGTCGAAGATGTTCTGGCCGTACTCGGAGTAGGACTCGAGATAGGCCGTCTGGATCTCCTTGCCGATGAAGTCCACGTAGCGCGGCGCCAGGAACTCCTTGATGAAGCGCAGGTAGCGCTCGAAGGTCTCGCGCGGCAGCTGCTCCTGCTCGAGGCGCTGCTCGAGCACGTAGAGCAGATGCACCGGGTTGGCCGCCACCTCGTGATTGTCGAAGTTGAACACCTTGGAGAGGATCTTGAAGGCGAAGCGGGTCGAGAGCCCATCCATGCCTTCGTCCACGCCGGCGGCATCGCGATATTCCTGGATCGACTTGGCCTTGGGATCGGTATCCTTGAGATTCTCGCCGTCATACACGCGCATCTTGGAGTAGATGCTCGAGTTCTCCGGTTCCTTGAGCCGCGAGAGCACCGAGAACTGTGCCAGCATCCGCAGCGTATCCGGCGCACAGGGCGCCTCGGAGAGCGAGGAGTGCTCGAGCAGCTTCCGGTAGATGTTGATCTCCTCGGTCACCCGCAAGCAGTAGGGCACCTTGACGATGTAGACACGATCGAGGAATGCCTCGTTGTTACGGTTGTTGCGGAAGGTCTGCCACTCGCTCTCGTTGGAATGGGCGAGAATGATGCCATCGAAGGGAATGGCGCCCATGCCTTCGGTGGGGTTGTAGTTGCCCTCCTGGGTGGCAGTCAACAGCGGATGCAGCACCTTGATCGGCGCTTTGAACATCTCGATGAACTCCATCAGACCCTGGTTGGCCTTGCACAGGCCCCCGGAGAAGCTGTACGCATCCGGATCGTCCTGGGAATAGAGCTCGAGCTGACGAATGTCGACCTTGCCCACCAGCGACGAGATGTCCTGGTTGTTCTCGTCGCCCGGTTCTGTCTTGGAGATGGCGATCTGATTGAGCCGCGAGGGATAGAGGCGCACCACGCGGAACTGCGAGATGTCACCGCCGTACTCCTTGAGCCGTTTGGCGGCCCAGGGCGACATCACGCTCTTCAATTGACGGCGGGGGATGCCGTACTCCTTCTCCAGCAGCTCGCCGTCCTCTTCCGGCGAAAACAGCCCCAGCGGCGACTCGTAGACCGGCGAGCCCTTGATGGCGTAGAAGGGCACGCGCTCCATCAGCAGCTTGAGTCGCTCGGCCAGCGACGACTTGCCGCCACCCACCGGTCCCAGCAGGTAGAGGATCTGCTTGCGCTCTTCCAACCCCTGGGCGGAATGGCGGAAGTAGGCGACGATCTGTTCGATCGCCTCCTCCATGCCGTAGAACTCGGAGAACGCCGGATAGCGGCGGATCACCTTGTTGGAGAAGATCCTCGAGAGCCGCGAATCCTTGGCCGTATCGATCACCTCGGGCTCGCCGATGGCCTCGAGCATGCGCTCGGCGGCACTGGCGTAGACCATGGGGTCCTCGCGACACAGCTCCAGGTACTCCTGCAGGGTCATCTCTTCCTGCTGGACACGCTCGAAGCGATTCTGCACATGATCGAAGATGCTCATCGAAGCCTCCTGTTTTCTCACCCTCGGACCCTCAAGATGAGCGCCCCGGGTTGTCCATCAGCCTAGACAGCTTTGCGGAGTCATGTGATCCGCGCCGAGTCAACGCTGTAGACACTACTCATGAGAACGCAGGGAAAGCGCAGGGTTCGATGAGCGAAAGACGGGAGCAATAAACGCTGCAAGGACGCTTTACGCATTGACGGCAGCTTCCGATGCCACTGCCGCCGGAACTCACGACGCCGATCGCTCGCCCGTTACAGCGCCGCCGCCACGCGCGTGCCCTGCTCGATGGCACGCTTGGCATCCAGTTCGGCCGCCTCGTCCGCACCGCCGATCAGGTGAGTTTCGATGCCACTGGCGGTCAGCGGCTCCAGCAGTTCGCGCACGGGCTCCTGACCAGCACAGATCACCACGCTGTCCACCGCCAGGCAGCGCTCCTCTCCTTCGTGCCGGACATGCAGGCCGGCCTCGTCGATGAACAGGTACTCGCAACCCGCCAGCGTCTCCACATCACGATGCCTGAGCGAGGCGCGATGCACCCAGCCGGTGGTCTTGCCGAGCCCCTTGCCCGGCTTGGACGTCTTGCGCTGCAGGAGCGCGACCCGACGCGGCACCGCAGGTCGCTGCGGGGCGACGATGCCGCCGGGCTCGGCAACGCTGAGGTCGACCCCCCATTCGGCACACCAGGCCTCGCGATCCAGCGCCGGGCTTCCGGCATGCGTCAGCAGCTCGGCCACGTCGAAACCGATGCCGCCTGCACCGATGATCGCCACGCGCGGCCCCACTCGCTCGGGGTGCTGGATGGCCGTTGGGTAGTCGAGCACGCAGGGATGACCGATACCCGGCAGGTCGAGCGCGCGCGGTCGCACTCCGGTGGCCAGCACCACGGCTTCGAAAGCCTGCAGGGTCTGGGCATCGACATCGGTACCCAGGCGCAGCACGACGCCGTGCTTGTCGAGCATCACGCGGAAGTAGCGCAGCGTCTCGGCGAACTCTTCCTTGCCGGGAATGCGGCGCGCCAGGTTGAATTGCCCACCCAGCTCAGCATTGCGTTCGAAGAGCGTCACCCGATGTCCGCGCCTCGCTGCGGTGACCGCCGCGGCCAGGCCGGCGGGCCCTCCGCCGACCACGGCAATCTCACGGGGCGCGTCGGCGGGCTCGACGATGATCTCCGTCTCGTGACACGCCTGGGGATTGACCAGACACGAGGTGAGCTTGCCCTGAAAGGTATGATCCAGGCAGGCCTGGTTGCAGGCGATGCAAGTATTGATCTCGTCGCCGCGCCCTTCAGCCGCCTTGCTCACCCAAGCCGGGTCGGCGAGGAAAGGGCGCGCCATGGAGACCATGTCGGCATGCCCCTCGGCGAGCACCCGTTCCGCCACCTCGGGCATGTTGATGCGGTTGGTCGTGATCAGCGGCACGCTGAGCTCGGCCTTCATGCGTCGGGTCACCTCGGTGAAGGTGGCCCGCGGCACGCTGGTGACGATGGTCGGCACCCGCGCCTCGTGCCAGCCGATGCCGGTGTTGATCAAGTCCGCTCCGGCGGCCTCGATGGCACGCCCCAGAGCCACCACCTCATCGAAGGTGCTGCCCTCCTCCACCAGATCGATCATCGACAGGCGAAAGATCAGCAGGAAGTCGTCTCCCACCGCCTGACGAATGCGCGACACGATCTCCACGGCAAACCGCATGCGGTTCTCGAACGTCCCACCCCAGCGGTCGGAACGCCGGTTGGTGCGCCGGCACAGGAACTGGTTGATCAGATAGCCCTCCGACCCCATCACCTCGACGCCGTCGTAACCGGCTTCACGCGCCAGAGTGGCGCAGCGCACGTAGTCGTCGATCTGCCGCTCAACCTCGTCGCCATCCAGTTCGCGCGGCACGAAGGGGTTGATCGGCGCCTGCAGCGGCGAGGGCGCCACCAGCTCCGGCGAATAGGCATAGCGCCCCGCATGCAGAATCTGCAGGCAGATGCGCCCTCCCTCCGCATGCACCGCCTCCACTACCTGGCGATGATCGGCCACCTGCATGGGATGCTCGAGCGTTGCCGCCCCTTGAAAGACCGCACCTTCGGAGTTGGGAGCGATGCCCCCCGTGACGATCAGGCCGACGCCATGGCGGGTTCGTTCGGCATAGAAGGTCGCCAGGCGGGCAAAGCCGTCCGGCGCTTCTTCCAGGTTAGTGTGCATCGAGCCCATCAGCACCCGGTTGGGAAGCGTCAGATGGCCCACCTCGAGAGGGCGAAACAGATGCGGAAAATGCACGTCGGAATCCTCCTGGTGTTTGCGCCGCGGCGCTGCCGCACCGCCATTTCAAACAACTGTATGATAGATGGCGAGGAAGCGCAAAACCATGCCGAACCGACACCTGGCCTGGCGCGACGCACTGCACGGGACGTTCGGACGAAAGCGAGACGGGGAAGAATGACAGCGAGGCGTGGGCGATCGCCCACGAACGAAGACCCCGAGCCGCTGGGCTCGGGGTCGAAATTCGCGATGGCGGACCGGACGGGACTCGAACCCGCGACCTCCGGCGTGACAGGCCGGCATTCTAACCGACTGAACTACCGGTCCGCATGGTGGGTGATACCGGACTCGAACCAGTGACCCCCAGCATGTGAGGCTGGTGCTCTAACCAACTGAGCTAATCACCCACGATTACCGCTTGTCGTCGCTGCCGTGGCGGACCGGACGGGACTCGAACCCGCGACCTCCGGCGTGACAGGCCGGCATTCTAACCGACTGAACTACCGGTCCGCAGCATGCTTCCACGTGATCGACAACGCCTCAGGCGATGATGGTGGGTGGTACAGGGTTCGAACCTGTGACCCCCAGCTTGTAAGGCTGGTGCTCTCCCAACTGAGCTAACCACCCCGGACACGTGGCGCTGCATTCTACAGGCCCCCGGCCGCTTGTCAACGCCTTTCCACCCTTGGCAATACTGCCGGCTCCGCATCGCCGGCCCCGCTCCCCTGGAGATGACGAACCGGGCACGACGGGCAATGAAAAACTGCCACTCGCCGCCCGCCCGCCTGTGGCGCAATGTCGCACCCCGGTTGGAGCACTCCATCACCGGCCAGCACCGGAGGATGCAGCAATGTCCCGCAAACCGGGACTCCGGCCTTGCCTAGTGACCAAAAACTCGACGCACGTCAAAGTCTCGGCACGGTTTTTCCCTTGGACCGTGTTTCGGTGGACAAGTCGGCTGCGCTAGAATTCGCTCTGTTTTGACCTGCATTACCCTACCGGGGGCGTCGACTGCGGCACTCTGCCGCGGGCGGCTCTCGTTACCGCGTTCGATGGGAATCTGACATGAGCACAGCATTAGAGCACCCGACCTACAACTACAAGGTAGTTCGGCAGTTCGCGATCATGACAGTGGTGTGGGGCATCGTTGGCATGCTCCTCGGTGTCATCCTTGCCGCACAGCTGGTATGGCCGCAACTCAATCTCGACCTACCTTGGACCAGCTTCGGTCGCTTGCGTCCGTTGCACACCAATGCCGTCATCTTCGCCTTCGGCGGCTCGGCCCTCTTCGCCACCTCGTATTACGTCGTACAGCGCACCTGCCAGACGCGCCTGTTCGCCGACAAGCTGGCGGCCTTCACTTTCTGGGGCTGGCAAGCCGTCATCCTCTCGGCGGTCGTCACCCTGCCGCTCGGCTACACGACCACCAAGGAGTACGCCGAGCTGGAGTGGCCGATCAACATCCTGATCGCCGTGGTCTGGGTCAGCTATGCCATCGTCTTCCTGGGCACCATCAAGCTGCGTCGAACTTCCCATATCTACGTGGCCAACTGGTTCTTCGCCGCCTTCATCCTCACGGTGGCCGTACTGCACATCGTCAACAACCTCTCCATTCCGGTCACCGCGTTCTATTCGACATCGATTTACGCCGGCACCATCGATGCCATGGTGCAGTGGTGGTACGGGCACAATGCGGTGGGCTTCTTCCTGACCGCCGGCTTCCTGGGGATGATGTACTATTTCGTGCCCAAGCAGGCCGAGCGTCCGGTCTACTCCTACCGTCTGTCCATCGTGCACTTCTGGGCGCTGATCATGGTCTACATGTGGGCCGGTCCGCACCACTTGCACTACACTGCCCTGCCCGACTGGGCGCAGTCTCTGGGCATGATCATGTCGATCATCCTTCTGGCCCCCTCCTGGGGCGGCATGATCAACGGCATGATGACCCTCTCCGGCGCCTGGCATAAGCTGCGCACCGACCCCACCCTGCGCTTCCTGGTGGTCGCCCTGTCGTTCTACGGCATGTCCACCTTCGAGGGCCCGATGATGGCGGTGAAGACCGTCAACGCGCTCTCCCACTACACCGACTGGACCATCGGCCACGTGCACGCCGGCGCTCTGGGCTGGGTAGCGATGATCACCATCGGCTCCATGTACCACCTGATCCCGCGCCTGTTCGGTCGCACCGAAATGCATTCGGTGGGCCTGATTGCCGTGCACTTCTGGCTCGCCACCATCGGCACCGTGCTCTACATCGCTTCCATGTGGGTCAACGGCATTCTGCAGGGTCTGATGTGGCGCGCCATCAACCCCGACGGGACGCTGATGTACACCTTCATCGAGGCGGTCGAGGCCAGCGGCCCCGGCTACATCGTGCGCCTGGTCGGCGGCCTCTTCTGGGTCGTGGGCATGCTGATCATGGCCTACAACGTCTTCATGACGGTCAAGCGCAGCGAAGCCGCGCGTCAGCCGATTCCGCAGACCGCCTGAACAACCGGGGATACCAAGACCAATGAGACACGAGATCGTCGAAAAGAACGTGGGCCTGCTGGCCGTGCTGATCCTGGTGGTGATCAGCTTCGGCGGCCTGGCCGAGATCGTGCCGCTGTTCTTCCAGAAACAGACCACGGAACCGGTCGACGGCCTGCGCCCGCTCTCCGCTCTGGAACTGGAAGGCCGCGACATCTATCGCCGGGAAGGTTGCGTCGGCTGTCATTCGCAGATGATTCGCCCCTTCCGCGCCGAAACTGAGCGCTACGGCCACTACAGCGTGGCCGGGGAGTTCATCTACGACTTCAACTTCCTGTGGGGCTCCAAGCGCACCGGCCCCGACCTCGCCCGGGTGGGTGGACGCTACAGCGACGACTGGCACCGTGCCCACATGTACAACCCCCGCGACGTGGTGCCGGAATCGATCATGCCCGCCTACCCCTGGCTGTTCGAGAACACGCTGGACGGTGAAGACACGCCCAAGAAGATGCGCACCCTGCGTGCCCTTGGCGTGCCCTACACCGACGAGCAGATCGAGAACGCCACCAGCGAGGTGCGCGGCGAGCAGGAGATCACAGCGCTGATCGCCTATCTGCAACAACTGGGTACCGTGCTCGAGGGCACACGTTGATCATGGATACCGGAACCTTTCGCGGCATCATCACCGGCCTGCTGATACTCGCCTTCCTGGGCATCACCGCCTGGGCCTATTCGCGGCGACGCAAGCCGGATTTCGACGAAGCGGCCAACCTGCCCTTCGCCGATGAAGATGACACCCACGACCGTGACCACCGCCCCGCGACTCGTCACGACGAGACATCGTACGAGGCCGGTTCCCGACCCGCCGATTCCCGCCAAGACAGGGGAGACAGGAACGCATGAACAATCTTTGGGACGACTCCCTTTCCGGGTTCTGGAGCGCCTGGATCATCGTCATCACGCTAGGCTCGCTGGTGTTCGCCTTCTGGCTGCTGTACGCCAACCGCAAGACCGACAAGACGCCGGACGCCGAAGGCAACGTCGAGACCACGGGCCACGCCGCCGATGGCATCGAGGAGTACGACAATCCGCTGCCACGCTGGTGGCTGCAGCTCTACATTGGCACCATCGTCTTTTCGCTGGGCTATCTGCTGCTCTATCCGGGGCTTGGCAACTTCGCCGGCCTGCTGGGCTGGACCCAGGAAGGCCAATGGGAAGAAGAAGTGGCGCGTGCCGAGGAACGCTTCACGCCGATCTTCGCCCAGTATCAGGAAGTGCCGATTCCCGAGCTGGCGCAGGATGACGAGGCGATGCAGGTGGCCGAGCGCATCTACCAGAACAACTGTGCGGTGTGTCACGGCGCCAATGCCGAAGGCGGCTACGGCTTCCCCAACCTCACCGACGACGATTGGCTCTACGGTGGCGAGCCGGAGCAGATCGTGACCAGCCTGGAGCAGGGACGCAATGGCCTGATGCCCTCCTGGCAGCAGCTCGGCGCGGAGAACATCGAGAACGTGACCCAGTTCGTGCTCTCGCTCTCCGGTCTGGAGCACGACGCCGAACGAGCCGAGCAGGGCGCCTCGACCTACGCTTCCGTGTGCACCGCCTGCCACGGACCCGAAGGCACCGGCAACCAGGGGTTGGGTGCACCGAACCTGACCAACGACACCTGGCTCTACCAGGCGCCGGGGCAGAGCGTCGCCGACTCGATCCGCCAGACCCTGCGTAACGGTCGCAACGGCCACATGCCGGCCCAGGAAGCCTACATCGGCGAAGAGCGCGTCCATCTGGTCGCTGCCTACGTCTACAGCCTGAGCCAGGAAGACTGAGCCCGACACGGCAGGGTGCGGCCTCCCGTCGCACTCTGCCGATCCCCGTGCCCGCCCCGGTACAATGAGGCGACCATCATCGCTTGCCTAACCCAGGCTCCCGCCGCGAGTTCGCCATGAGAGACGAGATCCCGACCCGAGACGTGACCCCGGACCCCGTGGGCCACTTCGCGCCGCGTGGCAAAACGCCACACCACGCCAACCAGCAGGAGATGTACGCCCGGCGTCGCCACATCTACGTGCGCGAGATCAAGGGCGTCTTCCAGCGCCTCCGCCGCAGCGCCAACTGGCTGCTGATGCTGGCCTTCTTCGGGCTGCCCTGGGTGCAGTGGGGCGACCGGCCGCTGATCTGGTTCGATCTTCCCTCACGGGAGTTCCATCTCTTCGCCGCGACCTTCTATCCGCAGGAGTTCATGCTGCTGTCGTGGCTGCTGATCATCTGTGCTTTCGGGCTCTTCTTCATCACCGTCTTCGCCGGGCGCGTATGGTGCGGCTATACCTGCCCGCAAAGCGTTTGGACCTTCCTGTTCATCTGGGTGGAACATCGCCTGGAAGGCCCGCGCAATCGCCGCATCAAGCTCGACCGCGCCGCCATGGATGCCGAAAAAGCGTGGCGCAAGACCGGCAAGCACATCATCTGGCTGGCCATTGCCGCCGCTACCGGCATCACTTTCGTCGGCTACTTCACGCCGATTCGGCAACTGGTCGTGGAACTGCCCACATTGTCCGCCCACGGCTGGTCCTACTTCTGGGTCGGGTTCTTCACCGTATTCACCTACCTCAATGCCGGCTGGCTGCGTGAGCAAGTGTGCATCTACATGTGCCCCTATGCGCGCTTCCAGTCCGTGATGTTCGACGCCGACACCCTAATCGTCTCCTACGATGCAGCGCGCGGCGAGCCCCGCGGCCCCCGCAAGCGCAGCCTCGGCCATGAAGACGCACGAGCCGCAGGGCACGGCGACTGCATCGACTGCGATCTATGCGTGCAGGTCTGTCCCACCGGTATCGACATCCGCGACGGCCTGCAGTACGAATGCATCACCTGTGCCGCCTGCATCGACGCCTGCGACAGCGTCATGGACAAGATGGGCTATCCGCGCGGGCTGATTCGCTACACCACCGAGAACGCCCTGGAGGGCAAGAAGTCCCATATCCTGCGGCCGCGTCTGCTCGGCTACCTGGCGGCTCTGGTCGTGATGATCGGGCTGTTCGCCTGGGCGGTGAGCGACCGCAGTCTGGTAGGCATCGACGTCGAGCGCGAACGCGGCCAGCTCTACCAGATGACGCGCGAAGGGCGAATCAGCAACGTCTACACTCTCAGGGTGCGCAATCTCGACCGTGTGGCACACGACTACCGCCTCTCCGTCAGCGGACTGCCGGGACTGACCCTCGACACCGACACGCTTCGCGTGCCCGGCGGGGAGTCGCGCCTGGAAGTGATCGAGGTCACCGCCGCACCCGAGGTGATCGAACAGCCCAGCCACGCCATACAGCTACGACTGCAGTCGCTGCAGAATGACGACATTTCCCTGACGCATGAGATCCGCTTCCTGGGAGACGCCCGGAGATGACCATGGAATCGCACTCCATCACGCCGTGGTACAAGCAGTTCTGGCCCTGGTTCCTGATCGGCCTGCTATTCAGTGCCATCAGCGTCAGCACCACGTTCGCCGTGCTCTCGGTACGCTCCTTCGATGGCATGGTGCAGGACGACTACTACGAGCACGGCACGGCCATCAACATGGTGCTGGCCAAGCAGCGCCGTGCCGCGGAGCTCTCGCTCGCCGCCGACCTGCGCATCGATCCCCTGACCAGCGACATCATCGTCGACCTGGAGGGAGAGGCCCGCCCCGAGCGACTCCACCTCGAACTGATCTTCCCGACCCGCGGCGATCGCGACCAGGAATTCACTCTCGAACACGCCCGCGACGGTCGCTATCTCGGCCAGGCACCGGACAACCTGCGCTATCGCTGGTACCTGCAACTGCAACCCAGCCAGGAGGATCCCGAGTGGCGCCTGGTGGGAGAGGCCGACTTCCCCAGCGAAGGGGGCTTCGCCCTGACGCCGGCCCTGCCCGGGCGCGATTGATGGCCATCTTCGTCACCCTTCATGCCGGTTGCCATGTCCGTATCCCTCGCTGACGCTGCCGTCGCCGACTGCTACCACTGCGGCAACCCGGTGCCGGCCAACGCCTCCTGGTCGATCACCCTCGCCGACGAGCGCCATCCGCTGTGCTGCCCCGGCTGCGAAGCGGTCGCCCATGCCATCATCGACGGCGGCCTGGAAAGTTACTATCGCTTTCGCACCGAGCTGCCCGAACGTCCCGACGAGGGCCAGACGGTGAAAGCCGAAACCTGGGCGGTATTCGACGACCCGGGACTGCAGAGCGAGTTCGTGCACCCGGAAGGCGACAGCGGCTTCGTCCATGCCACACTGGCCGTGGACGGCATCACCTGTGCTGCCTGTGCCTGGCTGATCGAGCACCGTCTGAACGCACTCGATGGCGTCACCACCAGCGCCGTCAACCTCAGCCACCATCGCGTGCGCGTCAGCTGGGATCCTGACCGGTTGAAGCTCTCGCGCCTGCTCGCCGAACTCGCCGCCATCGGCTACACCGCCCAGCCGTACGAGCCGGATCTCGCTCAGCAGCGGCTGCAGTTCGAGGAGCGCATGACGGTACGGCGCCTGATCGTGGCCGCGGTGGGCATGGCCCAGGTCATGATGTTCTCGATTCCCATCTACGTGTCCGCCCCGGGGGCCATCAGCGCCGACTTCCTGGCGCTCTTCCACTGGCTCTCATTCGCCCTGGCCACCCCGGTCGTGTTCTTCTCGGCCATGCCGTTCTTTCGCAATGCGCTGCGCGACGTTCGTGCCCGGGTATTGGGCATGGACGTGCCGGTCTCGATCGCCGTCGGCGGCGCCTATCTCGCCAGCGGCTATGCCGTACTCACCGGCACCGGTGAGGTGTATTTCGACTCGGTGGCGATGTTCACCTTCTTCCTGCTGTTCGGGCGCTACGTGGAGGCACGTGCACGTCGGCGCAGCGGACATACCGGCAATGCCCTCGCTGGCGCCCTGCCGCTCTCGGCCGTGCGCCTCGAGCCGAGCGGTGAAGAACGCATCCTGCCGGCCAACCAGTTGGTCAGCGATGACCGGGTGCTGGTCAAGCCGGGCCACAGCGTGCCCGCCGATGGCGTCATCGAGGAAGGCGAATCGAGCCTCGACGAGTCGATGCTCACCGGCGAGTATCAGCCGGTCACCCGGGGCATCGGCGACAGCGTTACCGGCGGCAGCCTGAACATCGACGGTCCGCTGACGGTGCGCGTCACCCACGCCGGCAAGGATGCTCGCGTGGCACGCATCGTCGACCTCACCGACCGCGCTTTCGCCAGCCGCCCGCGTCTCGCCCAACTGGCCTCGCGCATGGCGCACCTGTTCGTGCTGCGCCTGCTGTTCGTGACGCTCGGCGTGGCCACCGTATGGTGGTTCATCGACCCCGGCCGGGTCCTCTGGGTCACGCTTTCCGTGCTGGTGGTGACCTGCCCCTGTGCGCTGGCGCTGGCCACGCCGACGGCACTCACCGCCGGTCATGGCCAGCTGCGTCGCCGTGGCGTCCTGGTCACCCGCGCCGACGCCATCGAGACCCTTTCCCAGGTCGACCGCATCATCTTCGACAAGACCGGCACCCTGACCTGTGGCGAGATGCAATTGGTCGAGACGCGCCCTCTCGGCCAGCTGCCGGCCGCACGGGCCCGGTCCATGGCGGCAGCTCTCGAAGCGCACTCCGAACACCCCATCGCCCGCGCCTTTCGTCCCTGGCGCGGCGCCGAGCCGATTGCCCGCGAACGCAGTAGCGTCACCGGCCAGGGCGTGAGCGGGCTGATCGACGGCATCCCCTGGCGGCTCGGCAAACCCGCCTTCGCCGCCCCCGATCATGACCCGACGCCCCCCGGTGACGGTACCTGGCTGCTGCTCGCGGAGGCCGGCGAACCTCGAGCGTGGTTCGCCCTGCACGACCGCCTGCGCGAGGACGCCGCCGAGACGATCGCCACCCTGATCGAACGTGGCATTGCCGTCGAGCTGCTCTCCGGCGACACCCAGACCGCCGTTGCGTCCCTTGCCGGCCAGCTCGGCATCCCCGACTGGCGTGCCGGCGCCAGCCCCGAGGACAAGCTGGCCCACATCCGTCGGCGCCAGGCCGAGGGACACACGGTCGCCATGGTTGGCGACGGCATCAACGATGTCCCGGTCCTGGCCGGCGCCGACGTCTCGCTGGCCATGAACGGCGCCACCGACCTGGCTCGCACCAGCGCCGATGCCGTCTTGCTCGGTCCGCGTCTGGGTCGTATCGTCGAGGCCGTCGAGATCGCCCGTGCCACGCGCCGCATCATGCGCCAGAACATGATCTGGTCGGTCTGTTACAACGCCTCGGCTCTCCCGCTGGCAGCGCTGGGCATCGTGCCTCCCTGGGTAGCCGCCTTGGGCATGTCGACCAGCTCGCTGGTGGTGGTGGGCAACGCCCTGCGTCTCGGCCGTTTTCGCCGTACCCACGCCACCGATCCATCTTCTGCCGCCCGCCCGGTGACCGCATGAGCATTCTCTACCTGCTGATTCCTCTCTCTCTGATCTTGCTGGGCCTCGCCGTGTGGGCCTTCTTCTGGGCAGTCAAGAACGACCAGTTCGACGACCTCGAGGGCCCCGCCCACCGTATCCTCTTCGACGAGGACGAAAACGACCTCACGCCGGAAGAACGCAAGCGCCGCCGCGAACGCCGCAACGCGACGGACGTCGACTCACCCTCCGAACGCGACGACCGCTGATGGACCCGACCGGCCTCGACCTGCCGCCGCTGGCCGCCGCTTTCGTGTTCGGCCTGCTGGGGGGCGCACACTGCATCGGCATGTGCGGCGGCATCATGAGCGCGCTGACCTTTGCCGTACCGCCCAGCATGCGTTCGCCGGCACGCCTCTCGGGTCTGCTGCTCGGCTACAACGCCGGACGCATCGCCAGCTACATGGTCGCCGGTGCGCTGGTGGCCAGCCTCGGCACCCTGCTCGCACTGAGTACCCAACTGCGCTTGGTACTGCAGGCCTTCGCTGCCGTCATGCTGATCCTGATGGCGCTCTACATCGCCGACTGGTGGAAGGGGCTGCTCAAGGTCGAAGCGCTGGGCAAGCGACTGTGGAAGCATCTCGAGCCCATTGGCCGCCGGCTGATGCCGGTGGTCAAGGTTCCTCAGGCAGTGGCACTGGGAGCCATCTGGGGCTGGCTGCCCTGCGGCCTGGTCTACTCCATGCTGGCCTGGAGCCTGGCGGTTGCCGACCCCTGGCATGGCGCCGCGCTGATGGGCGCCTTCGGCCTGGGAACCCTGCCCGCCCTGCTCGTCACCGGGCTGGCCGCGCGCCAGATGGGGGCCCTGATTCGCCATCCGGCCACGCGCAGCGTGGCCGCCTTGACGATCATCGGCTTCGCGCTTTGGCAGCTCGGGACGCTGCTGCCCCTGAACAGCCACACCCTGGCGCATTGAGGCGGGAATTCTTCGCCATTGCACTTCGTTTGACGCAGCTCAATCCGCCTCGGACGGGCGCCCGCTAGCATGAAGACACTTCTCGCCATGCCGGAGTGCCCCATGCTCGTCTCCGCGACGTCAGCCCATCGAGAGATGCCCGAGCTCCCTGCCTGGGACGACGCTACGCTGCGTCGCTATGCCAGCGGCGGCGACTCCTATTGCTGCTATCCGACCCCCGGGGCCTTTCGCAGCGACTTCGGCGAGCCGGACCTGGAGGCCGCCCTGGCGCGCAGCAACCGCCATGGACGTCCTCTCGCGCTGTACGTGCACCTGCCGTTCTGCCGCAAGATCTGCTTCTACTGCGATCGTTCCAAGGTCGCGACCAAGCTCACCCGGCTGGCCGATCCCTACATTTCCCGCCTGGACCGCGAGATGGTCCTGGCTCGCCGCCACCTGGATACCGGACGCGAGATCGAGCAGCTGTACTGGGGCGGTGGCACGCCCACCTTCCTCTCCCTTGACCAGATGAGCGACCTGATCGACCGGCTCGACGCGCGTTTCGGCCTGTCGGGCAGTCGCGATAGGGATTACGCCATCGAGGTCGACCCGCGGGAAGCCGACGTCTTCACCCTGCGCCATCTACAGGCGCTGGGTTTCAACCGCCTGAGCCTGGGCGTGCAGGACCTCGACCCGAAGGTACAACGCGCCGTCAATCGCGTTCAGCCGCGAATCCTCACCGAGGCATTGATCGACGAGGCCGACCGCCTGGGCTTTCGTTCGCTCAACCTGGACTTGATCGCAGGCCTTCCCGGCCAGACCTGCGACAGCTTCGCGGCGACCCTGGAGCAGATCATCGCCATGGCGCCACCGCGCCTGCGGGTGATCGACTACGTCCACCAGCCGCAACACTTTCCCGTCCAGCGGTGCATCCAAGCCGAGGCACTGCCCGATACCGCCGAACGTCTCGCCATCCTGCGTACCACCGTTGCTCAGCTGACGGCCGCGGGTTACGTGCATCTCGGCCTGGACCAGTTCGCCCGCCCCGAAGACAGCCTTGCCATCGCCCAGCGTCAGGGCCGGCTCGCACGCGGCCTGCAAGGGTACTCCGACAGACCCACCGACGACCTGCTGGGACTTGGCGTCTCGGCTTACTCCCGCATCGACGATACCTACAGCCGCAATCCCTTCGACCTGGCCGCCTACGAAACCGCCCTCGACGCCAGCCACCTGCCGGTCGCCCAGGGCCTGCGCCTGACTTTCGACGACCGAGTGCGACGCCATGCCATCGAGCGGCTGCTGTGCGACATGGCGCTGGATCTCGATGCCGTGGGCGAACATTTCGACCTGGACGCCACACGCTACTTCGCCGAGGCGCTGCGCCGCCTCGAAGCTCCCCTCCGCGACGGCCTGGTGGAACGCCAGGGCAATCGCCTGCTGGTCACGCCACTGGGCCGCTTGCGCGCCGCATGCCTGGCCCACGCCTTCGACGCCCGTCACAGCCCCCCACCTGGCGAACCAGCGCCTTCCCCGGCCTAGGGGGAACCGCAAAGTTCCCCACTTGTCTGCGTCCAATCGTCGCATCCGCCATTTTCCCGCGCTGCAGAATGCTCCATAATGACGCCATGATCACGACGAGGAGGTGGCCATGGCTGTCAATGCGGCCAGCAAGCGGCGCTCGCTGTTGCACGAAACCCGTTGTCAGAACTGCAGCTTGAGTTCCCTGTGCCTGCCTCTGGCGCTCGAGATCGAGGACATGGAACAGTTCGATGCGATCATTCGCCGCCGCGCGCCCCTCAAGAAGGGGGAGGCACTGTTTCGTCAGGGCAGCGGCTTCAACAGCGTCTATGCGGTACGCTCAGGCAGTCTCAAGCAGATCACTACCGAAGGCTCGGGAGAGGATCAGGTCACCAACTTCTACCTGCCCAGCGAGTTGGTGGGGCTCGACGGCATCGACGAGCAGGCCTACCCGGGCAGCGTGATCGCCCTGGAGACCACCACGGTCTGCGAGATCCCTTTCGACCGCCTCGACTCGTTGTCCGAGCAGTTGCCCGAGCTGCGCGGCCAGCTCTACCGCAGCATGAGCAAGGAACTGCGCGACGATCGGCGCATGATGCGCCTGCTCTCACGCAAGACCGCCGACCAGCGTCTGGCGAGCTTCTTCACCAGCCTCTCCGACCGCTTTCGCCGGCGCGGCTATTCGCCCTACAGCTTCCGCCTCTCCATGTCGCGCGCGGACATCGGCAACTACCTGGGGCTGGCGGTGGAAACCGTCAGCCGTATCCTCGGACGCTTCCAGCAGCAGAAGCTGGTGGAAGTCTCGGGACGCGAAGTCAACATCCTCAACCTGGAGGCGCTGATCGAACAGGCTCAGGAAGAGCACTGAAACGCGCCGACCAGACCAACGCGCCCCCACTGTGACCCAGCGGGGGCGCGTTGCGTCGGTTGCCGCTTGGCTCAGAGTTCGTTGCGAAGCGCGATGCGATCGGCCTGCATGCGCGCCTGCCTTTCCTCCAGCCCCTGAAAATCGAAAAGCTCACGGTCGGCGAGCTGTGACGGCGCCACGTTGGTGACCGCCTTGAACAGACTCTCCAAACGACCGGGGTGCTTGGCTTCCCACTCGGCCAGCATCTCCTTGGCGGCCTGACGTTGCAGGTTGGGCTGGGAACCGCACAGGTTGCAGGGAATGATCGGAAAATCCATCAACCGGGCGAACTCCGCGATGTCCGCTTCGCGACAATAGGCCAGCGGGCGGATCACGATGTTCTTGCCGTCGTCGGAGAGCAGTTTGGGCGGCATCGCCTTGAGGCTGCCACCGAAGAACAGGTTGAGGAACAGCGTCTCGAGGATGTCTTCGCGATGGTGACCCAGCGCCACCTTGGTGGCACCGATCTCCTCGGCGAAGCCGTAGAGCGAGCCGCGCCGCAGGCGTGAACAGAGCGCACAGGTCGTCTTGCCTTCCGGCGTCTTCTCCTTGACCACCGAGTAGGTGTCGCGCTCGAGGATGTGGTAGTCGACCCCGGTCGATTCCAGGTATTCCGGCAACACGTGCTCGGGAAAGCCAGGCTGTTTCTGGTCGAGATTGACGGCCGTCAGCGAGAAGTTCACCGGTGCGTTGCGCTGCAGATTGCGCAGAATCTCCAGCATCGTGTAGCTATCCTTGCCGCCGGACAGGCACACCATCACCTTGTCGCCCTCGCGGATCATGCCGTAATCGATGATGGCATTACCCACCTGGCGGCGCAGGCGCTTCTGCAGCTTGTTGAATTCCCGCCGCCCCTTGGCGCCGAGTCGCGCCAGCGGCGAGCCGCCGTCCGCCGTTTCGGCATGGGAATTGGGGGCGGATGCGGCATGGTCGGTCTCAGGGGCGAGCGGATCGAAGGTCACGACGTCTTGCATGGTCACGGCGCTGCCAGGGTCGGGTGGATGACGGCCGCCATGCTACCACTGCCGGCGCCGCCTGGCACGCCGCACGGCGGCCTCTCCAGGGTAATCGTGGGCAGCGATGCCTGCCGGGGACGATCCATCGGCAAGGTCTGCGTGGAGGTGCCGCGGCCCCTTGCCTGACGGTCTCACGCCTCCTGGTGGCGTGCGCCTGCCGTGCGCTCCAGGCGCAGGTACATGAGCGCCGTTGTCACCGCATCGCCCAGTGCCGTATGACGTCCCATCACCGGCACCCCCAGGGACTTGGCCACGGTCTCGAAGCGCAACCCCGCGGCATCGGCCTCTACGTGGCTGCGCCGCAGTTGCCGGAAATAGAGCTGGGAGACATCGATGCCGCTATTGGGGAGGTCGAAACCGAAACGCGGGCGCAGCTGACGATCGAGCACGGCCAGAATGAAATCGAGGTGCCAGCCCAACAGGGGACGATTGCCGATGAAGTCGAGCAGGCGAACCAGCGCTCGCTCGAGTTGCTCGCCATCGTCCAGGTCGACGCCGCGCAGGCCGTGGATACGAATGGAGTCGCCGGACAGCGTCGCCGGCCGTTGCAGGCGCAGGTCCAGCGACTCACTGGTCAGAACGCGATCGCCGCGCACTTTCACCGCAGCGATGGCCACGGGCTCGGCAGTGCGGGTATCCACCCCCGTCGTCTCGCAGTCGATGGCAACCAGCTCGTCGCCGGTGTAGGGATGGAACAGCCAGCCATACTCGCCGTCCACGTGACGGCGGCGATCGCTGACCCGGCGCAAGGCTCGTAGCATGCCGATTGGCTCCTCTCGTTCGTCGTTGATGGTGTCGTGGCACGCTCGCCATGCGATGCCTGCCGGCAATCAGCTGTATTCCAGGTGATAACGGTGCGAAAGATGTTGCTTGAATTCCTTGACGATATGCAGCGCCTCGCGCAGCAGATCGCGCTCCAGCGACGACAGTTCCTGCACGACCACCCGGTTGGCATCCTTGCCCTCCAGATCGCCATCGAGCCGGGCCAGCTGCTGCTTGAGGCGCAGCTCGGTGAACAGCGACAGTGCCTCGCCGAGGTTCTCGGCGGTGCGCTCGTCGAGCCGCCCATCCGCCGCCAGAGCGTCCAGACGCTCCAGCGTCGAGGTGGGTTCGATGCGCCGCTCCAGCGCCATGGTGCGTACGCCATGGACGATGGGAAAGATCCCGCCCTTCTTGATGTCGATGCCGTGCTGAGGCTTCTTCAGCGAACCGAACAGCGTCAGCGGGGTGGAAAAGCGCAGCGCAGCACGAGCGAAGTAGGAGAGCAGCAGCTCGTCACGCGAACACTGCTCGAACAGCACGTCGCGCATTCGGTCGAGCAGCGCCGGATTGCCCGCCACGGCATGGCTGTCGAGCAGGATGGCGAGCTTCATCAGGCTGTCGCCGTCACGTGTCGCCGCCCACTTGACGATGCGCTGACGCCACTGCGATTCGGTGCCCACCCACTCGGGGTTGGAGACCATGATGTTGCCGGGGCAGGCAGGATAGCCCAGCTTGATGAGCGTGTCGGTCAGCGTCCGCATGCACTCGTCGAGGTCGGGCCACTCCAGGTCGTCCTCGAGGATCAGAGCGTTATCCTGATCGGTCTTGAGGATCTGTTCGCCACGCCCTTCGCTACCCATGACCACCAGGCAGCTGTGCGAGTGGTAGCGCTGCTCGATCAGGAAATTCCACGCCTTGGACATGATGCGGCCGTTGAGCGCGGCCAGTAGCTCCATGGCGAAGCGCAGCTTGACTCCCTGAGCCATCAGCGCCTTGACCAGTTCCGGCGTACGGTGGCTGGCGCGGGTCAGGGCTTCCAGGCTGCCCGCCTGCTCGACCTGCAGGCTGACCACGTAGCTGCGGCTGGAGAAGAAGCTCAGCACGTCGGTGAGTTCGACCACGCCGCTGGGAACCCCCTGCTCCATCACCACCACGCGCTCCACCTTGTGGCGGGTCATGATCACCAGGGCCTCGAAGAGATACTGTGCCGGCAGGACCGTGACCAGCTCGAAATGCGCCACCTCCAGCACGGGCCGATCCTGGCTAAGGCCGTCGAGCACCAGGGCATTGAGCAAATCGGTCTTGGTCACCATGCCCGCCCCGTGCGCCCCTTGCACGAGCAGGCTGTCGGCATGACTGTCGCGCAGGGTGGTCACCGCTTCGGCGATGGTCGCCTCGGGTCCCACGCATAGCGGCTCGCGCATGCACTCGCTGACCTTGGCCAACATGAAGCCAGCCATGGTCACGCCGCCTTCGGCCCGCTGTTCGGTCAACAGGCGTGTCTTGTGGGCCAGTGTCTGGCGGAAGAACTCGGCAAAGGCGGGGTAGTCGTCGCACAGCGCCAGGAACAGCGCCTTGGGCAGCAGATAGCAAAGGCTCTCCTGCTCGGCACGGAAACGGTACCGACTCTTGCCGTTGAGGATGCTGATGGCACCGAACAGGTCGCCCTGAGTGTAGTGGCCGATACGCTCGCGAGCCCCGGGCAGGGTGGTATCCAGCTCGGCGACTTCTCCCTTGTGGATCAGAAAGACGTATTCGCCCGACTGGCCGGTATCGAGAATGATCTCATCGCGGTCGAAGTAGGCCAGATCGACACCGTTGCGTATGCGCTCACGCCCCGCATCGTCCAGCAGCGTGAAGGGGGGCTGAGAGAGATCGATGTCCACCATGGCACTCTCCTCAAGAAGCGACGGCCACACGCCGGCGCTGGGGCCGTGTCGAAGCTGCGTTGCCGCGGGTTTGCTCGTTAACGACTCGATCGCGCGGTCGCAGTGTCGCCAGCGCCCTCCTCCAGCAAGGGAACCGGAGCCGAATCACCCGGTGCACGGCGGTTCATCAGGGCGACCTGCCAAGTGTTTCCACTGGCAGGGTAGCAAAAGGATCGTGGCAGAGAGTAGCTAGACAATCGTCCTAACGGAGGCCGCATTAGACGATCGTATTACAAGGCGATCGCTGTGATGACCTGTTTACATCGTCGCCCTATACCATCGTTCAATATTGCTTAACCCTCTTCCCGAAAAGTCCCATAGCACGCAATAAGCACTTGTTTATAAAGGAATAATATTTTCCGACTTGTATCGATATTCGTTCATGATACCAAAGTCTGGGATTTTTTTTCCGCGCTCATTGCCCAGTATTGCTAGTGAGTCATGTGAGGCTTTCCCTTGCCGGCCATCGCAAGGAACCGCAGGGATGCCATGACGACTTAGCGGCCTGGCTCGCCACGTCATGACCGCCTCTTTCATCAATAGAGAGGGCGGCGCGGTGAGCGCAAGACTCCCGCTATACCACCTCCAACTCTCTATGTCGCTTCCAACCTCAACAACAAGTGGAGAGCAACAACATGGCAGACGAAAAATCCAATGCCGAGGCTTACTGGAAGGCCAACCTCCGCCTGATCGCCGGCTGCATGGTCGTGTGGGCGGCCGTGTCCTACGGCTGTGCCATTCTGCTTCGCCCCCTGCTCGCCGGCATTCCCATCGGCGGAACCGACCTGGGCTTCTGGTTCGCCCAGCAAGGCTCCATTCTGACCTTCATCGCCCTGATCTTCTTCTACGCCTGGAAGATGAATCAACTCGACAAAAAATTCGGGCTTGAGGAGTAAGCCAGCATGAGTCAATTCGCCATCAACGTCCTATTCGTGGGTGCCTCCTTCGCCCTCTATATCGGCATCGCCATCTGGGCGAAGGCCGGCTCGACCAAAGACTTCTACGTCGCCGGTGGCGGGGTGCATCCGATCACCAACGGCATGGCGATCGGGGCCGACTGGATGTCGGCGGCCTCCTTCATCTCCATGGCCGGCCTGATCGCCGCCGGTGGCTATGCCAATTCCACCTTCCTGATGGGCTGGACCGGTGGTTACGTGCTGCTGGCCATGCTGCTGGCCCCCTACCTGCGCAAGTTCGGCAAGTTCACCGTCCCCGAATTCATCGGTGACCGTTTCTACAGCAAGCAGGCTCGACTGGTGGCGGTGATCTGCCTGATCGTCGCCTCGGTGACCTACGTCATCGGCCAGATGGCGGGTGCCGGCGTGGCCTTCTCGCGCTTCCTGGAGGTCGACGCGACCACCGGCCTGATCATCGCCGCCGTGGTGGTGTTCTTCTACGCGGTGCTGGGGGGTATGAAGGGTATCACCTACACCCAGGTGGCCCAGTACATCGTGTTGATCATCGCCTACACCATTCCCGCCGTATTCATCTCTCTGGAGTTGACCGACAACCCTCTGCCGCCGCTGGGCCTGTTCTCCGAGCACAGTGAATCCGGCGTGCCGCTGCTGACCAAGCTCAACGAAGTGGTCACCGCGCTGGGCTTCAACGAGTACACGGCGGACGTGGACAACAAGCTCAACATGGTGCTGTTCACCCTGTCGCTGATGATCGGTACCGCCGGCCTGCCCCACGTCATCATCCGCTTCTTCACGGTGCCGAAGGTGGCCGACGCACGCTGGTCCGCCGGCTGGGCACTGGTCTTCATCGGCCTGCTCTACCTGACCGCACCGGCCGTGGCCTCGATGGCGCGCCTGAACCTGGCCACCACCATCTACCCGGAAATGGCCGGCCAGGTCGAGAACGTCGAGGAGGCGGCAACCAACCCCATCCTCTACGAGAACCGTCCCGAATGGATTCGGACCTGGGAAGAAACCGGTCTGATCACCTTCGAGGACAAGAACGACGACGGCCGCATCCAGTTCTACAACGACTCTGCCGACTTCGAAGATCGCGGCTGGGAAGGCAACGAACTGTCGGTCAACAATGATATCCTGGTGCTGGCCAACCCGGAGATCGCCAATCTGCCCGGCTGGGTCATCGGCCTGATCGCCGCGGGCGGTCTGGCAGCGGCTCTGTCGACGGCGGCAGGTCTGCTTCTCGCCATCTCCTCGGCGATCAGTCACGACCTGATCAAGGGGTCGATCAACCCCAACATCACCGAGAAAGGCGAGTTGCTGGCCGCGCGGATTTCCATGTCCATTGCCATCGTCGTCGCCACTTATCTGGGCGCCAATCCGCCCGGGTTCGCCGCACAGGTCGTGGCGCTGGCCTTCGGCATCGCCGCCGCCTCGCTGTTCCCGGCGCTGATGATGGGGATCTTCTCCAAGCGGGTGAACAACAAGGGCGCCGTGGCAGGCATGCTCTCCGGCCTGATCTTCACCCTGGTCTACATCTTCATCTACAAGGGCTGGTTCTTCATTCCCGGGACCAACAACCTGCCGGACACCCCAGAGAACTGGGTGCTGGGCATCTCGCCGCTCTCCATCGGTGCGATCGGCGCCCTGGTCAACTTCGGGGTGGCCTTCCTGGTCTCCAATGCGACCGAAGAACCGCCCCAGGAGATCCAGGATCTGGTGGAAAGCGTCCGCTATCCCAAAGGAGCTGGCTCAGCGGTCGATCACTGAATCATAATTCCACCCCGTCGCCATCGCGGCGCCGGAACCAACCGTTCATCGGGCTTCCCTCGGGAAGCCCGATGGCTGTCAGGAAGCTCCTATCATGATTTGGCATTTGATTGCGGCGGTCTTCGCCGGACTTGGCGCGGCGGGCATCGGCCTGTTGCTTCGTACGCTCTCCGCCAAGCGGCTGCCACGCTGGATCGTTCCGGTCTGCGCCGGGCTCGGCATCCTCGGCTACCAGATCCACCACGAATACACCTGGTTCGAGCACAAGCGCGCGCAGTTGCCCGACTCGGCGCGGGTGGTCGACACCGAACAGAGCACCGCCTTCTGGCGCCCCTGGACCTTCCTCGCGCCTTTGACCACGGCCTTCACGGTGGTCGATGAACAGAGCCTGGCGAGCTCGCAGAGCGAAGCCGACGACCAGCGGCTGGTCGAGTTCATTCTCTACCGCTTCGAGCGGGAGTACGTCGAGCGGTTCTCCCATCAGGCCTACCTGATGAACTGCACGACCCGGGAACTGGTCCCGCTGGAGGGAGAGTCGCGCACCCCCCGGACCGATCGACTGCGCCGTCTCGACGACTCGAACCCGCTGTTCGGCGCCGTGTGCACCGACGCCTGAGAGACACCGCGGCCTTACCGCCCGACCTGGCGATGCCACCAGATGCCGAGGCCCCCCGCCTTGCCCTAGAATGGGCACAGACACAGGGGGAGTTCGCATGTTCGCTGGCTGGCTACTGATCGCCGTATCGCTGCTCTACATCGCCGTGCTGTTCACCATTGCCTGGCGCGGCGACCGTCGTGCCCGGGAGCATGGTGCCAGCCGTCGGCGACCAGTGATCTACAGCCTGGCGCTGGCCATCTACTGCACCTCCTGGACGTATTACGGCGCCGTCGGCCAGGCGGCCACCGCCGGCTGGTCTTTCGCCAGCATCTACGTGGGGCCGATCCTGACGTTCCTGCTGTTCTGGCCGGTACTGGCCAAGATGATTCGCGTCGCCAAGCGACAGAACATCACCTCCATCGCCGATTTCATCGCCTCGCGCTACGGCAAGGCACAATCGCTGGCCGCCTTCGCCAGCCTGGTGGCCCTGATCGGCACCCTGCCCTACATCGCTCTGCAGCTGAAGGCCGTGGCGGTCTCCTTCGACATCCTGACCGGCAACGGCGAAGTGGGGCCAACGCCGCTGTTCACGGACACCGCCTTCTTCGTGGCCATGGTGATGGCCGCTTTCGCCATCCTCTTCGGCACTCGCCATACCGACGCCACCGAGCACCACGAAGGGCTCATCCACGCCGTGGCTTTCGAGTCGCTGGTCAAACTCCTGTCATTCCTGCTGCTCGGCGCTTTCGTCACCTGGGGCATGTTCGACGGACTGGGCGACCTGCTGGGACAGGCAGACACTCAGCTCGAACTGCAGCGCCAGCTCGCCGACCAGGATTTCGGCCAGAGCTTCTGGGCACAGACCCTGCTGGCGATGCTGGCCATTCTCTGCCTGCCCCGCCAGTTCCACGTCGCCGTGGTGGAGAACACCCACCGCGACGATGCCACCAAGGCACGTTGGCTCTTCCCGCTCTATCTGCTGGCCTTCGCCTTCTTCGTCGTTCCGCTGGCGGCCGCAGGGCTGTCCCTGTTCCCCGATGGCAGCGTGGAGCCCGATACCTTCGTGCTGGCCATTCCCATGGCCTCGGGCAACGAGTGGCTCACCCTGCTCACCTTCATCGGCGGCTTCTCTGCCGCCACGGGCATGGTGATCGTGGCCACCGTGGCAGTGTCGATCATGATCTCCAACGAGATCGTCATTCCGGCGCTGTTCCGACTGCGTTGGCTGGATGCCCGGCCCCGCGACTACGGACGCCTGGTGCTGCGTGCCCGGCGCATCACCATCGGCGTGATCCTCGGTCTCGCCTACGGCTTCTACCAGATGGTCGCCGAGTTCGGCTCGCTGGCCTCCATCGGCATGCTCTCCTTCGCCGCAGCGGCCCAGTTCGCCCCGGCGCTGATCGGCGGCCTCTACTGGAAGCGCGGCAACCGCATGGGCGTAGTGGCCGGCATGAACGCCGGTTTCGCGATCTGGGCCTATAGTCTGCTGATGCCGGCGATGATCAACGCTGGCGTGCTACCCAACGACTGGCTCGACGGCGGCCCCTTCGGGGCAGCCTGGCTCACCCCCACCGCCCTGTTCGGGCTCAACGTGGGCGACTCCTTCACCCACGGCGTGATGCTGTCGCTGGGGCTCAACCTGTTCTTCTACATCTTCGTGTCGCAGGTCACCGCTCAGCGGGTCGTCGAGCGCATCCAGGCCTCGCTGTTCGTCGACAGCGTGGAGACCCGCCAAACCTCGGTGAATCGCCCCTGGACCGGGGCCACCACGGTGGGGGACCTCAAGGTGTTGTGCGAACGCTTCCTGGGCGCCGGTCAGGTGGCCCGCGCCTTCGAAGACTACGCGCGGCGCAGCGGTCAGCGTCTCGACGAGAGCGCCCGCGCCTCCATCGACGTCATTCAGTTCACCGAACGCTTCCTGGCCTCGGTGCTCGGCGCCTCGTCGGCACGCATCGTGGTCAACTCGGCACTGCAGGGGCGCGGCATCGGCATCTCCGACGTCATCTCCATCGTCGACGAAGCCTCCCAGGTGCTGGAATTCAACCGTGCCCTCCTTCAGGCCACCATCGAGAACATCAGCCAGGGCATCAGCGTGGTCGACCAGAACCTGCGCCTAGTGGTGTGGAACCAGCGCTACCTGGAGCTGTTCCGCTTTCCCGACCATCTGATTCGCGTCGGCGCGCCCATCGACAAGATCTTCCGCTACAACGCCCACAACGGCGAATACGGTCCCGGCGACCCCGAGGAACACGTCCGCCTGCTCCTCGACAACATTCGCGAAGGTCAACCCCACCGTTACGTGCGCTACCGCCAGGATGGCAGCGTGCTCGAAGTGCAGGGCAATCCCATGCCCGGCGGCGGCTTCGTCTATACCTACCTGGACATCACCCAGCAGAAGCGCATCGAGGAAGCGCTGATCCGCTCGGAGAACAACATCCGCATCTACACCGACAACGTGCCGGCGCTGATCGCCTACTTCGACAAGGAGTGCCGCTACCTCTTCACCAACCGCGCTTACGAGCAGGCCTTCGGCATCGACCGCAACGAAGTGATCGGCAAGCACGTCGATACGGTGATCACCGGCGAGATGGCTCGCGAGCGAGCCCCCTGGATTCGCCGCGCTCTCGCCGGCGAGCGGGTCAGCTTCGAGGTCTCCATGGGCAGTGGCGATGCCATTCGCTACATGCTGGTCACCTATACGCCGCACTTTGGCGACAGCGGAGCCATCCTCGGCTTCTTCTCCCTCTACCAGGACATCACCGAGCGCCGCCTGGCGGAGTTCGCCCTCAAGGAGACCAACGAAACCCTCGAAGAGCGTGTCCGCGAGCGCACCCAGGCGCTCTCCGAAGCCAATGCCGCCCTACGCCAGGAGAACCGCGTACGTGCCGAGGCCGAACAGGCGCTGCGCCAGGCCAAGCAGGTCGCCGAGGACGCCAATGCCTCCAAGACCCGCTTCCTGGCCGCCGCGAGCCACGACCTGCTGCAGCCGCTCAACGCGGCGCGACTGTTCACCTCGGCGCTCTCCCCCGAGGTGGATGCCCAGGAACTGCGGCGCACCATCGGCCATATCGACAACTCTCTGCAGGCCGCCGAAGAACTGCTGGGTACTCTGCTCGACATCTCCAAGCTCGATGCCGGCGCACTGACGCCGCGACGCAGCCACTTCGCGCTGGCCGACATCGTCCAGCCGCTGCGCGCCGAGTTCGAGGTCATGGCCGAGGAGCGCGGACTCGACCTGGTGGTGGTTTCGACTCGGAGCTGGGTCGACAGCGACCCGCAGATGCTGCGCCGGATCATTCAGAACTTCCTGTCCAATGCCATCCGCTATACTCAGGAAGGACGCGTGTTGCTGGGCTGCCGGCGTCACGCCGAGCGGCTCACCATCGAAGTATGGGACTCAGGCCCGGGCATTCCCGAATCCAAGCAGGTAGAGATATTCCAGGAGTTTCGTCGCCTCGACCAGGTCTCGCGCCACAAGGAGAGCGAGAAAGGCCTGGGGCTCGGCCTATCCATCGCCGACCGCATGAGCCGGGTACTCGACCATCCGCTACGCGTGCGCTCCTGGGAAGGCTTCGGCACCGTCTTCTCGGTGAGCGTCCCGCTGGTCGCTGCCCAACGGGTGAGTCCTCCCCGCGAAGCCCCTGCCTCCCGCCGTGCCGGCAACAAGCTCGCCGGTACGCGCATCCTTTGCATCGACAACGAGACGCTGATTCTCGAAGGCATGAAAGCCATGCTCTCCGGCTGGGGCTGCGAGGTGTTCACCGCCACCAGCATCGGCGGTGCCAAGTCGATCCTGCGTCATCTGGACGGCGACCCCGACGCCATTCTCGCCGACTACCACCTGGATAACGAGGTCACCGGCCTGATGGCCCTGGAGGCATTGGCCGAGCGCCTCGAGGATGCCGTGCCGGGCATCGTGATCACTGCCGACCGCACCGAAGAAGTCGCCGAGGAGGTGAAGCGCACCGGCTACCACCTGCTGCAGAAACCGGTACGCCCCGCCGCCCTGCGTGCCCTGCTCACCCGCACCCTGCAGGCCAGCCGCGCAGCCAGGGCCTAGCTGCGGGTTGCGGGTTGCGGGTTGCGGGTTGCGGGTTGCGGGTTGCGGGTTGCGGGTTGCGGGTTGCGGGTTGCGGGTTGCGGGTTGCGGGTTGCGGGCCATAGCCTAACTCGCCCCTCGAAACCCGAAACCCGTATCTCGAAGCTCGAAGCTCGAAGCTCGAAGCTCAGGATTCGACCTTCGGCGGCTCCACCTCGAGCTTCTGGGCGGCGATCACCGCCTGGGTTCGAGAGTGCACGCCCAGCTTGCGCAGGATGGCGGTGACGTGGGCCTTGATGGTGGCCTCGGAGACGTTGAGCTCGTAGGCGATCTGCTTGTTGAGCAGCCCTTCGGTCAGCATGTTGAGCACGCGGAACTGCTGCGGCGTCAACGAGGCGATGGCCTCGGCGAAACGAGCTTCCTCCTCGTCGACCTCACCCAGCGCATCGGCCAGTTCCTGGGGCAACCATACCTCCCCGTCGAGGATCTCGCTCACGGCTTCGGCGATCAGCTGCAGTGACGACGACTTGGGAATGAAGCCCGAAGCTCCGTAATCGATGGCGCGGCGCACCACATGAGGCTCGTCGCTGCCGGAAACCACGGCCACGGGGATGTCCGGCATCTGACCACGCAGCTGGATCAACCCGGAAAAGCCGTGCGCCCCGGGCATGTGCAGATCGAGCAGAATCAAGTCGGCATCGGGATGGCGGGTGACCACCTCGTTGGTGGCCTCCATGGTATCGGATTCGACGATCTCGGCCTGCGGTGCCAGCTGACGCAACGCCTGAGTCAGGGCTGCACGGAACAGCGGATGGTCATCGGCAACGATGAATTTCTGGGCAAAGGCCATGGATTCTCCTCCGGTTCCTCGGGCAGTGGGCAAGCCGACTGCAGGGGCGCTGGCACGATCGCGTGGGGCAACGATCACGACATTCGGTCACGGCATGTTACCCCAACGCCAAAGCGTTTCCCAAGCGCTCGACAAGGCAACTGACATTTCCTTGACGACAGCCAGCAAAAAGCCGGCCCAAAGGCCGGCAAAGGGGTCAAGCGAAACGGGCAAGGCCACCTTAGCGGTTGGCCCGATGCTCGATGAGCTCGTCGACCACGCTGGGATCGGCCAGGGTGCTGGTATCCCCCAGTCCATCGCACTCATTGGCGGCGATCTTGCGCAGGATGCGGCGCATGATCTTGCCCGAGCGCGTCTTGGGCAGCCCCGGGGCCCACTGGATGACGTCCGGCGAGGCGATCGGCCCGATGTCCTTGCGCACCCACTGGGTCAGCTCCTTCTTGAGCTCATCGCTCTCCTCGAAGCCATCCCCCAGGGTCACGTAGATGTAGATGCCCTGCCCCTTGATGTCGTGGGGGAAGCCCACCACGGCCGCCTCGGCCACGGCCTCGTGAGCCACCAGCGACGATTCGATCTCTGCGGTACCCATGCGGTGACCGGAGACGTTGAGTACGTCGTCGACGCGACCGGTGATCCAGTAGTAGCCGTCCTCGTCGCGACGACAGCCATCGCCGGTGAAGTACATGCCCTGATAGGTGGAGAAATAGGTCTGGACGAAGCGCTCGTGATTGCCCCAGATGGAGCGAGCCTGCCCCGGCCAGGAATCGAGGATCACCAGATTGCCGTCGGTGGCCCCTTCCAGAAGGTTGCCTTCGTTGTCGACCAGCGCCGGCAACACGCCGAAGAACGGCAGCGTCGCGGAGCCCGGCTTGAGATCGATGGCTCCCGGCAACGGCGCGATCATGATGCCGCCGGTCTCGGTCTGCCACCAGGTATCGACGATGGGACACTTCGAATTGCCGATCACCCGGTAGAACCACTCCCAGGCCTCGGGGTTGATGGGTTCGCCCACCGAGCCGAGCAGGCGCAGGCTGTCGCGCTTGCTGGAGTCCATGACGTTGTCGCCATGCGCCATCAGCGCACGCACCGCCGTGGGCGCGGTGTAGAGAATGGCGACGTCGTGCTTGTCGACGATCTCCCCCATGCGGCCGTGACTCGGATAGCTAGGCACCCCTTCGAACATCAGGGTGATGGCGCCGTTGGCCAGCGGCCCATAGACGATGTAGCTGTGACCGGTGACCCAGCCCACGTCGGCGGTACACCAGTAGACTTCGCCCTCCCGATAGTCGAAGACGTACTGATGCGTGAGCGCAGCATGCAACAGATAGCCGCCGGTAGTGTGCTTGAGCCCCTTGGGAGCGCCGGTGGAACCGGAAGTGTAGAGAATGAACAGCGGATCCTCGGCGTTCATCTCCTCGGCCGGGCAGTCGGTGGACTGCTTGTCGACCAGTTCGTGGAACCAGACGTCGCGCCCCTCTTTCCAGCCGATCTCCCCACCGGTGCGCTCGACCACCAGCACCTTCTCGCAGACTTCGGTGCCGTCGCGAGTCAGGGCGGCATCGACGTTGTCCTTCAGCGGCACCTGCTTGCCGCCGCGAACCGACTCGTCGGCGGTGATCACCAGCTTGGAATCGGCATTGACCACGCGCTGGGCCAGCGCATCCGGAGAGAAACCACCGAATACCACCGAATGGATGGCGCCGATGCGCGCGCAGGCCAGCATGGCCATGGCCGCTTCGGGGATCATCGGCATGTAGAGCGTGACGACGTCGCCCTTCTTCACGCCCAATTCCTTTAGCCCATTGGCCATCTGACAGGTGCGCGCATGGAGCTCGCGATAGGAGATGTGCTTGGAGTCCTTGGGGTCGTCGCCTTCCCAGATGATCGCCGTCTGATCGCCGCGCGATTCGAGATGGCGGTCGAGGCAGTTCACGCTGGCGTTGAGGCTGCCGTCCTCGAACCAGCGGATATCGACGTTGTGGGAATCGAAGGACGTATGCTTGATTTTCGTCGGTGCCTTGAACCAGTCGAGGCGCTTCGCCTGCTCCGCCCAAAAGCCCTCGGGATCGTCTACGGACTGTTGGTACATGGCCTGGTACTTGGCCTTGTCGGCCCAGGCGTTGGCGGCGAAGTCGTCGCGTACCGGATAGACTTTCTGCTGTTCGGTCATTGAATGGCCTCTTCCAGGAAATGCACCCTCTCAGTGTATGTCACCGACCGCTTGTCGTTGTGGGTCGGAGCCGGAATCTGCCTTTCAGCATATACCTCTGCACGCCACCTTCCACTTAGACCTTGGTATCAACGATTTTCTTTTTATTTTCATGAGGTTGCACCCTATATAGAAACCAATTCCAAAGACTGATAGACCAAGGTCTGAGCACACTCGCGGCAGCGATAGACCCGTCCTCCGCGAGCCAGAGCGTGACGGCGTGCGGTGAAGGCATGCTCGCGGCAGGCGCAGCGATAGCGATAAGGTGCCGGACTCGCATGTCGAGTGTCGAAACGGTGAGTCACCCGCGCGGGCAGGCCGAACAGCTGCCGCATGACCGTGCGCCACTCGTGGCCGTGGGGGCGCATTCGGTCGCCCTGCTCGAGGTGATGCACCAGCCAGTGTGCCATCTCGTGGGGCACCACATCGACGAAGAACGCCTGGCGGTTTTCACGCAGCAGCACGGGATTGAAACGCAGCCCGGCGCGGCCGAAGTGTGCCTGGCCGGCGCACTGGCCGCGCAGGTCGAGCCACACCCGAGGACGAGGCAGATGCGCATGCATCTCCCGGCACAGTTGAAAAGCGGCCTCGACGCGCTCATGCAGCGCTCGATGCAACGCCGCCTCGTCGAGGCTGTCGAGCCAATCGGCACAGGGGTCGGGAAGCGCTGGTCGGTCCATGGGATGCTAGAATGCCGTCCTGTCATGGCGGCGTCCAGCCCGCTATCCCGCGATCCCCCGAAATGCAGCGAGAGCCACGATGTCAGACACGCCCCAGCCCGAACCGCTCCTCGACGATGACCAGCTAGAACGGCTCGACGACTTTTTTGCCTCCGATCGGGTCAGCGAGGAGGCTCTCGACCTGATTGGCGCCCACGGTTTCCTGGTGGCGCTGGCCGTCGCCCCGAGCGAGGTGGAGCCGGCGGTGTGGATCGCCGAGCTGTTTCACGGCGAGCCCCGCTTCGCCGACGCCACCGAGCGCAGCGAAATCCTCGAGCTGCTCGAGCGGCTGCGCAGGAATGCCATCGACGTACTCGAGCAGGGCGGGCTTCCCGAACTGCCTTTCGACACGTCCCTCGATGGCCTGCCTCCGGAGGAGACGCCCATCGGCGACTGGTGCGCCGGATTCATGGAAGGCGTATTCCTCGACGAAACGAGCTGGTTCGCTCAAGACGAAGAGGCCGTCGCCACTCTGCTGTTGCCCTTCATGGCGCTTTCGGGCCTGTTCGACGACGAGCCCGACATGGCCGAGCTCACCGCCGATGCCTCGCGGCTCGATGAATTGGCCGGCCAGTTGCCGGAGCTGGTGCTGGATCTCTACTTGCACTTTCGCGTACCGCCGGAGAAAGCCAAGCCCACGCCACGCAAGAAGAAACCGGCCGGTCGCGGCAAGGGAAGGCGGTAAGCGGCTGCGGGCTGCGGGCTGCGGGCTGCGGGCTGCGGGCTGCGGGCTGCGGGCTGCGGGCTGCGGGCTGCGGGCTGCGGGCTGCGGGCTGCGGGCTGCGGGCAATAGCCTAACTCGCCCCTCGAAACCCGCAACTCGAAACCCGTGGCTCGTGGCTCGTGGCTCGCCACTAACGTAGCCTGGTCAGCCACGCATCCAGGGTACCGAAGCACCACTCCCGGGCGCGCTGCCACCAGGGGCGTCGAATCCACTCGCGGTGGTGGATCTCGTGGCTGGCGGCAAAGTTGCGCTCGAAGAGTCCCGCCACCTCGCTAGCGAAACGGGCGTCGTCCACCTCCTGGTTGGCCTCCAGGTTCCAATGCAGGCTCCAGTGATCGAAATTGCACGACCCGACGCTCGACCAGCGATCGACCAGGGCGAACTTGGCGTGGATGAAGCTCGGCTGGAACTCGAAGATACGCACTCCGCTGCGCAGCAGGCGTCGATAGAAACGCTGCCCCGCGTAGCGCACCCCTGGCACGTCATGGTTCTTGCCCGGCAGCAGCAGTCGCACGTCGACGCCACGCCGCGCCGCCCGAGCCAGCCGCATGCGCAGCGTCAGCGTCGGCACGAAGTAAGGGGTGCACAGCCAGATCCTCCGCTGAGCGGCAGAGATGCGCCCATGCAGCGAGTGGCGGATGGCCTGGTAGCGATAGCCCTGCCCCCAGACCACCCGTCCGCGCATGCCCCGATAGTCCTCGCGCCGCTGCTCGGCCACACCGATTCGATGCACCAACGCCGGAGTGCCGGTACCGCGAGTCATCGGCGAATCCCAAAGGCGGCTGAACAATCGCACCCAGTCCGCCACCACCGGCCCCTCGATGGCCACTGCCACCTCGTACCAAGCCTCGAGGAATTCGTCCACGGCCCCGAAACCGCCGGTGAAGGCGAGCCGACCGTCCACCACCACCAGCTTGCGATGGTCGCGGGTGAGGTTGCGGACCAGCGAATGAAATCCCAGCGGGTTGAACAGACGCAGCGCCACGCCTCCCTCTTCCAGGCGCCGCCGGTCCGCCGCCGACAGCCCCATGGCGCCGTAACCGTCGAGCATCAGGGCCACCGTCACGCCGCGCCCCGCAGCTCGGGTCAGGGCATCGATCAGCGCCGTGGCCAGGCGCCCCGACTCCATCAGGTAGAGCTCCACCAACACCGACTCGCTCGCTTCGTCGATGGCTTCGAAGACGGCTGGCAGGAAGCGAGAAGACTCCGCCAATAACCGGAAACGATTGCCCTCCCGCCAGATGCCCTGCATGCCCCGACTCCCTGGTTGCTTCGTTTCGACACGCTGGCATTGACGCACGCTCACTTCCCGAGGGACAGTCCCGCGCCTGCCAACCCAGCACCAACCCGAGCTATACTGCTCTCTCGCTCATCGGACAGGCAAACGGATGGCCGCTGCAAGCTCCCTGCCCAAGCCCTTGCGCTCCTTGCTGAAGCGACTCCTCGGTCGCTGGGTGGCAGTGCGCCACCTGGAGCCAGACCCGACGACGCTGGCGCTGAACCCGCAGGCGATCACGCTCTACGTTCTGCCTCGCCCCGCCCTCTCCGATGCCCTGCTGCTGGAGTGCCTGTGTCGGCGTCATGATCTGCCGCCGGCCACCGGTCGCTATCGGGTGGCTGCGCAGCGCCTGCCGGCCATGCTCGCCCTCCCGCGGCCGCAGCGCCGACACCGACGACACGCCCTTCACGACGCCATCGACCTGGTCGCCGAGCATCACGACTTGGAAATCCAACTGATCCCCGTGAGCATTTTCTGGGGACGCGCCCCCGGCAAACGCTTCGGGATGTGGCGACTGCTGGCCGCCGACAGCTGGCCGCTCACCGGCCGCCTGCGCCGCGCGCTGTCTGTACTGGTCAACGGGCGCGACGTAGAAGTCCAGTTCGGAGCCCCACTGCACCTGCGCGACCTGCTCGACGACCGCGGCACCGCCCTGGCGGAACGCAAGGCCGCCCGCCTGCTGCGCGTCCATTTCCGGCGTGTCCGTACGCGCGTACTGGGCCCCGATCTGTCCCATCGTCGCACGCTGATTCAGGGGCTGGTGGCCAGTCCCAGCGTGCGCCAAGCCATGGCCGAGCAAGCCGACATCGAGGGGCGGCCGCAGGCTCGCCTGGCCCGCCGCGCGCGACGCTACGGTCACGAGATCGCCTCGAACATGACCTATCCGGTGCTGCGTTTCCTCGACGGCGTACTGCGTCGGCTATGGAACCGGCTCTACGACGGCGTCGACGTGCGTGGCCTCGAAAGGGTCAAGGTGCTGGCCGGCGACCACACTCTGGTCTACGTGCCCTGCCACCGCAGTCACATCGACTACCTGTTGCTCTCCTACGTGCTCTACCGCGACGGCCTGATGCCACCGCACATCGCCGCCGGGCGCAACCTCGACATGCCGCTGATCGGCCCACTGCTGCGCCGTGGCGGCGCCTTCTTCCTGCGGCGCAGTTTTCGCGGCAATTCCCTCTACGCCGCGGTCTTCACCGAATACCTGCATCGCCTGCTGGCCGCCGGCCATCCCCTGGAATTCTTCATGGAGGGCGGGCGTTCACGCAGCGGCCGCCTGCTCACCCCACGCCCCGGCATGCTGGCGATGACGCTTCGCTCCTTCCATCGCCTGGCCGCCGACGACGACCGGCAGCGCCTCGCTTTCGTCCCCGTCTACATTGGCTACGAACGCATACTCGAAGGCAGCAGCTATCAACGCGAGCTGCGCGGGGCAGGCAAGCGCAAGGAGTCACCGCTGGGCCTGCTCCGCGTGCTCGCCCGGCTGCGCCAGCCCTTCGGTCGGGTCGCCGTGAACATCGGCGAGCCGCTGCTGCTTGCGCCATTCCTCGACGCCAGCGTACCGGCCTGGCGCAGCGGCGAGGCCACCTCGCGGGCCCCCTGGATCAGCGAGTCGCTACCTCGCCTGGGAACGGAGCTCGCCCAACGCATCAATGCCGCAGCTGCACTGAACCCGGTCAACCTGGTCGCCCTGGTGCTGTTGGCCACGCCCTACCACGCCATCGAAGAAAGCCTCATGGCGCGTCAGCTGGCCCTGCTCGCCGCATTGCAGCGGCGCTGCCCGGGCGGCGACCATGCCAGTCTGCCCGAGGGGGAGCCGACCCACTGGATCGACCACGTCATCGGCCTCGGCATGATTCGGCGACGCCGCCATCCGCTGGGCGACATTCTCACCGCCACCCCGGAGCAGGCCGAACTGCTCGCCTGGTATCGCAACAACGTGCTGCACCTGTTCGCCTCGGCGGGGCTCGTCGCCTTCGCCTTCCGCCACGAGGCGCACCACGACCTGACCAGTCTGCAGGAGTGCCTCGGACCTCCCTGGCCGATCCTGGCCAGAGAGCTCTTCCTGCCCGGCGATTCGCTGCATCGAACCCTGCCGGCGCTGCTCGATGCCCTGACTCGTGCGGAGCTGCTCAACGCCGACGCCCAAGGCTGGCGACGTGCCGACGCGCTCGAAGCCAGCGAGCAGCTGCGCTTGCTGGGGCGACTGATGCAGCCATCGCTGGAGCGCGGCTACCTGCTGCTGTCGCTGCTGCTCGAGGTGCCAACGGGCAGCCACGACCGGGATGGCATCATCGAGCGCAGCCAGCAGATGGCCGAACGCCTGGCGATGCTCTCCGGCCGCAACGCTCCCGAGTTCTTCGATCGCCGCCTGTTCGCCCGGCTGATCGACAGCCTGGAAGCCGAAGGCTGGATCGTCCAACGAGAGGGCCGGCTGTACTACGCGACGGCCTTGCCGGAAGCGGCACAACGTACACGGGCACTCTTCGACCCGGCGCTACGCCATCGCCTGCAGTTGGTCACCCGCGACTGAACCACGGCTCATCCTTTCAGGGAGCGATGGACGTAGAGATCATAGCGGCTCGTCTTGCCTTCGAGGACATGGCGCGGCGGCGGCCCGGCGATGGGCGGCGCCTGGCGCGGACGCTTGACCACCACGCGGTGGCTGGCCACGTCCAACGCCGCCTCGAGCAGTCGCGGAGCATCGTCGTCGTCGCCGGCCAGGACACGGAACAGGCGCATCTCCTTCTTGACCAGCGCGGACTTGGCACGGTGAGGAAACATGGGGTCGAGATGAACCACCTGGGGCGCCACCCCGCTAGCCGCCACCAGGGCGGCGAGCTCACGGGTGGCATCGCCATGGGCGAGGTGCAGTCGAGCCGCCATCGCCGCTGTATCGGGAGCGGCCAGCGCCCGAGCCAGGCCGTCGTCGAGCAGCGCGGCGATCGCCGCCACCCGCTCGATCATCAACACCTCGGCGCCGAGACTCGCCAGCACGAAGGCGTCGCGTCCCAGTCCGGCAGTGGCATCGATCACGCTGGGCGTGACCCCTCCCGTCAGGCCACAGGCACGGGCGATCAGCTGGCCGCGCCCGCCGCCGAAACGGCGCCGATGGGCGACTCGGCCGGCGACGAAATCCACCGCCAGCGGTGCGCCGAAACGCCGCGGATCACCACCCAGTACCAGCCGGTCGCCCTCGCGGCGCAGCACCAGTTCGGCCTCGGCGGCATCCCCCAGGGGCAACCCCAGCCGCTGCGCCAGGCCGGCATCCGATACCACGACCGCCGCCCGGGAATCGCTCATCGTCCCTTCTGCCAGGCGACGGTATCGCGCAGATAGACCGGCTGCACCGCCTGGGCCGGTTGGCCGCCCCCCGAAGCCAGATCGCGCGCGGCGAGCAACGCCATCTCTTCGGCGGCGGGTTCCGGGTCGACCAGGCACTGGCCGAGACTCGCCAGAACCGTGGCGGGCATGGCCTCCCGCAGCGCCCAGCCGGAGCCCACGCCCACCCAGTCGAATTCGTCGCTCTCCTCTGGCAGACGCAGGCGCTCGGGCGGCAGCACCGCCTCGGCGCTGAGCGCTTCTACAATGCCATCATGACAGCGCCAGGCCGCCACGTAGATCTCTCCCATGCGCGCATCCAGCGCCGTGACGATGTGCCGAAAGTGATGACGTCGGTGGGCGCTCAGCGCCAGAGCCTCCAGGGTGGAAACGCCAAGCAGCGGTCGATCCAGGCCGAAGGCGAGCCCCTGGGCAACGCCTGCGGCAATGCGCAGGCCGGTGAAGGAACCGGGGCCGCGACCGTAGGCCACGGCGTCCAGGGCCGTTGGGTCCAGGCCCGCCTCGGCCAGCACCTCGTCGATCATCGGCAAGAGACGGCGAGTGTGCTCACGGGGCGTGTGGGCGAAGCGCGCGATCAGGGCGTCCGTCTCGCCGGGACGGCGGATCAGCAGGGCAGCGGAGCAGGCACGCGAGGAGGCATCCAGGGCCAGCAGGGTCGACATGGTCTCGGGTCATCGCAGATCAGTGTAGAGGCGCATTATACGCAACCCGGCCCACGACGACGAAGGCCCGCCGAGGCCGGCCTTCATGAACCGAGCCGAACGGGGTTAACCCTCGAGTGCCTCGAGCACCTGGCCGGTGATCTCGTCGACGCTGCCCACACCGGCCACCCGGTGGTAGGCCGGTGCCGCCTCGGGGTCTTCCTTGGCCCACTGCTGGTAGTAGTCGACCAGCGGTGCGGTCTGCTCGTGATAGACCGAGAGGCGGTTGCGCACCGTGGACTCGCGGTCGTCGTCGCGCTGGATCAGCGCCTCGCCGGTGACGTCGTCCTTGCCCGGCTCCTTGGGTGGATTGTAATCGACGTGATAGACGCGTCCGGAGTCGGGGTGCACGCGGCGGCCGGCCAGGCGATTGACGATCTCCTCGTCGTCCACGGCAATCTCGAGAACGTGATCGAGTTTCACCCCGGCTTCCTTCATCGCCTCGGCCTGGGGAATGGTGCGCGGAAAGCCGTCGAACAGAAAGCCATTCTCGCAGTCGGGCTGAGCGATGCGCTCCTTGACCAGGGCAATGATGATGTCGTCGGAAACCAGCCCGCCGGTGGTCATGATCTCCTTGACCTTGAGACCGAGTTCACTGCCCTCCTTGACCGCAGCGCGCAGCATGTCGCCGGTGGATATCTGCGGGATGTTGAACCGTTCGCAGATGAACTGGGCCTGAGTGCCCTTGCCGGCCCCGGGAGGGCCCAAGAGGATCAAACGCATCGGTGTGCTCCTTGAATGAGGTAATGTCGTTGGAATAACGCAGGGAAACGGTTGGCAGGAAACCTTACCCGCGCCATCTCGGCCAGACAACCGGAACCTCACCGCCCGCACCGCCAGAAATCGAAAAAGGCGCTGCCATTTCAGATGATTAGTGAGCCAGTTGCACTTTGGTATCGCCACACGACGACGGCGCCCCGGTACGGGGCGCCGTCGCAGTACGGGCCGTCTGACGGATCACATCAGCAGACGGCGGATATCGCTGAGCGCGGCGGCCAGGAAGGCCGTGAAGCGCGCCGCATCGGCCCCGTTGACCGCCCGGTGGTCGTAGGAAAGGCACAGCGGCATCATCAGTCGCGGCGCGAAGTCCGTCCCGTCCCAAACCGGCTTCATCTGCGCCTTGGAGACGCCGAGGATGGCCACCTCAGGGGCGTTGACGATGGGCGTGAAAGCCGTGCCACCGATCGAGCCGAGACTCGAGATGGTAAAGCAGCCGCCGGTCATCTCCTCGCGCTTGAGCTTCTTCGACTGTGCCTTGCCGGCCAGCTCGACGCTCTCCTTGGCCAGCTCGATCAACGACTTCTTGTCGGCGTCGCGAATCACCGGCACCATCAGCCCTTCCGGCGTGTCCACGGCGATGCCGATGTGGACGTAATGCTTCCACACCACCGTCTCGCCGTCGGCCTTGAGGCTGACGTTGAACTGCGGAAACTTGCGCAGGGCAAAGGCACACGCCTTGATCAGGAAAGGCAGCGGCGTGAGCTTGGCGCCCTGAGCCTCGGCCTCGGCCTTCATGGACTTGCGGAAGGACTCCAGTTCGGTGATGTCAGCCTCGTCGAACTGGGTGACGTGAGGCAGATTGACCCAGCTGCGATGCAGGTTGGTGGCGCCCATCTTCATCAGGCGTCCCATGGGCTTCTCTTCCACCTCGCCGAACTGGCTGAAGTCCTGATCGGGGATCGGCGGAATGCCACCACCCCCCGCCGCGGCGGCCTGGGCGGGAGCTTCGGCCTTGCCCGCCATGACCTGCTTGACGTAGGCGTGGACGTCCTCCTTGAGTACCCGCTCCTTGGGTCCGGAAGGCTTGACCAGGGCCAGATCGACACCCAGTTCGCGGGCCAGCATGCGCACTGCCGGACCGGCATGCACCAGCTTGCCCGAACGCGGCTTGTGAGCCGCCATCTGCGCCTCGGGGCTCGGCGTGCCGGCAGGGGTCGGGGCGGGTTTGTCGGCCTTGGCCGCCTGCGCCGGCTTCTCCGACCGTTGTGCCGCCGACTCTGGCTTGGCGGCCCCGGCCGTCTCGATATAGCCGATCAGGTCGCCCTCGGAAACGGTGTCGCCTTCCTTGACGGTGAGCTCGACCAACTTTCCCTGGTAGGGACTCGGCACGTCCATGGAGGCCTTGTCGGATTCCAGGGTGATCAGCGGGTCTTCCTCGTTCACCTCGTCGCCGGCACTGACGGCGACCTCGATGATCGGCACGTCGGACGCACCGGAGAGGTCCGGCACGCGGATCTCCTTGCGCTCGGGCTCGCCGGAGGGAGCTGCCTGCGCCGCTGCTTCGGGCGCCGCTTCGGCTGCCGGGGACTCCGCGGGTGCCTCTGTCGGCGCGGCCTCTTCACCACCACCTTCTCCGGCTATCTCCATGGTGCCGATGACATCGCCCTCGGAGACGGTGTCGCCCTCCTTGACGGCCAGCGACACCAGCTTGCCGGCATACGGGCTCGGCACGTCCATGGAAGCCTTGTCGGACTCCAGGGTGATCAGAGTGTCTTCTTCGGCGACCTCGTCGCCCTCGGCGACCGCGACTTCGATGATCTCGACGTCCTCGGAGCCGCCCAGATCGGGCACCCTGACCTCGACGGTGCGACTGGCGCCAGCACCGGAACGGGCCGCCGGCTTCTCCGGCTCGGCCGGCGCCGCGTCGGCCGGTGCGGGTTCGTCGGTCGTTGCATCCTTGTCGTCGGCCGCGGCCTCGCCGCCGCCTTCCGCTTCCAGCTCGAGGATGTCGTCGCCCTCGGAAACGGTGTCGCCCTCCTTGACCAGCACCTTGACCACCTTGCCACCCTTGGGTGCGGGGACATCCATGCTGGCCTTGTCGGACTCCAGAGTGATCAGAGTATCTTCGGCGTCGATGACGTCGCCTTCGGCAACGGCCACTTCGATGATTTCGACATCTTCGCTGCCGCCGATGTCGGGAACTTTGATGATTTCGCTACTCAAGGTCGCGCTCCTTCCAAATCGTGCCTGGAACGGGCGGGTTTCCCCGCCCGGCCACCGGGATCAGCTGGTCAGCGGATTGGGCTTGTCGGGATCGATGCCGTACTTCGCGATCGCCTCGGAGACGACCTTGCGATCCAGCTCGCCACGGTCGGCCAGCGCCTTGAGCGCGGCCACGGTCACGTAGTAGCGGTCCACCTCGAAGAAGTGGCGCAGCTTCTCGCGGGTATCCGAGCGGCCATAGCCATCGGTCCCCAATACATGGTAGTCGGTCGGCACCCAGGCACGGACCTGATCGGCGAACAGCTTCATGTAATCGGTGGAGGCGATGGCCGGCCCCTTCATGCCCTCCAGACAGGCGGTGACGTGCGGCTTGCCCCGCTCGTCCTCGGGGTGCAGGAAGGCCTGGCGGTCGATCTCCAGCGCCTCGCGGCGCAGCTCGTTGAAGCTGGTCACGCTCCAGATGTCGGCACCCACGTCCCAGTCGGCCTCGAGCAGCTCGGCGGCCTGCTCGACCTCGCGCAGGATGGTGCCGCATCCCAGCAGTTGAACGTGGCCCTTCTGGCCCTGGGTTCCGCGGAGCCGGTACATGCCCTTGACGATATCGTCGGCCGGCACCTCGTCGAGCTCGGGGTGCTCGTAGTTCTCGTTCATCACCGTCAGGTAATAGAAGCAAGGCTCCTTGTCGACGAACATCCGCTTCAGGCCGTCCTGGATGATCACCGCCACTTCATGCGCATAGGTGGGGTCATAGCTGCGACAGTTGGGGATCGTCGCTGCCTGGATGTGGCTGTGGCCATCCTGGTGCTGCAGGCCCTCGCCATTGAGCGTGGTGCGTCCGGCAGTGCCGCCCACCAGGAAGCCGCGCGCCTGCAGGTCACCGGCTGCCCAGGCCAGATCGCCGATGCGCTGGAAACCGAACATCGAATAATAGATGTAGAACGGCAGCAGCGGCAGACCGTGGTTGGCGTAGGAGGTGGCCGCGGCGATCCACGATGACATGGCGCCCGCCTCGGTGATGCCCTCCTCGAGCACCTGACCGGCCTTGTCCTCGCGATAGAACATCAACTGGCCCTTGTCCATGGGCTCGTATTTCTGTCCCTCGGAGGTGTAGATGCCGAGCTGGCGGAACATCCCCTCCATGCCGAAGGTGCGAGCCTCGTCGGGCACGATGGGCACCACCTGCTTGCCGAAGCCCTTGTGCTTGACCAGACCGTTCAGGATGCGCACGAAGGCCATGGTGGTAGAGACTTCGCGACCCTTGGAGCCACCCATCTGACTGGCGAAGATCTTGTCGTCCAATCCGGGGATGTCGAGGGGCTCGAAGTCGTGACGACGCGCCGGCAGGTAGCCACCCAGCCGCTCGCGCTGCAGGTGCATGTACTTGATCTCCGGCGTGTCGTCGGCCGGCTTGTAGTAGGGCATTTCGTGCTCGATCTCGCTGTCGGAGATCGGGATGCCGAAACGGTCGCGGAAGCGCTTGAGCACTTCCTGGTCGTCGATGGACTTGACCTGGTGAGCTTCGTTGTCCGCCTCGCCACCGTCGGCACCCAGGCCATAGCCCTTGACGGTGTGTGCCAGCACCACGGTGGGACGGCCGTTGGTGTTGTTCACCGCTTCATGGTAGGCCGCATAGACCTTGAAGGGGTCGTGACCGCCGCGGTTGAGCTTCCAGATGTCCTCGTCGGACATGTCCTTGACCATTTCGGCGGTTTCCGGGTACTTGCCGAAGAAGTGCTCCCGGGTGTAGGCACCGCCGTTGGACTTGCAGTTCTGGTATTCGCCGTCGACGGTCTCGTCCATGACCTTCTGCAGGACGCCCTTCTTGTCCTTTTCGAACAGCGGATCCCACAGCCGCCCCCAGACCACCTTGAGCACGTTCCAGCCCGCGCCGCGGAAGACGCCCTCGAGCTCGTCCATGATCCGCGAATTGCCGCGCACCGGACCGTCGAGACGCTGCAGGTTGCAATTGATGACGAAGATCAGATTGTCGAGCTTCTCGCGGCTGGCCAGATGGATCGCACCCAGCGATTCCGGCTCGTCGCATTCGCCGTCGCCCAGGAAGGCCCAGACCTTGCGATCCTGCATCGGCTGCAGGTCTCGCTGATCGAGGTACTTCATGACGTGGGCCTGATAGATGGCCATGATCGGCCCCAGTCCCATGGAGACCGTGGGCAACTGCCAGAAGTCGGGCATCAACCAAGGGTGCGGATAGGAGGAGAGGCCGTCGCCATCGACTTCCTGGCGGTACTTGTCCATCTGGTCTTCGGTGAGCCGTCCCTCGAGGAAAGCACGGGCGTAGATGCCCGGGGAGCTGTGGCCCTGGATGAACACCAAGTCGCCCTGAAAGTCGCCGTTGGGGGCGCGGAAGAAATGGTTGAAACCCACCTCATAGAGGGTCGCGCTGGACATGTAGCTGGCCAGATGGCCGCCGATGCCCTTGTGCTTGCGATTGGCACGAGTGACCATCGCCGCCATGTTCCAGCGGATCATGGAACGGATCTTGCGCTCCATGAAGAGGTCGCCCGGCATCGGCGCTTCGCGATGCACCGGGATGGTGTTGCGATGCGGCGTAGTTGCCGAAAATGGGGGCTGCGTACCATCGCGGCGCAGGCGATCGGCCAGACGCGTCAGCAGATATCGGGCACGCTCCTCGCCCTCATGGTCCAGAACCGATTCGAGGGATTCCAGCCACTCTTCGGTCTCGATCGGATCCAGATCCTCTCTTGCTTCCAGACTCATAGACGTCTCTCCGAATGACGATGTGATGTCAGTATGGCCCACGTCGTCACGACGGGGGCGGTAGCTTGGCTGACGATCAGGGGAAACCGGGCCGCCGGGCGGCAACTTGTAGTGTTTTTACATAATAAGCGCTGTGGTACGTACCACCAATGTCGCAGAACATACCGCAAACGGGGCGCGCTGCCAATTCATACGTCATGAAAATCTTTTCCATTATTTCCACATTGCATTGCAACACAAGCTCTTACGCAACCAATGGCCGGGGACGACCTCATCCGCGGCGGATGTAATAAAACTACCGTATGATTAATTCTCCCACGACTCTTTCACCAGACAGCGGCGCAGGTAGGCCCAGTCGAAGGCTGCCCCAGGATCGCTCTTGCGCAACGGTGCAATATGGGCGTGGCTGGTGATACGTGATGGCGTGATGGCTGGATAGGCGACCATCAAGGCCCGCAGCGTGCGCGCCAGGGCTTGATACTGGGCGGCACGGTACGGCGTCACCTCATCGCCTTCCAGCTCGATGCCCACGGTGAAGTCGTTGAGCGCACGGCGCTGGCGAGCTCCGTCTCGCCAACGAGAGCGACCGGCATGCCAGGCACGTGCCTGAAACGGCACGAACTGCACGCACTCGCCGTCGCGGCGGATCAACAGGTGCGCCGAGACGCGCAGCCCGGCAATGGCGGCAAAGAATGGATGCCCAGCGGGGTCGAGGCGGTTGGTGAACAGTCGCTCGATGGCATCGCCGCCGAACACGCCCGGAGGCAGGCTGATCGAATGCAGCACCACCGCCGAGACCTCGCTCGCCGGCCGTGCGTCCTGATTGGGCGACGGTACCTGCCGTGCGCCAACCAGCCAATGATCGTCGATTCGCATGCCGCTCCCCTGACGCCGAGATGGGTGTTTCCCCTATAATGACGAATCCCGAACCCCATCAACAGAACCGGAGCCGCCATGCACTACCAGGATGCCCTTGCCGAGGAAATCCGGGCCAGCGCCGCTCACCTTCTGGCCGAGGACGTCGGGCCCGGTGACATCACCGCTCAGTTGATTCCCGAGGCGCAGTGGTCACGGGCGCGGGTCATCACCCGCGAGCCGGCCGTGCTGTGCGGCGTGGCCTGGGTCGACGAGCTCTTTCGTCGTCTGGATGCCAGCGTGATGCTGCGCTGGGCCGCCGCCGACGGCGACCGCCTGGAGGCCGGCGATTGCCTGCTCGAACTCGAAGGCCCTGCACGCAGTCTGCTGACCGGTGAACGCGCCGCGCTCAATCTACTGCAGACTCTCTCCGCCACGGCCACTCGTACCCGCCACTTCCTGGATCGCCTCGAGGGCACCGGCGTGCGACTGCTCGACACCCGCAAAACCCTGCCCGGCCTGCGCCTCGCCCAGAAGTACGCGGTCACCTGTGGCGGCGGCCACAATCACCGCATCGGCCTGTACGACGCCTTCCTGATCAAGGAGAACCATATCGCCGCCTGCGGCGGCATCGCTGCGGCAGTGGATGAAGCACGGCGCATCGCCAGCGACCTGCCGGTGGAAGTCGAAGTGGAAACCTTCGAGGAACTGGATCAGGCGCTCGACGCCGGTGCCGACATCGTGATGCTCGACAACTTCTCGCTCGACGACCTGCGCGAGGCGGTCAAGCGCACGGCTGGCCGCGCCACCCTGGAAGCTTCGGGCAACGTCGATGAATCGACCCTGCGTGCCATCGCAGAAACCGGCGTCGACTGCATTTCCAGCGGCACCCTGACCAAGGACATCCAGGCGATCGACCTGTCGATGCGTTTCATCGAACAGGGCTGAGAAGTCAGGTCTCCACGGCAATCAGACGCTTCTCGAGGCGGCGACGCTCGATCTGCTCGCCGCCGCGTTCCACCCACTCCTCGCCGAGATCCCGCCAGCCCCGCCGCACCAAGGCATCGACGAGCATCAGGCTCGCCTCGATCCGCACGCGGTCGACGCCATGTTCCAGCAGTAGCCGCTCGGCGTGAACCAGCAAGGTGGTGCCGATGCCGCGGCGTGCCAACGACGGCCACACATAGAGAGTGACGATACGCCCGGAAGGGATGTCCAGCTCGGTGAAGCCCACGCAGCGACCGTCGCAAGTCGCGACCAGCGTGGTGTAGAGCGCCTGTCGGGCCACCCAGGCACTGGCTTCCCGGGGCAGCACCCCAGCCCAGGCTTCGCGCTGAATGACGCTATAGTGCGCCGCGGCGCCCTGCATCACGGCATGGTGGAAGACCTCGGCCTGGTCGGCGGCATCCTTCGCCTTGGCCAGCCGATAGAGGATGCGCGGCGTTGCCTGCCTGGCGCCGCTCATCGCCGTTTGCATCATGTTTGCCCTGCGCCAATGAGACTGCAACGAGAGTACACAAGCAGGAGCCTGGCGCCAATGGACTCGCCCACCTCGTCTGGGACGGGCATAATCGCTCCATGACGCAACCCACTACACCCTCTCATGCGCTGACCCCGATCGGCCACCTGGAAAGCGACTTTCCCGACAAGTTCGGCATCCCCCGCCAGCCCGGGCTAGCGCCGGCCGCTCGTGCCGTGCTGACGCTGGTGGCGCCCTACGACGACCCTCTCGCCGTACGCGGGCTCGATGCCTTCAGCCACCTGTGGCTGACCTTCCTTTTCCACCGAAGTCCACCACGCTGGACGCCGCTGGTGCGCCCTCCCCGCCTGGGAGGCAACGCCAAGGTCGGCGTGTTCGCCAGCCGCAGTCCTTCCCGGCCCAACCGGCTGGGCCTGTCGCTGGTGGAACTCCTCGACATCGACACGCGCCACGGCGTGAGGCTACTGCTCGGCGGCGCCGACCTCGTCAGCGGCACGCCGGTGCTCGACATCAAGCCCTACCTGCCCTGGACCGAGTCGCGCCCCGAAGCACGCGGCGGCTATGCCAGCGCAGCGCCTCGGCTTCTGGACGTGAGTTTTTCGGCCGCCGCGAATGCAGCGCTGGCCACTCGCCCCGATGGCGATTCACTACGCGCCCTGATCGAACAAGTGCTGGCCCAGGACCCGCGCCCCGCCTACCGCAACGGGAGCGAGTCGCGGATCTACGGCGTGCGGCTGCGCGACGTGGACGTGCGCTTTCAGGCCGTAGCCGACGAGGACGATCGGACCCTGTTGCAGGTCATCGAGATCGTGGCGGCCCAAGGCTGAGCGAGCCATGGTTTCAGTCGAAACCGACGCCGATGCGCCGCCCGACCTCCTCGTAGGCCTCGATCACCCCGCCGAGTCCCTGGCGGAAACGGTCCTTGTCGAGCTTCTCGCGGGTCTTGGCATCCCACAGCCGGCAGCCGTCCGGAGAGAACTCGTCGCCCAGCACGATCTCACCCTTGAAGAGGCCGAATTCCAGCTTGTAGTCCACCAGCAGCAGGCCGCCGTCGGCGAACAGCCGCTTGAGCACGTCGTTGACGCGGAAGGTCAGCGACTTCATCTCGGCGAGCTGTGCGGGGGTGGCCCAGCCGAAGGTCTCGGCCAGCGACTCGTTGATCATCGGGTCGTGCAGGGCGTCGTTCTTGAGGAACAGCTCGAAGGTGGGCGGGTTCAGTTCCTTGCCCTCTTCCACGCCGAGGCGCTTGACCAGCCCACCGGCGGCGAGATTGCGCACCACGCACTCGACCGGAATCATGTCCAGCTTCTTGACCACGCTCTCGGTGTCGGAGAGGCGCTGCACGAAGTGGGTGGGAATCCCAGCCTCGGTCAGCTTCTCCATGATGAAGGCGTTGAAGCGGTTGTTGACCCTGCCCTTGCGTGCCAGCGACTCCATGCGCTCGCCGTCGAAGGCGCTGGTATCGTCGCGAAACGTCAGTATCAGATGGTCGGGGTCGTCGGTGGCGAAGACCGACTTGGCCTTGCCGGCATAGAGTTCTTGACGCTTTTCCATGGATGCCTCCGGGCACGGATACGGAAAGGAAGGGAGATCAATCGATGCGCTGCCAGGCCACGCCCTCGACCTGGGCGGCCACGAGCAGCCGCGAGTCGTCACCGTCGAGCAGCGGCGTCAGGGCCTCCCTGACCCGCTCGGGACGATTGTTGTGTTCGGAGAGGTGCGAGCAGACGATGCGCTGGAGACGATCGAGCCCCAGCCGCGGCAGCAGTGCCGCTGCCTGGGCATTGGCCAGATGGCCCCAGTTGCCGCCCACGCGACGCTTGAGACGCGGTGGATAGGGGCCCTCGGCAAGCATCTGCACGTCATGGTTGCACTCCAGTACCAAGGCATCGCAGCCGGCGAACGCTCGGGCCACATGATCGGTGCCGTGGCCGAGATCGGTGAGCACGCCCAGGCTGCGCATGCCGGCCGTGAAACGAAACTGAACCGGCTCGCGGGCGTCGTGAGGCACCGTAACCGGCTCGACACGGATGCTGCGGATCGCAAAGGGCGCTTGCGGCGTAATCCAATGATGGCTCGGCATCTCGCCCAGCCGACCGGCGAGCCACGTGCCCGGGGTCAGGTAGACCGGCACGCCGTGACGCCGGGCCAGCGGCCCCACTCCGCGCACGTGATCCCCATGCTCGTGGCTGACCAGCACGGCATCGATCTGGCGTGGGTGCACACCGAGACGCGCCAGGCGCCGCTCCGCTTCGCGCAGGCCGAAACCGCAGTCGACCAGCAAGCAGGTCTCGCCGTCGCTGACCAGGGTGGCGTTGCCCTTGCTGCCGCTGCCCAGCAATGCGAAGTGCAATCGCCCGTCCGGACCGTCCGGCTCACGCCTCCCGGCCATCAGCGCAGCAGGCTCGCCACCCGCTCCAGCAGCTCACGGGCGTCTTCTTCGGTGAAGCGCCGCTCGCTTTCGTTGATGGCGCGAAGAACCGTCCGCTCGGGCCCCTCCGACTCCAGCGCCAGACGAATGGTCTGCGGCATCTGGCGCACGTCCGGGCTGAGGATGATGTCGATCATGCCGCGCTCGCGCTCGCTGGCCGTCATGTACTCGATCAGGAAGTCGTGGTCGTCGGCATCCTGCTCGAGCAGCTGACGACGCCCCTCGACGGCGAAGTCGGCTTCCAACTGGTGGTCGAGCTCTGCCCAGACGCGGTCGATGTCGAGCGGAATCTCGACGACCCACTCGCCGCTGCTGCGCTGGGTGAAACGCAGGCGCTCTTGCGTGGCGAGGCGCTGCCCGCTGAGCGACGCGGCACTGGCAGTCGCGCTGCGCGCGCTGAAGTGCTGCTCCAGGGCATTCAGACAGCTGGCCACCGGACGTCCCCCCTGCTCACAGCGCACTTCGCTGTCGCCGGAGCGCAGCCCCTGACTCACGCTCAACCGCCCCTGGCTGGTCACGATCTCGCCGCGCTCGTTGTTCACGTCCTGAACGGAGAGCCCGCGGGAACTGGCGAAGTCCTGCAACTGCGGCCATACCGTGCCCGGGTCGGCGCCGACCACCAGCCAGCGATCGCTGCCCACTTCACGACGCTCGACGAAGTCGCGCTCCACGGCACGTCCGGCAGCCAGGCGCGAGGGCAGCGGCGTCTCGGCGGGCTCGCTCCCAGGCCGCGAGGCGTTGGCACGGGGTACCGGCATGGCATCCTGATAACGCCGGTCGTTGCGGCTTTCGGGCAGCACCAGTGGATCGCTGCGCTGTGCCTCCACGTAGTCGAGGTTTCGGTCATCGTAGAAGCCCTCGCGGGCACAGCCGGCAGTGGCCAGAGCAGCGACCGCCACCAGCGGCATCCATTTCAGCGCAGAGTTCATGCATCCACCTTGCATCGGGTTGTCGGGGCAGTGCGTCGCCGAGTGGGCAGGCACCGCTCAATCATCGATCACGCCGGCCAGTTGCAGGGCCTCGCCCACGGTCGAATGGTATTTCTCGGAAAGCCAGGTCAACGGCAGACGTATGCCCGGCTCGATCAGCCCCATGCGATTCAGGGCCCACTTGACGGGGATCGGGTTCGCCTCGATACCGAGGTTGGTATGCAGCGGCATCAGGCGCGTATTGATCGGGTGTGCCCGATCGGTATCGCCGGCCACCGCCGCGACGCACAGTTCATGCATGGCCTGCGGCGCGACATTGGCCGTCACCGAGATATCGCCGTGGCCGCCCATCAGCATGAAGTCGCAGGCCGTGCCATCGTCGCCGGAATAGAGCATGAAGCCGCTGCCCGCCAAACGCGCGATCAAGTCCTCGGCACGCTCCAGGTTGCCGGTCGCATCCTTGAGGCCGATGATGTTGCTCACCTCGGCGAGACGCAATACCGTCTCGTTGTAGAGATCCGAGCAGGTACGCCCCGGCACGTTGTAGAGGATCACCGGCAGGCGACTGCCCTCGGCCACCGCCTTGAAGTGCTGGTAGAGTCCTTCCTGGGTGGGCTTGTTGTAGTAGGGACACACCGAGAGACAGTAGTCGGCGCCCACCTCGCTGGCGTAGCGCGCCAGTTCCACTGCCTCGGAAGTGGCATTGGCACCGGTCCCGGCAATGACCGGTATGCGGCCGTTCACTTCCTCGACCACGGTACGGATGACGTCGAAGTGCTCGGCGAACGACATGGTGGTGGGCTCACCGGTGGTGCCAGCGGCGACGATGGCATCGGTACCGTTGTCGAGGTGGAAATTCACCAGGCGACGCAGGGCCTCCCAATCGATGTCGCCATTGACTTTCATCGGCGTCGCCAGGGCGACGATGCTGCCTGTGATCATGTCCTACCTCTCGCTGTTGCCGCTCTCGCGCATTGGATCCACCGCAGCGCCCCGTTGCCAAAGGGTAAATGGTACTCAGGCAGCCCAAGGCTGTACAGCACGCCGGCCGCTTTGACAGCGCCGCAGCAGTTGCGTGTAATCGAGGGCTCCCCTGAACCCTCACGATCGACCAGGAGCTCCCATGACCGTAGCCATCGGCCAGCCCATCCCCGACTTCACCGCCAGCGCCACCGGCGACACCACCGTGACCCTCTCCGAACTCCGGGGCAAGCAGGTGGTCGTCTACTTCTATCCCAAGGCCAGCACCCCGGGCTGCACCACCGAAGGGGGCGATTTTCGCGACCGCAAGGCGGCCTTCGACGCGGCCAACACCGTGATCCTCGGCGTCTCCCGCGACGGCATTCGCGCCCAGGAAAACTTCAAGGCCAAGCAGGACTTCAACTTCGAGCTCATCTCCGACAAGGACGAGACGCTCTGCCGGTTGTTCGACGTCATCAAGCTCAAGAAGCTCTACGGCAAGGAGCACCTGGGCATCGAGCGCAGCACTTTTCTGATCGACACCGAAGGCCGGCTGGCCCGGGAATGGCGCGGCGTCAAGGTCAAGGGCCACGCTCAGGAGGTGTTGGAAGCCGCACAGGAACTGGACGCCGAGTCTTGAGGCGCGCCGTCACTCCTCCACCAGTTCCTGCTGTGCCACGTCCGCTTGACGTGACTGGATCCCCCTCGGCCATGCATAGACCAGCGCCTTGATCAGCGTGGCCAGCGGAATCGCGAAGAAGATGCCCCAGAACCCCCAAACTCCGCCGAAGAATAGCACCGCCAGGATGATCGACACCGGATGCAGATTGACCGCCTCGGAGAACAGGATCGGCACCAGTACGTTGCCGTCCAGTGCCTGAATGATGCCGTAGGCGACCAGCACGTAGACGAACTCGTCGGTCATCCCGAAATGAAAGCCGGCCACCGCCGCCACCGGCAGCGTGGCCACCGCCGCACCGATATAGGGTACCAGTACCGAGAAGCCCACCAGAACGGCCAGCAGCGCCGCATAAGGCAGCCCGAAGAAGGCGAAGGTGAGGAAGGAGACGGTGCCGACGATGACGATCTCGATGAACTTGCCGCGCACGAAATTGGCGATCTGGTCGTCCATCTCCTGCCAGATGCGCGTCATCAGGTCGCGCTGCTGCGGCAGCAGAGACAGCGTGAAGCCCACCAGGCGGTCACGATCCTTGAGCATGAAGAACACCAGGATCGGTACCAGTACCAGGTAGACGATCAGCGCCACGACGTTGCCCAGCGACGCCAACGACAGCGTCAGCGCACGCTGCCCGAACTGCGTCATCTCACGCCCCGCCGCGGCGATCCAGTTCTGGATCTGGTCGGGGGTGATCAGGTTGGGGTAGCGCGCCTGCAGGTCGTCCAGCAGCTGTTGCCCACTGGCGAACATGCGCGGCGTCTCCTGAACCAGGCCTACCAACTGGTTCCAGATCAGCGGCATCAGGATGAAGGCCATGGCCAGCAATATGCCGATGAAACCGAGAAAGACCACCATCACCGCCAGCAGGTGGGGGGCGCCCTGCCGTTCCAGCCAACTCACGGCCCCCTGCAGCAGGAAGGCGATCACCAGCGCCGTGAGAAACGGTGCCAGCATGCGGCCCAGCACCACCACCACGGCAAACCCCAGTGCCAGCAGCACCAGTAGAATCACGGCTTCTTCATCGGAGAAGTAGTGCTCGACCCAGCCCTTGAAGACGGTACGCAGTGTCATGGCGTTGGCTCCCCGCCCTTGCGCAGCCAATAATGGAAGGTGTCGTCGCGCGTCTCACGGGCCACGAGCTGATGTACGCTCTGCTCGGCGAATGTCTCGAAATCGCGCCACGAGCCGGCATCGGTCGCCAGCACCTCTAGCAGTTGTCCCTCGGTGAGGCGCGACAGCGCCTGCTTGGCCTTGAGCAGCGGCAGCGGGCAGGGAAGGCCACGGGCATCGAGCACGTCGTCGGGTTGCACAGCCATGGGGTCTCCCGAGATGATGAATGGCGATGTCGCCTGCCAGCGTCATCGAATCCCCTGCGATTTAAAGGCACTTTGCAGGTCGAAGCAATGTCCGAGAGAGAACCGATCGTTCTGCTACCACGAGGAAGGCCATGCTGCGTCACCTTCGCTCCGGCCTCATAGCCGGCTCGCTGATCGCCGGCCTTGCGCTGCTGCCTGCCCAGGCCGCGGATGACTATGGGCTGCCCAGCCTGGGCGGTGCCAGCCAAGGCGTCACCGACGAGGAGTACGAGCTGGGACGGGCCTGGCTGCGTCAGTTTCGTGCCCAGGCACCCACCTGGCAGGATCCTTTCGCGCAGGCGTACGTCGAGTCTCTCGTATCGCGACTCCTGCCGCACAGCGATCTGGCGAGCACTCGCACGGTGATCACCCTGGTGGAAAGTCGCACGCTCAATGCGTTTGCCGTTCCGGGAGGCGTGGTCGGGGTCAATGCCGGGCTGTTCGCCTTTGCCGAGGAGGAGGATGCCGTCGCGTCGGTGATTGCCCACGAGCTCGGCCACCTCTCACAGCGTCACTATGCCCGCAGCGTGGCGCGTGCCGAGCAGACCCAGTTGCCCGCCATGGCAGCCATGCTGGCCGGCATGCTGATCGCTGCCAGCGGCGGCGGCGATGCCGGCATGGCCGCCGCGATGGGTTCCCAGGCAGCACTGTTGCAGGACCAGCTCAGCTATTCGCGGCGCTTCGAGCAGGAGGCCGACCGCATCGGACTGCAAGCGATGACCCAGGCCGGTTTCGACCCTCAGGCCATGGTGCGCATGTTTCGCGCGATGCAGCGCCAGGTCAGCCTGCAGGGCGGCAACCCTCCCGAGTTCCTGCTGACTCACCCCCTCACCGAGTCGCGTCTCAGCGATATCGCCTCCCGTGCCAGCCAACTGGAAGCCAGAGAATCGGCGCGGGACACCCCCATATACCACATGATCCGGGCACGAGCACTGCTGACCCTGCATGAGCGCGAGCCTCAACAGGCCGTCACTCGCCTGGCCCAGGGCGACGCCCCCGAGTCGGCCCGACGCTACCTCGAGGCACTCATCGCCGCCCGACGAGGCGACGTGGACGGCGCGCTGAACGAGCTCGACCGGCTCGCCGAGTCGCTGCCCGACCTGGCCCTCCTACCGGCCAGCGCCGCCGAGGTCGCCTTCGAGGCCGGCCGCTACGATGCCGCCATTCAGCGCAGCCAGCAATTGTTGCGGCTGATGCCCGGCTATGTGCCGGCTCGCCTGATACTGGGCGAAGCCCTCTTGCAGCGCGACCCCGAAGAAGCCTATCGCGTGCTTCGCGACCTCACCGAGGACCGTCCGGAAGAACCCCAGGCTTTCGGTCTGCTCGCCGAAGCCGCAGGCCGCAGCGGCCGCGAGGCCTGGGGCCATCTGGCACGCGCCGAACAACTGCAGCTCAACGGCGAGATCGACCGTGCCATCCGCCAGCTCGACGTCGGCAGCGACGTCGCCGAACGCAACGGCGACCGATCTGCCGCCGGTCGCATCGAAACGCGCCGCGAGGACTTCATCGACTACCGCGAGACGCTGGAGGAGTTCTAAGCGTTGTCCGAAACGTCGTCGCGCGGTGGTCGGGCAAGGCGAAAATCGGTGAAAAGACGGACTGGGCTCGCGCGCGAGTTTACGTGGTGTCAATGAGTACTTTGATCGGACTCGCCCACGAGCCGATGTTTAACGCCGTATGACCGAGCGCAGGCAGTTTTCGGACGAAAGCGTAGGCCCGTCCCAACGGCGCCAACACCAAGACACCGGCGGAGGCAACGGCCTGGCAGGCCGGGGAAGGCGAGACGCTGGAGATGGCCATCGGCGGCAAGTCCGACCCGCTCGTCGTCGGCGGTCCCTTCGTCGCCACGATCCGGGTCAAGCGCCTGAGCAGCGGCAAGTATCGAGTGGAAAGTCCGATGTGGGAAGGCGTGGAACAGTCGTGCGGTCGCTGCGCGCTACTGCAGCTCGACGCGGAAACGACACTGGCATAGCCGGCATGCAGAAGACGAAGGCGCCTGACGGCGCCTTCGCAATGCCCCGACCCACCCGAGTGGTGGCCGGATATCAGCGTGTCTCGACCTCGAGCGACAGCTTGTCGGGCAGCGCCAGGGGATCGCCGGTATAGGTTTTCAGGTTGCTCTCGGCAGGCAGGCTCACCGTCACATCGATTTCTTGGGCGGCGCCTTCGGCCAGACCGACCAACCCCAGCAGGAACTGCTGCACCTCGGGTCCGAACATCATCCCGAACCCTTCGGCCTGGGTGCGGGCCTGCTCGAGGTACTGGCTCTCGGTCACCCCCTCCATGGCCGCACCCAGGGTGACCAGGCGGCCGAACAGCCCCTGCTCGACAAAGGTCAGGCGTGCCTCCCCGCCCAGCAGCGTCGCCATGTCGAGCACTTCGACATCGGCGAACACGGCCTCGGGGGTGACGCCCTCCGGCAGTACCACCGGAAGCTCGACATCCAGCAGCAGCCTCAGGGCATCGTGGATCGTGACCTGACTGTCACTGGTGATACGGCTCCGGTCGTCGCCCTCCTCCCAGGTGCCGAGGAAGGCGGCGTCGAGACGTAGCTCGCCGCTGCCGTCGGTGAGCACGTTACTGGCCATGCGCAGCTGCGCTCGCTCATCCTCCGGCGCCAGTTCGATCATGCGTGCCAGGTCGGCCTGGAAATCACCAACCTCCACGCCGCCCTGGCCATCGCTGAAGTCTCCGTCGACGCTCAACCGCGCTAGGCTGCCGACGAGCCGATCGGAATCGACGACGAGGTCGCTGAGCACCAGTGCATCGAGCTGTTCTTCGCCCTCTTGGTCGATGCCGCGCAAGCCTTCGAGCCTCAGTGAGGCAAGGGTGAAGGAACCGGCGCCGAATTCGCCGAGGCTCTCGCCCTCGCCTGCGACATCGGTCAACTCTAGACGCTCGATGGCGTCGTGTCTGAATCCTTCGCCAGTGACGTTCGCAATGCTCACGCGCCCCCGGGCATCGCCCAGCTCGTCCTCGCGGAACATCTCCCGGGCCAGCTCCGAGGCAAGGTCGACGGTGATGTCGTCCATGGCCAGGCTGCCGATGCGGACGTCCTGCGGGGCCAGGCTGTCATCGAGGGCAAAGACCGCCCGCGACGGCTCGCCGAGTACGAGGCGCTCGATCTCCACCAGTGCCGGTCCGGAACGCCCATCGTCCAGGCGCAGCCCTTCCAGGATGACCTCATCGGGGCTGTCGTAGTCGCCGCTGACCACGTAGCGGTCGATGATCAGGCGCTCACCCTCTTCGCCGATGAAGGCCACGTCCTCGGCGGTGACCCGGGAACGCAGAAAGGCACTCGAAACCTCACCGATCTCGACTGCGCCCTCGGCACCGAACAGGCCGCGCAGATCGGTTTCCAGACGCTCGGCGTCATCGGCCAGGGCCGGTGGTGCCCAGAACAGGGCTGCCAACAACGTCGTTCCTCCAGCGAAGCGCCCCCACGGCCGTCTTGCGAACGTCGACATCACCTCGTCACCTCCTTTGTGAAATGGCAGTTCAGAATGAAGCAGTCTAGCAGTACCGCCGCGCTACGCCTCCCCCAGCAGGGCGAGACTCGCCGCCGGGGCCTGACGGCGCAACCCAAAGGAGAGCGCATGGCCGATGGCACCGATCAGCGCGGCGCCGCCCAGCGGCAACACCAACCACAGCCAGGGATGCGGGCGCGGAGCGAGGTCGAGCCAGGCGACGTAGAGTCCCGCCGTGGCCAGTTCGGCGAGCAGGGCTCCCATCAGACCGCTGGCCAGGCCGAGGATGGCGAACTCGGCACCCTGTACGCGCGAGATCAGCCGGTTGCCGGCGCCGAACACTCGCAGCAGGCCGCTCTCGTGGGCGCGCACCGGGCGGCTGGCCGTGAGCGCGGCATACAGCACGCTCACGCCGGCGAGCAGCACGAAACCTAGCACCAATTCCACGGCACGGGTCACCTGGGTGAGCAGGTCGCGCACCTGGGCGAGGATGGCGTCCACGTTGAGCAGCGAGACGCCAGGGAACTGCTTCGCCAGTTGGCGGACGGTGTCGCTGTCGTCGCCATCCAGATGGAAGGCGGTGATGTAGCTGTGGCCGAACCGCTCCAGCACCCCGGGCGGGAAGATCACGTAGAAGTTGGGGCGGAAGCTGTCCCAGTCGAGATCGCGCAGGCTGGCGATTTCACCGACGACCTCCTGACTGCCGATGGTGAAAGCGAGGGTGTCGCCCAGCGACAGGCCGAAGCGCTCGGCCAGGCCATCCTCCAGAGAGATCGGCACACGCTGGGTGAGCGGCCGGGCATCCACGGCGCTCAGCCAGTCGTCGTCCGCGAGTTCGTCGAACCAGTCGCCGGCCACCAGACGGTTACCCTCGGGCAGCGTTTCTCGCCAGGTGAGATTGAGCTCGCGGCGCAGCGCGTTGTCGCCGCGCGACTCCGCCGGCACCGCCTCTTGGGGCGGCCGGTCGTTGATGGCGGTGATGCGACCGCGCACCATGGGATAAAGCGCCGTACGATCGTCGGCGGCAGGCTCGAGCACCTCGACGAAGGCATCGCGCTCGCTCGGCTGGATGTTGATGGCAAAGTGATTGGGCGTGTCCTCTGGGAGCTGAGACTGCCAGGTGGTGAGCAGGTCGCCGCGCACCAGAGCGATCATCGCCATGGCGAAAAAGGTCACGGCGAAGGCGAGCAGTTGCCCGAGGCTGGCGCTACGCCGCCGGGCCAGCTGGCGCCCCCCCAGGCGCAGCGCGCGGCAGGTGTCATCGGCGCCGCCTTGAGGCAGGCGAGCGGTGAGGCGCAGCACCAGTCCGAGCAGCAAAGCACCGAGCCCCCACAGCACGACGAGCATGGCGAGCCCACCCAGCAGCAGCGCCACGGCGAGCACCGGGTCGCCGGAGTAGAGCCATAGCAGGCCGCCGAACACCAGGCTGGCCACCGCCACCACCAGCCACGCCGAGGCAGGCAACGGATCGAGTTCGCGGCGCAACACCTTGAGCGCGCTGACACGCTTCAGGCGCAGCAGCGTGGGCCCGGCGAAACCGACCAATACGGCCCCGGCGGTGAATACGCCGAGCGCCAACGGCAACACGCCCGGAGGCGGCAGTTCCAGCGGCAGGAAAGCGGCGAGCAGCGCGAGCAGCGCTGCCTGACCGGCCAGCCCCAGAATCGCCCCCAGCGCCGACGCGGCCAGCGCCAACCACAGCAGTTGCAGGGCGAAGAGCCGTGTCAGCTGTCGCTGGGAGGCCCCGAAACAGCGCAGCAGTGCGGCGGTATCCAGGTGGCGATCCACGTAGCGCCGCGTGGCCATGGCCACCGCCACGCCAGCCAGCAGCACCGCCGCCAGGCCGGCGAGACTCAGGTATTTCTCGGCACGCTCCAGGGCATTGCCCAGACCAGGCTGGTCGCGTCGCACGTCGCGCACTTCCACCCCGTCGCGGCGCAACCGCTCCAGCAGCGGCTCCACGCTGTCCACCGCTTCGACCGGTCCGGCAGCGAGCAGCTCGAACTCGACCCGTGAGCCCTCCTGCACCAGGCCGGTGGCCTGCATGTCGTCACGATGCATCATCAGGCGCGGATTGAAGTTGCCGAAACCCGCCGACTGATCGGGCTCGCGCTCGATCAGGCCACCGACGGTGAGTTCGGTCTCGCCAACCCGCACACTCTCGCCCAGCTCGACCTCGAGCAGCAGCGCCAAGCGCGGCGCGATCCACACCTCACCGGGCTGCGGACCACTGGCGATGCGCTCGACCCCGTTCCCGCGGTCGACGCGCGCCTCGCCATAGTGCGGGTAGACGGAATCCACCACCTTGAGACTCGCCGGCTGAAAGGCGCCTTCGTGGGAGACCATCGACACCATGTCGACCTGATCGGAAAGCGTCAGGCCGGCCTCCTCGAGGGCGCTGCGCACTTCTTCGCCGAAGGGCCGCGACTGCTCCAGCACCAGATCGCCGCCCATCAACTGCCCCGCCTGGCGGGTCAGGCCACGGTCGAGGCGGTCGAGGAAGAAGCCGATCATGGTCGAGGCCGCCACGGCCAGCGCCAGCGCCACGAAGAGTGCACGCACGTCGCTGGCGCGCAGATCGCGGCGCAGGCCGCGAGCGGAGAGGGCCAGCGCTCTCATGCCTCGACCTCCTCGCGAGCCATCTCGGCCAGGCGGCCATCACTCAGCCGCAGACAGCGCCCGCAGCGCCGCGCCAGGGCATGGTCGTGAGTCACCAGCACCAGGGTGGTGCCCGCCTCGCGATTGAGGGCGAACAACAGGTCGATGACGCGCGCTCCGGTGGTCGGGTCGAGGTTGCCGGTGGGTTCGTCGGCGAACACCAGCTCGGCGCCGGTGACGAAGGCGCGCGCCAAAGCCACCCGCTGCTGCTCGCCGCCGGAAAGCTGCTTGGGCAGATGATCCAGCCGCTCGGCCAGGCCCACCCGACCCAACCAGTCCCGCGCCCGAGCCTGAGGGTCGCCGATATCGGTCAGCTCCAGCGGCAGCAACACGTTTTCCAGCGCGGTCAGTGTGGGAAGCAGTTGGAAGTTCTGAAACACGAAACCCACCCGGCCGGCACGCAGGGCAGCGCGGCCGTCCTCGTCGAGGTCGGCGAGGTCGTGACCGAACATCGCTAGCCGGCCTCGCGTCGCCGCATCCAGACCGGCGAGCAGCCCCAGCAGAGTCGACTTGCCCGCGCCACTCTGACCCAGGATCGCCACGCTCTCGCCGGGGAACACGGTGAGGTCCAGGTCACTCAGAATGGTGAGCCGACGCTCGCCGCTGTCGACCTCCTTGAACAGGCCCGCGGCGTGTAGAATCGGTGCAGGATCCGCTGTGGTATCACGAGTCGAGGAGTGGGACATGGTGACAGGCTTCCCTGGTGATGGGGTTCGAACGTTCCTGGGCCGCATGGCGCGCGCCACCCATTGGCTGGCACTACTGGCCTTCCCGCTATGGCTGGTGACCGCACCCGCCACCGCGAATGCCCCCCCGGTGGTACTGATCATGGGCGACAGCCTGAGCGCGGCCTACGGCATCGAGGCCGATCGGGGTTGGGTCAGTCTGCTGCAGCAGCGCCTGGGGGGAAAGGCCAAGGTGGTCAACGCCAGCATCAGCGGCGAAACCTCGAGCGGCGGCGCGAACCGGCTGCCCGACTTGCTCGGACAGCACGAGCCGAACATCGTTCTGCTCGAGCTGGGCGGCAACGACGGCCTGCGCGGCCTGCCGCCCGGCCAGTTCGAGGCCAACATGGCCGACATGATCGAGGTCAGCCGGAAAGCCGGCGCCGAGGTGCTGCTGCTCGGCATCGACATCCCGCCCAACTACGGTCAGGCCTACCGCGACGCCTTCACCGGTGTCTACCGCCGCCTGGCCGACGACTACGACCTGCCCCTGGTGCCCTTCCTGCTCGACAACGTGGCGCTGAAGGACGAGCTGATGCAGGACGACGGCATCCACCCCACGGCCGAAGCACAGCCGACCATCCTCGACACGGTGTGGCCCAAGCTGGCGCCGCTGCTGGAAGCCAACGGTGCCGAATTGGCCGAAGCCGGTCAGGACTGAACCGCCGGCGCCGGACTCTTCTGCCACTGTTGCAGCCCCAGGCCGCCGAGGATCAGCACCAGCCCCACCAGCGTCGAGGGCAGGACCGGTTCGCCGACGACGAGAAACAGCAGCAGCAGCGACACCGGCGGCGAGAGGAAGATCAGGTTGGAAACCTTGGCCGTGCGCGACACCTCATGGACCGCCAACTGCCACAACACGAAGGCGATGCCCATCTCGAAGAGCCCCACATAGACGCCCGCACCGAGCCCGGCCCAACCGTGCCACGCGAACCCCGGCCCCACCAGCAGCAGCACGCTGAGCACCGGCACCCCGACGCTGAAGTTCTGCCACTGGGCCACCAGCGGCGAGCGGTGATCGCGGGCGTTGAGCAGCCAGTAGAGCGCCCACAGCAGGGTCGAGGCGAGCGCCATGCCGACACCCAGCGGGTCGGCGAAGGCCACGTCGAACACCGCACCGCGGGTGGCGATCGTCCACACGCCCGAGTAGGCGATCATGCCCGCCAGTACGTCGAGTCGGGTTAGCCGCTGGCCGAGAATCGGCACGGCCAGAAAGGCCATGGTGAGCGCCCAGGTGTAGTTGAGTGCCATCGCCTCCTGGCCCGGCAGGCGATCATAGGCGCCGAACAGCACCAGATAGTAGGCCACCGGGTTCATCAGCCCCGCCCAGGCAGCAGTGCGCCAGCCGCGGCGGAGGGCCTCGCCGGCCAGCCCCCGGCGCAGCACCAGCACGCCCATCAGCGCCCAGGAGACCAGCGAGGCGAGCCACATCAGTTCCAGCGGCGACATGTAGCCCAACGCCACCTTGAAGGCGGTAGCCACCGTGGACCATAGCCCCACGGCACCCAGCCCGAAGAGCATCGCCTTGCCATCCCGGGTCACGTTCGAGAATCCCCACTCGTGCGGTCGACGTGCCCCAAGTCGCGGCCGGGGTCGAGCCGATCGCGCACCGCCTGCTTGAGCGTCTTGCTGTCGGGAAAGCCACCGTCGCGCTTGCGCTCCCAGAGCGAGTCGCCGTCGTAGAAGATCTCGAAGTGGCCACCATGGGACGGCACCAGCTCGACGCCGTCGATATCCTCGCCGAAGGTGGAAAGCAGCTCCTGGGCTAGCCAGGCGCTACGCAGCAGCCATTGGCACTGGGTGCAATAATGGATCCGAATGCGTGACACTGGGGCGGCTCCTGTCGCAACGATGACGCCTCCATCCTAACAGCCGGAAGCGCTCCTGGCCGCCCTCCGTCGGCCAGCCCCGCCAACCGACCGGCCGTCGCCAGAGGCGCCGAAGACACGCGCGCTGAATGCGAGTCGGCAGCAATCATTGTCAATGCCGCGCCACCTGGCCATGATATAGCACTGATACCACGCAGCCGCGACAGGAAGACCGCATGAAACGCCCCTCACTGATCAGCCCGGAACTGCTCGAGCGCATCGTCGATGCCTCGGAGGACGGCATCGTGGTCGCCGAACAGGAGGGCGACGAGAACATCCTGATCTACGTCAACCAAGGTTTCGAGCGGTTGACGGGCTACAGCGCCGACGAAATTCTCTACCAGGATTGTCGCTTCCTGCAGAACGAAGACCGCGACCAGCCAGGACTCGACGCCATCCGCAAGTCGCTCGCCGCGGGACTGCCCTGTCGCGAAGTCCTGCGCAACTATCGCAAGGACGGCACGCTCTTCTACAACGAGCTGTCGATCACTCCGGTCTTCGACGAGCAGGACAACCTCACTTACTTCATCGGCGTGCAGAAAGACGTCACCGAACGCGTCGAGGCCCAGCAGGAACTGGAGCGCCTCAAGCGCGAGCATGGCAGCGCCTGAGACTCTCTGGGGCGGCTCACCGACGTCGAATGGCCCCGTGTCGTGTGAGCAACGACCGGCATCGTGAAAATTCCCGCCTCAGCTATTGCGCTTTCGCCTGATCGGCTTTATATAGCCGTCAGGTGTCGCCCACGACACCCATGGTGCTTCCGATCCGATGCTGCGGACACGAAGCGAACGCAAGAGTTGCCGAACGCCCCCTTCGGCAGGGCCATGGGAGAATTCGCATGCGCCGTGAGTCCCTTGTCAACGAATCCATCGACGACGATCTCCTCGAAGCCGTCAACGACGACGACTACGAGCGCCCACGCCCGGCGAGTCGCACCGACAGCCTGCGCGCCCGCCGCCGAGTCGAGGCCCTGCTCGAGGAACGACGACTGCGCCGCGCCATCGAAGATGATTGGACCCTCGACGAAGAGGAATAGCGCCGAACGCAGGGCAGGCGGGTAGCCGGGCCGGTGCAGTGCTGGCCTTTCCGCGGCCCGGCCACTATCATCGTGGCCACTGCAAATCCTCCAACCGATGGGTTCCCATGGCGCAATACGTCTACACCATGAATCGGGTGGGCAAGGTCGTGCCCCCCAAGAAGCAGATTCTCAAGGACATCTCGCTCTCCTTCTTCCCCGGCGCCAAGATCGGCGTACTGGGCCTCAACGGCGCCGGCAAGTCGACCCTGCTGCGCATCATGGCCGGCGTCGACACCGAGTACGAGGGCGAAGCGCGCCCCATGCCGGGCATCAACGTCGGCTACCTGCCCCAGGAGCCTGAGCTCGACGACGCCAAGAACGTCCGCGAAACCGTCGAGGAGGCACTGGCCGGCATCAAGGAAGCTCAGGAGAAGCTCGACGGCGTATACGCCGCCTATGCCGAGCCGGACGCCGACTTCGACGCCCTGGCCGCCGAGCAGGCACGCCTGGAGAACATCATCGAGGCCGCCGACGCCCACAACCTTGAACGCAAGCTGGAGGTCGCCGCCGAAGCGCTGCGCCTGCCGCCCTGGGATGCCACGGTGGGCAACCTCTCCGGCGGCGAGCGACGCCGCGTGGCGCTGTGCCGCCTGCTGCTCTCGAGTCCGGACATGCTGCTGCTCGACGAGCCGACCAACCACCTGGATGCCGAGTCGGTCGCCTGGCTCGAACGCTTCCTGCACGACTACTCCGGCACCGTGGTGGCCATCACTCACGACCGTTACTTCCTCGACAACGTCGCCGGCTGGATCCTCGAGCTCGACCGCGGCCAGGGCATTCCCTTCGAGGGCAACTACTCCGACTGGCTCGAGGCCAAGGAGAAGCGCCTCGAACAGGAGTCCAAGCAGGAGGCCTCGCGCCAGAAGGCGATCAAGCAGGAGCTGGAGTGGGTGCGCTCCAACGCCAAGGGGCGCCAGGCCAAGAGCAAGGCACGCCTCAACCGCTTCGAGGAGATGCAGTCCGGCGATTTCCAGAAGCGCAACGAGACCAACGAGATCTACATTCCGCCCGGCCCGCGCCTGGGCGACAAGGTCATCGAGTTCCATGGCGTCGGCAAGGCCTTCGAAGACAAGCTGCTCTACGAGGACCTCACCTTCAGCGTACCCAAGGGCGCCATCGTCGGCATCGTCGGCGGCAACGGCGCCGGCAAATCGACGCTGTTCAAGCTGATCACGGGCAAGGAGCAGCCCGATTCGGGCGAGGTGGTGATCGGCGATACCGTCGACATCGCCTACGTCGAGCAGCTGCGCGACGCCCTCGACGACAAGCAGACCGTCTGGCAGGCCGTGTCCGACGGTCAGGACGTCCTCAACATCAACGGCTACGAAGTGTCGTCTCGCGCCTACGTGGGCCGCTTCAACTTCAAGGGCAACGACCAGCAGAAGCGACTCGACGAGCTTTCCGGCGGCGAGCGCGGCCGGCTGCAGCTGGCCCAGACGCTCAAGCAGGGCGCCAACGTGCTGCTGCTCGACGAGCCCTCCAACGACCTCGACGTGGAAACTCTGCGCGCCCTGGAGGAAGCCCTGCTCGCCTTCCCCGGCTGCGCCCTGGTGATCTCCCACGACCGCTGGTTCCTCGACCGCATCGCCACCCACATCCTCGGTTTCGAGGGCGACTCACACGTGGAGTTCTTCGAAGGCAACTACACCGAGTACGAGGCGGACCACAAGAAGCGCGTGGGCGACGACACGCCGCATCGCATGAAGTATAAGCGCATCGACGCCTGAGGCGCTGCGCACCAGCTGTAAGCCATGAGCTTTAAGCGGTAAGTGAAAACCCCACGAACCTCGCGGTCGTGGGGTTTTCTTATGGCTTACGGCTTAAAGCTTACAGCTCCCGGCAACGCCGGAGTCTTCCAGGCGCGGAGCGCCGCTCTTCCAGCTTCGAGCTCCCGGCCTGTATCGACGCTTCGCGTCAATAAAAGCCGGGTTCGCCCTCGGGTCGGGTCTTGAAACGCCGGTGCAGCCACAGGTATTGCTCGGGGTGCCTGCGTATGGCCCGTTCGATGAAGGCGTTGACCCGTGCGGCATCGGCGATTTCGTCATCGCTGGGGAAGTCTTCCAGCGGGGGCAGGTATTCGAGGGTATAGGTGCGGTCGTCGGGATTGCGATGGTACATCAGCGGCATCACCGGTGCGCCGGTGATGCGCGCGATCTTGGCGGTGAGCCTGACGGTGGCGGCATCGATGCCGAAGAAGGGCGCGAAGACGCTGGCATCGCGCCCGAAATCCTGATCGGGCGAATACCATACGGCATGTCCCGCCTTGAGGCAGCGCACCAGGCCACGCAGATCGTGACGGTCGATGTTGGTGTCGTAGAGACGGGCTCGCGCACGCGTCATGAAACGATCGAACAGCGGGTTGTCATGGGGCCGATAGACGGCGTCGGTGCGGAAGAACAGCGCGTGCAGCGCGCCGCCGATGTCCAGGGTCGAGAAGTGCACGCCGATGATCAGAGCGCCCTTGCCCTGGGCCAGGGCGCGCTCCATGTGTTCTTGTCCCTTGAAGATCGCGCGGTGACGCAGGTGCTCGGGGTCGCGGCACCAGGCAGTGGCCGTTTCCAGGATGCCGATGCCGTTGGCGATGAAGGTTTCGCGGACCAACCGTGCCTGCTGCCGCTCGTCACGCTCGGGAAAGCACAGCCGGATGTTGGTCTCGGTGATGTGGCGGCGACGCTTGGCGAAGCGCCAGGCAGCCAGGCCAATCGCCTTGCCCAACCACAGCTTGAGCTGCCAAGGCAGCCAGGCGGCGACGTGCATCGCCCCGATGGCCAACCAGGTGGGCCAATAGCGGGGATGGGCGAAGGAGCGAGGATAGCCGTTGCGAGACTTGCGCTGCTGCATGCGAAGAGAGGTCCGTCAGTCAAAGCCGCCATGATAGCGCCTCGGCACCCTCGGCAGCACCCCGGTGAGCAGCGTGTAGCTGATGGTGTCGCAGTGACGCGCCACCTCGTCGATGAAAAGCACCGTCCCGTCCGCCGCTCGCCCCCACAGCACCACCTCGCTACCGATGTCGGCCTCGGCAACGTCGGTGACGTCCACGGTCAGCATGTCCATGGAGACCTTGCCGGCCAGGGGCACACGCTGGCCCGCCACCAGAGTCGGCGTGCCGTCCACGGCATGCCGGTCGTAGCCGTCGCCGTAACCGCACGCGACGGTGGCGATGCGCGAGGGGCGCGCCGCCACCCAGCGCCGTCCGTAACCCACCGCCTCGCCCGGCGAGATCTCGCGCATGGCGATGATCCGCGAACGCAGCGTCATCACCGGCTGGAGTGCACGACTGGCGGAATTGGGCACTTCCAGCGGGTCGCTGCCGTAAAGCATCACCCCGGGGCGCACCCAGGCGCCGTGGGCCTCGGGCCACGCCAGAGTGGCGGGTGAATTGGCCAAGCACAGGGGGGCGGAGAGCGCCTCGGCCAGCGCCTGCATGCGCACCAGCTGGCGCCGACACTCGCCGGGATCGGCGGCGTCGGCCGTGGCGAAGTGGCTCATCAGGTGCAGACCGGTCGCCTGGTCGGGTGCCGCCGCCAAGCGCGCCCAGACCTGCGGCACGGCCTCGACGGGGAAACCCAGGCGATGCATGCCCGAATCCACCTTGAGCCACACCGGGATGGGCCGCGCCGGCCGATAGGCGAGCAACGCCTCGAGCTGCCATTCGCTGTGCACGGCCATCCACAGCGAGAGCGCCTCGACCGCTTCGAGCTCGGCAGCTTCGAAGATGCCTTCCAGCAGCAGAATGGGGGAACGAATACCGCCCTCACGCAGGGTTTCGGCCTCCTCGAGAGAGGCCACGGCGAAGGCGGGCGGGCGCTCGGCGGCCGGCAGCGCCTCCAGCGCCCGGGCACAGGCCACGCTGCCATGGCCATAGGCATCGGCCTTGATCACCGCCAGGGCATGGCTGCCCGGTGCCTGGGCACGGGCATGGCAGTAGTTGTGACGCAGGGCGTCGAGATCGATGTCGGCAACCAGCGGTCGGCTCATTCGAAGATGGAATCCATCGACAGGCCCTGTTTTTCCAGCACCCGGCGCAGCTTCTTGAGCGCCTCGACCTGGATTTGACGCACCCGCTCGCGGGTCAGCCCGATCTCGTCGCCGACCTCCTCGAGCGTCGCTGCCTCGTGACCGCGCAGCCCGAAGCGGCGCACCACCACCTCCATCTGCTTTTCGGTCAGCTCGGCCAGCCAGTCGTCGACGTGCTGACGCACGTCGACGTCGACCAGCGACGACTCCGGCCCCAGATCGTTGTCGTCGGCCAGCGTCTCGATCAGCGGTTTGTCGCTCTCGCCGCCCATGGGGTAGTCCACCGACGACACCCGCTCGTTGAGCCCCATCATCTTCTTGACGGTCTCCACGGGCTTGTCGAGGTAGTCGGCGATCTCCTCGGCGGTGGCCTCGTGGTCGAGCTTCTGGGTGAGCTCGCGGGCCGCACGCAGATAGATGTTGAGCTCTTTGACGACATGAATGGGCAGACGGATGGTGCGCGTCTGGTTCATCAGCGCCCGCTCGATGGTCTGACGAATCCACCAGGTGGCGTAGGTCGAGAAACGAAAGCCGCGCTCGGGGTCGAACTTCTCCACGGCGCGGATCAGCCCCAGGTTGCCCTCTTCGATCAGATCGAGCAGGGTCAGGCCACGGTTGAGGTAGCGGCGGGCGATCTTGACCACCAGCCGCAGATTGGACTCGATCATCCGCGAACGCCCAGCCGGGTCGCCCTGCTGGGCTAGGCGGCCGTAGTGGACCTCCTCCTCGGGCGTCAGCAGCGGCGAGAAGCCGATTTCGTTGAGGTAGATCTGGGTGGCATCCAGGCTATGGTGATACTGCCGGTCTTCACGGCTGAGGGCCTTCTCGAACGCCTGCTCGTCTGCTTCGGTATCGTCATCGACGGCAGCGTCCAGCTCATCGGTCTCCGCCGTGTCGTCGAGGTCCATGTCCTGAAGGTCGCGTTCCATCATGCTCATCGTTGCTACCCTGTGGTTGCGCCAAGCAGGTGCCGTTGCGATCGGGGATCCTTTCGGCACCCTCTGTTTGTTGTTATGTGATCCGCATCGACAAGTAAGGCCTCGGGAACACGGTCGGTCTACCGGGAAGGCAAGTATTCCAACGGGTCCTGAGGCTGGCCATCCTTGCGTACCTCGAAATGCAGCCTGACGCTCTCGGCGTCGCTGTCGCCCATGGTGGCGATGACATCGCCAGCGTCGACGACATCGTTCTCCGACACCTGGAGCGAGTCATTGTGGGCATAGGCGCTCAGGTACTGGTCGTTGTGCTTGATGAGCACCAGGTTGCCGTAACCGCGAACTCCGCTACCCGCATAGACCACGATACCCGGACCGGCCGCCTTGACAGATTGCCCCTTTTGTCCGGCGATATCAATGCCGGCAGTGATGCTGTCGCCCTCGCCATAGCGGCCGATGACGTCGCCTTCCACGGGCCACTGCCAGGGCACCTCTTCGACCGGCGTGTAGGTGCGGCTGGCGGCTTCCGAGGAGCGCTCGGGGGCACCTGCAACCTCGGTGCCGGCATCCGCTTGGGATGCTTCACCCTCCTCCGTGCGGCGCTCGTCTTCCTCGGAACTCGCCTCGGCTTCGGCCGGCTCGGCCTCTTGCGCAGCGGACTCCTCGTCATCCGCGCTCGACGCTTCTGGCTCTCGTTCCGCTTCGGTGTCGGACACGGGGTCTGCCGAGTCCTCGGCAGCCCGGTCGTCGACCGACCCGGACTCGGCTGGAGCATCATCCTCCGGCTGATCGGACGAGCTACGGTTGCGGGCGATCGCCTCTTCATCGGGTAGCAGCCAGTCGGGATTGTCAGTTTCGGCCTCGCCGCCGCCCAGGGCCGTGGCGGTGGCCACGGCGCCATCCTCAACCTGCGCTGCCGATTCGCTGCCCGACGGTGCCTCCCCTTCCGGCTGCAGTCGCAGCCGTTGGCCCGGTTGGATGCGATAGGGCGGACCGATCTGGTTGAGCCGGGCCAGGTCGCGATAGTCCATGTCGTGGCGCCAGGCAATGCCGTAGAGGGTATCGCCGGCTTCAACGGTGTAGTGGGTATCCGGCGAGCTCTCGCGACTGGCGGAAAGGTCGCGAACCTGAGGCGAAGCCGATTCCTGCTGGGCAGCACAGCCGGTCATCGTCAGGGCAATGGCGGAAACGAGAAACAGCTTACGCATGGGAGCCATCCTCCTTGTCGGGCAGTCGCGAAGTACCGGGGGCGAGTCGGGGGCGGGCCGGCCCCGCTCCTTGCCAGTGACTGAGCATGAGCACCAGTGCAGCGCCCACCAGCATGGTGGCCAGCACCGGCCACAGCAAGCCGGATTCGCCGGTCAATACGGCATAGTCGCCGGGAGTGAGATAGCGGTAGTCGAGCGGAATCATCTGGCCCTGCGGGCCGAGCTGATAGCGCACCAGCTCGCGCCAAGGCCACAGCACCGGCAGCGAACCGACGATGAACCCCACCAGCAGCTGCAGGGTGGCGGTGTGATGACGATGCAGCAGCCAGGAGAGCAGCCGCGAGAAGCCGAACAGACCGATTGCGCAGCCCACCGCGAACAGGCCGAGCAGTTCCATATCGAAACCGCGAATGCCCTGCATCACGGTGCCGTAGAGGCCCATGGTCAGCAGCAGGAAGCTGCCCGAGACACCCGGCAACAGCAGAGCGCTGATGGCGATGGCGCCCCCCGCGACCAGCACCAGCGACGGATTGCCCAGTTGGTTGACCCAGGGCATCAGCGACGGCAGCCCATGGGCCAGCACGAGTCCGGCGATGAGCGGCAGCAGGTGCCAGAACTTCCAGTCGGCGGGGTGGCGGCTCACCACCAGCGCCGAGGCCGCCACCAGGCCGAAGAAGAAGCCGTTGAGCAGCAGCGGGTGATCCTCGAGGAGCCAGCCCACCAGGTGGGCCACGCTGAACAGGCTGACAGCGATGCCCGCCAGCAGCGGCAGCGCAAAGGCCAGGTTGAGGTATACGGCCAGGCCGACGATCCCACCCCGCCGCCAGGCGACGAAAGCGGCCGGACCGAACCGCTTGACGGTCTCGATCAGTTCCTCGTAGATGCCGGTCACGAAGGCGATGGTCCCGCCGGAGACACCGGGCACGGCATCCGCGGCACCCATTCCGGCACCCTTGAGGAACACACTGACTTGACGGTTCAACGAATCACTCCTTGCAGCAGCGGCACGAAACGGACTTTCTCCAGCCGCTGGACTTCGAACGCCTCGCCACGGCGACGTACCCGGGTCAACCACTGGGCCCCTTTGGCATCGGCCAGCGGCAAGATCATCACCCCCTCTTCATCGAGCTGAGCGAGCAGCGGCTCGGGCAGCTCGCCGGCGCAGGCGGTGAGCAGGATGACATCGAACGGCGCCGCATCCTGCCAGCCGTGCCCGCCGTCGGAAAGTCGCAGGTGGACGTTGCGAACCTCGAGCAGGCGCAGACGCGCTGCGGCACGGTGATGCAGGGCATTGATTCGCTCCACGGACCAGAGTTCCGGTATCAAGCGTGCCAGAATCAACGTCTGGTAGCCCGAGCCGGTGCCGATCTCCAGCACCCGACGGGGGGTCTCGCGCAGTACCAGCTCGGTCATGCGCGCCACGATCCACGGCTGCGAAAGCGTCTGGCCGTGACCGATGGGCAGCGACGTATCTTCGTAGGCGCGATGGGCGAGCGCCTCGTCGAGGAACAGATGTCGCGGCTCCCGCGCCAGGGTCTCCAGCACCCGCGGATCGGCGATGCCCTGCTTCGCCAGGCGTTCTGCCATGCGGTTGCGCGTGCGCTGCGAGGTCATGCCGACCCCGCGCAGGCGTTCGGCGAGACCTTCAGGTGAGTGCATTCAGCCAGTCCCGTACGTCATCGAGGGCGGAATGCCGCGTCAGGTCGAGCTGCAACGGCGTGATGGAGACAAAGCCCGCCTCCACAGCGGCAAAATCGGTATCCGGCCCGTCGTCGGCATTCTCGCCAGCAGCGGCGATCCAGTAGCGCCGCCGGCCCCGCGGGTCGCACACTTCCATGGGCCGCTCGGCCGGGCCGCGATAACCGAGGCGAGTGACGCGCACCCCGCGCAGTTCGTCCCACGGCAGGTCCGGCACGTTGACGTTGAGCAGGCTGCGCGGCGGCAGCGACAGCTGATCGGCGATGCCCACCAGGCTGGCGGCGACCCGCCCGGCGGTATCGAAGTGACGCTCGCCGGCCAGCGACATGGCGATCGCCGACATGCCGAGATTGCGCCCCTCCATGGCCGCGGCCACGGTGCCCGAGTAGAGCACGTCGTCACCCAGGTTGCTGCCGTGATTGATCCCCGAGATGACCAGATCGGGTCTTTCGTCCCACACGCCGTTGACCCCCAGGTAGACGCAATCCGCCGGCGTGCCGTCCACGCAGTAGAAGCCGCTCTCCAGAGCGGTGAGCGACAGCGGCCGTGACAGGGTCAGGGAGTTGCTGGCCCCGCTGCGATCGCGGTCGGGGGCCACCACGCGCAGCCGCGCATGAGGCGTCAGGGCATCGTGGAGCGCGCGCAGCCCGGGGGCGTGCACGCCATCGTCGTTGGAAAGCAGCAGTCGGCGCATGGGTCTCCTCACTGGCCCTTCTCGGGCGTCTCGAAAGTCAGGCTCGGATGATCGATCAACTCACGTAGCACGGCCGTGGCGAAGCTGCCCCGCGGCAGGCGAAAATCGAGACGCACCCGCCCGTCCTCGCGGATCAACGCCGGTTCGCCAAGGCGCACGCGCAGCGGGCGGCGTGCCAAGCGCACACCGGCCCGCTCGAGACCGGCACACAAGGCTGGATGACGTGCCGTCAGCCACGCTTCGTACTCCCTGGCCGCTTTCGTGGCGAGACTGTCCCCGCTGCCCCACAACACGCCACCGGGATGCAGATCGAGCCGCGCCGCTCGTTCGGCGAGGTCGGCGTCGGGCGATTCCACGACGAACTGACTCGCCGTGCCATCGAGCACCGCCACGTCGCCCGGCACCAGCCGATCCCAGCTGCCCTCACCTTGCCGGATCGCCAACAGCTCGTTGAACAGGAAGCTGCGAGTCGTGGAAAGCAGCATGCCGTGGCGATCGTCGCGCTTGCGCCAGCCGCGCGCCAGCAGGGCCTCGGCGCGTGCCAGGTTGCGTCCGCCGGCGCCGAAGCGTTGTGGGCCGAAAGCGTTGGGCACACCGCGGGCGCACAGCCGCTCCCAGCGTGCGACCAACCGCGAATCGTCGGCGGCCGCTCCACCCACCACCAGGCTGAAGCGATTGGCCCGATGCACGCCTCGTTTGAGCTTGCGCGGATGGCGCGCCTGGGACAAGACACGAACGCCACGCGCAGCCAACGCCTCGTCAAGCCCCTCCGGGGCGTCTCGACCCGGCAGGTGTGCCGAGAGCCATTGGCGGGTCACGGCAAAGCGATCCTTCATGCCGGAATAGCCAATGGCGCGGACCGGCAGGTCGCAGATGCGCGCCAGCTCGCGCACCATGTCGAGGGTGGCGAGACGCGGCGTCTCGACCCACAGCCAGAGGTGCTCGCCCTGTCCTTCCGGAGCGAAGTCGAGACACTCCTCGACCAGGAAGTCCTCCGGACTGGTGCGATACTCACCGGCGGGTGGCGGGCCGAATTCGGCGTCCAGCGCGCGAGGCCAGACGGGAGGCCACGGCGCTCCCTCGCGCGGCGGTCCGGGTTGCGACTCGCTCACCGGCGCACCTCCGCCGCCTCGACGACGCGCGACTCCAGCAGCACCACCGCCTCGGCGGCGATGCCTTCGCCGCGGCCGGTGAAACCCAGCCGCTCGCTGGTGGTGGCCTTGACGTTGACGGCATCTTTCCCGACACCGAGGTCTGCAGCGAGGCACTCCTGCATGGCGGCGACATGGGGGGCGAGCTTGGGGGCCTGAGCGATGACGGTGGCATCGAGGTTGCCGACCCGGTAGCCGGCATCGCGGACCAGCGCCACCACCCGGCGCAGCAGCGCACGGCTGTCGGCCCCGGCCCACGTCGGATCGGCATCGGGAAAGTGACGACCGATATCGCCCAACGCACAGGCGCCGAGCAGCGCATCGCAAACGGCATGCAGCAACACGTCGCCATCGGAGTGGGCAACGAAGCCGCGTGCGAAAGGAATGGCGACGCCACCGATCATCAGGTGGTCGCCGTCGCCGAAGCGATGTACGTCGAAGCCGTGGCCGATGCGCAGCATCTCAGGGCGTCTCCTTGGCAGTCGGTTCCCCGGCGGTCGGCGCCTCGCCCCACTGGGCGGCGAGAATCCGTTCGGCCAGCGCCAGGTCCTCGGGATGTGTGATCTTGAGATTGTCACGCCGCCCGCACACCAGGCGAGGCGACAGGCCCAGAGCCTCGATGGCCGACGCCTCGTCGGTCACCGCCATGTCCCGCTCGCAGGCCGCGGCGAGGGCACGGCGCAGCAGGCCGTAGCGAAAGCCCTGGGGAGTCAGCGCGTGCCACAGACCGCTGCGCGATTCGGTGGCGGCGACCCGGCCGGTGCCATCATCGCGCTTCATGGTGTCAGCCACCGGCGCGGCGAGCAGCCCGCCCACCGGCTCGTCGACGAGACAGGCATGCAGTCGGTGAAGATCCGCCACGCTGACGCAAGGGCGAGCCACGTCGTGCACCAGCACCAGATCGTCCTGGCGCGCCTCGGCGCCGATGGCGGCCAGGGCATTGGCCACGGAATCGGCACGCTGCGTTCCACCGTCGACCCGCCGCCAGTCGGCGAAGGGCACCCAGGCCGAGTCGAAGTCGCTGTCCGCGGAATCCAGGCACAGTACCAGCCGCGCGCCGGGAAAGGCCGCATGCAGCCGCGCCAGGGTATGTACCATCAACGGCCGGCCGGCCAGCTCGAGGTACTGCTTGGGGCGCTCGGCGCCCATGCGCCGTCCGCGCCCAGCCGCCGGCACCACTAGCCATAGGCGCTCACTCATCGGATGCTCCCGACGCCCTGGGCGCCTCCTCCATCAGCGCCGTGGCGTGCCGCTCCAGGGCGTCGGTCTGCACGGCCACTCCCGGCACCCAGTAGAAGCGCTCGTCGCGGCGCACCATGCCGATGTCGCTGCGGGCCCGCTCCTCGATGGCATCCAGCCCGGTCTTGAGGTCGACCACTTCGGCGGCGAGCCGCTCGTTGCGAGCGCGCAGCGGCTCGTTCTCGGCGTCCAGCGTCTCGACGCGCTCACGGATCTGACTCAGCTCGCGAAGGCCTCCATCGCCCAGCCACAGGCGGTACTGCAGCACGGTGAGCAGCAGCGCGAGCGCTATGGCCAACCACTTGAGCATCGAGCCTTCCTCGGCAGGTTAAACGGCCGTCATTATGCCAGCTTCACGTGCCTCGCTCACGCCTTGAATGGCAGCGCCCGCTCGGCGGCCCGACAGTAGGCCGCGACGTGGTCACGCTCCTCGCTGCAGAAGCGAGCCACTGCATCGCGGAAGGCGGGATCGGCGATGTGGTGTAGCGAACGCAGCCGCCTCGGCGCGAAGCCGCGCGTCACCTTGTGCTCGCCCTGGGTGCCGGGGTCGAAGGTGGTCAGTCCGCGCTCGAGACAATGCTCGATACCCTGGTAATAACACGCCTCGAAGTGCAGGCAGTCGGCCACGACTTCGCTCCCCCAGTAGCGGCCATAGAGGGTGCGCTCGCCCTGCAGGCAGAGTGCCGCGGCCACCGGCCGACCGTCGAGGCGCGCCTGGACGAGCACCAGCGAGTCGGGCATGGCAGCATGCAGGCGGCGGAAGAAGTCCAGATTGAGATAGCCGTGGCGCCCACGTTCCAGGTAGGTGATCTCATAGCAGCGATAGAAATGTTCGAGCGCGGGTACGTCGACCGCCTCTCCCGTCAGGCGATGCAGGGTGAGGCCCTGCTCGGCGATTCGCCGCCGTTCGCGGCGAATCGCCTTGCGCCGCTTCGAGGTCATGCTCCCCAGGAAGCCCTCGAAGTCGCCGTAACCGGCATCGCGCCACTGGAACTGCACCCCGTAACGCACCAGCAGCTCGGGACGGGCGGCGAGCCAGGCATCCACCTCGGCATCCTCGGCGAACAGCAGATGCCAACTGGAGAGGTCGCCCTTCTCCCATGCTGCAGCCAGCGTCTCGCGGGCGATACGGGGGTCGACGCCCGACGCCAGGGCCAAGCGCGGCCCGGGCACCGGGCTGAAGGGAATGGCGGTGAGCCCCTTGGGGTAGTAGTTTCCGCCGGCACGCTCCCAGGCATCGGCCCAGGCCCAGTCGAACACGTACTCGCCGAAGGAGTGATGCTTGAGGTAATGCGGCATCGCGCCGACCAAGGCGTCGCCCTGCCACAGCGTCAGGTGGCGCGGCACCCAGCCGGTGGCCGCGCTAACCGCCCCGCTCGCCTCCAGAGCGTGCAGGAACTCGTGACGCAGGAAAGGGTGGTCGTCGCCGACCAGGGCATTCCACGCCGCCGCCGATACCGCCTCGATGGCGGGCAACTCCTTGAGGACCAGTTCGGACATGGGCTCTCCTGCGCAACGGTGTGCGGCTGACAAGCGACCGACAAACGGCCTACATTGTGCCCAGGCTCACCCCACTCCTACCATCACCGTCACACAGGGAGACGTGAATGGCCGATGCCCGCCATCCCGAGGCGCGCTTCGCGGCACAGCGCCTGGCCTTCCGTAGCGAACCGTACCCCACGCTGGCCACACGCCGCGACCGCCTGAACCGCCTGGCGGAGATGACTCACCGCCATCGCGAGGAGATCGCCCAGGCGATCTGCCAGGACTTCGGCCATCGTGCCGAAGCCGAGACGCGGCTGGCCGAGATCGCCACGCTGCACCAAGCGGTGGCTCACGCTCGCCGACATCTCAAGCGCTGGATGAAGCCGCGCCGGGTGGACGTGCCCTGGCGACTCGTGCCGGCTCGCGCCCGAGTCTTTCCGCAGCCGCTGGGCGTGGTGGGCATCATCGCTCCCGGCAACTACCCCTGGAACCTGGCGCTACTGCCCGCGGTAGACGCTCTGGCCGCCGGCAACCGAGTGATGATCAAGCCCAGCGAGCACACCCCCACCACCAGCCGACTGATGGCGGCTCTCGCCGAGCGCTATTTCGGCGCCGACGAACTCTGCGTGATCGACGGCGACATCGCAACCGCTCGTGCCTTCTCAGCACTCCCCTTCGATCACCTGCTGTTCACCGGCAGCGCCGCCACCGGACGCAAGGTAGCACGCAGCGCCGCCGCCAATCTGACGCCCGTCACCCTGGAACTGGGCGGCAAGACGCCGGCACTGGTATGCGCCGACGCCGACCTGGACAAGGCGGCCGAGCGTATCGCCTTCGGCAAGTGGCTCAACGCCGGCCAGACCTGCATCGCCCCCGACTACGTACTGGTCGACCAGCCGCATCTCGGAGCTCTCGTGACGGCACTGGAGCGCACGGTAGAACGCTTCTACCGCGAAGGGACGGCCAGCGACGACTACAGTGCCATCCTCGGCGATTCGCAGCGCGAGCGACTGGCTGCCATGCTGGAAGAGGCTCGGGACCACGGCTGTCGGGTCATCCCGCTAGGCGAGACGCAGAAACTGCGCGAGGGCACCAAGCTGCCCCCCACCCTGGTGCTCGAACCGACGGCCGGCCTTCGGCTGATGCGCGAGGAAATCTTCGGTCCCTGGCTGCCGATCATCGGCGTGGACGATCTCGACACGGCGCTGACGTTCATCACCGAGCGGCCGCGACCGCTGGCGCTCTACGCCTTCACCGACGATGCTGGAGTGCGCCAGCGGCTGCTGACCGAAACCCACTCCGGCGGCGTGGTGTTCAACGACACCTTGTGGCACAACGCCGTGCCGGCGCTGCCCTTCGGCGGCGTCGGCGAAAGCGGAATGGGCGCCTATCACGGCGAGGCCGGTTTTCGCCGCTTCAGCCACGAGCGCAGCGTCTTCGCTCAGGCTCGCCGCAATCCCGTCGGGCTGCTCAATCCACCGTATCGACACTGGCTGCTGAGAATGCTGGGCTTGTGATGTCATAAAACTACAAAAATGCCCGTCATGCCGCTAGGATGGGCAAACTTCTGCGGCAATATTTGGTAAAATTACCAAACACTCGAACCTCCGAGGTGCACCATGGCTAGCTCCACCCCCGCCCTCAACCCCACCGTCGACGCCGTCACCCGGCGAATCCGCGAGCGCTCCGCCGAGCGCCGCGCCCTCTACGAACGGCGCATGGCCGACCAGCACAAGCGCGGCGTCCACCGTGGCGAGCTTTCCTGCGGCAACCTGGCCCACGGCTTCGCCGCCTGCGGCGCCGAGGACAAGAATTCGCTGAAGCTGATGAATTCGGCGAACCTGGGCATCATCTCGGCCTACAACGACATGCTCTCGGCCCACCAGCCTCTGGAGACCTTCCCGGAGACCATCAAGGCCGCCGCCCGCGCCATGGGCTCCACCGCCCAGTTCGCCGGTGGCGTTCCGGCCATGTGCGACGGCGTCACCCAGGGCCAGCCAGGCATGGAGCTGTCGCTCTTCTCCCGGGACGTGATCGCCATGGCCACCGCCGTGGGGCTCTCCCACAACATGTTCGACGCCGCCCTCTACCTGGGCGTGTGCGACAAGATCGTGCCGGGACTGTTCATCGCCGCGGCTCGCTTCGGCCACTTGCCGGCGATGTTCGTGCCCGCCGGCCCCATGCCCAGCGGTCTGCCCAACAAGGAGAAGGCGCGCATCCGCCAGCTGTTCGCCGAAGGCAAGGCGAGCCGCGAGGATCTGCTCGAGGCAGAATCGCAATCCTACCACAGCCCGGGCACCTGCACCTTCTACGGCACCGCCAACTCCAACCAGCTGATGATGGAGATGATGGGCCTGCACCTGCCGGGCACCTCCTTCGTCAACCCGGGCACCGAGATGCGCGAGGCGCTGACCCGCTTTGCCACCGAGCAGGCGATCCGCAACACCGAACCGGGCGGCGACTACCGCCCCTTCTACCGCCAGATCGACGAGCGCGCCATCGTCAACGCCGTGGTCGGCCTGCTCGCCTCGGGCGGCTCCACCAACCACACGCTGCACCTGGTCGCCATGGCCGCCGCCGCCGGCCTGACGCTGACCTGGGAGGACTTCACCGATCTCTCGGCGGTGACCCCGAGCCTGATGCAGGTCTATCCGAACGGCCAGGCGGACATCAACCACTTCCAGGCCGCCGGCGGAATGGCCTTCCTGTTCCGCGAGCTGATCGGCGCCGGCCTGGTGCACAGCGACATTCCCACGGTGTTCGGCACCGACCTGACCGCCTACACCCAGGAGCCCTTCCTGGAGGACGGCAAGCTGGTATGGCGCGAGGGTCCCGATGCGAGTCTCGACACCGAGGTGCTGCGCGGCGTCGAGGCGCCCTTCGCGCCCACCGGCGGCCTCACCGTGCTCGACGGCAATCTGGGCCGCGGGGTGATCAAGGTCTCGGCCGTAGCCGAAGAGCACCGCCTGGTCGAGGCGCCGGTCAAACTCTTCGAGGACCAGAACGAACTCAAGGCCGCCTTCGAGGCCGGCGAGCTCGACCGCGACGTGATCGCCGTGGTGCGCTTCCAGGGCCCCAAGGCCAACGGCATGCCCGAACTCCACAAGCTCACTCCCTACCTCGGCGTGCTTCAGGACCGCGGCCACAAGGTCGCGCTGGTCACCGACGGGCGCATGTCGGGCGCCTCCGGCAAGGTACCGACAGCCATCCACATCAGCCCCGAGGCGCTCGACGGCGGGCCGCTCGCCAAGCTGCGCGACGGCGACGTGGTGCGCCTGGACGCCAACGCGGGCACGCTGGAAGCCAAGGTCGATCCTCGCGAGTGGGCCGACCGAGCGCTCCACGTGGCCAGTCTCGACCACTACCACGTCGGCCTGGGCCGTGAGCTGTTCAGTGGGTTCCGCCATCTGGCCATGCGGGGAGAAGAGGGTGCCGGCGTGTTCGGCGGCTTCGAGGCCGACGACCTGGCGCGCCAGGAGGGGCAGATCCACGACGAGGACGCCTGATGACCCGCCCGGTCCTGATCGGTGGTGACTATCGAGAGCGGGGGACCAAGCCCTGCATCCGCGAATGCCTGAAGACATGAGTTGACGATGACTCGACCCGCTCTTATCGGCGACATTGGGGGCACCAACGCCCGTTTCGCGTTGGTGACCCCGGGTGCCTTCGAACCCCGCGACATCCTGAGCCTGCCCTGCGCCGATTACCCGGGTCTCGTCGAGGCGGTGACCGACTATCTGGCGCGGGTGGGCGCCACGGCGGAGTCCGCCCCACGCGAGGCCTGCCTGGCCTTTGCCTGCCCGATTCACGGCGACCGCGTGAGCATGACCAACAACGCCTGGTCATTCTCCCGGGCCGAGGCGCAGCACGACCTGGGACTGACGCGTTTCAAGGCGATCAACGACTTCACCGCCCAGGCATTGGGCGTGCCCCACGTGGCCGACGGCGATCTGGTCACGATCCAGTCCGGCGAGTCCGACGCCCAGACGACCCGCCTGGTGATCGGACCCGGTACCGGGCTGGGCGTGGCGGGTCTCTATCCCGGTCGCCACGCCTGGGTCGTACTGCCCACCGAAGGCGGTCACGTCACCTTCGCCCCGACCGACGAGCGCGAGCAGAACCTGCTGCGCCACTTTCGCAACCGATACGGCCGCGTCTCGGTGGAGCGAATCCTCTCCGGCCAGGGGCTCTACGACCTCTACCTGGCCCACTGCTCGTTGAAAGGCGCCAACCCGCGCTGCCACGACCCGGCCGAAGTGACCGAGGCCGCCGCAAGCGGCGACGGCATGGCCCGTGATACCCTGCTGCGCTTTCTCAAGATCCTCGGCGACGTATGCGGCGATGCCGCTCTGATGCTGGGCGCCCGTGGCGGCGTCTACCTGTGCGGAGGCATCCTGCCACGCCTGGTCGACTGGCTGCCCAGGAGCTCCTTCTGCGAGGCGTTCGCCGCCAAGGGACGACTGAGTGGTTACACCGCGGCCATCCCCGTCCAGCTGGTCACCGCCGCCTGGCCGGGGCTGCTGGGTGCCGCCGAGGCACTGCACAACGAAGAGGTCGAGTGACTCGACGAAGGAGATCGCATGATTCCCGATACGCTTGCCGCGCTGATCGACTCGACCGAGGGACAGCGCCGTGCCGAATGGGCCGGCCGCGAGGTTTGGCTGGCCAACGAAGCCTGGGGAGAGCTGGCCGTGTCGCTCCAGGGCGCCCAGGTGCTGCACTTTCTACCCAACCCCACCGCGGGCGCTCCTCCTGCGTCGCCCCAAGCCGCGACGGCTGAAGGCTTTCGTTCCGCGCCGGAAGGCATGATACCCGGCGGCTGGCTATGGGTGACGCCCACGCCCCAGCCGTTGCCCGGCACGATCCGTGGCGGCATCCCGCTATGCTGGCCGTGGTTCGCCAACGAGAATATCGCCGATGAATCGCCTGACCGCTCCGGCCCCCTGCATGGCCTGGCACGTCAGGCCGAGTGGCGTCTCGAAGCGGTGGACGAGCACGAAGAGGGGGTGGAGCTGCACCTGTCGCCCCGCGAGCGCCTCCACTCCCAGTTGGCTCCGCGGGCCGTCATCCAGGCCAACGCCAACCGCCTGCACGTGGAGCTGATCACCGAGCACGTCGGCGAAACGCCGGAGAAGATCAGCGGCGCCCTGCACAGCTACCTCGCCGTGGCCGATGCCTTCGCCTGCCGCGTCGAAGGCCTCGCCGGCGCTCGCTTCCTGGACAAGCTGGCCGGCTTCGCCGAGAGCGAGCAGCAAGGCGAGCTCGCCGTGCGCGGCGGGCTCGACCGCATCTACCACAGCAACGCCGAGATCCGTCTCGACGACGGCCGAAGGCGCCTGCGCATCGCCCGCCAGAGCAGCGACTCGGCAGTGGTCTGGCACCCGGGCGAGGCGCTGCCCGACGATACCTCCGCCGCCGCGGCGCGCCAGTTCCTGTGCGTGGAATCGGCCAACACCCGCCTCGACCCGGTATGGCTGGTACCTGGTGCCCAGCACCTGCTGGGCACCACTCTCTCCCTGGAGACCGCTCCATGATCCCCGTGATCGCCTTCGGCGAGGCCCTCGTCGACATGCTCTCCAGCCGCCTCGGCGAGACGGCCGGCGATGTCCCGGAGACCTTCACCCCCTATGCCGGCGGCGCCCCGGCCAACGTCGCCGTGGCCTGCGCACGCCTGGGGGTGCCGAGTCGCTTCCTCGGCATGCTCGGCGAGGACCATTTCGGCGACTTCCTGGCTAGCGAGCTCGCCGCCCATGGCGTCGACGTCTCCGCCGTGCTGCGCACCCGGCAGGCTCGCACGGCCCTGGCATTCGTCTCCCGCGACGCCACCGGCGAGCGCACCTTCGACTTCTACCGCCCGCCGGCGGCCGACCTTCTCTACCGCCTGGAGCATCTGCCCGCCGGGGTCTTCGCCGAACCCGCCATCGTGCACTTCTGCACCAACAGCCTCACCGAGCCCGAGATCGCCGATACCACCCTGGCCATGGCCGAGATGGCACGCCGCGCCGGCTGCCTGATCAGCGTCGATGCCAACCTGCGCCATAACCTATGGGAGAGCGGTGCCGCCAACATCGGTCTGGTCACCCGGCTGCTGGACGCTGCCGACCTGCTCAAGCTCTCAGCCGATGAGCTCGACTATCTGCGTGCCGACCATCCCCGCAACGCCTGGCTGGCCGAACGCCTGGCCGCCGGCGTCAAGGCAGCGGTGATCACTGACGGCCCAGGCGAGGTCAGGCTCCACACCGCACGCCTCGACGATCGGGTAACGCCACCGCAAGTGGACGCCGTGGACACCACCGCCGGCGGCGACGCCTTCATCGGCGGGCTGCTGAGCGAACTCGCCAGTCGTTTCGGCAAATCGGGCATCGATGACGACTGGCACCGCGACGGCGCCTTCCTGACGCGCGCCGTGGACACCGCTTGTCGCTGCGGCGCCCATGCCGTGGCTCGGCCCGGTGCCTACGCTGCGCTGCCCGACAGCAACGACCTGGCCCACCTGCGCCACTGATTCCGGAGGTTCACGCATGCCCTACCTGGCCGACCCCTCGCGCTACGAAGCCATGCACTACCGCCGCTGTGGATACAGCGGTCTGCAGTTGCCTGCCCTGTCGCTGGGGCTATGGCATTACTTCGGCGACGTCGACTCGCTCGACAACCAGCGACGACTGCTGCGCCGCGCCTTCGACCTGGGGATCATCCACTTCGACCTGGCCAACAACTACGGCCCACCGCCGGGCAGTGCCGAACGCAATTTCGGGCGTCTGCTCGAGGAGGACTTCCGCCCCTACCGCGATGAGTTGATCATCTCGACCAAGGCCGGCTACCCCATGTGGCCGGGCCCCCACGGCCAGGGCGGCTCGCGCAAGTCGCTGCTGGCCAGCCTCGATCAGAGCCTGACCCGCCTGGGGCTCGACTACGTGGACATCTTCTATTCCCACTGCGTGGACCCGGACACGCCACCGGAAGAGACTGCCGGGGCCCTGGCCAGCGCCGTGGCCCAGGGAAAGGCGCTCTACGTCGGCATCTCGTCCTACTCGGCCGAGCGTACCCGCGAGATCGTCGCACTGTTGCGCGAGCAGGGCGTGCGCTGCCTGATACACCAGCCCGCCTACAACCTCTTCAACCGTTGGGTGGAGGAGGCGTTGCTCGATACCCTGGATGCCGAGGGCATGGGCTGCATCGCCTTCACGCCCCTGGCCCAGGGCCTGCTCACCGACAAGTACCTCGATGGCGTTCCCGACGCGGCTCGCATCAACCAGCCCGGCGGAGGGTCGCTACGGCCCGAACACCTGAGCGAGGAAAACCTGGCGCGGGTTCGCGCCCTCAACGCCATCGCCGAGCGCCGCGGTCAGACCCTGGCCCAGATGGCGCTCGCCTGGCTGTTACGCGACGCTCGCGTGACCTCGGTGCTGATCGGCGCCAGCCGGGTCGCTCAGCTCGAGGACAACGTGGCAGCCCTCGACAATCTCGCCTTCAGTTCCGAAGAGCTCGCCGAGATCGACCGTCACGCCGTGACCGACGCCGGTGTCAATCTGTGGGAGAAGTCCTCTCATCGCTGAACGCCGGGACCCGCTGGCGATACGGTTCGCGATCCCAGCGCGTCTCGCTGGTCGCAGAGGGGGCGAAACCCGATGACTCAGGCGCCCAGCCGCTCGGCGATTCGTGCTTCCAGGGTGCGCTGGTCCTCGTCGAAGCGCCGAATGCCCTCGGCCAGCTTGTCGTTGGCCATGGCGTCCTGGTTGTGGCCCCAGCGGAAGGCGGGCTCGTCGAGCGGCGCAGGACGCTCGCCGGCAGCGGGGATATCCACGGCCCGGGCGACCTCACCCTCCTCGGTGGCCAGTTGCTCGAGCAGTGCCGGTGAGAGAGTCAGCCGCGGGCAGCCGGCCAGCGCCAGCACCTGACCGACGGTGCGGAAGCTCGCCCCCATCACCACGGTATCGTAGCCGCCCCGGCCGACCCGCTCGCAGACTCGCCGCACGAAGCGTACGCCCGGATCATCCTCGGGGGCATAGTCGTGACCGGTTTCCTTCTTGTACCAGTCGGTGACCCGGCCGACGAAGGGCGACACCAGGAAGACCCCGGCATCGAAGCACGCCTGGGCCTGGGCCTCGCTGAACAGCAGGGTCAGATTGCACTGGATGCCTTCCTTTTCCAGGCGCTCCGCGGCACGGATCCCCTCCCAGGTAGAAGCGAGCTTGATCAGCACGCGGTCGCGGCCCAGGCCTCGCCGCTCGTAGAGCTCGATCAGCTCGTGAGCCTTGCGGATGCTGGCCTGGGTATCGAAGGAGAGCCGCGCGGCCACCTCGGTGGAGACCCTGCCGGGGATGCGCCTGGCGATCTCCACCCCCTTGGCCACGGCGAGGCGGTCGACGGCGTGCTCGACCCTCGCCTGCGGATCGGCGATCTCGGCCTCGACGGCGGCGAGCTCCTCGTCGATCAGCGCCTGATAGCCCGACATGTCGAAGGCCTTGAGCAGCAGCGATGGATTGGTGGTAGCGTCATGTGGCCAGTAGCGCTCGATGGCATCCAGGTCGCCGGTATCGGCGACCACCAGGGAGAGAGTCTTCAGAGCATCGAGTCGTGTGGTCATGCGGTTCCTCCCGATGAGGTTTCAGTGAATTCCGTGGCGTTCGGCCAGTCGATGGCGATAGCGGGCGTAGATCTCGCGGTAGGCGGCGACGCTGGCCGGCTCGGGCTCGGCCCGCGAGGCTTCGTCGAGGTGCACCAGCCGAGCGCAGAGGTCGGCCAGTTCTCCGCCACGGTGGCACCAGGCGGCCTGCAGGGCGGCGCCCAGGGCCGCGGCGTCGGCGATCTCGGGACAGATCACCCGGCTGCCAGTGACGTCGGCGACCATCTGCCGCCACACCGGACTGCGCGAGCCGCCGCCTATCAGGCGGATCTCGTGCACCCCCTCGGCGAGATGGCCGAACTGATCCAGGCCGTAACGCAGGCCCAGGGTGGCGCCCTCCACCACCGCCCGGCACAGGTTGGCCGGGGTGGTGTTGACGCTGGTCAGGCCGTCGAGGCTGGCATTGGCCTCGGGCAGCATGGGCACCCGCTCGCCGTTGAAGAAGGGCAACAGTGTCACGCCCTCGGCGCCGATGGGCGCGGCGGCCACCCGCTCGCCGAAGCTCTCCAGGTCGAGGCCGAACAGTTCGCGGATGCGCGTGGTCGCCGAGGTGACGTTCATGGTGCAGACCAGCGGCAACCAGCCGCCGTGGCTGGCGCAGAAGTTGGCCACCATGGCGCTGTCGGCCACCACCGGCTCGGGGGAGTGGGCGCAGATGGTGCCCGAAGTACCGAGACTCAGGGTCACCAGGCCCGGACGGATGTTGCCGGTGCCGATGGCGCCAAGCATGTTGTCGCCTCCCCCACTGGAAACCAGCACGCCGTCGCTCAACCCCAGTTCGCGGGCCAGCTCGGGGCGAACGATGCCGGCCGGTTCGTGGGATTCGATCAGACGCGGCAGCACCCGTTCGGGGTCGAGCTCCGGGGCGATCTCGGCCAGGACGTCGTGGCGCCAACGTTGGGCACGGGTGTCGAAGTAGCCGGTGCCGGAGGCGTCTCCCGCCTCGGCCACCCGCTCGCCGGTGAGCCAGAAGTTGAGGTAGTCGTGGGGCAGCAGCAGGCTTTCGATGCGCTCGTAGGCCTCGGGCCGGGCATCGCGCAGCCAGGCGATCTTGGAGGCGGTGTATCCCGTCTGCAGCACCAGGCCGAGCCGGTCGAGGCAGCCCGCCTCGCCACCCAGGCGCTGGATCAGCTCGGCGTTCCAGGCGGCGGTTTCGGTGTCGCACCACAGCTTGGCCGGGTGCACCGGCTGGCCGGATTCGTCCAGGGCCACCAGGCCGTGCTGCTGGCCGGATACGCCGATGGCGCGAATCGCCCGGGGGTCGATGCCGGTCGTCGCCAGCATCGCTTCGAAGGCGCCGCGCAGCGCTGCGATCCACTCCCCGGGATCCTGCTCGCGGCGACCGCCCTCTCCTTCGTCCAGGCGGTGCGGCCGGCTCGCCTCACCGAGCACCCGGGCATCGTCGACATCGACCAGAACCACCTTGGTGCTCTGGGTGCCGCAATCCACCCCGACGTACATCAGGCCTCTCCTCGTGTCGTCATCAGTGACTCCAGTGTGGCACGGCTGCCGCCTTCGTGAAGCGCGTTCAGGGCCGACAGATAGGCCTCGCGAAAGCGCGGGTCCTCGCCCAGGTCGCCGAACAGCTCGCGGTTCTCGATGAACGCCGTCGGCCGAGTGCGATTCTCGGCGGCGATCGCCATCAGCTCTTCCTTGAGACGATCCACCACCGCGATGGGTTCGCCGCGCTCATCCTCGCCCTCGGCATAGCGCGCCCAGCTGGCCACCACCGCCGCGCTGCGCCGGATCTCGCCGCCCCGGGCCAACTGCTCGCGAATCACCGGTAGCAGCCACTTGGGAATGCGATCCGAACTCTCGGCACAGAGCCGCGCCAGGGAGTCCTTCACCTCGGGATTGGCGAAGCGCTCGATCAGGGTGAGGCGGTACTCTTCCAGGTCGATGCCCGGCACCGGGGCCAGGGTCGGTGACCCCTCGCAGCGCATGTAATCGAGCAGGAAGTCGACGAACAGCGGGTCCCGGCACACCTCGTGAGCGTAGCGGTAGCCGGCGAGATAGCCGAAGTAGGCCAGCGCCTGGTGGCTGGCATTGAGCAGGCGCAGCTTCATCAGCTCGTAGGGCACCACGTCGTCCACCAGCTGCACACCGACCGCCTCCAGCGGCGGGCGGCCGGCGACGAAGCGATCCTCCAGCACCCACTGGGTGAAGGGCTCGCAGACCACCGGCCAGGCGTCCTCGACGGCGAAGCGTTCGCTCAACTCGGCGATGTCAGACTCGGCGGTCACCGGGGTGATGCGGTCCACCATGGCGTTGGGAAAGGCCACCGAGGCGTCGATCCAGTCGGCGAGCGCCGGATCCCGGGCCCGGGCATAGGCGGTGAAAGTCTCCTTCGCCACCTCGCCGTTGCCCTGGATGTTGTCGCAGGACATCACCGTGAAGGGCGGGATGCCGCGCTGGCGGCGCTTCGCCAGCCCCTCGACGATCAGACCGAAGCTCGTCTTCGGTGCTTCGGGATGGTCCAGGTCGTGACGGATGTCGGGGTTGGCCAGGTCGAACTCGCCGGAGACCGGATGGAAGTTGTAGCCGCCCTCGGTGACGGTCAGCGAGACGATGCGGATCGCCGGATCGGCGAGGCGCTCCACCACCGCTGCCGGATCGTCGGGGGCGAAGAGGTAATCCACCAGGCTGCCGATGACTCGCGGCTCGCGGCGGCCGTCGGGATGCTTGATCACCAGGGTGTAGAGGTGGTCCTGGGCGGCCAGGGCTTCGCGCATGCGGCGGTCCCCGGGCATCACCCCGACGCCGACGATGCCCCAATCGAGCGCCTCTCCGCGATTCATCAGCGCATCCAGATACATGGCCTGGTGGGCACGATGGAAGCCGCCGACCCCGAAGTGGAAGACGCCCGGGGTGACGGCGTCGCGATCGTAATCGGGCGTGGCGACCTCGGGAGGCAGCCGCCCCAGATTGGCGTTGTTGAGTCGGGTCATTGAGTGTCTCCTGCCGCTCCTGGTGTAAACATCGTGTGGGCGTGCGGCTCAGTCGCTCGCTGCCCAATGCAGGTCGGCGGCCACCGAGGCCGCCTTGATCAGCCGGGCATTGAGCATGTCCTTGTGGCGGGTGCGCTCGAGAGCGCCGGCCTGGTCCTGGCCCATCTCTCTCCAGCGCTGGATGAGACGCGCCTCTAGCAGCTCGTCGGGCACATCGAGGAACAGCGTCATGTCGAACAGCGGGCGCAGGGCCGGCCAGGGGCCCTCGTCGAGCAGCAAATAGTTGCCCTCGACGATGACGATGCGATGCTCGAGGGTGATCAGCCGGCCGCCGGCCCGGGCCAGGTCCAGGGGTCGATCGAACACCGGTACGGCGACGCTGCGATCGGTGCGACGGATGCGCTCCAGGTCTTGCCTGAGCCCATCGCAGTCGAAGGTCTGCGGTGCGCCCTTGACGGGAATCAGGCCCTGGGGCTCGAGCACGGCGTTGTCATAGTGGTAGCCATCCATCGGCACCACCGCGGCGCAGCCGGCCCGGCGGGCGTTGAGCTCGCGGCACAACCAACCCGATAGGAAGGACTTGCCGGCGGCGGGCGGCCCCGCCAGCGCCACGATGAAGCGACGCCGATTCTCGGCGGCTTCCAGCAGGTGCACCGCCATGTCATGAATGTTCGGATTCATCGTTGTTCTCGCCTGGTAAAAAATCGCCGAGCGAAATGAAGCGCAAGGCGCACGGAGCACAGGAACCGGAGCATATGGGGTATATGTGAGGATTCCGACCGGGCTGGCGCACCAGCACCGCGCAGCGCAGCGATTCGCTCGCGCAGGCATTTTTCAGCTCATCCAGTTGCCGCCGTCGACGTTGAGGGTCTGGGCGACCACGTACTCGCTGTCGTCGCTGGCCAAGAAGACCGCCGGGCCGGCGTAGTCTTCCGGTCGCCCCATGCGCCCGTAAGGCACCGCCTCGCCCACCAGGCGCTTCTTCTCGCCCAAGGGCCGCTTCTCGTAGCGGGCGAAGAGGGCATCCACCTCGCCCCACATGGGGGTATCCACCACCCCCGGGGCGATGCCGTTGACACGGATGCCGTACTGGATCAGGTCCAGAGCGCAGGACTGGGTCAGGCTGATCACTGCCGCCTTGGTGGCGCAATAGGTGCTCACCAGCGGCTCGCCGCGGCGACCCGCCTGGGAGGCCATGTTGATGATCCTGCCGCCCTGGGCTCGCTCCACCATGGCCTTGGCGACGGCCTGAAGGGTGAAGAACAGGCCCTTGACGTTGACGGCGAACTGCGCGTCGTAGCTCGCCTCGGTCACCTCAAGTACCGGAGCCATGTCGAAGACGGCTGCGTTGTTGACCAGGATGTCGATGCCGCCGAAACGCTCGCCCACGCTTGCCACCATGGCGTCGATGGACCGACGGTCGCAGACGTCCAGGCGCGTGCCCATCAGACGCGAGGCGTCGCACCCCTCGATTTCCAGCGTGGCCAAGGCCTCGTCGATGGCGCTGCGATCGATGTCGGCGATGACCACCGAGGCACCTTCCTCCAGATAGGTTCGGCAGATGGCCAGGCCGATGCCGCGGGCACCGCCGGTGACGATGGCTATCCGATCTAGCAGTTTCATGAGTCGTATCTCGCAATGCGGGGTGGGTGACAAGGGCGCTGGGTTCAGGCCTGCGGTCGTCGGTTCCACGCTTTCACCAGTGGCTCGAGATCCTGCATGCGCTCGATGACCCGCCAGGCACCGGCTTCCTGTAGACGCTCCGCCTGCCCCGGCTGCACATGGCTGGCACCGGTGAAGCCGATCACCGTCATGCCGGCAGCGTGAGCAGCGGTGACCCCGGAGACGCTGTCCTCGACCACCAGGCAGTTCATCGGCGTGGTCCCCAGCATCTCGGCGGCCAGCCGGTAGAGGGCGGAATCCGGCTTGGGTCGGGCCACCTGCTCGGCGGTGAAGATCGGCGCCCCGTCGAGCCGGGCATCCAGCCCGGTCGTGGCCAGCGATGCCAGTACTCGTCGACGTCGACTGTTGGAAACCACCGCCTTGGGCAGATCGATGGCGGCGATCGCCTCGGCCACTCCTGGTATCGCCTGCAGCTCCCGGGCCAGCCTCGCCTCGATGGTGTCGTCCACTCGCTCGCTGGCTGCCGGGGGCAGGCAATGCACGCTAAGACCCTCCAGGTGGCACAGGATATCGGCGGTGGTCATGCCCAGCGCCTGGCTGAGCACGGTGTCGGCATCCAGGTCCGGCAGCCACTCGCCGAGCAGTGTCACCAGGGTCGCCTCGGCGATCGCTTCGCTGTCCACCAGCACGCCGTCACAATCGAAGATCAGGGTCTCCATGGGCTCCCCTCAGGCGCCGTTGGCGTCGGAGGCGACGCGATTGTCCTGGCGGCGCAGGCCGGCCAGCGGATGCTTCTCGAGGCTCGGCAGGGCCAGGCCCTCGGCATCGAAGAGATGGGCACGGTGCGATTCGAAGCCGAAGCGCACCGTGTCGTGCACGCAATGGGCGATATCCCCGTCGGCCATGAGGGTGACCATGGCGTCGTCCATTCGCACGTAAAGCGAGGTCTGACCGCCCAGGCGCTCGAGCACCTGAATCTCGCCGGAAAGCGGGCCCTGTGCCTCGTCGAGCACCAGGTGCTCGGGACGAATCCCCAACTCGAGCGGCGTACCGGGTGACAGCTTCTCACCCGCCACCGGCACCCGGGTGACGTCACCGCCCGGCAGGCGCACGCCGACTCCATCGGCGTCGGCCTCCACCACCTGAACCGGCAGGAAGTTCATCTTCGGCGAGCCGATGAAGCCAGCCACGAAGCGGTTGCAGGGGTGGTGGTAGAGTTCCATGGGCGAACCCACCTGCTCCACCACGCCGCCCTGCAGCACCACGATCTTGTCGGCCATGGTCATGGCCTCGATCTGGTCGTGGGTGACATAGATCATCGTGGCATCGAGCTCCTCGTGGAGTCGCGCCAGCTCGATGCGCATCTGCACCCGCAGCGCCGCATCCAGGTTGGAGAGTGGCTCGTCGAACAGGAAGATGCCGGGATTGCGCACGATGGCACGGCCGATGGCCACTCGTTGCCGCTGTCCGCCGGAGAGCGCCTTGGGCTTGCGGTCGAGGAGCGGCTCGAGCTGCAGGATCCGCGCCGCCTCGCGCACTTTCTCGCGGCGCGCCGGCTTGTCGACCCCAGCCAGGCGCAGGCTGAAACCCATGTTGTCCTCGACGGTCATGTGCGGATAGAGCGCATAGCTCTGGAACACCATGGCCAGGCCACGGTCGGCGGGACCGATGTCGTTCATGCGCTGCCCGTCGATCAGGATGTCGCCGGAGGTGGCGCTCTCCAGGCCGGCGATCATGCGCAGCAGGGTGGACTTGCCGCACCCGGACGGGCCGACGAAGACCACGAACTCCTTGTCGTCGACCTCGAGGTCGACGCCCTGGATGACGTGGGTGTCACCGAAACTCTTGGTGACCCGATCGAGTTGTAGCGTTGCCATGCGAAAACTCCCGGATTACTTGACGGCGCCGAAGGCCAAGCCGCGCACCATCTGTTTTGTGGTCGGCGAAAGCGCCAGCCGAAGACCAGTGTTCGGCATCGTCGAAAGCCTATTTCACTGCGCCGAAGGTCAGGCCTCGCACCATCTGTTTCTGGGTGAGCCAGCCGAACACCAGGATGGGCGCGATGGCCATCGTCGAGGCGGCGGAGAGCTTGGCCCAGAACAGGCCTTCGGGGCTGGAAAAAGAGGCGATGTAGGCGGTCAGCGGCGCCGCCTTGGAGGAGGTGAGATTGAGGCTCCAGAAGGCCTCGTTCCAGCTCAGGATCACCGACAGCAGGCCGGTCGAGGCGATCCCCGGCAGGGTGAGCGGCAGCAGCAGGAAACACACCTCCTGCAGAGTGCTGGCACCGTCCATGCGCCCCGCCTCGAGGATGTCCTTGGGCAGATCCTTGAAGAAGGTGTAGAGCATCCACACCACGATCGGCAGGTTCATCAGCGTGTAGACGATGGTCAGGCCGGTGCGGGTGTCGAGCAGCCCGACATCGCGGAACAGCAGGTAGATCGGCACCAGCACGCCCACCGGCGGCAGCATCTTGGTGGAGAGCATCCACAACAGGGTGCCCTTGGTACGTCGGGTGGGCAGAAAGGCCATGGAGTAGGCCGAAGGGATGGCGATCAGCAGCGCTGCGAGCGTCGAGCCGAAGGCCACCACCACGCTGTTCATGGCGAACTTGAAATAGCCGGCACGCTCCTGGACCGCGATGTAGCTCTCCAGCGTCGGCGAGAAGATCAGACTGGGATCGGCAATGGCCGCCGACTCGGTCTTGAAACCGGTCAGCACCATCCAGAAGATCGGGAAGAAGATCAGGCAGGCGATCGCCCATCCCAGCGCCGTCAGGCCCAGACGGCGGGCAAACGCGGAGCGCAACGGCGAGACCCCGGCTGCCTGGGGCGGCATGCGTTCGGCGGTAGCGGGAAACTTGGTCTTGGCGGTGGTCATCAGGGATCTCCGGCACTAGCTTTCCAGGTTCTTGGCCACCATGCGGACCAGGAAGATGGCGACGATGTTGGCGAGAATGACCGCGACCACCCCGCCGGCGGACGCCATGCCCACGTCGAAGTCGAGCAGGGCCTGGATGTAGATCAGGAAAGCCAGATTGGTGGTGGCCAACCCCGGCCCTCCGGAAGTGGTGACGAAGATCTCGGCGAAGATGGTCAGCAGGAAGATCATCTCGATCATGATCACCACGCTGATCGCCCGCTTGAGGTGCGGCAGGGTGATGAAGAAGAAGATCGCCACCGGCCCGGCGCCGTCCATGCGTGCCGCCTCGACCTGATCGTCGTCCAGCGACTGGATGGCGGTCAGCAGGATCAGCAGGGCGAAGGGCAGCCACTGCCAGGAGACGATGATGATGATCGAGGTGAGCGGCAGCGACGAGAACCAGTCGACGGCCGGCAGGCCGAAGGACTCGGCCAGCCAGGAGAGCACGCCGTTGGAGGGGTGCATCATCATGTTCTTCCACACCAGGGCGCTCACCGTGGGCATCACGAAGAACGGCGAGATGGCCAGCACTCGGGCCACGCCGCGCCCGGGAAACTCCTGCTGGAAGAGCACCGCCAGCAGAGTGCCGCCCACCACGGTGATCGCCAGCACCGATCCGACCAGCAGCAGCGTGTTGCCCATCGCCGTCCACAGCGCCGGATCGGTGAACAGGTATCGGTAGTTTTCCAGACCGGCGAAGCCGGTCATCTCCGGCATCAGCAGGTTATAGCGCTGCAGCGAGAACCATACGGTCATCGCCAGCGGCACGATCATCCATAGCAACAGCAGAGTAACGGCGGGCGCCTGCAACGACAGGGTCCGAAGTCCCCCGACGGTGCGCCCAGCAGCGCGTGTCTTGGTCATGATCCGGCCCGTTGGGATGGAGAGAGGGTTCAGCCGGCCGGGGCGTTCCCGGCCGGCACGGGGGTCAGTCCAGGTAGCCGGCGCGCTGCATGGTGCGCTCGGTGGCCCGCTGCGCGGTCTGCAGCGCCTGCTCCACGCTGACGTCACCGGTCAACGCCGAGGCGATGGTCTGGCCGACCTGGGTGCCGATCGACTGGAACTCCGGAATGCCCACGAACTGCACACCGACGTAGGGGGTGGGTTCCAGGGTCGAGTCGGTCGGGTCGGCATCCCGAATCGCCTCGAGCACGAAATCGGCGAAGGGGGCCGCCTGCTGGTAGTTCTCGTTGGCGTAGGTGGATTCGCGGGTGCCCGGCGGCACGCTGGTCCAGCCCTCGGTCTCGCCGACCAGCTCGACGTACTCACGCGAGGTGGCCCAGGTGATGAAGGTCTCGGCGGCCTCCTGCTTCTCCGAGGAGGCCGGGATCGCCAACGCCCAGGACCACAGCCAGTGGGAGCCCTTGGGCGTCTCGGCCACCGGGGCCGGAGCGAAGCCCAGCCGGTCGGCCACGTCGGACTCGTCCGGGTCGTAGAGCTTGCCGGCCGCCGAGGTGGCATCCACCCACATGGCGCAGTTGCCGCGGGAGAACAGCGCCAGGTTTTCGTTGAAACCGTTGGAGCTCGCCCCGGGCGGGCCATAATCGCCGAGCAGCTCGACGTAGAAACCGATCGCCTCCTGCCAGGCCGGCGACTCGAGTTCGGGATTCCACGCCTCGTCGAACCAGCGTCCGCCGAAGGTGTTGACCAGGGTCGAGACGAAGGCCATGTTCTCGCCCCAGCCCGGCTTGCCGCGCAGGCAGATGCCGGCCACTTCGTTGTCCGGGTCGTGGAGCTGACCGGCCCAGTCGCGCACCTCCTCCCAACTGGGCTGCTCGGGCATCTCGATCCCCGCCTCGTCGAACAGGTCCTGGCGGTAGTACATCATCGAACTCTCACCGTAGAACGGCAGCGCATGCAGGGTGTCGTCATGCGATAGACCGTCGCGCACGGACTGCAGCAGATCGTCGACCGCGTAGTCGGCCGGCAGGTCGTCGAGAGGCGTCAGCCAGCCGCGCTCGGCCCAGATGGGCACCTCGTAGGTGCCGATGGTCATGACATCGAACTGGCCGCCACCGGTGGCCACATCGGTGGTCAAGCGCTGGCGCAGCACGTTCTCCTCCAGCACCACCCAGTCGAGTTCGATATCGGGATGTTGCGTCTCGAACTCCTCGGTGAGGCTCTGCATGATCACCATGTCGTTGTTGTTGACCGTGGCGACGGTGATCTCGGTCTGTGCTTGGGCCTGGCAAGCGGCGGCGACGGCTGCCGCCAGGGTAGCCAGCGGCAGGGCTCGGGTGAGCTTCATGATGGGCTCCTATTGAGACGTCTTGTGTTGTTGTCGACTCGCTATGCCGCTATTGATCATTTAAATCAAAGCGTGAACAAATGATCGAACAAGACCCCAAAAAAAGCAAAGCCGCCAAGTTAGACTTTAGGACGAGACAGGCCTTCAGTCCGCGCTCTCGACGATCAGCCGTGCCGCCCCCTCGTCGGTGACCAGCCCCTTGAGCCACCCCCCGCGCAGGGCCGCACTCAGGGCCGCCCCCTTGTCGCGCCCGCCGGCCACGGCCACCAGTGGTCGGTCACGGAAGATGGACAGCGGAAGACTGGTCACACGACGCGTGATGGAACAATCGATGACCTTGCCGTGCCGGTTCAATGGCCACCCCAGGAGTTCGCCCACCGCCCCACCGGAGATCAACTCTTCGAGCTCTTTCTCGCTGATGAAGTGATCCTGGAACAGGGTCGCCTGACGGTCGATACGCCCGACCCCGATGAAAGCGGCCTCGGCTTGGCGCGCCACTTCCGCCACCGAACGATACAGGCGCTGTCTGCACAGGGCATCGCTCTCTTCCAGCGAATCCGCAACCACTGGCGCCGGCAGCAGGAAACGCTCTCCACCGGTCTTGTCCGCCAGCACCATGACCCCGTCATAGCGGTTGGAGGAGCCATCGCGGGCCACGTTGCCGACCAGGGAAACGAAGCGGTGCTGGGGACGATCGATGCGACTCAGGGCCTCGACCATGGCGCGCACGGCACGACCGGTGCCCAGCGAGAGCGTCAGCGGCTCGGTACGGTTCAGATAGTGGGAAAGCCGCTCGGCCGCCGCAACGGCCAGGTAACGTGCACTGTTGGCCGAAGCATCGTCCGGATCGGCGGGAACGACGTCGCAGAATTCCAGCCCATAGCGTTCGCACAGGGCCTCGGAGAGCGCCATGCAACTGGCGATCGGATGATCGATGTGGACCTTGACGAGACCTTCCTGCCGAGCGAGAGCCAGCAAGCGCTGCACGCCCGGCCTCGACACACCGAGCTGGGCAGCGATCTCGTCCTGGGTACGCCCACCGACGTAGGACAGCCAGGCCGTCCGGGCAGCCTGATCCAGCCTTCTCTCGAACTTGTCCACGATGCGCCACCCGAAGCCAACCTGAAGTACCAGGAATCATCGCAAGCCTGAACTCCCGGTACAACGGCTGCCGCCGGCTACTCCACCGCCAGCCGCTCCGGCAACCGCCAGCGCAGGGTGCGTGGCACCATCTGCTCGCCGGCCCGGTAGTCGCCACGCGCGGCGGCCAAGGCGGCGGTGAGCGTCGCGGCGGCAATGCGATCGTAGTCCTGCACCGCCGAGTTGATCGGCAGCGGCAGGAAGTCGAGCAGGCGGCTGTCGCCGAAGGTGGCCAGGCGCAGCCCCTGCGGCAGGCCGCCCTCCTCGAGCAGCACGTCGAAGACGCCGTCGAGCAGCGTGTAGGACGCCGTGACCAGGGCGTCTGGCAATCCATGGCGGTCGAGCAGCTCGCGCATCCGCCGCGCCCCTTCGGCGCGGTCGTAGCGCTCGGCGCACAGGATGACCGGCTGCAGGGAGCGTCCCGCCAGCGCCCGTTCGAAACCGGCGCGCCGCTCACCGGTGATAGAGAGCGCCGGCACGGCATCGAGCCAGGCCACGCTCGCGACCCGTTCATCGAGCACCGAGCGGGTCAAGCGCTCGGCGGCCTCGCGGTCGTTGCTCACCACGCTGGCGAAGTGGGCCGGGTCGAAGCCGCGGTCCACCGCCACCACCGGCAGGCCGTCGGCCATCAGCTCACGATAGAAGGGATCGTCCTGGGGCAGGCAGCTCGCCGTGATCAACACCTCGCAGCGCTGGGCGCGCAGCGCCGCAGCCAGGTCGCGCTCCGCTTCGGGCCGGTCGTCGGAACCGACGATCAGCAGTTGATAGCCCTGCTCCCGGGCGCCGCGCTCCAGGCGCTTGGCCAGCCGCGCGTAACTGACGTTCTCCAGATCGGGAACGATCAGCCCCAGGGTTCGACTCGAGCCCCGACGCAGCGCCGCTGCCTGGGCATCCACCCGGTAGCGATGCTGACGCACCACGGCCATCACCCGCTCGACGGTGTCGGGGCTGATGCGCCGCTCCTCGGCCTTGCCGTTGATGACGTAGCTGGCGGTGGTACGCGACACGCCGGCCAGGCGCGCGATTTCGGCGAGTGTCATGGTCTTCCTCATTGCCAGGAAACCCAGTTTACGCGACTCATCGGTCTCCCCGCCCCCTGCCAAAGTCTAAGATGGCTCGCCTTGCCAAAATGCATGAATCGATCCAGCATTGAATCATAGCAGGTGACACGATTCAGCCCACCGTCAACGACTGCCGCTGCCGGCACCCGAATGCCACCCATGGCGAGCCGGCATAGAGGAGAGCCCCATGTTGACCCTACGCCCGGAAGACATCCGGCTCGGCTGCCAGGCCTCGGACTGGCGCGACGCCCTGGACCAGGCCGCCGAGGCACTGCAAGCCGCCGAACTGGTGGCGCCCGCCTATCGCGACGGCCTCTACGCCCGCGAGGCACAGTCTTCCACCTATCTCGGCAACGCCATCGCCATTCCCCACGGTACCGCCGAGAGTCGCGAGCACGTGCGTGCCACGGGCATCCGCGTACTGCAGTTCCCCGCTGGGGTCCAATGGCACGACGGCGAGCGCGTCCATGTGCTGGTGACCATCGCCGCCCAGAGCGACGAGCATCTCGACATCCTGCGCCAGCTCACCCACGTGCTCGACGACGACAGCGTCGCCCAGCGCCTGGCCGCAGCCGAGTCGGCCGCTGCGGTGGCACGGCTGCTGTCGAAGTCCGCGGTCGAGGCGCGCCTGGACGCCGACACCCTGTGCTTGAACTTTCCCGCGCACGACGTTCGCGAACTGGCGCTGGCCGGTGCCGCTCGGCTGCGCCAGCTCGGCTGCGTGGGCAGCGACTTCGTCGCCGCAGTGGCCGAGCACGCCCCGGTGCGCCTGGGCCAGGGGTTGTGGCTGGCCACCAGCGGCCGCGGGGTCGAGACGCCGGCGCTCGCCCTGGCAACTCCCGAAACGACCCTGCGAGAGGCGGATGAGGCGGTCACTGGGGTGTTCAGCCTGGCCGCCGACGGCAGCGCTCACAAGAGCCTGCTGGAGCGCCTCTTCGCTCTCCTCGAGAGCGGCGCCGGCCAAGCGCTGCGCGGCGCCGATGCCGCCACCGTGCTGGCGCGTCTCTCCGGCGAGTCCACCACGGCCCACACCCGGCTGGCCCGCGTGCTCAACGCCCATGGCTTGCACGCCCGCCCCGCCAAGCAGCTGGTGCAGGTGGCCCGCGAACAGGCCGTGCCCGTTCGCGTGCGCCTCGCCGAAGCGGGCGGCCAGCCAGTCTCGGCCACCAGCCTCACCAAAGTGATCAACCTCGGTGCGCGGCGCGGCCAGCAGCTCGCCTTCTCCGCCGAGGGCGAGGACGCCGAGGCGGCGCTGACCGCGGTGTGCGAGGCCGTGTCGAGCGGGCTCGGCGAAGCGGTGCTGCCCTTCGACGAAAGCCGCGAACACGTCGCTCCGCGAGAGGACGACGCCCCGCCGCCCGAGCCACTGCCCGCCGACGAGCCCCACCCCGGCGTGGCCGCCTCGCCGGGGCTGGCCATCGCTCCGGCCTTCGTGCTGCAAACGCCGCGCTTCGACTATCCGGAGCGTGCCGACGACCCCGTCGCCCAGACCCAGCGCCTGGAGTCGGCGATCCGCGAGGGCGCCGAACAGCTCGAGGCGCTGGTCCGCGAGGCCCGCGGCGGCGAGGTCGCGCAGATACTGGCCATGCACGAGGAGATGCTCCAGGACGGCGAGCTGCACCAGGCAGCCCGCGAGGCGATCGGTGAAGGCGCCTCGGCCGAAGCCGGCTGGTGGGAAGCCATCGAGACCGCGGCCCAGGCCCAGGAGCGGCTCGCCGACCCGTTGCTCGCCGAACGCGCCGCCGACCTGCGCGACGTGGGGCGCCGCGTTCTCGGCATCTTGTGTGACGTCAAGCTGCCCGACCCGCCGGACCATCCGTACATCCTGGTCACCGACGACATCGGTCCCTCCGATGTGGCGCGACTCGACACCCGCCGCGTACGCGGCCTGCTCACCGCCCGCGGCGGCGCCACCGCCCACAGCGCCATTCTCGCCCGAGCGCTGGGCATCCCCGCCGTGGTCGGCGCCGGACCGCGGGTGATGACGCTCGAGGGCGGTACCGAATTGATCCTCGACGGCGAGCGCGGGCGCATCACACCGGCCCCCTCCGCCGAGCGGCGCGACGCTGCACAGCAGCGCCTGGCCGAGCGCGAGCGGCGCGAAGCCGAGGCCTGGGAGGCCCGCTTCGACGAGGCACGCACCCGCGACGGCCACCGCGTCGAGGTGGCCGCCAACCTGGGCAACACGGCCCACGCCGCCGATGCCGTGGCGCGCGGCGCCGAAGGCATCGGGCTGCTGCGCACCGAGTTCCTGTTCATGGCCCACGCCAAGCTGCCCGATCTCGACACCCAGATCGCCGAGTACCGCGAGGCGCTCGATGCCCTGGACGGCCGGCCGCTGGTGGCGCGCACCCTGGACGTCGGCGGCGACAAGCCGCTGCCCTACTGGCCGGTACCCCAGGAGGCCAACCCCTTCCTCGGCCTGCGCGGCATTCGCCTGACCCTGACCCGTCCCGAGGTGCTCGAGACCCAATTGCGCGCCCTGCTGATGGCCGCCGCCGGCAAGCCGTTGCGCATCATGCTGCCGATGGTCAAGGACGTGGCGGAGTTTCGCACCGCCCGGCAGATCGTCGACCGCCTCCTCGAGGAAATCCCTGCCGAGCAGCGCGCCAGCGATCTGCAACTGGGCGTGATGATCGAGGTGCCTTCCTGCGCCCTGCTCGCCCCGAGCCTGGCCGCCGAGGTGGACTTCTTCTCGGTGGGCACCAACGACCTCACCCAGTACACCCTGGCCATCGACCGCGACCATCCTCAGCTCTCCGCCCAGGCTGACGGGCTGCATCCGGCGGTGCTGCGACTGATCGAGATGACCGTGCAGGCCGCCCATGCCCACGGCAAGTGGGTCGGGGTGTGCGGCGAGCTGGCCAGTGACGCCACCGCCGTGCCGGTGCTGGTTGGCCTGGGCATCGACGAGCTCTCGGTGAGCGCCCGCCAGGTGCCGCTGGTCAAGGCGCGCCTGCGCGAGTTCGACTGCGAGGAGGCACGCACTCAGGCCGGGCTGGCGCTGGCTCAGGCCACCAGCGAGGCGGTACGCAACGTCCTGGAGGTGCGCTGATGGCCCGCGTGCTCACTCTCACTCTCAATCCGGCGCTGGACCTGTCGATCGGCCTCGAGCGACTCGAGCCCGGTGCGGTCAACCGCACTCGAGAAACCCACCTCGATGCCGCCGGCAAGGGCGTCAACGTAGCACGCGTGCTGGTCGCGCTGGGGCACGACGTCACGGTGTCGGGCTTTCTCGGCGCCGACAACGACGGCCCCTTCCTGCGCGCCTTCGAAGCGTTGGGCGTGGAGGACGCCTTCCTGCGCGTGCCCGGCGAGACGCGCATCAACGCCAAGCTCGCCGAGGCCGACGGTCGGGTCACCGACATCAACGGGCCGGGGACGACCATCGGTGAGACTGCCTGGCAGCGTCTGCTCGACGGCCTCGATACGCGCCTGGCCGATCCTCGCCGCCGACCCGATGCCGTGGTGATCGCCGGCAGCCTGCCACCGGGCGTGACCGCGGAGAACCTCGCCAGCCTGGTCACCCGCCTGCGCGGTGCCGGGCTGGCGGTATGGGTCGACACCAGCGGCGAGGCGCTCACCGCCGCCATCGCCGCTCGCCCCACCGCGGTCAAGCCCAACGAGCACGAACTGGCTGCCTGGGCGGGACGCCGCCTGGAGAGCGTCGAGGCGCGACTCTCGGCCGCACTGCGGCTCTACGCCGAGGGCATCGAGGAAGCGCTGATCTCCGCCGGCGACCAAGGGGTGCTGTGGGTCAGCCGGCGCGGCGCCTGGCAGGCCATGCCGCCGCGCCTCGCCGTGGTCAGCACGGTAGGCGCCGGCGACACCCTGGTCGCCGCCCTGCTGCACGGCGTGCTCTCGGGGCACACCGCCGAGCAGACTCTGCGCCTGGCCACGGCACTTTCCGCCGAGTCCGTCCGTCACGTCGGCGTGGGCGACCCCCACGCCGCCGACTTCCCGCAACTCCAACAGCAGACCCGCGTACGGCGCCTCAACGACGTCGATGCGGGGGGAGCCTTCGCATGAACGCCATCCTCGTCACCGCCTGCCCCAGCGGCATGGCCACCACCTTCCTCGCTGCCCGCCGTCTCGAACAGGCCGCCGGCCGCCTCGGCTGGCAAGTGGAAGTCGAGATGCACAGCGAACTCGAACCGCTGACCCCGGTCAGTGCCGAGGCGATCGCCGCCGCCGACCTGATCGTGATCGCCGCCGACCACGTGCCCGCTCCGCAACGCTTTGCCGGCAAGCGACTCTTCCAGGCACCCATCGACGCGGCGCTGCCCGACCCGCAGGCCTTCCTCGAACGCGCTAGTCGCGAGGCCACCGAGTACGCGCCGCCAACCGAGAGCGAGGCGCCGCTGACCCAGCAGACCACCGCCCATCGGGACGCCGGCCGCAAGATCGTCGCCGTCACCGCCTGTCCCACTGGGGTGGCGCATACTTTCATGGCTGCGGAATCGCTGAGCGAGGCCGGAAAATCGCTGGGCCATGCGATCCGCGTGGAAACCCAGGGCTCGGTGGGCGCCCAGGACGCCCTCACCGACGAGGAGATCCGCGACGCCGACGTGGTGATCCTGGCCTGCGACATCGAGGTGGATCCCACCCGCTTCGCCGGCAAGCGCGTCTACCGCACCTCCACCGGCAACGCCTTGAAGAGACCCAAGCCCACCATCGAGGCGGCGTTGGAGCAGGCCACGGTGGAGAGCGCCGGCGGCAGCGGCGAGGCCAAGAAGAGCGTCAAGGAGAAGGGGGTCTACAAGCATCTGCTCACCGGCGTCTCCTTCATGCTGCCCATGGTGGTGGCCGGTGGCCTGCTGATCGCGCTCTCTTTCGTGTTCGGCATCGAGGCCTTCGAGCAAGAGGGCACGCTAGCCGCGGCACTGATGCAGATCGGCGGCGGCACGGCGTTTGCGCTGATGATTCCGGTGTTGGCCGGCTATATCGCCTACTCCATCGCCGACCGCCCCGGCATCGCCCCGGGCATGATCGGCGGCATGCTCGCCTCGGAGATCGGCGCCGGCTTCATCGGCGGCATCCTCGCCGGCTTCCTGGCCGGCTACGTGGCCAAGGCGGTAGCGCAGCACGTCAAGCTCCCTTCCAGCGTCGAATCGCTCAAGCCGATCCTGATCATCCCGCTGGTGGCGAGTCTGGTCACGGGACTGGTGATGATCTACGTGATCGGCGAGCCGGTGGCGGCCGTCCTCTCGGCGCTGACCGCCTTTCTCGAGACCATGGGCTCGGCCAACGCCGTGCTGCTGGGCATCCTGCTCGGTGCCATGATGTGCTTCGATTTGGGCGGGCCGGTCAACAAGGCCGCCTATACCTTCGGCGTGGGCCTGCTGGCCTCCGAGACCTACGGCCCCATGGCGGCGATCATGGCCGCCGGCATGGTGCCGGCGATCGGCATGGGCATCGCCAGCCTGGTAGCCAGGTCGAAGTTCTCGGATCCGGAGCGCGAAGCCGGCAAGGCGTCGTTGGTGCTGGGCTGCTGCTTCATCACCGAGGGCGCCATCCCCTTCGCCGCCAAGGACCCACTGCGGGTGATCCCCATGAGCATGATCGGCGGAGCGATCACCGGCGCGCTCTCCATGCTGATCGGCGCCCAGCTGATGGCGCCCCACGGCGGGATCTTCGTGCTACTGATTCCCAACGCCATCACGCCGGCATTCCTCTACCTCGGCGCCATCGTCATCGGTTCGCTGGTCACCGGGCTCGGCTATGCTGCGCTCAAGCGGAGTGCTGCGCCCGTCGCCGTCACCGCCAACGCTTGATCCGGCAACGTCATGGGCAGGCCGAGGGCCGCCCATGATGTTTTATTACTAGAAACCGGCGAGGCTTTCGATGGCTTCGCCTTGTACGCCCAGTCTTGTAGTATTATTACATAAACGGCATCTTGGAGAGTCTTTGCAAAAGTCACGAGCGACGACCAGGCCAGGCGGAATCAGTCGAAGAAAGGACCGAGCTCGCGCGCGAGGATGATTCCAACACGGCATGGGCGAGCGCAGTCGTTCGCAACCACTCTCTTACCGACTCAACACCTTGGAGCGCCCCCATGTTCCACCTGACCCGCAGCGTTACCTGGCAGGCGCTCGAGCGCCTGCACGCCGAGACCGCCAACGACCGCATCCGCGACTACTTCGCCGCCGATCCCGAACGCTTCGACAAGATGAGCCTGCGCGTCGGCGGACTGTTCCTCGACTACTCCAAGCACCAGGTCTCGGAAGACGTGCTCGACACGCTCATCGAACTGGCCGAACATTCGGCGCTGGTGCAACGCCGCGCACAGATGTTCTCCGGCGACATCATCAACGTCACCGAAAATCGCCCGGTACTGCACACCGCCCTGCGCACCCTGGGCGAAGGGCCGCTGATGGTCGACGGCAAGGACGTGATGCCGGAAATCCAGCGTACCCGAGAGCAGATCCAGCGCTTCTCGGACGCGGTTCGCAGCGGCGAATGGACCGGCTACAGCGGCAAGCGCATCACCGACGTGGTCAACATCGGCATCGGCGGCTCCGACCTGGGGCCCAACATGGCCTGCCGGGCGCTGCTCAAGTACCGTCATCCCGATCTCAGCTTCCATTTCGTCTCCAACGTCGACGGCACCCACATCCAGAAGGTGCTCAACCGCCTCGACCCGGCCACCACCTTGTTCATCGTCTCCACCAAGACCTTCTCCACCCAGGAGACGCTGCTCAACGCCAAGACGGCACGCCGCTGGTTTCTGGAGAACGCCGGCGAAGACGCCGACGTGGGCGCCCACTTCATTGCCGCCTCCACCAACAAGACCGCGGCCATGGAGTTCGGCATTCGCGAGGAGAACGTCTTCGAGTTCTGGGCCTGGGTGGGCGGGCGCTACTCCATGTGGTCCTCCATCGGCCTTCCCATCGCGCTCTCCATCGGCTTCGACGGCTTCATGGAACTGCTCGAAGGCGCCTACGAGATGGACCAGCATTTCCTCAAGGCCCCGTTCCGCGACAACATGCCGGTGCTGATGGCGCTGATCGGCATCTGGTACATCAACTTCCACGGTGCCGAGACCCACGCCATCGTTCCTTACGACCAGGCTCTGCACCAGCTGCCCTCCTTCCTGCAACAATTGGACATGGAGTCCAACGGCAAGTCGGTGGACATCTTCAACCAGCCGGTGGACTACAAGACCGGCCCGATCGTCTGGGGGCAGACCGGCTCCAACGGCCAGCACGCCTTCTTCCAGCTGCTCCATCAGGGCACCCGCTACGTGCCCATCGACTTCATCGCCTCGCTCAAGCCCGAACCGGGCTTCGAGGATCACCATTTCGCCTTGCTCACCAACATGCTGGCCCAGGCCAACGCCTTCATGGAGGGCAGCCAGAAAGGCGGCCAGCTAGACCCTTACAGCTGCCCGGGCAATCGCCCTTCCAGCACCCTGCTGCTCGACGAGCTGACGCCCAAGAACCTGGGAGCGCTGATCGCGCTCTACGAACACAAGGTGTTCGTGCAGGGGGTGATCTGGAACATCAACTCCTTCGATCAGTGGGGCGTTCAGCTCGGCAAGCAGATCGCCGGCGAGATCAGCAGCCGCATCGACTCTCGAAGCCAGGACTTCGACGCCTCCACCCAGGGGTTGCTGGCACTGGTGCGCGGTCATTTCCACGACAGCGCAGCCGACGACAGCGATGCCGATCCAGCCGACACGGGCGATACCGTGGGCGGCAAATCGGTCAAAAAGCAGCCGCACAAGAGACGCTCTCGCTCCTGAGCGACCGGGGCAGAGGGCATTGCGGCTCTTGCGTCGGGGCGTCGAGCCGCCGGAGGACCGGCTTGCCACAGAACCCGCTGATGTGCGGGACCGCGGGGGAGGACGATGCATCTTGCATCGAAAAAACCCGGCCGATGAGGCCGGGTGCAAAGGACGGCCAGGCCGTCACGAGAGCATGGGAAGGAAAACCTTCAGTGGTGAAAACGCTCCGCCACCTCGCGCGCGAGCTGGCGAATGCCGTTCCAGTCCTCGGCGGCAACCAGCGACTTGGGGGTGAGCCAGGAGCCACCCACGCACATGACGTTCTTCAGCGCCAGATAGTCTTCGGCATTGTCGAGATTGATGCCGCCGGTGGGGCAGAAGCGCGCTTCGGGAATGGGGCCGGCGAAAGCCTTGAGCGCCTTGACGCCACCGCTGGCCTCGGCGGGAAAGAACTTGAAGCGCCGATAGCCGTACTGCCAGCCGGCCATCAGCTCGGAGACGGTGGCCACGCCGGGCAGCATCGGTACCGGGCTTTCCACGCCATAACGATAGAGCGCCTCGGTGGTGCCGGGCGTGACCACGAAGTCCGCCCCCACCCGTTCGGCCTGACGGTACTGCGCCGGCGTGAGCACGGTACCCACGCCGACGCTGGCCTGGGGCAGCGCCTCGTTGATGCGGCGGATCGCCTCCAGGGCGCAATCGGTGCGCAGGGTCACCTCCAGCACCGTCAGGCCGCCGTCCACCAGGGCACGGGCCAGGGGCACGGCATCTTCCACCCGCTCGATGGCCAGCACCGGGATCACCTCGGCCTTGAGGCAGATGCTGTCGAGCTCGGTGGTGCGCGTGGATGGCAGCTGTTTGTCGATGGTCATGGCAAGCACTCCAGAAGCGTTCGGCGGTGATCGGTCAGGGGGCCCAGTAGACGGCCAATGGGCAGGAAAGAAAGGCGCGAATCGGCAACTCGCGAGTGTCGTCGCCCGTGAGCGCCTGCGCCAGCGCGGCGCGCTTGTCGTCGCCGGTGATGTGCAACAGGTGGCGGCGCGCCTGATGCAGGCGGTCGGCACTCAAGGTGATGCGCGGCTGGGGCTGGCTGGGCGTGCGCACCGCCACCGCCGGTTCGGTGGTGGAAAGCGCCAGCGCGAGCTCGGGACTGTCAGGAAACAGCGAGGCGGTGTGGCCATCGCCGCCCATTCCCAGCACCACCAGACTGGCCGGCCAGGCCAGGCGCTCGAGCCGACCGGCCACCTCGGTCACCCCCTCCTCGGGGGTGGCATGGTCGCTGGTCAGCGCCACGAAGGTTGCGGCAGCCGCCGGTCCCTGCAACAGGTGCTCGCGCACCAGGCGGGCATTGCTGTCGGCGGCGTCCTCGGCCACCCAGCGTTCGTCGGCGAGCGTCACTTCGACACGCTCCCAGGGCAGTTCGGCGGCAGCGAGCGCCTGAAAGAAGGGTACTGGCGTGGAGCCGCCGGAAACCACCAGCAGCGCACGCTCATGGCAAGCCAGATCGGCACGCAGCGCGGCGGCCGCCGCTTCGGCGAGCTGCTCGGCCAGTTGCTCACGGGGGGATGCGTTCATGTCAGTCGTCCTCGTACCGGCCGTTGGCGTCCTGAACGGTGATGGCGGTTGCGAGAGTATGGCGTCGGCCTCTCTCCCTCATCAGTAGTCTTCGTACCAGCTGCGGCCATCCTGGGTGATCATGGCAATGGAGGCGACGGGCCCCCAGGAGCCGGCCGGATAGCGGCGCGGCGCCTCGCCCAGGTCGTGCCAGGCCTCGATCAGGCCGTCGCACCAGCGCCAGGCGTGCTCCACTTCGTCGCGACGCACGAAGAGATACTGCCGTCCCTTGATCACCTCGAGCAACAGCCGCTCGTAGGCATCGGGAATTCGCGTCTTGGGAAAGGCGCTGTTGAAGTCCAGGTGCAGTGGGCCACGACGCAGCCGCATGCCCTTGTCCAAACCACTGTCCTTGGTCAGCACCTCGAGCGCGATGCCCTCATCGGGCTGCAGGCGGATCACCAGCTTGTTGGCGGCCAAGTTGCGCTGATCGGGGTCGAAGATGTAATGCGGCTGCTGGCGAAAGTGGATGACGATCTGCGAGAGCTTCTCGGGCAGGCGCTTGCCGGTGCGGATGTAGAACGGCACCCCGGCCCAGCGCCAGTTGGCCACCTCGGTCTTCATCGCCACGAAGGTCTCGGTGTCGCTGCGCCGGTTGGCGCCTTCCTCCTCCAGGTAGCCCGGCACGCTGGCTCCGTCGATGGTGCCGGCGATGTACTGGCCACGCACCACGTCGCGCCCCAGAGACGCCTCGCTGAACGGCTTCAGCGCCTTGAGCACCTTGACCTTCTCGTCACGGATGGCGTCGGCATCGAGATTGGCCGGCGGATCCATGGCGATCAGGCAGACCAGCTGCAGCAGATGGTTCTGAACCATGTCGCGCAGCTGGCCCGCCTCATCGAAGTATCCCCAGCGCCCCTCGATGCCCACCTTCTCGGCCACGGTGATCTCCACGTGGGAGATGTGGTTCTGGTTCCATTGAGTACCGAACAGCGGGTTGGCGAAACGCAGTGCGATCAGGTTCTGTACCGTCTCCTTGCCCAGGTAATGGTCGATGCGGTAGATGCGCGACTCGGGAAAGACTCCACCGATGGCATCGTTGATCTCGGCCGAGGAGTCGAGGTCGTAGCCGATGGGCTTCTCGACCACCACACGGCTCGCCTCGTCGAGGCTGCCGCTGGCTTCGAGGTGCCGGCAGATATCGCCATACAGGTTCGCCCCCACCGCCAGGTAGACCACTAGCGGCCGTTCCGCTCCCTCCTGGCGCCACTCGCGGATCGCTGCAAAGCCCTCCTCGGTGGTGAAGTCGAGCTGACGATAGTCGAGACGAGCCAGGAAACGTGCCAGCGTCGCACGCTCGAGCTCGGCGGCCTTGACGTGGGTCGCCAGCGCCGCCTCCACCTCCTTGCGAAACGCTGCGGCGTCCAGTGGCTGGCGCGCCAGTCCCAGCACGCGCATGTCATCGTCCAGCAGCCCTTCGCGATCCAGATGGTAGAGTGCGGGATAGAGCTTGCGCTGCGACAGGTCGCCCAAGGCGCCGAAGAGCGCCAGATCGATGGCGGAAGCGCTCTCCTCGCTTGACCGCATGGCTGCGTTCATACCGACTCCCATCTGGTTAATTTACCAAAAAATGTACGCCATAATAGCGTCACCGCGCAATCATAGACGTAATCTTACCAAATAAAAATCTCCGCCTGGCACGCCTCTTTCGTATCGTTTCCCGGCGATGAGGTGGCATGCCGGACATGATGTCGTAAAATCACCACATCATCGGCGAACCCGAGACGAACCGACTGCCCACCGCCCCACGTATGGAGATCTCCGACACCATGGCCGATCACGACCTGCTCCAGCGAATACGCCAGCGCCTCGATGAACTCAATCGCTCCGAGCGCAAGGTGGCCGATGTGATTCTCGCCGACCCGGCTCGCGCCACGGGCCTGAGCATCGCCAGCCTGGCGCAGGCCGCCTCGGTCAGCGAACCCACGGTCAACCGCTTCTGCCGCAGCTTCGATGCCAAGGGCTATCCGGACTTCAAGATCAAGCTAGCCCAGAGCCTGGCCGGCGGCACGCCTTATGTCAGCCAGGCGGTGGAGCCCAGCGATGCGGCGGCCGCCTACACCGGCAAGATCTTCGGCGCCACCATCGCTGCCCTGGACCAGGCAAGACGCGAGATCGACCCGGCCAAGATCGAGCGCATGGTCGACTATCTCACCCAGGCCAAGCAGATCCACTTCTTCGGCCTCGGTGCCTCCGGCGCGGTGGCCCAGGATGCGCAGCACAAGTTCTTCCGCTTCAATCTGCCGGTCACCTCCTACGTCGACGTGCTGATGCAGCGCATGATCGCCGCCGCCTGCCACACCGGCGACGTGGTGGTGGTGATCTCCTGGACGGGGCGCACCCGGGAGCTGGTCGACATCGCCCGACTGGCCCGCGAAAGCGGCGCCGTGGTACTGGGCATCACCGCTCCCCTTTCGCCGCTGGCACGGGAGTGCACCGAAACCCTGGACATCCCCACCCCCGAGGACACCGACTACTACATGCCGATGACCTCGCGGATGATCCAGCTGACGCTGATCGACGTGCTGGCCACCGGAGTCACGCTGCGCCGCGGCGAGGACTTCCTGACCCACCTGAAGAAGATCAAGGACAGCCTCAAGGAGACGCGTTACCCGGCCACCCCCCGCGGCTGAGAGGCGTCCCTCCGCTGCCCTTCTCACGATGCCGCCTCGCCGGAACCCATCGAGGCGGCATCACGCGCAACGGGAATCGGGCCGTGACGGTGGTTCAGAAGTCGGCGAAGACCGCGTAGATGATCACCACCAGCAGCACCAGCACCACGCCTACCGGCACGGCGCCCTTCCACGGCGTCAGGTCCACCGCCTGCACGTCCTCGTGCACCCAGGCAGATTCGCGGGGACGCAGCCTGCCGATCAGCAGCATCATCGCCACCAGCAGCACGAACACCAGAGCTACGAAGTGGAACTCGTGCATGATCACCGGCAGCTTGTCGAAGGGCGGCACGAAGTAGCCGGCGGCGATCAGCAGGCACCCGCCTACCAGGGCGATCTTGGCCGCCATCGGCGGTACCCAGCGGGTCAGCAGGCCGACCACCACCACCGCCAGGATGGGGATGAAATAGATGGCATTCATCTTCTGCAGGTAGCCGAACAGGCTCTCCTGGCCGGCCAGCAGCGGAGCGATGGTCATGGTCACCGCGGCCATGATCCAGCCGAACACCTTGCCCGACTTCACCACCTGCTCCTCGCTGGCATCCTTCTTGAGCACGCCCTTGTAGATGCCCAGGCTGAAGATGGTGGTGGTGCTGTTGAGCGCCGAGTTGAACGACGACAGGATGGCACCCACCATCACCGCGGCGAAGAAACCGGTCAGGTAGGGCGGCAGCACGTTGAACACCAGCTGGCCGTAGGCCTCGTCGGCGCGCACGCCCTGATCGGCGTAGAGATGGTAGGCGATGATGCCTGGCAGAACCAGGTAGAGCGGCCCGAGCAGCTTGAGGAAGCCGGTCAGCAGCACGCCCTTCTGCCCTTCGGCCAGGGTCCTGGCAGCGAAAGTGCGCTGGATGATCTGCTGGTTGGTGGTCCAGTAGAAGACGTTGATCAAGAAGACCCCGGTGAACAGGGTGAAGAAGGGCACCTGCTGCTCGGCGCCGCCGATGGAGTTGAGCTTTTCCGGGTCGCTCTCCTTGAGAATGTTCCAACCTTCCAGCACCCCGCTGCCGTCGCTGACCGCCTGCAAGCCGAAGTAGACGATCACGAAGCCGCCGATCAGCAGACCCACCCCATTGAGGGTGTCGGAGACGGCAACGGTGCGCAGACCGCCGAACAGCGCGTAGATGGAGCCGATGATGCCCACCACCCAGACGGTCAGCCACAGCAACACGGTGGGCGACTGAATGCCGGTGAGGCCCTCTAGGTCGAGCATGCCCTGCAGCCCCATGGCGCCCGAATAGAGGATGATCGGCAGCAGGATCACCGCATAGGCGATCAGGAAGATGATGTTGCAGATCAGCTGCGTACCCCGGTCGAAGCGGATCTCCAGCAGCTGCGGCAGGGTGGCGATGCCGCTTTTCAGAAAGCGCGGCAGAAAGAAGAGCGCCAACGCCACCAGGGCTATGACTGCCACCACCTCCCAGGCCATCACGCTGAGGCCATCCGCGAAGGCGGCACCGTTGAGGCCCACCATCTGCTCGGTGGAGAGATTGGTCATCAGCAGCGACCCGGCGATCAGCGGGAAGGTCAGCGTGCGCCCGGCAAGGAAGTAACCGCTGGTGCTGGAGTGGTCGTCGCGCCGCGTCAGACGCCAGGTGATGAAGGCGACCAGCCCCGTGAAGAACAGGAAGGACGCCAGGGTGAGGGCGTGCATGGAAGCCTCCTTCGAGTCGGTTGGGTGGACCAGCCGGGCGACACTCCCGGGGCCCATGCTTGAAATTAAGGTAATAAATGACATTCTAGTTGGCTGAACCGATTCATACATGCGACCTTGGTCTCATAAACGCCTCATAAATACGTAAATTTACGCAAAACCTCTAAAGCCATGCCGGCCACTGCGAACGCCACTTGCCATGGAGGTGGTGCAGCGGAACAATGGCGCTTTACCCATCGCTCAGGAGAGCCCCATGCACCGTACCGCGCTCGCCGCCGTCGTCTTCGCGCTCGTCGCCCCGGCCGCAGCGGCCGAGACCTTTCGCTTCACCGCCATTCCCGACGAGGACCAGTCGCGGCTGATCGAGCGCTTCTCCCAGGTCGCCGATTACCTGGAAGAACGGTTGGGCGTCGAGGTGGAGTACGTGCCGGTGAAATCCTACGGGGCGGCGGTCACCGCCTTTCGCAACGACCAGGTGCAACTGGCGTGGTTCGGCGGTCTCTCGGGCGTGCAGGCACGCCGCCTGGTACCGGGCTCCCAGGCGCTGGCCCAGGGCAGCGAGGACGACGCCTTCGTCAGCTACGTCATCGCCCACGAATCCACCGGGCTCGAACGCAGCGACGCACTCTCCGATGAGATCGAGGGCATGACCTTCACCTTCGGCTCGCGCACCTCCACCTCGGGACGGCTGATGCCCGAACATTTCCTGCGCGAGCGCTTCGATGGCGCCGCCCCCGAGACACTGTTCTCGCGGGTCGGCTACTCCGGCGACCACTCGCGCACCATCGCCCTGGTGGAGGCCGGCACCTACGATCTCGGCGCGGTTAACTACACCGTGTGGGACGCCGCCGTCGAAGAGGGGCGCGTGGATACCGACAAGGTCAGCGTGATCTGGGAAACGCCGCCCTACCCCGATTACAACTGGACTCTACGCGGCGACGCCGAGGAGCGCTTTGGCGAAGGTTTCACCGAGAAGGTCCAGGCCGCCTTTCTGGAGATGGACGACCCCGAGCTGCTCGCCTCCTTCCCGCGCGAGACGTTCATCCCCGCCGACAACGCCATGTACGAGCCCATCGAGAAGGTGGCGGCAGACCTGGGCCTGCTGCGCTGAGCGGTCGCGACATGGAGAGCGAGCAACGCCGCCCCCTGATCGCCCTGAACGGCGAATCCGTGGGGCACGGCCGGGGCAGGCAGTATCGCGCGGTACTCCACGACCTGTCGCTCGAACTGCACGAGGGAGAGCGCGTGGCCCTGCTCGGCCAGAGCGGTGCCGGCAAGTCGACGCTGCTCGCCGCCCTGCGTGCGCGATTGGACGATCGAGCCGCCTGGTGCCCTCAGCACCACGGCCTGGTACCCCAGTTGGCCGTCTACCACAACGTCTACATGGGCCGGCTCGCCGAGCGCTCGGCGCTGGCCAACCTGTGGAACCTGGTGCGCCCGCTCAAGGCACCCTGGCGCGAAATCGCCGCACTGACGAAGGAACTCGGCCTCGACGGCCTGCTGCGTCGTCCGGTGGGCGAGCTTTCGGGCGGCCAGCGTCAGCGTGTGGCCATCGCGCGAGCCCTCTACCAGCGGCGAACGCTGTTCCTCGGCGATGAGCCGCTGGCCAGCGTCGATCCCCACCAGGCGCTGCGCCTGCTGGCGCTGATCGAGGCGCGCCACGCCACCACGGTAATCGCCCTGCATCAGCGCGAGCTGGCGTTGTCTCACTTCGACCGGGTATGGGGACTTCGCGACGGGCACCTGGCAATCGACGCGGCGACCCGTGAACTGCGCCTCGCCGATCTCGACGCCCTCTACCCCGACGCCGACTCGTCCCTGCCAGGCACTCCGCCCCCCTCCACTCCCCTCGACCTGGCCACCCTACCCTGCGGCCGAGGAAGAGCATGAGCGAAGCCAGCATCGACGAGCGGCGCCCGGGCTGGCTGGCCGGCACCACGCCCGGCGTGCGCCTGGCGCGCCACTCGCTGACCCTGGTGGCGCTGGCGGTGGTGCTGCTGCCGCTCGCCGATCTGGCGATCCTCACCCGTGATCCTTGGGCCGAGCTCGGGCGCATGGTGCAAGGGCTGGCCTGGCCGGCTTGGGAGTCGCTGGAATCGCCGTTCTCGGCACTTGGCCTCACCTTGGCCGTGGCCTTGTGGGGAACGCTGGGCGGCCTGGCGCTAGGCTTCCCCCTGGCGCTGCTGTTCGCCCGCTCGCGGTTGGTGCGTGCCGGATGCGCTTTCGTGCGAGCGATCCACGAACTGTTCTGGGCGCTGCTCTTCATGCAGGTGTTCGGGCTGTCGGCGGCGACGGCACTCGCTGCTCTGGCGATTCCCTACGCCGGCATCTTCGCCAAGGTCTATGCCGAGATTCTCGAGCAGACGCCGCGCGCTCCCCGCGAGGCACTCGTCCCCGGCGTCGGCCGGCTGTCGCGTTTCGTCTACGCCGAGCTGCCGCTGGCCTGGACTCGCATGGCGGCTTACACCCGCTACCGCTTCGAGTGCGCCCTGCGCGCCAGCGTGCTGCTCGGTTTCGTCGGCCTGCCCACCCTCGGCTTCCACCTCGAAACCGCCTTTCGCGAAGGGCGCTACCATGAAGCCGGAGCCTTGCTGTGGCTCTTCTACCTGCTGATCGCCAGCCTGCCCTGGTGGGGGCATCGCCGGCTGATCCCCGTGTTGCTGGTGGTGGGGGTCTGGCTGCTCGGCCCCTGGCCGAGCGTGGACGGCGCCCTGCTGTGGCGCTTCGTATCGACCGACATCTGGCCGGCGCCGCTGCTCGCCGGCGACTGGGCCGGGCTCGTGGAGTGGGTCGTGCGCCTGCCCGAGCTGGGGCCGGCCGTCGGCAACACCCTACTGCTGGGGTTGCTCGGCACCGTGGGCGCACTCGGCGTGGCGCTAGCGCTGTGGCCCCTGGCCTGCCGCCACTTCGGCAATCGCGCCACGCGGCTGGCCGGGCATGGCCTGCTGGTGTTCCTGCGCTCCACCCCCGAGCTGATGCTGGCGTTCGTATTCCTGCTGCTCTTGGGCCCCTCGCTGCTGCCCGCCTGGCTGGCGTTGGCGCTACACAACGGCGCGCTGATCGCCTTCCTGGTCGCTCGTCACGCCGACGCCATCGCACCCGGCATGCCGGACATGCCGAGCTCGGGCCGCATCGCCTACGAGCTGCTGCCGCGGGTCTACCCGGGGCTTTTGGCGCTGCTTTACTACCGTGCCGAGGTCATCCTCCGCGAGACCGCGGTGCTGGGCATGCTGGGAGTCGCCACGCTCGGCTTCTACATCGAAGAGGGGTTCGACTATCTGATGTTCGACGTGGCGTTCTTCCTGCTGTTGATCACCGCCGCGCTGAACATCGTCGTGGATGCCCTGTCGCGGCGTCTGCGCCCGCGCGAGGCCCCCATCGAGGATCCCGGTAGCCGGTAGATTCACTCAGCGCAGTCGATGCACTTGAGTACCAGCGGATCCCACTCCAGGCGCTGCTTGCCGATCCACTCGCCGCATTCGATGCATTCGCCGTACTCGCCGCGCTCGATGCGCTGCAGAGCCGCGGTGATGCGTTTCAGGGAGAGCTGGCGACGCTCCTCCTCGGCCTTGGCCATGGCCTGCCCCTGCAAGGCATCCATGCGCGACAACCGCCCTACCGAGGTCTGGTCGAGCATCACGGTATCTCGCGCAGAGCGGCTCGACTCGCTCTCCGCCCGCAACTCTTCACGCAAGTCGTGCAGGCGTGCCACCACGGCGTCCGTATCCAGTTCCGGATGGTTCATCTCGTTCTCCCGTCCACGCTGGCGGAGTCCGCCGCCTGTCGGCGGTGCTCAGCTGCTATCATCTAGGGTTTTGCGACCGGCCGCCGCCAGCGACCATCTTGCCACTGCACTGGGATAGCGTCATGGGTTACCGCACGCTTCTACGCGATCACCGCGGATTGCTCGGCATCGCCTTCCTGGCGATGTTCTCGTCGAGCCTGGGCCAGAGCTTTTTCATCGGACTCTTCCAGGCCCCGATCAGCGAACGGCTGGGGCTGACCGCCGGTCAGTTCGGCACCGCCTACGCCACCGTCACGCTGGTGGCGGGGTTCGCCATGCTGCGCCTCGGGCCGGCCATCGATTGGGTACCGCCGCGGCGCTTCGCGCTGCTGGTGCTCGGTGCACTGACCCTCGGGGTGCTGCTGCTCACGCTCTCGCCTTGGTGGGGCCTGGGACTCATCGGCCTGGGAGTGGTTCGGCTGTGCGGTCAGGGTATGCTGACCCACCTGGGCAACACCTTGGCGGGACGCGAGTTTTCCAACCTTCGCGGGCGCGCCCTGGGGCTGGTGAGCATGGGCATCATGCTCGGCGAAACGGTCCTTCCGCCGCTGATGGCCGCCCTGCTGGTGTGGCTCGGCTGGCGAGAGCTGTGGTGGCTGTTCGGCCTGGTACTGCTGACGCTGTGGAGCTTCGCCATGTGGCGCGGTCCCTGGCCGTCAGCGCCGGGCAAGCGCCCCGGGCGCGGCCAACACCACGACGGGCCGCGTCCCTTCCGCGAGCGGCGCTTCTGGCAGCTGCTGCCGCTGCTGATGACCTTGCCGATCACCATGACCGGGCTGTTCATCTATCAGGCCCGGCTCACGACGGACCTGGGCAGTAGCCTGGCGGTATATGCCCTGGCACTCACCGGCATGGGGCTGGCCAAGCTGCCCGGAGCGCTGATGGGCGGCCGCTGGGTCGACCGCCTGGGCCCGGTTCGTCTAGCCCGACTCTACCTGCTGCCCTACGCCGTGGCACTCGGCGTGGCGCTCACGCTGGGCGGGGATCTCGGCGTGTGGATGCTGATGGTGGGCGGCGGCCTGGCCATGGGCGCCCAGGAATCGATCGCCACCAGCCTGCTAGTGCGCATCTGGGGCGCCGAGCACCTGGGCACGGTCCGCGCCACCCTGAGCGCCGCCATGGTCTTCTCGACCGGGTTGGCACCGGCGGTAATCGGCGTCGTTCTCGACCTGGGGAGCTCGTTCCAGGGGATCCTGGCCGGCATGCTGGCCTTTCTGGTGGTCGGCTGGTGGCTGGCGCAGGGCGTGCTGGCCAGCACGCCCTGCCGCTGAGTTCCGAATCGCTCATGTCGACGACCGATGCGCAGCAAAAAGCCTACGGCATGCCGCAGGCTAGGATCGAAACAGCTCAGCTAGGCAGCCCCTCCGGTGCCTGCCTCAGAACCAGACTTCGGTCTGCACGCCGAAGGTCCACTCGCTGCCGGTGAAGCCGTCGCTGCCCAGAGCATCGTCGTCGCTGTAGCCGTTCAGCTCGTCGTCCCAGTCGCTCCAGGAGGCGAACAAGCGGATCTCAGGACGCTTCCAGAAGCCACCCACATCGGGCTTGAAAGTCGGGGCGATGGTCAACTTGGTATAGTCGCCCTCAACGGCGTTGTTACCACCGAAACCCTGCGGATCTAGATCCATCCACTGGTAGCTGCCTTCGTACTGCATCTCGAAGTTCTCGGTCAGCTCGTTGGCCAGGCGCACATTGAAGGTCACCCAGTCGTACTGATCGCCGTCGACATAGCGGTCCTCGCTGGTCTCGGCGAGAAGCGCCGGGGCCACGCGCCATTGCGGCGCCAGGTAGGTGGTGCCATACAGCCCAATGCGAGAGGTGGTGGCGTCGTCGGTCAGGTTACCGTCGGCACCGATGCTCTTGACCTCGGCGCCCAGTCCCTGGCCGTGGATGAGTGCCGCCTTGAAGTTGCCCTCGGAGAGACCGAAGAAGCTGTCCCCGTGGTAGGCCACCATGGTATGAAAGCCGCCGTCGGCGGCCGTCTGGCCGGGGTCGATATCGCGCTCGTCGTTGTCGGCAGCGGACATGCCACTGACCATCCACTGCCAGTCACCGAAATAGTTGTTGGAGGTCAGGATCAGGTTGTCGGTACTGCCGGTGTCGTCGGGGTTCTCACTATCGACCCGGTAGTCGGAGAAGCTGCGCCCGTAAAGGGAGAGGTTGGAGGTCCAGTCCTCGCCCAGTTGCATGTCGTAGATACCAGCGCCGGTGCCGGAGAGGAAGATGACGTCGCTGTCGAGCCAGTGGATATCGAAGTTGTCGCGGTCGAAGCGCTTGCCGGCCCAGATAGAGGCGTTCTCGAAGGCGCCGGTGAAGCTCGGCAGATCGCTGAATTCAGCATAGACCTGGCGCACATTGAGGCTCGACTCGTCAGCGGTCCAGTCATTGCTGGTGGTCACCCCGTCGGCCAGCATGGTGGTGTACTTGGCCTTGGCGCCGTTGTCGAAGCGCATGCGGTAGTTGAGGATCGCCTCGGCGTAGGTGTCTGGCTCGTTGCCCAGGCGGCCCACGGCGCCACCGTTACCGCCGGCGGGGGTCAGGTAGGGACCACCCTCGGCGCTCTTGCCGTCGTCACCGATCAGCAGTCCGGAGCGGGCGTAGGCGTTGAAGGAGAAGCCCTCCTCGCCGCTTGCCTGGCGTTCCACCTTGGCCAGGCGCTCCTCCACCTCCTCGTCGGAGAGCCGTTCGTCGGCCCGCGCCTCGGCCAGCTCGGCACGTTCTTCGGCGGCGTCGGCTCGTTGCTCGGCAGCTTCGATCCGTGCTTCCAGCTCGGCCAGGCGAGCTTCGAGGTCGGTGGACTGAGCGGCGGCATTGCCAGCCAGGGCGAGGCCGGCAGCGGCCACGGCGACGACCAGCGGGGTCTTGAAGATGACGTGGTTCATGATGATGCATCCTTTGTTGTTGTCGAAGGCGTTGCTCACAAGCGGGCGATGGAGGTGGCAAGCCCAACTCCCATGCCCATGCGCCGATGGACGACGCGGCAGAGAAAACTTAATCGTTTAAGCTTCAGGCGACAACGCGGGGAGCCGTATTTTCGACCAATGTCTTAATCGTTTAAGTCTGCTTGAACGAAGCGCCGATTGCGACAAAAGTCTAGGTTGATGCGCCTCGGTCCGTAGTCTTAACTGTCGCCACGATCTTAATCGTTTAAGTCATGTGCCGAGCGGACAGTCCCGCTTGCCCCTCAGATCCCACAACAACAAGCCACGACGAGGAACTCGCCATGCTCAAGAAGCCACTGATCACCGCTATCGTTCTGGGCAGCACTGCCCTCTCCGGTGCCGGTCAGGCCGCCGACATCACCATCTCCTGCGGCGCTGTGGGCGCCGAACTCGAGCTCTGCGAGGAGGGTGTAGCTGCCTGGGAGGAGGAGACCGGCCACGAGGTGGACATCGTCTCCACTCCCAACTCCTCCACCGAACGACTGTCGCTCTACCAGCAGATCCTCTCCGCCAACTCCAGCGACATCGACGTGATGCAGATCGACGTGGTGTGGCCGGGCCTGCTGGCCAACCACCTGCTCGACCTCAGCGAAACGCTGGGCGAGGACGCCACCGAAGGCCACTTCCCGGCCATCGTCGATAACAACACCATCGACGGCCGACTGGTCGCCATGCCCTGGTTCACCGACGCCGGCGTGCTCTACTACCGCAAAGACCTCCTCGAAGAGTACGGCCACAAGCCGCCCCAAACTTGGGAGGAGCTCACCGAGATCGCTGCCGACATCCAGGCCGCCGAGCGCGAGGCCGGCAACGACAAGATGTGGGGCTTCGTCTTCCAGGGCCGCGCTTACGAGGGACTCACCACCAATGCCCTGGAGTGGGTGGCCAGTCACGGCGGGGGCACCCTCGTCGACGAGGACGGCAAGGTGACCATCAACAACGACCGGGCCGCCGCAGCTCTTGACCTGGCCGCCTCCTGGATCGACGACATCAGCCCCGTGGGGGTGCTCAACTACACCGAGGAGGAGGCCCGCGGCATCTTCCAGAGCGGCAACGCAGTGTTCATGCGCAACTGGCCCTACGCCTGGTCGCTGGCCCAGAGCGAGGATAGCGACGTGCGCGACAAGGTCGGCGTGGTCAAGCTGCCCCATGGGCCGGATGGGGAGAGCGCCGCGACTCTGGGCGGCTGGAACCTGGCGGTCTCCAAGTATAGCGAGAACCCCGAACTCGCCGCCGACCTGGTGGCCTTCCTGACCTCGGAGCAGGAGCAGAAGCGTCGTGCCATCGAGGGCTCCTACAATCCGACCCTGGAGACTCTCTACGAGGATGAGGAGGTGCTCGAGGCAGTGCCCTTCTTCGGCGCACTCTACGCCACCTTCGCCAACGCCGTGGCACGTCCTTCGGCGGTCACCGGCGACAGCTACGGCCGTGTCTCCAACGCCTTCTTCGACACGACCCACTCCGTGCTCTCCGGCGACATGAGCGCCTCCGATGCCCTCGTGCAGCTGGAAGGCCAGATGCGCCGCCTCGAGCGTCGTTGGAAATAACCCGTGGAGTCCGACATGACGACCACCACGCCCCCGAGTGCGCCCGAAAGGGTGCACCCCTATCGCGGCACCAAGGTCCGCCGGCAGCGGGTGCGCGCGGCCTGGACCTTCCTCGCTCCCATGCTCGTCACCCTGGCCCTGGTGGCCGGCTGGCCGCTGCTGCGCACCTTCTACTTCAGCCTCACCGATGGCACCTTGTCGGCCCTCGGCGCGGCCAATTTCATCGGCCTGGAGAACTACCTGGTCTACGACGAGGGCGAGTGGTACGGCCTGCTTACCGACCCGATGTGGTGGCGCTCGGTGTGGAACACGCTGTTCTTCGCTATGGTATCGGTATCGCTGGAGGTGGTCTTCGGCGTCATCGTCGCACTGATCCTCAACGCCGAGTTCAAGGGCCGCATGCTGGTGCGCGCCGCGGTGCTGATCCCCTGGGCGATTCCCACCATCGTCTCGGCCAAGATGTGGGCCTGGATGCTCAACGATCAGTTCGGGATCATCAACCACCTGCTGATGACCCTGGGCCTCATCGATTCGCCCATCGCCTGGACCGCCAGTACTACTTACTCCATGTGGGCGGTGATCATGGTCGACGTCTGGAAGACCATCCCCTTCGTCGCCCTGCTCGCCCTGGCGGCCCTGCAGATGCTGCCCAAGGACTGCTTCGAAGCCGCCGAGGTCGACGGCATCCATCCGGTCAGAGTGTTCTTCAAGGTGACCCTGCCGTTGATCACCCCGGCGCTGATGGTGGCGGTGATCTTCCGCCTACTCGATGCCCTGCGCGTGTTCGACGTCATCTACGTGCTGACTTCCAACGCCTCCAGCACCATGACCATGTCAATCTACGCCCGCCAGCAGTTGGTGGAATTCCAGGATGTCGGCTATGGCAGCGCCGCCTCGACCCTGCTGTTCCTGATCATCGCCCTGGTCACGGTGGCCTACCTCTATCTGGGCCGCAATCAACTGCAACTGGGAGGCGACTGACATGACCTCACGCCGCTTCAACAAGCTCGCCACCCGTATCGGCTTCTGGGTACTGGTGGCCGTAGTGCTGATCTACGCCATCTTTCCCTTCTACTACGCCGTGATCACCTCGCTGAAGCCGTCGAGCGAGCTGTTCAGCGTGAGCTACTGGCTGGATTCGCTGGACTTTTCCAACTACGCCCAGATCTTCAGCCAGAGCAGCTTCGTGCGCGCTATCTTCAATTCCATCCTGGTCTCGATCAGCGTGGTGGCCATCGCCCTGCTGCTCGGCATCACCGCCTCCTACGCACTGGGTCGGGTCCGCTTCCGCGGCCGCACCACGGTAATGCTGGTGGTACTCGGTGTCTCGATGTTTCCTCAGGTCGCGGTGCTATCCGGGCTGTTCGAGGTGATCCGTGGGCTCGGCCTCTACAACAACCCCGCCGGTCTGATTCTGAGCTACACCATCTTCACTCTGCCCTTCACCGTCTGGGTGCTGACCACCTTCATGAAGCAGCTGCCACAGGAGCTCGAGGAGGCGGCGATCATGGATGGCGCCACCCCTTGGGTAACCATCACCAAGGTATTCCTGCCGCTGATGTGGCCCGCCATGGCGACTACCGGACTGCTGGCCTTCATCGCCGCCTGGAACGAGTTCCTGTTCGCCCTGACCTTCACCCTCTCCGACCACCAACGCACCGTGCCGGTGGCCATCGCCCTGATCTCCGGCGGTAGCCAACACGAGCTGCCCTGGGGGCCGATCATGGCCGCCTCGGTGACCGTCACCGTGCCCCTGGTGGTGCTGGTCATGATCTTTCAGAAGCGCATCGTCTCCGGCCTCACCGCTGGTGCAGTGAAAGGATAAATCGTCTCATGTCATTCATGGAAACCCAGATGCAAGACAACCTGACCTGGTGGCGCGGCGGCGTCATCTACCAGATATACCCGCGCAGCTTCATGGACGCCAACGGCGATGGCATCGGCGACCTGCCGGGGATTACCGAGAAACTCGATTACGTGGCGAGCCTCGGCGTGGACGGCATCTGGCTGTCGCCCTTCTTCACCTCGCCGATGAAGGATTTCGGCTACGACGTGAGCGATTACCGCGACGTCGACCCGATGTTCGGCACCCTGGCCGACTTCAAGGCCCTGCTGGACCGGGCCCACGCCCTGGGCCTGAAGGTGATCATCGATCAAGTGATCAGCCATACTGCGGATGCCCATCCCTGGTTCGAGCAAAGCCGCCAGAGTCGCGACAATCCCAAGGCCGACTGGTACGTGTGGGCCGATCCCAGACCCGACGGTACGCCGCCCAACAACTGGCTGTCGATCTTCGGCGGGCCGGCCTGGACCTTCGACTCGCGGCGCCGCCAGTACTATCTGCACAACTTCCTGAGCAGCCAGCCGGATCTCAATTTCCACAACCCGGAAGTGCGTCAGGCACAACTGGACAATATGCGCTTCTGGCTGGAGCTCGGCGTCGACGGTTTCCGCCTGGACACGGTCAACTTCTACTTCCACGACCCCGAGTTACGTGACAACCCGCCGGTACCGGCCGATGCCGACAAGACGCTGGGTGCCCCGGACAGCAACCCCTACACCTGGCAACGCCACATCCATGACATCAGCCGTCCGGAGAACCTCGACTTCCTGCGCGACCTGCGAGCCCTGATGGACGCGTTTCCCGGCACCACCACAGTGGGCGAGATCGGCGACGATGAGCCGCTGGCGCGCATGGCCGAGTACACCGCCGGCGGCGACAAGCTGCACATGGCCTACACCTTCGACCTGCTCAACGACCCCCATTCGCCGGCCTACATTCGTGAGGTGATCGAGCGCTTCCAGCGCCTGGCCGGCGATGCCTGGCCCTGCTGGGCACTCTCCAACCACGACGTAGTGAGATGTGCCACCCGCTGGGGCTCCGGAGAGGATCCCGTCGCCTATTCCAAGGTGGCCCTGGCCATGCTCTTCTCGCTGCGCGGCAGCGTCTGCGTCTACCAGGGCGAGGAGTTGGGTCTGCCCGAGGCCGAGGTGCCCTTCGCCCGCCTCCAGGACCCCTACGGCAAGGTACTGTGGCCGGAGTTCAAGGGCCGCGACGGCTGCCGTACCCCCATGCCCTGGGAGCCGAACCGGGACGCCGGCTTCACCGCTCCGGGCGTGGACCCCTGGCTACCGGTGGACGAGCGCCACCTGGCCCTGGCCGTGTCGCGCCAGCAGAACGACTCAACCTCAGTACTCAACGCCACGCGTCGGCTGCTGGCCTTCCGGGCCGCTCATCCAGCACTGATCGACGGCGACCTCACCCTGGTCGACGTCGGCAACGCGCTGCTCGGTTTCGTCCGCGAGACGGCCGACGAGAAGATCCTCTGCGTGTTCAACCTCACCGGCCAAGCCCATGAGACCCCGCTGCCGATGACGGCGAACAAGGCCCTCGAGGGGCATGGCTTCAGCGCCGATCTCGACGACGACACCTTGCGCCTGCCGGCCTACCAGGCGGCCTTCTATCGGTTGGGCTGACACGTCACCGACATTTGCCTACGACACAACAACACGCCGGTCCTCGACGAGTAACCCCAGCACCGGGAGCCGGCAAGGAGTCAAGACAATGGCAAGCGTAACCCTGGACAAGATCAACAAGGTCTTCGGTCGCGACCACATCATCAAGGGCATCGACCTCAGCATCGGCGACGGCGAGTTCGTCGTCTTCGTCGGCCCCTCCGGCTGCGGCAAGTCGACCCTGCTGCGGCTGATCGCCGGCCTGGAGTCGATCACCGAAGGTGAACTGCGCATCGCCGGCGACGTTGTCAACGACCTGCCGCCCCGCGAGCGGGGTGTGGGCATGGTCTTCCAGTCCTACGCCCTCTATCCGCACATGACGGTCTACGAAAACATGGCCTTCGGCCTCAAGCTGGCCAAGGAAGGCAGCGAGACCATCAAGGAGCGGGTGATGGCCACGGCGCGCATCCTGCAACTCGAAGACCTGCTGCACCGCAAGCCCAAGGCGCTCTCCGGCGGCCAGCGCCAGCGCGTGGCCATGGGGCGCGCCATGGCCCGTGAGCCCCGCATTCTGCTGTTCGACGAGCCACTCTCTAACCTCGACGCCTCGCTGCGCGTGCAGATGCGTAACGAGATCGCCCGCCTCCACCAGCGCTTGGGCTCCACCGTAATCTACGTGACCCACGACCAGGTCGAGGCCATGACCCTGGCTGACAAGATCGTGGTCCTACGCAACGGGTCCATCGAGCAGGTAGGCAGCCCGCAGGAACTCTACCAGCGACCGGCGACGCGCTTCGTGGCCGGTTTCATCGGCTCGCCGACCATGAACTTCATGCCGGCCGAATTGCTTGGCGGCGATGCCGAGGGGTGTCGGGTCAGCGCGCCGGGGCTGGGCAAGCTGGCCCTGCCCCAGGATGCCAACGGTCAAGGTGCCGGTGCCAAGCTGACGCTGGGCGTGCGCCCCGAGCACCTGCGCCTGGCCGAGGCCGAAGGCAACAACCGCTTCGAGATCGTCAACGTCGAGTACCTGGGCAACGAGGTCTACGTCTACCTCGAGCCCAAGGCCGGCGACACCCTACTGATCCATCGTAGCGAGGCCCCCAGCCACTGGAGCATTGGCCAGCGGGTCGCGCTAGTGCCCGATCTCGAGCACGTCCACCTGTTCGACGCGCACGACCGGGCACTGGGCATCGCCAAACGGTCCAGGGCCGCCTGAACGCGACCATCGACCCGGTTGGTATGCGGCCAGGCATCGCCGACTGGCAACCTCTCAATCTGCCCGGCATGGCCGCACCATGGCGGGGGAAAGCGTACTCCACCTAGCACCCGACCCGGCCGCCTGGCTGCTCGTAGGCTGAGTCGCCGGCGGTCGTGCGGCTGCTCAGGCCGCACTGGCAGCCCACTGCCGGACGCGCTATGCTAGGCGGCTAACTGAATCGTTATAGTTCATTGGAGTCGCCCCGTGCCTCCCTCTCGTCGCATCACCCTCAAGGATCTGGCCCGCGAACTCGGCGTCTCCACGGCTACTGTCTCCAATGCCTTCAACCGTCCGGATCAACTCTCACCCGCTTTGCGCGAGCGCATCCTCACCGAAGCCCAGCGGCTTCGCTACCACGGCCCCGACGCCAAAGCTCGCAGTCTGCGTACCGGTCGCTCTCAGATCATCGCGGTTATCCTCGCCGAGAGCCTCACTTACAGCCTCAACGACCCCGTGGCCAGCGAGCTGCTATCGGGCATCGCCGAGGTGCTGGACACCCAGGGCCATACCCTGCTGCTACTCTCAGGACGCCAGTCGCCCGCAAGGATGCCGAGCTCGGCAAGCATCGCCGACGGTTACATCGTCTACGGGCTGATGCCGAGTCTCGCGCTGCTCGCCGATCTGCCTGCCCAGCGTCCCCTGGTTGCGGTGGACTTCGATATCGAGCACCACGCCTGCATCCACGTGGACAACGAACCGGCAGCCTACGCCATCGCCGATCACGCCCTGGCGACCCCGCCGAGACGCCCCGCGGTGATCAACCTGCGACTCACTGAGCAGCCCTGCAACGGCCGTATCGGGCCGGAGCAGACCCTGCTGCCAGCGAATCGCACCATCACCCGCGCCCGACTGGACGGCTTCTACCGGGCCTTCGCCAACCACGGCATCGAGCCCGGCGAGGTGCCGATGTGGAACATCGAAGAGAACACCCACGAGGTGTGTGCACCAGTGATCGAGGATCTCCTGGCCCTGCCCGACGACGAGCGTCCCGACCTGCTGCTATGCATGTCCGACCGCATCGCCCTGACGGCCCTGATGCTCGCCGAGGCACGCGGTCTACGCATCCCCGAAGACCTGCGCATCACCGGCTTCGACGGCATCGCTGAGGGTCAATATCGCGCACCGCGGCTGACCACGGTGCGTCAGGACAGCACCGAAAAGGGACGTATCGCGGCGCGCATGATCCTTGGTCTGGCTCCCGCCGAATCGCAGCTGTTGCACACCGAGCTGGTGCTCGGCGAAACCTGTCCTTGAGCCCAGCTCAGACCATGCTCCCCTATACTCCTGCGGCCGTAGCGACTACGCCTTCCTAAGCGGATACCCCAAACCTCCTGACAGAACTCTATGATCAGGTCGGCCATTACCGCCCCAACGACCGGCAAGCCGCTCCATGCGTTCTCCACTCAACGCAACAGCAGCACCGGCACGCTGGCCCTGCGCAGCATCGTCGTGGTGGTGCTGCCCACCAGCAGATGACGAATCCGCGAGTGGCCGTAGGCGCCCATCACCAGCAGGTCGATGTCGTGCTCCGCCTGATAGCCGCGCAGCGTGGCTTCCACCTCGCCGGCACGGATCGCTCCTTCGGCGTCATGACCGGCTTCGCGCAGCGTGGCCAGTGCCCAGTCGAGCTGCGAACGGTTGTCGCCCGTCTCGGCACCGACGATCACCACGTGCACGACCACTCCTGCGAACAGCGGACTCTTGGCCAGCATCTCCACCCCCTTGCGGGTGGTCTTGCTGCCGTCGAAGGCGATCATCACCCGCTCGGGCCGCCGAAA
>NZ_FNES01000009.1 GCF_900100195.1 Billgrantia gudaonensis
CCGCCTTCCGCGACCGCGTCGTCCACCACGCCCTGCATCGCGTCGTCGAACCCTACTTCGAAGCTCGCTTCATCCATCACAGCTACGCCTGCCGCAAGGGCAAGGGCACCCACGCCGCCACCGCCGCCGTGCAACGCATGCTCCGCCGCGCCCAGGCCAAATGGGGCACCGTCTACGTGCTCCAGGGCGACATCGCCCGCTACTTCCCCAGCATCCACCAGGGCCGCCTCCTGCAGCAGATCCAGCGCACCATCGGCGACCGCCGTGTGCTCGAGCTCTGGCGCCGCATCATCGCCGCCCAGGGTGCTGACGGCGTCGGCCTGCCCATCGGCGCGCTGACCAGCCAGCTCTCCGCCAACGTCTACCTCGACGTCCTCGACCACTACGTCACCGACGGCCTCGGCTACGGCCTCTACGCGCGTTACATGGATGACTGGATCATCATGGGACCCGACAAGGCCGCCCTCTGGCGCCTGCTCGAGCACCTCACCCGCTGGCTCGATGACGAGCTCGGCCTGGTCATCAACCCCAAGAGCACCGTCTACCCGGCAAGCCAGGGCATCGACTTCGCCGGCTACCGCACCTGGACCACCCACACCCTGCCGCGCAAGCGCAACGTCACCGCCGCGCGCCGCCGTATGCTCGGCCTCGCCCGCGGCTACCGCGCCGGCCGGGTGTCCCGCGACGAGATCCGGGGCAGCTGGGCCAGCTTCGCCGGCTACACCAAGCACTGCCAGGCCGCCCGCACACGGGCCGCCATCGCAGCAGAGGTCAGGGAAACCATGGACAGCTAGGATTGTCCCGCCCCGCCGGCACAACACCCGGCTATGGCCCCCTGCGCGGGCGCGCGGCACGGTGACGGCATCAGCCCGACTCCACCCCGCCACGCGCAGGAGCTCCCATGCCTGACCAGTACCATCACGGCGTTCGCGTCCACGAGATCAATGAGGGCACGCGCCCGATCCGCACCGTCGCCACCTCCGTCATCGGCGTGATCGCCACTGCCCCCGATGCCGCCCAGGCCGTCGCCGCAACGCTCACCTTGGGCAGCGGCAGCGCCGCGCTCACCTTCACTGCCGCCACCGCCGGGCGACCCGGCAACAACATCCGCGTTCGCCTGCGCGACCCCGGCGAGGCGGAAAGCGCGCTCACCGTCACCGTGCGCGACGGCACCGACATCTCCATTCGCCTGGCCACCGACATCGACGGCGAGATCATCAGCACCGCCGAAGAGATCGCCACTGCCATCGACGGCGACACCGACGCCAGCGCGCTGGTCAGCGTCTCGGCGGGCGGTACCGGCACGGTCACGGTGCACAGCTACACCAACCTCACCGGTGGCGAAGACGAGCCGTTCCCCCTCGGCGAGGCGGTGCTGCTCACCGATCTCTACGGCGCCATCGAGGATGCCGGCGAGGAAGGCACCCTGGCCCGCTCGCTGGATGCCATCGTCGACCAGACCAAGACCCTGGTGGTCGCCATCCGCGTGGAGGATGACGACGACAGCGACGCCCTCAAGGCCAACATCATCGAGGCCATCCCCACCCTGCTCACCGCCGAACAAGCTATCGGCGTGAAGCCGCGCATCCTCGGCGTGCCCGAGCTGGACGACGCCGACGTCACCGCCGAGCTGATCGGCGTGGCGCAGAAGCTGAGGGCGTTCGTCTACGCCTACGCCCGCGGCTGCACCACCATCGAAGAGGCGGCCATGTACCGCCAGAACTTCGGCGCCCGCGAGGTGATGGTGCTGTGGCCCGAGTTCACCGGGTTCGACACCGCCACCGAATCCACCCGCAATCTCTCCGCCGTGGCCCGCGCCCTGGGCCTGCGCGCCAAGCTCGACCAGCAGGTGGGCTGGCACAAGACGCTCTCCAACATCGCCGTCAACGGCGTGACCGGCATCAGCCAGCCGGTGTTCTGGGATCTGCAGGACCCCAACACCGACGCCGGCTACCTCAACGCCAACGAGGTGACGACGCTCATCCGCCGCGAAGGCTTCCGCTTCTGGGGCTCGCGCACTTGCTCGAGCGACCTGCTGTTCGCCTTCGAGAACTACACCCGCTCCGCCCAGGTGATCGCCGACACCATCGCCGAGGCGCACATGTGGGCGGTGGACAAGCCCATGCACCCGTCATTGGTGCGCGACATCATCGAGGGCATCAACCGAAAGCTCCGCGAGTGGGCCCGCCTCGGCTACCTCATGGACGGCAACGCCTGGTTCGACGAAGAGCTCAACACGCCCGAGGTGCTCAAGGCCGGCAAGCTCTACATCAGCTACGACTACACCCCCGTGCCGCCGCTGGAGAATCTGAGCCTCCGACAGCACATCACCGACCGCTACCTGGTCGATTTCGCCGACCGCGTCGCCGCCGCCTGATAGGAGACCGCAATGCTTCCCAAGATTCTCAAGGACTTCAACCTGTTCGGGGACGGCAACAACTGGATGGGCCAGATCCCCGAGCTCACCCTGCCCGAGCTTGCCCGCCGCATGGTCGAGTACGAGGGCGGCGGCATGGAAGGCCCCATCGAGGTCGACCAGGGCGCCGCTCTCCAGGAGTTCGAATGGACGGCCGGCGGCATCATCGTCGAGATCTTCGACAGCTACGGCTCGCCAATCCACGACGCCGCGCTGCTGCGCTTCACCGGTAGCTACGAAAGCGACGAAACCGGCGAGGTCACCCCCGTCGAGGTCGTGGTGCGCGGTCGCCACAAGACGATCGCCATGGGCGACGTCTCCAAGGGCGACAACAACACCATCAGCGTCACCACCACCCTCAGCTACTACAAGCTGGTAGTGGACGGCGAGGTGATCATCGAGCGCGACGTGCCCGGCAAGGTTTTCAAGGTGCGCGGCGAGGATCGCTACGCCCAGCGCCGCCAGGCCCTCGGCATCTAAATGGTCGCCGAGCGCAGAGACCCACCCCGGCGGCCCCGGTCGGGCCGCCACCCCACCCCAGGAGAGACCATGGATCCCAAGGACCAAGACACCACACCGGCCGCGCCGGGAATCCCCACCGAAAACGTCACTCTCGACACCCCGCTCCATCGCGGAAAGCAGACCGTGACCGAGGTCAGCGTGCGCAAGCCGCTCTCCGGCGCCCTGCGCGGCGTGGCCCTGGTGGACCTGCTCAACATGGATACCCAGAGCCTGCATAAGGTGCTGCCGCGCATCACCGAGCCCGCCCTCACCGAGGCCGAGCTGCGCCAGATGGACCCCGCCGACCTGGTGCAGCTGGGCAGCAAGGTGAGCCGTTTTTTGCTGGGCAAGCGGGCGGATGGGGAGAGCGACGCGTAACCCTGCCCGCCTGCGTCGACGACGCCATGGCCGACCTTGCCATGGTTTTTCACTGGGGTCCGGCTGATATGGACCCCATGCCCCTGGATGAGCTGATGGACTGGCGCGAGCGCGCCCGCCAGCGCCACGAGACCCAGCCCCCACCCAAGCGATAGGAGCCCCGCCCGATGGCCAAGGATCTGAACCTGAGCGTCACCCTCAGCGCGATCAACAAGGCCACCGGGCCGCTGAAACAGATCCTCAAGGGCAGCCGCGGCGCTGGCCGCGCCATCCGCGATACGCGCGATGAGCTGCGCGACCTCAACGGGCAGCAGAAGAAGATCACCGCGTTTCGCGATACCTCGCGAGAGGCACACGCTGCCCGTCGCGCACTGATGGACAAGCGCGAAGAACTCAAGCAAGTAACCCACCAGTTGGAGACCACCCAAGGACCGACTCGGCGCCTCACCCAGCAACAGGCCAAGGCCCGGCGCGAGATCAAAAAACTGGCCGGACGCTATGGCGTGCTCAAGGATCGCGCCAGGGAGTTGGAAAACCAGCTCCCGAAAAACGTTCGCGCAACCGGCAATCTCGATAGCCAGCAGGAAGCCCTCGCCCGCCAGATCGAGGCCACCAATCGCCGCCTCGAGCGACAGCAGGGCGCGCTGAAGCGCCTCGGCCAGGCCGATGTGGGCGGCAAGTTCCGCAACATGACCGGCGAGGTGCGTCGGTTCGGCCGCAACTTGACACTCGCCGGCACCATTGCCGCCGGTAGCATCTTCGGCCTGGCCAACTCCACCGCCACCCTGGGCGACGATGTCGCCAAAACGGCAGACGCCATGGGCATCGGCATCGGCCAGTTGCAGGAGCTGCGCTACTCCGCTGAGCGCAGCGGCGTCAGCACCCAAAAGCTCGACTCCAGCATGGAGCGCTTCGTGAAGCGCCTGGGTGAGGCCAAGCAAGGCGGCGGCGCCGCCGCCAAGGCCTACGAGCAGCTCGGCATGAACGCCAGCGAGCTCGCCCGGCTCACCCCCGACGAGGCCCTGGCCACCGTGGCCAACCGACTGCGCGACGTCGAGAGCCAGACCGACCGAGTCGCCGTCGCCGCCCAGCTGTTCGGGCGCGAGGGCGTGGCCATGGTCAACATGCTCAAGGGTGGATCAAGCGGCCTCGAGCAGCTGCGCAATGACGCCCGCGCCACCGGCTACGTGCTCGGCGACCAAGCCGCCCGCGACGCCGAAACCTTCAAGGACGCCCTGCTCGATGCCGAGCTGGGCATGAAGGGCATGAAGAACACCGTCGGCGCCGAGCTGATGCCCGCCATCACCGAGCTGATGCGCGACCTCTCCGGCTGGATGCGCGAGAACCGCGACCAGGTGAAGGCGTTTGCCGCCGAGTTCGGCGAACGTCTCAAGGCCGCCGTGCCGGTGATCGTGGATCTCGCCAGCGGCGTGGGTGAGTTCGCCCGCACGCTCACCGGCATGATCACCACCGCCGCCGAGCTCGCCGGCGGCTTCGACAACCTGGCGATGATCATCGGCGGCCTGTTCGCCGCCAAGGCCATCACCAGCGTGGTGGCGTTCGGGGCCAGCTTGGTCAAGGCGGGTGCCGCGCTCGGCACGCTCGCCAGCACGCTGCCGGGGCTCATCGGCGGCATCAAAACGCTCGGCCTTGCCTTCATGGCCACGCCCCTGGGCTGGGTGATCGGCGCGGTGACCGCCATCGGTGCCGGGGCGATCTACCTGTGGCGCAACTGGGAGACCATCGGGCCCAAGTTCTCCGCGCTGTGGGAGGGCATCAAGACCAAGGCCAGCGCCGCCTGGGACTGGCTCAAGGGGCTGATGGAGTGGTCGCCCATCGCCACCATCCGCAACGCCTGGACCGGTCTCGGCGAGCTAGGGGCCAGCCTGATCGACGGCCTGATCGGCGGCATCGACGAGAAATGGCAGGCGCTGAAGGACAAGGTCACCGGCATCGCCAGCGGCGTGACCGGTTGGTTCAAGGAAAAGCTCGGCATCAACTCTCCCTCCACCGTGTTCGCCGGGTTCGGCGGCAACCTGCTCGATGGCCTGATCGACGGCATCGACGAAAAGTGGCAAACGCTCAAGGACGCCATCGGCAACACCGCCGGCGCCGTGACCGGCTGGTTCAAGGAGAAGCTGGGCATCCGCTCGCCCTCACGCGTGTTCGCCGAGCTGGGCGGCCACACCATGGCCGGCTACCAGCAGGGCCTGGCAAAGAGCGAGCGCGGCCCGCTGCGCGAGGTTGACGCATTCGCCAAGCGCCTGCGCCAGGCCGGTGCCGGCCTCGCCCTGGGCGCCGCTGCCGGCGTGGCCGTGGCCAGCCCCGGCGGCCCCGACGCCGGGGGCAACGGCGGCATCGCCATCGACCGCCGACCGCCCATGGCCGCCCCCGCCGGCGGCGGGCTGGTCATCCAGGGCGGCATCAACATCGAGATCCACGCCACCCCGGGCATGAACGAGCAGGCGCTGGCCGGCTACGTGCGCGCCGAGGTGCAGCGCGCCCTCGCCGAGGCCGAACGCGACGCCCGCGCGCGGCAGCGCTCCGCCCTCTACGACACCGACTGAGGACCGCCACCATGATGATGACCCTCGGGCTGTTCGTGTTTCAGCTCAGCACCGTGGCCTACCAAGAGCTGCAGCGCCAGACGGCCTGGCGCCACGCCAGCCAGGCCCGCGTGGGCGTGCGCCCAGCACGCCAGTTCCTCGGCCCCGGTGACGACACCGTGCGCCTCACCGGCACCCTGCTGCCCGAGTTCACCGGCGGCCAGCCGCATCTCGACGATCTGCGCCGCATGGCCGACGAGGGCGACGCCTGGCCGCTGATCGAGGGCACCGGCGCCTACTACGGTCTCTACGTGATCGAATCGCTCGGCGAGCGCAAAAGCCGTTTCTTCGGCGACGGCGCCGCCAGCCGCATCGAGTTCGACCTCGCTCTGCAGCGCGTGGAAGACACCGAGCGCGAGCGCCTCGCCCAGCTCGACGCCACCGCCCTGCGCGCCATCCGGGGGATGTTCGCATGAGCCGCCGGCCCAGCTACCGCCTCACTCTGCAGGGGCAGACCATCAGCCCCGAGCTGCGTGCCCGCCTGCAGCGCCTGCGCCTGATCGACAAGCGCGGCATGGAGGCCGACCAGCTCGACCTCACGCTCACCGACCACGACGGCCGCCTCGCCCTGCCCCCGCGTGGTGCCGAGCTGCAACTGGCCATCGGCTGGCACGGCGAGGGCCTGGTCGAGCGCGGCACCTACATCGTCGACGAGGTGGAGCACAGCGGCAGCCCCGACACCCTCAGCATCCGCGCCCGCTCGGCGGACATGCGCGAAGGCCTTCCCGGCAAGCGCTCGCAGAGCTGGCACGAGCTCACCCTCGAGGAGATCCTCGCCACCATCGCCGGCCGCCACGGCATCGAACCCGTGATCGGCGACACCCTGGGCGGCATCTACCTCGACCACATCGACCAGACCGAGGAATCGGACCTCCACTTTCTGACGCGGCTCGCCGAACGCTACGACGCCGTGGCCACGGTGAAGGCCGGGCGGCTGCTTTTCACCGCCGCCGGGCAGGCGCAGACCGCCAGCGGCCTCGCCCTGCCCACGCTCACCCTCACCCGCCGCGACGGCGACCAGCACCGCTATACCGAGGCCGACCGCGACGCCTACAGCGGCGTGATCGCCCAATGGCACGACCCCGACGCCGCCGAGAAGCGCGAGGTAGTCGCCGGCAGCAGCGACAACCCCAAGCGCCTGCGCCCCACCTACGCCACCGAAGACGACGCCATCAACGCGGCGAAGAGCGAATGGCAACGCCTCCAGCGCGGCCATGCCGAATTCTCGCTGACGCTGGCCGAAGGCAACCCCCGCCTGATGCCCGAGACACCGGTACAGATGCGCGGATGGAAGGAAGCGATCGACAGCAAGCCCTGGCTCGTCACCGAAGTGACCCACGAGCTCACCGACGCCGCCCTGACCAGCAGCGTGCAGCTCGAGATCCGCGGCGAGTAGGCGGCGCTACGCGAAATCTGGGGCGGTTGGTGGGGGTGTGTGGGCTGGATTTTAAAAAAAGGCTTGCAAGGTAGCACCCATGGTGCTACCTTTAACCATGTGAGGCGAACGAAGCCCACGCCAACCGAAGAACTGGCCCGCCGGGCGCAGAACTAGGAGACCTGCCATGACCGCTATCACAATCGCTCAAACCATCGCCGACCTGCTCAACAACGACGGGCAGCAGTTCGATACCGACGACGGCCGCAATCTGGTCGAGCTTTGCGAAGAGCGCAACGCCACCGTCGAGTACGCCGTCCGCGCCTACGCCGATGACGAAGAGCAAACCCAGTATTGGGAAGCCGGCTTCTCCGGCGACCACTTCGCTGGTGACCCCGTCCGCTACGTTTTCTCCGATGGCAGCGCCATCGTCGAAGCCGGCGAGGGCTGGGACATCGAAGGCGACGAGCCCTTCAGCTGGGCCATGTAACACTACTGCCCCGGCCACGCGCCGGGGCTCTTGATTGGAGACCGCCATGACCGACAAGGCCCGCAACAAGCGCCGCCCTAGCATCTACCTGAGCCCGCCGCTCGCGGAGATCGCCGACAACCTGCCCCCGGAGAAGAGCCTGAGCGCCCGCCTGGCCACCATCGCCGAGCGCTACGAGCTGGCATGCAGCCAGCCGCCCGAACTGACGGACGACGAGCGTCAGCTTTTGGGCAGCACGCTATCCGGCACTCTGCTCGAGCCGCTGATGATCAAGTACCTCGACCGCGAGATCGAGGACAGCAATGCAGGCGACCCCAGCGAGCTGCGCGACCTGGCTGCCAGGGTGCGCGAGATGAGTTACGCCGAGCGAGTGGCGATGATAGAGAGCCTGGGGTTCTGACGTGCGAAAAGAGCCGTTCCAGTCGCTCGAGGAGCTGGACGCCTACGTTGGCGGCCCAAAAATCCAGTGCCTGGAGTGCGGGCGCTGGTTTCGTGGCCTGGCCACTCACCTGCCACGCACCCACGGCATGACGCATGCCGACTACCGGGAGAAATGGGGCATACCCAGGCGCTACCCGCTCACCGGCACTGCCACGCGCGAGACGCTCTCGCAACAGATGCGCGACCAAATAGACGCCGGCGTGCTCACACACGACCACCTGCCAGACGCCTCGCAGGCAGCACGCCAGGCGGGCCGTTCGCGCAAGCGCCTGGTAGACGATGAGCGCCATCGCCGCATCACCGCCGAGCGACGGCCCGGCGATCACCACCGGTTGCCGCCAGGAGCCAAGCGCGCCGACGGCAGGGACGCCGACCGGCGCCGCGAGTACCAGATCGCCTACCGGGCACTCAAGCGGGGTGATTCCGAACCCATGCAGCGCTACCGTGCGCGATACCTGGAGGCGCCCAGCGATGACCCGACATGAGGACGACCTGCACGCCTGGGCGCTCGATCTACGCCGCCAGCCTGGCCCGATGCACCACCACACCCCGGCACTCGGCCGGTTTCGCTGTCATGCCCTGGCCGCCACACGCCGGCACCAGGCGGAACGCCCCGCCGATGCGGTGGCTGCGGTAGAGCCGCAACTGGCTCTCTACCTCCACCACCACCAGGTCGGCGTGCTGCACCGGTTGCGCCTCGTCAACCACCAGCACATCGCCCTCGATGATCGGACCCTCAACGCCCGCCTCGTCGCTCACCTCCACCAGGTAGCAGCTCGGCCGGCGGCAGCGCTCCATCGCCTCTACCGCCGGATGATCGACGACCAGGCAGGGGCCCAGGTAATTCACTCGCATGGTGCCGCCTATTTGATATCCAGCTCCTGGTCGATGCCATCCCAGATCGCCAGCACCTCGCCGCCGTTGGTGAGCACCTGAGCCTTGGCGAGAATACTCTCGGGCCCTGCAATCACACACTCGAACGTCTCGGCCATGGCGGTGCGCGTATTCAGATCGAGCTGATCCCAAACGGCCTCATCAACGGCGAACGACGGCAGATCGTTGACCATCCCCGCGCCAAGAACGATGCCCTCTTCCTCGGCCTTCCCCCAGCGCTCTTCGGCGGCGCTCGGGTCACAAGCCAATGCCGAGGTCGTCATGGCGATGCCGGCGATCAGGCCAGCTGTTGCGATAAGTGACTTCATCTGTGTCTCCCTTGCGTATTCTGCCCCGCCCGGGGCGGTTATCTATGCTATGGCGATCTCTGGTGCCTAATTCGGCATTACTCCGTCTTCAACCAGTGCCCAGAACTGCTCCTCATCAAGAACAGTGCAGCCCTGAGCACGCGCTTTTGCCAACTTAGCAGGACCCGCTCTAGGTCCAGCGCACACGAAATCGAGGTTTTTGGTGACAGTCTTTCGCACCAATAAACCAAATGATGCAGCATCCTCCTCGAGGCCCTCACGTTCTTGAGCTGAGAATCCTGTGAAAAGTATCTCCATCGCCCCACCACCCTTTCCACCGTCATCCAGCTTTGGTGCCAGGGGCTTCAACAGGTTTTCACCTTCGAGAAAAGAGACTATCCGGTCACGGCGGAAAGTGCGCACGTCATTCGCGTGATGGCAATACCCTTCGATATAAATACCATCATCATCCCAATTTGTTACCTCTCGCGTGGAAGTGTTGCCCTGGGAATCCTCATAAACAAAGCGAAGGCGTGGAGTTCTTGTATCGGTGTCAGCAGTGGTTTTGCTGATCTTATCGCCGAAGCTGGATTTTGCTTTTGACCGGCGTTTAAAGAGAGAGACTGACGTTGCTGCAGAAGCGGCAATGAAAACCAGAAGAACAATATCGAAAGCATCCATATAACCCCTCACGTACCAGCGCCCCAACCGGGGCGGTTGTCGTTGGCGATCTGCGCCGCCTTGCCCTTCGCCAGGGTTGCAGTATTGCAATACGGCCGGCTACGCGATGCGCCCCAACCGCACCTCGCAACGCCCCAGGATCTCCACCTCGCCCATCCGCTCGGGCGGGATCATCTCGGGCTGGTAGTGCGTGTTGTCGCTGATCAGGTAGAGCGCGCCGCCGGCCAGGCGCTGCACCCGCTTGATGCGCCGCTCGCCGCTCACCAGCAGCAAAAACACCCCCTCCTGGCGCACGTCGCGGCTGGCCCGGTCCACCAGCACCCAGTCGCCATCGGCCAGGGTGGGCTCCATCGAATCGCCCCGCGCCTTCACGCCCACCACCTGCCCGGGCGGCAAGCCCAGGGTTTCCAGCTCGCCATGGTGGATATACAGCACCGACTGCACCGGCTCGCCCTCGAAGCTGCGCCCGGCACCCGCCGCCGCCTCGATGTCGTACATCGCCACAGCGGCATAGTCCGGGCCGGGGTCTAGGGAATGAGTCTCGGCCGGTTCGCTGGAATCGACCCGGTAAGCAGCTGGAGGCGCGGCTGTCTGACTGTTACCCGAATGGATACCGGACACAACGAATTGAATATCCACCCCTGAAGCCGCCAGTCGCTCCATGTACTGGCTGTCAGGGAAGCGCTTTCCCGTTTCGTAGTTCGACTGAGCGACCTTCTTCACGCCACCAACGGCACCGAACTCCTCTTGAGACATACCCAACCGGATGCGCTCTTGCCTTAGACGTTCGCCTAAATTACTCACTCGGGTATCTCCAACGCTTGACAGTTATCCACTTGGATACCATCATTCCCTTATCCAACACGATTGAACACAGGTTAACACAATGGCCCTTTCACGCGAGGAAGCGCGCAAGGAGATGAATCGGCGCGGCATCACCATCGCCGACTTCTGCCGCGTGCACGACCTCAACCGCAACCTCGTCAGCGACTTGCTCAACGGTCGCAAGAAAGGCACCCGCGGCGAAGCGCACCGTGCCGCCGTGCTGCTGGGCATCAAGGACGGCGTGATCGACGACGTCGAGGACTGGCCGCCCAAGCCAACCCCTACCCCCGAAGACTGAGCTTCCTGACCGCTGCAGAAGGACGTTTGCCATGTACCAGGACCCCAAGCGTGTTCGTACCAAATCCACCGTCTACCTCGACCAGTACGAGGCCGACGTGATCACCGCGCTGGCCAACTACCTGGGCGTGCCCAAGGCCGAAGTCATGCGCCAAATGCTGATGAAAGAAGCGCGCGACGTGCTCGGCATCGATCTCGTTGGCCTCGATGCCACTGTCGCCCAGCAGGCCAGCTGAACCGAGCCCCACATCCACCGTGCATTCGAGGTGCTCATGCCGGAACAACCCATGGAGCTCGATCAGCAGGCCGCGGCGGTGCTCGACGCCGTACGCGAACAGCAGGGCCTGGAAACCCGCGAGCAAGCCGCCGAGTGGCTGCTGCGCCGGCGCATTCGCCGTGGCGCCCAGGGCCTGACCGGCCGGGGTCGAGCGCTTTACGAAGTCGATCGGAGGGAGACGTGAGCGAGAAACCCCACCCCCATCAGATGCGGCTGACCTGCCCGCACTGCGACAGCTACATGCGCATCCGCGCCTCGCGCGGGGTGACCGCGCTCTACCGCGAGGCCTACGTCTACTGCACCAACGAGACGTGCGGGTTTCGCGGAAAGCTCGGCCTCGAGCTGCTGCAGACCCTCTCGCCCAGCGCCACCCCCAACCCCGAGGTGCGCCTGCCGCTCGCGCCCTCGCTGCTCAACCAGCTGCTCAACGAAGCGAACTGAAGAGGAACCCGCCATGAACAACGTCACGCCCATCGCCCCGCAGAAAGACGTCCACAACCTGGCCGCCGCCCAGCTGTTCCGCACGCGCTGGGAAAACCGGGTGAACGCCCTGTCCCGCTGCATCGATCACCTGGTCATCGACCACGAAATGACCGAGGAAGCTGCCGAGCTGGTCGCCATGCAGGCGTATGCCGATCTCGAGTCCACCAACCAGCTCGCCCGCATCGATCTCGATGCCAGCACATCGCATGTGGTGGTGCTGCGTACTGAGGGCGGGCGCCCGGTGATGTTCACCGCCTCCGACCTGGTGCATCTGCTCGAGCAGGCGCGCAAGGAGGACCGTGCCGTCGTCGTCGATCGCGACCGCCGCCGCCCCGTCGTTCTCGAGTACTAAGCCCCGCTCTTCCACCCACGGAATAGGAGGCACAGCGTGAATTCATCGCTGCGCCAGGACATCCTCGCGCGTTTCGAGCGCGACTATGAGGCCCAGGAGAAGGGCGCGTACCTGCAAAAGGTGCGCTGCCCCGACTGCGGCAAGCGCGAGGCGTTCATCAAGGCCGACGAGCCGTGGATGCTGAAGTGCGGGCGCGAGAACCACTGCGGCAGCCAGCACCACGTCAAAAGCCTGTTCCCCGAGCTGTTCGAAAGCTGGTCAGAGCGCTACGCCCCCAAGCCGCACGAAAAGCCGACCAGCCCCACCCCGGTGGCCGACGGCTACCTGCGCGACGGGCGCGGCTTCGAGCTCGAGCGCCTGAAGGGCTGGTACACCCAGGAAAGTTACTGGCGGCAGGACGTGGGCGGCACCGCCACGGTGCGCTTTCAGCTACCCGGCGGCGCCTATTGGGAGCGCCTGCTCGACCGGCCCGAACGCTTCGGCAAGCAAAAAGCCAACTTCGTCGGCCGCTACAAGGGGCAGTGGTGGTGCCCGCCCTCGCTCACCGCCCCCGACCTGGTCGAGGCCGGCGAGGTGTGGATCGTCGAGGGCATCTTCGACGCCATCGCGCTCTACCACCATGGCATCGCCGCCGTCTCGGCAATGAGCTGCGGCAACTACCCCGAGAAAGCCCTCGAGCAGCTGGCCGACGCCGCCCACCAGGCCGGTACCACTCGGCCCACGCTCGTCTGGGCGCTTGACGGCAACCGCGCCGGCCAAAACGCCACCCTCAAGCACGTGGAGCGCGCCCGCGCCGCGGGCTGGGAGTGCCAGGCGGCGCAGATCCCCGGCGGCGGCCGCCACGACTGGAACGACTGCCACCAGCGCGGCGAGCTCACCGAGAAGCACCTGGAGCGCTACCGCTACCACGGCGACCTGCTGCTCGCGCCCACGGCCATGGCCAAGGCGTTGATCATGTACAAGCGCACCGAGCGCCGCGAGTTCTGGTTCGAGTTCCGCCGTCAGCTGTGGTGGTGGAAGCTCGACATGGACGCTTTCGACCGCGCCGTACGCGCCGAGGGCGAGGACGGCGGCGATCAGCAGAGCCTCAATCCCGCCATTCGCGACGCCGCCCTCGAGCAAGCCGGCAGCGTCAAGCGCATCTGCACCTGCTACCCCACGGCGCTCTACTACCAGGCCAACCTGGTCACCGACGAGAGCTGGTACTACTACCGAATCGAGTTCCCTGCCGGCGGCCCAGCGGTGAAGAACACCTTCAGCGGCGGGCAGCTGGCCAGTGCCAGCGAGTTCAAGAAGCGCTTGCTGGGCGTGGCCCCCGGCGCGGTGTGGACGGGCACGAGCCAGCAGCTCGATACCCTGCTGCAGGACCAGATCGGCGGCATCAAAACCGTCGAGACCATCGATTTCATCGGCTACTCGAAAGAGCACGGCGCCTACGTGTTCGGCGAGCTGGCCGTCGCCGGCGGCAAACTGGTCAAGATCAACAGCGAAGACTACTTCGAGCTCGGCCCGCGCCGTCAGCTGAAGACCCTGAGCCAGTCTGTCGCCCTGCACATCAACCCCGACCGTCGCGCCTACCGCACCGACTGGACCCGCCAGCTCTACGGCGCCTTCGGCCTGCGCGGCGTGGTGGCCACCGCCTACTGGCTGGGCAGCCTGCTCGCCGAGCAGATCCGCGCCGAGATGGGCTCGTTCCCGTTCCTGGAGATCGTCGGCGAGGCCGGCGCGGGCAAATCCACGCTGATCGAGTTCCTCTGGAAGCTGGTCGGCCGCCGCGACTACGAGGGATTCGACCCCTCCAAGGCGACCATGCCGGCGCGCTCGCGCAACTTCGCCCAGGTCTCGAACCTGCCGGTGGTGCTGATCGAGTCCGACCGCGAGCAAGAAGGCGGCACCAAGCAAAAGCAGTTCGACTGGGACGAGCTCAAGACCGCCTTCAACGGCCGTTCGATCCGCGCCCGAGGCGTGAAAAACAGCGGCAACGACACCTACGAGCCGCCCTTCCGCGGCTCCATCGTCATCAGCCAGAACGCCCCGGTGCAGGCCGGCGAGGCCATTCAGACCCGCATCTGCCACCTGATGTTCACCCGCGAGGGCCAGAACGCCCAGACCAAGGAGCTGGCCGAGGCCCTGGAGAAGACCGAGATCGAGCACGTCAGCCAGTTCGCGCTCGAGGTCGCCACCCGCGAGGCCGCGCTGCTCGAGCTGATCACGAAGCGCGGGCGCGAGTACGCCAACCGCCTGGCCGAAGACCCCGAGGTGAAGGTGCTGCGCATCGCCAAGTGCCACGGCCAGCTGATGGCCCTGCTCGACTGCCTGGGCCCCGAGGGGCTGGGCCTGTTTTCCGAGCAGATCGTCACCATGGCGGCCGGCCACGTGCGGCAAATGGCCCGCGAACGCCAGCAGGCCATCAACGCCGATCACCCGCTCGTGCAGGAATTCTGGGAAGCGTTCGACTACCTCGAAGGCCTGCGCGACGAGCCGGTGCTCAACCACTACGGCGCCGGCAGCCAGCAGATCGCCATCAACCTCAAGGAGTTCGAGCGCGTGTGCGGCGAGAACCGCCTGCGCGTGCCCGAGATCCGCGAGCTCAAGCGCTACCTGAAGGGCAGCAAGGCCCGCAAGTTCGTCGACTCCAACCGCACCGTGCACAGCCGCATCCGCCTCAACGGCGGCAGCGTGAAGTGCTGGGTGTTCGAGAAGGCATAGCCCGTAGCAACAGGAGGCAAGCCATGAGCCGAACCTACACCCTCGACCAGGCCGCCGCGCTGCTCAACCTCGGCCGCAACACCCTGGCCCGCCGGCTGCGCGAAGCCGGCGTGCTCGGCGCCGACAACCTGCCCGCCGGCCCCTACCGCGGCCGCGTGAACCTGGTGGTGGTGGCCACCGGCACGTATTGGCACCCCATCTGCGGCTGGACCCACTACGGCCGCACCGAATTCACCGACGCCGGGCTCGACCACATCGCCACCAAGCTCGGCATCGACCTCGCGCGCCTGCCGCACCCCAGCAGCCGGCGTGCACAGCAAACCCAGCAAGCAAGGAGCGCCACATGACCATGCCCAACCTAACCCAGCGCCTGAACGAGCGCAGCCAGCAGGAGACCACCATGGCCGACCGACCGCTGACTACCGACCTCACCGGCCGTCCCATCCCCGGCCAGCAGGACGTGGTGTACATCGACCTCGATGCCGAGCGTGCCAAGCACATCGCCCGCCAGGCCGAACTGCTCGCGCACGGCATGCCAGCGCTACAGCGTCTAGCCGAGGTGGCGCATCGCCATACCCACCAAGCGCAGCACTGCCGCCGCATCCTGCTCGCCGTCTACAACGGCGCGGAATGGCCGCTCGACCTCACCCGCCTGCGCGTGCTCGACGAAGACCTCCAGCGCGCCGCGTTCGCCGTCATCGAGTGGTCCGCCGACTGCGACCGCGAGCTGCACGAGTACCTGGACGACGGCAACCGCCTGCTGCAGCGCTTCTGGAACATCGAGAAGGGAGAGGACTGAGCATGGCCGACAACGCCGACATCGCCACCGAGCTGATGGAGAAACGCCTCGAGGGCGCCCTGGCCAACCGCCCGCGCTGGATCGGTTTCGACATGGCCGCCGCCGACTGCGAGGACTGCGGCGACCCGATCCCCGCCGCCCGCCGCCAGGCCGCGCCCTGGGCCACCACCTGCATCGAGTGCCAGGGGATTCGCGAGCAGAAAGGCAAGCACCGTCGCTGACCGCCACCAGGAGAACCACCATGTTCGCCAAGATTTTTCAGTCACCGGCCTACGGCCAAATCCTCGTCAAGCTCGACTCTGCTGACGACGACGGCAGCCCAGAGGTTCGCTTCTACGTGAAGCCCAAAAACCTCGGTGTCTGCTCATTCGCTATTGGCTTCAGCGACAGCGACGAAGGCTGGAACGCTGCCGAGCGGGGCTTCGAGAACACCGACTTGAAAAAAGCCGAGCAGGGCATCGCGACGATGTTCGAGGACTTCCCAGTCGCCGTTGAATTCGCTGAGGAAGCCAGCCGCAACTGACAACCGCTCATCGGGAAAACCCTGCGGCCAATGGCGTCGGCCGCGCGACAACCAGGAGAACGACATGCAGTGCGAATGCAGAGCCGAAATCGAAACCGCAATCCGCGATCACGTCGAGAAGACGCTTCCCGAAGGGTTCCAGGACTACGACGCGAAACTTCAGGGATATGGCTTCGCCCTGTCCGGAAGCCAGCTCACGGCGCCCTTCTTCATCGAATACAAGGGCGAAGTGCAAGTGCCGAAGAAAAGCGGCGGCGGCATGAAGAAGCAGAAGATCGACACTCGAATAGCGGCGAAATACTGCCCCTTCTGCGGAAAGGTCGCCCGCCCCGACGAGAAGGAGGCCTGATCCATGCACACCGTCAGCGCACTGATCAGCACCAGTGTCAGCGATGCCCGTACCTCGCTGTCATACGACCTGCAAAGCAACCCGATAGGCACCGCCCACACCGCCCTGCGCCTGCTCGAGCGCCTGAAGGGGAAAGAGGGCCAGGCCCAGCGTCGTCAGCTTGCCGCAACCACCCTTCGCAAGGCGGCCAAGGCCATCGCCGAGGACGAAACCCGAAGCCCCCAAGGCCCGGGCAGCGCGGACATGTACGCCAACCTGCCCGCCGCCGACCTGCGCAACGTCCTTGCCTGTCGGGTCGAGAGCGACCCGGTCAGCGCTGAAACCGAGATGCTCGCCACTCTCGCCGATATTCGCGGCGAAGAAGGCCAAGGAACCCGCCGCAAGATCCTCGTCGGCGCCATCGGCAAGGCCGCCAAGACGCTCGCGCAACAGGAAAAGGAGCCGGAGGCATGAGAGTCAAGATCGGCAACCAATGGCACGACAGCCGCGATGAGCCTATCTGCATCCAGGTATCGGAAGGGGAGCAACTGCAAATCGCTCAAATGGACCGGACGGTAGCCAAGAATGGCAAGTTTGCGGTTTTTCCCGAGGACTGGACCACTCATCAGGCCATCGACTGGATGAGAGATCCCATCGATCCGGAGCCACAGGCATGAGCACCGACCTCGACCGCCTGCGCCGCCTTGGCCACCAGCATCACCTGGCCGAGGTGCTAGAAGCCGCCGACGAGCTCGAGCACCTGCGCCAGGCCTACCAACGCAACGCCCGGTGGCGCGACGTCCTGCTCGGCATGAGCCAGCTCAAGCGCGTCAGCGACCAAACCATAGAAGTCACCTTCCCCAGCTGCCGCATGGCCGGAGTTTTTGAGCAGCTGGTCGACGGAATCGAGGAGATAGCGCCATGAACAACGTCACACCCATCACCGCCGCCGAGAGCGGCCCCTTCCTGCCCGCGTTCCGCTTCGTGGAGTTCAACCCGCGCCGTGCCAGGCGCGGCGCCGAAGCCGCCCGGGTCGAAGTGACCTACGACGAGGGCGATGTCGACTTCCTGTGGATGTCGCCGAGCGACATTCGCAAAAACATCGCCGAGTTCGGAAACCAGGAGGGCCTGAAACAAGCTCTCGAGGCCTATGGGAGGAGTGCGTGATGGCCGTGAACCCAATGGAACGTGAAGGATGCTGGCTCTGCGACGGCTGCGGCGAGGTCGAAACGCACCGTGCGTCAGACGACAAGCCAGAGACCGTTGGCTGTCCGGTGTGTGTCGAGAACGATCAGGCCTGGATGCGAGAAAAGGCGGAAGCAGAGCGAGGCGCCCTGGCAGCCGACAACCGGCACCTTCGGTCGGTGATCCGCAGCATGTCCCAGGTCACCAACCTGGGCGCTGCCATCGAGATCGCCAACCTGGCCCTGCGCGAAGCGCCTGCCGATACGGTCACCGCCTTGGAGCGAGAGCTGGACGAGGCGCAGACGTATATCCGCGAGCTGAAGAGCGCGTGCGACCAGCTCGCAGTCCCAAGCCGCGACCTAGTAGCGCACATGCATCGGCAGGTGGCCTTTTCGCTCGAGACGTTTGGGCCGGGCAGCCGACATCAAGGCGTCATTGATCACATTCGCAAGGAGCTGCGCGAAATCGAGGCGTCGCCAGAAGATCTCGAGGAATGGATTGACGTCGTGTTGCTGGCACTCGACGGCGCCTGGCGCGCCGGCCACTCGCCCGAGCAGGTCGCCGCCGGACTTGATGCGAAGCTGACCAAGAACGAACAGCGAAAGTGGCCAGACTGGCGAACAGCCGACAGGGCCAAGGCAATCGAGCACGACCGCACCGGCCGGGGCCGGGAGGGTTGCACCGCCTGCAACTCCCAGCCAGGCCAGCACCACGCGCCCGAATGCCCCGCCGTCGATGCCTTCGCTGCCGGACGCATCCCTGAAACCAGCCAAGAGCCCTCGGTCGATTTCGGCCATGGCCTGGTGGTGAGAGGCGAAGCCGCTGTTCAGATCGCCCAGGCGATGAGCCGAGAGGAAGAACAACGATTCGCCGCCACAGTCGCCAGGCGCACCGCCTACGAAATCCGCGACCGTATGGTCAGGTGCCTGGATCGGCGGTTCGATGAGATCGCTCTCGAGCTCATCGAAGACATCGCAACCGAGTACGCGCAGGCAGAGAGAGCTACAAAGGAGGCAGCCGGATGATGATCACCCAGCGCGATCGCAACATCACCCTGATCGACCAGAAGCCCCGCCGCACTGGCGGGGCGACACAGCCCACCTTCTGGCAGCGCTGCCGGGACGCCGGCCGCGACCCCAAGCGCATTCGCCACCTGATGGAGACCGAGGGCATGACGCTCGAGCAGGCCCTCGCGGTACCGCCAATGGACCACAGCCAGGTCGGCCGCACCGGCAAGCAGCGCTCCTACTGGCGTCGGCTCGGGGAGGCGGAGTGATGCACACACCACCGTGGCACTTCATCGACGAGCCAACTGGGCAAGTTCGCATCAGCGTCGGGCGGTTCGGCCGCCCGGTCATCCAGTTCGAAGTGCAGCGCACCGCTAAGCGTCCCCATGGCGGCGCTCACCATGACAACGGCCGCCACTGGCGTACCGCCACCCGCCACGATACCGCTCTGCTGGTACGTATGGGCGTGCTCGAGCCAACAGCCAGAGCCGAGGAGCGAGAAAAGACGTTGCGCGACGCCGGCGACAACCTGGTGGCCGCCTATGACAGCCAGATTGGCGACTACAACCAGGTCACCAAGGTCGCTAAGAACGCTTGGCGCCGCGTCGTCACAACAGGAGGTGAGTCGTCATGACCCAGCCCCAGGAACAGGAAGCCCCAAGGGGCGGCCGCCTCGCCCGCCAAGCCGCCATGCTCTGCCAAGATGCGGCGTTCCGCATCTACTTGGACCGCCGCAAGCGCTACAAGCTCGGCATGACGGAAACCGCCCTGCCCGACGGCACCCACAGCGAGCAGGACGCCCGCGACTGGCTCTGTTCCGCCTGCGGCATCGAAAGTCGAGCCGAGCTGGACCACAACCCGCAAGCCGCCGCCACGTTCCGCGCGATTCAGCAACGCTTCGGGCGCTGGCGGTACCGAACCCAACGCCAACCCGCCTGATTCATCGCCGCCCGCCCAGGGCGGCGCGCGCTCGGGCCATAGATAACGGTATAAATGCCGTCAACCTTTCGTGTGCTGTCGTGTTCACTCGTGTTTTTCCGTAGACTGAAGCGCGCTTCTTCCAGGAGGGCGTCATGGCAGGATTCGAGGTTCACCGCGGCAAGCTCCGCGTCTATTTCCAGCACCAGGGCGAGAAGTGCCGCGAGCCGTTCGGGCCGGATACGCCGGAGAACCGCGAGCGCGCCAAGGCCTTCGCCCAGGTACTCGATTACGAGCTCTCATCCGGCACCTTCGACTACGCCCGTCACTTTCCCAACTCCAAGCGCGTGGCCCGCAACACCTTCGGGCACTATCTCGAGGCCTGGCTCAAGAGCAAGGAGCGCGAGGTCGCCGCCTCGTCTATCCGCAGCTACCGAAACAAGGCGCGCAAGCACCTCGAACCCAAATGGGGTCACCGCCAGATCCACGCCATCGAACACGTCGAGATCCGCGACTGGATCGCCGACGAGCTCAACTACCTGGCCAGCAAGACCATCAAAGAGGTGGTGGCCATCTTCTCGCAGGTGATGGAGCTCTACGTTGCCAGCGTGAAGGCGACCTACAACCCGGCCGCCGGCATCGTCGTGCGCCTGCCCGACGCCCAGGATCCCGACCCGTTCACCCTGGCCGAGATCGAGAAGATCACCAGCACGCCAACACATCGACCGCAGCCGATGAACCTGATGCGCTTTGCGTTATGGGATGGTCCGCGGCTCAGCGAGGCGATTGCCCTGTGCTGGGAGGACGTCGAGGATCTCGAGACCGGAATGATCCGCTACCGCCACGCCCTGGTCGAAGGCAGCTGGAAAGTGACAAAAACGAAGCGCTCGAGCCGTCGACACCGGCTGCTGAAGCCGGCCCGCGAGGCGCTGCTCGAGCAGCACGCCATCACTGGGCACCTGGCGCCAATCACTGTGGAGATCCGCGACCGCGACAACCGCACCACCCGCAAGCGCAAGGTTCGGCCGGTATTCCTCAACGACCACGGCCGCCCCTTCTCGGGAGATCTCTCGATCCGTGAGAAATTCTGGCGTGGCCACCTGGAGCGCGCCGGCGTGAGGTATCGAGGCCCCGGCAACGCCCGGCACACGTTCATCAGCCAGATGCTCTCCACCGGACTGGTCCCCATCCACTGGATCGCCGACCACGTCGGGCACAGCAGCATCCAGATGATCCAGCAGCGCTACGGCAAGTGGATCCACGCGGACGGCCCGGACATCCACCAGGCTGTCGAGAAGCTGCTCGACCTGTAGCCAGTCCCCAACTCAGTCCCCAGACGCAACAAGCCCAACGTTATGAAATCACAACGCATTGATTCAACTATAGAAACTGAGCGGATAGCACGAGGGTTCAAGTCTCCCCATCCGCACCATTCGATCGTCCCCCGAATGCCCTTGACGCACTGCCGTCCTCTCGTAGCCCACGGCGTTGTCGCGTATCTGTCTCCCCGCCTCGTGCCGTCTTTCCTGCCCGTAGTATCCAGGAGGCTTCGATGAACTCGTCCGCCCGGAATCCCTCTGCCATGGAGCCTCACTCTTCATCCATGGGGCATCTCTCGCCCATCTGGCACCCCTATGCCCACCTGAAGACCCAGCGGCCGGCGCCCAAGGTAGTCGGTGGCGAGGGGCCTTACTTCCAACTCGACAGCGGCGAATGGCTGCTCGACGCCACCTGCTCCTGGTGGTGCATGATCCACGGCTACCGCCATCCGCGTCTGGTGCACGCCATACAGCGGCAAGCCGACGAGCTCTGCCACGTCATGCTCGGCGGACTGAGCCACGAGCCCGCCGACCGCCTGGCCCGGGAGCTGGTGAGGATCACCCCCGACGGGCTGAACCACGTCTTCTACTCCGACAGCGGTTCCGTGGGCATGGAGGTCGCCATGAAGATGGCGGTGCAGTATCACCAGTTGCGCGGCAGATCCGGCAAACACCGTTTGCTGTCATTGATGAAGGCCTACCACGGCGACACCGCCGGCTGCATGGCGGTGTGCGATCCCGAAGAGGGCATGCACGCGCTTTTCGCCGGCTATCTGCCACGCCACCGCTTCGCCCCGGCGCCCAGCGCGCCCTTCGATGCCGAGCCGGCGGCCGTAGCGGCGGATCTGGCGGCCCTGCGCAAGGTGCTGGAGACACACCATGGGGAGATCGCCGCGTTGCTGATGGAACCCCTTCTGCAGGCTGCCGGCGGGCTCAACATGACCTCGCCCCACTATCTGCAGGGAGCGCGACGTCTCTGCGACGAGTTCGACGTGCTGCTGGTATTCGACGAGGTGGCCACGGGTTTCGGCCGCACTGGCAAGATGTTCGCCAGCGACCATGCCGATGTCACCCCCGACATCCTGGTGCTCTCCAAGGGACTCACCGGCGGCTATCTCGGCCATGCGGCCACGTTGGCCACGGACCGGGTGCACGATGCCTTCATCGGCGACAGCCCCGATCACGCCTTCATGCATGGGCCGACCTTCATGGGCAACCCGCTAGCCTGCCGGGTGGCCCTGGAGAGCCTGGCAGTGTTCGAGGAGGAGGATTACCTGGGCAGGATCGCTGCGCTCAATCGCGTGCTCAGCCATGAGTTGCTGGAAGACACGGACCTGCGCGCGCATCCGGCGGTGGTCGATGTGCGAGTGCTCGGCGCCACCGCCGTGATCGAGACCCGAGCGGCCGAGGAACTCACCGGCGTGGGCGACTGGGCGCGCAGCCAGGGCGTGTGGCTTCGCCCCATCGGCCGCTGGCTGTACACCATGCCGGCCTATGTCACCTCGCCCGAAGAACTGCGCAGCATTACCGACACGATGAAAGCCTGGTTTCGCTGAGCCACTACACGACCGACGCCCCGCAAGCGGGGCGTCGAGAGGAGCTTGAAGACACGCTGGCAGGGCGTCAGGCCATGGCAGGCGCCGCATAAGAGATGGGAGCCAACTGGCGCTCGTTCTCGAAGGTCACGATCTCATAGGCATCGGGCTGATCGAGCAGGGCCCGGCACAGTTGATTGTTGAGAGCATGCCCCGACTTGATGCCACGGAATTCCCCGATCAGGCTGTAGCCGAGCTGATACAGATCGCCGATGGCATCGAGCACCTTGTGCTTGACGAATTCGTCGTCGTACCGCAAGCCACCTTCGTTCACGATACGGTAATCGTCGACCACGATGGCATTGTCCAGGCTGCCACCCAATGCCAGGTTGTTGGCCCGCAGATACTCGAGGTCGCGCATGAAGCCGAAAGTGCGTGCCCGCGCGACTTCCTTGACGAAGGACGTGGTCGAGAAATCCACAACGGCCGTCTGCTTCTGCTCTTCGAACACGGGATGGTCGAAGTCGATCGTAAAGGAAACCTTGAACCCCTGATGGGGCAGGAACCTGGCCTCCTTGTCCTCGTCTCGCACCACCACCTCACGCTTGATGCGGATGAACTGCTTCGGCGCAGCCTGCTCGGCAATGCCAGCCGACTGGATCAGGAACACGAAGGGAGCTGCGCTGCCATCCATGATCGGCACTTCCGGCGCACTGACGTCCACGTAGGCATTGTCGATGCCGAGCCCGGCAAGGGCCGACATCAAGTGCTCCACCGTCGCGACCTTGACCCCATCACGGGACAACGCCGTGCATAGCGTGGTATCGGTCACCAGGGCCGCGTCCGCCGGCAACTGGACTTCGGGCTCGAGGTCGGTGCGCACGAAGACGATGCCAGTGTTGACCGGTGCCGGCCGCAGCGCCAGATAGACCTTCTTGCCGGAATGTAGGCCGACGCCGGTGGCACGGATGATGTTTTGCAGGGTGCGTTGTCTGATCATGGGCAGAAGCCAGGCCGTTGTAAGTTATCAAACGCCGTTCACTATAACACCGAACGCGCGTTTCAACAAAAAAACATCGCCTGGCCCGCCTAATCGAACGATAGTCGCCCTCAATCGGCCTGTCGCCGCAGGAAGGCCGGGATGTCGAGATAGTCATCGAGCTCCTGTGGCGAGCGGCGCTTTTCGGCCTGCGGCTTGGGAGCCTCCTGAGGTTCGGCCTTGGCTGCCGTCGCCTGCTGGCGCATCGCCGCGGGTTGCGGCTGGGGCTTGCGGTAGTCGCGCCCCTCGACGCGCTGGGTGGATTCACGCCCGGTCGCCTTTTGCTGACGCCCCTCGAGGCCCGCCGCCACGACGGTGACCCGCAGTTCGTCGGTCATCTCCATGTCGATGGAAGTGCCGACCACGATGGTCGCATCCTGTGACGCAAACTCCTGAACGGTGGCACCCACGTCATTGAACTCGCCGATGGAAAGATCCGGGCCGGCAGTGATGTTGACCAGGATGCCGCGCGCGCCGTGCAGGTCGATGTCTTCCAGAAGCGGGCTACGGATGGCCTTCTCGGCCGCCTCCCGGGCACGATTCTCGCCAGTGGCACCGCCTGTTCCCATCATCGCCATGCCCATCTCGGACATCACGGTACGCACGTCGGCAAAGTCGACGTTGATGATGCCTGGGCTGGTGATCAGTTCGGCGATGCCCTGGACGGCACCGAGCAGCACGTCGTTGGCAGCGCTGAAGGCATTGAGCAGACTGGCGTTCTTGCCCAGTACCGATAGCAGCTTCTCGTTGGGAATGGTGATCAGGGAGTCGACGTGCTCGGAGAGCTCCTTCATGCCCTCTTCGGCCACGCGCATGCGCTTGGGGCCTTCGAACGGGAACGGTCGCGTGACCACTGCGACGGTGAGAATCCCCAGCTCCTTGGCCACTTGAGCCACCACCGGGGCGCCGCCCGTGCCGGTGCCGCCGCCCATGCCGGCGGTGATGAACACCATGTCGGCACCGCTGATCAGTTCGGCGATGCGTTCGCGATCCTCCATCGCCGCCTGACGCCCCACGTCGGGATTGGCGCCAGCGCCAAGTCCCTTGGTGATGTCGTTGCCGAGCTGAAGGACGGTCTTGGCCGCCACGCGCTTGAGCGCCTGGGCATCGGTGTTGGCGCAGATGAACTCGACGCCTTCGATGCAACTTTCGACCATGTGATTGACGGCATTGCCACCGCCACCGCCCACGCCGACTACCTTGATGACCGCACTGCTCGAGGGTGCGCTATCTACCAGTTCGAACATAAGCCCCGTCTCCTGGACCGCGCCGCGGCCCTGTCAGAAATTTCCTTTCAACCAGCCCTTGATCTTTGCCAGCGCCGGAATCCCTTCCTTCGTGCCACGCCGGGAGACGTCTTCACGCCTGGGTTGCGCCGTCACCACCCTGCCCTGGCGGCCTGCCCCGTGCCGACCCTCTTGCTGTAAGGCGTAATGTAGCAAACCGACGCCGGTGGAATAAATCGGGTTGCGCACCACGTCGGCCAGCCCACGCACGTTGTGCGGCGAAGCGATGCGGACGGGCATGTGGAAAATCTCCTCCGCCAGCTCCACCACCCCTTCCATGCGTGAAGTGCCACCGGTCAGGACGACACCGGCAGCGACCAGATCCTCGAAGCCGCTGCGCCGGAGCTCATCGCGGATCAACGTGAACAGTTCCTCGTAGCGCGGCTCGACCACCTCGGCCAGGGCCTGGCGAGACAGATCGCGGGCCGGCCGGTCGCCGACGCTCGGCACTTTGATCATTTCATCGCTGGCAGCGAGCTGAGTCAGCGCGCAAGCGTACTTGACCTTGATCTCTTCGGCGTACTGGGTCGGCGTGCGCAGCGCCATGGCAATGTCGTTGGTGACCTGATCGCCGGCAATGGGGATCACTGCCGTATGGCGGATCGCCCCCTCGGTGAAGACGGCAATGTCGGTGGTCCCTCCGCCGATGTCCACCATGCAAACGCCCAGCTCGCGTTCGTCTTCGGTGAGTACCGACATGCTCGAAGCGAGCTGCTCCAGGATGACCGCATCGACTTCCAGACCACAGCGCCGCACGCACTTATCGATGTTCTGCACGGCATTGAGCGCCGCAGTCACCAGATGGACACGCGCCTCGAGACGCACGCCCGACATGCCCAGCGGCTCGCGTATCCCACCCTGGGTATCGATGGAAAACTCCTGAGGAAGCACGTGCAATACGCGCTGTCCTTCCGAGATGGCCCTGGCGCGCGCCGAGTCGATGACGCGCTCGATGTCGGAGGGAGTGACTTCTCGGTCCTTGATGGCCACGACGCCATCGGAATTCATGGAACTGATATGGCTGCCCGCCACGCCGACATAGACGGAATGGATATCGCACCCGGCCATCAGTTCGGCTTCTTCAACGGCACGCTGGATCGATTGCACGGTCGATTCGATGTTGATCACCACGCCCTTCTTCATGCCGCGCGAGGGGTGGGAGCCGATGCCGGCAATCTCGATACCGCCATCATCGGTCGGTTGGCCCACGATAGCCACCACCTTGGATGTTCCGATATCCAGCCCGACTACCATGTTGGATGCGTTGGAGGTAACTGCCATGTGCCGGGGACACTCCTAGAACTTGACCCGCAGGGGATTTCCATTATCGCTGAAATGACCATTAGGTCCATTATAGAAACAACAGACGTTAAATCACCAGCCCAATGCTAAAAAGAGCCATCACGATACGGGGAAATCTCGCTAAAAGAAACACCCGAACCCGCCGTCTGGCGGGGCGATCCGGGAAAAATCACTCCCTTTCGCGTGAAGGAAGCATCGCCCGATCGCTATCCGTTTCGCCGTGCCAGGCTACCGCAACCCCGTTGGGATAGCGCAGGTCGATGTAGCGAATTTGCGACATCGCGCTTCCCAGCTGCCGCCGCCAAGCAGCGGCGAGTCGTCCCAGTCTGGCATCGCGATCATTACGGCCCAGCATCACCCAGATCCGATCATCGAGCTGAAGACGCCAGGCCCCGCGTTCTTCGAGACGCAGTTGGCTGATACTCAACCCCAGCTCGGAAAAGCGTCCGCTCAGGCGTTCATGATAGGCCAAAACCTCGGCGCTGCTTCCGCTCGGTCCGGCTAGGTCAGGCAGGTCTGCAGCAGGAACTACCGGCTCGGGGTCGAACGGTTCGCCCTGGGGGTTGAGCAGGAGGTCGTCGTTCCATCGCGCCACCGGCTGCTGTTCGACCAATTCGAAGGCCAGCCCATAGGGCCACTCTCGCGACACCCGCACCTCGGCGAGCCAGCCGATCTCACGGGCCTGCCGCCGCAGCTCGGGCAGGGAAATCGACAGCCAGGTTCGGTCATCGACCAGCGGTGCCAATTGACGGCGCAGATAGTCGGCGGTGACATGGGTCAACTCGCCGCGGATCGAGACTCGCTCGATGGGGCGGTCGAGCCATAGCCACAGCGCACGCCCACCGGCGCCCAGCACCAGCAGCAACAGCACCACGCCCAGCAGCGAACCTCGCAATCTCATCGATCCGGCAAACCCAGGGTGGTATCCAGGATGCGCAGGACCAGCGCATCGAAATCGAGCCCGGCATGGGCCGCCGCTTGGGGCACCAGGCTATGGTCGGTCATGCCCGGCACGGTATTGACCTCCAGCAGCCAGAAGCCGCCCCGTGCATCGCGCATCACATCGACCCGCCCCCAGCCCTGTCCACCGATGGCCTCGAAGGCGTCGCGGCACAGCGCTCCCAAGGCCGCTTCATCGGTCGCCGACAGCCCACAGGGCAGATGGTAGAGCGTATCGTTGGAGACGTACTTGGCCTCGTAGTCGTAGAAGCCACCGGGCACTTCGACGCGTATGGCCGGCAGGATGACGTCACCGAGCAACGACACGGTGTATTCCTCGCCAACAATGAAACGCTCGGCCATCACCCGCGCATCGAAACGTGCCGCTTCCCGGTAGGCGGCGGCCAACGCATCGCGGCCATCGACGATGCTGATACCCAGCGTCGACCCCTCATGCACCGGCTTGACGATCAGCGGCAAACCGAGCTCGGCCACCACGCCATCCCAGTCGGCGTCGGCCTCGAGCAACCGCGATGCCGGGGTGGGCAGTCCCAATGCCTGCCAGACGAACTTGGTGCGCTGCTTGTCCATGCCCAGCGCCGAGGCCAGCACCCCGCTTCCGGTGTAGGGAATGCCCAACAGTTCCAGAGCGCCCTGCAAGGTACCGTCCTCGCCGCCACGGCCGTGCAGGGCGACGAAGACTCGATCCGGGGCCAGGGCTTCCAGGCCGGACAGCCCCCCTTCCGCGGGATCGTAACCGATGGCGTCGATGCCCTGACGTTCGAGCGCCGCCAGCACCGCCCCACCACTCTTCAACGACACTTCGCGCTCCGCCGAGCTACCCCCGTAGAGGACGGCGACGCGTCCATAGATTGCTGTCATGGCGTCACCTCACCGAACTGTAGGCGGCTTTCCGCCAGCCATTGAGAGATGCCCCCCACGTCACCGGCGCCCTGAGTGATCAGGATATCGCCATCCCGCAACACCCGCGCCAGCAATGCCGGCAACTCCGACGTGTCCTGCACGAAGAGCGGATCGACCCCTCCACGCTGTCGGATCGACCCGGCCAATGCTCGCGCGTCCGCACCGGGAATCGGCGCCTCGCCAGCACTGTAGACGTCCAACAGCAACAGGGTGTCGACCTCGGAGAGCACCTGAACGAAATCCTCGTACAAATCGCGCGTTCGCGTGAAGCGATGTGGCTGATAGAGCATCACCAGGCGCCGCTGGGGCCAGCCGGCACGCACAGCACGGATGACCATGGCCACCTCGCGCGGATGGTGGCCATAGTCGTCGACCAGCATCACCTCGCCCTCGCCGGTCGGTGGCGCGAAGTGGCCGTGCACCTGAAAGCGCCTTCCCACTCCGGCAAAGCCCGCCAAGCCACGCTGGATGGCCTCATCGTCGACACCGGCATCGCTGGCAATGGCGATCGCCGCCAGCGCGTTGAGGGCATTGTGCCGCCCCGGCATGGACAGGCGCACCGGCAACGGCGCCAGGTCGTCGGGGCGCTCGGCGGTGAAGCGGATCTCGCCGCCCTGCTGGACGAAATCGCTGATACGGTAGTCGGCATCTTCGCTGAAGCCGTAGGTAACGAACTGCCGATGCAGCCGCTCGCGAAGGCCGCGCACTTGATCATCGTCGATGCACAGGATCGCCAGGCCATAGAACGGCAGGTTGTGCAGGAACTCGATGAAGGTGCCTTTCAGGCGTTCGAAGTCGCCGCCGTAGGTGCTCATGTGGTCGGCATCGATGTTGGTGACCACCGCCACCATGGGTTGCAGGTGCAGAAAAGAGGCATCCGATTCGTCGGCCTCCGCCACCAGGTAGTCGCCCTCGCCCAGGCGCGCATTGGCACCGGCGCTGGTCAGCTTGCCGCCGATCACGAAGGTCGGGTCGAGACCGCCCTCGCCAAGCAGGGTGGCGGTAAGGCTGGTGGTGGTCGTCTTGCCGTGCGTGCCGGCCACGGCGATGCCGTGGCGGAAGCGCATCAGCTCGGCGAGCATCTCGGCTCGCCGAACCACCGGCACGCGGTGATCGTGGGCCCAGCGAATCTCGGGGTTGGTATCGTCCACCGCCGTCGAGACCACCACCACATCGGCATCCACTACGTTCTCGGCGGCATGACCGATGGCCACCGGAATGCCCAGTCCGGTGAGTCGCGCCACCACGGGCGAGGCCTTGATGTCGCTGCCGCTGACGCGATAGCCCTCGTTGGCGAGCACTTCGGCGATGCCGCACATGCCGGCGCCGCCAATGCCCACGAAATGAATGCGCCGGATGCGACGCATGCCCATGCCACGCCCGCGATGGGGCGGCATGCTCCGTTCGGGAATCGGTCCCGGAGTACTATCGCTCAAGACCAGTCTCCATGCAGCCGGCCACCAGGCGCTCCACCGCATCGAGGTGGGCGCCGCCGCGCGCGTGCACGGCCATGGTGGCGAGAGTGTCGGGGTCGAGCAGCGTCGCCAGGCGCTCTGCCAGCGCCGCTGCCGTCATATCGGATTGCGCCATCAGCGCCGCGCCGCCGGCTTGAACCAGCGCCTGCGCGTTGGCCGTCTGGTGATCGTCGACGGCATGGGGGAAAGGCACGAACAGCGCCGGCTTGGCGGCAGCGGCGAGCTCCGCCACGGTCAGCGCGCCGGCGCGGCACACCACCAGGTCCGCCCAGTCGTAGGCCGCCGCCATGTCGTCGATGAAAGCGGTGACTTTCGCCTCGACGCCCTGCGCACGATAGTGCTCGCTCGTCGCCGCCTCCTTGTCCCGCCCGGCCTGGTGGCGAACCTCGGGTCGCTCGGCCACGGGCAGGCGGGCCAATGCCTCCGGTACACGCTGATTGAGCGCCAGCGCTCCCAGCGAGCCGCCCACCACCAGCAGCCGCAGGCGTCGCCCAGCCATGGCGTCCGCAGCCCTCGGCGACTCTCCCAGCGCAGCGATCTCCGTGCGCACTGGGTTGCCGATCACCTCGCCGCGCCCGCCGAACGCCTGGGGGAAAGCGACGTACACGCGTCGTGCCAGCCGTGCCAGCACGCGGTTGGTGAGGCCGGCCACGGCATTCTGTTCATGGATCACCAGAGGACGACGTAGCAGCCAGGCGGCCAGACCACCGGGGCCGCTGGCAAAGCCCCCCAGCCCCACCACCAGTGCCGGATCGAGTCGACGAATGATGCTGACCGCCTGCCAGACCGCCCGCGTGAGGTTGAAGGGAGCCAGCAGCCACCCCGTCAGGCCGTTGCCGCGCAGTCCGCTCACCGCAATGCGATGCAGCGGTATCTTCGCCTCGGGCACCAGACGGTTCTCGAGGCCGCGAGGGCTGCCCAGCCAGTGTACCTCGATGCCGCGCTCGGCCAACCCATGGGCCAGCGACAGCGCCGGGACCACATGACCGCCGGTGCCACCGGCCATGATCAGAATGCGCTGAGATGACGAAGCGGTCATGAACGGACTCCTGGGTTGCGAGCGGGCGGGTGACGAGGGGCCGTGGGTCGCGACCGTTTGACGGCGACACGCGTTTCGATGTCAGCCCGCAGCAACATCGCCATCATCGCCGCGCTCACCAGCAGGCTGGAGCCGCCATAGCTCAGTAGAGGCAAGGTCAACCCCTTGGTGGGCAACATGCCCGTGCTCACCGCAATGTTGATGAACGCCTGCGCGGCGATCACGAAGGCAATGCCATAGCTCATGTAGGCGGCAAAGGCCAGACCGGCCAATTCCGCACGCCGTCCCACCGCCAGGGCGCGCACGATGAGCAATGCAAAGAGCCCGAGCACGGCGATGGCGCCGATCAACCCGAGCTCCTCGGCCAGCACGGCAAACACGAAATCGGTGTGCGCTTCGGGCAGGTAGTAGAGTTTCTGTACGCTGTTGCCAAGCCCGGTACCCAGCCAGTGACCTCGGCCGAAGGCGATCAACGCCTGGGTCAACTGATAGCCGCTGGCGAACTGGTCCGCCCAGGGGTCAACGAAGCTGGTCAAGCGGGCCAGTCGATAGGGCTCGGCAATGGCGGCATAGAATCCCAGCAGGCCAGCCCCGCCAAGGATGAGGATGAATCGGCCCCAAGGCGCGCCGGCCATCAGCAGCATGCCCATCGAGCAACCGGTGATCACCACCACTGCCCCATAGTCGGGCTCGAGGATCAGCAATACGCCGAAAACGCCGACCACCAGCAGCGGACGCAGAAAGGCTCCCCACTGGCGACGCACGTCGGGCAGGAAGCGCTCCAGGTAACCGGCCAGATAGACGATCAGGCACAGCTTGGCGACCTCCGAGGCCTGCAGGTTCAGGGGAAAGCCAGGAATCGATATCCAACGTCGACTGCCGTTCACCTCACGACCCACGACGAGTACCGCCAGCAGCAGAACGACGCCGACCAGCAGCAGAAGCGGACCGTTGGCACGCCACCAGGCCAGCGGCACGCGCAGGATCAGGGCGGCAACGACCAGCGCTACCACCAGGAAGGCAGCATGCCGTTGACTGATGTGATAAGGGTTGCCGGTAAGTCCTGCGGCCACTTCGGTGGAAGCCGAAGTGACCATCACCCAGCCAATCGACATCAGTGCCAATACCGCCAGCAACAACCAGCCATCGCAGGGCTGGTTCCGTGTCGAGAGCCGCTCGCGCAGCCAGCGCCAGCGTCGACCGCCTCGCCCCTTGGAATGACTGCGCTCAGCCGCCATGCGTCATCTCCCGCCGTTGCCGTTCGAGCCAGTCGCGGAAGGCTTCGCCGCGGGCCTGGTAATCGGCGAACTGATCCTGGCTGGCGCAGGCCGGCGATAGCAGCACGCAGTCGCCAGGCTCGGCGATGTCTCGCGCCCTCTCCATGGCAGCTGCGAGGTCGGCGACGCGGGTCACCGTCACTCGTTCATGGAGAGCCTCCTCCAGACGTTCGGCGTCGGCACCGAAAAGAATCGCCTCGCGCCCGTAACGCGCCAGCGGCTCGCCAAGCGGCGCAAAATCGGCACCCTTGCCGATCCCGCCGGCGAGCAGTATCAGGCGCCCCTCCAACGTCGGCCCCAGCCCGGCGATGGCCGCCAGCGTGGCCCCCACGTTGGTACCCTTGGAGTCGTTGATCCAGCGCACGCCATCGCACATCGCCACCGTCTCGCCGCGGTGCGGCAGGCCAGGAAACCGCTCGAGCACTGCGGTCATGACGCCGAGCGGCAGCCCCAGCCGCGTGCCCATGGCGAGTGCCGCCAAGGCATTGGCCTGATTGTGCCGCCCCGCCAGGCGCAGCGCCCGCGCAGGCATCAACGGCACTTCGTCATGCATCAGCCAGTCTTCGCCGTCGCGCCGAGCGATGCCCCACTCCCCCGGACCCGGGGTGACGGAGGTGAAGCGATCCATGGCGGGCAACGACGTCTCGGGCCAGGTGAGCGGATCCTCGGCGTTGACCACGGCGTGACGTGCACCGCGAAAGATGGCGCGCTTGGCGTCACGGTAGCCGAGCATGTCGCCATGGCGATCGAGGTGGTCCTCGGAAAGGTTGAGGAAGGCCACCGTTTCGGCACCCAGCCAGGGCGTCGTTTCGAGCTGGAAGCTGGAAAGCTCGAGTACGTAGAGCTCCGCATCGGGCTGATCGGCCAATAGATCGAGCGCCGGCGTACCCAGGTTGCCTCCCACCGCCACGCGCACGCCTGCCTCTCGTGCCATCTCGCCGAGCAGAGTGGTGACGGTGGACTTGGCATTGGAACCGGTGATGGCGGCAACCGGCGCCGTGCAGGCACGCGCGAAAAGCGCGATCTCGCCCACCAGGCGCGTCTCTCCGGTGGCCGGGCGCCGCTGCGTGGCCAGCCTCTCGAGTCCTGGCGTCGCCGGGTCGACTCCGGGGCTCAGCACCACTTCCTCGACCCGGGAAAGGTCGAGCGACGTCAATGGACCGCAGTGAACCGCAACCCCGGGATGGGCCTCACGAAACACCGCCAGCCCCGGCGGTTCCCGACGCGTGTCGGCGACCACGAAGGGCACGCCGCGGCGCGCCAGGTGGCGACAGATGGCCTGGCCGGACATTCCCAGGCCCACCACCAGGGTGACGCCCTCGGGTATCGCGACCATGCCTCCTGCCTCGTTCGAGCCATCGGACTGCATCAGCGCACCTTGAGGGTGGCCAGGCCGACCAGCACCAGCACCACGGTGATGATCCAGAAGCGCACGATGACCCGCGGCTCCGGCCAGCCCTTGAGCTCGTAGTGGTGGTGCAGCGGGGCCATGCGGAAGATGCGCCGACCGGTGAGCTTGTAGGAGCCCACCTGCAAGATCACCGAGACGGTTTCCATGACGAAAATGCCTCCCATCACGAAGAGCACGATCTCCTGACGCACGATCACCGCCACCACGCCCAGGGCCGCCCCCAGGGCCAGCGCTCCGACATCCCCCATGAAGACCTGGGCCGGATAGGTATTGAACCACAGAAAGCCCAGGCCGGCGCCGGCAATGGTGGCACAGAACACGGCCAACTCGCCCGCGCCAGGGATGTTGGGAATCTGCAGGTAGTCGGCAAAGACGGCGTTGCCGCTGGCATAGGCGAATACGGCAAGCCCCATGGCCACCATCACGGTAGGCATGATGGCCAGGCCATCGAGACCGTCGGTCAGATTGACGGCATTGGAGCTGCCCACGATCACCAGGTAGGTGAGCACGACGTAGAAGACGCCGAGCGGCAGCACGAACTCCTTGAACAGGGGCACGATCAGGCTGGTCTCCACCGGCGAAGCGGCGGTGACGTAAAGCAGCACGGCGGCCAGGCCACCGATCAGCGACTGCCAGAAATACTTCCAGCGGGCCGGCAGACCGCGCGGGTTCTTCTCCACCACCTTGCGATAGTCATCGACCCAGCCGATGGCACCGAAGCCCAGCGTCACCGCCAGCACGATCCACACGTAGTGGTTGGCGAGATCGCCCCACAGCAGGGTGCTGACCGCCATCGACACGAGGATCATGGCGCCGCCCATGGTCGGCGTGCCGGCCTTGGAAAGATGCGACTGGGGGCCATCGTCGCGTACCGCCTGGCCGATCTGGCGCTCGACCAGGCGGCGAATCATCCATGGCCCCAAGAACAGGCACAGCAGCAGCGCCGTCAACGTGCCCAGGATCATGCGCAGGGTCAGGTAATTGAAGACATTGAAGGCACTCTGGAATTGCGCCAGAAAATCGGCCAGAAAAAGCAGCATGTGTTGCGCTCACCTCATGCATCGGCGCGCAGGGCGGCCACGACCTTTTCCATGCCGGCACTGCGCGATCCCTTGACCAGCACGCTGGCGCCGGGGGGCAGATGGTCCAGGACGTGACGCGTCAGCGCCTCTCGGTCATTGAAATGGTACCCGCCTTCTCCGAAGGCGTCACACGCGGGCCGCGCTGGCGCCCCGCAGGTACCGAGCATGTCGATTCCCCGTTCCCTTGCATAGCGTCCGACCTCGGCATGCAGCCGATCGGCGTCAGCGCCCAGTTCGCCCATGGCACCCAACAGGCACCAGCGCGGGCCCGGCCATTCGCCCAGCAAATCCAGCGCTGCCTTGACCGCACCGGGATTGGCGTTGTAACTATCGTCCAGCACGTGCGTACCGCGAATGCCGTCCACCACGGCAAGGCGTCCCGGCAGCGGCGGAGCCGCTGCCAGACCGGCAACGACGCGGCCGGCGGAGATGCCGAGCGCCAACGCCGCCGCGGCCGCCGCCAGGGCATTGGCCACGCTGTGGCGGCCCAGCAGGGCAAGCTGCACGCGCCCCGCCGTGCGACCATCCACGACAAGCGTGAAAGCATAACGCCCCAGAGCATCGCAGACCAGCTCGGTGGCATGCACCCGGGCGGCCTCGCTGAAACCGAAGTCGAGCACTTCACGGGGAGCAGCCAGACGCGACCAGAGGGGAAAATAGGCGTCGTCGCGATTGAGCACCGCCACGCCATCGTTCGTCAGGCCGGCGAGGATCTCCGCCTTGGCCTGGGCGATACGGCCCATGCCGCCGAATTCACCGACATGAGCGCCGGTGACGTTGGTGATCACCGTGGCCTGCGGCTCGGCCAGAGCCGTCGTCCAGGCAATCTCGCCCAGGTGGTTCGCACCCAGCTCCAGTACGGCATGGCGGTGATGCGGCATCAGCTCCAGCAGGGTCAGCGGCACACCGATGTCATTGTTGAGATTGGCGTGGGTGGCCAGCGTCTTGCCCTCGATCTCCAGCACGCTCCTGAGCAGTTCCTTGACACTGGTCTTGCCGCTGTTACCGGTCACGGCCACCAGGTGCCCTCCCCACACGCGACGCCGAGCACGCCCCAGCAACCCGAGGGCGAGGCGGGTATCCGGCACCCGAAGCTGCGGCAGCGGATCGTCCACTACCTGCTCCACCAGCGCCGCCGCAGCTCCCGCCTCACGGGCCTGGGCAATGAAGTCGTGACCATCGAAACGCTCGCCGCGCAGGGCCACGAAGAGCGCGCCGGGAACGGGCTGGCGGCTATCGGTGACGATGTCGGCAAGGCGGCGGTCCTCATCGGGTGGCGACACACCCAGTTCAGTGGCCACCGCTTCCAGAGTACCGAGACCGCAACGGCTCATGCCTTGGCCTCCCGCTCATCCAGCGCCAGCCTCACCGTTTCCACATCACTGAACGGATGACGCACGCCGTCGATCTCCTGATAGGTTTCGTGCCCCTTGCCGGCCACCAGCACCACGTCGTCGGGCGCGGCCTCGGCCAGCGTCCATGCAATGGCCTGCGCTCGTCCTGCCCGATTCCAGGCCCGCGGGCTCGCCGCCGACGAAAGGCCGGCCATGATCTGTTCGCGAATCGCTGCCGGATTCTCACCGCGGGGATTGTCATCGGTGACGACCAGACGGTCGGCATGGCGCTCGGCAGCGGCAGCCATCAGCGGCCGCTTGCCGGCGTCGCGTTCTCCGCCGCAGCCGAACAGACACCACAGTCGCCCCGGTCCCGGCAAGTGCGCGCGCAGCGCTGCCAAGGCATTCTCCAGCGCATCCGGCGTGTGCGCGTAGTCGACGATCACGCTGGGGCATCCGGGCCGGGTGAGCGGCTGCAGACGGCCCGGCACCGGCGAAATGCGTGCCGCCGCCGCGAACAGCGCTTCCAGCGATGCACCCAGACCGTACAGCGTGGCCATGGCCAGCAGCAGGTTGTCGAGAGTGAAGCGACCCAACAGCGGAAGCTCGAGGGGGAACTCACCTTCCGGCGTTGCGACCAGTGCCAGCTGCCCCTCGGGCGATGCCTGCCAGTCGAGCACGCGCAGCGTGGCCGCCGGGTCGCTGCCGACGGCCAGTACCCGAACGCCATCGGCCACGCCGGCAAGCATCAGCCGCGCCAGCCGGTCGTCGGCATTGACCACGGCCAGGACGAGCTCCGGCCGGCGAAACAGGCGAGCCTTGGCCGCAGCGTAAGCGGCCATGCTGCCATGGTAGTCGAGGTGGTCGCGGCTCAGGTTGGTGAATATCGCCGCCGTGACCCGGCAGCCATCCAGGCGCCCCTGTTCCAGGGCATGCGAGGAAGCCTCCATGGCCACCCTCGTCATGCCGTCAGCGGCCATTTCGCCCAGTGCCGCCTGCAGCATCAGCGGCCCGGGGGTCGTCAGCCGCCCTTCGGCCAAGGCGCCCGGCCGTCCGTGGCCCAGGGTACCCACCACCCCGGCCTCGCAGCCCAGCTGCCGGCTCAGTTCGGCAATGAAGTGAGTCACCGAGCTCTTGCCATTGGTACCGGTGACGCCGATCAGCTCGAGCGAATCGGGCACGGCATAGAGCGCTTGTCCCAGTTCGCCCAGCCGTTGACGCAGAAAGGGCAATGGCACCACGCGCCAATCGGCCAGCGCCTCGGGCAGTCTTTCGTCCCGGCCCAGATGATAAAGCACCCGTTCGGCACCGGCCGACAGGGCCGCCTCGACGAAATCCCGGCCATCGACTGCCTCACCGGGAACCGCCACGAAGACATCGCCCGGCTCGACCCGGCGACTGTCCTCGACCAGGCGTACCCTTGCCGGCAAGGGAGCGTCATCGGCTGGCAGGTCGGGCCAACAGCGGCGCAGTGCCGACTGGAAACGGGCTGCTGTCACGTGCATGGGCAGTTCTCCGGTACGGTGGTCATTGACGCTCACGCTGGTCGGGCGGCACATCGAGCAGGCGCAAGGCGCTACCGGCCACGCGCGAGAAGACCGGGGCCGCCACGGCCCCCCCGAAATAGTCGTCGCCGCGTGGCCGATCGATCATCACCACGGTGACGATGCGCGGATCGGAAACCGGGGCAATGCCCGCGAACAGGCTGCGATAGGCATCCTTTTCATAACCGCGCGCCGAGGATTTGCGCACCGTCCCCGTCTTGCCGGCCACCCGATAGCCCGGCACGGCGGCCCTTCGACCACCGGTGCCGGGCTGCACGGAAGCCTCCATGATGCGCAACAGCTCGTGGGCCACCGCCGGCTCGATGGCCTCGACGCCGCTCGCCGGTTGAGCGCGCTTGAGCAGCGACGGAGGCATTCGTACCCCGTCGTTGGCCAGTGCGGTGTAGGCGCTGGCCAGCTGCAGCGCCGAGACCGACAAGCCATATCCGTAGGAGAGCGCCGCCCACTGGCTACTCGACCAGCGCACCGGCGCCGGCAGACTCCCCACCGCTTCTCCGGGAAAGCCCGTTTCGGGGCTCTGGCCGAAGCCCAGGCGGCAATAGAGTTCGGGCACCCGGGGCTCGTCGAGGCCAAGCACGAGCTTGGACATCCCGATGTTGGAAGATTTCTCGAGAATGCCGGCCAGGTCCAATTCGCCATAGTTGCGAATGTCGCGAATGGTGAACTGATCGATGCGCATCCATCCTGGAGACGTGTCGATGACGGTGTCGAGGGAGTACTCGCCGCTCTCGAGGATGGCTGCCATGGCCAGCGGCTTGACCACCGAGCCCGGCTCGAACACGTCGACGATCGCCTGGTTGCGCAATCCTTGCGGATCGAGTCCCGCCCGGTTGTTGGGGTTGTAGGATGGCTGATTGGCCATGGCCAGCACTTCACCGGTGCGCGCATCAAGCATCACCACGATGCCGCCATCGGCCTCGTGCTCCGCGACCGCCTTCTTGAGCTCGCGATAGGCCACGTATTGCAGCCGTTGGTCGATGGACAGCGTCAGCTCGCCGCCGGGTTCGGCTTCGCGCAGCACTTCGAGGTCGCGCACCAGCTGGCCACGGCGATCCTTGACCACGCGCCGCTTCCCAGGGGTGCCGGCCAAGTGGGGCTGATAGGCGAGCTCGAGCCCTTCCTGACCGCGATCGTCGACGTTGGTGACGCCCACCAGCTGTGCCGTCACCTCTCCTGCCGGGTAGTAGCGTTTGTACTCATGCTGGGCATAGACCCCCGCCAGGCGAAGATCGAGAACCCGCTGGGCGGCTGCGGGGGTCAACTGACGTCGCAAGTACATGAATTCATGATCGGCATAGCGTTCCAGACGTCCATCGAGTTCGTCCAGGCTCATGCCGAGAGCTTGAGCGAGCATCAGGCGTTGGATGCGATCGTCGGCGATTTCCTGAGGGTTGGCCCAAAGCGTCACCACCGGCGTGGAAATCGCCAGTGGCTCGCCATGGCGATCGGTGATCATCCCACGATGGGCGGACAGCGGTTCGGTGCGCAGAATCCGCGCATTGCCCTGCCCCTGGAGGAAGGGCTGATCGAGGACATGGAGCGTCACGATGCGCGCCCCAAGCAGCAGCATGCCGAGCGCGACCAGCACCAGCACCACGGCATATCGCGCCCGCCCCATGGGAGGCGATGCAGGGCGATGGCGAGGAGTGACGCCATTGCTCGGGGATGCGCTCATGGGCGAATCACCTCGACGTCGGTGACATCGGGCAGGCGCATGTCGAGCCGCTCCGAAGCCAGCCGCTCGATGCGTGCCGGTGACGACCAGGTGCTTTCCTCGAGCAGCAGTCGCCCCCATTCGGTCTGCAGCTGATCGCGCTCGCGCTCTAGTTGCTGCAGACGGGCGTACTGCTCACGAGTCAGGTGGCTGGCGGAAATCGACGCCATGGCCGAAGCCAGGCATGCCACCGCCAGCAATGCCACCAGTGCCAAGCGCACGCCCCCGAGCCGCCCCAAGGGCCAGCCGAAGCGTGACATGCCGGAATGCTGCGACGCTGTACTCATGGTCCTTCAGGCCAGCTTGCGAGCCGCGCGCATCACCGCACTGCGGGCGCGGGGATTGGCGTCGACCTCTGCCGGTGACGGCCGCTGAGCCTTGCCCAGCGCAACCAGCCTCCTGTCCAGCTGCGCATCGCGGATCGGCACATCCCGCGGCAAGTGGCTGTCGCCGCGCACGTGTTCGCGAATGAAGCGCTTGACTCGCCGATCCTCGAGGGAGTGGAAGCTGATCACCACCAGGTGGCCGCCCGGCGCCAGCGTTTCCAGGCCGGCGCTCAGCGCCGCATCGAGCTGTTCGAGCTCGCCATTGACGTGGATGCGCAACGCTTGGAAGACCCGTGTGGCCGGATGCTTGCCCTTCTCCCAAGCGGGATGGGCCGTCTTGACCACCTCGGCGAGATCCGCCGTACGGGTGAAGGGGCGCTCGACACGTCGAGCCACGATGGCTCTCGCCAGTCGGCGGGCAAAACGCTCCTCGCCATACTCCTTGAAGACCCGAGCCAGTTCGGCTTCGTCGGCATCGGCCAGAAAGTCGGCGGCACTCTTTCCGCGCGTGGGGTCCATGCGCATGTCGAGGGGCCCATCGCGCAGGAAACTGAAGCCGCGCTCGGGGTCGTCCAGTTGAGGCGAGGAGACGCCCACATCGAGCAGCACGCCGGCCAGGCGGCCCTGCACCCCGTGGGCTGCAGCAATCTCGTCGAGCCTGGCGAACTCACCCTTCTCGATGGTGAAGCGCGGATCGTCGATACCCCCGGCCTCGGCCACGGCCTGAGGGTCGCGATCGATGGCCAGCAACCGCCCCGTCGGTGCCAGCCGCGCAAGGATGGCCCGGCTGTGACCACCGCGACCGAAGGTACCGTCCAGATAGACGCCCTCCGGGTCGTGAACCAGGGTATCGACCGCTCCGTCGAGCAGGACGCTGGCATGGCGAAAGCCGCGGAGGGCCGATTCGGGGGCGGATGACGACATGCGCTTCTCGGTGTTGGGAGCCGGGCGACGGTCGCTGCCGCCGTGCCGGCCAGTAAAACGGAGGGAGTCGGCCGATAAGCCGGGTTCTGTCGTGGACAGCCATTCCTCTAATCACTGCGTCACCGCAGTGCTCTAGCGACCTACCCGAACCCGACGCGGGCCACGCCTTGGGGTTCCTATTTGGTCTTGCTCCGGGTGGGGTTTGCCGTGCCACGCACTGTTGCCAGGCGCGCGGTGCGCTCTTACCGCACCCTTTCACCCTTGCCGGCCTCCCGCAGGAGACGTAGGCGGTCTGCTCTCTGCTGCACTTTCCGTCGGCTCGCGCCGCCCAGGCGTTACCTGGCACCCTGCCCTGTGGAGCCCGGACTTTCCTCCCCCGTGGCCGACCATCGAGGTCGGAACGGCGGCGACTGTCTGGCCAACTCCGAGCGCAAGAATACCAGCGCCCGGGAACCCTCTCAATGACTTTGCCGGGTCTCCTTGATCACCTGAGCCCGGGCATACCAAGCCTTCTTCGTCCCGCCCAGCAACCGTGCAGCCACGCCGGCAGCCTGCTTGACGCCCATGCCCTCGTCCAACAAGGCCCGCAACAGCGCTTCCCCGTCGATCTGCATCGCCGCCCCCCGACGCGGCTCTGCGCCGGCCAGCATGACCACGAACTCGCCGCGAGCCTGATCGGGATCTTCCGCCAGGCGAATCGACAGGCTCTCAGCACTGCCTTCGAGAAACGTCTCGTAGGCCTTGGTCAGCTCGCGCGCCAGTACCAGGTGCCGCTGTCCCAGCACGGCGCCGATGTCAGCCAGAGTATCTCGAATGCGGTGCGGCGACTCGTAGAGCACCAGCGTTTCTTCGCGTTCCGCCAGCGCTTCCAGCCGCGCCCGGCGTGCCGAACCACGCGCCGGCAGGAAACCTTCGAAGAGAAAGCGGTCGGTAGGCAGGCCGGCCGCCGAGAGCGCCGCCACCAGGGCACAAGCGCCGGGGATGGGAACCACTCGTCGCCCCCTCGCCCGCAGCTCCCGAACCAGCACGAAGCCAGGGTCGCTGATCAGCGGCGTGCCGGCATCGCTGATCAGAGCGATGTCGTCACCCGCTCCCAGACGCGCATCGATCTGCGCGACGCGAGCCGTTTCGTTGTGTTCATGCAGCGACAGCAATGGGCGATGAAGCCCAAGATGGCGCAGCAAGCGGGCGCTGTGCCGCGTATCCTCGGCCGCGACCAGAGCCACCTCGGCCAGGACGCGCGCCGCCCGCGGACTCAGGTCGTCCAGATTCCCAATCGGCGTGGCGACCACGTACAATGATCCTGAGCTCGAATCCGACATGAGGGCTCCCGGCAAGCGACGACGACAAGGGACACGTTATCATGGACAAGACGCCTCGCGGCCTGCTGGCCACCGTGCTGTTCGCGCTGCTGCTCGGCGGTTGCGCGTATCAGCCGGGACCGGCCGAGCGACTCCCCGACGACCCGCAAGCGCTACTCGAGCAAGCCAGCCAGCAAGAAGGCGAGCAAGCGGCCATCAGCCGCCTCGAAGCGGCCGCCATCCTAGCACGGCAGGATCAACGCACCCAGGCTCTGGAGGTCGCATCCGAACTCGACGATGCCGCACTCGACGATGCCGACTACCAGCGCTGGGCACTGCTGCTGTCACGCCTCGGTGGCGAAGCGGAAGACGCCTCGGCCGTGCTCCGCGCCACTCAGGACATCGACGCGCGCGACATCGACCGGGAAGCGGCGAATACCCTGCGGGAGCGCCGAGCGCGCGCCCTGGCCGAGATCGGCGAACACCTGGCCGCAGCCCAGGCTTTTCTCGCCGTGCAGCGCGACACCGACGCCACCGCCCTCAACGAGGACATCTGGCACTCGCTGTCACGCCTCGACGGCCAGCAACTGGCCGCCCTGGCAGATGACGCCGGAGGACTCACCGAAGGATGGATCGAACTGGCCCGCCTGACCCGCGATTCCGGCAGCGACATCGAGCGCCTGTTCTCGCAGGTCGACTCCTGGCGCAATCGCAACCCTCGCCACCCTGCCGCCCGTGAAGTTCCCAGCGACCTGCTGGCCCTGCGCGAACTGCGTGGCCAGGAAATCCGCCACGTTGCCGTCTTTCTACCCGAGTCGGGTCCGCTGGCCAGTGTCGCCGAGGCGATCCGCCAGGGGCTGCGCACCCACCACCTCAATGCCGTGGAGCGCAACGGGGGGCTGCGCATGAGCTTTTTCGACTCGAGTCTGGGCGACCTCGAACTCCTGTACGCCGAGGCACGCGACGCCGGCGCACAGGTAGCCATCGGCCCGCTCGACAAGGAACTGGTGACCCGGCTCGAGGAGCGTGATCGGGTGCCGATCCCGACCCTGGCTCTCAACTATGGTGAAAACGACCGCAACCAGGCCGACCGACTCTATCAGTACGGTCTTTCGGCCGAGGACGAAGCGCGCCAGGTTGCGCGCCGCGCCCGCGAGGACGGCCATCGCCGGGCTGCCATGCTGATTCCCGACAACGGCTGGGGCCGCCGGGTGGGTGAAGCCTTCGAAGCAGCCTGGCAGCGCCAGGATGGCACCATCACCAGCCGGGTCTCCTACGATCCGTCCGGCTCGGCCACCGACAGTACCCAGCGTGCCCTGGACGGTGGTACTCCCGACATGCTCTTCCTGCTCGCGGTGCCCAGCTTCGCCCGACAGGTTCCCCCCACCCTCGACTACTACGATGCCGCCGAACTGCCCATCTACGCCACCTCGCACCTCCATGAGGGACGCCCTCAGCCGCTGCTGGACCACGATCTCGATGGCGTCAACTTCATCGACATTCCCTGGCAGATCCCCGATGCCGCGGTCGGCGGCGAGGAAGCCCTGCCCTTTCAGGCCAGTTATCGCCAGCTGCGCGAGGATGCCGACCCGTCTCTGTTTCGCCTTCTGGCCATGGGCGTAGATGCCTACGAACTGGCACTGCGTCTACCCCAGTTCCGCCTCCTCCCCGACAGCGAATTGTTCGGCGCCACCGGCACGCTGAGCGTGGGCAGCGACGGTCGCATTCACCGCCGCCTGCCATGGGCTCGCTTCGAGAACGGCTTGCCCCGTCCGGTACTGGTCACCGACTTTCTGGATGACGAAGGAGTGACCGATGACGCCATGAGCCTCGACGACGCCCCACTCGGCAACGAGCCGCTGAAGGCCCCGGAGAGCAGCGATGGCGAACGGTAGCGACGCCCGAGCAAGGGGCGCGCAGATCGAGCAGCGGGCGGCGGAGTGGCTGGCCGCTCGTGGGCTCGTACTGGTGGCACGCAACCAGCACGCCAAGGGCGGCGAGCTCGATCTGGTCATGCGCGACGGCGACACCCTGATCTTCGTCGAGGTACGTCACAGGACCGATAGCCGTCATGGGCACCCGCTGGAAACGATCACCGCCGCCAAGCAACGCCGCCTGATACGGGCAGCGCGTTTTTATCTCACCCGCAACCGGCTATCATGTCCCTGCCGCTTCGACGCCCTGGCCGTTACCGGCACGCCGCCCGAACTCGACTTCGAGTGGGTTCAAGGCGCCTTCGAAGCTACCTAAGTTCCGGGACCAGGATCACAGAATGGACTTCCAGCAGCGAATACTCGGACACTTCAATGCCAGCATCGATACCAAGACCTACGCCAGCGAGGTCCTGCCGCCATTCATCGAGGTCGCCAGCCAGATGATGGTCCAGTGCCTGGTCAACGAGGGCAAGGTTCTCGCCTGCGGCAACGGCGGCAGCGCCGGCGACAGTCAGCATTTCTCCTCGGAACTGCTCAACCGTTTCGAACGCGAAAGACCCAGCCTACCGGCCCTGGCACTGACCACGGACACGTCCACGCTCACCTCCATCGCCAACGACTACAGCTACAACGACGTCTTTTCCAAGCAGGTACGTGCCCTGGGCCAGCCCGGCGATATCCTGCTGGCCATCTCCACCAGCGGCAACTCCGCCAACGTGATTCAAGCCATCCAGGCCGCCCACGACCGCGACATGACGGTGGTGGCACTGACCGGCCGCGACGGTGGCGACATGGCATCGCTGCTTGGCCAGGACGACTGCGAGATTCGTGTACCGGCCACCTCCACGGCACGCATCCAGGAGGTGCACCTGCTGGTCATCCACTGCCTGTGCGATCTCATCGACGAACAACTCTTCGGCACGAGCGAGTAGCCCCATGACCCGATACCGCCTCATTCCATTCCTGCTCCTGACCGCCCTGCTCGGCCTGACCGGCTGTACGGCCATCACCGGCGTCACCCACCCCGGCACCATCGAGGAAAACTACGGCGAGCGTACCCTGGGCACGAAAGTCGAAGACGAGAGCATCGAAACCAAGGTCACGCACAACTTGCGTCGCAGCGACTCGCGCCTGGACGATGCGCGGATCAACGTCGATGCCTACAACCGCGTGGTGCTGCTCACCGGCCAGGTGCCCAGCGAAGAGCTCAAGCAAATGGCCAGCGACATCGCCAGCGACGTGCGAAACGTGCGCGCCGTGCACAATGAGCTGGCCATTGCCGGCAACCTTCCCGCCAGTCAGCGTCTGGCAGATACCTGGCTCAATACCCGCATCCGTACGTCCCTGGCAGCCGACGAGACCATCGATACCAGCCGCCTGCGCTTCATTACCGAGAACGCCAGCGTCTATATCATGGGGATCGTCACCCGCGCCGAGGCCGACCGCATCGTCGATGCCGTCTCGGGCATTGGCGGCGTGCAACGCATCGTCAAGGTCTTCGACTACCTGGACTGAGCGTCCATAAACGACAACGGCAGGCCCGTTCGGCCTGCCGTTGCGGCGTCCTCTTCCCCGCACGGGGATCGTGCTACTTGACGACCCTCAGCGAAGGTCGACCGCGAGAAGGTGACGGCGACTCATCGTCGTCATCGCGACTGTACTGCGTGTCATGCTCCCCTTCGTTTTCACCAGGCTGCTGCGCTTCGGGGGAAGACGCCTCCTCGGCGGACCCGGCCTCGGGTTGAGGCATGACCGGCTCGTGACCGAAGACCATGCCAACACCCGTCTCACGGGCGTAGATCGCCACCAGGGCACTCATCGGCACCACGACCTGCATGGCCTGCCCTCCAAAGCTGGCGTGGAAGGAGAGACAGGCATTGTCGATGGCGAGATCCCGAACCGCGGTTGGACCCACGTTCAGCACGATCTGGCCATTCTGCACGAACTGACGGGGCACCTTGACGCCCGGCTGCTCGGCATCCACCACCACATAGGGCGTTTGTTCATTGTCCAGCAGCCACTCGTAGAGGCCCCTGGTCAGATAGGGACGGCTCGACAGCATCGGTTGGCCCTCCTCCGGTTGATTGACGCCAGCTTCCGTTCAAGCGCGGATTTCGCGCTCGCGCTCGCTGAGCGAAGCAATGAAGGCATCGCGCTCGAACAGTCTTTCCATGTAGCTGATCAGCGGCTTGACCTGCTTTTCGGGCAGCTCGATGCCCAGTTCCGGCAAGCGCCACAGAATCGGAGCAATGCAACAGTCCACCAACGAGAACTCCTCGCTCATGAAATAGGGCACATCCTCGAAAATGGGCGAAATGCCAACCAGACTCTCGCGCAGTTCCTTGCGCGACTTCTCGACGTCCTTCTTCCCGCCTTGTTCGATTTGCTCGACCAGTGGACACCATTCGCGCTCGATGCGATGCATCCACAATCGACTCTGAGCACGAGCCACCGGATAGACCGGCAGCAATGGCGGATGCGGAAAGCGCTCATCGAGGTACTCCATCATCACCTTGGATTCATAGAGAACCAGATCCCTGTCCAGCAGCGTGGGCACGCTATTGTAGGGGTTGAGGTCGGCGAGCTCCTCGGGACGCCGATCGCCGTTGACCTCCACGATGTCCACCGCAACGCCTTTCTCGGCCAGCACGATGCGCACACGATGACTGAAGTGATCATCGCTACCGGAGTAGAAGGTCATCGATGACCGCTTGGCCACTACACCCATGAAACATTCCTCGCATCAAATCGAACTCGAATGATAACACGCGAGCCACCTGTCAGGGACGCCGACGTTACACTCAACGTCGACTTCGAGACAACGCACAGGGGGCGCACGGCCTATGCCATACGCCCCCTGCATCGGCACTGACGGGAGATCAGTGCACGTCGCGCCAGTATTCGCGTTTCAGCAGATACGCCAGCACGCCGAAGATGAAGATGAAGATCAGCACCTTCGGCCCCAGAGTCTGGGCCTGCAGCTTCGACGGCTCGCCGACGTAGGCCAGGAAGTTGGTCAGATCGTAGACCGCCTCCTCGAACTCGTCGGGCTCCATGGTACCCGGCTCGGTCACCTGCAGAGTATGGCAGGACTGGTACTTACCGGTCAGCGGATCAGGCTCTTCGCCCTCGACCGGCTTGTCGGTCTCGGCACAGACCTCCTCCTGAACGCCCTGCAGCGGCTCGAGCACGTTCGGCATCGACACCATCTCGAACACCTGATTGTTGACCCCGTTGGGACGCTCGGGATCGCGGTAGAAGGTGAGCAGGTAGGAGTAGATCCAGTCGGTACCGCGCACACGCGATTCCAGAGTCAGATCCGGGGCTGCGGCGCCGAACCAGTTCTCCGCGTCTTCCTTGACCATGGCATTGTGCATCAGATCGTTGTACGCCAGATCCGAAGCGAAGATCAGGTTTTCCTCGACCAGATCCTGAGGCATGCCCAGATCCTCGGCGGCCCGAGCGAAGCGCTGATGCTCCAGGGAGTGGCAGCCCATGCAGTAGTTGGTGTAGAGCTGCATGCCCCGCTGCAGAGACGCCTTGTCGTCGAGGTCCGGCGTCATCGAATAGGGCACGTCTGCCGCGCCGGCCCCCAACGCCGAGAGAGGCACCAGCGCGAAGAGCAGTGCAAACAGTTGCTTTTTCATTAGCCAGTCACCCTCTCCGGAACGGGTTTGGTCTTCTCCAGCCGAGTGTACAGCGGCATCAGCAGGAAGAAGGCGAAATACAGTGCCGTGCACAGCTGGGAGACGACGGTACGCAGCGGCGTCGGCGGCAGCGCGCCAAGGATCCCCAGGATCACGAAGCTGACGGCGAAGGTGGCCAGCATCGTCTTGGACATCCACCCCTTGTAGCGCATGGAGCGCACCGGGCTGCGGTCCAGCCAGGGCAGCACGAAGAGCACGGCGATGGCGGCTCCCATGAACATGACGCCCAGGAACTTGGCATCCAGGCCGAACAGGTTGAAGGTGATCGCGCGCAGGATGGCGTAGAAGGGCGTGAAGTACCACACCGGAGCGATATGGTCGGGCGTTACCAGCGGGTTGGCCGGTTGGAAGTTGGGCGGCTCGAGGAAGTAGCCCCCCCCCTCCGGGAAGTAGAAGACCACTGCCATGAAGACGAACAGGAACACCGCCACCCCGAAGATGTCCTTCACCGTGTAGTACGGATGGAAGGGGATCCCGTCGAGCGGCTTGCCAGACTCATCCTTCTTGGCCTTGATGTCGATGCCATCGGGATTGTTGGAACCGACCTCGTGCAGGGCGATGATGTGCAGCACCACCAGCGCGAGGATCACGATGGGCAGCGCCACCACGTGCAGGGCGAAGAAACGGTTCAGGGTGATCCCGGAAATCAGGAAGTCACCGCGAATCCACTGTGCCAGATCCGGGCCGATGGCCGGGATCGCCGAGAACAGCGAAATGATGACCTGGGCACCCCAGTAGGACATCTGGCCCCAGGGCAGCAGATAGCCCATGAAGGCCTCGGCCATGAGCGCCAGATAGATGGCCATGCCGAAGATCCAGACCAGTTCGCGCGGCGCCTTGTAGGAGCCGTAGAGCAGGCCACGGAACATGTGCAGATAGACGACGACGAAAAACGCCGAGGCACCGGTGGAATGCAGGTAGCGAAGCAACCAGCCCCATTCGACGTCGCGCATGATGTACTCGACCGAACGGAAGGCCCCCTCGGCAGAGGGGTTGTAGCTCATGGTCAGCCAGATACCGGTGAGGATCTGATTGACGAGCACCAGCATCGCCAGCGAACCGAAGAAATACCAGAAGTTGAAGTTCTTCGGGGCATAGTATTTCGACAGATGGTCCTGCCACATCTGCGTGGCGGGGAAGCGGTCGTCGACCCAGCGCATGAAGCCGCTTTCCGCCTTGACTTTGTTCGGATTACCCATCAGGCAGTCTCCTCGTCTTCGCCAACGATGATCACATCGTCGCTTTCGAAGCGATACGGCGGGATCTCCAGGTTCAGCGGCGCCGGCACGTTACGGAAAACGCGCCCCGACAGGTCGAAGAAGGAGCCATGGCAGGGACAGAAGTAGCCGCCCGGCCACGCCTCCATGTCGACGTCATCGGGCTCGGGACGGAACAGCGGCGAACAGCCGAGGTGCGTGCAGATACCGATCAGCACCGAGATTTCGGGGCGAATCGAGCGCAGCGGCCCGGTCGCGTAGTCGGGCTGCTGCGGCTCGCTGGACTCCGGGTCGGCCAACCGTGACGTATCGAGGTTCTCCGTACGCTCGATCATGTCGGGTGTACGCTTGACGATCCAGACCGGCCGCCCGCGCCACTCGACGATCATGCGCTGCCCTTCATCGAGTTTGGAGACGTCCGCCTGAACGGGTGCACCCGCTGCCCTTGCCCTGGCACTCGGCTGCCAGGAAGCCACAAAGGGAACCGCCACTCCTACGGCGCCCACCGCACCCACCACGGTAGTCGCACCCAAGAGGAGACGGCGCCGCCCTTTGTTCACGCCGTTATCTGCCATGTTATGGTTTCTCCCATCAGCTTACCCGGTGATCCATCACGGGAATGACTTCCCGCGACCACGGATATCAAATCCGCCACATAGTAAGGAATCGTGCCGTCATGCACAAGGCGAACGAGGCCTGACGAAGGTGGCATTCATCTTGCAACCCATTGTCTGAAAAAGAAAAAGCCCAGGCAACCGCCTGGGCTTTTTTGTCGCAGCAATGGCTGTATCAGCGCTTGGAGAACTGCGGACGACGACGCGCCTTGCGCAGACCCACCTTCTTGCGCTCGACCTCGCGGGCATCGCGAGTGACGTAGCCCGCCGCGCGCAGCGGCTTGCGGAATTCCTCGTTGTACTCCATCAACGCCCGGGTGATGCCGTGGCGGATGGCGCCGGCCTGGGCGCTACCGCCGCCGCCCTGGACGGTGACGTAGACGTCGAACTGGCCGAGGGTCTCGGTCAGTTCCAGCGGTTGGCGAACGACCATGCGGCCGGTCACGCGACCGAAGTACTGATCCAACTCACGGCTATTGACGGTGATCTTGCCGGTGCCCGGCTTGAGAAAGACGCGGGCGGTGGAAGTCTTGCGGCGCCCGGTACCGTAATACTGCTGTGTCATGGCGATGACCCCCTCAGATGTTCAGTTCTTGCGGCTGCTGGGCGGCATGCGGGTGCTCGGCACCGGCGTAGACCTTCAGCTTGGAATACATGGCGCGACCCAGGGGGCCCTTCGGCAGCATGCCCTTGACGGCAGACTCGATGACGCGCTCCGGCGCATGAGCGATCATCTGCTCGAAACTCATGGAGCGCAAGCCACCCGGGTAGCCGGTGTGGCGGTAGTAGTTCTTGGCCCGGGCCTTGTTGCCGGTCACCTGAACCTTTTCGGCATTGACCACGACGATGTAGTCGCCGGTATCCACATGGGGGGTGAACTCGGGCTTGTGCTTGCCACGCAGGCGCCGAGCGATCTCGGTAGCCAGTCGGCCGAGCGTCTTGTCCGTGGCATCGACGACGTACCAGTCGCGCTGCACGGACTGCGGTTTGGCAGTGAACGTCTTCATGGATGAAATCACCACATTGGATGTGTTGGATCCTGCCGCCGGCGCGCCGGCATGGGATCGTCCCTATTTTTCTTGGTTGTCCGCCCGAAAGCGAAACAACGGTCGAGCGAGCGCGCATTCTACACGAGCGGCCACCGCCAAGGCAATGCTGGAAGGCAGCACGGTGCCACTAACCTTGACGTCAAGGTGTTTTCTTCCAGCTCGAACCCGCGCAGCGGGCGCTCTTCCAGCTTATAGCTCCCGAACGGAGTCCGGGTCAGGGCTTGTGCGGCAAGGCCAGGTATTCCCGCGACTGCATCTCGCGAAGGCGCGACAGGGTCCGCTCGAATTCGAAGGCGAGACGCCCCTCGGCATACAGCTGCTCCACGGGCACCTCTGCCGACATCAGCAGTTTCACGCCGCGATCGTAGAACTCGTCGACCAGATTGATGAAGCGTCGAGCACGATCGTCGCAGGCACCGTTCATGCGCGGTACGTTCGAAACCAGCACGCTATGGTACTCGCGCGCCAGCTCGATGTAATCGTTCTGGCTGCGCGGCCCGTCGCACAGTTCACGGAACTCGAACCACACCACGTCATCGTGCAGGCGACGCGAGCGCAGCACACGGTGGTTGATCTCGATGGCGACGTCGGGCTCCCCCTCATGGCCGGCGATCTCGCGGAAGCTGCGCGCCAGCTCCGTCTCGGCTGCCGCGTCGAGTGGCGCATGGAATATCTCGGCACGTTCGAGCGCACGTAACCGATAGTCGATGCCCGAATCGACGTTGACCACCTCGCAGTGTCGTTTCAGCAGGTCGATGGCGGGCAGGAAACGCGCCCGCTGAAGGCCGTCCCTGTAGAGCTCGTCGGGCTCGATGTTGGACGTCGCCACCAGCACCACCCCCCGCTCGAACAGGGCCTCGAGCAGGTTGGCCAGGATCATGGCATCGGTGATGTCCTTGACGAAGAACTCATCGAAGCAGATCACCCGGGCTTCCGCGGCGAACTTGCCGGCGACGAGGGTCAGCGGATTCCTCTCCCCCTTGTAGTGGCCCAGATCGTTGTGGACGCGTTGCATGAAACGATGAAAGTGGGTACGCATCTTGTCCGGAAAGGGCAGCGTCTCGTAGAAGGCGTCGACCAGGTAGGTCTTGCCACGGCCCACTCCCCCCCAGAAATACAGGCCTCGAACCGGCGGCAGAACCGGCGCCTCCTCAGCCCCGTCTCCACGGCCGAACAGCCCTGCCACCTTCGCCTTGAGCCCCTTGCCCCTCGGCGCATGGCGGGGCTCCGGGGGCGGGTTGGCAACGAGTTCGTCGTAGAGCCGCTGCAAATGCACGACGGCGCGCTCCTGAGCCGGGTCGTACTGAAAATCTTCCCGTTCGAGGTCGGCTCGGTAGCGCTGCAGCGGTGTCGCAACGCGTTGAGCGGTCTCGGTATCGCGCATGACGGTTCCTGGTTCGACGTGATCGTTCGGCATGTGTACAAGGCATGCCATTATACGCATCCTTGCCGCCCGACGCAGGGAGACCTGTGTCGCGTTGACCCCGAGACCACCAGCACCTCTATAATGGGCACGCACGTCGGCCCACCACCCAATCACGCGCACCGAACGGGGAGATGCAAGTGGAATACGGCAACATCAACTGGATCCTGGCCTTCGCCTGTCTGGTGGCAGGCAGCGGCTTGGGCGCGATGGGATATCACCTGGCCGGCAGTGGTGCCAGCCGTCGGCAGCGGCTTCGACGGCAACTGGCCGAACGTGAGAGGGAACTGACCCAACTGCGCGAACGGCTCGGCGAGCATTTCACCGAAGTCACCTCGCTGGTCAACCGCCTGCAGCGAGAATCACAGGCCCTGGAACAACGCCTGGCGGAGGATGCCGCTGCCCTCGGCGAGCCCATTCCCAGTTCCGGTCAGGGACTGAACGTGGCGGAAGACGATGCCGCGACACCTCCCGTCCCCACTCCCCGCGACTATGCCGACGGCAGCGGCGGTACTCTCTCCGAAGACTTCGGCCTCAAGCCCAACGCCGAGAACGCTACCGAGCCGCAGCCCCCGCGCTACTGACCGGGAGCTCGCGACCAGAAGGGGGCCGCATCGCTGCAGGAGACCGCTCGTGCAAGCGCTGCGTCCCGTCGTCGACTAGGCAGGGTTATCGATGTCGACGAACCGATGTTCGACACCGAATTCGCTCGCGAGCCACTCACCCAGCGCCCTGACACCGTCGCGTTCAGTGGCGTGGTGACCGGCCGCCAGGTAGTGAATGCCCAGCTCACGGGCCAGGTGGGTCGTGCGTTCGGAGATCTCCCCCGAAAGAAAGGCATCCGCCCCCGCCTCCCAGGCCCGAGCGATCATGTCCTGAGCGCCCCCCGTGCACCAGGCGAGTCGCTGGATATCGCGACGCTCCGGCGCTTCGATCAGCAAGGGAGAGCGAGACAGGGCACTGCCGACCCGATCGGCCAGCTGCCGCGGGCTGCAGGGCTCCGGTAGGCTACCCAGCCACACCAGCCCCTCGCCCAGTTCGCCATCGGCACAGCCCTCGACCACGACGCCGAGACGCCGGGCCAGCTGCGCGTTGTTGCCGAGCTCGGCATGGGCGTCGAGCGGCAGATGGTAGGCCAGCAGATTGATGTCGTTGATCAGCAGCGTTCGCAGCCGACGCCGCTTCATGCCGGTGACGGCTACCGGCTCGTTCTTCCAGAAGTAGCCGTGATGGACGAGCAACAGATCCGCACGCCAAGCCACTGCCTCATCGAGCAATGCCTGGCAGGCGGTCACGCCGGTCATCACCCGGGCAACGTCCTCCCGGCCGGCCACCTGTAGACCATTGAGCGTATAGTCCTTGAAATGCGACGCGTCGAGCAGCGTATCGCAGGCAGCGACCAGTTGGTCTCGGGCAATCATGCGGGCCTCCGGACAGCGAATGGGTGGCAGTGATACACTATTGCACGCCATTTCGATTGTCACGACGGCACGGAACTCCTTCGACCCTCCTACCGATCAGATCAGGATAGCGCCGCATGCGTCGAGCCCTCTCTGCTTATGTCTGGCCCGTCATCATCGGGGTCTTGTTGGCCATCGTGTTGCTGAACGCATTTCCGCAACTGCTCGAGCGCTCGTCGCCGCCTCGCGTGACGCCCTCGCCCATCGAGACGCCCGCCGACGCCCCCGAAAGCGAACCGGCGCCCCGCCCGACCCCGGAGGTGCGTCAGGCCGCTCCGCTCAGCCGGGAGCAGGGCCCTGCCAGCTACGCCGCCGCCGTGGAAAGCGCCGCGCCCGCAGTGGTCAACATCTACTCTTCACGAGTGGTCGAACGCGAAGAGCACCCCTTGATGTCGGACCCGTTCTTCCGCCAGTTCTTCGGCGACGAACTGCCCAGCCGACAGCGCCTGCTCTCCAGTCTCGGCTCCGGCGTCATCGTCAGCGAAGACGGTTATGTCCTCACCAACCACCACGTGATCGACGGCGCCGACGAAATACAGGTAGCGCTGCGTGACGGCCGCGAGACCCTGGCGGAGGTGATCGGCACCGACCCGGAAAGCGATCTTGCCGTGCTGCGCATCGACGTCGACGATCTGCCGGTGATCTCGCTGGCCAACAGCGAAGACATCGCCGTCGGCGACGTGGCGTTGGCGATCGGCAACCCGTTCGGCGTCGGCCAGACCGTCACCATGGGCATCATCAGCGCCACCGGTCGCAGCCACCTGGGCCTCAACGCCTACGAGGACTTCATCCAGACCGACGCCGCCATCAACCCGGGCAACTCCGGGGGTGCGCTGGTCAACGCCGAAGGGGCCCTGGTAGGAATCAATACGGCGATCTTCTCGCGTTCGGGAGGATCCCAGGGGGTCGGCTTCGCCATTCCCACTCGGCTTGCCAGCAGCATCCTCGACGACCTCGTGACACAGGGCCGGGTCATTCGCGGCTGGCTCGGCATCGAGGCCCAGGAGATGACGCCGGAACTCGCTGCATCCTTCGGCCTCAATGCGCCACAGGGCGTGGTGATCGCCGGCGTGGTCCCCGACGGCCCTGCCGCGCGTGCCAACCTGCGCCCCGGCGACGTCCTGCTGGAAGTGGATGGGCGCCCCATTCTCGACGCACGCGTGGTCATGAGCGATATCGCCGCCATCGAACCCGGTGCCGAGCTACCGTTGACCGTCGTGCGCGGCGGCGAAACCCTCTCCGTGACGCTGGAAGTCGGTGAGCGTCCGACCCCTCGGCGACGCCAGCCCGAGCGCTGATCCCGCCATCCAGTCGCTCCACTCTGCCCGTTCGGCAGGGGTGCTGGAAATCGCGGCAGCTATTTCCGGATGCGGTACTCGGCCGAGCGGGCATGAGCGGTCAACGCCTCGCCACGAGCCAGCACCGACGCCGTCTCCCCCAGGGTGGAGGCACCCGCTGCCGAACAGTGGATGATCGACGAGCGTTTCTGGAAGTCATAGACCCCAAGCGGCGACGAAAACCGTGCCGTGCCGGACGTAGGCAGCACGTGGTTAGGGCCGGCACAGTAATCTCCAAGCGCCTCGGCGGTGTAGCGCCCCATGAAGATGGCGCCGGCATGACGCACCTCGGGCAGCCACGCCTCGGGATCGGCCACGGAGAGCTCCAGATGCTCGGGAGCGATCCGATTGATCAGCGCCACTGCCTCCCGACGATCGCGACAGTGGATCAACGCCCCGCGCCGCGCCAACGACTCGCGCACGATCTCGGCCCGCTCCAATGTCGGCAACAACCGCTCGATGGCCTCTTCGACGGCATCCAGGTGCGCCGCATCCCAGCTCACCAGGATCGCCTGGGCATCCTCGTCATGCTCGGCCTGCGAGAACAGATCCATGGCCAGCCAGTCGACCTCGGTCTCGCCATCGGAGACCACCAGGATTTCCGAGGGGCCGGCGATCATGTCGATGCCGACCTGGCCGAACACCGCACGCTTGGCGGTCGCCACGTAGATATTGCCCGGCCCCACGATCTTGTCGACCCGCGGCACCGTCTCGGTGCCATAGGCGAGCGCCGCCACCGCCTGAGCGCCTCCCAGGGCAAAGACCCGATCCACTCCGGCGAGGTGAGCAGCCGCCAGCACCAGCTCGCTGATCACGCCATCCGGCATGGGCACCACCATGACGATCTCGCGGACCCCAGCCACGTGGGCGGGAATGGCATTCATCAGCACCGATGAGGGATAGGCCGCCTTGCCTCCCGGCACGTAGATGCCGGCGCGGTCGAGCGGGACGACCTGTTGGCCGAGCACGGTGCCGTCGGATTCGGTGTAGTGCCAGGATTCGGGTTTCTGGCGCTGATGGTAACTACGAATCCGCTCGGCAGCCTGCGCGAGCGCCTCACGCTGATCCTCGGGCAAGGCGGCAAACGCCTCTGCCAGCCGCTCGGCGGGAATCGTCAGCTCCGCCAGACTCGATACCGCCACTCGGTCGAAACGGTTGGTGGCCTCGACCAGGGCCGCATCGCCCCGCGTTCGCACGTCGTTCAGGATCGACTCGACGCGCTGCTGAACCCCGCTGCTGGAAACGCCCTCCCAGGCCAGCAACGCACCGAGCCGAACCTCGAATTCGTCGTCGGCCGTGGCGAGCCGGTTGATGCCGCAGAATGCGTCGTGGGATTCGCTCATGATGCTGTCCAGTCTCGTTTGCAGGAATGGTCGTAAAAGCACCCGATCATGCAGAGCCCCGCTCCGCTCGAGCCGGCGCCTCGGACGCACGGCGCTGCTGCACGGCCGCCTCCAGACGAGCGAGCAGCGGCTTGATGCGCGCGTGCTTCATGGTCATGGAGGCCTGGTTGACCACCAGCCGAGTGCTGATCGAAGCGATCAGCTCACGCGGCGACATTCCATTGGCACGCAGGGTATTGCCGGTATCGACGATGTCGACGATCTCGTCGGCGAGGTTCATCAGCGGTGCCAGTTCCATGGCCCCATAGAGCTTGATCACCTCCGCCTGGATGCCCTGCTCGGCATAATAGCGGCGCGCCACGTTGACGAACTTGGTCGCCACGCGTCGCCGAGCCCGAGCGGGCCGGCTGCCGTCGATGCCCGCCGTCATCAGCTTGCAGCGGGCGATCTCCAGATCGAGGGGTTCGTAGAGCCCTTCGGCACCGTGCTCCAGCAGCACGTCCTTGCCCGCCACGCCCAAATCGGCGGCGCCCAGTTGCACGTAGGTCGGCACGTCGGTGGCCCGAATCACCACCAGCTTGACGTCGGGGAGGTTGGTATCGAAGAGCAGTTTGCGGCTCTTGCCGAGATCCTCTCCGGGCACGATGCCGGCATCGGCCAGCAAGGGCAGGGTTTCGTCGAGAATGCGTCCCTTGGAGAGGGCCAGAATCAGTTGCTTGCTCATGGTTTCGCCTTGCCGGGATAGCGATGGTGGAACTCAGCCGGGCACGCGCCGTATGCGGGCCCCCAGCAGTTGCAGCTTCTCTTCGATGCATTCGTAGCCCCGGTCGATATGGTAGATGCGATCCACCTGCGTCTCGCCATCGGCCTTCATCGCCGCCACCACCAGCGATGCCGAGGCTCGCAGATCGGTGGCCATGACCGGCGCCCCAGACAACCGCTCGACTCCTTCGATCACGGCGGTATTGCCTTCCAGGGCGATCTTCGCCCCCATGCGATTGAGCTCCTGGACGTGCATGAAGCGATTCTCGAAGATCGTCTCGACCACCCGTGCCGTACCCTCGGCCACGGCATTGAGCGCCACGAACTGGGCCTGCATGTCGGTCGGAAAGGCGGGATAGGGCGCGGTACGCACGTTGACCGCCCGGGGACGCCGCCCGTGCATGTCCAGCGCGATCCACCCGTCGCCGCTGGTCACCTCGGCACCGGCCTCCTCGAGCTTGGCGAGGACCGCCTCGAGGATATCCGCACGGGTATTGCGCACCCGTACGCGCCCCCGCGATAGCGCCGCCGCCACGAGAAACGTGCCGGTCTCGATGCGATCGGGCATGACGTCGTGCTCGGCACCGTGCAGACGCTCGACGCCCTCGACGACGATGGTGTCGGTGCCATGGCCACGTATCCTGGCGCCCATCTTGATCAGGCATTCGGCTAGATCGGCCACCTCGGGCTCGCGGGCGGCGTTCTCCAGCACGGTGGTACCATCGGCCAGCGTCGCTGCCATCATCAGGTTCTCGGTCCCGGTCACCGTGACGGTATCGAAGAAGATCGTCGCCCCTTTCAGCCGTCCCTCGACGCGAGCGCGAATGTAGCCACCCTCGACGCGGATCTCGGCCCCCATCGCTTCGAGCCCGCGAATGTGCAGGTCCACAGGCCGCGAGCCGATGGCGCAGCCTCCCGGCAGCGACACGTCCGCATGACCGAAATGCGCCAGCAGCGGCCCGAGCACGAGGATCGAGGCGCGCATCTTCTTGACCAGCTCGTAGGGGGCGTGGCACTGGCGCACCTGGGAGCCGTCGAGCTGAATGGACATCTTCTCGCCCATCACCGGCTCGACGCCCATGCGGCCAAGCAGCTCAAGCGTCGTGGTAATGTCCTGCAGGTGAGGCAGGTTGCCCACCGTCACGGGCTCGTCGGCGAGCAGCGTGGCGCACAGGATGGGGAGAGCCGCATTCTTGGCGCCGCTGGCCCAGACTTCGCCCTCGACGGCACCGTTGCCGGTAATGATCAACTTGTCCATGGCGACTCGGCCGTCAGGCATCCTGGTTGCGGGAATCGGGGTTCTCGGGCGCACCCTGCCACTGCTCTGGGGTATAGGTCTTGATGCTCACGGCATGTACGTCCCCGGAGGCGATCTCGTCGGCCAGTGCCGAATAGATCAGCTGCTGGCGTTTGACCGGCGAGAGCCCGTCGAAGACCTCGCCGACGGCGATGACCTGGAAATTGCAGCCTTCGCCCTGGATGTGGAAGTCACAACCTTCGATGCGAGTTTCGAGTAGCACCTTGACGTCACTGGGTTGCATGGAAGCCGGAACTCCTGTGGTTGGGCCCGTCATCGACGAGGCCACGGCCGCCGCCAGTGAGCGACGTGCCGCGATCGGGGAAAGGCTACATGGTAATGAAAAGCGACGCACTTGGCGATGCCGGAGCCAACCGCTCAGCGGGGGGCGTCATCCACCGGCAACAGGGTGGCCAGCCCCGCTACGCGAGTCAGGCTCGCCAGCGCTGACGAGAGCCGCACGCGCTGGATGGTGATGCCCGCCGCCCGGGCACGGCGAGTCCATTCGAGGAGCACGCTCAGCGCCGCACTGCTGACCCGTTCGACGCCGGAAAGATCGAGGGTCACGCAAGCATCGGCCGGCTGCTTCGCTAGCCAGGCACTGCCCGCCCGGGCGAGCGCAGCGGCGACGCCGAAGTCCACGTCGCCACTCACCCACAGCCCCTCGGCATCGGCCTCCAGGCAAACGCCATCCTGCTGCAGGAGACGGTTCACGCTTCGCCACCTTCCTCGAGATCGCCGACGTCCAGCTCCGGCGCCCAGGCGTCGATCACGGCATCGTAGTCACGGCCGTTGTCACGCATGGCCTGGTCGAACTGGTTGCGGAAGGTGAGCCCCAGGTTGATGCCATTGACGATGACGTTGACCACTTTCCACTGGCCGTCCGAAAGACGCAGCGTATAACTCACCGGATAGACCGTACCGTCGGTGGCGACCACCTCCATGGCCACGCTGGCCTGGTCCTCGTGACGCCGGGGCTGCTGGGTATCGAGCACGCGCAATTCGTCGTAATCGAAGGTCACCAACCCCTTGGCATAGGTGTCGATCAACGTTTGGCGAAAGGTATCGACGAAACGCGAACGCTGCTGAGGCGTGGCATTGCGGAAATAGCGCCCCATCACACTGGCCCCGATGTAGCGGAAGTCGGCGATGTCGTCGAGGCTGTCGTCGACCAGCGCTTCCAGCTCATCCATGTTGTCCGAAAAATAGTCGCGACGGCCATCGATCTGGTTCACCAATTCATCGATGCTGCCGCGAATCACTTGCTCGGGGCTGCGTTCGGGGTCGGCCTGGGCAGGCAGTGCCAGCAGTACGACGAGCACCGGCCAGAGCCGGCGAAACAAGGCGGAAATGGCAGGCTTCAGGCTCATGACAGACATCCTCGGCACAAGAGAAAAGTGAGCCACGCTAGTTGGTGGCCATGTTGGACACGAACTGCTGGATGAGTTCTTCGAGCACCACCGCCGACTGGGTGTCGCGGATGGCATCCCCATCGGAGAGGGTTTCCGGATCGCCGCCCACGGAGAGACCGATGTATTGCTCACCCAGCAGCCCCGCCGTGAGAATCGCGGCCGTGGTGTCTCGCGACAGCTGGCCTTCGAGCTCGCCATCGAGCTCCAGGACGACCCGAGCATCGTACCACTCGGTATCCAGGTCGATGTCGGTGACCCTGCCTACCGTCACACCGGCCATGGTCACCCGGGCCCGTGGCTTGAGACTGCCGACATTGGCGAAATTGGCTTCCAGGCGAAAGGTCTCGCCAGGGGCGCTGAAGGTCAGGCCGCTGACGCGCACGCCAAGGAACACCAGGCCCAGGATGCCAGCCAGCATGAAAATGCCGACCCCCAGCTCCATCGTCTTGCTGCGCTTCATCCCGTTTCTCCGAACATCAATGCCTTGTCTCCAGGTATCAGGAAAGACCGCCGAACATCACGGCGGTGAGCACGAAATCGAGCCCGAGCACCACCAGTGAGGAATAGACCACGGTACGCGTCGTGGCCCGCGATATGCCCTCGGAAGTGGGGATCAGGTCGTAACCCTGGAATACGGCGATCCATGTCACCACCAGCGCAAAGACCAGGCTCTTGACCATGCCGTTACCGATATCGCTCCAGAAGTCGACGCTGGCCTGCATGTTGCCCCAGAACGAGCCATCGAAGACGCCCAGCCATTCGACACCCACCAGGTAACCCCCGCCGATGCCCACCACGCTGAACCCCACGGTGAGTAGCGGCAAGGCCACGAACCCCGCCCACAGGCGAGGCGCCACGACCCGACGCAGCGGGTCGACGCCGATCATCTCCATGCTGGTGAGCTGCTCGGTGGCCTTCATCAGCCCGATCTCCGCGGTCAGCGCCGAGCCGGCCCGGCCGGCAAAGAGTAGCGCCGCTACCACCGGCGACAATTCACGCAACAGCGACAGTGCCACCATCTGCCCCAACGCCTGCTCGGCGCCGAAATCGACCAGGATGGTATAACCCTGCAATGCCAGCACCATGCCGATGAACAGGCCCGACACCATCACGATGGCCAGCGACAACACGCCGACGAAGTGCATCTGACGCAACCACAGGCGCCACCCTTCCGGAGAGGGCACGCCGAAGGATGCCTGGATCAGGAAGATACCGGCGCGTCCCAGTGTCTCCAGGCCCTCGCAGCCGCGGCGACCGAACCGCTGCAGGAGCACCATCATCGCTGCGCTCCCGTGGCCAGGATATCGGTGACAAAATCGACCGCCGGATAATGGAACGGCACCGGCCCGTCGGGCTCGCCATGCACGAACTGGCTGACTCGCGGGTCATCGTCGACATCCAGCGAAGCGGGCGTGCCGTGTGCCATGACTTCGCCATCGGCGATCACGTAAACGTAGTCGGCGATCGAGAGCGTCTCCTTGATGTCATGCGAAACCACGATGGCGGTGAGCCCCAGCGCCTCGTTGAGGCGCTTGATCAGCTGTACCAGCACCCCCATCGAGATCGGGTCCTGACCGACGAAGGGCTCATCGTAAAGGACCAGCTCCGGATCCAGAGCAATCGCCCGAGCCAGCGCCACCCGCCGCGCCATGCCGCCGGAAAGCTCCGCAGGCATCATGGCGCGGGCGCCGCGCAGGCCCACGGCCTCGAGCTTCATCAGCGCCACGTCACGGATCATGGCGTCGGGCAGGTCGGTATGCACGCGCAGCGGGAAGGCCACGTTCTCGTAGACATCGAGATCCGAGAACAGCGCACCGCTCTGAAACAGCATGCCCATGCGCCGTCGCAACACGAAGAGTGCCTTGCGCGACAGCGCATGAACGTCATGCCCATCGATCAGCACCTGTCCGGCGTCCGGCACCAGTTGGCCGCCGATCAGCTTGAGCAGCGTCGTCTTGCCGGTACCGCTCGGGCCCATCACGGCAGTGATCTTGCCACGCGGGATCTGCATGTCGACACCGCGAAAGATCGGCATGTCGCCGCGCGAGAAGTGCAGATCCTTGACCACGACCAGCGGGGAGTCACTCATCGGCAGATTCCCGGGAAAATTATCGAACATCGTATCCTAACTCACCTCGACGACGCCAGTGCGGTCTTGCACCCCAAGGTCACAGCACGTTTAATGGGCGCCTTTCTCGGCCACCATCCAATGCCATGCTCGTGCCCCTGATTCTGGTTCTTGCCGGCCTCGTCGGCCTTCTGTGGAGCGCCGATCGCTTCGTCGGCGCGGCGGCCGCCACGGCCTGTCGTGCCGGTGTCAGCACCCTGCTGGTGGGCATGACCGTAGTCTCCATCGGCACCTCGGCTCCCGAGATCGCCGTTTCCGTCATGGCCGCCGCCGACGGGGCGCCCGATCTCGCCGTGGGCAACGCCCTGGGTTCGAACATCGCCAACATCGGCCTGGTGCTGGGCATCACGGCCCTGGTGGTGCCGGTTCCCGTGCCCTTCTCGATGGTGCGTCGCGAACTTCCGCTGCTGCTGGGCGCCACCGGTCTCGCCGGCTACGCGCTGGCCAACGGCCATCTCGACCGCCTCGATGGCGCCTTGCTGGTACTTCTGCTGATCTTCAGCCTTTGGTGGCTGATCCGTGCCGACACGCCGGACAGCCACCCCAACGAGTCCATTCCCGGCATGCCGCTGGGGCAGGCCGTGTCGTGGCTGGTGATCTCCCTGGTCATCATGCTGGCGAGTTCACGGGCTCTGGTGTGGGGTGCCAGCGAACTGGCCCGCGGGCTGGGCATCAGCGAGCTGGTGATCGGGCTGACCGTGGTCGCCATCGGCACCAGCCTGCCCGAGCTGGCGGCCTGCATCGTCAGCGCCCTGAAGCGGCAGCATGGGCTGGTCATCGGCAACGTCATCGGCTCCAACCTGTTCAACATGCTGGCCGTAGTGCCGATCCCCGCGCTGCTGGCTCCTGGAGCCAGCGATCCGGCCGCCGGAGGTCGCGACTACCCGGTGATGCTGGCCCTGACGCTCGGCCTCGGCGCACTGCTGTTATGGCAACGCCGTGGCCGCGTCGGCCGGCTTGCCGGTGCGGTCCTGTTGGCGAGCTATCTGATCTATCTGGCCTGGCTCGGCATGTCCGGCACCACGGCCACTTGAGTGAAACCCTGCAACGGGCAACAATCGCCACCATGACCACGGACACTTCGAACGCTCCCGATGCCGAAGCCTCGCCGCTGCGCGACAGCGCTCGGCGAACCCTGGACGTGGAGCAACAGGCCATCGCCGCTCTCGCCCAGCGCCTCGATCATCACTTCGACCGCGCCTGCGAACTGGTGCTCGCCTGCCAGGGACGCGTGGTGGTGACCGGCATGGGAAAATCGGGCCACATTGCCGGCAAGATCGCCGCCACCCTGGCCAGTACGGGCACGCCGGCCTTCTTCGTCCACCCCGGCGAAGCGAGCCACGGCGACCTGGGCATGATCACCCCGGGAGACGTGGTACTGGCACTGTCCAATTCCGGCGAAACGGGCGAAGTCACGGCCCTGCTGCCGCTACTCAAGCGACTGGGCACGCCGTTGATCAGCATGACCGGTCGCCCCGGCTCGACGCTGGCCCGCCACGCCGACGCCCATCTCGACTCGGGCGTCACCCGCGAAGCCTGCCCCCTCGACCTCGCCCCCACCGCTTCCACCACCGCCGCCCTGGCGCTCGGCGATGCGCTGGCCGTGGCTCTGCTGGAGGCGCGCGGCTTCACGGCGGAAGACTTCGCCCGTTCGCATCCCGGCGGCAGCCTGGGCAAGCGGCTGCTGTTGAGAGTGCGCGACCTGATGCATGAGGGCAGCCGTCTGCCCCGGGTTCCGCTGGGCAGCCCGCTGCGCGACGCCCTGCTCGAAATCACCCGACAGGGCCTGGGCTTCACCTGCGTGGTAGACGCCGACGGCTGCCTCGCCGGGGTCTACACCGATGGCGACCTGCGCCGCACCCTTGACCACCATGGCGACCTCAGCGCACTCCGGGTCGACGACGTCATGACTCGCCCAGGCAAGCGCATCGCTCCCGACGTGCTGGCCGCCGAGGCGGTACGCATGATGGAGGACAACCGCATCACGGCATTGGCCGTGGTCGACGAAACGGGCCACCCCATCGGCGCCCTGCACATGCACGACCTGCTGGCCAGCGGCGTGATATGACCCTTGGAGGAGAACGCATGCCCCCGGCTCCGCACCTGATGGACCGCCTTCGCCAGATACGCCTTCTGGGTCTGGACGTGGATGGCGTACTCACCGACGGACGCCTCTACTTTCAAGCCGACGGAATCGAGATCAAGGCCTTCCACACCCATGACGGCCATGGCATCAAGCTGCTGCAGCAGGCCGGCATCGTGGTCGCACTGATCACCGGACGCGATTCGCCGATGGTGAGTCAGCGCGCCGCCGCCCTGGGCATCCAGCACGTGCATCAGGGCGTGGACGACAAACTCGACGTACTCGGCGAGCTTTGCCAACGGCTCGATATCGGCCTTGAACAAGTCGCCTATTGCGGCGACGACATGCCCGACTTGGCCCCCATCCAGCGCGTCGGCGTGGGTATCAGCGTCCCCGGCGCCCCGTCCTACGTGCGCCGGCACGCCGACTGGGTCACCGCAACGCCCGGCGGTCACGGCGCGGTGCGCGAGATCTGCGACACCCTCCTCCAGGCGCAGGGGCACTGGAATTCCGTGCTCGCCACCTACCTGCACGGCGAACGCTGAACGATGCGCTGGCGCCCCACCTTCCGCTTCGGGCTGCTGCTGGTGCTGCTCGCGCTGGGCGGCCTGCTGGTCTGGCTCGATCCCCGCGAGCCCGCGCCGCCGGGTCCAGTGCCCGGCGATAGCGCCGGCGAACCCGATTACTATCTGGAAGAGGCCCGCCTGACCCGCTTCGACGCCACGGGCAACGCCCATCAACGCCTGGTCACGCCCCGCCTGTCGCACACCCCGCATGACGACGTCACGCGCCTGGAAACGCCCCGCATCGAGCTCATCGACGACAGCGACCGCCGCTGGCTCGCCAGCGGCGATGCCGGCCGCCTCGGTGCGAACGGCAACCCGCTGACCCTGTCGGGTGATGCACGCCTCATCGCTCCCGCCGAGCGCTGGCAGCTGGATACCGAGGTTCTACACTACGACGCCGACCTCGGTCACGCCTGGAGCGACACGGCCGCCATTCTCCGGCAACCGCCACAACGCATGCGCGGCGAACGCTTCGATGCCTGGATCCATGACAACCGCGCCCGTCTGACGGACAATGTGCGCGGCCACCATCCCCCCGAGCCCCGCAGCAACTCACCCGCCGACCGCGAGGAGCCGAAGCCATGATGCGTACCGCCTGCCTGCCCTTGTTCGCCCTGGCCCTGGCCAGCTCCCCCGTTCTGGCTCTGGAGGGCGACGCCGAAGCCCCCGTCGAGGTGACCGCCGACCAGCTCGACCTGGACGACCAAGCCGGCACCGCCATCTATACCGGCGACGTGGACATCCGCCAGGGCAGCCTCCACCTTACCGGCGAACGCGTCGAAATCCAGCGCAACGACGCCGGCGAGCTGTCACGAGCCATCGCCACCGGCGAACGCGCCTACATCGAACAGCAGCCCTCCCCGGAGGAGCCGGTGGTACGCGGCTGGGGCCGCACCATTCGCTACCACGTCAGCGAACGCAGGGTCGAGTTGATCGATCGTGCCGAACTCCATCAGGGGGGCGACACCTTCGACGGCGGCTATCTGGAGTACTTCCTCGATCGTCGCGAGGTCCAGGCCCGATCGGAGGCAGAAGGCATCGACGAGCGCCAGCGCGTGCGCATGACTCTGAAGCCGGAACAGTGAATGCCATGAAGACCCTACACGCTCGCCATCTGGCCAAGAGCTACAAACGTCGCCGCGTGGTACAGGACATCGGCCTGGACATCGGCCAGGGCAGTATCGTCGGGCTGCTGGGTCCCAACGGCGCCGGCAAGACCACCTCCTTCTACATGATCATCGGCCTGGTACGTGCCGATGCCGGCACGGTGACCATCGACGACCTCGACCTGTCGCAGGCAGCAATGCACGAACGCGCCCGCGCAGGCATCGGCTATCTGCCCCAGGAAGCCTCGATCTTCCGCAAGCTCTCGGTGGCCGACAACATCATGGCCATCCTCGAAACGCGCCGCGATCTCGATCGCGCCGGGCGACACCATCGCCTGGAAGAGCTGCTCCACGACTTCCACGTCACCCACATCCGCGACAACCTCGGGATGAGCCTTTCCGGTGGGGAACGACGGCGCGTCGAAATCGCCAGGGCCCTGGCCACCGAACCGACCTTCATCCTGCTCGACGAGCCTTTCGCCGGCGTCGACCCCATCTCCGTCAACGAGATCAAGGGCATCATCCGGCAGCTCAAGGCGCGCAACATCGGCGTGCTGATCACCGACCACAACGTACGCGAGACGCTGGACATCTGCGACACCGCCTACATCGTCGGCGACGGCCAGATCATCGCCGAAGGCGATGCAGAGAGCATTCTCGCCAACCGCCGGGTCCGAGAGGTCTACCTGGGTGACGACTTCCGGCTATGACCCACATCGCAACGTACTGATAGAGCGACGCACCGGGTGCTGCGGCATGAAGATTGCGCATGGCACGATTGTTGCTTTTAAGCGACGCGATCTCCGCTTGCATGCCAGCTGACAGCGGTCTAGGGTGAGCCTTTTCGGGATACGAGCATTCGCCCCCCATGGCCATGAAAGCTTCTCTGCAACTGCGCATCGGCACCCAACTGACCATGACGCCTCAACTGCAGCAGGCCATTGCCCTGCTGCAGCTCTCCACGCTCGACCTGCGCCAGGAGATCCAGCAGGCACTGGAAACCAACCCCATGCTGGAGCTCGACGACGACTTCGGCGAACAGCGCGTCGACGAAACGCGGGACGAAGAGTGGTCGAGCGAGATTCCCAGCGACCTCAGCGTGGATAGCGACTGGTCGGACACCTACCCCGATCACGGCGGCAGTGCAGCCGGCAGCGAGGGTCCCGATTTCGAACGCCAGGCCAGCAGCCAGAGCTTGTCCGGTCATCTGGCCTGGCAGCTCGCCATGACCGACCTCCCTCCTCGCCAGTTGCAGATCGCCGAAAGCCTGATCGACGCCGTGGACAATGCCGGCTACCTTGCCCAACCCCTCGACGAGATCCGCGATGGCCTCCGCCAGCAAGGGCTCGAGGGCCTGCCCACCCGTGAGGTCGAACAGGTGCTGCTGCGCTTGCAACAATTCGAACCCACCGGGGTCTTTGCCCGCGATCTTCGCGAATGCCTGATGCTGCAACTCGCGGCCCTGCCCGACGACACCCCGCTGCTACCCCAGGCGCGGCGCCTGGTCCGCCAGTTTCTCGAGGCGCTGGCCGCCGGTGACCGCCGCCTGCTGAAGCGTCGTCTGGGACTGGACGACGACGCTCTCGACACGACCATTGCCCTGGTGCGCTCGCTGGATCCCCGACCGGGCAGCGCCTATGCCGATGTCAGCAGCGACTACGTCATTCCCGACCTGGTGGCCCGTCACGACAGCGATGGCTGGCGCGTCGAACTCAACGCCGAGGCCCTGCCACGCCTGCGCATCCAACCCGATTACGCGGCCCTGATTCGCCGTGCCGACAAGAGCCAGGACAACCAGTTCCTCAAGGACCATCTGCAGGAAGCGCGCTGGCTGATGAAGAGCCTGGTCAGCCGCAACGACACCCTGCTCCGGGTGGGTCGCGAAATCATGGCGCGCCAGATCGAATTCCTGGAGCACGGCGAGGAGGCCATGAAGCCGCTGGTGCTGGCCGACATCGCCCAGACCGTGGAAATGCACGAATCGACCATCTCGCGGGTCACCACCCAGAAGTTCATCCACACGCCCCGAGGCGTCTTCGAACTGAAGTACTTCTTCTCCAGCCACGTGGGGGGTGGCGAAGGCGAGGGCGATGCCCACTCCAGCACGGCGATTCGTGCCCGTATCCGCAAACTGATTCAGGACGAGCCGCCGCGCAAGCCTCTCTCCGACAGCAAGCTCGTCGACCTGCTCGGCAAGGAGGGCATTCAGGTCGCCCGGCGTACCGTAGCGAAGTACCGCGAAGCCCTCGGCATTCCCTCCTCCAGCGAGCGCAAGCGCTTCCGCTGAGTGGCGTACCGTAGCGCTCACCAAGGCCGGCCGCGAAGCCCTCGGCATTCCCTCCTCCAGCGAGCGCAAGCGCTTCCGCTGACATCCTGATGGCCGTCGAGTGACAGGGGGTTTGCAGGGCAGGAAAAAGGGTTACAATCGAGGCACCATCCGAAGGACGAAGGAGCCTGTCATGCAAGTCAATATCACCGGCCACCATGTAGAGCTGACCGATGCACTGCGTGACTACGTCAACGAAAAGCTGGCACGCGTGGAGCGTCACTACGACAACATCACCACCGTTCAGGTCACGCTCTCCGTGGAAAAGGAGCGACAACAGGCCGCCTGTACCTTGCATGCCGCCGGCGCCGACCTACACGCCGAGGCCCAGGACGTCGACATGTACGCCGCCATCGACGCCCTGACCGACAAGCTCGACCGCCAGCTGGTCAAGCACAAGGAAAAAGCCCAGGCCCGCGCCCAAGGCGCCGGCGCTCGCTGATTCGCCATGTCACTGGAAACCATACTGCCCCCAGAACGCACTCTGTTCGCCGTCCCCGGGGGCAGCAAGAAGAGGGTGCTGGAGTTCTTCAGCACCTTCATTGCCCAGAATACCCCTAGCCTCGACAGCCAGGAGGTCTTCGCCCGACTGATCGGCCGCGAACGCCTGGGCAGCACCGGCATCGGCAATGGGGTAGCCATTCCTCATGCCCGCAGCCCGCATTGCAACGGCCCGGTCGCGGCCTTTCTCAAGCTCGCCGAGCCCATCGACTTCGACGCCATCGACGGCGAGCCCGTCGACTTGGTATTCGTTCTGCTGGTTCCCGAAGAGGCCGACGACACCCACCTGGCACTGCTCAGCCAGGTCGCCACCGTCATGAACGATGCCGATACGCGTACTCGTCTTCGCCGCAGCACCACCCAGCGCGAGCTGCATGAAACCCTCTTGGAGGCAATTCGCCGCCAGGGCAGTTGACGCCCCTGTTCGTTTACCTACCGGGAGAGCCCGACCGTATGCAGCTCGTGATCATCAGCGGACGCTCCGGATCGGGCAAGTCCATCGCGCTGCAGGCCCTCGAGGATCTCGGCTTCTACGCCATCGACAACCTCCCGGCCATGCTGCTCGGTGCCCTGGTCGATGAGCTGAGCGAGAGTCCCACCGGCCCGGATGCCATCGCCGTCAGCATCGATGCCCGCAATCTGCCCCATGCCCTGCAGCGCTTTCCGCAACTGCTCGAGGACCTGCGCGGCCGCCGGGTCGATCGGCAGGTGATCTACCTCACCACCGACGCGCGCATCCTGCTCGAACGCTACTCGGCGACGCGCCGACGCCACCCGCTCACGCGAGGCAGCGACATGACGCTGGCCGAAGCCATCGAGTCGGAGGAGGACGCACTCGGCGAGATTCGCGACCTCGCCGACCTGGTCATCGACACGTCGCGCCTGTCGGTCCACGATCTGCGCGGGCGCATCGCCGAGCAAGTGGCCGGGCACCGTGCCGAGGAGCTGACGCTGACGGTGGAATCCTTCGGCTTCAAGCGGGGCGTCCCCCTGGATGCCGACATCGTCTTCGACGCCCGCTGCCTGCCCAACCCCTACTGGGATCCGCGACTGCGCTCGGCCACCGGCAGGGATCCCAGCATCGCCACCTTTCTCGAACAGTACCCGCTGGTGGGCGAAATGCTCGACGACATCGTCGCCTGGGTGGAACGCTGGCTGCCGGCCTACCGAGACAGCCATCGCAGCTACCTCACGGTAGCCATCGGCTGCACCGGCGGCCAACACCGCTCGGTCTATCTGGCCGAGAAGCTCGCCCACCACCTGGCCGAACAGCAGCCGGGCATCCGGCTTCGCCACCGGGAACTCGGCATCCACACACCACTCACCCCGGTAACGCCGCCTGAGACACCGACAGACGACGAGGAATCCTGAGCGTGGCCAGCCGCAAGCTCACCCTGACCAACAAGCGGGGCCTGCACGCCCGCGCCGCCACCAAACTCGTGCAGTGCTGCCAGCGTTTCCAGGCTCGCGTGACCGTCAGGCACGCCAGCCAGCACGCCGATGCCGCCAACGTCATGGCGCTGCTGATGCTGGCCGCCCCCTGCGGCACCGAACTCACGGTGAGCGCCGAGGGCGAGGATGCCGAAGCGGCATTGGAAGCGATCGAGGCGCTGTTCGACGCCCGCTTCGAAGAGGATATCTGAAAGCCGCGAGCCGCAGCATAATCCAGAGCGAAAAGCCCGTGGCAAGGTCGCGGGCCTTTCGCTCGAAGCTCAGCCGCCCGCCACGGTCATCTCGTCGATCAACCAACTGCCGGTGTGAATGCTGCCGCGAGTGTCGAGATCGTCGCCCACTCCGACGAGCCCCTTGAACATGGCTTCCAGGTTACCGGCGATGGTGAATTCCTCCACCGGGTACTGGATCTCGCCGTTCTCCACCCAGAAGCCGGCCGCACCGCGCGAATAGTCGCCGGTCACGCCGTTGACGCCCTGCCCCATCAGTTCGGTGACCAACACGCCGCGTTCCATGCGCCCCAGGAGTTCATCGCGCGAGAGCAGCGGCGCCGCGATGCGCAGGTTGCGGGCCCCGCCGGCATTGCCGGTGGTCTGCATTCCCAGGCGGCGAGCGCTGTAGGCCGAGAGCATGTAGCTGGCCAACCGGCCGCGCTCGATGAAGACGTTGTCGCGCGTCTGTACGCCGTCATTGTCGAATGGCGAGCTGGCCATGGCGCCACGCTCCATGGGGCGCTCGAAGAGCGTGAGCCACTCCGGAAAGAGCGGCTCGCCCAGGCGATCGCACAGAAAAGACGCCTGGCGGTAGAGCGAGCCGCCGGCAATGGCGCTCATCAGATGCCCCACCAGGCCGCTGGCCACCGTGGCATCGAACATCACCGGCAGTCGACCGGTGGCTGGCCGCTGCGCCCCCAGACGCTGCAGCGTGCGTTCGGCAGCGCGGCGGCCGACCGTCTCGGCCGCCACCAGATCGCGAGGATCGCGGGCGCTGGTGTAGTCGTAGTCGCGCTGCATGCCACTGGCATCCTCGGCGATGAGCAGGCAGGAGAGCGAATGGCGGCTACCGCGCTGGCTACCCAGAAAGCCATGGCTGTTGGCGTAGACCCTCACCCCCTCGCCGCTGGACAGCGAGGCTCCCTCGGACTGGCGAATACCGGCCACGCGCCGCCCCGCCGATTCACAGGCCAGCGCCACATCGATGGCCTCGTCCGTCCCCAGCGCCCAGGGATGGTGGACGTCCAGATCGGGCAGCTCACGAGCCATCAGCTCGGCGTCGGCCAACCCGGCGGCCGGATCTTCCCCCGTATGCCGAGCGATGCCCAGCGCCTTTTCGACCACGGCATGAATCGACGCCTCGCTGGCATCGGTGGAGGAAGCGCTGCCCTTGCGTGCCCCGACGTAGACGGTGACCGCGATGCCCTGATCGCGCGACAGTTCGACCGTCTCCACCTCGCCCTCGCGGACGCTGACGCCAATCCCCTGATCGACGCTGGCCCCTATCTCGGCGGCATCGGCACCCAGCCGGCGTGCCAGGGCGAGTGCCTGCTCGGCCCGTGACTCCAGCTGCCTCTGCTGGGCGACGGCATCGAAAGCCTGTGTCATGCGATTCTCCTTCCTCTACCGGCCCGTGGGCCGTGCTGCATTCGTGACCACGCGCCCATCGGTCGCGTCGGATTGATGTCGGGTCCGCTGCCGCCAGCGGACTGATATACTGCACCTTGGGCGGCATCGTCTGCCATTCCCAAGCTTCCCACTCACTTGGATGCGGTATGACCCAGGAATTCACCCCTTCGGCCGACGAAAGGCCGAGCAAGTCCCAGCTCAAGCGCGAGATGCATGCGTTGCAGGCCCTGGGCGAGAAGATCATTGCCTTGCGCGACGCCGAGCGCGCCCGCCTGCCGCTCTCCGACGATCTACTGGCTGCCGTCGAGGAAACCGGCCGCATCCGTTCCCGCGAGGCGCGCCGGCGCCACATGCAGTACGTCGGCAAACTGATGCGCCGCGAGGATCTCGACGCCATCGACGCCGTCTTCGAGCAGATGGAGCAGGAAACGCAGCGCCGCGACCTTGCCTTCCACCGCCTCGAACGGTGGCGCGACCGGCTGATCGACGAAGGCGATGCTGCCGTCGAGGCGTTCATCGCCGACCACCCCGACGTCGATCGTCAGGCACTGCGCCAGCTGGTGCGCAACGCCCGTCAGGAGCGCCAGCGGGACAAGCCGCCCACCAATGCTCGCCGGCTGTTCCGGCTGATTCGCGACACTGCGGGGCTCTGAGCGGCGAGGCCCGCGTCGCGAGCGAAGCCCGAAGCGACAGGGTTCGACTGCCAGCTTCGGTCTTCGCGCCTCCCGCCGCGGAGCGGCACTCTTCCCGCCTTACGACTGCGTTCCCCCTACGGTGATCTCGTCGATCTTGAGCGTGGGCTGCCCCACGCCCACCGGCACGCCCTGCCCCTCCTTGCCGCACACGCCGATACCGGTATCGAGCTCCAGGTCGTGGCCGATCATCGATACCCGCCCCATCGCCTCAGGACCGTTACCGATCAGCGTGGCCCCCTTCACCGGCGCGGTGATGCGGCCATCCTCGATCAGGTAGGCTTCGCTGGCGGAGAAGACGAACTTGCCCGAGGTGATGTCCACCTGGCCACCGCCGAAGCTGACCGCATAGAGGCCGCGCTTGACACTGCCGATGATGTCCGCCGGGTCATCCTGACCGGCCAGCATGTAGGTGTTGGTCATGCGCGGCATGGGCAAGTGAGCGAAGGACTCGCGGCGCGCATTGCCGGTGGTCGTCATGCCCATAAGCCGGGCATTGAGCTTGTCCTGCATGTAGCCGGTCAGAATGCCGTCCTCGATCAGCGGCGTGTACTGCCCTGGTGTGCCCTCGTCATCGACCGCGAGGGAACCTCGGCGATCGCCCAGAGTGGCGTCGTCGACCACGGTCACCCCCTTCGCCGCCACGCGCTGACCCATGCGGCCGGCAAAGGCCGAACTGCCCTTGCGATTGAAGTCGCCCTCCAGGCCATGGCCCACCGCCTCGTGCAGCAGGATGCCCGGCCAACCCGGGCCGAGCACCACCGGCAACTGCCCTGCAGGGGCATCCACGGCCTCCAGGTTGACCAGCGCCTGTCGCACGGCTTCCTTGGCGAAACGCTCGGCGACATCGTCGTCGCGCAGCCGATCCATGGCGTAGCGGCCACCCCCACCGGCGCTGCCACGCTCACGACGGCCATTCTTCACGGCGATGACGCTGACATTGAAGCGCACCAAGGGGCGGATGTCCGCGGCCAATGTGCCGTCGCTGGCGCGTACCAGCACGACCTCGTGCACCCCAGTGAGCGATGCACTCACCTGGCTGACGGAAGGATCAGCAGCCCGTGCCACGCGGTCGGCCCGCTTGAGCAGGGCGACCTTCTCATCGGCGGAGAGCCCGGTGAGGGGGTCGACGGTGGCATAACGCGCCGGCGCATGGCAGATCGCTCGCGGCGCGACACCGAGCCGCGATCCGCTGCGCACGATGCCCGAAGCGGTACGGCCGGTTTCGGCCAGAGCGTCGGCGGTGATCTGATTGGAATAGGCGAAGCCGGTCTTCTCACCGGCCATCGCCCGCACCCCCACCCCGCCATCGATGTTGTAGCCGGCCTCCTTGACCTCACCGTCTTCCAGCACCCAGCTTTCGTGCCAGCTGCGCTGGAGATAGAGGTCGGCGTAGTCGACACCGGGCGTCAACACATGGCCGAGGCCGGTATCCAGCGCCTCGAGGTTCAGGCCGCCGGGATGCAACAGGATCTCGGCGGCGGTGTCGAGCAGGGCATGCGGTCGTATCGTCATTCGGCGTCTTCCAGGGTGATCTGCGGCGCCGTCCAAGGACCGCGCACGCGGTAGTGTATTCGAGTGACCCGGTCGATGGCGCTGCCGAACAGCTGGTCGGCAATGAACAGTGCACCACCGACCACCGGAGCCCCCGCTATCACGGCGGCCAGCGGTAGATTGCGGCTGATGGGCACTGTGACGCCCAATCGCTGATCGAGTTCACGCCGTGCCAGATCCACGGTGCCCTCCAGAGTGAAGGTCGTCGCCGGTGCTTTGACTTCCACCGGCCCACGGGTCTCGAGAATGCCCTCGTACAGGGTAGCGGCTCCCACGACGGAATCGAAGGCGGTACCCTGCCCTGTCACGTCGGAAAAATCCAAGCGCAGCCGGCGCACCAGATTATCGAGGTTGAACAATCCGACCAACCGCGCCGAGGGAGATTCCACGTTGAGAAAACGTCCTTCTCTCAACTCGACCTCCACACTGCCTCGCGAACGCGCCAGGGCGAACTGCCAGGGCGCCCCCGACCACGCCAGCTGGCTGCGCACCCGAGTCGTGGCGTTGCGCAAGGTCACCGGCTGCCCCAGCCTTTCCAGCGCCGTACCCAGATCCCCGCCCTCCAGGTCGACGCGCGAGCGCGTCAGGCTCGCTCCCTCGCCGGCGGCTTCCCAGACCACTTCGCCTTGCGCCGTCACTTCACCGAGGGTCAACGCCAACGGAGTGACGGTGAGTCGCTCCGGCTGAGCCCGCCAGCGAGCGGTGAAGGGCCCGAAGGTCCGGTCCCGGTGCTCGATGTCGGCGATCCTCACACGCCCGTTGGGCAAATCGGACACCCAGGATGACAACGCCACGGGGTCGGGCGCCACGTCCAGTTCGTTCAATAGCTCCCCGGTCCTGCCGCGGTCGTCCGCCGGCATGAGGTCATCCAAGGTCAGCCTGTCGAGAGCCAGCTCCAGCGTGTCGTCCTGCGCAGGGCGGTAGTCGAAACGACCTTCCATCAAACTGCCGTCGAGGTCCACGCGCCAACCGCTGCCGGCCTGAGGCACCGCCTCGGCGGCAAGGCTGCCCACACAGCCCCTGCCGACATCCAGGCAGTCGGTTTCCAGCCTGGCGACCCGCAGCCAATCGCCGAAACCGCCATTCGATGAGCCGGCCGCCGGCGACACCACATCACGCCAGGCCGGCAACTGCAAACGCGGCTGGTAGGCATCGACGTGCCAGCCGGCGGCATCGGGCCAGGGCGGTTCGGTCGGCACGCGCCCAATCCACAGCTGCCCCTGCCCCACCGCTGCCGCCCCCCGAGGACGCCAGCGCAAGGCGGCGATGTCCCCCAGCGACGCATCGATCCGACCGCCATCCAGATCGGCATCCACGCGTAGAGCGCGCGAGGCGTCGGCCGTCTTGCCGAAAGGTGCGGGCAGATCGATGGCGAGTCCGTCGAGATCGCTGGTCAAGCGGAGCCGGTTGCGCCCCTCGCTCAGCTCGAGATCGCCCTGCCAGGGGACGCGCCCCGAAAGCCGGCCATCCAGCGCATTGGCGCCGCCCCAATCGAGCAGCGCCGGAACCGACGCCGTCCCGTTGAGCGTGATGCCGCCGCCGTTGAGCGTGTCGAACTGCGCGGTCAGCGGGCCGCCGAGCAGCCGCGCCTCGATCTCGCCGCTGAGCCCCCCTGCCTCGCCGCGCTGATGCCAAACCAACGGGCCCTGCACGTCGTGAAAGGTGAGACCCAGTTCATCCTGGGAGAGGCGAGTGAAAGCAGCGTGGGTGTCAATGGACAAATCCAGGGATTCGGGCTCGTCCAACGTCAATGCCAAGTCCAGCCCGGCCTCGTTGACTCCCTCGCCATGCCATGCCGACACGGCCTCGGTGCCCTCGACCGGCATGGCCAGCAGGTAGCGGCGCAACGACTCGCCATCGGCGACCAGGTCGCCGCGCACCCTGAGATCGTCATCGCGCAGGGTGACGCGGCCGTTGGCTGCCGTCACCCCGAGACTCTCGGCGTGGTGCACCACCGCCTCGAGTTCCTCGCCGTCGACTTCGAGCTGGCCGTTCACGGCCTCCAGAGCCGGCCATTGGGGCGCAAAGGGCAAGCGCCCCTCTTCGACTGTCAGGTCGAGTCGCACCTGCGGATCGAGCTGCGTCTCTTCGCCGCCGATCGGCACATGCAGCCTCACCCGCCCCTGCGGCACCAACCCGGCCGCACCGCCGGCCAGCCATTCCGTCAGCTCGGGATCGAGTACCTTGGTCGGCAACCAGTCGGCCAGCGGACGTTGCCGTGCATCGGCACCTCGAAAATCGAGGTCAAGCCCCAAGCCACCACGTTCCTCTCCTCCGATGGCCAGACCGAAACCGCCTTCGATTTCTGCACCCTGCCAGCCGACGCGAAGCCCTCGCCCACTGACGAAGCTGCGCGGTCCGTCATAGGCCCAGTTGACTTCGCCGCTGGCATGGGCAAGCGCCAGCGGCCCCGGGAAGATCTCGGGAAAGTCGAGCGTCATGCCATCGGCACCGACGAATCGCACGCTGCCGGTCAGGTCGCGTACGTCCACCCAGGCATCCAGCGGTCCACCGCCCGGCGCCTGCTCCCAGGGCGACACCTCGACATCGTGCAGCGCCGCACGGGCCAGCCATTCGCCGTTACGGCGCCCCACGCCCAGGCCGTCGACCCGGCCGCGCGGCGCCAGGCTGTCGATCGTGCGGGTCAGCCCCACGGGCAACGGCACGCGATCCCGCCAGGCCGCCAGGGACGCGAGCTCGAACTCACTGGTGTTGAGCCACCAGCCATCATCGGTGCGACGCAGATGCCAGCGGTGCGGCAATGCCGGCCCGCCGCTGCGCGCCATTTCCTCCGGCGCCGCCCAGTCCACCGTACCGGCGTCGCCCTCCAGCCACGCCTGCCAGCCGTTCCCGGCCTCATCCCGAAGCCACTGCCCGCGCGCCTCCACGTTCTCCAGGGCGATGAGCTCGGCGTCGTGACGCAACGCCAGCCGTGGCGCCGTGAGGTCGAGTCGGGCGTCGGCTAGGGTGCCACGGTGCCAGCGGCCCCACAGTCGCGCCTCACCGCGCGATTCGGCCAGGCGCAACGGGTCTTCGGTGCGGGTGAAAACGGCGGCCAGCTCGATCAAGGTGTCGAGCTTCATGTCGGCCTGCAGTGCGGCACTGAAATCGCCGAACCCGCCGGGCCCGGGAAATATCTCAAGCGCGGCCTGCAGCGACGCCTCGGGATCGCCGTCGACGAACACTTCGCCTTCGAGATGAGTGCGCCGTGCATCGCCGGTCATGAGCAAGCGTGGCGCCGTCAGGCCGAGCTGCGCTTCGCGGCCGTGCAACACCACACGCAGGTCTTCCACCCAGGCGCGCTGGCGCAGCAGCAAGCCGACCCAGAAATCCAGGCGCTGAAGATCGAACGCCGCATCGGGGATCAGTGCCGCAGGCACCCGCGCCGGCTCGGGCCAGTGCCAGGCTCCCTGTTCGTTCTGGTAGAGATGCAGGGTGACGCCGTCGAGCCGCGCTTCTTCGACTACCGGCACACCGTCGCGCAAGCTGGACGGCGTATCGAGTCGCAACCGAGCCCCCTCGACTTCGAGCAGCGCCAGTCCCTCGCCGCCTTGCCGAGAGCGAATGACGAGACCGCCCGCCTCGACCCGGGGATCCAGGCCGACCAGCTGCGCATCGAGGTGCTCGAGCTCGGCCCAGGCACCGAAGCTCGCCTCGATCAGCCGCTCCACGCGGGGAGCCAGATCATCCACTTGCGTCAACGCCAATCGCAGCAGCAACAGCAATACCGCCAGCGTGCCCAGCACGGCGGCAACGAGCGTCAAGACCCAGCGACTCAGCCAGCGGATCGGGTGCATCGGCTCACATCAGCACGATGTCGTACTGCTCCTGGGAATAGTGGCTTTCGACCTGGAACCGAATCGTCTTGCCGATGAAGGTCTCCAGATCGGCCACGGCCGCGGAGTCTTCGTCCAGCAGGCGGTCCACCACCGCCTGAGACGCCAGCACCATGTAGGTCTCGGCGCTATAGGCACGCTCCTCGCGTAGAATTTCGCGAAAGATCTCGTAGCACACCGTCTCTGCCGTCTTGAGCGTGCCGCGCCCGCCGCAGGTGGTACAGGGCTCGCAGAGCGTCTGCTCCAGGCTCTCCCGGGTGCGCTTTCGGGTCAGTTGCACGAGCCCCAGTTCGGTGACGCCGGTGCATTTTGTCTTGGCATGGTCGCGCTCCAGCGCCTTCTCCAGCATGCGAAGCACCTGACGCTGGTGCTCGGGATCGTCCATGTCGATGAAGTCGATGATGATGATGCCACCCAGATTGCGCAGCCTCAGCTGTCGGGCTATGGCGTTGGCCGCTTCGAGGTTGGTCTTGAAGATCGTCTCCTCGAGGTTGCGATGCCCTACGTAGCCCCCGGTATTGACATCGATGGTGGTCATCGCCTCGGTGGGGTCGATCACCAGGTACCCCCCCGACTTGAGCTGCACCTTGCGCCCCAGCGCCTTGTGGATCTCGTCCTCGACGCTATAGAGGTCGAAGATGGGGCGCTCGCCCGGGTAATACTCGATGCGCGTCACGGCATCGGGCATGAATTCGTCGGCGAACTCCACCAGCTTGAGATAGTTTTCGCGCGAGTCGATGCGCACCTTCTCGATCTCGTCGCGCCGCATGTCGCGCAGCGTGCGGATGAACAGCGGCAGGTCGTCGTAGATCACGCTGGGTGCCGGCGCCGTGACCTTGCGCTCACTGACCTTGCGCCATAGCCGCAGCAGGAAATGCATGTCCGTGTAGAGCGCGTCGCGCCCCACCCCCTCGGCAGCGGTGCGCACGATGAAGCCGCCGGTGATCTCCAGCTCCATCTCGCCCTCCACCGCATCGAGCAGCTGACGCAACCGCTCGCGCTCGGCCTCGTCCTCGATGCGCTGCGACACGCCGCTATGCGGAGAGTCGGGCATGTAGACCAGATAGCGCGACGGCACCGACAGGTGCGTCGTCAACCGTGCCCCCTTGGAGCCGATGGGATCCTTGGTGACCTGCACCACCAGCGCCTGTCCTTCATGCAGCAGCGAGCCGATCGCCTGCTGCTCTTCCGCCGGCGTACCCGGCGGCATGACCTCGTGGGCATGGATGAAGGCGGCACGCTCCAGGCCGATGTCGACGAAGGCCGCCTGCATGCCGGGCAGCACGCGAACCACGCGCCCCTTGAAGATGTTGCCGACGATGCCGCGTCGACGCGTGCGCTCGATCAGCGCTTCCTGCAGAACCCCGTTCTCCACCACCGCCACGCGCGTTTCCATGGGGGTGAGGTTGATCAGTACTTCACCGCTCATGCGGAAGTCCTTGTCCAGACGAATCTCCGCGCATTATGACACACTGTCATCGCGATACGGCGCGGTTCCAGCATGGCACGCCCTGACGCTCCAGCAGCGAGGCGGTCTCGAACAGAGGCAGCCCCACCACCGCCGAATGACTGCCTTCGATGCGCTCGACGAATACCGCCGCATAGCCCTGAATGGCATAGCCCCCGGCCTTGTCGAGCGGCTCGCCGGTGCCCCAGTAGGCGGCGATTTCGGCCTCTGAGATAGGCCGCATGATCACGCGCGTCACCACGCAGGCGTCGAGCAAGCCTGCCTGGCCGTTCAGCGCCACTGCGGTCAGCACCTCATGACTGCGTCCCGCCAGCCGGCGCAGCATGGCAGCTGCATGGTCGCGGTCACGAGGCTTGCCGAGGATGGCACCGTCGCACACCACCGCCGTGTCGGAACCCAGCGACGGCAGCGGCGAGCGACGCGACCCGGCCAGCGCCTTGGCCCGCGCCAGGCGCAGCACGTAGTCGGCCGCCGCCTCGCCGGGATGCACCGACTCGTCGATGCCCACTGGGCACACCTCGACGGCCACGCCGATGGAAGCCAGCAGCTCACGGCGACGCGGCGAGGCCGAAGCGAGGCAGAGAACGGGAGAGTTTGCCGAGTTCAGCATAGGCGATACCACTCAGTGCACGCCGGCCAGGCGACGCTCCATGGCACGAAACATGGTGGCCAGCCACGGCCACAGGACCGCGCCGATGAGCGACGGCAGCAGGAAGGAAAGGTGCATGGAAAATGGCCCGAATAGCGTGCGCAGCCACTGCTCGGTGAGCTGCGAAAGCCCCAGCAGCACCAGGATCAGCAGCGACTGCTGCAGTAGCGAGTAAGCGCGAAAGCGCGGATAGACGAGCGCACTGAGAAACGCCAGCAGCGACAGAGCCAGGGCGTTCTGACCCAGGGTGGCGCCTTCGATGAGATCGAGCAGGATGCCCAGTACGAAGCCATGAAAGACCCCCACGCGATCGGGAGCCGCCATGCACCAGTAGATGAGCATCAAGCCCAGCCAGTCGGGCCGCCATACCTGCCAGCCTTCGGCCAGCGGCATCACCTGCAGGCATAGCGCCAGCAGCAGGGAAAGCCAGATCCACGGCAATGCGGTGAGTGGCGAGCTCGGCATCAGGGCTCCTCCTCGCGGGCGGCTCTTTCGTCCGGCTCGAGCACGGGGGGCACACGGATCGCATCCGGCGCGGCTTCGTCCCCCACCGGCCCGTCTCCCTCGGGCCCCGCAGGGAACAGCAACAGAAAGTGGCGCGAACGCTGCAGCCGCGCCGCCGGTTCGGCGGTCACCTGGGCGAACGGCTGACCCGGATCGTGCACCACCTCGCTCACCCGTGCGACGGGGAAGCCCGGAGGAAAACGCCCCGCCAGGCCCGAGCTGACCAGCAGGTCGCCCTCGCGAATGTCGGCCGTGTCCGCCACGTGCAGTACGTCGAGGCTATCGTACTTGCCGGTGCCCTGGACGATGAAGCGCTGACCGTTGCGGTTGACCTGCACCGGCAGCGCATGACTGGCATCGGCGAGCATCAGCACGCGGCTCGAGAAAGCGGAAACCGCCGTGACCTGCCCAACCAGCCCCGAGGCATCCATGACCGGCTGTCCCACGTAGACGCCTTCGCGACGACCGCGATCCACTACCATTTGAAACGTGAAGGGATCGGCATCCAGCGAGAGCAGCTCGGCAGTAATGTAGGGGACGTCCTGTCGCTTGCCGGCGTCGAGCAGCTCGCGCAAGCGCACGTTCTCGGCGGTGAGACTCGACATGCGCTGGACGCGATGGGACAGATGCAGCAGTTGCTCGCGCAGGCGTCGGTTCTCTTCCACCAGCGCGCGCTGTTCGGAGAGCGCCAACGACCCCCAGGTCAGGATGTCACTGGGAGCGCTGACCAGCCACTGGATGGGCGCGACCACGGTAGAGAGCTGGGCCCGTACGGCTTCCATGCGCGTGAGGCGGTGATCGGCGAACATCAGCGCCGCCGCCAGCAACGCGCACAGCAGCATTCGATAGCCGGGCACCGAACCATGCGAGAACAACGGCTTGATAGACGTTTCCTCCAAGTCTCCTGCCCCGTGCCAACCGCCCCCAGTGAAGCGCTGAAGCCGTCGCCGAGCGGGATGAAGCGCGAGGCGCACGGAGCACAGCAACCGGAGCCTATGGGGTATAGGTGAGGATTGCGAGCACCGCGCAACGAAGTGATTCGCCCGCGCAGGCAGGATTCAGCGCTTCACTAGTCGCTGGAGAGCAGCTCGAACGTATGCCGGTCGATCATCTCCAGCGCCTTGCCACCTCCGCGAGCCACGCAGGTCAGCGGGTCTTCGGCGACGATCACCGGCAGGCCGGTCTCTTCGGCGATCAGCTTGTCGAGATCGCGCAGCAGCGCGCCCCCGCCGGTCAATACCAGCCCTCGTTCGGCGATGTCAGAAGCCAGCTCGGGGGGAGACTGCTCGAGAGCGCTCTTCACCGCCGAGACGATCGAAGCCAGCGTCTCCTGCAGGGCATCGAGGATCTCGTGGGAGTTGAGCGTGAAGCTGCGCGGAATGCCTTCGGCCAGATTGCGGCCGCGAACGTCGATCTCGCGCAGCTCGCCGCCGGGGTAGGCGCAACCGATCTCTTCCTTGATGCGCTCGGCGGTGGCCTCACCGATCAGGCTGCCGTAGTGGCGACGCACGTAGGCGGAAATCGCCTCGTCGAAGCGGTCGCCGCCAACGCGGATCGACTCGGAGTAGACCACCCCGTTGAGCGAGATGATGGCGATCTCCGTGGTACCGCCACCGATGTCCACGACCATGGAGCCCTGAGCATCGTCCACCGGCAGGCCGGCACCGATGGCCGCGGCCATCGGTTCCTCGATCAGGAACACTTCGCGCGCTCCGGCGCCTTCTGCGGACTCCTTGATGGCGCGGCGCTCCACCTGGGTCGACATGCAGGGCACGCACACCAGCACCCGCGGGCTCGGCGTGAGAAAGGTGCTCTGATGGACCTTGCGAATGAAGTGCTGCAGCATCTGCTCGGTGACGGTGAAATCGGCGATCACCCCGTCCTTCATGGGACGAATGGCAGTGATGTTGCCCGGCGTGCGCCCCAGCATGCGCTTGGCATCGGCACCTACCGCGGCCACGCTGCGCATGTTGCCGGACTGACGGATGGCCACCACCGACGGTTCGTCGAGCACGATGCCGCGACCGCGGACATATATCAGCGTATTGGCCGTGCCCAGGTCGATCGACAGATCGCTGGAAAACAGCCCCCTCAAACGTTTGAACATGGACGTCGTTACCTAGTGCGGACCGGGAACCCTGTGCGGAGGCAAACGGTATCACCGCGGCCCCCTGGCAGCAAGCGACGCCGCCTCTACGTGCCCGAGCGACGGCTGCCGAAACGTCGTGAATATGGTACATTCAGCGGCTGTTTCCCACTCTCAACCCGTGCGAGGACATCCAGCCCATGGCGCTTGAACAAGCAGATGTACAACGGGCAGCGCACCTGGCCCGGCTGGGCCTGAACGAGGGCGATGCCGCCCGCTATGTCGACGACCTCAATCGCATCCTGGCAATGGTCGACCAGCTTCAGCGGTTGGACACCACCGACATCGCACCCCTGTCGCACCCCCTCGACGCCACCCAGCGCCTGCGCGCCGACGAAGTCACCGAAAGCGACCAGCGCGACCACTTCCAGCGCTGCGCCCCAGCCGTGGAGAACGGCCTCTATCTGGTGCCACGGGTCGTCGAATGATCGTCACCGGCGTCCATTTGCGGTGCCGCTTCGTCCGCCATTCCACCCTTTCGGCACGTCTTCATGGAGCCATGCCGCATGCATGACAAGACACTGAGCGAACTCGCCGCGGGCCTCGCCTCCGGCGAGTTCACCAGCCGCGAACTCATCCAGCACCTGCTGGGCCGCATCGAGCGCCTCGACGGCGAGCTCAACAGTTTCATCACCGTTACCTCCGATGCTGCCCTGGATGCAGCCGACCGTGCCGACGCCGCCCGCGCCGCCGGCCGGGCCGGCGCGCTCACCGGCCTGCCCCTGGCACTCAAGGACATCTTCTGCACCCAAGGCGTGAAAACCAGTGCCGGGTCGCGCATGCTCGACGACTTCGTCTCGCCCTATGACGCCAGCGTGGTCGAGAAGCTCGCCGCCGCCGGCAGCGTGAGCCTGGGCAAGACCAACATGGACGAGTTCGCCATGGGCTCTTCCAACGAGAACAGCCATTACGGCCCGGTGAAGAATCCTTGGGATCTCACCGCCGTGCCCGGCGGCTCCTCGGGAGGCAGTGCGGCTGCCGTGGCCGCCGGGCTGGTGCCCGCCGCCATGGGCACCGACACCGGTGGCTCGATCCGCCAACCCGCCGCCTTCTGCGGCATCACCGGGCTGAAACCCACCTACGGGCGGGTGTCGCGCTACGGCATGATCGCCTATGCATCGAGCCTCGACCAGGCCGGCCCCATGGCGCGCACGGCCGAGGACTGCGCTCTGCTGCTGAACGCCATCGCCGGACACGACCTGCGTGATTCCACCAGCGTGGCGCGAGGCGTGCCGGATTACACCGCCGAACTCGACGCCCCCCTGGCCGGCCTCAAGATAGGCCTGCCCAAGGAGTACTTCGGCGAAGGCCTCGATCCGGCCGTGGCAACCACCGTGCACGAGGCGATCGAGGTTTTCGAAACCCTGGGCGCCAGCGTGCGAGAGGTGAGCCTGCCGCATACGCACTACGCCATTCCGGCCTACTACGTCATCGCCCCGGCCGAAGCGTCCTCCAACCTGTCGCGCTTCGACGGGGTGCGTTTCGGTCACCGCTGCGACGATCCCAAGGATCTCATCGACCTCTACGAGCGCACCCGCTCCGAGGGCTTCGGCGAGGAAGTCAAACGGCGCATCCTGATCGGCACTCACACGCTCTCCGAGGGTTTCTTCGACGCTTACTACAAGAAGGCACAGCAGGTGCGGCGGCTGATTCGCCAGGATTTCCTCGACGCCTTCGAACAGGTCGACGTGCTGATGGGGCCGGCTTCGCCCACCCCGGCCTTCGACTTGGGAGCCAAGTCGGATCCGGTTTCCATGTACCTTCAGGACATCTACACCATCGCCGTCAATCTGGCGGGCATTCCTGGCATCAGCGTGCCTGCCGGGTTCGTCGACGGCCGCCCCGTCGGCCTCCAGGTGCTGGGCACTCACTTCGCCGAGGAGCGGCTGCTCAACGTCGCCCACCGCTTCCAGCAGGCCACCGACTGGCACCTGCGCCGCCCCGCCTTTGCCGAGGAGAACGCCTGATGCAATGGGAAACCGTGATCGGGCTGGAGGTGCACGTCCAGCTCGCCACCCAGTCCAAGATCTTTTCCGGCGCCTCCACCGCGTTCGGCGCCGAGCCCAATACCCAGGCCTGTGCAGTGGACCTGGGCCTGCCCGGCGTGCTGCCGGTGCTCAACGAGGCCGCCGTGGCCATGGCCGTGCAGTTCGGCCTGGCGATACATGCCGAGATCCCCGAGGTCTCGATATTCGACCGCAAGAACTACTTCTACCCGGATCTGCCCAAGGGCTACCAGACGAGCCAGATGTACCACCCCATCGTCGGCCCCGGCGTGGTCGAGATTTCGCTCGACGACGGCGACACCAAGCGCGTCCGGGTGCATCACGCCCACCTCGAAGAGGATGCCGGCAAGTCGCTGCACGAAGACTTCCACGGCATGACCGGCGTCGATCTCAACCGCGCCGGTACGCCGCTGCTGGAGATCGTCTCCGAGCCAGACATGCGCTCGGCCAAGGAGGCCGCCGCCTATCTCAAGGCGATCCACTCCATCGTCACCTACCTCGGCATCAGCGACGGCAACATGGCCGAGGGTTCGATGCGCTGCGACGTCAACGTCTCGGTGCGCCCGCAGGGCCAGGAAGCCTTCGGGACTCGTGCCGAGATCAAGAACGTCAACTCCTTCCGCTTCGTCGAGCGAGCCATCGCCTTCGAAGTGGAGCGTCAGATCGAGCTGCTGGAAGACGGCGGCGAGGTGATCCAGGAGACGCGGCTGTTCGACCCCGAACGCGACGAGACGCGCAGCATGCGCACCAAGGAGCAGGCCAACGACTACCGTTACTTTCCCTGTCCCGACCTGCTCCCGGTCGTGCTCGACCGTGCCTACGTCGATCACCTTCGCGAGACCTTGCCGGAGCTGCCCGCCGACAAGCGTGCACGTTTCCAGAACGAACTGGGGCTCTCCGCCTACGACGCCAGCGTGCTCTCCGCCACCCGCGAGATGGCCGATTACTTCGAGGCCGTCAAGGACGCATGCGGCGATGCCAAGCAGGCTGCCAACTGGGTCCAGGGCGAGCTCTCGGGCGCGCTGAATCGCGAAGGACTCGCCATCCAGGACAGCCCCGTATCGGCTCGCCAGCTCGGCGAGCTGATCGGCAGAGTGATCGACGACACCATCAACGGCAAGGCGGCCAAGCAGGTTTTCCAGGCGCTATGGCACGGCGAGGGCGAGAACGCCGACGCAGTGATCGAGGCCAAGGGCCTCAAGCAGGTCACCGACACCGCGGCAATCGATGCGATGATCGACCGGGTGATTGCCGACAGCCCCGCCCAGGTGGCCCAGTACCGCGACGCCGAACCGGAAAAGCGCGGCAAGATGATCGGCTACTTCGTTGGCCAGGTCATGAAGGCATCTCGCGGCACCGCCAACCCGCAGCAGGTCAACGCGCTCCTCAAGGAGAAACTCGACGCCCTGTGCTGACGCCATGGGCGGGCGCCCTGCGCCCGCCCTTCCGGCGCCATCGCCGTTGGCCATGACGAGAGGCGCCGGTCGGCCCTGATCGACAAGGGCGACGGCGATAGTCGTACCACCCCCACCTCGTGGATTGTCAGAGGACGCCCCATGGCAGACGATGTCGGTGCGCGACTGCGTGCCCTGCGTAACCTGCGCGGCATCTCCCAGCGCGAATTGGCCAAGCGCTGCGGCGTGACCCACTCCAGCCTGTCGCTCATCGAGCAGGGCAAGGTCAGCCCCTCGGTGAGTTCGCTGAAGAAGATCCTCGACGCCATTCCCATCGGCGTCGGTGACTTCTTCACCATGGACCTGGAGAGTCGCAACCAGGTGTTCTATGCGCCCGACGAACTCGCCGACGTGGGCTCGGGCGAAGTGATCTACAAGCTGGTCGGCGCCAACCGCGACAGCCGCGCACTGGCCTTCATGATCGAAACCTATCCGGCCGGCGCCGACACCGGTCGCGAGATGATCGCCCACCAGGGCGAGGAAGCCGGCGTGGTGCTCGAGGGCGAGATCGAGATCACCGTGGGTGCAGAAAGCCGCGTGCTCGGTCCCGGGGAAGCCTATTACTTCGACACCAACGTCCCCCATCGCTTCCGCAACCCGGGCCAGGTGGCCTGCCGCCTGGTCAGCTGTGCCACACCGGCTCGCGCCTTCTGAATCCGACGCCGCCGGCCAAGTTCCTTTACAACACCTTTACACCGACCTCCTGTTCCATCAACCGCCCCTGTCATCGCTCGCCGACCAATGGCGGTTCCACCGCCAGCGGGAGATGGAGGCTTGGGGGATGATTTGCTATACAAGAATAAATTATTTGTACAAGTACAATATAAGTATTAGGCTGGGTAACGAACAGGGTCGCACGATGTCATGCACCCACCCCGACGTTACGCAGAAGGAACGCCTCACAATGAAAACACTATCGGCCAGAGTGGCACGCCTCGGCATCCGCACCCGCCTCGTCGGCGGTTTTTCCGCCGTCCTCGCCCTGATCGTCGTTCTCACCGTCATTGGCATCGATCAGGTCAACCGCATCGATCGCGACCTGACAACCATCAACGACGTCAATGGCGTCAAGCTACGGCATGCCATCGACTGGCGCGGCAGCGTGCACGACCGCGCCATCCTGCTCCGCGACATGACGCTGGTCACTCAGCAGGACGAACTGAATCGACTGCAGGCCGATTACCGGGAACTGGCCGACAACTACCGGACCGCCAGCCAAGGCATGCAGGACACCCTCGACGCCAGCACCGCCAGCCGGGAAGAGGCTCGCCTGCTGGAGGTCATCGAGAACCAGGCGGACCGCACCAACGCCCTGGCCAGCGAGATCATCGCCGCTCGCGAAGACGGCAACGTCGACGAAGCGCGCCGCGTTCTGCTCAGCGCAGCGGGACCGGCCTTCTTCCAGTGGCTCGACGACATCAACGCTTTCATCGACCACCAGGAAGCGGAAACCGCCATCGACACCGCCAGCGCACGAGATACCGCTTCCGGCTTCCAGATGCTGATGCTCGGTCTGTGCCTCGCCGCTCTGGTGATCGGCGGCCTGATCGCCTATTTCCTGTCACGCCAGCTGCTGCGTGAGCTGGGTGCCGAACCGCACGAGGTGAAGGCTTTCGCCGAGGCCATCGGCCGCGGCGATCTGGCCACCGAAGGCCAGCTGCGCAAGGGCGACCGACACAGCATCATGGCTGCCCAGGTGGCCATGGCTCGCCAGTTGCAAGGCATCGTGGCCCAGGTCCGTGCCGCTGCCGAATCGGTGGCCAGCAACAGCGAGCAGATTGCCGAAGGCAACAACGACCTCGCCTCGCGCACCGAGCAGCAGGCCAGCGCCCTGACACAGACCGCCTCGGCCATGGAGGAGCTCAACGGCACCGTGACCCAGAATTCCGACAACGCCGAACAGGCCAGCCAGGAAGCCACGGGCGCCTCCGACACCGCCAAGCGCGGCGGCGAAGCGGTGCATCAGGTGACCCGCACCATGCGTGAGCTCGACGAGAGTTCCAGCGAAATCGCCAGCATCATCTCCACCATCGACGACATCGCTTTCCAGACCAACATCCTGGCGCTCAACGCCTCGGTGGAAGCGGCACGGGCCGGCGAACACGGTCGCGGTTTCGCCGTGGTCGCCGCCGAAGTGCGCAAGCTGGCCCAGAACAGCGCGGATGCAGCTCAGGAGATCACCGACCTGATCCAGCGCAACGGCGAGCGCGTCAAGCACGGCAACGAGCGTGCGGCCGAGGCCAGCCAGGCCACCGAAGAGATCGTTGCCGCCATCGGCCGAGTCAGTCAGATCATGCAGGAGATCAGCCACGCCAGCATGGAACAGCGCGCCGGCGTCGAGGAAGCCGGCACGGCGGTCACCCAGATGGACCAGGTCACCCAGCAGAACGCCGGACTGGTCCAGGAGAGTGCCACGGCCGCCGGCAACCTGCGTCAACACGCGCAACAACTGATGGCCGCCATGTCGGCCTTCCACCTGCCGGACAGCAGCCAGGCAGTGAGTCGCGCCCTGGCCAGCATGGACTCGACCGCCCGCCCGGCGACACCGACCGCGGTGGCTGCGAGCACACGACCGGAACCGGAATGGGCCAGCTTCTGAGCTCCGGGCCGACCCGCGCGTCCCGTGAAACGACGACGCCCGCTCGATGAGCGGGCGTCGTCGTCAAGAGGGCGAGAAGACCTCAGGGTTCCAGCGCCATCCACACCGTCTTGAGTTCCGAGTACTCCTGCAGCGAGTGCATCGACTTGTCGCGCCCGTTGCCCGACTGCTTGACGCCGCCGAAAGGCACGGTCTGGTCGCCGCCGGCCCAGTTGTTGACGAACACCTGCCCCGAATGGAGCCGACGCGTCACGCGCATGATGCGGTCGATGTCCTGGCTCCACAGGCCGGCAGCAAGCCCGTAGTCGCTGTCGTTGGCCATGGCGATGGCCTCATCCTCGCTGTCGAAGCCGAACACCGAGAGCACCGGGCCGAAGACCTCCTCACGGCCGATGGCCATCGCCGGGGTCACGCCATCGAACACCGTGGGCGGAATGAACAGCCCCGGTCCGTCCAGGGCCTGGCCACCGACGCGCAGCCGAGCACCGGCCTCGACCCCCTGGCGAATGTAGTCGAGAATCCGCCGGTGCTGGGCCTCGTCGACGATCGCCCCCATGAAGCTGCCGGGGTCGAGCGGATCGCCCGGCTGCATGGTTTCGGCAGCGGCCAGGACCTCGTCGACGAACGCCTCACGGATAGGGTTCTCGACCAGCAGCCGCGAGCCGGCGATGCACACCTCTCCCTGGTTGTGGAAGATGGCCGCTGCGGCATGCTTGGCCACCCGGCCGAGATTCTTGCAATCGGCAAAGATCAAGTTGGGGCTCTTGCCGCCGCACTCCAGATAGACCCGCTTGAGGTTGGACTGCCCGGCGTACTGCATCAACTGCTTGCCGGTGGCGGTGGAGCCGGTGAAGGAGAGGCAGTCGACCTCCATGGAGAGCGCCAGCGCCTTGCCCACGGTATGGCCGAAGCCCGGCAGCACCTGGAACACCCCGCGCGGCAGGCCTGCCTCTTTGGCCAGTTGGGCCAGGCGCAGCGCCGACAGCGGCGACTTCTCCGAGGGCTTCAGGATCACGCTGTTGCCGGCGGCCAATGCCGGGGCGACCTTCCAGGCGGTCATCATCAGCGGGAAATTCCACGGCACGATGGAAGCCACCACGCCGAGCGGCTCGCGCAGCACCAGTGCCAGGCTCTCCTCGCCGGTGGGCGCGACCTCGCCATAGACCTTGTCGATGGCCTCGGCGTTGTAGCGCAGACAGGCGATGGCGCCGGCCATGTCGCCGAGGGCGCTGCCGATCGGCTTGCCCATGTCGAGGGTATCGAGCAGCGCCAGCTCGTCCTTGTGGGCTTCCATCAGGTCGGCCAGCTCGAGCAGGCGCTTCTTGCGCTTACCGGGAGCGAGACGCGACCAGCCGCCTGCCGCGAAGGCGGCCCGGGCTGCCGCGACGGCACGCTCGGCGTCCAGCGCATCGCAACTCGCCACCTCGGCCAGGCGCTCGCCGGTGGCGGGATTGATCGTCGTGAAGGTCTCGCCGCTCGTCGCTGGCGCAAAGTCGCCGTCGATGAAGGCGCGACTCTCGAAGCTCAGAGAGTCGGCGAGAGCCTGCCAGTCGGCTCGGGTCTCGGGGCGGCGCTGGGCACTCATGCGGATGTCTCCTGTGTGGGCGATTGACAGGCCCGACGCAGTGCCGGGCATGCGGCGGTTTCATCCTGCGAGCCGTATACCGAGCATGCAGTGATGCGACTCCTTCAGGGGTCGATGTTATGTTTTGCTCAACATACAATTCCGAATACCGAATTGCCAACGCATCGCGAAGTCCGTAAATACTCCTTGAACACCAGTCGATACTGGACGGAAAGGCAGACGAGCGAGGCGAAACGGCGAGCGGCAAAACGTAAAGGATTTGACAACAGATGGTGGCGGCGAAAAGATAGCCGCCAAAGCCAACCACGCATAGGTGACACCATGTCGTCACGCCCTGCCGTCGAGGCCGATGCCTTTTTCGAGGAGCATCCGGACATCGACAGCGTCGACCTGCTGGTCAGCGACCTCAATGGCGTCATGCGCGGCAAGCGGCTGCCTGCCGGCAATCTCTCGAAGGCGTTCGAACAGGGCATCCACCTGCCGGCGTCGGTGTTCGCGCTGGACATCAACGGCAATACCATCGAGGCAACCGGTCTTGGCCTGTCGAGCGGAGACGGCGACCGTATCTGCCATCCCATACCGGGTACCCTGGCCCCCACCCCCTGGCTAAGGGAAGGGCGCCAGGCCCAGTTGCTGATGACCATGAGCGAGCTCGATGGCAGCCCTTTCTTCGCCGACCCGCGCCAGGTGCTGTCTCGGGTGCTGGCTCGCTTTCAGCACGCCGGCCTGACTCCAGTGGTCGCCGTGGAAATGGAGTTCTACCTGGTCGATCGTGCACGCAATGCCCAGGGCATGGTACAGCCGCCCCTGTCCCCTGGCAGCGGCGAGCGGGCCACCCAGAGCCAGCTCTTTTCGATCGGCGAACTCGACGAGTACGCCGACTTCCTCGAAGCGATTCAGAACGCTGCCGACATTCAGGGTCTGCCGCTGGACACGGCGCTCAAGGAGTGCGCCCCGGGGCAGTTCGAGATCAACCTGCTGCACTGTGACGATGCCCTGGCCGCCTGCGACAGCGCCGTGCTGCTCAAGCGGCTGATCAAGGGCGTGGCGCTGACCCAGGGTTTCGAAGCGACCTTCATGGCCAAGCCCTATGGTCAGGAGGCCGGCAACGGCACCCACGTGCACATCAGCTTGCTCGACCGGGCCGGCAACAACGTCTTCGCCGCCCCGGGTGGCGAGCCGCTGGGCACGCCCCGCCTCCATCACGCCGTGGCCGGACTGTTGGCCACCATGCCGGCCAGCATGGCCGTCTGCGCACCCAACCTCAACTCCTACCGCCGTTTTCAACCAGGCCTCTACGTTCCCATGGCTCCCACCTGGGGTTTCGACAACCGCTCGGTGTCGCTACGCATCCCGGCCGGACCCAACGCGGCGCGCCGCATCGAACATCGCGTGGCCGGCGCCGATGCCAACCCTTATCTGCTGGTGGCAACCCTGCTGGCCGGCATCGAACATGGCCTCGACCATCGGCTCGAACCGCCGCCCCCCCTCACCGGCAACGCCTATGACCAGGTGCCGCCCAGCCTCACCAGCAGTTGGCAGCGCGCGCTGGACCTGTTGGAAGAAAGCAGCGTGCTCGGCGAGGCGCTGGGACACGATTTCCTCGCCGTCTTCCTGGCCAACCGGCGCGCCGAGCGCGACACGGCCATGCAGGTGGTGAGCAAGCTCGAGTACGACTGGTATCTGCGCCACGTTTGACCCCACCTCGGTGGGGTCGTGGCGTGACTCATCCCTTGGGGATCGCCTTGCTCGGATCGTGGAACGGCTTGGGCACCACCCGCGCTTCCTGCGGCCCGGTGTTGGCCTCGACACGCAATGGCGTGTCCAGCTCGGCATGCTCGATCGGCACCATGGCATAGCCGATGTTGCGCTCCTGCCGCGGAGAGCGAGTGGCCGAAGTCACCTGTCCGATGCGCCTGCCGGCCGAATCGAGGACGGGAAAGACGTCGATCATGGCACCGTCGGTGAAGTAGCCCACGCTGGGACCGTCGATTTCCACCCCCACCAGCTTGCGCGAGACGCCTTCGGCCTTGATTCGCTCCAGGGCGGTGCGGCCGATGAAGTCGTCGTCGCCGCGCAGGTCGACCATCCAGTCATAGCCCATGCCCACCTCGAAGGGGTTGGTGTCGTACCAGATGTCGCAGCCGAAGGCGAGGATGCCACCCTCGATGCGGCGGATGTGGCAAGGACCGATCACCTGCATGCCATGGGGCCGTCCCGCCTCGAAGACCCGCTGCCACAGCGCTTCGCCGTGGCGGCTCGCCTCGCGCAGATAGATCTCGTAGCCGATCTCGCCGGAGTAACCGGTGCGCGAGATCACCACCGACATGCCGTCGAGTTCGGCCTCCATCAAGTGGTAGTAGGGCATCGCCAGCACCGCTTCGCCGAACAGGTCGACCATCACCGCCTTGGCCTTGGGACCCTGGACCTGCACCGGGGCCACGTCCACCTCCCGTAGGGTCACGTCGTAGCCGGACCGATAGGCCAACCCCTGGCACCACAGCAGCACGTCGCTATCCGCCAGCGACAGCCAGAAGCGATTCTCCTCGATGCGCAACAGCACCGGGTCGTTGATGATGCCGCCATCGGGGGCAGTGACGAAGACGTACTTGCACTGTCCCACCTGACACTGGCGCATGTCGCGAGGCACCAGCCGTTGGGTGAAGGCGAAGGCATCGGGACCGCTGATCTCGATCTGGCGCTCCACTCCTACGTCCCACAGGGTGACGCCCTCCACCAGGGCCCAGTACTCGTCTACCGGATCGGTGTAGAGGCGAGGATGGTAGTGGTGATTGTAGACGCTGTACTTGCGCACCCCGTGACGGCGCGAAGCGTAGAAGAACGGGGACTTGCGAATCCGCGGATACAGCAGAATCTCGGGTACCGCGTCGCCTTGGGGGATATTCTCGATGGCCTGGGACATGATCGCTGCTCCTTGCCCGGCTGGTGAACCGCACCGCTGGCGGGCCGACGTCGTGTGTGCGCGGGTCGCCGCCTGGGGCTACCCTCGTTTCCAGGCTAGTGCGCCGAACCGCTGGCATGGCGCCGACGACGACGGCCTTTTTGGCGGCAACGACAAGCATGGCCATCTCCTGTCGCCACGATGCAAGTGCGGGTCGTCGCTGGACAGCAGACACGAGCTGGGTGCATTAGCTTGAGTAGCAACGGCAAGGCCAAACCAGGCGGCACATCAGGAGGACGAGCATGGCGGCATTACCCCAGCAGGCACGCGCGGTCATCATCGGGCAGGGCGGCATCGTCGGCGCGTCGGTGGCCCACCACTTGATCGAGCAGGGCTGGGACGACCTGGTCGGCCTCGACAAGTCGTCGATCCCCTCGGACATCGGCTCGACGTCCCACGCCTCCGACTTCTGCTACATGACCTCCCACGACAAGATGTCTTGCTACACCACCACCTACAGTCAGCGCTTCTACGAGCGCCTGGGCCACTACCAGAAGGTCGGCGGCCTAGAGGTGGCCCGCGTCGGCGATGCAGCCCGCCTCGCCGAGCTCGAGCGCAAAGTGGCCTCGGGCAAGGCCTTCGGCACCAACGTGCGCATGATCAGCGCCGCCGAGGCCGCCGAACGCTTCCCCCTGCTGGACCGCGACCTGATCCAGGCAGCCATGTGGGATCCCGATGCCGGCCTGGTCGTGCCGCGCTCTCAGCAGGTCGCTGGCGAGCTGGTGGAACGGGCCGTGGCCTCCGGAGCCCTGACGGTCTTCGCCGACACCCCGGCCCTGGACATCGACGTACGCAACGGACGCGTCCACGGCGTGGAGACCGCCAAGGGTTACATCTCCACCTCGGTGGTGATCGTCACTTCCGGCATCTGGGGACCGATTCCCGCCGCCATGGGCGGCGCCGCCCTACCCCTGATGCCCGTGGAGCATCCCCTGCTCTTCTTCGGTCCCTTCGACGCCTTCGCCGGCACCGGCCGGGAGATCGGCTACCCGCTGCTACGTGACCAGGGCAACTCCGCCTATCTGCGCGATACCGGCGATCCGGCGAGCACCGAGGGCGGCCAGCTCGAGTGGGGCTACTACGAGGCTCGCAATCCCCGTCTCGTCCCCCCTGGCGACATCCTCGAACGCCACCAGGCGCGGCTGTCACCCTCCATGCGCGACCTAGAGCTGGACCAGGTCACGGAAGCCTTCGAGCGGGCCATCGAGCTGACTCCCGTACTCGGCGAGCTCGGCTGGGACGAGAAGCACTCCTTCAACGGCCTGCTGTCGGTGACCAACGACGGCGGCTCGCTGGTCGGCGAGTCCCCCGAGACCCGCGGGCTGTGGTTCTGCGAGGCGGTATGGGTCAAGGACGGACCGGGCATGGGCAAGGTGCTCGCCGACTGGCTGACCCGGGGCAAGCCGGAACTCGACCCACACGGCATCGACATCGCCCGCTTCTACCCGGTACAGAAGACGCCCGACTACGTGTACGGGCGCTGCGAGGAAATCGCCCGCAAGATCTACGATCCGCCCGTGCATCCCCGCGAGCCGTTCGAGACCGGCCGCAACCTGCGCCGCAGCCCCTTCTGGCCGCGCGAAGTGGAACTCGGCGGCCACTTCATGGAGACCGCCGGCTGGGAGCGCGCCCACGGCTACGCGGCCAACGAGCCGCTGCTGGAGCGCTACGCCGGGCAGGTGCCCGAACGATCCAACGAGTGGGACGCCCGCCACTTCTGGCGCGTCTCCAACGCCGAACACCTGGCGCTGTCCGACGACGTGGGCATGATCAACCTCTCCCACTTCGCCATCTACGACGTCACCGGACCCGACGCCGAGGCGCTGCTGGAGACCCTCTCGGTGGCCAAGGTCGGCGGCGACACCCCGGCCGGCAAGGGCGTCTACACCCACTTCCTGGACGAATGGGGCGGCGTGCACGCCGATCTCACCATCGTGCGCCTGGCCAGCGATGCATTCCGCGTCATCTGCGGCGGCGATACCGGCCATCGCGACCTCGTGTGGATGACGCGCATGGCCGAGGCCAAGGAACTCGAGCGCCTGCATGTCGAGGATCGTACCGACAGCCTGGCTACCCTGGGGGTATGGGGCCCCAACGCGCGGCGCACGCTGCAGGCCGTCGCCGACGCCCCCGAGACGCTCGACGACGAGCGTTTTCCCTTCGCCACGGCGCGCGAGATTCGCCTGCACGGCCTGCCGGTGTGGGCCTTCCGCATCTCCTACGTGGGCGAACAGGGCTGGGAGCTCTACGTTCCCTTCAGCTACGGTCTCGCCCTGTGGGATCTGCTCTTCGATCAGGGCGTGACGCCGGTCGGCATCGAAACCTACGCCAACAGCCGCCGCCTGGAAAAGAGCCTGCGGCTGCAGAACGCCGACCTGCTCACCGAGTACAACCTCGTTGAGGCGGGCCTTGCCCGCCCCAAGGTCAAGGCCGCGGATTTCCACGGCAAGGCGGCCTATCTCGCGCAGCGCGAACGCGACCGTCAGCCCGCCTATCTATGCACCCTGGTCATGGAAGAGCATCGCGACGCCTCGGGCACGCCACGCTTCCCGGTCGGCCATGCCCCCATCCTCGACCCGGCCAGCGGCGACGTGCTGGTCGACAGCGAGGGGCGCCGCTCCTACGTGACCAGCATCGCCTATGGCCCCTCGGTGGAGAAGGTCATCGCTCTGGGCTACCTGCCGGAGGAACATGCCCGGGAAGGCAATGGCCTGCTCATGGAGTACTTCGGCGAACACTACCCGCTGCGGGTGGCCGCCGTAGGCTATCGTCCGCTCTACGACCCCGAAAGCCTGCGCCCGCGCAGCTGAGTATCACTGGGAATGATCGGCCTGAGAGTGCGTTAGCGGGGGGCTGGCGGCCTGGGCTGCTGCTTCGCGATCGCGGCGACGCTCGCGTTCGCGGCTCGGCGAATGACCGAAGCGGTCGCGATAGCTCTTGGTGAAGTGCGGCGGGGAGACGAAACCGCAGGCCATGGCCACGTCGGTGATCGGCATGTGCGTCTGGCGCAGCAGTTGACGAGCCCGCATCAGACGCAGGTCCATGTAGTACTTCAGGGGCGGACAGTCGACGTAGCGCTGAAACAGCCGCTCCAGCTGACGCCGCGAGAGGTCGGCGTGGCTGGCCAGCTCGTCGAGGGTGAGCGGCTCCTGGAGGTTGGCTTCCATCAGCGTGGCCACCTCTTCCAGCTTGGGATGGCTATGGCCCAGGCGAACGCGCAGCGGATTGCGCTGACGATCGCCCACGCCACGAATGCGCTCGTGAATGAACTCTTCGGCGATCGCTTCGGCCAGCCCCAGCCCCTGCTGGCGGGCAATCAGGGTGAGCATCATGTCCAGCGGCGCAATGCCGCCCGAGCAGGTATAGCGATCGCGGTCGAGCACGAAGAGCTGCGAGCAGAAAGTCACCTGGGGAAACTGCAGCGCTTCGTGAAGGCTAGAAATGTGCTCCCAGTGCAGGGTACAGCGATAGCCGTCGAGAAGCCCTGCCTGTGCCAACACGTACCCCCCGGTACACACCGCCCCCAGCGGCAGGCGTCGACCGGCCTGGCGTCGCAGCCACTGCAGGGTGTCGCGATCGCAATGGCTCTGCACCTCGATGCCGGCACACACCAGCACCAGGTCGAGGCGCGGTGACGAAGCCAGTCCTGCATCGACGCCGGCTGCCAGGTCGCTGCTGGCCTTGACCGGTTCGCCGTCACGGCTCAGCAGGTGCCAGCGATAGAGCCGCCGGTCGGTGAGATGGTTGGCCATGCGCAGCGGCTCCAGCGCCGAAGAGAACGCCAGCTGAGAAAACCCCGGGATCAACAGGAACCCGACGTCATACTGGCCATCGCCCGGAAACTCGTAGGGCTCCATGCTCGCCTCCCTGGGCCGTTCGTCGTTCTCATTCAGCGACAACGAACATGGCCCCAAGTTGCACCGCCACGTCAACCGTCCCATCCCAGGGAGTTCGGTGTCGCTGCGACCAAGCCGGTTGACGCCTGCGCACAAACGCCAAGGGCACATGACGGAAATACTGAAACGAAGCGCACGCCTACCGCAACCGGCATCAGGAGACGCCCCATGGCCCCCGAATCCCAGGCCCTGTCCGATGCGCCCCTCCCGGCACAGGACAACCTCAGCATTGCACGGCAGGCACGACTATGGCCCATCGAGGAGATAGCCCATCGCCTGGGCGTGCCCGGCGACACCGTTGAACCCTACGGCCGTGGCGTAGCCAAGCTGGACCTGGCGGCGCTGAACGCTCTGGAACGTCGCCCGCGCGGCCGCTACGTGGTGGTGTCGGCGATCACGCCCACGCCGCTCGGCGAAGGCAAGACCACCACCGCCATCGGTCTCGTCCAGGGACTGCAGCAGCTCGGCCATGGCGCAACGGTAGCCATCCGCCAACCCTCTCTCGGGCCGACCCTCGGGCTCAAGGGCGGCGCGGCAGGCGGCGGGCTCAGTCAGGTCGTACCCATGGAGCGCATCAACCTGCACCTCACTGGCGACATTCATGCCGTCACCGCAGCGCACAACTTGCTCGCCGCGATGATCGACAACCATCTCCACCAGCGCCGAGGCGTCGCTCTCGACCCGCGCACGGTACGCTGGTTGCGCGTGCTGGATCTCAACGACCGCGCCTTGCGCCACATCGTCACCGGCCTTGGCGGGCGCGGCGATGGCGTGACACGCCAGAGCGGCTTCGAGATCACCGCCGCCTCCGAGGTCATGGCGGTGCTCGCCCTGGCCGACTCCCTGGCGGACCTGCGCCGGCGTCTCGGCCGCATGGTGGTGGGTGAAACCCACGACGGCGAGCCAGTCACCGCCGACGACATCGGTGCGGCCGGCGCCATGACCGCGCTGCTCAAGGAGGCGATAAAGCCCAACCTGCTACAGACGCTCGAGCATGCCCCGGCGCTGATCCACGCCGGCCCCTTCGGCAACATCGCCCACGGCAACTCGTCGATACTCGCCGACCGCTTCGGCATCCACGGCAGCGACTACCTGGTCACCGAAGCGGGCTTCGGCGCCGACATGGGGGCGGAGCGCTTCTTCAACATCAAATGCCGCAGTTCGGGACTCAAGCCCGACACTGCCGTCTTGGTCGTCACGGTGCGCGCCCTCAAGTATCACTCGGGGCGCCACGACGTCCGCCCCGGACAGCCCTTGCCGGCCGCCATGCAGACCGAAAGCCCACAGGACGTGCAGGCCGGCGCCAGCAACCTGATCAAGCAGATCGACAACATTCGCGCCCACGGCATCACCCCGGTAGTGGCCATCAATGCCTTCCCGACGGATCATCCCAGCGAACACGCCATCATCCGCGACATCGCTGCGGCAGCGGGCGTGCGCGCGGCCGTCTCGACTCACGTGCGAGATGGCGGCGCCGGCGCCGTAGAACTGGCCGACGCAGTCGCCGAGGCGGCCGATCAAGGTGGCGACTTCCGCTTCCTCTACCCCGATGCACTGCCGCTGGCCGACAAGATCGAACGCATCGCCACGCGGATCTACGGCGCCGACGGCATCGAGCTCGCGCCCCAGGCACGTCGGCAGCTCGAGGCGTTCCAGGCCCAGGGCCATGGCCACCTGCCGGTGTGCATCGCCAAGAGCCACCTGTCGCTCTCCGCCGACCCGGCGCTGCTGGGCGCGCCCAGCGGCTGGGTTCTGCCAGTGCGCGAGGTGCGCCTCTCCGCCGGGGCCGGCTTCGTCTACGCCCTGTGCGGCGACATTCGCACCATGCCGGGTCTCAGCGCGGAACCCGCCGCCTCGCGCATCGACATCGACGACGACGGCGAGATCGTCGGGCTGTTCTGAATGCATCAAGCCCTGGAAGTGCTGATTGGCGTCACGAGCGATGAGAGGCTGACCGTCGCCGGAACGGAAGCACCGGAGTTTACACGGCAGTCAATGAGGATTCTGAGTACCGCCGGCGGTCAGGATATCGAGCGCAGTAGGCAATCAGTACTTCCTAGATGCCGAGGCGATCGCGGGCCTGGTAGTACCAGGCCCCCAGCGCCGACAGGGGCACGCGCAGCAACCGCCCGCCAGGAAACGGCAGGTGGGGCAGCCCGGCGAAGGCATCGAAGCGCTCGCTGCGACCCTCGATCACCTCGGCGATCAACTTGCCGGCCAGGTGCGTGCAGGTCACGCCGTGGCCGGAATAGCCCTGGGCATAGTAGACGTTGCCGTTGATCACACCGAACTGCGGCAGGCGGTTGAGCGTCATCAGGAAGGTGCCGCTCCAGGCGTACTCGACCCCGACGTCGGCCAGTGACGGAAAGGTCTCGAGCATCTTGGGCCGAATGAGACTTTCGATATCGCGGGGATCGTCGCCACCGTAATTGACTCCGCCTCCGTAGAGTAGGCGGTGGTCGCGGGTCAGCCGATAGTAGTCCAGCAGGTAGTTGCAGTCTTCCACCGCCAGACCATTGGGAATCAGAGCACGGGCACGCGCTTCGCCGAGCGGCTCGGTGGCGATGATCTGAGTGCCGCAGGGCATCGATCGACCCTCGATCTCGGGTAGCACTCCCTTGAGATAGGCATTGCCGGCCATCACCACCCGCTCGGCCTTGATCCGACCGGACGGCGTACGCACGACCACCGGTTCGCCATGATCGATGCCGGTCACGGATGACCGTTCGTAAATGCGACCGCCCAGCGACTCCAACGCCGCGGCCTGGCCCAGCACCAGGTTGAGCGGATGCAGATGGCCGCCGCCATGGTCGACGAGGGCACCGCTGTAGCGGTCGGACTCGACCTCGCGCTTGACGGCCGTACCCTCCAGCAGTTCCAGCTCGGTGTAGCCGTAGCGCTCCCACAGCGCCTTGTGCGCGCGTAGTCCGTCCAGTTGCTTGGCATTGCAGGCAGCGAATAGATTGCCGTCACGCAGATCGCAATCGATGGCATAGCGCTCGACGCGCTCGCGGATGATGCGGTTGCCCTCGAAGGCCATGTCCCCCAAGGCGCGGGCGGTCTCGGCACCGTACCTGGCTTCGATCACATCCAGATCGCGACTGTAGCTGTTGACGATCTGGCCACCGTTGCGCCCCGAGGCGCCGTAGCCCACGCGCGCCGCTTCGAGCACCGCTACAGAGTGGCCCCGCTCGGCAAGATGCAGCGCCGCCGACATCCCGGTGAACCCGGCTCCGACCACGCAGACGTCGCAGTCGACTTCTCCTGTCAGGGCGGGCCGTTCCGGAGTGGGATTGGCGGTGGCTGCATACCAGGATGCCACGTGTTCGCTGGACGACGCTGCCGTCATATCGCCTTCCTCGGTTGCATGAATATCCGCCCGGTGGAGCCCCGATGCGGTGCCGTCGACCGGCTTTCAGACCACAGAATCATGGCCGGCACTCTCAGACCCGCAGCAGCAGGTGCTCGCGCTCCCAGGAACTGATCACCTGGAAATACGCCTTGTGCTCGGCTCGCTTGACCGCCAGATAGCTGTTAACGAAACGCTCGCCCAGCACATCGGCCAATGCCTGGCAGTCGCGCAAAGCATCCAGTGCCGGGCCGACGTCATCGGGCAGCTTGTTGCCGCCGGACCACGCCGATCCCAGCATGGGAGGGCGCGGCTCGAGCTGGCCGAGCATGCCCAGATAGCCGCACGCCAGGGAGGCGGCAATGGCCAGGTAGGGGTTGGCGTCGGCACCGGCCAGACGGTTCTCGATGCGCGTGGCGGCCGGTGGCGAGACGGGTACCCGCAGGCCGACGGTGCGGTTGTCGAGCCCCCATTCGACGTTGATCGGCGCCGAACCGCTGGTTTCGCCGCGCATCAGGCGTCGGTAGGAATTGACATTGGGCGCCAGCAGCGGCATCGCCGCCGGCAGATAGCGCTGCAAACCTCCGAGGTAATGATGGAAAAGCGGGCTGGGCTGATCGCCCTCGCCGGCGAAGAGATTGTTACCCGCTTTCAGGTCCACGAGGCTCTGATGAATGTGCAGGGAGCTGCCCGGCTCGCCCGCCATCGGCTTGGCCATGAAGGTGGCATACATGCCGTGACGCAGCGCCGTTTCGCGCAGGGTACGCTTGAACATCACCACCTGGTCGGCCAGCTGCAGGGGATCGCCGTGCTGGAAGTTGACCTCCATCTGTCCGGCTCCCTCTTCGTGGATCAGGGTATCGAGATCGAGATCCATGGCCTCGCAGTAGTCGTACATCTCCTCGAACAGCGGATCGAATTCGTTGACCGCATCGATGGAGAAGGACTGACGGCTGCTTTCCTGGCGCCCGGTGCGACCGATGGGCGGTTCCAGCGGGTAGTCGGAATCGGTATTGGTCTTGACCAGATAGAACTCCACCTCGGGGGCGACGACCGGCTTCCAGCCACGCGCGGCATAGATCTCCAGTACCCGCTTGAGAACGTGGCGTGGCGCCAGTTCCACCGGTTCGCCGGTGAGGTAGTGACAATCGTGAATGATCTGAGCCGTTGGATCGTCAGCCCAGGGTACGAGATAGATGGCATCGAGATCGGGCACCAGCTCCATGTCCCGCTCGGCGGGATTCCAGAAGCGGATGTCCTCGTCGTCCGGATAGCCGCCGGTGACGGTCTGGATGAAGATCGAATCGGGCAGTCGTGGCCGCCCCCCGTTCAGATACTTGCCGGCGGGCATGATCTTGCCCTTGAGTATTCCGGTCAGGTCGCTGACCAGGCATTCGACCTCGGTGATGCCGTGTGCCTGAAACCAGTCGTTGAGAACCGGCCTGTCCTGTGAGTCACTCATGGAGTTGTCCTTGCGGAAATTGGCGAGCTCCCGGCCTCGGCCGGGAGCTCGCTCGTTCAGCGAGACTGGACCTCCGACCACAGCTGCTGGAAGGTCTGCAGCGCCTCGCCCTGAAGGCTGGGCGTGAAACGCAGCCGCTGCATGTCAGCGTCGCTGGGCTGCACCGGCGGCTGGGTGAGCACGTCATCGAGGTAAGGCTCTGCCGCGGCATTGGGGCTGGCGTAATAGTTGTAGTTGGAAAGCCGAGCGCCGACTTGCGCATCGAGGATGAAGTCGATGAACTTGTGCGCCATGTCGGGATTGGGCGCCTCGGATGGGATCAACATGGCATCCACCCACATCTCGGCGCCTTCATCGGGAATCATGAAGTCCAGCGACTCGAAGGTCTCCGGATCCTCGTCCTTGAAGAACAGGTAGTCGCCGTTGTAGCTCATGCCCACATGCGTCACGCCACGGGCCAGCTGCTGCAGCGCCGGGGTGCCATCGGTGAAGCCGCTGAAGGTGTCCCGGCCCTTGGTGTCGATGATCAACCGAGCGGCCTCCTTCCAGGCCTCTGGATCGGTACAGTCGTAGCCGTGGCCAAGATAGGCGCAGGCGGCCCCCATGCTCACCTGGCCGTCGCCCATCAGCGCGAAGGGATGCTCCGGGTTGACCTCGGGATCGAACATCAACGACCAGCTCTTGGGGGCATCGGGAAAGGTCTCGGTGTTGTAGACCATGGCCGTGGTACCCCACTGGTAAGGGGCGGAGTATTCGGCATCCGGATCGTAGCTCGGGTCGCGGAACTGCTCCATGACGTTGTCGAGATTCTCGAGCTTCGACTTGTCGAGCTTTTGCACCAGGCCGGTCTCGATCAGCCGCGGCACGTAGTAGTTGGACGGCACGATGATGTCGTACTGCGATACCCCGCCGGCATTGAGCTTGGCGAACATCTCGGGCAGCGAGTTGAAATAGTTCTGCACCACCTCGACGTCGTATTGCGCTTCGAAGTCCTCGATGATCTCGGGATCCATGTATTCGGTCCAGTTGAACAGGTAGAGCTTGTTCTCCTGAGCGTGAACGCTGCCGGCGAGCAGAAGCCCACCGAGGGACAGGGCCAGGGTCGTCTTGTGCATTGTCATGATGCTCTCCTCGTTTCCCCTTGGGTCGTTGAATGCCGGCTCAGACCGGCCGGCGACGGCTGAACAGCAGGCTGGCGATGGCCACGATCGCCACGGCAGCGAGCATCAGGGTGGCAACGGCATTGATCTCGGGAGAGACCCCTTTCTTGATCGCCCCCCAGATGTAGATGGGCAGGGTGGCGCTCTCCGGCCCGGCAGTGAAGAAGCTGATCACGAAGTCATCCACCGACAGGGTAAAGGAGAGGAAGAAGGCCGAGATCAACGCCGGCTTGATGGTCGGCAACATGAAGTGCAGCGCTCGCTTGGCCGGCGAGGCGTAGAGATCCTTGGCCGCCTCGAACAATGCCGGGTCGAGACCGACGAAGCGCGAGTAGACGATCAGCGCCACGAAGGGGATCTGGAAGGTGACGTGAGCAATGATCATGGTGCCGAGCCCTGGCTGCAGGAATCCGGTCAGCCGGTGGATTTGCACGAAAAAGGCCATCTCGGAAATGCCGAAGACGATATCCGGCAGCACGATGGGCAGGTAGATCAGCACGATCAGCCAGCCGAGCTTGCGGTGGCGATGACGGTACATGCCATAACCGATGAAACAGCCGATGCCCAGTGCCACCACCGACGAGACGATCGCCAGGATCATGCTGTTGGCGAAGGCCGACAGAATCTCTTCGTTGCCCATCAGGCGCTCGTACCAGCGCAAGGAGAAGCCGGTGAAACTGGCCGCACTGTTGGCCGCGTTGAAGGAGAACAGCGCCACCACCGCCAGCGGCAGGTAGAGAAACAGCAGCGTCAGCCACCAGATGCCGGTCAACGTGCGCCGCAAGGAGCGCCTGCTCATATCACCACCTCCTCGCCGCCGCCCAGGCGCTTGCCGATGCGACGCATGGCGAACAGGCCGATGAAGGTGGCGATCAGCATCAGAATGGCGCCGGCGGCGCCCAGCGGCCAGTTGGCGGACCCCGCGAACTGATTGGCCACCAGATTGCCCAGCATCATGCCCTTGCCACCGCCGAGCAGCTCGGGAATCACGTACATGCCGAAGGCGGGAATGGCCACCAGCACGATCCCTGCCAACAGTCCCGGCAGCGTCTGCGGAAAGACCGCATGCCGGAAGGCACGCAGCGGCGAAGCGTAGAGATCCTGGGCAGCTTCCACCTGGGCCGTGTCGAGCTTCTCGAAGGCGGCATACAAGGGTAGAACCATGAACGGCAGAAAGTTGTAGACCAGTCCCAGAGTCACCGCGAAGTTGGACGGATACAGCCCCATGTTCGGCGCGACCAGCCCCAGAGCCTCGGCCACGCTGGAGAGGGGCGTCCCCGGTGCCAGCAGGTTCATCCAACCGAAGGTGCGTATCACCTGATTGGTCCAGGAAGGCACTACCACGGCAAGCAGCATGATCGGGCGCCAGCGGGCGCGGCAGGTCGAAATGTGGTAGGCGATTGGATAGGCAATGGCCACCACCAGCCCCGTGGCAACCAGCGTCTGCCACAGCGAGCGCAACAGTGTGTAGAGGTTGCCCGGGCTCCAGCCCAGAAAACCGAAGCCCGCCAAGCGTCGAAACGACTCCAGGGAGAGCGGCATCTCCGGCAGCCCGTAGGTACCGCTGGACATGAAGGCCACGCTCATCAGGTAGGCGCTGGGCAGCACCAGGAAGAAGACGATCCATGACGCGCCGGGTGCCACGGTCATCAGCAGGTGGCGAGACTCGCGCACCATGGCCTGACTGCGAGCGGTGGGGAGCCTGTCGGAATGAGCCATGTCCCCTCCTCACTCTGCCAGGGTGACGAGGTCGTCGGGCGCCACCGCCACGGTGACTCGCTCATCGACCTCGGGAAGATGGCGTCCGCGGTTGCTGACCGTGGCCTGCAACGTGACGTCACCGATCGCCAGGCGATATTCGGCATGGCTGCCGCGGTAGAGGCGCTCGACCACGCGAGCCGGCAAGTGATTGGGCCCCCGACGTCACCGGGAAGCAGGTCCAGCGTCTCGGGGCGAATCAACAGCAGCGCGCCGTCGCCGGCCTGCTCGACGTGCAACTGGCCCAGTGGCGTGGTGAGCGTGTCACCATCCCGGGCGGTGACCGGATAGAGGTTGTCATGGCCCATGAAACGGGCCACGAAGGCATTGACGGGCCGCTCATAGACGTCGCGCGGCGGCCCGACCTGCTGGATCAGCCCACCGTTGAGCACGGCGATGCGATCCGACATCACCATCGCCTCCTGCTGGTCGTGGGTGACGAACACGAAGGTCATGCCGAGTCGCTTTTGAACGCGCAACAGTTCCACCTGGAGCTGGCTGCGCAGCCCCGCATCCAGCGCCGAAAGCGGTTCGTCGAGCAGCAGCACGTCGGGCTCGCAGACCAGCGCCCGGGCCAGAGCGATACGCTGACGCTGGCCACCGGAGAGCTGATCGACGCGACGGTCGATGAGATCCCCCAACTGGATGAACTCGGCGATCCTGGCAACCCGGGCCTCGCGCTCGGCCACCGCAAGCCCCTGCATCTTGAGCCCGAAAGCGAGATTGTCGCGCACCGACAAATGCGGGAAGAGCGCATAGGACTGGAACACGGTATTCACGCTGCGCCGGTGGGGCGGAACCTCGGTGACATCGCGTCCGCCGATCTGCAAGCGCCCCCGATCGGCCTCCTCGAGGCCGGCAAGGATGCGCAGCAGCGTCGTCTTGCCACAGCCGGAAGGTCCCAGCAGGGTGAAGAACTCGCCGGGCTCGATGGCCAGATCGACGCCGGCCAGAGCCACGGTATCGCGGCCGAAGCGCTTGTGCAGCCCCTGCAGCGCGATGGAAGAGGCTTCACGGCTCGGGGCAGACCGACCGGTCGCGGCCGCAGGGTTCTCGTCCTTGGCATCCGCCGTCAGGGAGTCACTCATGAAGAAGCCCTCGAGGTCGTGGCCGTCGGGTCACAGCCGATCGCGCAACTTATAGAAATGGGTAGCGAGCAACAGCAGCGGCAGGCGCAGACGCCGACCGCCGGGAAAGCGGCGGTGCGGCATCGCGGCGAAGACATCGAAACGCTCGCTCTGTCCGCCGATGGCTTCGGCCAGCAGCTTGCCGGCCAGCCCCGCCAGCGCCATGCCGTGGCCGGAATACCCCTGCGCATAGAAGAGATTGGCATCCACGCGACCGAAGTCCGGTGCGCGGTTGACGGTGATCGCCACGTCGCCACCCCAGCGGTAGTCGATGTTCACGCCCTGGAGGACCGGGAACAACCGGGCGATCTTGGCATCCATGCGTGCCGGCAGATTGCGCGGCTCACGACCGTCATAGCTCACTTCACCACCGTAGATCAGCCTCCGGGAAGCCGTTAGACGGTAGTAGTCGAGAACGAAATTGGCATCCGACAAGGCATCGTTGCGCGGCAACACCTGCGCTGCCTGCTCCGCGGTGAGCGGCTCGGTGGCGATCATGTAGTTGGCGGCGCGCATCACCCGACCGCTGAGTTCCGGTACCAGCCCGCTCTGGTAGGCATTGGTGGCCAGTACCACGAAGTCGGCGCTGACCCGCCCTGCCTGGGTCGTCACAACGGGCTTGGAGCCTCGCTGAACGGACAGTGCCGGGCTGCGCTCGTGAAGCTGCACCCCGGCTGCCTGCGCGGCCCTGGCCAGCCCCAGCGTGTAATTGAGGGGATGCAGGTGCCCCGCCTCGCGCTCGTAGAGTGCGCCAGGATAGGCATCGGTGACCACGTGCTGCCTCAGCGCATCTCCCTCGAGCCACTCCAGAGCTTGGTAACCGTAATCTCGCGCCATGCGGTCGCAGAAGGCCTGGAGCTCTCTCGAATGGCGCTTCTTCAGCGCAGCGTGCAGGTAGCCCCAGGCCAGTTCGCAAGGGATCGCATGCCGTTCGATGCGCTCCGCCGTGAGACGCACCGCTTCACGGCTCATCTCCCAGACGTCGCGAGCCGCCTCGCGGCCCAGCGCCTTTTCGACCGTGGCGATATCGGTGCCCAGCCCCGGCAGGATCTGCCCCCCGCTGCGTCCGGATGCCCCATGACCGATCTCGCCGGCTTCCAGCAGGGTCACCGCATGGCCGCGCTCCGCCAGATGCAGCGCCGCCGACACCCCGGTGATGCCCCCGCCGATGACGCAGACATCGGCCCGCACCTCGCCGGACAGCGGCGGGCAAGCGTCCAGGTCCACGACGATGGAGTCGCGATACCAGGAAGCGGGGCGCTCGAGGCGTCGCACGGTAGAGGAAAGGGAAGCCTGTGTGTTCATGCGCACTGCGCTCGTTGTTGTTGGCGGCGATCGGCGTAACGGCGAAAACATCCCGGCTCTTGACGTCTCCCGCCGAGCCAGTTTGACACCAGGCGACGCACCAATGTCAAGTATTCGACAACACACTCCATGATGGCGCCTCCTCGAGGGAGCGAACCTTGCAGCCAGAATCGCAAAGAGCGCTAAGACAACCGCATCCCATGGAATCTTTCTGTCAAATAAAAAACACCACCGAAAGCCGAGTTACCCGTGACGACCATCGCCTGCACGACCATGCTCGGTGGCAACGCCACCCGGCTGGCACCGCCGTCAGTTCCGCTCGACCGACCCGCACACGGGGCACGCCGGGTCCCGCGGTACCTGGAAGTGGCGCCACTGGCCCCGCAGGCCATCGAAGGCGGAGAGCCCACGATGCGGCGTGCCGGCACCGCTGAGCAGCTTCATCGCCTCCAGTGCCTGGAAGCAGCCGATGAGCCCCACCAGCGGCGCCACCACCCCGCTCTCGGCACAGGAGAGGGCCTCGTCGCCCCGCTCATCGGGTGGGTAGAGGCAGGCATAACAGGGGCTTTCGGGATCGCGCGGATCGAAGACCGCAAGCTGGCCGGAGAAACGGATCGCCGCTCCGGAAACCAGCGGCACGCCGGCCCGTCGACAGGCGGCGTTTATCGCGTAGCGACTGGAGAAGCGATCGGTACAGTCGAGCACCAGGTCCGAGGCCGCCACGGCTGCATCCATCGCCGCACCATCGAGGTGCTCCGTCAACGCCTCGACGTGGCATTCGGGGTTGAGAGCCAGCGCCGCATCGCGGGCCGAGGCCGCCTTGTTGTGGCCGAGGTCGGCCATCCCGTGGGCGATCTGACGCTGCAAATTCGAGAGTTCCACCGCATCGGCATCGGCCAGGGTGAGCCGCCCCACTCCGCCCGCAGCCAGATAGAGCGCCACCGGCGAACCCAGGCCACCGGCGCCGACCACCAGTGCATGCGAGGCGAGCAGGCGCTCCTGCCCGTCGATGTCGATCGCCTCCAGCATGATCTGGCGGCTGTAGCGCAGCAGCGCTTCGTCGTTCATGGCCATCACTTGCTCTCGAGTTCCTCGATGTCGGGCACGTAGAGGGAGAATTCCTCCTTGACCTCCTCCATTACCACGTAGCTCTTGGACTCCTTCACCCCCGGCAAGGTCAGCACCACATCGCCGAGCAGCTGGCGGTAGGCCGACATCTCGGGTATGCGGCACTTGAGGATGTAGTCGAACTGGCCGGAGACCAGATGACACTCCTGAATCTGCGGCAGCCGCGCCACGGCGCGACGGAACTCGTCGAACACCGCCGGAGACTGGGTCTCCAGGCTGATCTCCACGAACACCAGCAGGTTGGCCTTGAGCGCGCGAGGGTCGAGCACGGCACGGTACCCACGGATCACGCCAGCCCGCTCGAGACGCTTGACGCGCTCCAGGCAAGGGGTGGTGGAAAGGCCTACCTGAGCGGCCAGATCCACGTAGGAGATGCGGGCATTCTCCTGCAGGCAACGCAGGATCTTCAGGTCGATGCGGTCGAGCGAGCGAGTCTTGGCTTTCATTGTTGGCTGGACACACCGTTCGAGTTGGGTGGAGGCTGCCGACCCGGCAGGCGATCCGCCTGAAAAATCCCGGCGACGGAGGAAACCACCAGCGTTCGCTCTCGGGATCGTGCCGACTGTCGGTATTTTTTCCTGAACAGATGTATCACAGTGCATGGCACCCCTCCAGCACCGCACCCTCAACGCAAACCGGACTTTCGCCCCAGGCTGACCCGCTCACGCCCGGCCAGGTCACGTCGAGTGGTCACCTCGGCATAGCCGGACGCCATCAGCCGCTCGCGCACCGCCGCCCCTTGGGCGTGGCCGTGTTCCAGCGCCAGCCACCCTCCCTCCACAAGGTGGTCACGCGACGCCGCAATCAGAAGCCGCAGATCGTCGAGACCCTCGGCGCCGGCCACCAGGGCACTCACCGGCTCGAAGCGCACGTCGCCCTGCTTCAGGTGGGGATCGTCCGCAGCGATGTAGGGAGGATTGGCGACGATCAGCTCGAAACGTTCACCGGGAAGGGCCGTGAACCAGTCGCTCGTCCGAAATTCGGCATTGCCGATGGCCAATCGTTCGGCGTTGCGTCGTGCCAAGGCCACCGCCTCGGCCTGGCAATCGACGCCCACCACCGACCAGTCCGGCCGTTCGCTGGCAAAGGCCAGCGCAATGGCCCCCGTACCGGTACCCAGATCGAGCAGCCTCCCCGCTGATGCGGGCGCGAGCGCGAGCGCGACCTCGACCAGCGTCTCGGTATCCGGCCGTGGAATCAGGGTGCTGGGGTGAGTCGCCAGGGAAAGCCCCCAGAACTCCCGCTCGCCGGTGAGATAGGCCACGGGATGGCCCTGAACGCGCGCCGCCACCAACGCTTCGAAACGGGCCCGCGCGAGCCGTGGAGCCTCACCGTCGCCCCAGGTATAGAGCCAGGTGCGGTCGCACCCCAGCGCATGGCACAGCAGCACCTCGGCGTCGAGACGAGGGCTTGGCGATCCGGCGGCCCGAAGGCGAACGGCCGCGCGGGACAGCAGCCTGTCGAGCGGCACTATTTTGCCCTGCACATCACGCCTCCTGCTGCAGGGCGGCGAGCTGCTCTGCCTGGTATTCGTGGATCAGCGGCGCGATCACCTCGTCGAGCTGCTCGCCGCTGATCACTTCGCCGAGCTTGTAGAGGGTGAGGTTGATGCGGTGGTCGGTGACGCGCCCCTGGGGGAAGTTGTAGGTGCGAATGCGTTCGCTGCGGTCGCCGGAGCCCACCAGCGAACGGCGCGTGTCGGCCTGCGCCTGGCGCTGGCTGTCGACGGCACTCTGCTTGAGCTTGGCGGCGAGCAGCGACATCGCCTTGGCGCGGTTCTTGTGCTGGCTGCGCTCCTCCTGGCACTCCACCACCACCCCGGTGGGCAGGTGGGTGAGGCGAATGGCCGAGTCGGTAGTGTTGACGTGCTGGCCGCCCGCCCCGCTGGAGCGGAAGGTGTCCACCCGCAGGTCCCCCGGATCGATGTCGATGTCGCCCACCTCGTCGGCCTCGGGCATCACCGCCACGGTGCACGCCGAGGTATGGATGCGCCCCTGGGACTCGGTGGCCGGCACGCGCTGCACGCGGTGAGCGCCGGATTCGAACTTGAGCCGCGCATAGACGCCCTCGCCTTTGATGCGCGAGATGAGCTCCTTGTAGCCGCCCTGCTCGCCGTGACTGGCGCTGACCACCTCGACCTTCCAGCCCCGCTTCTCGGCGTAGCGCGAATACATCCGGAACAGGTCGCCGGCGAACAGCGCCGCTTCGTCGCCGCCGGTGCCGGCACGGATCTCGAGGAAGACGTTGCGTCGGTCATCGGGATCCTTGGGCACCAGCAGTTGCTTGAGGCGCGTTTCCAACGCCTCTAGCTTGTCGCGCCCCTCGGCGAGCTCCAGCTCGGCCAGCTCGCGAAGCTCGGCATCGCTGTCATCGGCCAGTTCGCCGGCGGAGGCCAGGTCGGCCTCGGTGGCCCGGTAGTCCCGCCAGGCCTCGACCAGTGGCTCGAGCTCGGCGTATTCGCGCGAATAGTCGCGAAAGCGCGGCTGGTCGCCGATCACGTCGGGCTCCGCCAGCAGGGCGGCAAGCTCCTCGAAGCGCTCGACGAAGGCATCGAGACGCTGGCGCAGGGTCGCTTTCATGGCGTGTCCTGTCAGGATTTCGGGGAAGGCGGATCGATCAGCAGCGACTCCGCCGCGGTCAACAGATCGCGGCGCTCGCTGCCCGACGCCTCGCGCATGGCCACGGTGGGGCGATGCAACAGGCGGTTGGTGAGCTGATGCGCCAGCAGCCGAACCACGCTCTCCGGATCCTCGCCTCGCGCCAGACGCGCCAGTGCCTGCTGCTCGGAAAGTTCGCGCAGATCGGATGCCTGGTCACGGTAGCGACGGATCAGCTCGCCGCTGCTGCGGATGCGCCGCTCGTGGAGCCACACGCTGACGCCATGCTCGATCAGCGACTCGGCCTGATCGGCGGCCACCTGACGATGTCGGCGATTCTCCTGAATCACCTCGTTGAGGTCGTCGACGGTGTACAGGAAGACGTCGTCGAGGTCGCCCACCTCGGGCTCGATGTCGCGCGGCACGGCGATGTCGACCATGAAGATCGGCCGGTGACGGCGCTTCTTCAGCGCTCTCTCGGCCATGCCCTTGCCGAGTATCGGCAGCGGCGCCGCCGTGGAGGAGATGACGATGTCGGCGCGCGGCAGCGCCTCGGGAATCTCGTTGAGCGAGATCGCCTCGGCGTTGAACTCGCCGGCCAACTCTTCGGCACGCTCGCGGGTACGGTTGGCGACGATCATTTCGCGCACGCCCGCCTCGCGCAGATGACGTGCCACCAGCTCGATGGTCTCGCCGGCACCGATGAGCATCGCCCGCGAGCGACTGAAGTCGTCGAAGATGCGGCTGGCCAGGCTGACCGCCGCATAGGCCACCGACACCGGGTTCTGGCCGATGCCGGTGCGCGTGCGCACCTGCTTGGCCACGGAAAAGGTATGCTGAAACAGCAGCTCGAGTTCACCGCCCAGACCCTGGGCATCGCGCGCCGACTGATAGGCCTCCTTGAGCTGGCCGAGGATCTGCGGCTCGCCGAGCACCATGGAATCGAGACCCACGGCCACCCGCATCAGGTGGCGGGCCGCTTCATTGTCCAGGTAGTGGTAGGCGCAGCGCGACAGATCATCCACCGGCAAACCGTGGAAATCGCTCAGCCAGTCGAGGATCGGCCTCTCGCCGCTGGACTCGGTCACGCAGTACAGTTCCGTACGATTGCAGGTCGACAGCACGGCGGCTTCCCGCACCTCGGGCATGCCGCGCAGCTGACCGAGTGCCGATGTCAACTGCGGGGGCGTGAAGGCAACCCGCTCGCGCACGGCGACCGTAGCGGTCTTGTGATTGATACCAAGGGCAAGAAGCGTCATGCGTTAGGCGTCTTCGCGTAGTGTCGTTCGGTGGTGCCGCAAAAGCCCACCTCTGCGGCGCAGAATTCTACCACAGCCTGAGCGTTCGGGCGCCAGGCGGCCGTCACTCAACCTTGACGCGGCGCAAGAATCCACGGCGAGCCTGGCATGCCCGACGGCAGCATTTCGACAACGGCCAGGTCGCCGCTTTGCCCTTTCGCCATGAGCCGGTATGCTGACGGCTCGGTCTATTGGACAGGATTCGCATGCCCTCCACCTACCGCGCGGCGACACGCTCTCGCTTTCATCATCAGGGTCGGCGCTGGCGCCTCGGGCTGGCCGCGCTCGGCCTCGGCGCTCCACTTCTGCTGGCCGCCTGCCAGGCGGTATCGACGCACGACTCCAGCAGCCCCCAGGATGATCCACTGGCACACGCACCGGCCATCGAAGAGGGACTCGATGCCGACAGCCTGTCGTCGCTGCTGCTGGCCGAGTTCGCCGGCCAGCGCGGCGACTACCGTCGCGCCACGCGGGAATACCTCGAGATGGCCGAACGCCTGGACATCCCTGCGCTGGCGGAACGCGCCACCCTGGCGGCGCGATTCAGCAGCGACCCGCTGCTGCTCGAGGAATCCGTCGAGCGCTGGCAGCGCCTCGCCCCCGAAGCGGACGCCCCGATGCGCCTGCTCGCCGGGCTCGCCATCCAGCGCGGCAACTGGCCGGAGGCCCTCGAACAGCGCCTGGCCCTTGCCGAACGCGGCAGCCAGGCCGACCTTTCCGGGCTGGTGGAGCTGGCGATGGAAGCCAATGCCGAGCTGGAGCCACTCCGCGAGCGACTCGCCACCTTTCTCGACCGAGCCGAGGTCGAGCTGGCCAGCCCTCACGACGCCGAACTGGCACTGGCCATGCTGGAAGCCGCCACCGGTCAGACGCAGCGAGCCGAAGTGCGACTCGACGGCCTCGCCGAGCAACACCCGGAGTTGCCGGCGATATGGTTCACCCGCGCTCAACTGGCCCTGAACGCCGACGATCCCGAACGCGCCCGCGACGCCGCCCGGCGCGGGCTGGAGATTGCCCCGGACGATCCGCGCTTCGTGCTGCAGCTCGCCCAGGCCGAACTGGCACTGGGCAACGTTGACGCCGCCGAAGCGCGTACCGACGCCCTGCTCGACAGCCATGCCGGCGGACACCAGCTGCGCCTCGCTCTGGCCCAGCTCTACATCGAGGAAGGTCACCTGGAACCGGCCCGCCGCCTGCTGCTGCCGCTCACCGACAGCGATGAAACGCCGGCAGCAACCTTCGCACTGCTGGGCGCCATCGCCGAAACCGAAGGCGAGATCGACAACGCCCTCCTCTATTATCGTCAGGTACCGCCCGGCAACGAATTCCTGAACGCTCGGCTGAATGCGGCACGCATGCTCATCGACGACGGCCGCCTCGAGGATGCCCGCGCCTTCCTGCGTATCGAACGGCTGCGCCACGAACGGCACTACAGCGATCTGGTCGCCCTGGAGGTGGAACTGCTCGACGAACGGGGCCGCGAGGACGCCGCCGACGAGCTGCTCGACAGCGAGCTGGAACGCACTCCCAACGACGAGCAACTGCTCTATCTGCGGGCCATGCGCGCCTGGCAGGATCGCGACCTCGAGGCCATGGAACGCGACCTCGAGCGCATCATCGAGCATCACCCCGAGAATGCCATGGCGCTCAATGCCCTGGGCTACACCCTGGCCGATCTGGATATCGAGGGTCGCCTCGAAGAAGCGCGCGAGCTGATCGAGCGTGCCCATGAACTCGAACCCGACAACGCCGCCATTCTCGACAGCCTGGGATGGGTCTACTTCCGACTCGGCGATCCCCAGCGCGCCCTGCCCTGGCTGGAACGCGCCTATGCGGCCATGCCGGATCAGGAAGTCGCCGCCCATCTGGCCGAAGTGCTGTGGGCCCTCGATCGCCGCGACGAAGCTCGTGACACCGTCCACGAAGCGCTCGAGCGCTTCGATGAACACCCGCTCATTGACGAACTGCTCGAGCGCATCCCCGAGCTCTCTCCTGATGCCTCCCAGCCCGACGAGACACGATCATGACCCTGTTCCCGCCTGTCCAGCGACTGCTCCTGCTCACGTTCGCCCTGACCCTGCTGGCCGGCTGCGCCGGTCGTCCGGCCGCACCGGACGGCGAACGCCAACCCGGCGACTGGGAGGCACAGCAGGCGCGCGTCGAGGCGCTCGACACCTGGACCCTGATCGGCAAGGCGGGCCTTCGCACCCCCGAAGAGTCGACCAGCGCCAACCTCGACTGGAGCCAACACCCCCACTACTACCGCTTGCTCATCAGCGGCCCGTTCGGGAGCGGGCGCAACACTCTGGAAGGCCGCGAGGGCCGCTTCTCGATGACCACCAGCGAGGGGCGCTTCGAAGCCGAAACGCCCCAGGCACTCATGGAAGAGCGGCTCGGCTGGTCGCTGCCCGTCGAGTCGCTCTCCGAATGGGTTCGCGGTCTGCCGGCAGCCGAACGTCCTCATCAGCTCGAGACGGACGCGCTCGGCTTCCCGCGTCATCTCCAGCAGGATGGCTGGACGATCGACTATCGCGACTGGACCCAGGTGGAAACGCTGTGGCTGCCGCGCCGCCTGGTGATGACCTACGACGAGCTGCGCGTGACATTGGTGATCAACGAATGGCGCCCGGACATCGACGATGACTGAGCCAATGTCGGAACGGGCGTGGCTGTCGCTACCCGCCCCGGCCAAGCTCAACCGCCTGTTGCACATCGTCGGCCGCCGCGCTGATGGCTATCACGAGCTGCAGACCCTTTTTCAGTTCCTCGATCACGGCGACACCCTCCACCTACGTCGGCGCGAGGACGGCGAGATCCATCTCACGCCGCCGCTGCCAGGGGTTGCCGCGCATGACAACCTCATCGTGCGTGCCGCTCTCGCGCTGCAGGACGCAAGCGGCGTGCAGCTCGGCGCCGACATCCACCTCGACAAGCGCCTCCCTCTGGGTGGCGGCCTGGGCGGCGGCAGTTCCAACGCCGCCACGGCCCTGCTCGGCCTCGACCGCCTGTGGGACCTCGGTCTCGAGCTGGACGAGCTGGCCGACCTCGGGCTCGCCCTGGGGGCCGATGTGCCGGTCTTCGTTCACGGCCACGCTGCCTGGGGAGAAGGCATCGGCGAACGGCTCACGCCGGTCGAGCTCGACACCCCCTGGTTCGTGGTCGTCCACCCCGGCGTCACGGTCGCCACGCCGGCCGTGTTCGGGGCGCCGCAATTGACACGCGACACCCCCCCGATTACCATGGCGCGCGCACTGCAGGGGGGAGCACCCGGCTGGCGCAACGACTGCGAGCCGACCGTCAGGGCACTCTATCCGGCCGTCGCCGATGCGCTGAACTGGCTCGGCGAACACGCTCCGGCCATGTTGACCGGTACCGGAGCCTGTGCTTTCGCTCGTCTGACGAGCGCCGCCGACGCCCAGCGGCTAGTGAACGACGTGCCCGAGCACTGGCAGGCCTTCGCAGCACGAGGCCTGAATCGCTCACCCCTTCATGCTGCGCTGGGTCGATGATCGCCGCCGTGAATCGCCATGGGGGCGGCACCCAGAAACGACCCGGTGCGGAGCCGATTGCTGGGGTATAGCCAAGCGGTAAGGCAGCGGTTTTTGGTATCGCCATGCGGAGGTTCGAATCCTCCTACCCCAGCCATTCCGTCCCGGACGACCGTCGACCCGATCCCTGAAGACCCTACACAGCAAAGGTGGCTGCGCGTGTCAAAATTGATGGTTTTCGCCGGGAACGCCAATCCCGAACTCGCCCAGAGAATCGCCGAGAGTCTGGACACCCGGCTGGGCAACGCCACGGTCGGGCAATTCAGCGACGGCGAAATCGCGGTCGAGATCAACGAGAACGTGCGCGGCAAGGACATCTTCATCCTGCAGTCCACCTGTGCGCCGACCAACGACAACCTGATGGAACTGATCCTGATGGTGGATGCCCTGCGCCGGGCCTCCGCCACCCGGGTCACGGCCGTCGTCCCTTACTTCGGCTACGCTCGCCAGGATCGCCGGGTACGCTCTGCCCGGGTACCGATTTCCGCCAAGGTGGTGGCCGACATCATGGTCAAGGCGGGCGTCGATCGAGTCATGACCATGGATCTTCACGCCGACCAGATCCAGGGCTTCTTCGACGTTCCCGTGGACAACGTCTACGGCTCGCCGATCCTGCTCGACGACATCGAACGCCAGAACTACGACGACCTGGTGGTGGTCTCGCCCGACGTGGGCGGCGTGGTGCGGGCCCGCGCCATTGCCAAGCAGCTCAACGCCGACCTCGCCATCATCGACAAGCGCCGCCCCTCGGCCAACCAGGCCCAGGTGATGCACATCATCGGCGAGATCGAGAACCGCACCTGCGTGGTGGTGGACGACATGATCGATACCGCCGGCACCTTGTGCAAGGCGGGCGACGCTCTGAAGGATCACGGCGCATGCCGCGTGGTGGCCTATGCCACCCATCCGATCCTTTCCGGTCCGGCCGTCGACAACATCACCGCCTCGGTGCTCGACGAGGTCGTGGTCACCGATACCATTCCGCTCTCCGACACGGCACGCCGCAGCGGCAAGATCCGCCAGCTCAGCGTGGCCGGTCTGATCGCCGAGGCGATCCGTCGGGTCAGCAACGAAGAATCCGTCAGCGCCATGTTCCACTGAGTCTCTCGGTCGAACGGTGCGACGTACGTCCCGGGCACTGTCGCCCGGGCAACCGGAAGCGCCGGGATCTGGTCGCGGATCCAAACGTTTCCTTTTTCTCCAGCAAGAGGCAATTCCATGTCCGACTACACACTCAACGCCAGCGTTCGAAACGACCTGGGGAAAGGTGCGAGCCGCCGCCTGCGTCGTGCGAACGAACAAGTGCCGGCCATCGTCTACGGTGGCGAGCAGGCACCCCAGCCCATCGCCGTCGACAAGACCAGCTTCTACAAGGCGCTCGAGGAAGAGGCTTTCTTCTCTTCCGTGATCACCCTCAACGTCGAAGGCAAGGCTCAGCAAGTCGTGGTACGCGATCTTCAGCGTCACCCCTACAAGCCGCTGGTCACCCATGCCGACTTCCTGCGCGTGGATGCCACCCACGAGATCAACATGCGCGTGCCGCTGCACGTCACCGGTGAAGAGAAGTGCGTCGGCATCAAGGACCAGGGCGGCGAGCTGCACGTGCTCTCCAACGAAGTCGAGGTGAGCTGCCTGCCCAAGGATCTCCCCGACTACCTCGAGATCGACATCACCGACGTCGAGCTGGGCTCGACCCTGCACCTCTCCGACCTCTCGCTGCCGGCCGGCGTGACCCTGGTCGAGCTCTCCCACGGCGAAGACCATGACAACGCCGTACTGAGCATCACCAAGCCCAAGACCCGCGTGGCCGACGAGTCCGAGGACGGCGAAGCCGCCGAGGGCGAGGAAGGCGAAGAGAGCGGCGAGTAAGCCATGTCGCTCAGGGGCCGCGCCAGTCGCGGCCCCTTCATCGACCTCAAGCGCCTCGGCGCTTGTTTTTTTGTTGGGAGGCTGAGCCATGGGCCAGGTCAAGGCGATCATCGGGCTGGGCAATCCGGGCCCCGACTACGCCGCCACTCGTCACAATGCCGGCGCCTGGCTGGTCGAGGCCATGGCTCGCACCGCCGGCACCGAGCTGCGTCCGGAGCGCAAGTTCCTCGGCCTGCATGCCAAGGTGCGCCTCGACGGCCACGAACTCCACCTGCTCGAACCCACCACCTTCATGAATCGCAGCGGAGGCGCCATCGCCGCGTTGACCCAGTTCTTCAAGATCGGTCCCGCGGAGCTGCTGGTCGCTCACGACGAGCTGGACCTGCCGCCTGGAACCGCCCGCTACAAGCAAGGAGGGGGTCACGGCGGGCACAACGGTCTGCGCGACATCATCCGCGCACTGGGCAATGACAAGTCGTTCCATCGTTTGCGCATCGGTATCGGCCACCCGGGCGACGCTCGCCAGGTGACCAACTATGTGCTCGGACGCCCCGGCAAGGTCGAACGGGCGGCCATCGACGCGGCCATCGACGAATGCCAGGCCACCCTGCCACTGGCCATCTCCGGCGACTGGGCCCGCGCCATGAATCGGCTGCACAGCTTCAAGCCTTAGACCGCGGGCCTCGGACTGCGAGCCACGTAAGCAACGCTCGTAGCTCGTAGCTCGTAGCTCGTAGCTCGTAGCTCGTAGCTCGTAGCAGCGATAGAATACCGGCCAATCGCCAATTTCGAACACGCTTTCCAGGACGATCCCATGGGTTTCAACTGCGGTATCGTCGGCCTGCCCAACGTCGGCAAGTCGACCCTCTTCAACGCCCTGACCAAGTCCGGCATCGACGCCGAGAACTTCCCCTTCTGCACCATCGAGCCCAACGTGGGCATCGTGCCCATGCCCGACCCGCGGCTCGACCGGCTCGCCGAGATCGTGGGTCCGCAGAAGGTGATCCCCACCACCATGGAGTTCGTCGACATCGCCGGCCTGGTCGCTGGCGCCTCCAAGGGCGAAGGGCTGGGCAACCAGTTCCTGGCCAACATCCGCGAGACCCAGGCCATCGCCCACGTGGTGCGCTGCTTCGACAACGACAACGTCATCCACGTCGCCAACCAGATCGATCCGCGCGCCGACATCGAGACCATCAACCTCGAGCTCGCCCTGGCCGACCTCGACACCGTGGAGCGCGCCATCCAGCGCCTGGCCCGGGTGGTCAAGGGCGGCGACAAGGAGGCCATTGCCACCAAGTCGATCCTCGACCGCATCCAGCCGCATCTGGCCGAGGGGCTTCCCCTGCGCAGTGTCGGCCTCGATGACGACGAGAAGAAACAGCTCAAGAGCTTCGGCTTCCTGACCCTCAAGCCGACCATGTACATCGCCAACGTCAACGAGGATGGCTTCACGGACAACCCCTATCTCGAGGTGGTCCGCGAGATCGCCGCCGAGGAAGGCGCCGTGGTGGTACCGGTGTGCAACCAGATCGAGGCCGAGATCGCCGAGCTCGATTTTGATGAGCGCGCCATGTTCCTCGACGAGATGGGCATGGAAGAGCCGGGACTCGATCGGGTGATCCGCGCCGGCTATGCCCTGCTCGACCTACAGACCTACTTCACCGCTGGCGTCAAGGAAGTGCGCGCCTGGACGGTCAAGGTGGGAGCCACCGCCCCGGAAGCCGCCGGCGTGATCCACACCGACTTCCAGAAGGGTTTCATTCGCGCCGAAGTGGTCGGCTACGACGACTTCGTCGCGCTGGGCGGCGAGCAGGGCGCCAAGGATGCCGGCAAGTGGCGCCTGGAAGGCAAGGAGTACGTCGTTCAGGACGGGGACGTCATCCACTTCCGCTTCAACGTCTGAGCACTGCCCCGCCAAGTGCTTGACCAGCGCCGGATAAATCCGTAGACTTCGCCCCCGTCGTGCGGCTACGTAGCTCAGTTGGTTAGAGCACATCACTCATAATGATGGGGTCCCCTGTTCGAGTCAGGGCGTAGCCACCAGATCGAATGCCGAAAAGCCCGCCTGTTCGCCAGGCGGGCTTTTTTGGGCTGCGGGCTGCGGGCTGCGGGCTGCGGGCTGCGGGCTGCGGGCTGCGGGCTGCGGGCTGCGGGCTGCGGGCTGCGGGCCATAGTCTAACTCGCCCCTCGAAACCCGCAACTCGAAACCCGTGGCTCGAGGCTCGTATCTCGTGGCACGAAACTCGAGGCCCAACGCTCGTGACTCGCCACCCGAAGTGTCATCAAGGCAGCTCGCGACGATTGACGAAGGCGATCAGCGCCCGGGTCAAATGCTCCACGTCGGCGCTGCCCGCCGTCTCGCGAACCGAATGCATGGCCCACTGCGGTACGCCCACGTCCAGCGTCGGCACGCCTATTTCCGTGGCGGTGATGGGGCCGATGGTGCTGCCGCAAGCCATGTCGGCGCGCGTCACGAAGGTCTGCACCGGCACGCCTGCCTCGCGGCACAAGTCTCGGAACAGCGCACCCGTCGCACTGTTGGTGGCATAGCGCTGGTTGGCGTTGACCTTGATTACCGGCCCGCCGTTGAGTGCCGGCCCGTGGGCCGCATCGTGCTTGTCGGGAAAGTTGGGGTGCAGGGCATGGGCATTGTCGCAGGAGATCATCCGCGACGCCTGGACCAGGCGGATATGGCCTTCGTCGCCGGCCTCGCCCAGCTGCGCGTTGATGCGGCGCAGCACGTCGCCCAGAAAGGGCCCTTGGGCGCCGCAGGCACTGGCACTGCCCACCTCTTCATGGTCGTTGGCCACCAGCAGGGCGCCCTGGCTGCCGTCACTCTCCAGAAGCGCCTCGAGGCCAATGAAACAGGAGAGCAGGTTGTCGAGTCGTGCACTGGCGATCAGCTCGCCGTTCACGCCGACCCGCGACGGAGGCTGAAGGTCGTGGAAGCCCAGTTCGAAATCGAGGATCTCGACATCGCGAATGCCGTGCTGCGCCTCGAGCCAGTCACGCAGCAAGCGTTCGAGATCGGCGCCCTCTCCACCCTGCAGAAAGACCGGCGCCATCTGCGTCTGGGCGTTGAAGGCGCGACCGTTGTTGGCCTCGCGATCGAGGTGAATGGCCAGGCTGGGGATGATCGCCACCGGCTCCTCGACGTCGATCAGCACGCCTTCCAGATGGCCGTCGGCATGGCGCAGGTGCACCCGCCCGGCCAGCCCCAGGTCGCGATCGAACCAGGGGGCCAGTAGAGCACCGCCGTAGACTTCCACCCCCAGCTGCAGCCAACCGGCACTCTGCTGGGCCGCCTGGGGTTTGAGGCGCAGCCCGGGGCTGTCGGTATGCGCACCGATCATGCGCAGTGACTCGAGTTCGCCACGGGGCAGCTGCGCGGCGACGATCGAGGAGTCGTTGCGGGTCACGTAGACTCGCTCCCCCGGGGTGAGCTGCCAGGGCAGAGACTCCGAAAGACGGCGATATCCCGCCTCTTCCAGTCGCTCGGCCATGGCCGCCACGGCATGCCAGGGGGTGGGTGAGCGCTTCAGAAAGTCGAACAGGCGATCCAGTCGGGCTTCCCGGGACATGAGAATCCTCTTTCAGGGGCTGTGGTCGGCAGGACAGCTGCTACAATGCCAGACCGGCCTTTCGCAACTCGCCAGCCTTGTGCGTGTCTAGGGAAGGAAGTGTACACGAAACCAGGAGTGCTTCATTGATGAGCCAGCTTGTCGCCCTTTGGCGGAGAGCCGCCCTGCTGGTGGTGCTGCTGCTGGTCAGCGCCACCGCGCTGGCACGGATCGAGCCCGACGAGACCCATCTCCAGGTTGCCGGGGAAGTCGCCGAATCCCTGCGCTATGGCCACTATGCCAATGTCGAATTCGACGACGAGTGGTCGCAGACCGCCTACGCTCGCTACCTGGACATCCTCGACGGCCAGCGCGCCTTCCTGCTCGAAAGCGACGTCGCGGACTTCGAGCATCTCGCAAACCGCTTCGACGACATGCTCCTCGATGGCGACCTGGACGGGGCCTACGATCTCTACCAGCGCTATCACGACCGCGCCAGAGCCCGCTATGAGTGGCTGCTGGAGCGCATCGACGAAGGGATGTCGCTCACCTTCGACAGCGACGACCGTCTCGAGACGGACCGCAGCGATGCCGAATGGTCCTCCAGCGAGGCCGAGCTGGATGAACTGTGGCGCAAGCGCTTGAAGAACGCCGCCCTCACGCTGGACATCAGCGGCCAGTCACGTGACGACATCGAAGCCAACCTGCGACAGCGTTACGAAGGACAGCTCACGCGTCTGAAACAGACCAACGGCGAGGACGTCTTCGGGCTGTTCATGGCCGCCGTCACCGGCAGCATCGACCCGCATACCGAGTACCTTTCGCCTCATCAGGGCGAATCCTTCGACATTCAGATGCGCCTCTCCCTCGAGGGAATCGGCGCCATGCTGCAATCCGATGGTGAATACGTGAAGGTCACGAGCCTCGTGCCCGGCGGCCCCGCCGACCGCGCCGGCGTCCTGGAGCCGACCGACCGCATCGTCGGGGTGGGCCAGGAGGATGGCGAAATGATCAACGTGGTCGGCATGCGGCTCGATGAGGTCGTCGACCTGATCCGTGGCCCCAAGGGTAGCGTCGTTCGTCTCGACGTGGTGCCGGGCGAGGCCGTGGACATGACCCGCTCTCACGAAGTCGAGATCACGCGCGACACCGTGGACCTCGAGGAGCAGGCCGCCAAGGGCGAAATCATCGAGGTCGAACGCGACGACGGCGTACGTCGCATCGGTGTCATCACCATTCCCACCTTCTACGTCGATTTCGACGCCTGGCAGGCCGGCGAGGAGGACTACCGCAGCACCACCCGCGACGTCGCCCGAGAAATCGAGCGCCTGCAGGACGAAGGCATCGACGGCCTGATGCTCGATCTGCGCAACAACGGCGGCGGAGCACTGCAGGAAGCCAACTCACTGCTGGGTCTGTTCATCGACCGCGGTCCCACCGTTCAGGTTCGCGATGCCCAGGGGCGCATCAATCTCTACGGCGACACCGACAGCGGCGCGCTCTACGATGGCCCGCTGGTCGTGCTGGTCAACCGCCTGTCGGCCTCCGCTTCGGAGATTCTGGCTGGCGCCGTCCAGGACTACGGCCGCGGCCTGGTGCTGGGCAATGCCACCTTCGGCAAGGGAACCGTGCAGACATTGAGCGATCTCAGCCACGGCCAGATCAAGCTCACCCGCGCCAAGTTCTACCGTATTTCCGGAGAGAGCACCCAGCATCGCGGCGTGGAGCCGGACATTCTCTTCCCCAATCTCATCGACCCGGAGCGGATCGGCGAGAGCAGCCTCGACAACGCCCTGGAGTGGGATACCGTCCGCGAAGTGCAGTATCGCACCTATGGCGAACCCTGGGAGTACCTGGAGACCCTGCGCGATCGCCATTCCCGCCGTGCCGATACCCATCCCAACTTCGTCTACCTGGAACAGCGTGCCGAGCTGGCCGACGAGATGCGTGAGGAGCGCACCAGCGTCAGCCTCGACCGGGAGCAGCGCCAGCGCGAAGTGGAAGAGCAGGAGGCCGCGCAACTCGCCCTGGAAAACCAGCGCCGTGAGGCGCTGGGACTGGAACCCCTGGAAGAGTGGGCCGACGCTCGGGACGATGACGCCAGCGACCAGAGTGACGATCAGGAAGACGAGCCCGTGGATCGCGCCCAGGTCCTGGAAGCGGCCGAGATCCTTGCCGATTACGCGGAACTCTCTCAGCGCCGCCTGGCCGGCAATCCCTGAGCGAGGGCTCCATGGATGGCGCTGCCTTCGGCTGCGGCCGAAGGTAGCGCCCTGCTCGGCTCAGAGGTCGGCTCGAGTGCGGCCCATCACGCCATCGGGGTCATCGTCACCGGCAACGCGTGAGCGATTGCGTCCGGAACGCTTTGCCTCGTAGAGCGCCTTGTCGGCACGCTCCAGTCCGCTTTCCGGCGTATCTTCCGGCCCCAACTGAGTCATCCCCAGGCTCACCGTCACCCGCAGCATCTCTCGATTCACCGCCACTCTCATCGACTCGCACGCGCGGCGCAGCCGCTCGGCAAAGGCCATGGCTCCCTCGATGTCGGTTTCCGGCAGCAGGATCGCGAACTCCTCGCCCCCGAGCCGGCCGAGGAGATCCTGAGAACGGAGCTTGTCCCTGCAAACGGCGACCAGTCGCTTCAGCACCTCGTCGCCGGCAGCATGTCCCCAGCGGTCGTTGATGCGCTTGAAGTGGTCGATGTCGAACATCAACAAGCTGGCCGTCGTGGCGCTGCGGCTCAGCCGCTGCAGCTCTTCATGGAAGCGGCGCAGGAAATAGCGGCGATTGGGAGCGCCCGTCAATTCGTCGATCGTCGACAGGCGCTCCAGCTGGTGCTGGGCTTCCAGCCTCTCGGTAATGTCCTTGAACACCACGACACAGCCCGCGATCTCGCCATCCTCGATGAGTGGAGAGGCGACCAGCTCCACGGGGAAGATCTTGCCGCTCCTGTGCCAGAAACAATCCTGAGTGACGCGCCACTGGCGCCCATGGCTCATGGCCTTGAAAATGGGGCATTCCGCAAGAGGATAGTCGGTTCCATCGCGCCGAGTGTGGTGAAAGAGCTCGTGGGAATTCTTGCCCTGCGTCTGTTGCAACGTCCAGCCCAGCAGCCGACTGGCCGCGGTGTTCATGAAAGTGATGCGACCCTCCCGGTCGACCCCGTAGATACCCTCTCCCGCCGCCTCGAGAATCCTATGCTGGCGTTCGGCCAGGCTTTCCAGGGTCTGCAAGGCCTGGCGCTGCTCGGTCACGTCGCGCGACAGCGTCTGCAGTGCGATCAGGCGCCGTTCATGATCGTAGACGGGCATCACCTGGGTATGCAGCCACAGGTAGTGGCCATCGCGATGGCGGAAACGATACTCGATGCCCGGCTCCGCCTCCCCCTCGAGGTAGCGATGATGCACCCTGTCGAGCAGCCGTGCGACATCTCCCGGATGGACGAAATCGAACAGCGCACGCCCCTGCAGTTCATCGGGAGAATGCCCCAGAACCCGCGTCGCAGAAGGGCTCACGAAACGATACTGCATGTCTCCGTCGGCGTTGTGCAGACAGAGCACGTCGCTGATGGTTTCGGCAATGCGTCGAAAGCGCTGTTCGCTGGCCTGCAGCTCCAGTTGGGTCTGCTTCTTCTCGGTGATATCGCAGATGAAGCCATGCCACAGCACGCTGCCATCCTCGAGTCGCTCGGGCGTGGCCATGCCGCGCACCCACCGCTGGTGGCCGTCGGGATTGACACGGTACTCGCATTGCCACGGGGACAGCGTCTGCGCCGACTCGGCGATCGTATCGACGACCCGCTGCAGGTCGTCGGCATGAATGGCATGGAAGGCACGGGCATCGCTTTCCCGCAACTCTTCGGGATCCGCTCCATAGATTTCGCGGCTGCGATGGCTGGCATAAGGGAAGCTCCCCTCGCCTTTCGCATTCAGTCGATATTGATAAATGAAGCCCGGCAGTTGATCGCCGAGCTTGGCCAGTCTCGACTCCATGTCATGCTGCTCGCTGATGTCGAGCATTGCCCCGACCACTTGCTCGGGACGCCCCCGGTCATCGTGGAGCAGCCGCTTCTCGCCGTGCACCCACAAGTAGTGCCCATCGGCATGACGTATTCGATAGCGCAGCCCAATGGCGCCACCTTCGCGAAGCAGGCGCTCGACCTCCTGCCGGGCGTCGTCACGATCCTCCGGGTGCACGAGCTCGGTCAGCCATATGGCCTTGCCGAGGTGCTCGCTGCGCTGATAACCGAGCATCCGATGCAGGTTGGGACTGATGTAGGTCGGCACGAGCTCTGGCGTCGGACGACACGAATAGAGCACCGCGGGATTGGCCTCGAGCAGCCGGTCCAGCTCCTGCCACGAAGCCCAGAGACGACGCTCGCTGTCGCGGACGGCCGTGACGTCGCGCCCCATGCCGACGATCTCGACGATGCGGCCGCTCGCGTCGTGCAAGGGAACGAGCAGTGTGTGCCAGTCGCGAAGCCCGCCCGGCAATTGGAGCTGCTCTTCGTACTCGATGGGCTCCCCCTTCTCGACGCACTGTCGATAGTGCGCCACCATCCAATCCGCTTGGGCCGGATCGACGATCTCGTGGGGCGTCCTGCCGACGATGTCCGTCGACTTCAGGCCGGTATTGTGCTGATGGGCTGGATTGCTTTCCCGGTAACGAAAGCGGCCATCCGCATCGACATCGACGATGAAAACGGCATCGCTGGTGCGTGCTTTGAGCTGTTCGAGAAGCCGGAGTCTCTCACGCATCCGGCATTCGGCGTCGCGCTGCTCGGTGACGTCCTTGGCAACCCCGAACAGACGTATCAAACGACCGTGGTCGCCGACCATCGTCCAGGCCGAATCCTGCAGCCACACGTGGCTGCCATTGGGTCGAACCACACGATAGCAACGCTCGACGTTCCCCTGGGCCAGCAGTTTCTCGTGGCTCGCCGCCACGGCATCGCGATCGTCCGGATGCACGCGAGCCAGCCACAAGGCCGAGTCGTCACTGAAGGCATGCAGTGGAATGCCGAAGATACGCTCGGCAGAAGGGCTGAGATATTCCAGCGAAAGGTCATCGGCCCTGACCGACCAAACGATATCGCCCATGCGCTCCACCAAGCTGCGGAAGAGCGCATGGGAAGACGCGTCATCCAGTTGTGACATCGATCAGCGACTCACGGGTGAGAAGGGTATCCAGCAGTCTGCTCGAGACGTGACTAAACCGGAGTTAAGTGAACATGACCGATCAGCGGCGTCAAGTGTCCGGAAGCACTAGACCTGCGAATCACGGCTCAACGACACGGGTTCCTTGACATCGCACAAGATACCCCCGGTACGTCGGCCACCGGAGAGAATATTCGAGAAGACATTGCCCAGCAGGGAGGCTTGGCTCCCGAAGCAGGACTCGAACCTGCGACCCAGTGATTAACAGTCACTTGCTCTACCAGCTGAGCTATTCGGGAATGGGCATGATGATGGCGGGAACGCTGATGGCTCCCCGAGCAGGACTCGAACCTGCGACCCAGTGATTAACAGTCACTTGCTCTACCAACTGAGCTATCGGGGAATGGCTGCGAGGATCAGCGTAGCGTGCTCTGAATCGGTGGCTCCCCGAGCAGGACTCGAACCTGCGACCCAATGATTAACAGTCATTTGCTCTACCAACTGAGCTATCGGGGAATGGCCTCGAGCACGGTGCGTAGTATACGGATCGCTTCCGGCAGGTCAAGAACCGATTGGCGCGACGAGCCGCCTCCGCACGCCCTTCGGCTCCGACAGAAGACCGTTGAACGACCGCGCCCGCTCGCGAGGGGCGAACGGGCGCGGTCGAAACGTCTGGTGGCTACGCCCTGACTCGAACAGGGGACCCCATCATTATGAGTGATGTGCTCTAACCAACTGAGCTACGTAGCCTTTTTCACTCACCCGAAAGGCAGCCCGGGCAACGGGGGTGAATTATGCACGGCCCCCGTCACCAAGGCAAGCCTCGAGCGTGCTCAGTCTTCGATTCCGAGCTCGGCCTTCACCGCCGGCAGAGCCGGTTCGCCGTCGCGGGTCTCCACATCCTCGAGCCAGGCATCCAGCACTCCGGGGTTGGCCTGCAGGTAGGCACGGGCGGCATCACGCGGGTCTTCACCCTCGTCCATGATCTCGCCCATCAGTTGGTTCTCCATCTCCAGGGTGAACTCGAGATTGTCCAGCAAGGTGCCGACGTTGCCGCACTCCTCGGCATAACCGCCGCGGGTGTTGGTGTAGACGGTGGCGCCCCCCAGATCCGGACCGAAGTAATCGTCGGCGCCTTCCAGATACGCCATGTCGAAGTTGGTGTTCATCGGGTGAGGCTCCCAGCCGAGGAACACCATCCAGTTTTCGTCAGGCACGCGAGCGCTCAGCTCGGCGAGCATGCCGGCCTCGCTGGAATCGACCAGTCGCCAGTCGCCCAGGCCGAAGGCATCATCGTCGATCATGTCCTGAATCAGCTGGTTGCCGTCGTTGCCCGCTTCGATGCCGTGGATGGCGCTGTCGAACTCGTCGGCATGCTCGGCCAGATCCTCCACCGAGGTGACGCCGGCGTCGTAGACGTACTGGGGCACGGCCAGGGTGTACTTGGCCCCTTCCAGGTTGGCGCCCAAGCGATCGACGTCGCCATCCTCGACGTAGGGATCGCTGATCGAGGCCATCGAAGGCATCCAGTTCCCCAGGAAGACGTCGAAATCGTCGTTCTTCATGCCAGAGTAAGCGATGGGCACGGAGACGGTATCGACGCGAGTCTCGTAACCCATGGCCTCCAGCACTTCGGTGGTCAGCGCCGTGGTGGCGGTGATATCGGTCCAGCCCACTTCGGCGAAACGAACGGTGCTGCAGCTCTCGGGTTCGTCGGCAGCCTGCACCGAGGCAGCCAGCCCCATGGCGACGGTACCCAGGCCCAAGGCGGTGAGAGTCGGCAGGTTCGTCTTGTTCATCATAGTTCCCCTTTTCGGTTGGCCACTTGAGTATAGCCGCGGCACCAGGCCAGCGGCAGCCCTTTCTTGATTGAACGTTCAATAAAGAAATGGCAAGCTGTGCACATGGTAACCACGTCGGCTGGTGTGGTTGCAAGGCAGAAACCGGTAACAGGAGCGCGCCAGGTGCCCAAGGTCGGAATGGAACCCATCCGTCGCCAGCAGTTGATTCATGCCACGATGGCCGCCATCGACGAAGTCGGTCTGGCGGATACCACGGTGATGCGCATTGCCCGCCATGCCGGCGTGTCGGCCGGCATCATCAGCCACTATTTCGGCGGCAAGGACGGCCTGCTGGAAGCCACCATGCGCCAGATCCTCCACGACCTGGGAGACGCAGTGGCCGCACGCCGCCGATCACTCGAGGACACCAGCGCCCGCGCCCACCTCGGCGCCATCATCGACGGCAACTTCGACCGCAGCCAGGTCACCGGCGCCGTGGCCAAGACCTGGCTCGCCTTCTGGGCCAGCAGCATGCACAAGCCGCGTCTGGCGCGCCTTCAACAGGTCAACCACCGTCGGTTGCACTCCAACCTGTGTCACCAGTTCCGCCGCCTCATGCCTCGCGACGATGCCCACCGAGCGGCGGCGGGCCTGGCTGCCGTGATCGACGGGCTCTGGCTGCGCGGTGCACTTACGCCCGGCGAGCTGGATGCCGACAAGGCCAGCCGCCTCGCCCATACGGCGCTCGACCAGCTCCTCGCCGGCCACGAAATCGCGGCCTTGGCACCGGGCAACGCTTGAACCACGACACTTCGAATACCGACCCGGCCCGAACAGCTCGAACAGGAGGCCTCATGGCACAGCTCGATACTCAAACCCTCTACGTCGGCGGCCGCCCTGTCGACGCCACTTCCGGCGAAACCTTCGAGGTCGTCAACCCCTTCGATGGCAGCGTGCTGGCCAGCGTGCAGCAGGCTTCTGCCGGCGACGTGGATGCTGCCGTAGCGGCAGCCCGCGATGGACAGCGCACCTGGGCCGCGATGAGCGGCATGCAGCGTGGCCGCATTCTGCAGCGCGCCGTGGCGCTTTTGAGAGAGAGGAACGACGAACTCGCCGAGCTCGAGACGCGCAACACCGGCAAGCCGATCAGCGAGACCACCACGGTGGACATCGTCACCGGCGCCGATGCCCTCGAGTACTACGCCGGCCTTGCCGCGGCCATCGAGGGCACCCAGATCCCGCTGCGCGAGGACGCCTTCGTCTATACCCGCCGCGAACCGTTGGGCGTGGTCGCTGCCATCGGCGCCTGGAACTACCCGATCCAGATCGCCTGCTGGAAAGCCGCTCCGGCGCTGGCGGCAGGCAACGCCGTGGTCTTCAAGCCCAGCGAAGTGACCCCGCTGACCGCCATGAAACTGGCCGAGATATTCACCGAGGCGGGCCTGCCCGACGGCGTCTTCAACGTCGTCCACGGCGACGGCACCGTCGGCGCGATGCTCACCGAGCACGACGGCATCGACAAGATCTCCTTCACCGGCGAAGTGGGCACCGGCAAGCAGGTGATGGCCACCGCCGGCGGCTCCACCCTCAAGGACGTGACCATGGAACTGGGTGGCAAATCGCCCCTTCTGGTCTTTGCCGACGCCGACCTCGACCGCGCCGCCGACGCCGCCATGATGGCCAACTTCTACTCCAGCGGACAGATCTGCACCAACGGCACGCGGGTGTTCGTCGAACGCAGCGTCAAGGAGGCCTTCGAGGCGAAGATCGCCGAGCGGGTGGCGCGCATCCGCGCCGGCGACCCACTGGACCCGAGCGTCAATTTCGGCCCCCTGGTGAGCTTCGAACACCAGGCCAAGGTGCTCTCCTACATCGAACTGGGCAAGCAGGAGGGCGCCACCCTGCTCGCCGGCGGCGAGGCCTGGAACGACGAGGAGCGAGGTGGCATCGACTGGAAAAAGGGCGCCTGGGCCGCGCCCACGGCGTTCAGCGACTGCACCGACGAGATGCGCATCGTGCGCGAGGAGATCTTCGGCCCGGTGATGGCGGTACTGACCTTCGACGACGAGGAAGAAGTGATCCGCCGCGCCAACGCCACCCACTACGGTCTGGCCGCCGGTCTCTTCACCGAAAGTCTCAACCGCGCCCACCGGGTGATTCACCGCTTGCAGGCCGGCATCTGCTGGATCAACACCTGGGGCGAATCCCCCGCCGAGATGCCGGTGGGCGGCTACAAGCAGTCCGGCGTGGGCCGCGAGAATGGCCTCGAGACGCTCGCCCACTACACCCAGACCAAGTCGGTGCAGATCGAGATGGGGCCGTTCGAGTCGGTGTTCTAAGTCACGGGCCTCGAGCCACGAGCCGCAAGTCGTGTTGCGGCCACCCAGATGAGCGGCGCCGGGGGCAGGTCATAGAGAGGGTCCGATGCCAGGGGTGAGGAGGATTCCTCCGAACGGGCTGGCCATGGATGGCCAGCACCGGCCCTGCAAGCGGAGCAGGACGCGAGAGCGCAGCAGGGCATCGCTAGCGTCCAAGCCGGGGTCATAGCGCCCCCTCGTAGACCTGTCCACGGATCAGTCCCGCGCAGCCCCGTTAGCAGGCCCGCTTACGTCGCGTTATCAGTGAGAGATGTTATGTCCCAGCTTCGCGAATTCGATTACGTCATCATCGGCGCCGGCTCTGCCGGTAACGTGCTCGCCGCCCGGCTCACCGAAGACCCGAACGTACGGGTGCTGCTGCTGGAAGCCGGCGGCCCCGACCACCGTTTCGACTTCCGCACCCAGATGCCGGCGGCGCTCGCCTACCCGCTTCAGGGCAAGCGCTACAACTGGGCCTTCGAGACCGACCCGGAACCCCACATGGACGGCCGGCGCATGGAGTGCGGGCGCGGCAAGGGCCTGGGCGGTTCCTCGCTGATCAATGGCATGTGCTACATCCGCGGCAACGCCCTGGACTATGACAACTGGGCCAAGGCAACGGGCCTCGAAGACTGGACCTACGCCGACTGCCTGCCCTACTTCAAGAAATCCGAAGCCCGGGACATCGGGCCCAACGACTACCACGGCGGCGACGGCCCGATCAGCGTGACCACGCCGAAAGAGGGCAACAATCCGCTCTATCGCACCTTCATCGAGGCCGGCGTGCAAGCCGGCTACCCGGAAACCGAGGACGTCAACGGCTACCGACAGGAGGGCTTCGGCCCCATGGACCGCTTCGTCACGCCGAACGGCCGGCGCGCCTCCACCGCCCGCGGCTACCTCGACATGGCCAAGGAGCGTGCGAACCTCACCATCGAAACGCGTGCCATCACCGACGTCATCGAATTCGAGGGCAAGCGCGCCGTGGGCGTGCGCTACCGCCACCGCAGCCAATTGCAGCGGGTGCGGGCCCGCCGCGAAGTACTGCTATGCGCCGGCGCCATCGCCTCGCCGCAGATCCTGCAGCGCTCCGGCATCGGCCCGCAGGACGTACTCGACGAATTCGGCATCCAGGCGGTGCACGTCAACGGCAACGTCGGTGCCCATCTCCAGGACCACCTGGAGATGTACATCCAGTACGAATGCAAGGAGCCGATCTCGCTCTACCCGGCGCTGAAGTGGTGGAACCAGCCGAAGATCGGCGCCGAATGGTTGTTCTTCGGCAGCGGCATCGGCGCCAGCAATCAGTTCGAAGCGTGCGGCTTCATTCGCTCCAACGACGAAGAGGCATGGCCCAACCTGCAGTACCATTTCCTGCCCATCGCCATCAGCTACAACGGCAAGAGCGCAGTGCAGGCCCACGGTTTCCAGGCCCACGTGGGTTCCATGCGCTCCGAGAGCCGTGGGCGAATCCGCCTCGCCTCACGCGACCCCGAAGCGGCGCCGAGCATCCGGTTCGACTACATGTCCACCGACAAGGACTGGCAAGAGTTCCGCGACGCCATTCGCCTGACCCGCGAGATCATCGCCCAGCCCGCCTTCGACGCCTATCGCGGGCGCGAGATTTCGCCGGGGCCCGACGTGCAGTCCGATCAAGAACTGGATGCCTTCGTGCGCGCCCACGCCGAGACCGCCTACCATCCCTGCGGCAGCTGCCGCATGGGCGAGGGCGACGACGCCGTGGTCGACGGTACGGGCCGGGTGCACGGCGTGGAAGGCCTGCGGGTGGTCGACGCCTCGCTCTTCCCGTTGATCCCCACCGGCAACCTCAACGCCCCGACGATCATGCTGGCCGAGAAGATCGCCGATCGCATCCGCGGCCGCGAGCCGCTGCCGAAAAGCGACGTCCCCTACTATGTGGCAGGCGACGCCCCGGCCCGCAGCGAGCCCCAGCGCCGGCTCGACTGAGGCCGGCCTGTCCACTCTCGCCCATGCCCCGTGCTGCTCAGGTAACGCGGGCCTTTCGCTATCCCCTCGGGGCTGATCCGGGCACAGCGTCTCGAGGGGGCGCTGTGAACCCTTCCCTGGGCGCTACATTGGCCATCCCTCGCAAATGACCTCCTCTCCACCCTGTACCCGGCGCCCCTCGCTCTTCAGGTGGAACGCGACGTAATGCGGCATTCATCGAGCTGGCCGGTTGCAGCGAAGTGGGCTAGTCTGCAAGAATTCAAACAGATGTTCGAAATCTTGCGTTCCACGACAACCGGAGTCTCTCCATGCTCACCCTGATCCTGCTGATCGTGGCCATCGTCGGCCTGCTGGCGGTGATGCGCCGCGAGGCCGGCGCATTGCCCGCTCTGGCGGTGCTGGCCGCCACCGGCCTGGCCAGTCTGCTCTTCGCGTCCACGCTGCTGGGCATCGTGCTGCTGCTCGCCGCCGCCGGCGTGGGCGCGGCCGGCCTGCCGGCGCTACGCGGCAAGTGGCTGACCCCGCGGCTGTTCGCCATGTTCAAGAAGGTCTCGCCGAAGGTTTCCGACACCGAACGCACGGCGCTGGAGGCCGGCAGCGTGGCCTGGGACGGCGAACTGTTCACCGGCAAGCCGAACTGGCAAGCGCTACTGGACTACCGTGACGATGGACTCACGGAAGAGGAAAGGGCTTTCATCGACAACCAGTGCTCGATCGCCGCCGGAATGTGCAACGCCTGGGAAATCGCCAAGGAGCGTGCCGACCTGCCCCAGGCGCTGTGGGATCATCTCAAGCAGGAGCGCTACTTCGGGATGATCATCCCGAAAGAGTACGGTGGGCTCGGCTTCTCGGCCAAGGCCCAGTCGCTGGTGCTGCAGAAGCTGGCGATCAACGAAACCCTGATGGTCACCGTCGGCGTGCCCAACTCCCTGGGACCCGGCGAGCTGCTGCTCAAGTACGGCACCGACGAGCAGAAGAACCATTACCTGCCGCGCCTGGCCGACGGTCGCGAGATTCCCTGCTTCGGCCTCACCGGCCCGCGTGCCGGTAGCGATGCCACCTCGCTACCCGATACGGGAGTGGTGTGCAAGCGGACGGTCGACGGTGAGGAAGTGCTGGGCATTCGACTCGATTTCGAGAAGCGCTGGATCACCCTCGCCCCCATCGCCACTGTGGTGGGCCTGGCCTTCCGCCTGTTCGATCCGGATCGCCTGCTGGGCGACGAGGAAGACCGCGGCATCACCCTGGCGCTGATCCCCCGCGACACCCAGGGCATGGAGATCGGCCGCCGTCATCACCCCATCGGCAGCCCCTTCCTCAACGGCCCCATCAAGGGCAAGGACGTCTTCGTGCCGCTGGATACCATCATCGGCGGCGAAGCGATGATCGGCCAGGGCTGGCGCATGCTGGTGGAGTGTCTCTCCGTGGGCCGCTGCATCACCCTGCCCTCCGGCGCCACCGGCACCGCCCGCTACGCCATCGGCTGGAGCGGCGGTTTTGCTCGCATCCGCCGCCAGTTCAACGTGCCGGTGGCAGAGATGGAAGGCGTTCAGGAACCGCTGGCACGCATGAGCGCACTGGGCTACATCGCCCAGGCGGCGGTCTACCAGACTGCCAACACCATCGACCGCGGCGAGAAGCCGGCGGTGCCCTCGGCGATTCTCAAGAGCCAGCTCACCGAATTCCAGCGCGTGATTCTCGGCGACGCCATGGACATCCACGGCGGTAAGGCGGTGACTCTCGGCCCGCGCAACTATCTGGGCATCGGTTACAGCGCCAACCCGGTGGCAATCACCGTGGAAGGTGCCAACATCATGACCCGCAACCTGATGATCTTCGGTCAGGGCGCCATCCGCTGCCATCCCTACGTGCTGGAAGAGCTGGCCGCCAAGGAAGCCGACGACGTCAACGCCTTCGACCGAGCCTTCTTCGGCCATGCCGGCCTGATCTTCGGCAACGCCGCTCGCGCCTTCACCCAGGGGCTCGGCATCGGCAAGCCCGCTACGCCCTTCGACGGCGAGGCCGGGCGCTACGCCCAGGAGATCGCCCGCCTCTCCGCCGGCTTCGGCCTGTGCGCCGATGCCGCCATGGCCAGCCTCGGATCGAGCCTCAAGCAGCGCGAGATGCTCTCCGCCCGCCTGGGCGACGTGCTCTCCAACCTCTATCTCGCCTCCATGGTGATCAAGCAGTGGCATGAAGGCGACAAGGTCGAGGACGAATCGGCGCTCCTCCACTATGCCTGCCAGTGGCTGCTGGGCCGCGCCGAACGAGCTCTCGACGAGCTGTTCGACAACCTGCCGAACCGCGCCCTGGCACGCACCCTTCGCCTGCTGGCAATGCCGCGCGGCAAGCGCTTCAAGCGCCCCCACGACGACCTGACCCGGCGCATTGCCCAGGCCGTCTCCCGCGACACCGCCCTGCGCGACAAGCTGCTGCTCAATACCTGGGACAGCGACGACGGTGCGCGGGAAAACCCGCTGGCTCGCTACAACGCCCTGCTGGCGACCCAGGAACGCGCCGAGACGCTCTACCGCACGGTCAACAAGGCCCACGCCAAGGGCGAGCTGCCCCCTGAGGCCCTACACCCCGAGCAGAAGGTGGAAGCAGCGCTGGAGAAGGGCCTGATCAGCGAGGAGGACGCCCTCTTCATGCGCGAGCGCGAAGCCCAGGTGCTGGAGTTGCTCACCGTGGACGACTTCGAGTACGACGCCTTCGTCATCGACAAGTCCAAGGTGCTGCGCCACAACGCCGCCTGAGCTGCCGTCATGGACGCCGCCATCAGCGACCGCTGGCATGAGACGCCCGCGGTCGCTGGCTCGTGTCGCCGAGTTGCAGGCCACCCTGGCAGATTCAGAAGTGCTGGTCAGAACACCAGCACCTTGTCGGCCTGCTCGGTGGCTTCGGCCAGGGCGTCCATGGTACTGCGCTCGGCGCCTTTCACCACTTCGTCGTCGGTCAGGCCACGGGCGTCCATGCAGGTGCTGCACAGCAGCACCCGGCCCTTGGTGGTGACCCGCTTGACCATGCGTTCGGCGTTGTAGAACCCATCGGGTGTCTTCTGGCCGCGCTTGGCGCCGGAGACGGCGTCGCCCATCAGGAAGACCGTGACGTCCGCCTCGCGCTTGATCAGCGCATGGGCCAGACGCAAGCCATTGAAGAGACGCTCGGTACCGTAAGGCGGATCGTTGATGAGAATGAGAGTCTTCACAGCGCACCTTCATACGAACATTCAATCTATCAATTGAATATCGGAAATATGCTAGCCTGATGTCAAGCGACTGGATGCCCTGCCGCATCATCCACGGGGGATAGCGATGACCTCACAGCAGGATCTCTTGGATACGCTGGCGCTGGTGGCGCGCGCCCTGGGCAACGGCCATCGCCTGGCGCTGCTCGAACGGTTGGCGCAGTCCAGCGCTGCCGTGGAGACGCTGGCCAGTGCTGCCGACCTCTCCATCGGCAACGCCTCTCAGCACCTTCAGCAGCTCCGGCGAGCCGGTCTGGTGACCGCCAGCCGCTCGGGCAAGCAGATGATCTATCGGCTGACCGACGAGCGGATCGTCAACCTGCTGGGCCTGCTTCGCCAGGTGGCCGAGACCAACCTGGCCGAGATGGAGCGGCTGGTCAGCCAGTTGTTTGCCGAAGACGATGCGAGTGGAGCCCTGGAAGCCGTGTCGAGTCGTGAGCTTCTGGCTGCCCTGGAGCGCGGCGAAGTGGCCCTGCTCGACGTGCGCCCCGCAGACGAATATCAGGCGGGTCACTTGCCCGGGGCGATCAACATCCCGCTGAAGCAACTGGAAGCGATGCTCGGTGACCTGCCCCGCGACAAGGAGATCGTCGCTTACTGCCGAGGCCCCTACTGCGCGCTCTCGCACGAAGCCGTCCAGCGTCTTCGACAGCTGGGATATCGGGTTCGACGCTTCGAAGACGGCTTCCCCGAGTGGAAAGCCGCAGGCCTGCCGGTGAGCCAGCCATGAGCGAAACGCTGCTGACTCAGGAACCGTGGGTACGACTCGCCGTCTTCGTCAGCATTCTGGCGGCAATGGCGCTGTGGGAGGTCGTGGCGGCCCGGCGCCCGCAACGGGTTTCCCGCTGGCAGCGCTGGCCCAGCAACCTGCTGATCGTCGTCGTGGACACGCTCGCCGTTCGCCTGATCTTTCCCCTGGCCGCCGTCGGAGCGGCCCTGGTATCGGCCGACAAGGGCTGGGGCGTTTTCAACCTGATCGCCGCTCCAGGGTGGCTGGCCATGCTCGTCTCCGTGGTCGTGCTGGACGCGGCGATCTATTTCCAGCACCGCCTCTTCCATGCCATCCCTTGGCTGTGGCGCCTGCATCGCATGCACCATGCGGACCTCGAGTTCGACGTGACCACGGGCCTGCGCTTCCACCCCCTGGAAATTCTGCTCTCGATGGGCATCAAGGTCGCCGTGGTTGCCCTGCTCGGCGCGCCGGCGCTCGCGGTATTGCTCTTCGAGATCCTGCTCAATGGCACCTCCTTGTTCAATCATGGCAATGTGCGCTTGCCAGCCGGGCTCGACCGCTGGCTGCGCCTCGTCGTGGTGACGCCGGAGATGCACCGCGTTCATCACTCCATCATCCGACACGAAACCGACAGCAACTTCGGCTTTAACCTGCCCTGGTGGGACCGCCTGTTCGGCACCTATCGCGACCAACCCGCCGCGGGCCACCTGGGCATGACGATCGGCATCGAGGATTTCCGCGATGTGCGGGAACTGCGACTCGACCGGATGCTGCTGCAACCCTTCCGCAACCCCGTCCCACGAACGCAACGCAGGTCCTGAGCGAGACACACCTCCTCGAACCGGCCACGCAGCCATCGTGAAAGTGTCACAGTGCCCGAGTAGACTTCTCATGCCACGCTCGCTCTTCGGCGGCGACGCGAAGGCGCAACGTCTCGATCATCCCAATGCCCGAACGAGGAACCCCGACCGATGGCGGATTCGCCACCCCCTGCTGGCCACGTCAAAGACGTCTTCACCACCTTTCTATTACTGGGCCTGACCTCTTTCGGCGGCCCCATCGCCCACCTCGGATACTTTCGCACCGAGTTCGTCGAACGGCGCCGCTGGCTCTCCGAGCGCGCCTATGCCGATCTGGTGGCGCTGTGCCAGTTTCTGCCCGGGCCGGCCAGCAGCCAGGTCGGCTTCGCCCTGGGGCTGATACGCGCGGGCCCCTGGGGCGCGGCGGCGGCCTGGACGGCCTTCACCCTGCCTTCGGCCATCGTCCTGGTGCTGTTCGCCCTCGGCGCCGCCGTGCTGGATGGCCCCGTCAGCCAGGGCATCATCCACGGCCTCAAGGTGACGGCCGTGGCCATCGTCGCTCATGCCGTCTGGGGAATGTCGCGCCACCTCTGTCCCGACCGTCGGCGCGCCGGCATTGCCCTGGCCGCCGTCTTCACCGTGGTGCTGGTCGGCGGTCCGCTGGGCCAGGTGGCGGCCATCGCCATCGGCGCCCTGGCCGGCATGGCGCTGTGTCGGGTCCACGCGGAACCGGACGTTCACGAACTGCCGCTACCGGTCTCGGTCCGCGCCGGGCGGTGGGCGGGCCTCGCCTTCGCGGCCCTGCTGGCCGGCCTGCCGCTTCTCACCTGGGCCAGCCCTTCGGCAATCCCTGCCGTCATGGATGCCTTCTATCGCGCCGGCGCCCTGGTGTTCGGCGGCGGCCACGTGGTGCTGCCGCTGCTGGAAGCCGAGGTGGTGCAATCGGGTTGGGTCAGCTCGGACGACTTCCTTGCCGGCTACGGTGCGGCCCAGGCCGTACCGGGGCCGCTGTTCACCTTTGCCGCCTATCTGGGTGCCGTGCTGGACGCTCTCCCCGTCCCACCACTGCTCGGGGCAGCGCTGGCTCTCGTCATGATCTTCCTGCCCGGCCTGTTGCTGCTCGTCGCCGTGCTGCCCTACTGGAACGACTTCCGGCGCTGGGACAGCGCGCAGGCACTGATGCGCGGGGCGAACGCGGCCGTGGTAGGCATCCTAGGGGCCGCCCTCTATCAGCCCGTGTGGACGAGCGCGATTCTCGGCCCCCACGAGTTCGCACTGGCGCTGACGGGCTTTCTATTGCTCAGCGTGTGGAAGCTACCGGCCTGGACCGCCGTGATCGTGCTGGCCGGCGGAGGGATACTCATCACCCTGTGACGTCCGACCTCGCACAGCGGCGGAAACAGGCAGGCCGCTTCACTGGGCCGACAGCGGCCACACCAGCAGGATCATGGGAATGGCTACCGCCAGCACCACCAGCGACAGCGGCAAACCCAACCGCCAGTAGTCGCCGAAGCGGTAGCCACCGGGGCCCATCACCAAGGTATTGGACTGATGCCCGATGGGCGTGAGGAAGGCACAGGAAGCGCTCACCGCCACCGCCATCAGGAAGGGATCCACCGACACCTCGAAGCCCTCGGCCAGGCTCGCCGCGATGGGCGCCATCAATACCGCCGCGGCGGCATTGTTGATGACGTTGGAAAGCAGCATCGACAGCAGGAAGAGGGCTGCCAGCGTGACCACCACCGGCCAGTCGCTGCCCAGCGCCAGCATTTCTTCGGCAATCAGGCTCGCACCGCCGCTGGTTTCGAGCGCCTGGCCTACCGGAATCATGGCGCCGAGCAGCACGATCACCGGTCCGTCGATGGCCTGATAGCCGTCGCGCAGCGGCAGCACCCCGGCCATCAGCGTCACCAGAGCCGCCAGCGACAGCGCCACCGCCGCCGGCAACAGGTCGAAAAGCATGGCCAGGATGGCAGCACCGAAGATGGCGATCGAGGCAAGCAGCATGCGCGGCTGTCCCAGGGTCAGGTTGCGGCTGGCCAGCGGCAGGCAGCCCAGCGTCGCCAGGCTCTCGGAGAGTTCGCTCTCGCCGCCCTGCAGCAGCAGCACGTCGCCGGGACGAAAGCGGATCTCGCGCAACCGCTGCTTGAGGCGCCCGCCATCACGGGCCACCGCCACCAGGTGCAGGCCGTACTGATTGTGCAGACGCAATTGGGTGACGGTGCGGTTGACCATCATGGAGTCGTTGCGTACTACCGCCTCGACCAGCTGCAGTCCTTCCGTGTCCACGCCACCTTTCTCGTTCCTGTCATCGTCTTGCTTCACCAGCCTCTCGTCCCCATTCTTCTGCGCCTGGGAGTCGCCGGTGAACTCGACGTCATCCGCCTGCTGCTTTTCCTCGGCCTCCGGTTCCTCGTCTGCGGCCTCCTTACCCAGATGAAGCCCCGCACGATCTTCCAGCAGCTTCATCTCGTCGGGTCCCGCTTCCACCAGCAGGATATCGCCCTCTTTCAGTGCACCGAAGAAGGCATGTCCGGCCTGGCGCCTGTCATCACGCACCACCGCCAGCACCGGAACGGTTTCCTCCAGTTTCTGTTGCAGTTCGCGCAGGGTCAGGCCATTGGCCTCCGACTCTTCGCCAACGCGCAACTCCACCAGGTAATGAGCGGTGTCGAACATCGCTTCGGTGGAAGCCTTTCCGGCACGCTGGGGAACCAGCCGCCAGCCCACCAGAAGGATGAAGGCCAATCCGGCCAGGGCTATCGTCAGCCCCACCGGAGAGAAGGAGAACATCCCGAAACTCTCGCCGGTAACGCCACTCCGGTAAGCCGAGATGATGATGTTGGGCGGGGTGCCGATCAGCGTGGTCAGCCCGCCGAGCAGCGAACCGAAGGCCAGCGGCATCAGCAGAATGGAGGGGGAAGCGTCGTGCTCCCGGGCCAGGCGCATGGCTACCGGCAACAACAGTGCCAGAGCGCCGACATTGTTCATGACTCCGGAGAGCACCACCACGGTGCCGGTGAGCACCAGCAACTGAAGGAAGAGCCGTTCGCCCACCTTGAGTACCTGGTCGGCGATCACGTCCACCACGCCGGAGCGTTCGAAGCCGCGGCTGAGCACCAGCACCGCGGCCACGGTGATCACCGCCGGGTGACCGAAGCCCAGAAAGGCTTCTTCCGACGGCACCAGGCCCAGCAGGACCGAACCCAGCAGCGCCGACAGCGCCACCAGATCGTATCGGAAGCGCCCCCAGACGAAAGCGGCCAGGGTGAGCCCGAGCACGATGAAGACCAGTGTGCTGTCGGCCATGCGTTCACCTCCCTGTGAGATCGGATGGCCTCAGCATCGCCAGGCGCGCGGCCTGCGCACAAGTGTTTTTTGCATCGCTTTGGGCCGATCGGGCGCCTCTTGCGCGGAGCGGATGCAGACAGGCTGGATTCGACGTGCGCAGTCACTGCTTCGCCATCTTCTCCAGCATGGCATCGACCGCTTCGAGGTGCTCCGGCTCGTTGTGGCACAGCCCCTGGAAGACCGCGCAGAGGTCGAGGAAGTCGGGCAGCGCCATGCGGCTGCCCTTCTTCATCAGCCGCTTGGTGAGCCGCGTCGCCTTGGGCGGCTGCGCGGCGATGCGCTCGGCCAGCTCCATGGCGCGCGCCATCAGCGCCTCGGGCTCGGTGACCTCCAGTACGATGCCGGTCTGCTTGGCCTCCTCGGCGTCGATCACCCGTCCGGAGAGCGTCAACTCGAAGGCCCGCTGGTAGCCGATCAGGCGCTGCAGGTACCAGGCGCCGCCATCGCCGGGGATGATCCCCAAGTTGAGGAAGGTCTCGCCGAACTTGGCTTTCCTCGATGCGATGCGCAGGTCGGCCATGTTGGCCAGGTCGAAGCCGGCACCGATGGCCGGGCCGTTGACGGCGGCGATGATCGGCACCTCGACGGCGTCGAGGGCCAGCGGCATGCGCTGGATGCCCCGCCGGTAGCGTTCGGCCACCTCCGCCGGGTCGCCGGCGAAGTCGCCGCCGCGGCTCGCCATGTCCTTGACGTTGCCGCCGGCGGAGAACGCCGAGCCGTCGCCGGTGATCACCAGCACCGAAACGGCGTCACAGCGGTTGAGCCACTCGGCCACGGCGACGATGTCGTCCACCAGCGCCGTGCCGGTCAGGGCGTTGCGCACATCGTGACGCGCCAGAGTCAGGGTGGCGATGCGTCCCTCGAGTTCGAGGCGGGCATCGGTCAGCTCGGGCCGAGGGGTGGCGTTCGTGGGTGTCATGCAATGGCCTCCTTGTCGCTGGCATTCGCTGGCAGGTCGCGCGCCACGATGACACGGGCATCGACCACCGCATAGCCGTCGGCACCCACGATCACCGGATTGAGGTCGAGCTCCACGAGTTGGGGATAGGCCTCGACGATGCGCGACACCGTGAGCAGCAACTCGACCAGCGCTTCCTTGTCCACCGGCGCCTCGCCGCGCACCCCGCCGAGAATCTTCTTCGCCTTGATCTGCTCGACCATGGACTCGGCGTCATGGCGAGACAGCGGAATCGAACGGAACGCCACGTCCTCGAGGATCTCGACGAAGATGCCGCCCAGCCCGAACATCAACACCGGGCCGAAGATAGGGTCACGGATCACGCCGAGAATCACTTCCACGCCCTTCTTGGCCATTGGCGCGACCAGCACGCCCTCGATGGCGGCATCCGGGTCGTAGGCACGGCACGAGGTGAGAATGGCCTCGCGCGCTTCGCGCAGCGCCGCCTCGCCCACCAGGTCGAGCTTGACCCCGCCGGCGTCGGACTTGTGCAGGATGTCGCGAGACACCACCTTCATGGCCAGCGGCGCCGCACCGAAGTGCCGAACCGCCTCGGTCAGCTCGGCTTCGTTGCGTACCAAGCGCTCCTCCGGCACCGCCACGCCGTGACCGCGCAGCAGCTCCTTGGCCTCGTACTCATAGAGGTCTCGCCCTTCGGCCTGGGCACGGTGGAACAGCTCGGCCAGCTCGGGTTTGGCCGCTACCGGCATCTCGCGACTCTGCCGATGGTTCTGCGCCAGATAGAGACCACGCTCCCCCAGTGCCGCCAATACCCGTACGGAGTGTTCGATAGAATCGTAAACGGGAAGCCCGGCCTCGTGCAGGCGGCGCAATGCCGGCGGCTTGATCGGCGCATAGAGGCTGTAGATCACCAGCGGCTTGTCGGTGGCGTGGGAGAGGTCCACCATCGACTCGGCACCGCGCATCTCGTCGCCCAGCAGCGACTCGGCGAAGCGGATGCTGTAACCGCCGAACATGCCTACCAGAAAGACGCTGTCGACGCTGTCGTCGGCGGCGACGATCTCCATGCAGGTGGCCAGCAGAGAGGGATTGGCGTCGGTGGAGCCGGCCACGTCCACCGGGTTGACGGTGGAAGCCTGGGGAAAGAGCACATCGCGCAGCCGGGCTCGCGTGGCTTCGCTCAGCTCGGCCAGCTCGAGGCCCGCCTCGGTGAGGCGGTCGGAAGCGATGGTAGCCTGGCCGCCGCCGTCGGAGATCACCGCCACGCGCTTGCCGCGCGCCTTCTGCAGCAGGCCCAGGCCCTCGGCCACCGGCAGTATCTCGTCTGACTGGTGCACCACGCTGACCCCGGACTGCTTGAGCAGGTCGACGGTCATGGCGTAACTGCCGGCCAGCGCCCCGGTATGCGAACTCGCCGCCTTCTGGCCCTGCTCGGTGGAGCCTGACTTGTAGACCACTACCGGCTTCATGGCGGTCACCTCGCGGGCCACCTCGAGGAACTTTCGTCCATCGCGGAAGCCCTCGACGTAGAGCGTCGCCACCCGAGTGTGCTCATCCTCGCCCAGGTAACGCAGGTAGTCGTTGAAGCCGATGTCGCTCTGGTTGCCCGGCCCCACGTAGGTGGAAAAGCCCACGTGACCGTTGTGCTGGGCCTCGAGCGCCAGCGACAACAGCATGTTGCCCGACTGGGAGACGATACCCACGTCGCCCGGCTTGACGTTGTCCAGCGCCAGCAGGTTGATCCGGTGGTGCAGGTTGAACAGACCCGAAGTGTTGGGGCCGATGATGCGCACGCCGTGGGCACGCGCCTTGGCCATCATATCGCGCTCGAGTTCGGCCCCTTCGCTGCCGATCTCGGCAAAGCCGCTGGCGAGTATCACCGCGCCCTTGATGCCGCGCCGACCGCACTCGGCGATCAGCCCGGGCACCGTGGCCGCCGGCGTACAGATCAGCGCCAGTTCCGGATTGCCGGGAATGGCCGTGACCGAAGGCCAGGCCTCGATGCCGAGGATCCTGTCGGCCTTGGGATTGACCGGATAGATGTCGCCCCGGTAGCCATCCTTCACCAGGCCCACCATGGCCTTGTAGCCGCGCTTGGTGGGGTCGGCGGAAGCGCCGATCACGGCGATGCCGCGGGGTGCCAGGATGTCGTGCAGCGGACTGCGAGTGGGAAGGTGTCCTTCGATGGGATTCATGGCTTGCTCACCTGGCTCCTGTTCAATGTCCCTTGAAACGGGGCGTGCGCTTCTCGGCGAAGGCGTCTACCCCCTCCTGCCAATCCGCGGTGGTCGAGCAGGTGAAGACGGCATCCAGCTCCTGCTGCAGCTGTCCTTCCAGGTCGGTATGGCCACCCTGGTTGACCAGGCGCTTGAGCATGGCCATCGAAACCGGCGCCTGCTGCGCCAGGGTGTCCGCCAGCTGACGCGCCTCGGTCATCAGTGCCTCGGCCGGCCAACTCGACGTTGCCAGGCCGATGCGCGCCGCCGCCTCGCCGTCGATCCGCTGGCCGGTGTAGAGCAGCTGGCGCGCCCGGGGCAGGCCCACCAGCTGCGGCAGCAGCTTGGAAACGCCCCCGCCCACGCAGGTGCCGATGCTCACCTCGGGAAAACCGATCTGCGCCTCGTCGGCCATCAGGATGAAGTCGCAAGCCACGGCCATCTCGGCCCCGGCGCCTAGCGCATAGCCGTTCACCGCAGCGATCACCGGCTTGTCGAGCCGCAGGATCGCCTCGCAGACGTCGTTGCCGAGCTGCAGGTACTGGCGACGCTGGTAGAGCGAGCGGCTGGCGCTGCCGTGCTCCTTCATGTCGGCGCCGACGCAGAAGGCGCGCCCTTCGCCGGTGAGGATGATGGCACGCACCTCGTCGTCCGACTCGGCTTCGCCCAGGGCCGCGAGAAGCTCGGTGTAGAGGGGCTCGACCACTGCGTTGAGGCGATGGGGGCGATTGAAGCGAATCGTGGTCACCGGGCCGTCGCGGTCGACGATCAGCGTGTCTGGTTGGCTGTGGCTCATGGCGTTGCTTGGACACTCTCCTGGGTTCGGAACGACGGGGAGGTTGCGGATAACGAATCGCACGGGCTCCCCCGTATCAAAACAAACGTACCGTTATTCACAAAAAAGCGGCACAGTTGTTATGTCGCGAATCCTAGACCAGAGGCGGAGACGACGTCAATACAGGCGTATCATTGTATCAATCTATGAGAAACGATTGTTTCATCGATTGCTGCCACGCATGGGTTACAATGTCGCCACTTCGAAACGCAGGAGATCGCCGTGCAGGATCACGTGCCTGACAACCGCGAATCATCGACCGTCGAGACGCCGCCAGCGGACCTGGAAACGGTGAAGCAGCAGCTGGCCGATGCCTACCCGGAGCTGAGCCCGCAGTTGAAGCTGGCCGCCGGCTACGTGCTGGAGCACCCGGTGGAAATCGCTTTCCAGTCGATCCGCAAGTCGGCCAATTCTGCCGAGGTCACCGCCTCCACGCTGGTGCGTCTGGCCAAGCGGCTGGGCTTCGAGAGCTACGAGCAGTTCCGGGAAATCTTCCAGTCGGCTGTGCAGGCCGGCCCGGTGGAACTTTCCGGGCGCGCCAGCCAGCTGCGCACCCTGGCCAGCCAGACCGACGACCAGGTGTTCCTCGACGTCGGCGACGCCGCCTTCGACAACATCGGGCGGCTGTTCACCGCCAACAATCAGGCCAAGGTCCGCGAAGCCGCCAAGCGCTTGCTCGACGCCCGCAAGGTGGCCGTGGTCGGATTTCGCGACACCTTCGCGTGTGCCTACCACTTCGCCTACGTGGGCCGCATCGCCATGCCCAACATCCAGTTGATACGCGGCCAGGAAGGCGGGCTGCTCACCGAACTCTCCGCTTATGGCGCCGGTGACGTGGTGGTCGCCTTCGGGTTCGAACCCTACTGCAACGAGACCATGCGTGCCCTGACCATCGCCAGGCAGCAGGGCGTCAGTCCCATCGTGATCACCGACACCCTGCGCTCGCCGCTGGTGCCCGGCTCGGCCATCACCTTCACCGTGGCCAACGCCACTCCGCACTTCTTCCCCTCGATCCTCTCCGCCATCACGCTGATCGAGGTATTGCTGGCGGAGTGCGTCGCCTTCGGCCCGGACGATCTGGTCGACAACGTGGCGAGCTTCGAGTCGCGCATGCGCCAGATGGGCGCCTATGTGGAGAACGGCTGAGAGCCGCGAGCGGCAGGCCATGAGCGCTCTAGACCCGCAGCCCGTAGCCCGCAGCCCGTAGCCCGTAGCCCGAGTTCAGGGGAGCAGAATGGTCGAGCCGGTGGTTCGACGATTCTGCAGCGCATCCTGCGCCTGGCCGGCATCGGCCAGGGGATAGCGGTGCGAGACGTCGACCTCGATCTTGCCGCTTTCGAGCATCTCGAACAGCTCGCCAGCCATCCATTCCAGACGTTCGCGGGTATCGGCATAGCCGTTCAGGCTCGGGCGGGTGACGAACAGCGAGCCCTTCTGGTTGAGGATACCGATGTTGACCCCTTCCACCGGCCCCGAAGCGTTGCCGAAGCTGACCATCAGCGAGCGCGGCTTGAGACAATCCAGCGAGGTCTCCCAGGTATCCTTGCCCACCGAATCGTAGACCACGTCGCACATCTCGCCGCCGGTCAGCTCGCGGACGCGCTCGACGACGTCCTCCCGCGTGTAGTCGATGGTCGCCCAGGCGCCGTTCTTCTCGGCCAGCGCCGCCTTTTCCGGCGAGCTCACCGTACCGATCAGCTTCACGCCCAGCGCCTTGGCCCACTGGCAAGCGATGGAGCCCACGCCACCGGCGGCAGCGTGCCAGAGGATCGTCTCACCGCCCTTGAGCTCGCGGGTCTGGCGCAGCAGGTACTGCACGGTCAGGCCCTTGAGCATCGAGGCCGCCGCCGTCTCGAAGTCGATGGTGTCGGGCAGCTTGACGACCTTGGCCGCCGGCAGCACGTGGGCTTCGCCATAGGCGCCCAAAGGGCCCTGGGCGTAGGCGACGCGATCGCCCGTTCTCAGGTGATCGACGCCTTGGCCCACGGCATCGACGACCCCGGCCGCCTCGGTGCCCAGCCCCGAGGGCAGACTCGGAGCCGGATAGAGGCCGGTGCGAAAGTAGATGTCGATGAAGTTGAGCCCCACTGCCCGATTGGCGATGCGTACCTCACCGGGACCGGGATCGACCGGGGCGGCGTCGACGAACTCGAGAACCTCGGAGCCACCGGTGCGGGCGAATTGAATGCGCTTGGTCATGTCGTCAGGTCCTTGTTCCGTGGGATACCGTCGAGCCATCCAAGCGCCGATCGTCGCTCCGGTCAAGTCACGCCGACGGGAAACGCCCCCAGTGCCTCGACGAAGCATTGCTTTTCGGCCTCGAAGAAGCGCGGGTCGTGCTTGAAGCGGCGCAGGATCGCCGCTTCGTCGAACGCCAGCGATGCTGCCAGGTCGTCGACGCCGTGGGCTGGGTGGTGCTTGGCCAGTCCTGCCCGGCGACCGCCGGGCAAGGCAAACCAGCGGGTGATGCCGCAGCGTCGATAGAAGGCCTCGGCCTCCTGATCGGCGGCATCGACGCGCAACGGCGCCTTGAGGGCGAGTTCGCGGATCAGCCGCCGTTCGCTTTCGCGATCGCCACCCGGAGCCGCGGAGAGCCACAGGCGCATTCCGCCGCCGGCTTCGTCGAGCACCAGCAGCGCCAACGCCCCGGGGCGTTGCTGCTCGTCCACCAGAGCCCACAGGCGAGCCGCCTCCTGGGCAAACAGCACCTGGCGCATGCCGGTGAAGGTGACCAGCGGTGTCAGCCCCGCTTCGCGGCCGTAGTGATCGGCGCACAGCCGAGCCAGCCAGGCATCGCGCTGCTCGCAGCGTTCCGGGGTCATCACCCTCATGTTTTCCTCTACGTCTATCTGCCGAAAACGGGCAAGACTAGCACAGTCACGGCACGTATCGCCTATGCCAAGCGGCACCGAAGCCGTTATCCTGTCACTTCAGGCCGCGACACCGTCGCGGATGTCCTGCCAGCCGGAGCGAACGCATGTCAGATCGTCATCCCAGCATCGACCTGCCGCCTCTGATCGCCCATCGCGGGCTCTCCGCTCGTGCTCCCGAGAACACCCTGGCTGCAGTCCGTGCCGCCCACCGTGCCGGCTGCACTTGGGTGGAGCTCGACGTGCAACTGCTCGGCGACGGCACACCGGTGATCTGGCACGACGCCAACGTGAGGCGCTGCTCGGATGGTCGAGCGGCTCTGGCCGACCTCGATCTCCCCAGAACTCGTCAGTTGGACGTCGGTGCCTGGTTCGCCGATGCCTTCGCGGGCGAGCGAATGGCCACCCTGCGCGAGATGCTCGAGCTCATCGATGCACTCGACATGGGGCTCAATCTGGAGCTCAAGGTCAACCGCGGGCGCAGCGCACCGGCACTGGTCGACGGCGCGCTTCCCACCCTGCTCGATGCCCTGCCGCCCGAGCGGCTGATCGTCTCCTCGTTCAACGACGCCGCCCTGGACCATGCGCGGCACTTCGCCGGGCCCGAGCGACTGGCGCTGGGCGTTCTCTTCGAGGGGCTGCCGCGCGACTGGCTAGCCCGCTGCGAGGCGGTCGACGCCTTCAGCGTGCACACCGACTGGAAGCGGCTGAGCCAACGCGGCGCCCGAGCCGTCCGCCAGGCGGGCTATCGCCTACTGGCCTACACCGTCAACGACCCCGCCGCCTTCGCCCATCAATGGGCCTGGGGCGTGGAGAGCGCCATCACCGACGACCCGGCACCGTTCGAAGGGCGCCTGCCAACCTTCTGACTCCGACGCAGTCCGCTACCCGTCAGACAGCAGCCTTTCGATGGCAGTAAAATCCAAGCAGGACTCGACCGTATCCGCCAGGCGGTCGAGCTCCCGCTGGCGATGCTCCCGGTAATCCACCGCCGCCTCCGCAGCGGCTGACCCACAGCGCGCCAGCAGTGCCGTGCAGGCCTCCGGCCGGTCGAACAAGCCATGCAGGTAGGTGCCCATGACCTGGCCATCGTCGCTGACCGCACCATCCGCGCGTTCTCCTTCGCGGTCGTCGAGCGCGACCAGCGGGCGCGCCAGCGCCGGCCCCTCGCTGACCCCGTTGTGGATCTCGTAACCGCTGACGGGAACGCCCTCCGGCGACAGGCGACCCGCCACGTTACGCAGCTGCTTGCCGGGCACCATGCGCGTCTCGAGGTCGAGCAGTCCAAGCCCCGGCGTAGACCCGGCCGGCCCCTCCAGGCCCTCTGGGTCGTGGACGACACGGCCCAGCATCTGGAAGCCGCCGCAAATGCCCAACACCCGGCCGCCGTAGCGCAGGTGGCGCCGGATGGCGGCCTCCCAGCCCTGGCTGCGCAGCCAGGCGAGGTCGGTGCGGGTGCTCTTGCTGCCGGGAAGGACGATCAGATCGGACGGCGGGATGACCTGGTTCGGCCCCACGAAGGTGAGTGCCACCCGAGGATGCAAACGCAGGGGGTCGAAGTCGTTGTGATTGCTGATGCGCGGCAGCGCCGGAACCACCACGCGCAGCGCCGGCTCGCCATCGTCGTGCCCGGCGCGACCGATGCTGTCCTCGGCATCGAGGAGCAGGCCATCCAGATAAGGCAGCGTGCCGAGCACCGGCTTGCCGGTACGTTCGGCGAGCCACGTCAGGCCCGGATCGAGCAGCGCCAGGTCGCCGCGGAAACGGTTGATGATGAAGCCTCGGGTACGCGCCCGTTCGCTGGCGCTGAGCAGTTCCAGGGTGCCGACCAGTTGGGCGAAGACCCCGCCGCGATCGATGTCGCCGACCAGCAGCACCGGGCAGTCGACCCTCTCGGCAAAGCCCATGTTGGCGATATCGTTGTCGCGCAGGTTGATCTCCGCCGGGCTGCCCGCCCCCTCGGCGATGATCATGTCGTAACGGCTCGACAGCGCCTCCCAGGCGGCCATCACGCCAGCGCGTGCCTGGCGCTTGTAGGCGTGGTAGTCCAGGGCGTCCATATGGCCGTGTACCCGCCCGCGCAGGATCACCTGGGCGCCGCGGTCGCTCTCCGGCTTGAGCAGCACCGGGTTCATGTCGCTGTGGGGCTCGACGCCACAGGCCAGCGCCTGCAGGGCCGTGGAGCGGCCGATCTCGCCGCCGTCCGCCGTCACCGCACTGTTGAGCGCCATGTTCTGCGGCTTGAACGGCGCCACCGACACGCCGTGGCGCGCCAGCGCCCGACACAGGGCCGCCACCACCGTGCTCTTGCCGGCATCCGAGGTGGTGCCCTGGATCATCAACGTCGTCAAAGTTCGACGCCTTTCTGGGCCTTCACCCCCTGATCCTTGAAAGCGTGCTTGACCAGTTTCATCTCGGTTACCGTGTCGGCCAGCTCGATCAGCGCCTTGGGCGCATAGCGGCCGGTGACGATGGCATGCTGCATCGCCGGACGCGCCTGCAGGTCGTCGAGCACCCGGTCGAGATTCAGGTACTCGAAATGCAGGGCGATATTGAGCTCGTCGAGCAGCACCATGTCGAAGCTCGAGTCGGCGAGCATGCGGCGGGCGACTTCCCAGGCCGCCTCGGCCTTCTCGATGTCGCGTTCGCGGTTCTGAGTATCCCAGGTGTAACCCTCGCCCATCACGTGGTACTCCACGTTCGGCAGGTCGCGGAAGAACGCCTCCTCGCCGGTGCTGAAGGCGCCCTTGATGAACTGCACCACGCCCACCTTCATGCCGTGGCCCAGCGCACGGGCCAGCATGCCGAAGCCGGCACTGCTCTTGCCCTTGCCCGAACCGGTGTGCACCAGCAACAACCCCTGCTCTTTGTCGGCTTGGGCGATGCGCTCGTTCATGATCCGCTGCTTGATCGCCATGCGCTCGGCATGGCGCTGGGGGTCGACGTCTTTCATGTCAGTCTCCTGATGAGTTGCAAAGGGCGGCATCCAGACCGCTGCCCGTGAAGATGGCAGCGGTGAGTGCCGGTGCCGAAGGAAAGTAGCCATGGAAGTAACTGGCCGTAAGGCTGCCCTCACGATAGATCGCCTCGGCAGCACTGCCCGCCAGGCGCCGGGCCCGGACCACTGGCACCCGAGCGGTTTCGAGCTGCGAATGATGGTAGGTGTGGCCGCGCAGCTCCCCCAGTGCCGTGTCCAGACTCTGCAGGCCCAGGGCACTGAGCTTGCCGGTCATCCGTGCGGTGCCGGGCAGCAGGCCGAACGGGGCATGCTCGGCACCATGTTCATCGACGAGCCGTTCCATGCAAACCATCAGTCCACCGCATTCGGCCAGGATCGGCTTGCCCGCCTCGTGGTGGACGCGGATCGCCGCGTGCATCGGCGCGTTGGCGGCGATCCTGGCGGCATGCAGCTCCGGGTAACCGCCGGGCAGCCACAGGGCATCGCAGACGGGCAGTCCGGCGTCCTCCAGCGGCGAGAAGAAAGCCAGTTCGGCGCCCATGGCCTCGAGCAGATCGAGATTGGCGCGATAGATGAAAGCGAAGGCGGCATCGCGAGCCACGGCGATGCGCCGACCTTCCAGCAGCCGCGGCGGTGGTTCCGGAGCTTCGGTTTCCAGTTCGACTCGGGCCGGCAATCGATCGAGGCCCGCCTCGGCTAGCACCTCGGCGGCGGCATCCAACTGGGCGTCGAGCCCCTCTAGCTCGTTGGCCTGCACCAGTCCGAGATGGCGATCGGGAATCGCCATGGCATCGCTACGCGGGATGGCGCCGAGCAGTGCGAGTCCCTCCGGCATGCTGTCTGCCAGCAGCCGGCCGTGGCCGGGGCTGCCCACGCGGTTGGCAATCACCTCATGGATGGCGAGCCGCGGATGGAAGTTGGCGAGCCCCTGGGCCACAGCGCCGAAGGTCTGGGCCATCCCCCAGGCATCGATCACCGGCAGCGCCGGCAGACCGGCCAGTATCGCCAGATCGGCGCTGGATGGATCGCCGTCGAACAGTCCCATGGAGCCTTCGACGAGGATCAGGTCGGCCTCCCTGGCGGCCTCGGCCAGGCGCCAGCGACACTCGGCAGTACCGGTCATCCAAGGGTGGAGCTGGTAGACCGGTGCGCCGGAGGCGACCTCCTGCACCATCGGATCGAGATAGTCGGGGCCATGCTTGAACACCCGCACCCGGCGTCCTGCGTTGCGGTGCAGCCGCGCCAGCGCGGCCGTGACCATGGACTTGCCCTGGCCGGAGCCGGGAGCGGTAATCAGGGCGGCATGGGCTTCGCCGCGAATCGGGGTCGTGGTCATGTCACCTCACGGGTACGAAAACGGGAGCGCCGTCGACGGTCGTCGTCGCCAGGCGCTGGCCATAGAGTCGCTCCAGGACGCTCGGCACCAGCATGGTGTCGCGCGGTCCCCAGCACGCCTCGCCATCGGGATAGAGCAGCAGTACCCGATCGCACCAGCGCGCAGCCAGGTTGAGATCGTGCAGGCACATCAGCACGGCGCGCCCTTCGGCAGCCTGCTCGGCGAGCAACGCCATGACCGCAGTCTGGTGGTGCAGGTCGAGATGGTTGGTGGGCTCGTCGGCCAGCCAGATCGCGGGTCCCTGAGTGAGCACCGTGGCGATGGCCAGGCGTTGGCGCTCACCGCCGGAGAGCGTGTTCACCAGGCGTTCCCCCAGGTGGGCCACGTCGAGGCGCGCCAGGGCCGCCTCGGCCAGTTGCACGTCCTCGCCGCCCTCCATCTGCCAGGGCGAGAGCCAGGGATGGCGTCCAATCAGCGCCGTCTCGCGCACCGTGGCAGGGAAACCATCGTGACGCTCCTGGAAGACCAAACCCAGGGCACGCGCGACCCGGCGACGCGACAGCGCGGCCAGTGGCTCGCCGTCGAGACGCACCGTACCGCGGCGCGGGGCACGCAGCCCCGCCAGGGTGTGCAGAAGCGTCGTCTTGCCCGCCCCGTTGGGACCCAGCACACCCCACACCTGCCCCGGTTCCAGGCTCAGGGTCAACGCCCGGCCATCGCCCCGGCCCGGCACGTCGATCACCAGCTCGCAGGCCTCGAGTCGGCTCATCAGCGGCTCCGGTAGAGCAGATAGAGGAAAGTAGGCACGCCGAGCAGCGCCGTGATCACCCCCACCGGCAGCTGCTCGGGCGCGATGATCGTGCGCGCCAGGGTATCGGCGAGCACCAGCAGGGTACCGCCGGCCAAGGCACAGGCAGGCAGAATCAGGCGCTGGTCGTTGCCCAGCACCAGGCGCAGCATGTGCGGCACCACCAGGCCCACGAAACCGATGCTTCCGGCGGTGGTGACCGCCATGGCGGTGAGCGCGCTCGCCGCCAGGTAGATCGTCCATTCCAGGGGCCGGACCGCCACGCCCAGCGCCGCGGCCTGAAGCGCCCCACGGGCCAATACATTGAGGCTGCGTCCCAAGGGAATGGCCAGCAGGCATACGCCCACCAGCAACATCGACGGCAGCAGGGGAGAGCGCGCATAGGCGAGATCGCCCATCAGCCAGTAGAGCATGCCGGGCAGGCGTTCGACGGGACTCACCGCCAGCATCAGGGTCACCACGGCACCCCAGCCGGCCGCCACCACCACCCCGGTGAGCAGCAATCGTGCCGGCGTCCAGCTGCCTGTGCCATGCGCCAGGCCGAATACCAGCAGGGTGGACAGCAGTGCGCCGGCAAAGGCCGAGCCAGTGATCAGCGCACCGCCGAGCCCCGCCAGCATCGCGGCCAGTGCTCCCACCGCGGCACCGCCGGAGAGTCCCAGCACATAGGGATCGGCCAGTGGGTTGCGCAGCAGCACCTGCATCAACGCCCCGGCCAGCGCCAGCAAACCACCGGTGGCAAAGGCCGAGAGTGCCCGCGGCAGACGCAGCTCGAGTACCAGGGTGCGCGACAGCGGCTCGCCCTGGCCCGTGGCCACTGCCCACAGTTCCCCGGGCGAGACCGCCACGCTGCCGATGCCAACGGCCAGCGTCAGGGCCGCCAGAGCAGCCAGTGCCAGCACTCCGATCGGGCGGCCCAGCCCGCGGTGGCTGCCGGTCACGCCCAACGCATGCCTAACGATGTGCACGTGCCTTCTCCAGTTTCTCGCAGAACAGGCGGCTGCCCTCGAGCAAGCGCGGTGTGGGGCGCTGAATCAGCGACGGCGGCACGAAGAAGAGGTTGTCGCGCCTCAATGCCGTCAGACTCGGGTACTGCTCCCAATGGGTGAGCCACTGGCGATTCTCCTCGCCCATGCCGCCGGCCAGTATCGCCTCCGGATCGGCGGCCAGCACGGAGGCATCGTCGATGCGCGGCACCAGACGATCGAGGTCGCCGAAGACGTTGACGCCACCGCAGGCACTCAACACCTTGCCGATCAGGTGCTCGTCGTTGATGGTCATCAACGGCTCGTCCCACACCTGATAGAAGACCCGCACGGACGAGCGGTCGGCATAGCGCTCGTGGATCTCGGCCATGCCATCGCGAAAGCGTGCAGCCTCGCGCCGTGCCACCTCCCGAGTGCCGGCCAGCTCGCCCAGGCGTTCGATGGCGCTGGCCACGCCCTCGAAGCTGCGCGGCTCCAGATAGAACACCGGCACGCCCAGCGACTCGACGGTCTCCAGCTGTTCCGGCGGATTGCCGGTCACCCAACCGATCACCAGAGCCGGACGCAACGCCGCCAGGCGCTCCATGTCGAGGCGCGTATGACTCCCCACCTTGGGCACTTCGCGTGCCTCGGGGGGGTAGTCGCTGTAGTCGACCACCGCCACCACCTTGTCGCCGGCCCCGGCGGCATAGACGAGCTCGGTGGCCCCGGGCGAGAGTGCCGCGATGCGCTCGGCCGGCGCCGGCAGGCACACCTCGCGCTCGGCATCGTCGGTGGCACACACCTCGGCGTAGGCCGACGACGCCGCCATCGGCAGCAGCGACAGGGCCAGAGCGATCAGGAACCGACGCGACATCATCCGCCGAAATGCACGCTGAGGAAGGCGGCACGGCCAGCGTTGATGTAGCCTCCGGCGGTCTCGTACTCCTTGTCGAGCACGTTATCCAGCGTCAGCCGCGCCGACCACATCGGTGCGAATTCCCAGCCAGCGCGCAGGTCGAGCAGGCCGAAGCCGGGCAGACGATCCTGCTCGCCATCACTGTCGTACCGGTGGTTCTGCACGATCCATGAACCGCCCAGCGACCAGTCGCCCAGTTCGCGATCGACATCGAAGCGCAGGCTTTGCGTGGCACGGCGCGGCAGCCGATCGCCGGTGTCGCGATCCTCGGGGTCGGTATAGGTGAGCGCCGCCTGCAGGGTCCAGGCGTCGATCTCGGCACCGGCGGAGAGTTCCACGCCGCGAATGCGCGCAGCATCGATCTGCACTGGCGCATACATGCCGCCGCCTTGATCCTTCCAATCGATGAGATCATCGATGGTCGTCTCATAAACCGCCAGATCCCAGAACATCGGCGCGAACTGCCCACGCACGCCCACTTCGAAGGTCTCCGACGTCTCCGGGTCGAGATCGGGGTCACCTCCGAAGGGAGTGTACAAGTCATTGAAGCTCGGCGCCTTGAAGGCGGTGCCATAGCTGGCTCGCAGGGTGTGGTGAGCATCCAGTGCATAGCCCAGCGCCAGGCTCCCGGTCACTTCACTGCCATAGGCCTCGTTGTCGTCATGGCGCAGACTGGCCTGTACGGTCAACGGCGAGAAGTCCAGCAAGCTCTGGGCGAAGACGGCCGTATTGTCACGGCTGTCGACCTCGAAGTCGCTGGTGCCCGATACCTGGTCTTCGCTGTACTCTGCGCCGACGATCAGTTCATGGGACGCCAGACTCAGGCGGTTTTCCCAGTGAGCCGTCTGCGTGCGCGTATTGATGGTGGACGGAAAAGCGGTGTTGAAGGTGTCCAGTTCATCTCGGGACTCACTCAGGGTCAAACGGCTTTTCCACTGCTCGGTGACGGGCACTTCGCCATAGATGCCGGCCACTTGCTGGACGAAGTCGCTCTCGCCGCCATCGAACTCGGTATTGCCGCGCGCGCGCAGCCCCAACAAGCCGATTTCGCCACCGCCATCGAAGGCATGCGAAAGCCGAACGAGACCGGACGTATTGTCGTAGCCCTTGTCCTCGCCGCCGCGACGAATAGGCGCGCCATCGGTCGCGAAATGGCTGGCGGCGAAGCTGTAGCGGGTACCTCCTTCGCTGCCCGAGAGCCCGGCGCTCAAACGGCGTGAATCGAAGCTACCGCCGCCGACGGAAACGCGGGGATGCGGGCTGCCTTCTTCCGCTTCGTGCGTGAACAGCTGCACCACGCCACCGATGGCATCGGCGCCGTAGAGGCTGCCACGCGGACCGCGCACGATCTCGGCGCGCTCGAACATTCGTGGATCGAGGTGTTGCCACGCCGCGCTCCCCAAAGTGGCCGAACGCAGGCGAATGCCGTCGATCAGCAATACGTTCTGATCGCTGGCGGTGCCGCGAATGGAGACGCTGCTGGACTTGCCGAAACTGCCGTTGGTGGTGACGTCCACGCCCGGCTGACCGCGGAAGAGATCGGTCAGGCTGACGGGATCCTGGCGGCGCAGGGTCGCCTCGTCGAGCAGCGTGACGGAGGAGAGCGACTCGTCCGCGGTACGCGGCGCCAGAGCAGCGGTCACCACCAGGGGATTGAGGTCGACGGACCGGTCGTCTTCGGGTTCCGACTGGGCGTGAACGACCAGCGGAAGGAAAGCCAGGCCGAAGGCGGCCAGGCCACGGGGGGCGTTGCGTGTGGTGTTCATGGGAGTCCCTTGCTCGCCGTGCCTGCCCGCACGGCAATGGTGTCGCATTCACCGGGGCGGCAAGGAACGAGAGAGGGAGACGACGGCTTCGACGAGAACCCTGCCTCGTGGTCGCCCACCGCAACCCGGCATGAGGGAAACACGGTGTATCCGCGTTTCCTGGACTCTCGGGCCGGTCTCCGGGCTGACGAGTGGACGCGCAGCGTCCCGGAAAACCACCTTCCCATGCCGAGCGGCACAGTGGTATAGGGCATTCCCGGGAGCCTGTCGGATCTCGCAGTAAATCAGCGTTACGTCCGACAGACTCCTAAACTCGATCACCGTTGCGGGGGCAGCGTCGGAATGGCGGACTTCAATAAAGCACCGCGCACCGACTTCCCGTTTCACTCCGGCGTGTCTGCGCACGCCTGGAGCACCTGAGAGAGAACGTAACCTAGCAACCCGCCGTGGCCGGGTCAACGACGGCGCCCCGTGGGAACGAGAAACATCCTATCATTTCAGGGACTTCACGAGTCCATGTCGAACGTACTCGACGGCATCGGCAAGCTCGGCCACATCCTGGGCCAACCAACCGGCCAGGTCGCGCAAGCGGCGTAGCCGAGCCGCCATCGGCACGATGCCGCGGCCCATTTCGGGCAGGATCACGATGACGGTAGTACCGCGCTCTCGCTCGACGGCGACCAGCGCCTCGAGGGCAGCAACCAGTTGCTCGCGCAGGCGATCGTCGTCGGGCTCATCGCTCAGGGCCATTTCGATCCAGTCTGCCCAGCCGGTCACCACCAGCGGCACCTCGGCAACGACCGTCTCCCGCCAGTCGGGCAGTCGCGTACCGGCCTCCAGGCGATGCCAGCGAGCGGCCGGAAAGCGCTCGCTTACGGCGTCGCACTTGCCGGCACAGGCTCCGCCGATGAAGAGCTGCATTGCCACTCCCCCTCTCGTTGCACGAAGGTCAGGCGGCGACCTTCGGCCTGGCCTACGCTGCCTTCCCAGAAGTCGATCTCTTCGAAGTGCCGGCGCAACTCGCGGATCACCCCCCCATGGGTGATGACCAGCACGCGCTGGAGACCATGAGCCTCCACATCGGCGAGCAGATCCCCGAACCACTCTCCGAGGCGCTGACGCAAGGATCGAGTGGACTCGCCCCCCGGTGGGGCCTGTTCGCCCTGACTGTCGATCCAGGCTCGATAGGCGGGCAGTGCCTGGAGCTCCTCGTAACACTTGCCCTCGAACTCGCCGAAGTCGAGTTCGCGCAAGCGCGCGTCGAAATGCGGCTCGACACCGAGCCGGCGGCCGACCAGCAGATGCGCCAGGGTCTGGCGGCAGCGTATCAGGTCGCTGGCATGCACGGCATCGAACTCATCCCCGGCCAGCGACTCGCGCAGACGATCCAGGCCGGTGCGCGCCTCGGGCAGCAACAGCGGAATGTCACGCTGACCCTGGTAGCGGCGCTCACGGTTCCAGGCCGTCAGGCCGTGACGAACGACCACCAACTCCAGGCGATCAGCAACAGCCATAGCTCTCCTCCCTCGATGGCGGCACCCACGATATCGCCGTTGATGCCGGTAAAAGCTCGTGTCATTCCCCCACCGTACACCAGCAGGAAGGCCAGCAGCGCCCCCAGCAGCAGCGGCCATCCCGGCAGCAACGCAAACAGCACCGCCAGCGGCACGAGGGCCAGCAGCAGGTCACGCCGTTCGAGATCCTGCCGCCAGGTCCAGGCCAGCCCTTCTCGACGCGCACAAGGCGCCAGGCACAGCAAGGCCACGGCACCGAAGCGCGCCAGCGCCGGTACGGCCACCAGCACGCCTAGCGAGGCACCGGCGTTCAGCAGCGCCCAAACCAGCATGCCCTTCCAGGCCAGCAGGAAGACCAGCGCCAGGATGGCGAAGCTTCCCACCTGGGGATCCTTCATGATCTCCCAGCGCCGTGCCAGGGGTGCATTGCTGCCCAGGGCGTCGGCCACGTCCATGACACCGTCCAGATGAAGTCCTCCGGAAAGCGCCACCCACAGGCTGAGCAGCACGAGCGCCAGCAGCGGTGTCGGCAATACGCCGCTCAGCAGTGCAGCAAACGCCGCCAACAGTACGCCGATCGCCAGCCCCACCAGCGGATAGCTGCGCAGCGCCCAGCGCCGGGTGACCGGCGTCCAGGGGCACGCCACCGGTACCGGCAGCCGTGTCAGAAACTGGCAGGCCAGCAGCAGCCCGAAAGCGGCGTTCATCATGGTCTTCTTTCCTCGGGCTCAGGCATGCGGGGATTTCCAATCGATGGCCACACCGGCCACCACCTCGACGACGCGCTCGGCTTCCCGAGCGAGCGTGCGGTGCAGGCGTTGCAGGAAAGCGACATAGTCGCGCGTTGCGGCATCCTGCGGCAATGCGGCCTCGTTCAGGTCGTTGGAGACCACCACCAGGTCGAGCGGCCGGGTGCGAGCCGCAACCAGCAGCGCCTCGAACTGGGCGAGGCCGGCAGCACTGTGGTAACCGGCCTCGAAGCGCGCGCGGCTGGCCCACAGCGTCAGGCAGTCGAGCAGCACGCAGCTGCCGGGCTCGATACCGTCGAGTGCCTCCCCCAGTGCCAGCGGTACCTCGCGCGTGCACCACTCGCTGCCACGGTCACGGCGGTGGCGAGCGATGCGCGCGGCCATCTCGACGTCCGACGCCATCGCCGTGGCCAGGTAGTAAAGCGCCCCGCCGTGGGCTCGTTGGCAGTCGCGCGCCAGGCGCTCGGCGACCTCGCTCTTGCCCGAGCGCGCCCCGCCGCTGACGAAGACGATCATGACTCCCCACCCTCGCCCAGCGCGCCGAGCAGACGCGTGTTGGAGTCCCGGTCGCGCAGTGCCAGGCGCAGCCAGCCACCGTCGAGCCCGGGAAAGCCATGGGTATGGCGGGCCAGGATGCCGGCATGCAGCAACCGTTCGAACAGCCTCTCGGTCGTCAGGGCAATTGACTCAGTCATAAGCGCCTGAATCGAGCCGTCAACGGGTCTTCGGTGCTGGACCTGCCCTGCCGTCGCTTCGACATCAATCGCTGGCCGCACCAAAAAGAAGTTGGCACGACTCGGGATCACCTCGAGACCGGCGGCGGCGAGACCGGCCTGCAGGCGTGGCCGCTCGTCGGCCAGCCACTGCCGGGTACGAGCCAGGAAGGCGGTATCGGCCAGTAACGGGGCGACGAGCTCGGCCGCCAGGTGATTGACGCTCCAAGGTGGCTGGCACGCCTTAATCTTGCGCACCATTAATTCGCTCGCCAATAGATATCCCACTCGAAGTCCCGGCAATGCATAGAGCTTGGTCAGCGAACGCAACAGAACGAGATTGTCGAAGCGCGCCAGCAGGGGCGCCAGGCCCTCCTCGGGCGGCGTCACGAAGTCGATGAAGGCTTCGTCGATCACCACCCGGCAACCACGTGCCGCAGCCAGGCTCAGCAGCCGCTCGACCGTTTCGCGGGGCACCAGGGTACCAGTGGGGTTGTTGGGTCGACACAGGAAAAGCACCGGGCAACGCTCGATCCGGCGTTCGAGCGACTCGCTGTCTAGCCGGAAGTCGGGCCCGGCCAGCGTGATATCAGCGACCTCCATGCCATGGGCACGACAGGCCCGGGCATATTCATTGAAGGTAGGCTGAACGATGGCCGCCCGCCCGCCGGCATGTGCCGCCGCCACCAGGAAGATCGCCTCGGCGCCGCCGTTGGTCAGCAACACCTGCTCCACGGCCACGCCGGCCTGGCGGGCGATCGCCGTGCGGGCCGCGCGGTAGTCGGGGGCCGGGTAGTGCACCAGGCCGTCGGCCGCATCGGCCAGGCGGGACGGCACCCAGTCGGGCGGCCCCAGAGGATTCAGGTTGGTGCTGAAGTCGTGCAGCGGATGGTCGGGCGGGAGGCCGAAGCGCGCCAGCAGCGACGTGGCCTGGCCGCCATGCGAAGGCCAGGTGGCATCGTGCGTCGTCATGTCAGCCCCTCCCGGATCAACACCGCCAGCGCCATCAGCAACGCGAAAGCCAACCAGCCGCCGTGCATATGGCAGATCGCACGCTCGATGTGCCCCACGGCCAGCGGTTCGCCGCCCTCGCTCGGCGGGACGCCCAGCACCGCACGGTGCGAGGCCACGCCAGCGTAATGGTTGGTGCCGCGCAGCTGAACCCCCAGCAACTGCGCCACCATGGCTTCAGGCCAGCCGGCATTGGGGCTCGGGTGGCTTGGCGCCTGACGCCAGGTGGCCGCCAGCGCCCCAGTACGGTGGGCGCCCGGCATCGCCCAGGCAGCGAGCCACAGGGCCAGCGCGGTCAGCCTGGCCGGCAGCCAGTTGGCCAGGTCGTCGAGTTTCGCCGCCGCGTAGCCGAAGTCGGCATAGCGCACGTTGCGGTAGCCGACCATCGAATCCAGGGTATTGACCGCCTTGTAAGCCAGAGCCAGTGGCGCCCCGCCGAGCAGGGCCCAGAACAGCGGCGCAGTAATGCCGTCGACGCAGTTCTCGGCCACCGTTTCCACGGCGCCCCGGGCGATCTCGGCCTCATCGAGTCGTTCCGTGTCACGCCCCACGATCATTGACAGGGCGCGTCGGGCGGCAGGCAGATCACCGCGGCTAAGTGGCGAGGCCACCGCCCGGCCGGCATCGGCCAATCCCTTGATGGACAGCGCCGCGGCCAATAGCCACAGCTCGGCGGCAAGCGCCAGCCACGGATGCACCCGCGCAAGCAGCACCAGCGCTCCCCAGGTGAGCATGAGAGTACCCGCCACCACGGTCATCGTCATCGCGGCACCGCGCCAGCGCCGCGCTCGTGCGGAACCCTGGTTCCAGGCACGCTCCAGGACCTTAACCGCGCGGCCGATGCCCACCACCGGGTGCGGCAGGCAGCGCGGGTCGCCGAGTAGCAGGTCGATGACCACGGCAGCCGCCACCCACCCCAGCAGCGCCAACGTCAGGGGCTCCTGGGTCATGGCGTCTGACTGGCAGCGACCCCGGCATCCTCGAAGGTCGCCATCTCGGCCAGCATGCGGCAAGCCGCTTCCAGCAGCGGGAAAGCGAGCGCTGCACCGGTACCCTCGCCCAGGCGAAGCTCGAGCTCGAGCAACGGCCGGGCATCGAGCGCCGCCAGGGCATGGCCGTGGCCCGGCTCCTGGGAGCGGTGCCCGAAGATCAGATAGTCGCGCGTGGCCGACCCCAGCCGGCAGGCCACGAGCGCCGCCACCGTGGCGATGAAGCCATCGACCAGCAGCGGCACCCGTCGTGCCGCTCCCCCCAGATAGGCGCCGACCATGGCGGCGATCTCCAGGCCCCCGAGCTTGGCCAGCACGTCGAGTGGGTCATCGCGAGCCGGCGCGCGAGCGGCGATGGCACGTTCGATGATCGCCTGCTTGTGGGCGAGGCGCTCGACGGGAATCCCGGTACCGTTCCCGATCAGGCCGGTCACCGAACTCTCGGTGAGCACTGCCAACAGGGCGCTGCTCGCCGTAGTGTTGGCGATGCCCATCTCGCCGACGATCAGGCAGCGACAACCCGCCTCGGCGGCACGCTCGGCCGCGCGAATGCCCACCTCGATCGCCCGCACGGCTTCGTCACGGGACATGGCGTCTCGCTCGACGAAGTTGGCACTGCCTGCACGCACTTTCTCGTGGACCACTCCCGATGACGGCAGCTCGGCGGCCACCCCCACGTCGATCACCTCGAGGCGGGCGTCGATCTGCCGGGCAAAGACGTTGATCGCCGCACCGCCGGCCACGAAGTTGGCCACCATTTGTGCGGTGACTTCCTGAGGGAAGGCCGACACGCCCTCGGCGGCCACCCCGTGGTCGGCGGCGAACACCAGCACCCCGGGCGGCGCGACCCGGGGAAAGGCCTCGCCGGTGATGGAAGCCAGCGTCACGGCCAGCGCTTCCAGCCGGCCTAGGCTGCCCGGCGGCTTGGTGAGGTTGTCAAGATGAGCGGCGACCCGGTCTTCCATGGCGCTGTCGGCGGGTTCGAGACGCGCGAGGGTATCGGCGAGCATGCAAGCGTCCTGCGGTGGCATGGGTGACATCGAAGGCGATCATCATAGCAGCCCTGATCCGCTCCAGCAGAACCGCAGCGATATCGACGCCGTCGTCGTCGGCATGCCTTGGCGTCTTTCCGAAGCGCCTCTATACTGTACATGAATACAGTAACGGAGATTGCCGCATGCCTCGTTCCACCGCCGCGGCTCCCCACAAGGGGCGCGGCGCCACTTTCGACCCTGACAATCGCTTCGCTCCCACGCGGGTGGAGGCGGAGGACGACGGCTGGTGGCAAGAAGACGTCCCCGAGCGACTGGCCACCGAGGTCCGCGAGGAACGCGCTCGCAGCGCCCTGTCCTGGAACCGCTCGCCCGACCTCCCCTTCGACCGTTCGCTCAACCCCTATCGCGGCTGCGAGCACGGCTGCATCTACTGCTACGCCCGGCCCAGCCACGCCTACTGGGATCTCTCCCCCGGTCTCGACTTCGAGTCGCGCTTGATCGCCCGTACCGGGCTCGTCGAGCGCCTGCGCGAAGAGCTGGCCAAGCCCGGCCACGTGTGCCGCTCCATCAACTTGGCCGGCAACACCGACGCCTACCAACCGCTGGAGGCCGAGCGCCGGACTACCCGCGAGGTGCTCGCCCTGCTTCTCGAATGTCGCCACCCGGTGACCCTGGTCACCAAGAGCGCGCTCATCTTGCGCGACCGCGACCTGCTCGCCGAAATGGCCCGCCACCGACTGGTACGGGTGATGATCAGCCTGACGAGCCTGGATCGCGATCTCAAGCGTGCACTGGAGCCGCGCGCCGCCTCGCCGGCAGCCCGGCTGCGCACCATCGAGCAGCTGACGGCGGCAGGCGTGCCGGTGGGCACACTGATCGCCCCGGTGATTCCCGGACTCACCGACCACGAACTCGAGCGCCTACTGGGGGCCGCCCGCGAGGCGGGTGCCGGTACGGCCGGGTGGATGCTGCTGCGTCTACCGAGAGAAGTGGCGCCGCTGTTCGAAGAGTGGCTCGAAACCCACTACCCCGAGCGCGCCGCCAAGGTCATGAGCCTGATCCGCCAATGCCGCGACGGCGAGGTGTACGACAGCCGCTTCGGCAAACGCATGCGCGGCGAAGGCATCTTCGTCGACCTGCTCGAGCAGCGCTTCGCCCGGGCGTGCCGACAGCTGGGGTTCAACACGCCAGACGCCTGGGCGGCGCAGTCGCTGGATACCGCGGCGTTTCGCCCACCCCGCGCCCAGGGCGATCTGTTCGCTTGAGCCCGATCACGGAATGAGCACGGCAGCGCCCGACAACCGCCCTTGGCGCAGATCGTCCAGCGCCTGGTTGGCGGCTTCCAAGGGGTAGGCTCGGGTCTCGGTGCGGATCGGCACCTCGGGGGCGAGCGCCAGGAACTCCTCGCCGTCGCGGCGGGTGAGGTTGGCCACCGACCGGACGCTGCGCTCCTCCCACAGCAGGCGATAGGGGAAAGCGGGAATGTCGGACATGTGGATGCCCCCCGAGACCACCGTGCCGCCGGGTTTGACGTGACCGAGCGCCGTGGGCACCAGTTCGCCCACCGGCGCGAACAGCAGCGCGGCATCCAGCCGCTCGGGTGGCGCCTCGTCGCTACCGCCGGCCCACACGGCACCCAACCGCCGGGCGAACGCTTGAGCCGCGTCGTCCCCCGGGCGGGTGAAGGCGTAGACATGCTGGCCGCGGGCCACAGCGAGTTGGGCGAGGATGTGCGCCGCGGCACCGAAGCCGTAGATGCCCAGGCAGCGGTTCGCCTCGCCGCCGGCGAGCCGCCAGGTGCGATAGCCGATCAGTCCTGCGCAGAGCAGCGGTGCTGCGGCCTGGGCATCGTCGTCGTGGATGGGAAAGCAGTAGCGGACGTCGGCCACGGCGTACTCGGCATAGCCGCCGTCGCGGGTGTAGCCGGTGAACTCGGCACGCTCGCAGAGGTTCTCGCGGCCGGCGCGGCAGGGTTGGCACTCGCCGCAGGTCCAGCCGAGCCAGGGCACGCCGATGCGCTGGCCCACCTCCAGACCGGCGACGCCTTCGCCCAGCGCCGTCACCTCCCCCACCACCTCGTGGCCGGGCACGAGCGGCAGTCGTGGCTCGCTGAGCTCACCGTCGATGACATGGAGGTCGGTGCGGCAGACACCGCAAGCCAGCACCCGAAGCTGGATCTCGCCGGCACCCGGGTGCGGAACGGGAATTTCGTCGAGCGCCAGGGGCTGGCCGGGGGCATGCAGGCGCATGGCACGCATCGTGGCATTCATGGGCGAGCTCCTGTCTGGTCTTGCCTGATGCCAGGATAGCTCAGGCGGCGACCTCGACCTCATAGCCGGTGAACTTGCGCAGGTTGATCACACCGCTATCGAGGATCAGATACTGACCTTTCACGCCGTGTAGCATGCCGGAAACCTCCGGGTGCTTGTCGAAGTTGTGGGAGACGATCTTGCGCGGATACTCCAGCACCGGATAAGCCAGGCTCACCGCACGCTCGTCGAGGATACGGATGGCCTCGTGACCGAAGCGCTCGCGAAGGTTGGCCAACCCGCTGTCGAGACGCGCAAGCAGACGGTCGCGCTCGGCGGCGAGATCCAGCGGCGCCACCTCGCCCTTGAGCATGGCGCGCCAGTTGGTGCGGTCTGACACGGTCTCCTTGAACAGCACTTCGACGAAGCCGGCCTGTTGGCGGCTCTCCACCGCCAGCACCGGCAGGGCCTGGACGGCACCCTGGTCGAGCCAGCGGGTCGGCACCTGGGTGGCCCGGGTGATGCCCACCTTGAGACCCGATGCGTTGGCCAGGTAGACGACGTGGGGCTGGAAGCAGTGGCGCTCGCCCCACTCCGGCTCGCGGCAGGTACCCTCGTAGTAGTGGCACAGTTCCGGCTTGACGATGCAGGTATCGCACTGGGCGAGACGCTTGAAGCAGGGGTAGCAGTAGCCCTGACCGAAGCTCTTGCGGGTCGCTCGACCGCAATGCGTACAGGCGATGGCACCGCTCCAAGACAGGCGCAGCGGACGTCCCAGACAGGCATTGAGGTCGAGCCGCTGCGTACCGGCACGCAGCGTATAATGCGCCGGCGCGTTGCCGCGCCCGGGCTCCACGGCCATCTTGGTCAGACACCCCCGGATGACATGGCCAACGGCGATGGTCGATGCCTCATCCACGGGTGGCGTCCTGAGCCAGGCCGGCCAGCTCGGGGGGCACGTCGGCACCGCTGGCAGCGCTGCCGCAACTGCGCTGCGAAAGGTAGCCGACGCGCTGTTCCTCGGGCACCCGGCATTCGGCCTCATAGCGCATCACCGCCTCCAGGCAGAGCTCGGTCTGCTCGGCGGTGAGCCAACGACCATCGGGCCATTTGCGCAGGGCTACCGCCTGCTTGAGGCTCTCGTAGATGGCCGGAGTCATCTGCTGGATCATGCGCTCGAAGGTCATCTCGCTCATGGCATCGTTCTCGTGAAAGGGGAAAGTCAATGGCGGCGATGCGCCTTGCGGGAATGGTACCAGCCCATGGCCAACCCCACGACCAGGCCGCCCAAATGCGCTTCGTTGGCCACGTTGCCGAACCCCACCAGCGAGGCGGCATCGGTCATGGTGAACACCATCCAGCCGAGCATGAACACGACCAGCATCTGCGGTACGAAGAAACCACTGGACGGAACGCGGCGCGACATCAGCCAGACGTAGCCGAGCAGGGCGAAATCGACGCCGGACATGCCGCCGAAGAGCACCGTGCCGGCAGCGTACTGCGCGAGGTTGGCGCCGATACCGGCGATCAACAGCACGGCCAGCATGCGACGAGAGCCATGCAGCGCCTCGACCTGACGCCCGAAATACCACAGCCAGAGCATGTTGAAGATCAGGTGCATCCAGCCGAAGTGCAGAAAGGCCGGTGACAGCAGCCGCCATACCTGGCCGCTGGTGACAGCCTCGCCCAGGCTGCCCACGGCAAGACTACCGTTGGCCACGCCCACCGGCACGATGGTCAACAAGGCCACGACGAGATCGCCGAACAGCCCCATGGCGGCGAAGACCAGCAGACACAGCGCCAGGGTCGAAGCGGTCACCGGCGCCTGACGAAAGGGGACGGCCAGCGAAGCCCCCCCGCCGGCGGGCTTTCGACGCTCGGGCTCGAGCGCTTCACCGCGCTGCCAGCGCATGAGCAACTGCTGGAGGGCCGCTTGCTGGTCGGGATCGGCCAGCCACAGCACTTGCCCGTCCTCCTCCTCGGTGAAGCGGTGACCGATGCGATGCGCCCACAGCGCTCGTCGCAACTCGCTGGTGTCGATGTCGTGGGGGAACAGCATCACCCGATACATGAGCTCTCCTGAGTCGGCGTCGCGATCCCGCCACCGTACGCGCACAGAAAAAATCCGGCGGAAGGGGAGCCGCCGGACAAGAGCAAGGGATCATTCAAGGGAACACTTACTCTGATGAGCGAAGGCACGGGAAGTTCACGGTCATGATCGAAAAAAATCGTAGCTTTTTGTAAATCAATCAAAGTCGATCTCCCAGGGACGAGGCCTCGCCGTCTCCTCCTGCGGCACCCGAACCCACACGAAATGATCGGCGTTCAGGCGCGACTCGCCGCTCCAGCGATAGGCCACGAGGCGGCCGAACTTCACGGCGCTGTAGTCCAGACAGGCCACGTTGCGAGCCGGCAGCGAGGGAATGCCCTCGCACCAGTAGTGACCGATGAACAGCGGTGGCTCGTCCGCCCCGTAATGACTGAGATAGGCCCGCTCGCGGTCGGTCAGCGGCCGCGATTCCAGATCGTCGGGAAGATTGTCCGGCTGAAAGACCACATCGCCCCAGGTGCGTGGATTCCGGGCCCAGAAGTGGGCGCGAAAACTCCTGCGCGTGAAACCGTCGCCGGAATGGATCGTCACCCCTTCGGGAAGCGGAATGTGGGTACCGCGAGTCAGGCGATCCATCACTTGCCAGGCGAAGGTGCCATGTTCTACCGACGCCTCGAGGAAGGCCGAATCGATGCGCCCGTCGGGGTGCTCGCGGCGCAGCGCATCGATCAGCGGCTGATCCCAGCAGGCATGCACCACGCGCAGGCCAGGCAGCTCCAGCAGCAGCGGAATCTCGCGGAACCAGGCCAGCGCGTCGTCCCATTCGGCGGGGTGGTCCCGGTACTGCTCCAGGGTCTCCTTGATGATGCGATTGTGGCGCGGCGTATGCTCGCGCAGCCACTCGCGACCCAGGCGTGACGGCGCACGCTGACAGTAGGCCAGGGCATTGTACTCGTGATTGCCCATGACGATCTCGGCCTCGCCCTCCTCCACCATGCGTCGCACGATGTTCACCGCCAGGCGGATGCGTGGGCCGCGATCGATCAGGTCTCCGAGGAAGATGGCCCGACGCCGCGGATGACGATAGACGCCGCCGCGCCGATGATAACCGAGCTTTTCCAGCAGGCTCGCCAGCGTGGCACCGCAGCCGTGCACGTCGCCGATCAGGTCGAAGCCTTCGAGACTCGCGTATCGCGTCACTTCAGTCCCCCAGGCGATTGCTCCAGCCCAGCTTGCTGCGCAGGACCTCGTAGAAATTATGACCGTGCGGATGGACGAGCTGCACCCGCTGCGGCTTGCGTCGCACCACCAGAACGTCGTCGGGCTTGGCCACGGCGCGGGTCTGGCCATCGCAGCTGATGTGCGGGTAGGTCTGGTTGGTCTCGCCGATGTGCACGCGGATCTCGCTGGCCGCATCGATGACGATGGGGCGCGACGAAAGGGTATGAGGAAACATCGGGACGAGCTCGATCACGTCCAGCTTGGGATGCATGATCGAGCCGCCACCGGACAGCGAGTAGGCGGTGGAACCGGTGGGCGTGGCCATGATCAGGCCGTCGCTGCGCTGGCTGTAGACGAACTGCTCGTCGATGAACAGCTCGAATTCGATCATGCGCACCGCCTTGCCCGGATGCAGCACCACCTCGTTGAGCGCATCGCCGTTACCCACCAGGGTACCGTCGCGATAGAGTTCGGCATCGAGCAGGAAGCGCTCTTCCACTTCGTAGTGGCCGGCCAGCACCTCGCCGACCCGCTCCTCGAGCTCGACGGGCGAGATGTCGGTGAGGAAGCCCAGGCGGCCGCGGTTGACGCCCAGCACCAGGGTACCGCTGTGGCACAGGGTGCGGGCGGCCCCGAGCAGGCTGCCGTCGCCACCCACCACGATCACCAGGTCGCACAGCTCGCCCAGGGTACGGCGGCTCGCCTCGGGGTGGCCGTGATCGAGCAGCACCGTGGCGGTGCGATCCTCGACGATGACGTGATAGCCGCCTTCGTCGAGGAAACGCATCAGGCGCTTCAGCGTCTCGACCACCTCGGCACTGCCCAGGCGGCCAATCAGACCGATGTTCTTGAAAGCCTTGCTGGTGAAATTCTGCATGCCCTGGCTCGCTCGCTCACGGCCGCTCATTATGGCGACTGGCTGCAAGGCGGGCAAACTCGGAACCCAACGGACTCAGGCCAGGGCAGTGCGTCTTTTTTTCAACCACCACTCGTTGAGCACCAGCGAAGCGACGATGATGGTCCCACCCAGCGCCAGGCGCGGCAGGTCGGCATCGCGATTCCAGATCACCAGGTTGACCGCGAGCCCGGCGGGAATCAGGGCATTGTTCATGATGGCCAGCGCTCCGGCATCTACGCGAGTCGCTCCAAGGTTCCACAGGAAATAGCCGAGCCCCGAAGCGACCAGCCCCAACCACAGCAACACGCCCCATTGCACCCCGGTGGTGGGCAGCGCCGAGACGTTGCCCAGCAAGGCGAAAGCGGGCAGCGCCACGATCATGGCCCCCAGGTAGAACCAGGCGAAAACGCTGTGGCGCGGCAGGTTCTCGGGCAGCGTCGCCGAGAAGCGGCGATAGCCGACCTGCCCCAGGGCAAAGCAGAGATTGGCCCCCTGAACCACCAGGAAACCGGCCCAGAAGCCGCTGTCCAGGCCCTGGTAACGAATCACCGCCGCCCCGAGCACCGCCAGGGATGCGGTCAGCAAGTAGAAGGGCGTGAAACGCCCGAACAGGGCATCGTCCAGTAGCGCGATGTAGATCGGCGTGAAGATGGTGAACAGCAGCACCTCCGGCACCGTGAGCAGCAGGAAGGACTGATAGAAGAAGATGTACATCACGCCGAGCTGCACGGCGCCCAGCGCCATGAGCACCAGGCGCTGGCGACCGCGCAGCAGCGACGGCCGCAGGAACGGCAGGAAGACCGCGGCCGCCAGGGCCACTCGCAGACAGACGGCAAAGTAGCTATCCACCTGCCCCGCCAGGTAGACGCCGATCAACGAAAAAGAAAACGCCCAGAGGGCGGTGACGCCAATGAGGTAGCCCACGGTCAACTCCTGGAAAAATAAAAGTTGACGAAGGATACCCCCCGACGAAACACCGTTTCAAGGCAGCATTCTACGGCCGCCGCACCAGCCGCCAGGCGTGCACGGCCCCAGGAACCCAGCCCAGCAGGGTCAAGAGGACATTGCGCATCACTCGCTGCCCCCCGAAGCCGCCCATTCCCACCGCCAGCGGTGGCAAGAGTATCGCCAGGGCGAGCAGCGCCGCACGAGGAGCGGGCTCGTCCGGTACCGCAGGGGAAGACACGGGCGAGGACGTATCGGCCGGCGGCTCGTAGTGCTGCACGGCATCGAGGTCACGCGCCGGTTCGCCAGTTTCATGCTCGGTACCATCTCGATGCGCTTCATGATCGATCTTTTGATCGATCTGCTCGGCATCCTCGGCCAAGTCCTCGTGGTAGCGCTCCCACTCTTCCCAGTCGAATGGCGTTCCGGCATGCGGGCGATGATCGCCGGACTCACGGGCCCTCGCCCAGGCCTTTTCCTCCAGGGTGTTGGGGCGCAGCTCGTCACGCCCTCGATCGATGCCTTTCTTGGCCATGTATTCCCGTGCGTCCATCGATACCTCCAGCGGTGGCTCAGCGGGCATCGAGAGAAAATAGGACACCCGAGGCTCTTTGATCTTACCCAGCAATCGTGGACACCGATCTAAGCGATCACTCGGGCCTCGAAGGCCTCTGGGCTGATCATCCCAATCGCACTGTGCCGGCGCTGCCGGTTGTAGTCCATCTCGATGTACTCGAACACTTGCCGCCGCATGGCGTCCCGGGTCTCGAAACGCTCGCCATGGATCGCCTCGACCTTCAGGCTATGGAAGAAGCTCTCGGCGCACGCGTTGTCGTAGCAATTGCCCTTGGCACTCATGCTGCACTTCAGCTCGTGCTGGATCACCAGTGACTGGTACAGGGTCGAACAATACTGGCTGCCGCGATCCGAATGTACGATCACCTGCTTGGGCAT
>NZ_FNES01000033.1 GCF_900100195.1 Billgrantia gudaonensis
GCACCTGAATCCCGAGCGGGACCCAGTGCCGCAGGCAGCAGGGTTTTAAAGAGCCAGAACTATTTCATATGCCAACTATGTTGACAGACTCCGTCGGTCAGTCCTCCTGTCGGATGAGTGCACCTCTTAAGCTACGCTTGATGGATGTGCGAATCAATGCCGTTTCGTTCTTGGCTGATCTATGTCAAACCCTGTGGATAACCTGTGACTGTATGGTGCACTCCCTGTGCAGGACGATTGCCAAGCTGGCTTGCACGCGTCGGGGCGCTTTTCGGGTATCCTTATCTCAGTGCGGAGGCAGCAGACAACCACCTGCCTGGTAACCATGCCCAAGCAAGGGAAACACGAGGATGGAAGACAACCTGGAGCCCGGTGACCGGGAACACGTACTGATCATCGAGGACGATGAGCGTCTCGCTACGCTGACCCGCGACTACCTCGAGGCCAACGGCTTTCGCGTGACGCTGGAGGCCGATGGAGCCAACGGCGTCGAACGGATCGTGACGCTGCAGCCGGATCTGGTGATTCTCGACCTGATGTTGCCCGGCGAGGATGGTCTTTCGATCTGTCGTCGGGCGCGTTCCGATTTCGCCGGGCCTATCCTGATGCTGACGGCGCGCACCGACGACATGGATCAGGTGCTGGGGCTCGAGATGGGGGCCGACGACTACGTTGCCAAGCCGGTGCAGCCCCGCGTTCTGCTGGCACGCATGCGGGCGTTGCTGCGCCGTTCGGAGAGCGCCGAGGCGGCGGGTGGCGAGGTGCGTCTCACCTTCGGCAATCTCGAAATCGACAGCGCCACTCGCGAGGCATGGCTACACGGCGAACGGATCGAGCTGACCAGCGCCGAGTTCGATCTGCTGTGGCTTCTGGCCAGCAATGCCGGACGCGTACTGAGCCGCGAAGAGATTTTCTCTCAGCTGCGCGGCATCAAGTACGACGGCCAGGATCGCTCCATCGATGTGCGGGTATCGCGCATCCGGCCCAAGATCGGTGACGATCCCAATCATCCGCATCGCATCAAGACGGTGCGCAGCAAGGGTTACCTGTTCGTCAAGGATGGCTGATGGCGCTTCCCCGGGTTCTGGTCGACAACACCTTTCTGCGCGTCTACGTGTTGATCGCGCTGGTGCTGGTGTTGACCGGTGGCCTGGCGGTAGGCGGTTTCCTGCTGGTCGACAAGGTGCGCCGCGAGCACTATCACGAGCAGTTGGCCACTTCGCCCATGGCGCTGCTGACCGCCCAGTTGGTGGAGCTGCCCGAGGCCGAGCGTGAAGCCTGGCTGCAGCGCCAGAGCGAGGAGTTGGATATCAGCCTGGCGCTGCATGCGCTGCCTTCCCACCCGCTGGGTTACTTCGAACGGGCTCGCTTGGAAGCGGGCCGTACCCTGGTAGAAACTCTTGATGGAGGCGGCTGGCGCCTGCACCGCATGCTGCCCGGAGAGCCGCGCGTGCTTTCGGCCTCGCTGAGCAGCCTGGGCGAACACCAACTGCTCGGGCTGACCGGTATGCTGGGCGATTGGCTCTCGGCCGTGCAGGGCGAGCAGCGCCGTGAGCGTCTGAAGGGTCTCCAGGGGTCGGCCATTCCGCTGGTGCTCACCGAAGCCCCGCCCGAAGACCTGGAACCGGCGCAGCTGGCGCGTCTGCAAGAGGCGGAAGTGGTCATTCGCCTGCTGCCCCAACGCTGGGCGTTATCGCTCTACCTGCGTTTGCCTACCGAGCAGGATGGGTTCGAGTGGGTACAGGTGGGGCCGCTCAACGCCTTCGAGGCCATGCCGCTGTCGCTGTCGATCCTGCTGGCGGTGATCATCCTGCTGGGGCTGGCCGGGGCGATCTACGTCATCGTGCGTGGCGTGGAGGCTCGCATGGCACGCCTGGAACTGGCGGCCACGCGCATTGCCAGCGGCCATCTGGATACGCGCGTGAAGGTCGAGAGCGGCGACTTCATGGGCAGGTTGGGCATGGCCTTCAATGGCATGGCGGCCCAGGTGCAGTCGCTGCTGCGCGCCCAGCAGGAGATGATTCGTGCGGTCTCGCACGAGCTGCGTACGCCCGTGGCGCGCATCCGCTTCGCCGTGCAGATGGTCGAGGACATGACCGAAGAAGAGGCCGTGCGTCGACAGCTGGGTGGTATCGACGACGATATCGAAGAGCTCGACGGGCTGATCGACGAGATTCTCACCTACGCCCGACTGGGTGGCGATCAGGGACAGGGCATGGCGCTGGAGACCGAGCCGGTCGAGTGTCGGGCCATGGCGCAGCGGGTTGTCGAAGCCCTCGAGCCGCTGCACCGGCAGCTCACGCTCGAGGTGGTGGCCAGCAGCGAGATCGAAGTGGAGGCCGAGCCACGCTACTTGCAGCGTGCGTTGCAGAATCTGGTGGCCAATGCTTGCAGCCATGCCCACTCGGCGGTGCGGGTGACCCTGCAGGCCGAGCCGCGTGCCGTGCGCCTGGACGTGGAGGATGATGGTCCCGGCGTGCCCGAAGCGCACCGCCAGGCGGTTTTCAAACCCTTTGCGCGGCTCGACGACAGTCGCACGCGCCGCTCCGGCGGCTACGGGCTGGGGCTTTCCATCGTGCAGAAGATCATGGCCTGGCACGGCGGCAGCGCCATGGTCGACGACAGCCCGTCGCTCGGCGGCGCGCGCTTCACGCTGTTGCTGCCGCGCCGCCATCCGCCGCGCATCGATGGCTGATCACGCCGGGCGAATGCCCTCCAGCACCGCGAAGGAGGTCTCTCGGGCGGTGCGCAGGAAATCCTCCATCCATGGCAAGCTGCGGGTGTCATCGCGGATGGCCGCGAACAGCGTGCTCCAAATGCCGTCTTCGCCGAGAGGTACCGCCTTCACGTAGTCGCGCTCGAGATACTCGGTCAGTGCCCAGTTGGGCAGCGCGCAGACGCCGCGTTCGCTGGCCACGAGTTGCATCATCATGATGGTGAGCTCGGCGGTACGGACTTCCCGGGGGCGAACGCCGGCGGGGTCGAGAAACTGAGTGAAGACGTCCAGGCGGCCATGCTCCACGGGATAGGTGATCAGCGTCTCGTCGGCCAGCTCCTGCGGGGTGACGAAGGCATGGCCGGCCAGTCGGTGCTGGCGCGCCACGGCCAGCAGGCCCTGATAGCGGAACAGCGGCTCGTAGTGCACCCCGGCGAGCGGTTGGGGATCGGCGGTGATCACGAGGTCGAGCTGTTCGCGAGCCAGTGCCGGCAGCGGGTCGAAATGGTGGCCGCCGGGAATGTCGACCTCCACTTCCGGCCAGTGGTTGCGGAAATGGTCGATGGTGGGCATCAGCCACTGGAAGCAGCTGTGGCACTCGATGGCCATGTGCAGCCGCCCGGCTTCCTGGCCGACCAGTCGAGCCAGGTCGCGTTCGGCCATGCGTACCTGGGGCAGCACCTGTTCGGCCAGGGTCAGCAGGCGCTGGCCGGCGCGCGTGAACTCGACCGGGCGGGTCTTGCGCAGGAACAGCGGGTTGCCCAGCCGCTCCTCGAGATCCTTGATCTGATGGGAGAGCGCCGACTGGGTGAGGTGCACCCGCTCGGCGGCTTCCACGAGCGAGCCGGCGTCGCGCAGGGCGATCAGCGTACGGAGATGGCGTAGTTCGAGCATCGAGTGAATTCACTTCATGTTTTGAATTAGGAAGTTTAGTTTGATTCACCGGGTGTGGCCAGCGAGACTTTGCTGAATCATTCATTCGGCAGAGGATTCATCATGACACTCGCTCATGTACTGGGCTACCCACGCATCGGGGCCCGCCGCGAACTCAAGCACGCCCTCGAGGCCTACTGGCGCGGTGACGGCGATCGCGAATCCCTCGAGGCCACCGGCCGCGAGCTGCGCGCGAAGCACTGGCAGGCCCAGCGCGAGGCTGGGCTCGACTTCGTCACGGTGGGCGACTTCGCTTTCTACGACCAGGTGCTCGATGTCTCGATCATGCTGGGCGCCGTGCCCTCGCGTTTCGAAGCCGACGACGAACTCGACCGGGGGGCGGTGGACCTGGATACCGCCTTCCGCATGGCGCGCGGTCGGGCGCCCAGCGGCAAGCCCGCAGCGGCCTGCGAGATGACCAAGTACTTCGATACCAACTACCACTACCTGGTCCCGGAGCTGCATGCCGGACAGACCTTCCGTCTGGCCAGTTCGCGACTCTTCGACGAAGTGGCCGAGGCGCGGGCTGCCGGATACCCGGTCAAGGCGGTGCTCACCGGGCCACTGACCTGGCTGTGGCTGGGCAAGACACACGATGAGACCTGCGACCGGCTCTCCCTGCTCGAGGCACTGCTGCCGGTCTACGGCGAGATACTGGCGCGGTTGGCCGCCGAGGGCGTGGAGTGGGTGCAGCTCGACGAGCCGGCGCTGGTGCAAGATCTGCCCCTGGCCTGGAAGCAGGCCTACGAGGCGGCCTACAACGCCCTGCAGAGCGCACCGGTCAAACTGCTGGTGGCGAGCTATTTCGGCGGGCTCGGCGACAACTTGCAGGTGGCAGTGAACCTGCCGGTGGAAGGTCTGCACATCGATGCCGTACGCGCCCCCGAGCAGCTCACCGCGGTGCTCGACAACCTGCCTGCCTACAAGGTGCTCTCGGTGGGTGTCATCGACGGGCGCAACGTGTGGCGCGCCGACCTGGCCACCCTGCGCGAGCGGCTGGCGAACGCCCGCTTGCGGCTCGGCGAACGGCTGTGGCTGGCGCCCTCCTGCTCGCTGCTGCATGTGCCGGTGGATCTGGCGAGCGAGACCGAACTGGACGCCGAGCTGACGAGCTGGCTCGCCTTCGCCCGCCAGAAGCTCGACGAGACGGTGACCCTGGCTCGTCTGCTGGATGGCCGCGCCGGTGCAGCAGAGCGCGACCGCGTGGCGGCCGCGACGGCGGCGCTCGATGCCCGGCGTGCCTCACCGCGCCTGCACCGGCCGGCCGTCGCCGAGCGCCTGTCGCGTCTCGGGGAGGCCGACCTCTCGCGGGCCAACCCCTACCCGGTGCGAGCCGGTGCCCAGCAGCGCTTCCTCGAGCTGCCGCTGTTTCCCACCACCACCATCGGCTCCTTTCCGCAGACGGCGGAGATCCGTGCTACCCGGCGGGCCTACAAGAGCGGCGAACTGTCGCGTGAGACCTACGAGGCGCGCATGCGCGAGGCCATTGCCGATGCCGTGGCTCGTCAAGAGGCGCTTGGGCTCGACGTGCTGGTGCACGGCGAAGCGGAGCGCAACGACATGGTGGAGTACTTCGGCGAACAGCTCGAAGGCTATGCCTTCACCCGCTTCGGTTGGGTGCAGAGCTACGGCTCGCGCTGCGTCAAACCGCCGATCCTGTATGGCGACGTGACCCGGCCGGCGCCCATGACGGTGGCGTGGAGCCGTTACGCCCAGTCGCTCACCGAGCGTCCGATGAAGGGCATGCTCACCGGCCCGGTGACCATGCTGCAGTGGGCCTTCGTGCGCGACGATCAGCCGCGCGCGACCACCTGTCGACAGATCGCCCTGGCGCTGCGCGACGAGGTCGCCGATCTGGAGGCCGCCGGCCTGCCGATCATCCAGATCGACGAACCGGCGCTGCGCGAAGGGCTACCGCTGCGCCAGGCCGAGTGGCAGGGCTATCTCGACTGGGCGGTGGACAGCTTTCGCCTGGCGGCCTCGGTGGCTGACGATGCCACGCAGATCCATACCCACATGTGCTATTCGGAGTTCAACGACATCATTGCCGCCATCGCTGCACTGGATGCCGACGTCATCACCATCGAGACCTCGCGTTCGCACATGGAGCTGCTCGATGTCTTCCGCGACTTCGCCTACCCCAATGCCATCGGCCCGGGCGTCTACGACATCCACTCACCGAACGTGCCCGAAGTGGAATGGATGGTGCAGTTGCTGGAAAGGGCAGCCGAGCGTATCCCGGTCGAGCGGCTGTGGGTCAACCCGGATTGCGGCCTGAAGACTCGTGACTGGCCGGAGGTGGAGGCGGCACTGGAGCGCATGGTCGATGCAGCGCGGGAACTGCGGCAGCGTTATGGGTAACTCCTGACGAGTCGGAGCCCGGCGCCGGGATGGTATGCTTGCAGTGATGGAATCCCTACCCGCAAGGAGTCTGCCATGTCGTTTCGCTCATCGTTGAGGCCGTTGCCACGCCTGCCCCTGCTGCTGGCGGCCCTGGCCGCCGTGGCCGGCTGTGCCGCTACGCCGGATGAAGCCTCCGAGCCCGAGGTCAGCGAGTCACGCACGGGCACGCTGCCCGACGAGACCTCGGTCGTGCCGCCGAAGGCGCCGTTGATGCCGTCGCTGTTCTTTCCCGGCGGCGCAGACGCATTTCAGGCTTGGCGCTGCACCCCGGCCCAGGACCTGGTCTCGGCCGTCGACGAGAAGGCGCTGCGGCTGTGGTCCGCTCACGGTGCCTACCGCCTGTTCCCGGCCGTGGTGGCCAGCGGTTCGCGCTATCAACAGGGCGATCTCAGCTTCTGGGCCAAGGGAGACGAGGCCATGGTGGAGAGCGCCAACGGCCGGCTGGACTGCACGGCGGACATGACGCGCAGCGCTCTGACCCGAAGTCAGCGACCCGGCGTGATGTTCCACGGGCGCGGCAACGAACCCGGCTGGACGGTGAGCCTGGCCAACGACGCCCCCGAGCTGTCGATGGTGCTGGATTATGGCGAGCGCGAACTCGCCTTGCCCTATCGCGTCGTCGAAATGGACAACGCCGGTGGACGCATGAAGCTGGCCAGCGGCCGTGCCGATCGGCCCTTCTCTTTGGAATTGGAAGCCAGGGCCTGTTTCGACTCCATGAGTGGCAAGCCCTTCCCGGCCCGGGTGACCCTGACGATCGACGACGAGACCTATCGGGGCTGCGGGCAGGGCATTGCGCCGGCCGACTGAGCCGAACGGCACGTGGTGCCGATTCTCATCCACCCCCGTGACGGCAAGGAGTCAATGAGGATGGTCTTCGAACTGCCTGCGCTGCCTTACGAGAAGAACGCGCTGGAACCGCACATTTCCGCCGAGACGCTCGATTATCACTACGGCAAGCATCATCGAGCCTACGTCGACAAGCTCAACGAGTTGATCGAGGGCACTGCGGATGCCGACAAGTCGCTGGAGGAGATCATTCGGTCGTCCTCCGGCGAGCTATTCGACCAGGCGGCTCAGTCCTGGAACCACACCTTCTTCTGGCACTGCCTGTCGCCTCATGGCGGGGGGCAGCCGAGCGGTGCGTTGGCCGAGGCGCTCGATGCCCGGTTCGGCTCCTTCGCCGGGTTCAAGGCGGCTTTCGACGCCAAGGCCATGGCCAATTTCGGCGCCGGCTGGACCTGGCTGATCGAGACCGACGACGGTGGCGTGGAGATCGTCAATACCAGCAACGCCGACACCCCCATCGCCCACGACCAGACACCGCTGCTGGTCGTCGATGTCTGGGAGCACGCCTATTACATCGACTACCGCCATGCGCGGGCGAAGTATCTCGAGAACGTCTGGCAGCTCATCAACTGGGACTTCGTCGCCCAGAACTTCGGCTGACCGTCCTGTCGCGCTCAGCAGTGGCCCGGAATGGCAATGTGCCACTGAGGGGCGACGAACCGGCTGGTACAGAAGGCCGGCTCGGTATCGAGCAGGCGACCGGCGAGGCGCGACAGGGCATCGCGGTCGGCACGCTGCGGGGAGGGAAGCTGAACGCTGGCGGCCACCGGCTGCCAGGTGTCGCCGTCGCGGGTGGCCAGGGTGAAGCTGAACGGGTAGAAGCCGGGAAAGCCCAGGCGCAGGTCGGTGGCGACCAGCGTCTCCCGTCCCGCGTGCTCCTGCACCTCGTAGCGCAGGAAAGGGGCGGCGAACCAGGCCAGGCGCTCGCCATGCCGGGTGGCCAGGGCCGCTGGCTCGAGTTCGGCGCCGCGGCGGAAGGTCTCCAGCGCTGGCGGCTCGTCGCCGTCGAACACGCCGATCAGTGCCTCGTGGTGGCGGTCGCCATCGATCAGCGTGGCACGCCACAGCAGGATGTTGAACGGCGTGGGCTGTACCAGGCGCGGGGCGCTCTCCAGCCCCTGTTCGGCGAGCACCGGCTCGAGACGTTGCGTCACCAGGGTCTTGGCACCGGCGGCCAGCATCAAGTAGGCACAGGCCAGTGCCAGCCCCCAGCCTGGCGCGCGCTGGCCGTTGCCGGTCGCCAGGGCCGTGGCGACGCCGATCAGTAGCGGCAGGGTGACCAGCGGGTCGATGATGAACACCACCGGCCAGGCTGCGGGACGGACCTCCAGCGGCCACCACAGCTGGGTACCATAGGTAGTCAGGGCATCGAGCAATGGATGGGTGAGCAGGCACAAGGCGAAGAAGGCCCACCAGCGCAGCCGCGAGATGTCGCGAGCAGCGGCGAAACGCTGGGTGAACGTGGCCAGCAGGGTAGCCAGGCCGGTGAGCACGAACAACGAATGGCTGAAACCGCGGTGCTCGGTCACGTTGGCCACGGCATCGCCGTAGTCGATCAGCACGTCGAGGTCGGGCAGGGTGCCCAGCCCGGCGCCGATCAGTACCGCCTTGCGGCCCAGTCGCCGGCCGAGTACGGCGCCACCGACGGCCGCGCCCAGAGCGGCCTGAGTCACGGTATCCATGGTCGATCGATCCCTCGCTGGCAGGAAGTGTCCTCTATGATGCCAGGCTCTATGCGTGGGTTTCTTCTCCGTGAGCCTAGATACCATCTCTCCTAACCGGCCACAAACATTCCATCAGGCGGTTTGTGGCCGATATTCGGTCTGGGTCTTGAGGACACCGTAGGCGATGTGGATCAGCTTCCGCATCGCCGCCCCCAAGGCCGCCATTTTGCTCTTGCCGTTTGTTATAAGCCGCTGGTATAGCGCCGAGATATCCGGATTTCGCCTCAGCCCGACGACGGCTGCCATGTACAGGCTCTGACGCAGTTTCGGATTGCCGGCTTTCGACAAGCGGGGACGTCCCCGTACGGAGCTACCCGATTCCCAACTGA